>NZ_CP178209.1:4800000-6031385 GCF_002632415.2 Bacteroides celer | reverse complement strand
GATATTCTGGTGATATGTGATACGAGAGACGCAAATAAAGCAGAGAGGCATGCGCGCGAGGTGATCGTTCCTAAATATGATACAAGAATGGAAGGAAAGCGGCATCCGGCACCGCCTAATATTATTGTAGAAACTCCAGTGACCATTAATAGAGCTATAAGAAGGAAGCATTATTTCTTTTATGAAATTATAAAAGACGGAATTCTGTTGTATGACAATGGTACGTTTCATATTGGCAAACCTGAAAAGTTGCCGTATCGGGAGATTAAGCAATATGCAGAGGAAGAATATGAAGAATGTTTTCCTTTAGCAGAAGGATTCTTAAGACATGGCGAACTAGCCTATGAAGATGGAGACTATAAATTAGGTTCTTTCTTATTACATCAAGCCTGCGAGCGCTTCTACAAATCATTTACGCTTGTGTATAACGGAATTCGCCCTAAATCTCATGAATTAAAAGTACTGGGAGCGATGGTCAGAAGCTGTTCACGAGGATTTGCTAATGTGTTTCCTACCAATACTTTCGAAGATAATAAAGCATTTGATAAATTATGCAGGGCATATATCGAAGCGCGATACAACCGGCTGTTCACCGTCAACAAAGAGGAATACGAGTATATGCTGGCACGAACAGAGGTACTGCGCGAAGTGACTATCCGAGAATGTGCTGCACGCATAACATATTACGACGAGATGATAGAAAAAGAAGAGAAAGACAAGATATAACCATATATTGTAAAAATGAAGAATTACCCTCATCACAAATAGCTGTAATGAGGGTAATCACGTTAAAAGAGAGTTTCGATACATCTCCTTACTATCAAATTCTTACATGAAGAACTATTTGGTCACCTTGTAAGTTCCACTTCCATACTCCTTTGACTTCATCTCTCCGGGAAGGGTTACGGTAGCGGTAACACCCTTAGGAATGGTGAATTCCCAAATCCAGGTATCTCCTTCGTATTTCCAGGCACTCTTGATGAGTCCGGCGGCGGAACGGTATTCGGCAGTCACGTGTCCTAACCGCTTGTCTGGAATGGGCTTCATAATGATATGTTTGAAGCCGGGGGTGGCAGGATCGGCTGCGATGCCGGCAACGGTTTCCCAAATCCATTCACATACGCATCCATAGGCATAATGATTGAAGCTGTTCATGCCGCGCGGTCCCATTCCTTTGTCTATCATATAGCTGTTCCACCGTTCCCAGATGGTGGTGGCTCCATTGTCCACAGAATACAGCCAGCTTGGGTTCTTACGTTGAAAGAGGAGTTCATAGGCAATGTCTTCCATGCCATTCTCCGTGAGGGTGGCCATGAGAATGGATGTGCCCAAGAATCCGGTCTGCAAGCAAAGATCGTGCTGTGCGAAGTTTTCACGCAGGCGGTCTATCATCTTCGCTTTGGCTTCGCCTTCCACAAGCTGGTTCTTCAAGGCAAACAAGGCAGGAGTTTGCATGGTGTTGAGGATGGCGGTTTTGAAGGTGCCGTCCTCGTTGAGGAAGTTCTTTTTGATGTATGCCTTTGCCGAATCGGCCATTTGCTGGTACTTGGCGGCATCGCGACCGGTGGCGGCAGCCATATCCCGCATCATGAAAGCATCTATCACCCAGTAGGAAGCGCTCAAATAGTTCCAATAGCTGACGGCATCAGGAAGCGGACCTTGGGGAGAGAAAGCCAGTCCGCTACAACTTTCCAGTGGTTCGTAGCTCAACCAGTCGGCCCATTGGTAGTTGCCGTTCTCACCGCAGAGAGTCTCGTGGTTATACTTGGTGTCGTTGATGTGATTCATAAACAGGTCCATGGCGTTCCAGCTCTCCTCGATGATTTGCGTATCACCGAATTGCTTCCATACCGTCCAAGGCACGATGATTCCGGCATCGGCCCAACCCAAACGCATTTTCTCATCACCGTATTGTGCCAAGGGAGCCACTCCGGGGAATCCGCCCAAACTGTTTTGAGTGTCGCGCATGTCACGCATCCACTTATGGAAAAACTTCATGGTGTTAGCAAAGAACGTACCGGTTTCTGCAAACACTTGTGTGTCTGCTGTCCAGCCCAGACGCTCGTCGCGTTGCGGACAGTCGGTGGGTATGGACAGGTAGTTGGATAGCTGTCCCCAATAAGTGTTGGAGATGAGCTTGTTCACAAGGTCGTTGCCTGTGGTGATAGTGCCGGTCTCCAGTTCCTTTGCGATGGAAGTAACGGGGATGGACTTCAACGACTTGATGGCAACATTCCCGGTGGCAGTTATGGAGACATAGCGGTAACCGAAGAAGGTGCAGTGAGGATAATAGGCCACATAGTTATCTCCGCCAGCAAAGGTGTAATCCAGACGGATGCCGGTGTGGGGGATGCGCAGGTTTTCGCGATGGCAGCTTCCTTCCGGACCGTCCATGCCACGAATCTTGGCACCGTTGCCATCATTGAGCAGCTCTGCAGGAAGGCAGGTCAGCACCGTTCCCTCGGCGGCTTTGAATACGAAAGAAGGTACGCCGGCACAATTTTGTCCGAAGTCCACCACTAACGTCTCTCCCGGACTTACGGTCATTTCCGTACCCGATGCGAACTCACGGGCGATAATTACCTTACCGAACTCATTCTCCTTTGCTCCTTCTACATTCTTCCAAATGTATGCTTTGACAGGAGCAAGTGCGAGATCAGTACGCAGATAAACTTCCGCTCCATCCGAAGGCAGGATATCGCCGGAGAATTCTGTATTCTCTTCGGGGGTGGAAAGTTTGTCCACACATTCGTAGCCCATCGGCTCGCGTGCATCATACTCTTCTCCGTCAAAGATACCGGCATGTTTCACCGGGCCGGCAATTCCGGCTTTCCAGTTTTTAAGATCAGTACCGTAACGCTTCTTGCTTCCGTCAGAAAAAGTCAGTTCCAGTACACCACGGAAGGCACATTTCTTGCCTATCATGCCGTCATATCCTCCAGGGGTTATGATTTTGTCACCCCACCATCCCGGCGTCACCTGTACGGAAAGCATGTTCTCGGCGTTTGGCTTGGTACGGATGATGTCTGTAATATCATAAGTGAAAGAACGTTTGGTCTTGGCATAGTGTGTGAAGCCCGGTTTCAGAAATTCCTCGCCTACGGGTTTCCCATTCACATACAACTCATAAACTCCCAGTCCAGCGGTCATCCACTTAGCAGAGACAATTTTCTGTTCGTTTTTCACGATGGACACGAACCAACTCGCGCCATCGGCTGCGCGACCGTTGTTATGTCCTTTCACTACAGGGGCGTTTACTGCGGAAATCCATTGGGAGTCATTCCAGGCTGATGCTTCCAATGCGTCAGTACGTTTTCCGACTTCGGTTGCGTTTATCAGTCCGCTATTCGAGAAAAGCGCGAGAATCATTATCGGGATAAGATTCGCAAAACAATGAAGATTCATTTTCATACTTATATGTATTTTTTAGTATTAAAAGATTAACTTGGAAATGCTGTTTTAGTTTTACAGGGCTTGCACAACAAAATTACAGAATTATATGATATGACAGACGATTTCTGCATTTTTTTTGACTCAATGATGGTTTCTATTCAATCCGGAACTGACTCATAAGTCCGAACTGATTGAACAGACAACAGGAGCTTTGTACATTGAATGATCGATTATCGAGCAAAACAATGACATATTGTAAAATAATATAATCAATACACTCATTCAGTATATTGTAGAAATTATTTATTAAAGAAGAAAAGAAGATGCCGGTTATTCATTGCAATCATTCTTTCTTCTTTACACGAAATCCTCGAAATCGAATAAACTCTATTCAAGTTTTTAATAAATAATGAAGAGGTTTATTATAAACGGTATCCAAGTTTATTATAAACTCTTTTTTGACACTTTCAATACCTAAAATAGAATTATTGCAACAAAAATGGGCAAGAACCTTCACAGTTTCTTGCCCATTCGTTATCCTCGTTATGCAATTCGCATATTAACCTATTGAACTTTATGTAATAAAATTTATATATTTCATTGTTATTTCTTTATTATTATTGACCTCAAATATACAAAATAAAAAGAAGAAAGTCAATAGGGAAAGCGTGGTTATCTGAAAATAAACACGTAAATTTGTGCCTCGAATTAGAAATAACAGTATAAATCACTATAAATAAAAACTTTATCACTATGGAGTACAATTTCAGAGAAATTGAAAAGAAGTGGCAGAAAAGGTGGGTAGAAGAGAAAACCTACCAAGTTACGGAAGATGATTCGAAGCAAAAATTTTATGTACTAAACATGTTTCCTTACCCATCAGGAGCTGGTCTACACGTAGGTCATCCGCTGGGATACATTGCTTCGGATATTTACGCCCGTTACAAACGACTGCAGGGCTTCAATGTACTCAACCCAATGGGATATGACGCTTACGGTTTGCCGGCAGAACAATATGCTATCCAGACCGGACAGCATCCTGCTATCACTACCGTCAACAATATCGACCGCTACCGCGAGCAGTTGGACAAAATAGGTTTCTCTTTCGACTGGAACCGTGAAATCCGTACTTGCGACCCGGAATATTATCATTGGACCCAATGGGCCTTCCAAAAAATGTTCAACAGCTATTATTGTAACGATGAACAGGAAGCCCGTCCTATCGAAGAACTGGAAAAAGCCTTCGCCATCTACGGAAACGAAGGACTCAATGCCGCTTGCAGCGAAGATATCAGCTTTACTGCCGAAGAGTGGAACGCCAAAAGCGAAAAAGAAAAGCAGGAAATCCTGATGAACTATCGTATCGCTTATCTGGGTGAAACAATGGTAAACTGGTGTGCCGAATTAGGAACTGTACTGGCTAACGACGAGGTAGTAGACGGAGTCAGCGAACGTGGCGGTTTTCCTGTTATCCAGAAGAAAATGCGCCAATGGTGTTTGCGTGTATCTGCGTATGCACAACGCTTGCTCGACGGATTGGATACGATCGAATGGACAGATTCTCTGAAAGAAACCCAAAGAAACTGGATCGGACGTTCGGAAGGTGCTGAAGTGCAATTCAAAGTAAAAGACAGTGACCTTGAATTCACTATTTTCACCACTCGTGCAGATACCATGTTCGGTGTTACCTTTATGGTATTGGCTCCGGAAAGTGAATTGGTGGCACAGTTAACGACTCCTGAACAAAAAGCAGAAGTAGACGCTTACCTCGATCGTACCAAAAAACGTACGGAACGCGAACGTATTGCCGACCGTAGTGTCACCGGTGTGTTCAGTGGTTCGTATGCTATTAATCCGTTCACAGGTGAAGCAGTACCTGTATGGATCAGCGATTACGTACTGGCCGGATACGGAACAGGAGCTATTATGGCTGTACCTGCTCATGATAGCCGCGACTATGCATTTGCCAAACATTTCGGATTGGAAATCCGTCCGTTGGTAGAAGGTTGTGATGTTAGCGAAGAAAGTTTCGATGCAAAAGAAGGTATTGTTTGCAATTCTCCACGTCTTGATGTCACTCCTTACTGTGATCTTTCTCTGAACGGACTGACTATCAAAGAAGCGATAGAAACAACCAAGAAATATGTAAAAGAGCACAATCTGGGTCGTGTGAAAGTGAACTACCGTCTGCGTGACGCTATTTTCTCTCGCCAACGTTACTGGGGTGAGCCGTTCCCTGTTTACTACAAAGACGGAATGCCCTATATAATTGACGAAGCCAGCCTGCCGCTGGAACTTCCGGAAGTCGCTAAATTCCTGCCTACCGAAACAGGTGAGCCTCCATTGGGACACGCAACTAAATGGGCTTGGGATACAGTAAACAAATGTATCGTAGAAAATGAGAAGATTGACCATGTAACCGTCTTCCCGCTGGAACTGAACACCATGCCGGGATTCGCCGGTTCTTCGGCTTATTATCTCCGCTACATGGACCCGCATAATCATCAGGCATTGGTTGATCCGAAAATTGACCAGTACTGGAAAAATGTAGACCTATATGTAGGTGGTACCGAACATGCAACAGGTCACTTGATTTATTCTCGTTTCTGGAATAAATTCCTGTATGACATGGGTGTGTCTGTAATGGAAGAACCCTTCCAAAAGTTAGTAAACCAAGGAATGATTCAAGGTCGCAGCAACTTTGTATATCGTATCAAAGATACCAATACTTTCGTTTCGCTGAACCTGAAAGATCAGTACGAAGTTACTCCTATCCATGTAGACGTAAATATCGTATCTAATGATATTTTGGATTTGGAAGCATTCAAAGCATGGCGTCCTGAATATAAAACAGCCGAATTTATCCTCGAAGACGGAAAATATGTTTGCGGATGGGCAGTTGAAAAAATGAGTAAATCTATGTTCAATGTAGTCAATCCAGATATGATTGTTGAGAAATACGGTGCGGATACACTTCGTATGTATGAAATGTTCCTTGGCCCGGTAGAACAGTCTAAACCGTGGGATACAAACGGAATCGACGGTGTACACCGTTTTATCCGTAAATTCTGGTCGTTGTTCTACAGCCGTACGGACGAATATCTGGTGACAGACGAACCTGCAACAAAAGAAGAATTGAAGAGCCTTCATAAATTAATCAAGAAGGTGACTGGTGATATTGAACAGTTCTCTTACAATACATCTATCAGCGCATTCATGATTTGCGTAAACGAACTCTTCAACCTGAAATGCAGCAAAAAAGAGATTCTGGAACAGCTCGTTATCACTCTCGCTCCTTTCGCTCCACATGTCTGCGAAGAGTTGTGGGATGTATTGGGACACGAAACTTCCGTATGCGACGCCCAATGGCCTGCATACAACGAAGAATATCTGAAAGAAGATACTATCAACTATACCATCTCTTTCAACGGAAAGGCACGTTTCAATATGGAATTTGCAGCAGATGAAGCTTCGGACACTATCCAAGCCGCAGTATTGGCCGACGAACGTTCACAAAAGTGGATTGATGGCAAGACTCCGAAAAAGATCATTGTCGTTCCGAAAAAGATTGTAAACATTGTAATTTAAAGTATTAAGTATAAAACAATAAGTATTAAGTAATAAGTATTATCCGTAGTCGTTTTCCAAATATATCCGTCAGGTTAATACTTATTACCTAATACTTGAACTTAAAATCCATGCATAAACTGACAAAAGCGGAAATAATGAGAGAAGTGAAAGATTACATCTATATCACTCTCGGATTGATAAGCTATTCTTTGGGATGGGCTGCATTCCTGTTACCTTATCAGATAACTACCGGAGGAACTACCGGTATCGGAGCTATTATCTATTATGCAACAGGATTCCCAATCCAATGGTCATACTTCATCATTAATGCAGTTCTGATGACCTTCGCAATCCGGGTATTAGGTCCAAAATTTAGTATAAAAACCACTTATGCTATTTTTACGCTGACTTTTCTGCTTTGGTTATTCCAGTTGGTGGTGAACAATTACGTAGAAGCACCGGATATGACGCCGGACGGCAAGCCGCTATTGCTTGGTACAGGACAGGATTTCATGGCCTGTATTATCGGTGCAGCCATGTGTGGTGTAGGCCTCGGTATCACTTTCAACTACAATGGAAGTACGGGTGGAACAGATATTATCGCAGCCATCGTCAATAAATACAAAGATGTATCGCTTGGACGAATGATTATGATTTGTGATGTATTCATTATCAGCTCCTGTTACTTTATATTTCATGATTGGCGCCGGGTTATTTTCGGTTTTGTCACCCTGTTTATTATTGGTGTTGTGCTCGACTGGATTATCAACAGTGCCCGTCAATCGGTTCAATTCTTCATCTTCTCTAAGAAATATGATGAAATAGCCGACCGTATCATTAAAGACGCCGACCGGGGAGTAACGGTACTCGACGGTACGGGATGGTATAGTAAAACCAATGTGAAAGTGTTGGTAGTACTTGCCAAGAAACGTCAGTCACTCGAAATTTTCCGTTTGGTAAAACGCATTGATCCGAATGCTTTTATCTCTCAAAGTTCCGTTATCGGTGTGTATGGCGAAGGATTCGATAAGCTGAAAGTGAAATAATAACCGGTTGATAAGTAGTGAACAACCCTGTTAAAACAAAAAATAAGATGATAAAACACAAACTTGTATTTGCTACCAATAATGCTCATAAACTGGAAGAAGTGGCCGCTATCCTGGGAGATCAAGTAGAATTATTAAGTCTCAATGATATCGGTTGCCAAGCGGATATTCCCGAAACTGCTGAAACACTGGAAGGAAATGCGTTATTAAAATCTTCCTATATCTACAAAAACTATCATCTGGATTGTTTTGCCGATGATACGGGATTGGAAGTGGAAGCCTTGAACGGAGCTCCCGGAGTCTATTCCGCCCGCTATGCAGGAGGTGAAGGACACGACGCCCAGGCAAATATGCTCAAACTTCTTCACGAACTGGACGGAAAAGAAAACCGTAAAGCACAATTCCGCACCGCTATTTCGTTGATACTGGACGGAAAGGAGTATCTCTTTGAAGGAGTGATAAAAGGCGAAATAATCAAAGAAAAACGTGGTGATTCCGGATTTGGCTACGATCCTGTATTCATGCCTGAAGGTTACGACCGGACTTTTGCCGAATTGGGAAATGATATCAAGAACCAAATCAGCCATCGTGCACTGGCTGTACAGAAACTTTGTGAGTTTCTGCAAAGCTGATTATACATACCCACTTAAAATATAAAACACA
The DNA here is from genome assembly GCF_002632415.2 of Bacteroides celer. Taxonomy (NCBI): domain Bacteria; kingdom Pseudomonadati; phylum Bacteroidota; class Bacteroidia; order Bacteroidales; family Bacteroidaceae; genus Bacteroides; species Bacteroides celer. Next base: position 6,022,713 of record NZ_CP178209.1, on the reverse strand, counting down.
ATGAAGAAAATTACTTTATTTACTTTACTTACGCTCCTATTGTGTACTTCGTGTGTAACAAAAAAGAAGTTCATGCTTGCAGAGATGGCAGCCACCGCAAGCAAAGACAGTCTGCAAGGGTTGTTGAATAACTCCCGCGAAGTTGGTAACCAGCTATCGGCACAAGTCAAAAACCTCTTGCGTGATACGACCAAGATGGGGAACAGTATCCGCCAATATCAGAGTATGTTGAATGTCAACATGACTGAACAGGAAAAACTGAATGCGCTGTTGAGCCAGAAGAAAAATGAGCTGAACGAAAGAGAACGCACGATCAATGAATTGCAGGACATGATTAAGGCACAGAATGATAAGGTACAAAATCTCTTGAGTAATGTAAAAGATGCATTACTTGGTTTTAGTACTGACGAGCTGACCGTTCGCGAAAAAGACGGAAAAGTATATGTAGCGATGTCCGACAAATTATTATTCCAGTCAGGAAGTGCCCGCCTAGATAAACGTGGAGAGGAAGCTCTCGGCAAACTGGCCGAAGTATTGAACAAACAGACGGACATCGACGTATTTATCGAAGGACATACGGACAACAAACCGATCAATACTGTACAATTCAAGGATAATTGGGATTTGAGTGTGATCCGTGCCACTTCCGTAGTTCGTATCCTCATCAAAAATTACAATGTAAATCCTTTGCAGATTCAGCCTAGCGGCCGCGGTGAATATATGCCTGTCGATGACAACGAAACAGCAGAAGGAAGAAGCAAGAATCGCCGTACAGAGATTATCATGGCTCCGAAGTTGGATAAGTTGTTCCAGATGCTTCAAAGTTCGGAAGAATCCAAATAAAAAATAATTGATTCAATAATCAACAATAAAAAATCCTCTCGGTTAATAAACTGGGAGGATTTTTTTATCTTTAAAGAATTGAATTATTTTAAGACAGCTTCTAATTGTTATTCATTCAAGAACAATAATAGAAACCAAATTTCTTTATAATCCCAACTTAGCCGAAATCTCCAGCATCCGCTGAATCGGCTTCACTGCCTTCTTAGCCACCTCCGGATCTACTGTAATCTCCGGTGCTTCATTCTTCAGACACTCATAGAGCTTCTCTAACGTATTCAATCGCATGAAGCTACACTCGTTACATCCACACGTACTATCGTTCGGCGGAGCAGGGATAAACGTCGTCTGCGGACACTTCTTCTGCATCTCATGCAAGATACCCGATTCGGTAGCCACAATATAGGTGTTTTCCGGATGATTCACTGCATACTTCAACAATGCTGCCGTAGACCCTACCACATCCGCCAGTTTCAAAACCGTACTCTTACATTCGGGATGTGCCAGCACCAATGCTTCGGGATGCTGCGTCTTCAATTCCACAATCTTTTCAACAGAGAACTGTTCATGCACATGACAGGCACCGTCCCAAAGCAACATATTCCTGTTCGTAACAGAGTTGATATAATTACCCAAATTCCTATCCGGACCAAAGATTATTTTCTCATCTTTGGGGAAGCTTTCCACGATCTGCTTCGCATTGGTGGAAGTCACCACCACATCTGTCACTGCTTTCACGGCAGCTGTTGTGTTGACGTACGAAATAACGGTGTATCCCGGGTGCTCTTTGACAAACTGTGCAAACTGATCCGCCGGACAACTGTCCGCCAACGAACAACCTGCCGCCATGTCGGGTACCAACACTTTCTTGTCCGGACAAAGCACCTTTGCCGTTTCCCCCATAAAGTGAACGCCACACATCACAATAATGTCCGCTTCCGTTTTGGCTGCCCATTGAGCCAATGCCAAACTGTCGCCAACGTAATCGGCGATGTCTTGTATTTCCCCTTTCTGGTAGTAGTGTCCCAGAATGATTGCATTCTTTTCTTTCTTTAGCTCGTTAATAGCCTTTATGAGTTCATTCATAATAATATTCTTATTTCTTTCCTTTTAAAAAAATCCTTTGTTAGTGATGATAGCCTGTTAATAATGTTAGCAAATAAATACGATTTTTCTTGCCGGATAAGTTATTAGTCCATACTTCTACTTTATGAGTCGGTTATGAACTGATATAAAGGGCAAGATATCCTGTCCTACTTGCTTCATTATCAATGAAAGCATCGTTAAATGCCGTCAAATGGAAGTTTGCTATTAACTCCCTGTTGATAAAGTGCAAAGTTAAAAACTTTATGGATATAAACAGGTAGATAAGTGCTGAAAAATATGTTTATGTCTGTGTAGAAAGTTTTGGGTTAGTTTTTTGGAATGTTCATAATGAAGGCCTCTTATATCTTCTTTTGAATAATGCAAGAATTATTTTTCAAAATCTTTGCCGATAGTTTTGACAGGTTTTAAACCGTTATCAACACCTTGTTAACTGAAAAGAATTACCTTTGTGGACAAGAACATAATAAAAGAAAAGACGTATGCGTAAACTGAAAATAACAGAGCTGAACCGTATCAGTGCCGAAGAGTTTAAACAGGTTGAAAAACTGCCTCTGGTGGTAGTGCTGGATGATATTCGTAGTTTGCATAATATAGGTTCTGTGTTCCGTACTTCGGATGCTTTCCGTATTGAATGTATCTATCTGTGTGGTATAACAGCTACCCCACCGCACCCTGAAATGCATAAGACTGCGCTGGGTGCAGAGTTCACTGTCGACTGGAAGTATGTTAATAACGCTGTTGATGCTGTTGATAACCTCAAAAATGAAGGGTATATCGTTTATTCTGTAGAGCAGGCGGAAGGAAGCATCATGCTTGATGAACTCCAGCTGGATAAAACCAAGAAGTACGCTATCGTTATGGGAAACGAAGTGAAAGGGGTACAGCAGGAGGTTATTAACCATTCGGATGGCTGTATAGAGATTCCTCAATATGGTACAAAACATTCGTTGAATGTTTCCGTAACTACTGGTATTGTGATTTGGGATTTGTTCAAAAAGTTACACTAATAGTCATAATACAGGATTGGTTAATAAGTTGTTTATAACGAGTTAATAGCTTAGTTAATTCATTCATAATCAATAACTATGTTCTGTTTATAACTATATGGAGCCATGTTGATTCTATGGGTGTTGGGTAATTATTATTATAGTTGTTGATAGTTCGTTTTCAGGCTGTTAATACTTGAGTTTTCAGGTATTAACAGCCTATATGATACATATTAATAGCTGGGAACTCAAGTATTAACTTCTGAGAAACCGGAAATTAATACCTTGCAGGAAGCTTGTTAATTCTTGAAATGATAACTAGTATGGTTGAGTAGTGATCAATTAGTTTATAAAGTTTATAAACTTATAAGCTGATTGATTTTAGATCTGTCCGTTCTCCACCATCAACACTACACGTTCCGTTAGTTTGTCTTCACCTTGCGGATCATATTCTTTTTTTAAACTGGCTCCGAACAATGCAGCAAAAGTCTGATAGAATCCCGCTTTGAAAGGTCCCATAAATGCTTTTACCAGTTCATAACTGGTAGAATTGCTTTGGCGGTCTATTAATTTAATCAACAGTTTTCCCTGTGCAAACGAGAGTTTTTTCATTCGGGGAGTATATTGATCTTTCAATCCTTTTTCAACCCGTTTGATATGTTTTTGGCGGGCTTTCTCATTGGGTAAAGTCTGAAGATATTCGTAAGTTTCAATGATGGCCTGGTTAATTTCTCTGGAGATAGGATATACCTTTTTCACATTGCGGATCAGTCGGTAATATTCCTGGCGTTCCTTTTCATTTTTGAATTTCAACGGACGGAAAATATACACAGTTCTTAACTGGACACATGGAATGGTATCTCCATTGTAGATACACATCGGAACCAAATATCCATTGATGCTTTGTTTATCTTGAGCTTGCAGGCGCAACGAACAACAAACAATAGCAAACAGCGTCATTACTACTATGTTAAGCCTTCTTTTCACGATACAAAAATAGAATTAAAATTTTATTATTCAGACATTTCTCTTCGATGTTAACCTATTTAAAGTATCTTTGCGGCCTTATCTGTTAAAAAGCAGGAAGAATAAACCATTTTATTGATGAAAACTATTCAACTTTTACGGTTGATAAGTATTATAAACAGCCTGTTAATAATTCCTGCTTGTAGTGCTCAAAACCTTTCTGAAAGTCTTTTAGAAGATGTTCTTGAAGATTTATCCGTTAATAACGGAACTGATAACTCTGTTAATACTCCTAATTGGGAAAATGAATTGGAAGAACTTTCCAATCGTATGCAGGAACCAGTTAATTTGAATGTTGCTACCCGTGAACAACTCGAACAGTTTCCTTTCCTTAGTGATATTCAGATTGAACATTTGCTGGCCTACATCTATATACACGGACAGATGAAAACCATCTATGAACTTCAACTGGTAGAAGAGATGGATAGGCAAACAATCCAGTATTTACTACCTTTTGTCTGTATAAAAGCTATTAACAATGAACCTGCTTTTCGGTGGAAAAGTCTGTTGAAAAGCGCAGCGAAATATGGAAAAAATGAGCTGTTAACTCGCTTTGATATACCATTTTATAGGCGAAAAGGTTATGAACATACCTATTTAGGACCTTCTGTTTATAACTCTGTGAAATACAGTTTCCGATACAGTGACCGACTCTATGCAGGAGTCGTTGCTGAAAAAGATGCTGGAGAACCTTTTGGAGCTTTACACAATCGCTACGGCTATGATTATTATTCCTTTTATCTGTTATTAAAAGATTGTGGACGATTAAAAGCATTAGCTATTGGTAACTATCGGCTTAGTTTCGGACAAGGATTAGTGATTAGCACTGATTATCTGATGGGAAAAACAATTTATGCCTCTTCTTTCAACAATCGCAGTGGCGGAATAAAGAAACACTCTTCCAGCGATGAATACAATTATTTTTGGGGAGTGGCCGCCACTGTTGCTTTATCTAAAGATTGGGATCTTTCCGGTTTCTATTCACACCGTTCATTAGATGGAGTAATCACTGACGGAGAAATCACCTCTATCTATAAAACCGGACTGCACCGAAGTCAAAAAGAAGCGGATAAAAAGAACCTATTCACCATGCAATTAACAGGTGGACACGTGAGTTATCAACACAACCGTATCCGACTGGGTATCACCGGTATTTACTACCTTTTCAACCGACCATACGAACCGGAATTAACAGGCTATTCCAAATACAATCTTCATGGAAACAACTTCTATAATCTAGGGATTGATTATGCTTATCGCTGGCATCGTTTTTCTTTTCAAGGAGAGACGGCCATCGGAAAACAAGGTTGGGCCTCTTTGAACCGTTTGCAGTATTCACCGGTTCAAAACACTCAAATCATGTTGATACACCGGTTTTATTCTTATAACTATTGGGCTATGTTCGCCCATTCTTTCGGTGAAGGAAGTACGACACAAAATGAACAGGGATATTATATCGGCATGGAGACTTCTCCTTTTGCCTATTGGAAATTTTTCGCCTCATTCGATTTATTTTCTTTTCCGTGGAAAAAATACAGAGTAAATAAACCCTCTCGCGGAACAGACGGATTGCTTCAAGCCACTTTCACTCCACGCAGCCATCTATCCATGTATCTGAAGTACCGCTATAAACGCAAAGAAAGGGATTGGACAGGTAGTAAAGGAACACTAACACTTCCTATTTTTCACCATCAACTTCGCTACCGTTTGAACTATTCTTTAGGAGATGTGTTAAGCAGTCGTACAACTTTAGATTATAATCATTTTCATTCTCAGGACAGAGCTGCTAATATAGGATATCAGGTTACACAAATGATATCCTCCCAACTGCCTTGGGCCAGGCTGTTTGCTGACGTTCAGGGCAGTTACTTTTTTACAGACGATTATGATTCGCGTGTATATGCTTCGGAAAGCGGATTGCTTTATACGTTTTACACACCGTCCTTCCAAGGTCGTGGATTTCGCTGCTCCGTTCGTTTCAGATATGAACTGAATAAGCATTGGTTGTTCATAACCAAGTTTGGCGAAACAGTCTATTTAGACCGGAATGAGATCGGTTCGGGCAATGATTTGATCTGTGGAAATAAAAAAGCAGATGTACAAATGCAACTGCGTATTAAGTTTTAATGTATATTTGTCTGCCAGAAATAACAGAAGAATACGATATTAAATGGATGACAGGGCTACTTTTGACAAAATGTTTAATGAATGGTATGCACAGTTTGTATATTTTGCATATTATTTTATAAATGACGCTGAGGTATGCAGAGATATCGTAAGTGATGCTTTTGAGTATTTGTGGCGTAATTATGAAAAGATAGAAGAAGCGACGGCTAAAACTTATCTTTATACAATCATTCGTACACGTTGCATTGACTATCTTCGCAAGCAAAATATCCATGAAGAATATGTAGAGTTCACTTCGCAATTAACTGATAAAATGATAGAAGTCGATTCACAACATTCTGATTCTCGTGTTTTGCGTATTCGTAAAGCTATGGAAAAGTTGACTCCTTATAATTATCATATATTGGAAGCATGCTATATTCATAATAAGAAATATAAAGAAGTGGCCGAAGAATTGAATGTAAGTGTTGCGGCTATTCATAAGAATATAGTAAAGGCTTTGCGTATTCTTCGCGAAGAATTGGGGCAAGAGGGTAACCGGAATAGACTTTAAAACGTAAATATATATATTGAATACATTATTTATGGATGAAAAGAATATAAATATAAGTAAGTCGGAAGAAGAACTCCTGGAAATTATGGAGAATCGTTCTCATATAACTGCTGATCAATTACATAATTTGAAAGAAGATGAGGAATGCTTGCAAGCATGTTCTGATTTGGCAGAAATTGTGATAGAGATGCAGAAAAAACAAAATATGCTGGCAATTGATGTCCGGAATGAAATGGCAGATTTTCATAATAAACATTCTAAAAACAATCGAAGAAAAAATACACGCATGCTGTTGTGGGCCAGTATCACAGGTGTAGCGGCAGCTGTTGTCATAATTTTAGTTTTGCGTGCAATGATGATTTCGTCGCAACCGGAAATCATTCAAGTGTTTCAAGCCAATCATGTTGCCCAAGAAGTCACTTTACAAGTGAATGATGAGAAGGAAATAAAACCACTAAAAGAAGTGGTAGAATCTCTTTCGTCTTCCTCTACTGCACAGTTGTCTTCTAAAGAAATAGATTATAGTCGTGCTCTTCTTCAGACAGAAACCAAGGAAGTAGGAAAGCAGAAAGTACAGATACATAGATTAAGTATTCCCAGGGGAGAGACATTCAAAGTTGTTTTATCCGAAGGAACCGAAGTCTTCTTGAATTCAGACAGCCGATTAGCTTACCCTACGATTTTTAAAGGAAAAGAAAGAGTCGTCTCTTTGGAAGGTGAAGCTTATTTTAAAGTTACTAAAGATGCAGAACATCCTTTTATTGTAAAAACTGGAAATATACAGGTTCGCGTATTAGGAACGGAATTTAATGTGCGTAGCTACTCTCCTACTGACGTTCGTGTTACGCTCATTACAGGAAAAGTGGCTGTTAGCGATACTTGTGGAGTTCATAGTGTTGAAATGATGCCGGGACAAAGTGCACAACTTTCTTCTAACGGAACATTTGCTGTGAAAGAGGTGGATATTGAATCATTTTTATATTGGAAGGAAGGATTTTTCTATTTTGACGATGTTGCTCTGGTTGACATGATGAAAGAAATAGGGCGTTGGTATAATATAGATATTGAGTTCCGCAATAGCAAAATCATGGATCTTCGTATGCATTTCTTTGCAAATCGTCATCAAGACATCTTTCATTTGATTGAATTATTGAATCGAATGGAGAGAATACATGCTTATTTTGAAGCAGGAAAACTAATTATCGAATAAAAAGCAAGCAAAAAGATATAAATCTGAATAGAAAAATATATTTCTGAAAAAAAACTCTTTTAAGGGTAACCATTCTTTTTTAAACTTCGTATACAATTAAAAGAATGAAATATTATTTAACTATTCAGGCTTATGAAAAAGAATCAAGCACAAAAGTTCATTGTTTTATTCTTGTTTTTCCTTTTTGCTTATTCATGGCGTGTTGAAGCACAAACAGGTAAGGAAAAGCAACTAACAATGGAGTTTAAAAATGAAGGGTTGCCCTCTATTTTTAAACGTTTTGAAAAGGTATCGGGATATAAAGTGCTTTTTATCTACGATGAAATCAGTTCTTATACTTCTACAGGAAAAGTAGAAAAAGCTACAGTTGATGAAGCATTGAAAGTGATTATTGGAAAAAATCCGTTAAAATACCACATTGACGGACAATTCATAAATATCACAAAAAAAGATTCTAAGAAGTTTTTCTCACAAGTAAAGGGAAAAGTTTTTTCCGAGGAAGACGGATTTCCGGTTATTGGTGCTACTATTATAGTGGAAGGTTCTAGTAATATCCGTACTATTACAGATAATAATGGTAATTTTCAGCTCTCTGATGTTCCGAAAGATAGCCGAGTCAGAATATCGTATGTAGGTTTGGAAACCCAGTTCTTGAATCCTTCATCCTATATGTCGGTAGTGATGAAGTCTGATACAAAGGCACTGGATGAGGTAGTGGTGACAGGTATGTTCAATAGGAAGAAAGAGGGATTCACCGGTTCTGCTGTTACTATCAAGGGTGAAGACCTGAAAAAATATAGTACGAATAATGTGGCTAAAGCGATAGCTGCTGTCGCTCCCGGGCTTCGCATCATGGATAATATCAATATGGGGTCTAATCCGAATAATCTGCCTGATATGCGTATGCGTGGCGGTGCAAATATGGATATGGCTACACAGTCTGCGGTAGATTTTAATTCTACCAGTAATGATGTGCTGGCAGTTCAGGGCGAATATGAGACCTATGCCAATCAACCGCTGCTTATCATGGACGGATTTGAAATCAGTATACAGACACTTGCTGATATGGATCCCGACCGTGTTGCTTCCATCGTTGTGTTGAAAGATGCGGCAGCTACGGCTATTTATGGTTCGCGTGCGGCAAATGGAGTAATTGTTATCGAAAGCAAGACTCCCAAACCGGGACGGATTTGGGTGACTTATGGTGGGGAACTTCGTATTGAAGCTCCGGATATGACCGGGTATAACTTGATGAATGCAAGAGAGAAGATAGATGCAGAGTTGCAAAGCGGACTTTATACATACGGCGGCGAAACAGTTGAAAAATGGCAGCTCTATCAATCTAAATTGCGTGAAGTGCTGGCAGGAGTAAATACTTATTGGCTGGACAAGCCTTTGCAAACAGCTTTCCAACAACGACATACAGTTACGCTGGAAGGTGGTGATGAAGCCTTACGCTATCGGATGTATGTCGGATATAATAGTTCTCCGGGTGTGATGAAAGACAGCAAACGTGATGTACTGACCGGTTCACTTGATTTTCAGTATCGTCTGAAAAAGGTGTTGTTAAAGAATAGCATTACGTTGGATAATTCGGTGGCTAATGAGTCTCCGTGGGGAAGTTTTAGTGAATATACCCGCTTGAATCCTTATCTGCGTCCGTATGGAGAGAACGGAGAAATACAAAAACGGCTTGATAATTTTGAAGGAGTGGGTGGTGAGTCGAGCTACCTGAATCCGATGTATAATACGACATTCAACAGTAAAGACCAAAGTAAAAACTTTACAGTACGTGAACTTTTCAAGGTGGAATATAATCCTACTAATGAATTACGGTTTGAAGGAGCTTTTAATCTGTCCAAGAGCGTAGGACATCGTGATATTTTTCGTCCTGCACAACATACGCTTTTTGATAATGTGACTGATCCTACCTTAAGAGGTGATTACCGCAGAAGTCAGAGCGAAGCTGTCAATTGGGGCATAGATTTAACAGGAAGCTGGAATAAGCAACTGGAAGATCACTACCTGACTGCTAATGCACGTATGAGTGTATTGGAGAATAATTCGGAGACTTATGGAAACTATGTGACTGGTTTCCCGAATGATAATATGGATAACTTGTTGTTTGGTAAGAAATATAATGAGAAGGTGACAGGAGATGAGAGGACAACGCGCTCCATTGGTTGGGTAGTTGCTGGAGGCTATTCTTATAAATATAAGTATTCGTTCGACTTTAATATACGCTTGGACGGTTCTTCTCAATTTGGAAAAAATAACCGTTGGGCTCCTTTCTGGTCAACCGGATTACGTTGGGATTTGAAAAAAGAGAACTTTTTGAAAGATGTATCTTTTATTTCTGATTTTATTTTGAGGGGTACATACGGTACGACCGGTTCCCAAGGTTTTGATCCTTATCAGGCACATGGTTATTATACATATTCCAATTTACTGCTTCCTTATTACTCGTCGGATGCAACAGGTTCGGAAATCTTGGCTATGCATAATGAAAGTTTAAAATGGCAGACTACAAAAAGTACTAATCTTGCCTTGGAACTCGGGTTTTTCGATCAGCGTTTTACTGCACGTGTGGAATATTATCGGAAAATAACAGATAATATGGTTGCCAATATAAGTCTTGCTCCTTCTCTTGGTTTCAGCAGTTATCCGGAAAATCTGGGAAAGATAGAGAATAAGGGTTGGGAAATTTCTCTCTCGGCTATTCCTTATAAAAACACTGCTAAACAAGCTTATTGGACAATTACAGTAAACGGTTCTCATAATACTGACAAACTATTGAAAATATCGGAAGCGATGAAATACAGAAATGATAAAAGTGCATCAGATTTAAAAGATACGCCGTTGCCACGTTATGAAGAAGGTGAATCTCTTTCCCGTATCTGGGTAGTACGTTCATTAGGTATTGATCCGGCTTCCGGAGATGAAATATTATTGAAACGTAACGGGGAGATGACGAGTGCCGTTAACTGGAGTGCGAATGATGTAGTACCTATTGGTAATACAGAACCTAAATGGCAAGGATATATTAATTCTTCCTTTACATACAGAGGTTGGGGAGCAGATGTCAGCTTCAGGTATCAGTTTGGCGGTCAGGTATATAATCAGACCTTGCTTGACAAGGTGGAAAATGCTAATTTGAAATATAATGTAGATCGACGGGTAACTCAGCTACGTTGGGCGAAACCGGGTGATAAGGCACAGTTCCGTATTCTTAATCCTAACGGTTTGGAAACGAAAGCCACTTCCCGGTTTATAATGGATGAAAATATATTCCAGGGAAGTTCGTTGTCTGTTTACTATCGTATGGATCGTACTAATACAAAATTTATTAGTCATTGGGGATTGAGTTCCGCTAAAGTGACGTTTAATATGGAAGACTTTTTCTATTGGTCTACAGTGAAACGCGAAAGAGGTTTGTACTATCCGTATTCCCGTCAGTTTACATTTGCTCTGAATGTTGCTTTCTAATTAAAAACCTATTTGTATGAAACAGATAATATATATACTATTAACAACAACAATGCTGGGACTTATGTCTTGCAGCGACTGGTTGGATGTATCTCCGAAGACTTCTATTCCTACCGACAAGCAATTTGAGTCGGAATCAGGATTTAAGGATGCGCTTACAGGTATTTATTTGAAGTTGGGAACCACGACATTATATGCCGGAGACTTGACTTATGCTTATTTGGATGAGTTGGCAGGATTATATTCCGATTATCCGGGGTATAATACAAATGCTGTTTTCGACCAAAGTATCGTGTTCGATTATGAGAACATGTTTTTGAGTAAGAAGAATGGGATTTACTCAACGATGTATAACATCATAGCCAATATTAATAACTTCTTGGAGTACGTAGACAAAAATAAAGATGTTTTAGTTACCGAACGCTATTATGAAACTATGAAGGGAGAGGCACTCGGGCTTCGCGCTTTTCTTCACTTTGATTTGTTGCGTATGTTCGGTCCTGTTTATAAAGAACATCCTGCATCCAAAGCTATACCCTACCGTATTGCTTTTGATAAGGATGCCACTCCTGTTTTACCAGCCAGCGAAGTGGTTGACGCTATTCTCAAAGATTTGAATGACGCTGAAAAATTACTGAAAGAGAGTGATCCTCTTGATTTCTTTACCGATCAGACGGATGAAGATTTTATAGATAAAAATCATTTTCTTGTCAATCGTGAGTTTCGTATGAATCTATATGCGGTTAAAGCTATGCTGGCTCGTGTATATTGTTACAAAGGTGATGCGGAAAGTAAAGGATTGGCCACAGAGTACGCTAAACAAGTGATTGCTGCCTCTAAGTATTTTACATTGTATAAATCGCAGACTGCTTCCAATTACAATTCCATACGCTACGCAGAGCAAATCTTTGGAATAACAGTCAATGAATTCTCCAATTTGCTTATTGGAAATTATATGGATATGGAGAATACCAATACTCAGCAACATTTCTATCTGGATGGAGATAAATTTAAATTCTTCTATGAAACTGCCGATGCAGGGAATACTGACTGGAGAAAAAATACGGAAATGTTTGAGGTTATTAATGGGGCAAGTCGGACAGATGTTTTTTGTAGAAAATATAATCAGAAACCTTTGAATGGCGGATATGCTTATTCCGGTGCTGACGCTATCCCTTTGATACGCTTACCCGAAATGTATTATATTGTAGCAGAATGTGTTCCTTCTGCATCGGAAAGTGCTGACGCGTTAAATACCGTACGTTTTGCACGTGGTATCTCTTATAGTGATGAAATACCGACTACCGGATATGATGACCTTGATAATACTTCGGAAGAAGACAAAAACCAGACTAAACGTATTAATGAGATAATGAAAGAATATAGAAAAGAATATTTCGCGGAAGGTCAACTTTTCTATTTCTTGAAAGCGCATAATTATAGCACTTATTATGGTTGTGGGATTGAAACGATGACTGAAGCCCATTATCAGATGACGTTGCCGGATGACGAGTATATTTTTGGAAACAACTCTAAATGATGAAGCATTATGAAACGTATTATATATTTTGTTTTAGCTATTCTTGTTTGCGGCATTTATGTAGGATGCAGTGAAAACGAGATAGACTTATATGACCAGACACCTCGTATCAATTTCTATGGTAGCACTACGCATGTCCGTACTTTGGTTGATACGGATTATGTGAAGAAAGAACCTTATGCTGTAGACAGTTTCGAGGTAAGAATACAAGGAGATTTTTTGAAAGAGAATCGTGATTTCTGTGTGAAAGTAACTCCGAATAATGATTATCAGAATTCAGTGGATGTATTATTGGAAAGCAAGTATACATATACTGACCTTGATACAGTTTGCCAGATATTCTATTATAAAATAAATCGTCCGAAAGTAGAGGCAGGTAGAAATGTTTATGGTTGTTATCTGGAGTTTGATTTGAATAACCCTCTTCATCAGTTTGATAAAGGTCTGGTAGAAAAGAATCAAATCGTTTTAAATGTCAGATGGGAGTTGAAACCGACCGAATGGAGTGATTATGTGGGATTTGGCAGTTATAGCGATGCTAAATATATGTTTATTATGGATGTATGTCAACGTGTATGGGATGATTTGGAAGATGAAGATATTGATGTAATCAAGCAAGCTTATAGAGAATATAAGGAGGAGGGAAATCCACCGATTTTAGGTGAAGAGGGTGATGAAATAGAATATGAATAAGATTAAAAAGAAACGTTATGAGGAAATATATCATCTGTATAGTAAGTTTTATCGGAGCGGCTTTATTGCAAACAGGCTGTTACGATGACAAGGGAGATTACGATTATCATGATGTAAATACGATGGATATCGTAATACCTGAAACGAAGGTACGTATGCCTAAAGAGGAAGCAGTCGAAGTTTCAATTATACCCGAGATTTCTCAGACTTTGGAGCAAAATGAGAAAAACCTTGTATTTCAATGGAAGAAAACAATCGAAGGAAAGAAAGCGGGGTCGGACAGACTTAGTGATTATAAAGATTATTCCGTAGGCAAAGAATGTAAAGTAACAGTCGAGCCTTATGAATCCGAAAATATAGGTTTGATGTTGGTCATTACGGATAAAAAGAATGGAACAACCTGGTATCAGATAGGTGAAGTTGCAATTATTCGTCCTTTAAATCCTTGCTGGTTTGTATTGCAGGAAAAAGAAGGAAAGGGAGTATTAGGAGCGATAGAGGGTACTCCGGAAGGATATTATGTTTATCCGGATGTCTTTAAATCAGAACTGAATCAGTCATTTCCGTTAGAAGGAAAACCTTTGGCGGTAAGTGCAAGAAAAAACTATGGGGATTCGTTTTTAAGTAGTATGCTGGGTTTTTTTGGTTTTAAAGTAAGTCCGGCGTTAATGGTGGTAACCGATCGGGACTTGGCCTTGTTGACTCCAAGTACTTTAATAACGAGATATCCATCGAATAAAATACTTTTTGAACCGACTGGAAAAGGGGAACCGTTGAATATCGAGCTCTATAAGATGAGTACTCATGGTGAATTGTTTGTGAATAGTGGAAAAGCATATTGTGCTCCTATGGATGGATTTTGTGTACCATTCTCAGTAAAAAAGGAAAGTGAGTTTCCCGCCATTTCCGCTTATGGTTCGTATGGAGGAGGCTATTTGTTTTTTGATTCTGAAAATCATCGTTTTCTTGCTTCCTCTATTCTGGGTTTTAGCGATTATATGGTACCGAATTCGGCTACTCAAGATATACGTAATTATGGAACTAAATGGACTGATCAGAAACCTGTCAGGACATATTTAATGTCGTCTGATGAATCAAATGTCTTTGATCCAAATAAGATTGATCCGTCTTTAGAAGTGCATGACATTGTTACGGGAGGAAACGGGGGAAATTTTGCTTATGCAATTGCTGCTCCCCATAACGGAAAAGAGCTGACTGTGTTTAAATTCAGTGCGCAAGATGAAGATCCGATTTGTGCTGCCCGGTATACGATTGCTTTACCGTCCGAAGTAAATGTAGAAACAGCAAAATTTGCAGCTTCTTACGCGTATACGGCAAACCTTATATTTATGACATCGGGTAATAAATTATATCGCATTGATCTTGGTCGCGGAAGGGCAATTGAACTTTATACTTATGAAACTGATCCGTCAGCACAGATAGTTAGTTTTAAATTTAAGGACCCTGAAAGTGTGAGAGAGGAAGATGACGATGAGGAAATAGGCGAATATAAGGAGAAACTAGGTATGTCTCTCGGGTTGGGTATCAATACTGCTGACAAAGGTGTAGTTGTCGAATTGCAATTGACAGTGGCGGGCGATGTAGCTCGTGAAGAAAACAGCATTTGTGTTTACGAAGATCCCGATCAGCCTATTGGGAAGATTGTTGATATTAGCTATAATTATGAATAGTATAAACCGGTCTTTATGCTAAAAGGAATTATCGGTGCAGTATTTCTTGCTGTTGTCTGTACTTGTCTGTACGGGCAACAGCAAAGTATTACAACTTTTATTAAAGAAGAAGCACCAGTGGAAGTTATTCCCGGTATGTTTACTACCTACCGAAGTGATAAACATATCTATTGGGAAATCCCGGATTCATTGATTGGACGTGAGTTTGCCGTAACGACAACTATCCTGACAGCTCCTGCCCGTCCGGACCGGGATATGGAAAAGAAATTCGGATATGCGGGTGACATGATAGGTCCGGTATTTTTCAGTTTCCGTAAACAGGGTGACGAGTTGTGGATGATGGATCCACAATATGAGAGGGTGATAGAAAATCCTGAAGGAACGTATGCAAAAATCGCCGCCCAACGTGGGAACGAAAGGCTTTATAAGATATTACCGATTAAAGCTAGGAATCAGGGAAGCAGCTTGATAGAGATTGGTGAAGTATTAAAAGATTTTCCTTTGTTTACTCTTGATATTGTATCTTTTGATTTATTGATAGGTACGCGTTTAAGAGAGAAAGATTATATCAAGGAAATTAAAGGATATGACAACCGCTTGTTGATACACGCATCACGAGTTTATCGAAGTTCGTCAATGAAAATACCAGGTAAGCCTGTTGCACCTCCTTATATTGGAGACTGGGATACAGGTATCTGCATAAAATTACTGTCAAAAAGACCGTTGGAGGCAGTTGCTGCAAATACCGGAGCTTATTTTTCTATCAGCAAGGAGTGTTTTCAAGGGAATCAGCCTGCTATTCGGAAATCTGTTGTCAAACGATGGCGGCTGGAAATAAGGGCGGAAGATGAAGAAAGATACATGAGGGGGGAACTGGTAGAACCCATACAACCTATTATTTTTTATATAGATCGTAATACACCGGAAAAGTACATCGACTGTATCATTGAAGCGGTGCGTGACTGGCGTCCGGCTTTCGAGAAAGCTGGATTTAAGAACGCCATTGATGCGCGACTGGCTCCTACCGTTGAGGAAGATCCTGATTTTAGTATTTATGACAGTACTTATCCGTTCATCTCATGGAAGATATCAGGACAAAATAACGCTTATGGACCGACTCCATGCGAACCCCGGTCCGGTGAGATTATAGCTTGCCACATCGGTATTTTTTGCAGTGTCTTGAATTTGGAACAGAAATGGTATTTTGCTCAATGTGGAGCGAATGATCCGCAGGCATGGAATATAGAGTTGCCGGACTCTTTGCAATACGAACAGATAAAACAAGTATTGACACATGAAGTGGGTCATACATTAGGGTTGGAACATAACTTTCTGGGTAGTTCTCATTACTCCATCGATCAATTACGTGATAATGACTTTTTAAGTCAATATAGTATTGGTAGTTCCATAATGGATTATGTGCGGTGTAATTATGCTTTGCGTCCTCAAGATAAAGTTGATTTGAGAAACAGGCGGGTACGTGTCGGCGAATATGATAAGTGGGCTATTGAATGGGGCTACCGTATATTTCCGGGTAAAGATGCTTCTGAAAGAGAAAAGAACAGGAGCCTTTGGAATCAGGAAAAACAGAAAGATCCCTCATTACATTTTTCGGGCAGAATGGATGTAAGGGCTCAGGCAGAAGATTTGGGTAATGACCATGTTATGGTTAATACACAGGGAATAGAGAACTTGAAATATTTGTGTGAACATCCGGATGTCTGGAATGTGACGGATAAAACGTCTTTGCGTGTATTACAGGGGCGTTATGAAGCGGTATTGGAGCATTATAAACAGTGGGTACAGCACGTTTTGTCTCATTTGGGCGGGAAACGTCTTGCTGAGCCGGATGATGAGAATATTTACATACCTGAAAAAGCCGATTACAATAAGAAGGTTATGAGCTTTATACAGGCTTATATATTACAACCGCCTGTGTGGATGTTTGATGAAAAACTTACCGCTAAATTAGAAATAAATGGTAGTCGGGAGTTCGATCGCTTTTATGAAGAGCTGATGTCGGAAATGATTCGTTCCCTCCGGGAAGTGGAAAGAACGGAGAATGTTTGTGAGGATATGTTGTCTGTAGATGAGTTTTTGGAAAGCATACATAAAGAATTATTTACCGAATGGGCTGACAATATTCCTGTAAGTGACGCCAAGTATAAAGTGCAGCTGCTTTATGTGAGTAAACTTGTTAAATTGTTGGATAGATCAGAAAAGATAACTTCGTCGAGATTATTGGTTTCCATCATGCAGGCTTTGAATAGAATAAAGGAGGAAAGTCTTGATTATAGCCATAAGATTACGGATCCGGTTGCCAAAAAACGGGCAATGTTTCTTGTAGATAGTATTTTGTTTTAATGATGAAAAGTAAATAAAGAAATTCATGAAGAGAAGAAGATATGTGATTGGTATATTGTTGTGTGTCACAGCTTTGCTTCAGGCACAGGATTCCGTCAAGTCATTTGACGAGTTTTTTGTTGCCGGGATGGATAAGATCGACGGTGTGTTTCCTGTGTATGTAGCGGAAAAAGAAATCTATTTGGAAATACCCGAAAAATATATCGGGCGGGAAATTGAAGTCAGTGGACAGATAGACCGAGGGTTTGATTTGTTGAATCGTCCGGTTGACGGACTGGGAGTAGTGCGTATTATATCTCCGGATAAAGCTACAATTTGCTTTCAAAAACCGTTTTATACAGAGCGTATTTTAGATGAAAAAAGCACATATCAGCAATCTTTCTCGTTGTCAAATATGCAACCTGCCGGTAAAAGTTATCCAGTGGTGGCCTATTCAAAAGAGCAGGGAGCTATTATTCGGATAACAGAGTATCTGATGACTGGCGATGACTGGTTCAGCTATAATGATAGTTTTATTCGTTCCTTGGTTCCGGAACTGTCGGAAATAATGAAAATACATCCTTTTAAGGAAGGTGTGTCGTTTACGGTCAGGCGCTATCATGGAGTTGAAGCAGAAAGATATATGCTGTCCAGTTCTGCCATTATATTGCCTGAAGGTAGTATGCCTTTGGAAGTCACTTGTGCAGTACGCTTGCTACCTCTGAAAAAAGATCAGATCCGCTTGGCAGATTACAGAATACCTTACCGGACATTGAGTTTCAAAGATTACTCGCAAAATCCTTATTGTATGGTAGAAGATTCATTGATTCTTCGTTGGGATATGTCACAACCGCTTACTTTCTATGTAGACACTCTTTTTCCGAAGGAATACTTCCAGGCAGTAAAGGAAGGAGTGGAAGCATGGAATACCGCCTTCCATAAAGCAGGTATTCATGATGCTTTACAAGTAAGGTATGCAGACCGAAAGATAATTCCGGCGGAACAACGTGCTTTTATATCTTATGATTTAAGAATACCGGGGATCAAAAGTGACTTTATCTGTCATCCTCGTACCGGAGAAATACTTTCATGTCGTCTGAATATCGGACATGGATTCCTAAAAGGAAAATTAGACGACTATCTGTTAAGTTGCGGTGCCTCGGATTCGCGTATTCTGGCTGACCGTTATTCTAAAGAAGTGGAAAAAGAATTGTTGCAAAATGAAATAACGGAAGAAATTGGATATCTTTTAGGTTTGCGCAGAAGTTTATCGAAAAGCTCGTGTGGAAAGACTTTAAAAGTTGGAGATGATGATTGCCGGACTATTTATTTTGGCTATCATCCTTTCAAAGGAGACCAAAATTGTTATGATGAACGGGAGAAGCTCCGCCAATGGATAGATCATAATTTACCAGATCACATTCGTTTATTCCAACCATCAGGGAAGGAGAATTCTAATTCTTCATTTCCAGAAGATTATGCGGTCAAAATATCGGATTTACAGACTGTAGTGAGTCGGTTGGATAAGATTGTGTATAAGGGGAAGAAATACGATAAAGGGAGTTCGCTCACTGATATATACAGAAAAGCTATTCGTCTGTATGGGAGTTATCTGATGGAAATGGCAAAGGTGGTGGGTAGTTCTCAACCGGCAGATGCGCAGCGTCAGGCAATGCTTGATTTGGACAACTATTTATTTCATTCTGTTAAAAAGATGGAATGTACCTATGTAAAAGAGAATTTGTTGGAAACAAGAAACAATCTTCTGTATCCGGAACTGGCGAAGTTGTTCAAACAATTGTTGAGTGTAAAGACAATTTCAGCTCTTCGATTGCAGGCGTTGCAGAGTGACCGGAAGGGGTATGACGATATTGATTTTTTCCGGGATCTTTATAAAGGATTGTTTAATGGTTTTGATCCGCAGTCTGCCGTTAGTTATGAACAGATGGATATTCAGCTGATATGTTTGGAAGCGTGGCTGGATATTATGCAGGAAGCTACTGAACATAATAGTATAAAGAAACGTTTAACGAACGAATTGCATAGTCTGCACGATAGACTGGAGGAGCTTAGCACGACACATTCCCAAAGGGAAGTACGTGATATGTATATTCTGCTTTTGAGAAGAATGGATCAATATTTCCGTGTGGTTTCTTGAGTGGCGTTAGAGTAATAATTTGTTTGGGATGATGAAAAAATGGTCGTACAGATAGAATAACCTATAAGTTTTGGGTTATCTTTGCTATGATTTATGAATAAATAATTAGAATAAGATGACTATTATTTTTCCTTCACCCATCTTCGGCCCTATTCATTCCCGCCGTTTGGGCGTTTCTTTGGGAATCAATTTATTGCCGGACGACGGTAAGGTTTGTTCATTCGACTGCATTTATTGTGAGTGTGGTTTCAATGCCGAACATCGTACGAAGAAACTTCTTCCTACCCGTGAAGAAGTCCGCACGGCTCTCGAAGAGAAACTAAAAGACATGCAGGCAAACGGCCCCGCTCCCGATGTACTGACATTTGCCGGAAACGGTGAACCGACTGCGCATCCCCATTTCCCGGAAATCATAGAAGATACACTTGCGCTTCGCGACAAGTATTTCCCAAAAGCAAAAGTAAGCGTATTGAGTAACTCTACATTTATCGACCGTCCTGCCGTATTCGAAGCACTGAACAAGATAGATAATAATATCCTGAAACTGGATACGGTGGATGAAGAATACATTCATCTGTTGGACCGTCCTAACGGAAAATACTCTGTTAAGAAGATCATCGAAAAGATGAAAGAGTTCAAAGGAAACTGCATCGTACAGACGATGTTCCTGAAAGGAGGTTATCAGGGAAAAGACATGGATAATACATCCGACAAGTATGTGCTCCCCTGGATAGAAGCAGTGAAAGAAATCGCTCCCCGTCAAGTAATGATTTATACGATCGACCGGGAGACTCCCGACCACGATTTGCAAAAGGCTACGCATGAAGAGTTAGACCGTATTGTGGCTTTATTGGAAAAGGAAGGTATTCCGGCAACAGCTTCTTATTGAAATATAATTCAACAGGGATATATTTCTAATAGATAATACGTAAGAGAGTTAATATAAGAGGGCGAATTAATAGAATTCAGAAGTTTTACTTCCTATTCTATTGCTCGCCCTTTTATTGGCTTCATGAGCTGTTTCAGCCTATTCTGACAAGGGTATATTCTCACTGCGATGAGAAATGTACTTCCCTGATAATTGAACTGCACCCCAAAAGTTAGACACAAAACTTTAGGAGTGCAGTTTTTTATGCGACATTCATTTGAAGAAAAACTCAATATTGTGAGCAAAGTCAAGAGCGGTCAGCTCATTAATACCTCTTTGGTTGTTCGGTTTCTTATATGAAAGGCTAGCTTCCTTTCTTCACATAATCTTTCGGCAATATCCCGAACTGTTTCTGAAAGCAGCGCGCGAAGTATGAAGGATTATTAAATCCTACGATGTAGCAGACTTCGTTAATCCGGTATTCCCCTTCCCGCAAAAGTTCTCCCGCAGTTTTGAGCCGAATCAACCGGATATAATCATTGGGTGGCATTCCTGTCAATCCTTTCAACTTGCGCTGTAAGTTGGAACGGCTGATAGCCATTTCTTCCGCCATCTTATCAATGGTAAATTCTTCATTGGTGAAATTGCGGGTAATGATTTCATTAATCGTGTTCAGCCATTTCACGTCTGTTTTGTTCATTAATGTCTGGTCGTACGACATATTCGGTACCGTTGTAAAGTGGTTGAAAAGCATACGTCGGTTTTCCAGCAGATTATTGATGGTGGCTTTCATGTGACTTAGCGAGAAAGGCTTTTCTATATAAGCGTCCGCGCCATAGTCAAGACCCGCAATTTTTGAATCGATGCTGTCGAGTGCCGAAAGCAGGATAAACGGGATATGACAAAGCATATTGTCGGAACGGATGGACTTTAATAATTCGAATCCGTCCATGTGAGGCATGACGATGTCGCTGATAATAAGATCTACTGTCGTTGTCTCCAGACATTCCAAGGCTTCCTTGCCATTGGCGGCTGTATGGATGGTGTAGGTATTTCCCAGATTCTTAGCCAGAAACTCCAGCATGTCCGTCGTGTCTTCCACTACCAGAAGAGAGTAACCGGCGGGTTCGCCCTCTTCCTCCGAAGCGGGAACCTTGTCGGGCATGGAAGTGATGGAAGGGCTGACAGAGATGCTTTTCTCCAAATACGGAATTTCCACACATACCTCGCATCCTTCCGTATAGCCGGGATTGATATAAACCTTTCCTTTATGCTTCTCCACCAACAATTTGACGAGACTCAATCCGATTCCCACTCCCGATCCGTTGTTTCCTGTATTTCCTACCTGATAAAACGGTTCGAAAACCTTGCTGCATTCCTCTTGCGGAATACCCGGACCGTCGTCACGCACACACAAGGAGAGCGTGCGCCCTTCAGAAGACAGATGTTCGTCCATAATTACCATAATGCGGGTACGGGCATATTTCATGGCATTTGTCAGCAGGTTGCTGACAATTTTAGTCAGCGCCTCCTGGTCTACATTATATTGCAGATGTTCTTTCGGAAGAGAGACACTGAAAGATATTCCGGTCAGGGAGATGGCACGGAAACGGTCGATGATGTCCTCTATCATCCGGTTGATATCCACTTCATTGAATGAAAGCGTATAACCTTCCTTGTCCACTTTGCGGAAGTCGAGCAATTGTTTGATAAGCTCCATCAGTCGGTTGGTGTTCTTCCGTATCACAGACAGGTTGCTTTCCACTTCACTGTTCCATTCATGTGTTTCCAGAATAGCTTCCAGCGGAGCTTTGATAAGGCTTACCGGAGTCTTGATTTCATGCGCCACTTGAGTGAAGAATGTAATTTTCGATTGGAACAACTCCTGATTCTTTATTTGTTCCATCTCTTTCATCTTTCTTATTTTCACAGCCTGCTGCTTACGCAAATAAAGCTGTACCAGGAAATATGCGAGACCACATGCAATTAGTAAATAGAAAATCTTGGCATAAATGGTCTTCCAGGGTGGAGGAAGAATTTCAATATGCAGGCAACAGTCGTCATTGCTCCAATATTCATCGTTGTTACTGGCTTTCACACGGAAAGTATATTCACCCGGAGGCAGGTTGAGAAAAGATACGTTATGTTTATCCGTGTATATCCATTCTTTGTGAATACCGTCCAGTTTGTAGGCATATAAATTCTTGCTGGGAGCCACATAACTAAGACTTTCGAACGTGATGTCGAACGACACCACCTGATAAGGAACAGTTACCTGTCCGCTAAGAGCAGGTATACGCTTGCTAAGGCTTACTTTGTCGTCGGGGCTATGCATATATACCGCCGAGATAGACGCTGTAGGTCTTACCTTATTAATAGATAATTTGAACGGATAGAAACAATTGAACCCGTTCACCCCACCGAAATAGAATTTCCCGTCACTGGCTTGCAGGGAAGAACGGAAATTGAACTGGTTGCTTTGCAATCCATCCTCGATGGTATAGAGTTGTGCCCGTTTGTTTTGCGGCTCATACCGGATCAGTCCCCTGTTGGAAGAAAGCCAATAGTTACCCGATTGATCGTCCAGTATGCCATAGATGATATTGTTCGGCAGATTCTCTTTGGTGGAGAAGTTCTCAAAACGGTCCTCCTGATAGTGATAACGGCAGATGCCACCACCTTCGGTGCAGAACCATAGATGTAGTTTATGATCGATATACACACGGATTACCCAGTTGCTGCAAGGAGAATCAGGATTTGCCGGGTCGTTGCGATAGTTGTGCAGTTTGCCGGTTTGGCGGTTGTAACGCCAGATACCATCCCTTTTGCTTGCCAGCCACAAGTCTCCGTATGGGTCTTCAACCATGTCGTAGATAAAGATATGGCTTAAAGGTTCCAATGTCCGGAAAGAATCACTTTCCGGGTCATACTGGCAGAATCCGGAAAGCGTTCCCAGATAAATGCTGCCATCCTTCGTTTGATAGATGGAGTAGATATGGTCGTTAGGAATTGAATGTGGGTTTGCGCGGTTATGGCGATAGTTTTTCATTTTTCCCATTTGAATATCCAGGATATATAATCCACGGGAGAAACTGCCAATCCACAATTTTCCTTCATTGTACAACAGTGCATGGATATTGTGATAACCGATATTAGGGTTACTGCTTCTCAACAGATGGTTTTTAAACTTCTTCGTGCGGGGATCAAAGAGATTCAGTCCCCCGTCTTCGGTAGCAATCCAAATGTTTCCGTCGGGATCTTCGCAGAATTGGCTGATTACATTTCCCGAAAGAGAATTTTCCGTACCATTGGGATAATACCACTCAATATCCTTATGCTTGGGAGACAGGTAACTCACCCCACTGAAATACGTCCCGATCCAGATTCCCCCTTCCCTATCCTGATAACAGGCATAGATACTTTCTTTATTTTGTCCGTCGTCGGTAGGCAGACATTCTCCTGTCGTGGTGTTGAATGTATAAAGTCCGTCGTCGGAGCCGAGATAGAAAGAGTTGGCCGTCCGTTGAAACAAGGTGCGGATGCGTGGAATGGTAAGCGTGTCCCCTTCTCCGAAGTAATAGCGGAATTGCCCCGTTTCCTTATTGAACCGTGCCAGTCCCCCGTACCATGTACCCGCCCATAATACTCCCTGCGAACTTTCCATCAAAGAGATAATCTCGTTGCAGGCAGGACGTCCGAAAGAAGTATCTTCGGATATATACCCTGTGAAGTTGTCCGTGCGTTGGTTGTATTTTGCCAGACCATTCCGGGTGCCTATCCAGATAGTTCCGAACGAGTCGTTGTAGATCACCCACACGTGATTGTCCGGCAATGAATGAGGATCGGAAAGAGAATGTAGATACTGCCTCAACGTACCTTTTTTCTCGTTGTAGACAAACAGTCCGTTGGCTGTTCCGATCCATAACTGCCCGTCGTTGTCGTATGCCATTCCAAAGACACTGTTGACTGTCACCCCGTCTTCCGTCTGTGTATCGAATACGGAGAACTTCTCTTCCCGCGAGTCGAATAAATACAGCTTCTCCGTACTGGCCACCCAAATCTGATTGTTATCCTGATGGCGGCAGATCGTTACTATATTCATATAACTGTTTCCACCGTTTTCTGACGAATGTCCGTAGTTGGTAAACTCGATACCGTTGAAACGATTCAGCCCGTCCTGCGTTGCAAACCACATATATCCGATGCTATCCTGGAGGATGCTCCGGACGCAATTGCCCGATAACCCTGATCTAACGTCATATTTCTTGTAGATATTGGCGAAGACCAGAGAAACCGATGCCAGCAGTATACATATAGATAAGATGGATCGTTTCATAATTTCCTTTATTTCACGTCGTCCCACGTATCCGTGCGGAACGGGAAAGCACTCAATCCGAAAGTATTCCGCAGCGTGATATTTCCCACATAATTACGGAAAGCATAGCGCACGGCAACCGGTTGGGTTACCTTTTCACTCCACACTTCTACTGTGTTGGTACGTCCTACAATCTTTGCTTTCGCCGGATAGAACTTCTTGTCCGCTCCCGCAATCTCGAATCCTTCCAGTTCGGAGAAAGTAGGAAACAACCCCGCAGGTGCATTATCAAATGTCACTATAGCCTTTTTGTCCGCATAGTCCACTTTGGTCATCATCGGACCGTTGGATGGCAATCGGCCGATGCTGTATGTTTTAGTCAACGCAAGCGTAGCCAGCCGGAGTCCTACCACATCCTTTGGCGATGGGTGGATACAAAACTCATCACCAATATCCGTAGTGGGTATCATGCCCGAATTAGGAATCGTTTTCAATGCTTCCATCTGTGCTTCACGCAATAAAGCGGCCCCCGTATTGCTGCTGTTTTCATATTTGTAAGGAGCAATCTGCACATAATAGAAAGGCATATCGGGAGCCTCCCATACGTTTCTCCATAGCTGCACCATGGCAGTCATCATCGGAGCATAGAACTGATAGTTGGATATGTTCGATTCTCCCTGATACCAGAGGAAACCCTTTGCCGTGAAGTTCTTAACAGGCCATAACATCGAGTTGTACAGACATTCCAGACGCTGATGCACCCCTCTTTTAGGATCTTTGGCAGCTTCTACGTCCATACCTTCGACGGTTTTCAATGTCGGTTCATCTATCCATGCTTCGATAGCCGAACCTCCCCAACTGTTGATAACCAGCCCTACCGGAAGATGAAGACTTTCAGTCAGTTGTTTGGCAAAGAAATAGGCGGCGGCACTGCAATCAATGGTCGTTTCAGGTGACGAAACTTCCCATTTTCTTTTTTCAAAATCCGTGCGGCGCTCTGTATCATTGGTTCTCGGTACGGTAATAAAGCGAATACGGTCGCGGTAATTTCCCGAGTTTAGAAGCGTTTCAAGTGAGTTGTCAATGGGCTGTGCGGCATTTCCCATCATGCGCATTTCCATGTTCGACTGTCCGGAGCAGATCCACACCTCCCCTATCAGTATATCCGAGAGAGTGACCGGAGTCCCATCGCTGATTGTAATAGAATAAGGTGTATAACCTCCTTTGGGAGTGTCCACTTTCACCAGCCAGGCCCCGTCTTTGTCGGTAGATGCCTGATAAGTCCGGTTGTTCCATGAAGTAGTGACGGTTACTTTTTTGCCGTCTGCCCAACCCCATAATTTAACGGAACTGTTCTGTTGAAGCACCATGTGATCTCCCATCATTGCGGGGAGTTTTACTTTGCCTTGTGCAAGCGGTAGGAATAAAAGTGATAGAATCAGAAGTAGAAAATGTTTTTTCATACTGTTTTTTATTAGATATTCGACGAATAGTTATTAGGTATCCGACAAAAATACAATCAATTTTTAAATATGGAATAAAATTATCTAGTCATTTTCTGATAAAAACTAGTCGAATTCTTAAAAGATTGTTTTTCCTTTCCATTCTCCTCCGAATTTTATTAATTAGTGGCATCAATCGCCTAAACAGTATTATTAGATTGGCTAAATATCCCATTTCTTTGCAGGGTGAGTATTTAACAACCTAATTGTTTCATTAAATCTAATAAAATGAAAAAGAAGCATTATCTATTATTTTTATTGGCTTTGCTCTTTTTACTGACAGATGTGGTGTGGGCACAAACATCTGCCACGGTAAGTGGAGTAGTGATCGATGAGAATGGAGAAACCCTGCCGGGTGTTTCCGTCGTCGAAGTAGGTACAACAAACGGTGTCCTGACAGACCTGAACGGACACTACACCTTAAAAACAACTTCTGCCAAACCTTCCGTTTCTTTCAGTTACATTGGTTATCAGACCACCACGCTTCTCCTGAACGGGCGTACGAAACTTGATGTACAGATGAAAGTGGAAACGAAAGTGCTGGATGAAGTAGTGGTAGTGGGCTACGGTGTACAGAAGAAAGTGAACCTGACCGGTTCTGTGACTTCCATCAACTTTGCCGACCAGACGGAAGGACGACCCATCATGAGTGTTTCTTCCGCCCTTTCGGGACTTGCCGCCGGTATGAACGTCACGCAGGCTTCGGGACAACCCGGTTCGGACGGTGCCACCATCCGCGTCCGCGGTAACGGTACGTTCAATACCAACTCCCCATTGGTCCTGGTGGACGGTATCGAATGGAGCATGGACAATGTGAACCCCAACGACATCGAAAGCATCTCCGTACTGAAAGACGCTGCCTCCACAGCTATTTATGGTACGCGAGCCGCCAACGGAGTCATCCTTATCACCACCAAAAACGGGAAAGGCAAACCGCAAATCTCCTATTCTTATTCGGGAGTCGTGCAGATGCCCTACAACAACCTCTCTTTCGTAAGCGACTATGCCCGTTATATGGGACTGGTGAACGAGGCTTGCGACAATGTGAATACCAAAGGCATCTTCTCGCAGGAAAGCATCGACCGCTGGAGGGCTGCTTCTGCCGATCCGAACGGGTTGAACGAGTACGGAGTACCCAATTACGTGGCTTATCCCAACACCGATTGGTTCGACGAAGTATTCGACACCGGATATTCGCAAGAGCACAACCTGTCTGTCTCCGGCAGTTCGGAGAAAGTGAAATACATGCTTTCCTTAGGCTATCTCGACAATCAGGGAGTCATGAACCGCTGGAACCTCGACTCAAGTACGCAGAAAATCAATTTCCGTACCAACCTGGAAGCCAAGATAGTGAAATGGATGACCGTCGGCACCCGTCTCTACGGACAAAAGCAAGATTACGGGATGGCTAATATCAGCAACGGATTCAAGTATCTCTATCAGACCACTCCGGGTGTATATCCCGGCGAACCGAACTACTGGGGACGTGCCGCGCTAGCCAGCGAAGAATCTTCCAATGCCAATAATATCTTCGGTCAGATGGCAGGAGCCACCGGTTTCAATACCGTATGGCGTCTCAATGCATCAGTCTACGGAATTATCACTCCCTATAAAGGGCTCAACATTGAAGGTACTTTCAACTATTCGCCGACATTCACCGACAAGTCTTCTTATAGCCGCCAAAATGGTTATTGGGACTACGTCACCGACCAGCGTGTCAGCGAAAGCGCGTTGGAGAACGCTTCCATCACCAATACGAGCGCACGCACCTGGCGTCAGAGTGCCGAAATACTGGTACGCTACAATACAACCATCAAGAAAGACCACGATCTGGGCGCACTGCTCGGATATTCTGCACAGGAATATTACAGCAAGAGCTTTGCCGTTTCCCGTAAAGGCGCTACGGACTGGACGCTGAACGAACTAAGCACTTACGAGACGCTCGTCAGCTCTTCCAGCTCGGCACCTGCCAAATGGGGATTGCTCTCTTATTTCGGCCGTGTCAACTACGGATATAAAGGGCGTTATCTCTTCGAAGCCAACCTTCGTGCCGATGCCTCCTCCCGTTTCGGTGTGAACCAGCGTTGGGGATATTTCCCCTCGTTCTCCGGTGGATGGCGTATTTCGGAAGAATCGTTCATGCAGGGAGCATCGGACTATCTCTCTAACCTGAAACTCCGTGTTTCCTGGGGAAAGACAGGTAACAACTCAACGGGCAACTACGACTGGCAGGCAAACTACGCCACAGGCAATGTTGTAATCGACGGTGAAGGAACCAAAGGATTGGTACGCAAGAAACTAAGCAACGACAAGCTGCATTGGGAAAGTACCGCCACCACCGACATCGGACTTGATTTCGGCTTCTTCAACCACCGCCTGACGGGTGAGATAGACTATTATAATAAGTATACTTCGGACATTCTCTACCATCCCGAACTCTATCTTTCGATGGGTGTTGTAGGCTCTGCTCCCGAGAATTTGGGTGAAGTGCGCAACCGTGGTGTTGAATTTACCCTCAACTGGAACGACCGTATCGGAAAAGATTTCGAATACCGAGTGGGTATGAACTTCTCTTTCAACGCCAACAAAGTGATGAAGTTCAAAGGCGAACTCCAGAAATACTGGACGTATGATGCACAGGGAAACAAAGTGAGCTATGTCAACAACTTCAGTGATGTGTCTGAATCTGGTTTCGGAGGCTACATCTGCGAAGGCCGCCAACTGGGAGAAACCTATATGTATAAGGTGTACAGAGGTTCCGGCGAAGGCTATACCGGAGGTGCGGTGGATATCCATGCGGGACCGAAGGACGGAATGATACGTACGAAAGAAGATATGGTATGGGTGCAGGCCATGATTGACTCCGGTTATTCGTTCGGAGGAATGAAGACGGTTGCCAAAGACCAGCTTTGGTATGGTGACATACTCTATGCCGACAGCAACGGTGATATGAACTACGGTGA
Organism: Bacteroides celer; assembly: GCF_002632415.2. Taxonomy (NCBI): domain Bacteria; kingdom Pseudomonadati; phylum Bacteroidota; class Bacteroidia; order Bacteroidales; family Bacteroidaceae; genus Bacteroides; species Bacteroides celer. The sequence goes on along the minus strand of NZ_CP178209.1, from coordinate 5,993,305 downwards.
TACGAACGACCGGGATTTCTCCGGACACACCAGTGTCCCGAAATTCAATCTGGGCTTCAACTGTGCCTTCTCTTACAAGAACATTGATTTCTCCATGTTATGGTCGGGAGCTTTCGGGCATTACCTCAACTGGAATACGGATTACTACAACTCGACACTGGTCAGCCACGGATATGGCATTATCGAGCATATCGCCGATAACCATTACTTCTTCGATCCTTCCAACCCGGACGATCCGCGCACCAACCAGTGGGGCAAATATCCCCGCCTGACATACGGTACTACCTATAATAACAGAATCCAGAGCGACTGGAACGAATATAAGGGCGACTACTTCAAGTTGAAGAATATCCAAATCGGCTATACGTTGCCGCAACGGATTTCCAGCAAGTTCTTTGTTAATAAGCTCCGTGCTTTCGTGTCGATGGATAACATCCTGACGATTACCAGTTACCCGGGACTTGATCCGGAAATAGGAACTGAAATCGGCTACCCATTGATGCGTCAGATCTCTTTTGGCGGACAGATTACCTTTTAATGATGTAGAACTAAAAAACAGAATCTGATATGAAAAAGATATTAATGATTTTAACGATGGCTCTGGCTGCTACCTCCTGCATGGATATTCTCGATGTGGCCCCGGAAGACCAGATCGCAAGTGAAAACATGTGGACTACGGAGGAGCTTGCCGACAAGGGAATGGCAGGACTCTACTATCCGTTCTATGCCACACAACTCTCGTCTACCCAGCTCCGGCGTGCCGACGGTTTGAACCGCCAGGGAATCGAAGCCATGAGCTTCGCAACCGATTATTATTCCAACAACTATCCGGTGGAACTGCTTTCGCTGGCTACCAAACCTGCCAATGACTTTCAGGTGTGGTATGAATGGAAGTTCTGTTACACCATCATCCATGCGTGTAACGATGCGATTGCCAATCTGCATAAAGCGGATATGAGTACTGATAAACTGGCACGTTATCAATGCGAAGCCCGTTTCCTCCGTGCGTGGGCCTATAACCGTCTGAATATGCTTTATCAGGGTGTTCCCGTTTATCTGGAACCCATCAATAATGAAGACTGTACGCGTGGTCAATCTTCGGTAGATGAAGTCTGGCAAGTGATTCTGGACGATTTGACGTATTGCATCAATAATCCTGATTTCCCCCATAACACGCTGAACGAAAACTACGGACGCCCCTCCAAGGGAGCTGCCTATGCGCTTCGTGGCATGGTGTATATGTGGAAGAAGCAATACAAGGAAGCAGGCAACGATTTCAAAGAAGTGGAAACCTGCGGCTACGGCTTGTGGACAGGCGAATATGCCGACTTCTTCAAATATGAAAACGAGAAAGACAAAGAAATGATTTTCTCGCTCCAGTTTAGCGAAGAAACCGGTTACTGTGACAACATTCAGCAAATGACCGGTGCGCGTGATACGTATGACGGATGGACGGAAATAAAACCTTCCGCAGACTTTGTAGACTATTATAAGAATGCCGACGGATCGGACTTCAAATGGTCGGAAGTAGACGGTTTGGAAGATTGGGACTTATTGACTCCGCAACAACGTGAAATCTTCTTCTGCCGTGACGGGTTGGAATCCATGTCCTCACAAAAGAATGCCCTTATCAAACGCGTAGGTGAAGATATTTATCAGAAATACTACCTGAACAGCGGTAACGAAGCCCGCATTAAAAAGGCGTATGACAACCGCGACCCACGTTTGCAACAGACAGTCGTTACCCCTTATATCCCGGTAGATTGCTACAAGCCTAACTATGCCGGAGATGCCAACCAAATCGGTAAACAACTTCGCTGGCCCTTGAAGGAACAAGGCACGAATGGCGGAGACTTCTGGCTGGATAAACGTACTTCCGCTTTCTACTGCTATCGTAAATACAATGAGTTTGAGAAAGGCCGCTTGATTAGCCGGAGCCGTTGCCATACCGACTGGCCGTTGATTCGCTATACCGATGTATTGTTGCAGTATGCGGAAGCATTGGCACAGACCGACCAGATAGGAGAAGCCATCCGCCTGGTGAATAAAGTACGTACCCGCGCCCACATGCCTGCGTTGACAGAGGGCGGAAGCGGTCCGTGCGCAGTGAACGGAAAAGAAGACATGCTCGAAAGAGTGCGCTATGAACGTCGCGTGGAATTCTGTCTGGAGGGAATTAACTTCTTCGACGAAGTACGTTGGGGAACCTATAAAGAAACCAAGTTCCAGGGGAAAGACGTGAATGGCGGCAAGTCCTGGTGGGGCGATATGGTAGAGTATAACTGGTATTACACCGATTATATGTGGCCGTGGACTGCTCCTATCGTTGAAACGCAAAAGAACCCGAACCTGACTAAACGAAGCGGTTGGGCGTATTAATCATAAAGATTTGAATAAGGATGAAGAAAATACTTTTACTATTACTCATTTTTGTATCCGGTTGCACAGGTGTATTTGCGCAACAGTTTGACTATGGCAAGATAGCGCCTCATCCCCGACTGTTATTGCCGGAGGGCGGAGAAGAAGCTATTAAGAAAGCTATTGCGGAGTATCCCCCGTTGGCAGCAGTTCACCAACGGATCATGGAACTTTGCGACCGGACACTTACGGAACCACCTGTGGAACGTATCAAGGAGGGCAAACGCCTGTTGGCGATTTCGCGCATCGCATTGAAGCGTATCTATTACCTCTCATACGCTTACCGTATGACGGGAGATAAGAAATACGCTCACCGTGCGGAACAGGAGATGCTCGCTGTCAGCCGTTTCACCGACTGGAATCCCACTCATTTCCTGGATGTGGGTGAGATGGTAATGGCATTGGCTATCGGTTATGACTGGCTGTACGATTCTTTGCAGCCCGACACCCGCCGGGTAGTGCGCGAAGCAATCATCGAAAAAGGATTTGATGCGGCAAAGAATACCCGTCATGCCTGGTTCTACACTGCCAAGAATAACTGGAATTCCGTATGTAATAGTGGATTGGCGTATGGTGCACTGGCTCTTTTCGAAGAGATTCCGGAGATTTCGAAAGGTATTATCGAGAAATGCATGGAGACAAATCCGAAAGCGATGGTAGGCTATGGTCCTGATGGAGGTTATCCCGAAGGATTCGGATATTGGGGGTACGGGACGAGTTTTCAGGTAATGCTCATTGCTGCGCTCGAAAGTGCTTTCGGCACAGACAATGGGCTCTCCCAAGCCCCCGGATTTAAGGAGTCTGCCCGTTTCATGCAGTATATGACGGCTCCGAGTGGAGACTGCTTCTGTTTCTCGGATTCTCCGGTAGAGGCGGAATGTAACATGATGATGTTCTGGTTTGCAGGCAAGGAGAAAGACCTTTCCCTGTTGTGGATTGAACGTCAGTATCTCGACCGCCCGGATATGCAGTTTGCCGAAGACCGTTTACTGCCCAGCCTGATGGTGTTCTGTTCACAGCTCGACCTGAACCGGATCGGAAAGCCGAAGAAAAACTTCTGGTTTAACCGTGGAGATACGCCTGTGTTTATCTACCGTGGCGGATGGGACAGCAAGAAAGATACCTATCTGGGAGTGAAAGGAGGTTCGCCCTCTACCTCTCATGCACACATGGATGCCGGGTCGTTTATCTTCGAGAGAGACGGAGTGCGTTGGGCGATGGACTTGGGGATGCAGAGTTATATCACACTCGAAAGTAAGGGAGTGGACCTGTGGAATATGTCGCAGAACGGACAACGCTGGGAAGTATTCCGGCTAAGCAATATCGCTCACAATACGTTGACGATTAACGGAGAACGCCATTTGGTAGAGAGCAATGCCCCGATCACCCGTACTTTCGAGTCGAAGAAACAGAAAGGGGCGGAAGTAGACCTGTCGACTGTGTTTGCCAATAGTGTGAAGAAAGCTGTCCGCACCGTGATATTGGATCAGAAAGACCATCTGGAAGTAATAGACCGCTTGGAGACGCGCGATAAGGAAGCTACCGTATCCTGGATTATGGTCACTCCGGCAGAAGCCAAGATTACAGGCAAGAACCGCATAGAATTGACTAAAGACGGACAACGGATGCTCCTGACAGCAGATACCGGTACGGAAGTAGAAATGAAAATCTGGTCCAACGTGCCCCCGCATGAATATGATTTCCGCAATCCGGGAACCATCCGCGTTGGCTTTGAAACGGTGATTCCTGCCAATCGTGCCTCGCAACTGAAAGTACGACTTATTCCTTTGAAGTAATACAAATAAATTCATTGAACCATGAAAACGATTCTTTTTAAAACAATCATCATAGCTTTCTTCGTAGGAACAGCCGTAAGTTGTTCCGATGAGGACGAGAACAGATTCCGTCCGGGATCTACCCATGAGAAACCGAATCCTACGGAGCCGGAGGGTGGACTGGATTATTCCAAACTGACTGCGGATAACCATCCTCGTCTGTTGATGAACGCCGAGGCTTTCACTGCATTGAAAGCCAAAGTGGATGCAAATGCGAGTGCCAATCTGACCTTGCTGCATAACACCATTATGGGAGTGTGCAACAGCAAAGGGATGAACGCAACGGCACTGACTTATAAGCTGGATGCCAGCAACAAACGTATTCTCGACGTTTCCCGTGATGCTTTATTGCGTATTTTCACCTGCGCTTATGCCTACCGGATGACTGGCGATGCCAAATATCTGACTAAAGCGGAAACCGATATCAATGCCGTATGCAACTTTCCCGACTGGAACTCGAAACGTCACTTTCTCGATGTGGGCGAAATGGCTACGGCCGTTGCTTTCGGCTACGACTGGCTCTATAACGAACTAAGTGCCTCCACCCGTACGAAAGCAGCCAACGCATTGCTGAAGTTTGCTTTCCAACAGGCACAGAACAAGAACTGGAACCTAAACTTCTATGAAGCTACCAACAACTGGAACCAGGTTTGTAATGGCGGACTGGTCTGTGCGGCACTGGCCTCTTATGAAAACAATCCTTCCGAAGCAAAGGACATGATTGAAAAGGCTTTAGAATCCAATAAACCTGCATTGGAAGTGATGTACTCTCCCGATGGCAACTATCCGGAGGGCAGCGGTTACTGGTGTTACGGCACGCTTTATCAGGTGTTGATGCTTGCCGCCCTCAACAGTACGCTTGGCACGGATAACGGACTTTCCGATACACCGGGATTCTCCAAGACGGCAGAATATATGTTGTATATGACAGGGTTGAACAGCAAGTTCTTTAATTATTCGGACTGTGCTCCCTCTTCTACCGCAGCACTTGCTTCATGGTGGTTTGCCGATAAATACAGTAACCCGTCATTGCTCTATAATGAACTGAAAATGCTGAAGAACGGTGAATACGCTTCCTGTGCCGAAAACCGCTTACTGCCAATGATTATGGCTTTTGCCAATAATCTGAATCTGGATGCGATCTCCGCCCCTTCCAATAAGCTATGGAGTGGAAAAGGGGAAACGCCTGTGGTGATGGTGCATACCGACTGGACATACACGGATACGGATAAATACCTCGGTATCAAAGGGGGCAAGGCCGGTTCTAGTCATGGGCACATGGATGCCGGTTCATTTGTATACGATGCGTATGGAGTGCGTTGGTCGATGGATTTCGGTCTGCAAAGTTATACAACTCTTGAGTCGGTACTGGCCGGTTTGGGTGGTAATCTTTGGGATATGGGACAGAATTCGATGCGTTGGGATGTATTCCGCCTGAATAATCTCAATCATAGCACGATCTCAATCAATGATGCCCGTCACCGGGTGGACGGTGCGGCTACCCTGACCACTACCATCAACACTGCTACGGAATTGGGAGCCACTTTCGATCTGACAGAAGTAGTGTCCGATCAGGCTGCATCCGCTACCCGTACCGTGAAAATCGTGAACGATAAAGATTTAGTAGTCATGGATGAGATAAAGGCAAGAACGGATAAATCCGCCAAAGTACGCTGGTGCATGGTGACGCCTGCCGTCCCGACGGTGGAAAGTAACCGCATCGTACTAACTAATGGAAGCAAAGTGATGTATCTCACAGCCAGCGGAACCGTGAAGCCTACCTACAAAACATGGAGTACCACTAGTGAAAACTCTTATGACCAGGCTAATCCGGGCACTTATATGGTCGGCTTTGAAGCAACGGTCACAGCCAACCAGACTGCCACATTTACTACAACCCTGTCCCCCAAATAAAATGAATTGAACGTATGAGAATCTTATTATTATCTATACTAGGACTTCTAACATTGGCATCCTGCTCCAGGCAGGAGCCAATGGAGGCGCTGATTGACCGTGTGTTTACCGTTGCAGAGCAACAATACACGAATATGGATACCCGCCTGACGGAAAAGACACTTCCCCGCACGCTCTCTGCCGAGGGTGAGTTTGTCCCTTCGAATATCTATTGGTGGTGCAGCGGGTTCTATCCCGGCTCCCTCTGGTATATCTATGAATATACCCGGAACGATGCTGTGAAGGCGCTGGCCGAGAAGAATACGCTGAAACTCGACTCTATACAGTACGTGACCAGAGATCACGATGTAGGTTTCCAGTTGAACTGCAGTTATGGGAATGCTTTCCGGCTGACGGGCAATGAGGCTTATAAACAGGTGCTCTATCAGGGAGCTAAATCCTTGTCAACCCGCTTCAAACCTACCACCGGTGTAATCCGTAGCTGGGACTTTGTGCGCAAAGGTTGTGACTGGAAGTTTCCGGTGATTATTGACAATATGATGAATCTGGAATTACTGTTATCCATGTCGAAAGCCTATGCCGATGATTCTTTGCAGAACATAGCCTGCACACATGCCAACACCACTATCCTGAATCATTTCCGCGATGATTACTCTACGTATCATCTGGTGGATTACGATCCTGAAACCGGAGCGGTGCGCGGCAAGCAGACAGTGCAGGGCTTCTCGGACGATTCTTCCTGGAGCCGTGGACAGGCATGGGCCTTGTATAGCTATACGATGATGTTCCGCCTGACGGGTTATCAGAATTATCTGTTGCAAGCCGGACATATTGCCGATATGCTGCTCCGCCGTCTACCTGCCGACGGTATTCCTTACTGGGACTTTGACGCTCCGGTGGAAGAACACTCCTATCGGGATGCTTCTGCTGCCGCTATCATGGCCTCTGCTTTTATCGAGCTAAGCCGCTATATCCCCGGAACGGAAGCCAAGGAATCTTATCTTACCATGGCGGAAAAGCAACTTCGCACGCTTGCCTCGAAAGAGTATCTGGCCGAACCGGATACGAACGGGAACTTCCTCCTGAAGCATAGCGTAGGCGCACTTCCAGATAAAAGCGAAGTAGATGTCCCCCTGACGTATGCCGATTATTACTTTTTAGAAGCATTGCTACGGTATAAGAATCTACAAAAATAAAACTAATACAATATGATTATGAAGAACTTACATATAAGCATGGCATTTATCTTCGTATTACTGCTGATAACTGCCTCCTGTTCGGACAAGGATGATTCGGCTCCACGTGTCATCCCCACCATGAACCTGACAGTTTCGGAGATTGCAGACAATACGGCTCTGATTACTTCCGAACAGCAAACAGGTACTACATTCGGAGCGAAAGTCATTGATTTCTATCCGGTGGCCGACATCGGCTTTGACTATAACATTGAAGTGAAGCTGGTGAAATTCGTAGAAGAAAACGGAGAACCGGTATCTCTGCCCTATACCCGTAAAGTCACCGAAGGATTGCGTCCGGGAGTGAATTACATTAGTGCTATCATTGCCTATAATGCCGAGGGGCGTGCCGTGTGTTCCGCTTTTCAGACTTGGAAAGCGGCAGGAACAGAAGGCGCATGGAGTGATGGCGGTTCTGCCGGTGATCTGGAAGAGAATGAATGGTAAACGAGGATGTAACTCAAAAGAATGAATGGTATGAAAAATAAATTATATGCAATAGGTGTAACGATTCTGATGATGACAAGTTGCACACAGGACGAGCTTATTTCGTCCGATAACGGCCGGGAACCGGTAACGGCAGGTTCATGTCTGACGCTGGTAGGACTCTCGTCTCCGCAGACGCGTGTTTCTATCGGTGATAAAACAGGCGATGTTTATCCGGTGCTTTGGAGTGAGGGTGATGCCTTGGGAGTTTTCTCCCGTACGGCAGGGACTGATATTCACAATGTGCAGTCTTTATTAAGTGATGAATCGATCGGGCAGAATTCCGGTGTCTTTACTTCAGACGATGTGAAGATGGCGGAAGCAGGAGCTACGGAACTTCTTATCTATTACCCGTACCGGGCAAGTACGGAACTAGCCGAAGACGGGAACAAGATAACTTCTTCCTTGTCTGTAGAGCAGGAGCAAAGTCGTCCGGGTGATAGTCATCATATTGGAAAGTATGGGTTTGCATTTGCCAAAGCAACAGTCAGCGGTCCGGATATGCTTGCCAAATTTACGTTGAATCATGCGATGGCTTATGTGAAGTTCAGCATCTCGTCCCAGGAACTTTCTACGTACAGGCTAAAGAGTGTTTCCCTGTATGACAAGGAGACGAAAACGCCTCTTTCCGGTACGTTTACCGCGAATCTGGATACGGACGAGTTGACATACGGTACGGATGCCAAACCGTATGCCACTGTTTCACTGACTACTCCCGAGTTGCTTGCTTCCGCACAGGATATATATCTGACTACGTATCCTGCTGATTTAAGCGGCAAACAGGTGTACATTGTGGTCACTCTGGAGAATGACCGGCAGACGGTTACAATTCCTATTCTAAAGGAAGGAAAGCAGCTGAAAGCCAATGCAGTCAATGCGATTGCTATTAATAACTTGAAACTTTCGGATAATTCCTGTGAATGGTACGAGCCTGTAGAGACACGTCTGCTGGCAGGTGGATGGGCTTATGGTGAATCCAACTGTTTGATGACGAATATTTCGACCAGTGGTGTGAGCAATACGATTAGTGTGAAAGCACGTGGTAACTTCATGGAAGTGGAAGAACCTAAGTATGCAAAGACTATTCTCGGGTGCGATTTGAATGTTAATCATAAGATGATTGCTGTGAATGGTTCTACTACGGACATCATTCCTGTTGGCAGTGATTACAATATTACGATTAATACCTATAAGGTAAGTGGAGGCTACGACGGCGGTTGCGGTCAGGTGGCTATCTATGGAGAGGATCAGACTACTGTTATCTGGAGTTTTATTATCTGGATGACCCCTACTCCGGCAGAACACCCTTATGGTAATACGGGATATGTAGTGTTAGATCGTAATTTGGGTACTTACATGACATGCGAAGGAGACAACTGGAAACAAAACGGTGTTTACTTCCAGTGGGGACGTCCTACGCCGGTGGGCTGGTCGGGAACCGTGGGTACTAACATACCTACTCAAGCCACCAATGTCCGCTTCTCTATAGAAAATCCCCGTGCATTGCTTTATACCAATAATGTAGAGAATACAAAATCCGACTGGTATCTGGGCGCATGGACCGGTGCACGTACTGATCGTAAAGATGACTTCTGGGGTAACCCGAACGAATCGAGCACTTATCTCAATCCTTCTGACGGTCATAAATCTATTTATGATCCTTGTCCGAAAGGTTACCGGGTTGTATCTCCTCGCGTATTGGATGAGATAGAACAGAAAGGTGAATTTGTGAAACAGAGCGCAACTGCGGTATTTAAATATTGCTATGACGGTACGAACTATGCTTATTGGCCGTTGGCAGGTTGTAAGTGGGGTTCCAACGGCGGTAATAATGGTAATAATACAGGATTGGATACCGCTAAGGGTGCCGCTTGCTATTGGTCTAACTCATCGGCAAGCAGTTATGGAAATGACAAGGATCAGGGAGCTACTTCTCTGTATTATAAAGTTTCCGATAAGACCTGGACACATTCCTCCGGTCGTTCCCATGCATTCTCCGTGCGTTGTATGAAGGATGCCGAGAATCGTTGATTATCTTCGTTGATTCTCTTCATTGAGAATATGAAATAGAATTCCCCGCTATATGAAATTTCTGCCTGTCTCCGGATACAAGGTACTTTCATATAACGGGGAATCTGTTCTGTTTTTAAGATATTCACGAAAAAAGGAAAGAAAGAAAAGAGCCAAACAGAAAATAAACTGCATGAACAATTGCAAGAATATACATTATCTCTCTCTATTTTGTATTTATTTCCTTGAAATATGCACGATATGGTGTAATTAAACGCTCTGTTTGCCGTAATCAAACGCTCTGTTTGCCGTAATCAAACCCTCTGTTTGGTTTAAACAAACCGTCCGTTTGCTATAATCAAACCCTTCGTTTCTTTTAAAGGAAGCTAAACTTGGTTTTTGAAGAGGATGTATTGAGCTACTTTGTCTTTTTCTACTGTTGATTTATAAATAGCAATCTGATGCATCTCTTGTGAAATGATAGCTGTTTGTGTTTTTGAATGGCTACTTTTATTGCAACTTGTTTGCTTATAGTACCTATCTGGTGTTATTTGCGAAATCTGTAACTCTAAATGGAGGGCGTTTTTCATGAAGTGCAAGGAAACGGCTCGAATGATGAAGAGCAGGACAGATAAAATATACAATTCTTCATGTTGGCACTTTTTTCAGCGATCAATGTCTTTCCTCTATAAGTATGTATCTCTCTTAAATCACCATATATGGTGAAAAGCATGATAGTATGCTTTTATACTATGCTATTTATGCGTAAATTCACTGTATATGGTGAATTAGCTTGTTTTTCTACTAAAAAGATTCTATCTTTGTGAGAAAGTCACTATATATGGTGAATTATGGATTTAATAGAGATAGGAAAACATATTCGCGAAAGGCGTAAAGAGTTGGGCTTGGATCAGGCTACGTTGGCAACTCTTGCAGGAATAGGGATTAACGCTTTGGTCCGCTTGGAACGTGGAAGTGGTAATCCCCGCTTCGATGTCCTTTTTAATGTCCTGAAAACTTTAGGACTTAGTATTCATATTCAATAATAGACACGCATATGAGTCGATTTGCCAAAGTCTATATAAAAGGTATTTATGCCGGTCTGTTAACAGAAATAGATCGTGAACACTATTCATTCTGTTATGATACGGACTATTATAATAATCCACAACTCCCAGCTGTCTCACTGACCATGCCCAAGACACAGCAGGAATATACCTCTTCCTATCTTTTCCCTGTTTTTTTTAATATGACATCTGAAGGGGATAATCGTATTATTCAAGCTAGAAACCTGCATATTGATGAAGAGGATGATTTTGGTATTCTTCTGGCTACTGCCCATACAGATACAATCGGAGCAATAACAGTTAAACAAGTGTGATAATGGAAACAGATACTCATATTTGTCCCTCACTTTTACGGGAGACTGGCGGAGAAAGCGGATACTCACCCAAAGCCTTGAAACAGCTTTTTGACGGAGAAAATATATCTTGTGAATTACCTTACAGGCATTTTGACGATAATGTCGGTATTGATCTCTTCAATAACAATAGCAAACGCATATCTGTTTCTGGAGTCCAGATTAAGTATTCTTTAGTTGCCGATGACGGGATATTGCGATTAACCAAAGAGGGAGAACAAGGCGAATTCATATTAAAGCCTGTTCCCAATAATCTTCGTAACAAGGAGTTTTGTCCTGCTAACGAACATTTGACAATGCAGATAGCTGCGCAAGTATATGGGATTCCGACAGCTCCTAATGGATTATGCTTTTTTCAGGACGGAACCCCTGCTTATTTTGTACGACGTTTTGATTTGTCGGAGAAAGGAAAGTTACAAAAGGAGGATTTTGCTTCTTTAGCCGGGCTTACCAGGAAAAATGGAGGTTCCGATTATAAATATGATAATCTGGCTTATGAAGAGTTCGCAGGAATTATAGATAAATACAGTTCTGTGCCACAAGTAGATAAACTACGTTTCTTTGAGCTTGTTTTATTCAATTTTGTCTATTCTAACGGCGACGCTCATTTAAAGAACTTTTCTTTATTGGAAGAGAAAAAAGGAAGATTCCGCCTATCTCCTGCATACGATTTATTGAATACTCATCTCCATATAAACGATGGTATCTTTGCCATGAGCAAAGGTCTGTTTGTTAATCCTGAATCGGATTATTTCGGTGCTGCATCGGCGGTTACAGGAAAAACATTCTATTATTTTGGTTTGAAAATAGGCCTACCCGAACGTTTGGTAAACTCTTGTCTGGAGAAATATACTAAGGTATATGAATTAACAGATAAACTGATTGAACATTCTTTCCTTTCTAAAGAACTGAAACAGCAATATAGACTTATGTATAAGTCAAGAATCGGGAGTTATCTTAGTGTTATTGAGTAATAATGTGCACATTATTACTCATTTTTTATAGTAAGATGAGCAAGACTCCCAAAAAGATTTTTCTAACATAAGAATCTATTCTTTTTGTCATTCTTCTTTTCTGTTCCGATAATTGGCCGGTGATGTTCCCAAATGCGCTTTTACGTATTTCCCGAAAAAGGACTGATTGGGGAAGTTGAACTCTTCTGCAATTTCCTTGATAGACTTTTCCGAACGTTTTAATCGGTATTTGATATGCTCCACGGCAGTTTCATTAATCAAATCCAACGGAGTCCTGCCACACGCCTGCTTGATGACTTTCGAGAAATGCTTCGGAGTGTAGCAAAGCTCGTTGGCAAAATAGCTCACCGAACGGTGCATCCCCTTGTCCTTCGATAACAGTTCCATGAACTTCCGCAAAATGTAATTCACCTGTTTGATGCCTTCTTTCGAACCTTCCGTATTGCCGGCGGCTTCCATTTCCTTGTGAAGCTGTCCCAGCATTTCGCAAAAGATAGCGGAAAAGAGATATTGCATCACTTCTTTGTGGTAGCAATGAGGCTCATCGTTTATCTTGGCTATAATTAAATCCCGGTAGAATCCGAAGGAAGTTTTATCCTCCCCGTTGCCAACCGACTTCACCGGATTGTTATGGATATGAATGGCAGTATTCCACGTTTCCTTTTCCATTTTAATAATACGTTGCAGGAAACGGGTAGAGAATCCGGCAAGCCTGACTTTATATTTAGGACTAAGCATCGTATGACTGATAATCGTGTTGGGCAGACCGAGCAGCAGCTCGCCCGCCTGCAACTTGTAGGTCCGGTAGTTGACGTCCAGCTGGATGCACCCTTCTATGCAAACCGCGATGAGAAAACAATTCAGTTTGATTGTATCATTACTATAAGGAGTTCCCTCCAGACTGTTGACTATCGCAAAGTCATCATCTATATAATCAAGGACGTGCTGACTGTCCTTAAAATCCTCTATATCCACCGTAATAATGTTCTCTTTTTCCATGTTCTTTCCTTTTTTACTTTTTGCAAAGTTGGTGAATAATCGGGAAAACAGAATGTCCCATACTTCTTCAGATTTGTTTGATATGTCGTTTATTGACAAATAGTTAGCTATAATAAACGTAAATGGCGAGAATGGGACATTTATGGAGGGAAATTGGTCACTGTTGCTTTGTTCTTTTCTCCTACTTTTGTCCAGGATTTAACAAAAGACCAAAAGAGAAAGTATGATTACAGTAAGCAAAAAATGGATACGGCTGATAGGGATTGTCGGTTGTACAGTGTGGATGGCATCTTGCAAGCAAGCATCGGATGCGGGAGTGAAATCTTCTTCTTATGCAGTAATGCAGATAGAAGCGGTGGATAAGGAATTTTCTTCTTCCTATTCGGCGAGCATACGTGGGCGGCAGGATATTGATATCTATCCGCAGGTGTCGGGAACGATTGAGAAACTCTGTGTGACCGAAGGGCAAAAAGTACGCCGCGGGCAATCGCTTTTCATTATCGACCAAGTGCCTTACAAGGCCGCACTCAAAACTGCCATTGCCAATGTGGAAGCAGCACGTGCCGCGCTGGGTACTGCCGAACTGACCTACAAGAGCAACAAAGAACTGTATGCGCAGAAAGTAGTTTCGGAATTCAGCCTGAAAACGGCCGAAAATTCTTATCTCACCGCCAAAGCTCAACTGTCGCAGGCCGAAGCACAAGAGATCAGTGCCCGCAACAATCTCTCTTATACCGAGGTGAAAAGTCCCAGTGACGGAGTCGTAGGCGCATTGCCTTATCGTGCAGGCGCATTGGTAAGTGCCAATATGCCCTATCCGCTTACTACGGTCAGCGACAATTCGGATATGTATGTCTATTTCTCCATGACCGAGAATCAGTTGCTTGCCCTCACCCGCCAGTATGGCGACATGGACGAAGCGTTGAAGAACATGCCGGAAGTGGAATTACGCCTGAATGATAATTCGGTTTATAATAAGAAAGGTGTCATCGAATCCATCAGCGGCGTCATCGACCGGCAAACGGGTACTGTGGTGGCGCGCGTGGTGTTTCCCAACGAATCGCGGTTGCTTCATAGCGGAGCCTCGGGCACGGTGGTAGTGCCGAGCATTTATAAAGATTGTATCGCCATCCCGCAGACGGCCACCGTGAAGATGCAGGATAAGACGATTGTATATAAGGTAGTGGATGGGAAGGCTGTCTCTACCCTGATAACAGTGGCCGAAAACAATGACGGGCGCGAATATGTGGTGCTGGACGGACTGAAAGCAGGTGATGAAATCGTATCGGAAGGCGCCGGACTGGTGCGTGAAGGCACGCAAGTTAAATAAGAAGGAGATTGATTATGAAAGGAAATGTGTTTATAAAACGGCCGGTGATGGCTATCTCCATCTCTGTCCTGATTCTGGCCATAGGGCTTATTTCGCTCTTCACGCTGCCGGTGGAGCAATATCCTGACATTGCGCCTCCAACGGTATATGTAACTGCCAGTTATACGGGTGCCGATGCCGAGGCAGTGATGAACAGTGTCATCATGCCACTGGAGGAGAGTATCAACGGTGTGGAAGACATGATGTATATCAGTTCCAGTGCTTCCAATGCAGGTTTGGCTATTATACAGGTTTATTTCAAGCAGGGCACAGACCCCGATATGGCGGCAGTCAACGTGCAAAACCGTGTGGCTAAAGCACAGGGATTGCTTCCGGCTGAAGTAACGAAAGTCGGTGTCAGCACAATGAAGCGGCAGACCAGCTTCTTGCAGATTGGTGCTTTGGTCTGCACGGACGGTCGATACGACCAGACGTTCCTAGCCAATTACCTGGACATCAATGTCATTCCCCAGATTAAACGTATCGAGGGAGTGGGAGACGTGATGGAGCTGGGCGATACATACAGTATGCGTATCTGGCTGAAACCGGAACGGATGGCGCAATACGGACTGGTTCCGTCGGACATTACCGCCATATTGGGTGAGCAGAACATCGAAGCTCCTACCGGTTCACTGGGCGAGAGTTCGAAGAATGTTTTCCAGTTTACAATGAAATATCGCGGACGCCTCAAAAGCGTGGAAGAATTCCGGAACACGGTTGTCCGTTCGCGGGAAGACGGTTCCATACTTCGCCTGCAAGATGTGGCAGAGGTGGAGTTGGGTACGATGACGTATAGTTTCCGCAGTGAAATGGACAGTCAGCCGGCCGTTCTTTATATGATATTCCAGACAGCCGGTTCCAATGCTACCGCTGTCAACAAAGAAATCACTACGCAGATAGAGCGGATGGAGAAGAATCTGCCGGAAGGAACGGAGTTCGTTACGATGATGAGTTCCAATGACTTCCTTTTCGCTTCCATACACAATGTGGTGGAGACGCTGATTATTGCCATCATTCTGGTCATCCTCGTGGTCTATTTCTTCTTGCAGGATCTGAAGAGTACGCTGATTCCCTCCATCTCTATCATTGTGTCGTTGGTGGGTACGTTTGCCTGTCTGGTGGCTGCGGGTTTCAGTCTGAACATCCTGACACTGTTTGCGCTGGTGCTTGCCATCGGTACGGTGGTGGATGATGCCATTGTGGTGGTGGAAGCCGTGCAATCCAAGTTCGATGCCGGATATAAGTCTGCCTATCTTGCCACGAAAGACGCAATGGGCGACGTGACGATGGCTATTGTCTCCTGTACCTGTGTATTTATGGCTGTGTTTATTCCTGTAACCTTCATGGGAGGTACTTCGGGCGTGTTCTATACACAATTCGGTATCACGATGGCAACTGCCGTAGGTATTTCGATGATTTCGGCTTTGACGCTCTGTCCCGCTTTGTGCGCCATCATGATGCGTCCGTCGGACGGAACCAAGAGTGCCAAGAGCATCAACGGACGGGTACGTGCAGCTTACAATGCTTCGTTCAATGCCGTATTGGGTAAATATAAGAGAGGTGTGATGTTCTTCATCCGCCATCGCTGGATGGTGTGGACTTCACTGGCTGTTGCCGTTGCCTTGCTGGTTTACCTGATGAGTACCACTAAAACGGGACTTGTGCCGCAGGAAGACCAAGGTGTCATTATGGTGAATGTCAGCATTTCACCGGGAAGTACGCTCGAAGAAACCACGAAAGTGATGGACCGCTTGGAAAATATCCTGAAAGATACGCCCGAAATAGAACACTATGCCCGCGTAGCAGGATACGGACTGATATCCGGTCAGGGAACTTCGTACGGTACGATTATTATCCGTCTGAAAGACTGGAGCGAACGAAAGGGCAAGGAGCATAGCTCGGATGCTGTGGTGTCCCGCCTCAACGGACAATTCCAGGCGATAAAGGAAGCGCAGGTATTCAGCTTCCAGCCTGCCATGATTCCGGGTTACGGTATGGGTAACTCCCTCGAACTGAACCTTCAGGACATGACGGGTGGAGAACTGGCTACGTTCTATGAAGCGGCTATACAGTTCCTCGGTGCTTTGAACGAGCGTCCGGAGGTAGCAATGGCTTATACATCGTATGCTATCAACTTCCCGCAGATATCGGTGGAAGTGGACGCTGCCAAATGTAAGCGTGCAGGAATTTCGCCGAGTGCAGTGCTCGATGCGGTGGGCAGTTATTGTGGTGGCGCGTATATTTCCAACTATAACCAGTATGGTAAAGTATATCGTGTGATGATGCAGGCTTCGCCTGAATATCGCCTCGACGAGCAGGCACTGAATAATATGTTTGTACGCAATGGTACGCAGATGGCTCCGGTGAGCCAGTTCGTGACGCTGAAACAAGTGCTGGGACCGGAAACGGCCAACCGTTTCAATCTTTACAGCACCATCACCGCCAATGTGAATCCTGCCGACGGTTACTCCTCCGGCGAGGTGCAGAAAGTGATTGAAGAAGTGGCTGCGCAATCTTTGCCGGCAGGCTACGGATATGAATATGGTGGTATGGCACGTGAAGAAGCAAGTAGCGGTGGTGCGCAGACGGTTTTCATTTACGCCATCTGTATCTTCCTTGTCTATCTGATTCTGGCTTGCCTCTACGAGAGTTTCCTCATACCGTTTGCCGTTATCTTCTCCGTGCCGTTCGGGCTGATGGGGTCGTTCCTTTTCGCCAAAATACTCGGGTTGGAGAATAATATCTATCTGCAGACGGGTGTGATTATGTTGATCGGTTTGCTGGCTAAGACGGCCATTCTGATTACGGAGTACGCCATAGAACGTCGCCGCAAGGGAATGGGCATCGTGGAGTCTGCTTACTCTGCCGCACAAGTCCGCTTACGTCCTATCCTGATGACGGTGTTGACGATGATCTTCGGTATGCTTCCGCTGATGTTCTCCTCCGGTGCGGGTGCCAATGGCAACAGTTCGCTGGGTACGGGTGTTGTGGGCGGTATGGCTGTCGGGACACTGGCATTGCTCTTTGTCGTTCCGGTTTTCTACATCATCTTTGAGTTTTTGCAGGAGAAAATCCGTAAACCGATGGAAGAGGAACCAGATGTGCAGGTGCTTTTAGAGAAAGAAAAGAGTGAAGTTGAACGCGAACGTAAATAAATGAAAGAAAGAATGAAGAAGAATATCATCACATTAGTTGCCATCAGTCTGTCGTTGAGCGGTTGTGGCATCTATACCAAATATGAACCTGCCACTGTCGTTCCCGACGATCTTTACGGCGGGAAAGTGGTGACCGAAGACACTACCGGTCTGGGTAATATGGACTGGCGGGAACTCTTCACCGACCCTTATCTGCAATCCCTCATTGAAGTGGGATTGCAGACCAATACCGATTATCAGTCTGCCCAGCTCCGTGTGGAAGAAGCACAGGCCGTACTGATGTCCGCCAAACTTGCTTTTCTGCCCGCTTTTGCTCTTGCTCCGCAGGGAACAGTGAGCAGTTTCGATACGCAGAAGGCTACGCAGACTTATTCGTTGCCCGTTACTGCCAGTTGGGAGTTGGACGTTTTCGGGCGTATGCGCAACTCCAAGAAACAGGCGAAAGCGCTTTATGCTCAAAGCGAGGATTACCGTCAGGCAGTCCGTACGCAGTTGATAGCAGGTATCGCCAATACCTATTACACCCTGTTGATGCTGGACGAACAACTCGACATCTCCCGTCAGACGGAAGAGGCATGGAAAGAAACCGTTGCGTCCACCCGTGCATTAATGAATGCGGGACTGGCAAACGAATCGGCTGTGTCGCAGATGGAGGCGGCCTATTATCAGGTGCAGGGTTCGGTTCTCGATTTGCAGCAGCAGATCAATCAGGTGGAGAACAGTCTTGCCTTATTATTGGCGGAGACGCCACGCAACTATGAGCGTGGTGTATTGGCAAAGCAACAGTTTCCTGCCGACTTCTCGATAGGGATTCCTGTCCAAATGCTTTCTTCCCGTCCGGATGTCCGTTCGGCAGAGCGGACGCTGGAAGCGGCGTTCTATGGCACCAATGCGGCACGTTCGGCTTTCTATCCTTCCATCACTTTGAGCGGGAGTGCCGGATGGACAAACTCTGCCGGGGCGATGATTATCAATCCGGGCAAGTTTCTCGCGTCGGCGGTAGGTTCGCTTACGCAGCCGCTCTTTAACAGAGGACAGGTGGTGGCACAATACCGCATTGCCCGTGCGCAACAGGAAGAAGCAGCGCTCGGTTTTCAGCAAACGTTGCTCAATGCCGGTAGTGAGGTGAATGATGCTTTGATTGCCTATCAAACCAGTCAGGGAAAAAGAATCTTGCTGGATAAACAGATCACTTCCCTGCAAACGGCTCTGCGAAGCACTTCTCTGTTGATGGAGCATGGTAATACGACCTATCTGGAAGTGCTTACCTCCCGGCAGTCATTGCTTAGTGCGCAACTCTCGCAGACGGCCAATCATTTTACTGAAATACAAAGTTTAATTAACCTATACCGTGCTTTAGGGGGAGGTCAGGAATAAACTGTATCATACTCTCTGTTTTCTAATTTAATGAAAGAAGGGCTGCCGGAGAAGTGATTCTGTGGCAGCCCGTTTGTTTAATCGGTTAATATACGGTGAATTGGCTTGCAGCCGATAAGCTTTTAAAAATCACCAACAGTGCTTTCTTGCGGGTCTGGCAAGATGTCTCAAATGAAGAACCGGGGCTGGTTTACATTCAGTATATCCAACTTTCAAAAAAAACAATCCGACGGATGATGTCCGGTCTGGAGATAAATGCTACCTTTGTCTCCTGTAAAAAAACAAGTATGTATCTGACAAGTATGAGCCGGGAGGAACTATATGCCGAAGCACATAAGGACCTCATTGCAATATCGACCAAAGCGAACATGTTTATAGATAAGGTTCGTAAGAAAGCAACGATGATGAGTCCATTTCCTATGGCGCCCCAACGTATGACTATCACCACCACCCGAAGAAATGTATGGACGATAGAGGGGAGATACAATTCGTATATGCATGCTTTGGCATTTCAAGCTTATGCTCCCGTTATCGGTACTTCAAGCAATGGCTATATCCAAATAACAGGTTTCAAGTCTTCCAATATAGTAATGCATTACACGGCACACTTCATGCAACGATACAAGGAGCGCTACATTGACCATTATCAAATAGACCTCAAAGGGAAAAGTCTGTTCGATTACTTTGTGTATAATAATCCGGATGTCTTGTATACTCGCAGGGACAATGGCGGTTATTTCATTGTTTCCGACCATGGCATCGCTGTAGCCGAGTTCAGTGACGAACGACGACTCATGACCCATGTCACTTTTCTGGGAGATGATGAACTGACGTTGAGGAAACAGCTCATCTATGATGAAGAAATCAAAATCTACAAGGGAGTACTTGAATTGAAACGGTTAAAATTAAGAAAAGGACAAGATGACATCATCACCATCTGGAATATCGCAAAGAAGCACCATGCAGGTTTTGAAATGGTGAAGCGTTGGTACAAATGGAATGGGGTGGAAGTGCCCGAAGATTATCTTCATCAATGCATTGAGGTTATTGAGAAGTATCATGTGCAATCGCTTGAAAAGCTTGTGGAACTTATGTCATAGATTTAATAAAGGTAGGGAAAACTGATTCTCCTACTTCTCTTCCCTGCTCCGGTAATTAGCCGGTGATGTTTCTTTTTGATATACATGTATCTACAATAGAAGCCTTGAAAATAAAAGAGACGAACAAGCCTTTATTTAAACTCCAAATCTTATCTATCACTTCTTGCAGTACTCATTATGAATTCCTGTTGGAAGAGTATCAGGGCAGAGAACATTTTTAAAATCATTTGTTTGTGAAAGTAGCGGAAAGAGGGTATCTTTGTTTGCACTGATAAAAAGTGAACTCATAAATACACCGGATTATGGAATATTAGTTTCAAAAAGTGTTTCACTGCTTGAAACGAAATAGGGCTTCGTGTGCCCCTTAGGGCATATGGAGCCTTTGTTGTACGTTTTCTATTTTTTATGGGGGTTACTTCTGTATCTGTATTTTTTTTCAGCAGTTTCCTAATGTCCTGTGCTTGCTTTTATACTTGTTTTTTCAGCCTTTCTTGATTCCAATCTCCCTTTTTTCCTCCTTTTTCTTTCTATCCGGTGTTTTTACCGTGTTTTCCGTTATGTATATCCACAGAGCCTCTCTCCCAGGACTTCATTCTTCCTGTGAATATATTTTCTTCTTCAAAAAGTACCGTTCAGCGGTTTGGAACTTCCTCTTCCGGGTGGCGACCTGGCTGGTCTGAAAACTTCAATTGTAATCATCTGCGCCCCTCCGCAATGCTTGCATAAGTTATACTCCCTCCATTTGTCTTGGCAGAGTTCTTTCCACTTGGCTCTTTTCCTTTTAAGTGGTGCCGGTGGTACTTTCATCCTTATCTGTATGCTTGTCAACTTCCTTCTGTTGCATGCTGCCAGGAATCCGTAATGCCTGATACGTACAAATCCTGCCGGCAATATATGCCTACTGAACCTGTGTACGAACTCTTCTCCCGTGAGTGTCATCATCTTATGTTTTCCCCCATCCCTGTAATCCTTATAGTCAAACATGACGGCTGTATCTGTAATTCCCTTAATCCTGGCATTACTGATGGCTGCCCTGTGTGAGTAACGCCCTAAGTATTCTATGACCCTTTCCACGCCTTTGAACGGTGCTTTGCTATATACCACCCATTCTTTTTCAAACAGCTTCTTTCTTGTTGCCTGGGGTACTTTCACATGTTTGCTCCACTCTTGCATGAACTTGGCTCTGAACACCCTGCCCATGGCCCTGACCGGGAATAGAAAAGGACTGTCCTGATTTGCCCCTGAGATCTTCCTCCATTCCCCCTTGTCATCTATCCCTCCTTCGGGCACTACACAGTGCAGGTGGGGTGGTAGTGCAGGTTACTTCCCCATGTATGCAGGATGGCTACCATTCCCGCCTGGGCGCCTTTATTGGCAGCGAAGGCTGCGAGTGTCTTCCAGGCAGCGGCAAACAGGCATGAACAGGTGTGTCTCATATTACCCAGTGCCAGTGAATGCAAGTCGGCCGGCAAGGTAAATACCACATGGAAGTATTTCACGGGCAACATATCCTCTTTGCGTGCCTGTATCCATACCTCACGTTCGGCTCCCTGGCATTTGGGACAATGCCGGTCCCGGCAGCTGTTGTAACTAACACGTACGACTCCACACTGGGGACAGGCATCCACATGCCCTCCCAAAGCGGAGGTACGGCACTGTTCCAGGCGTGAGAGGACCTGGAGAACCCTGCCGCAGGGATGATGTTGGCTGATAAAGGATGATTTGAAGCGGGAAATAATCTGACCGACCTCAAACTCCGTCCTCATGGCTGCGTATTGTTATATCCCACTCCCTCAAGACGGTCCAGTGGACTGAAGGCGTAACCTCCGGCAGGAAGATTGACAAGGTGAAGATAAACCAGGGTTGTCTTTATATCGGCATGTCCCAGAAGGTCACGGATGCGAAGTATATTTTCGCCCATCTCCAGCAGGTGCGTGGCGTAACTGTGACGAAGGGTATGAAGCGTGCAGGGTTTAAGGATGCAGGACGAATGAACCGCTTGTTTAAAAAGATAGCGGATCTCGGAATCTTCGATTTGTCCGCCGAAACAATTGTTGAAAAGATATACCGCGGGTCTGTACTGGATGAAATACTCCCTGAGAAGAAGCAACAGGTTGCCGGAAAGGGGGACGTACCTGTCTTTTCTACCTTTGCCCTGGCGGATGAAAACCTGCATGCGCTTGCTGTCAATATCACAAATTTGCATATTGACCAGTTCACGTAAACGCAGCCCGCAAGAATAAATCAGAGACAGCAGGGATTGGCTGCGGATATTCCCGCAGTGCCGCAAAAGGCTGATCACTTCGGACTGGGAAAGAACAACCGGAAGTTTCTTCGTGCTACGGATACGGGGGAGAGAAAAATTAAGTTCGCTAAGATGCATCGTCTTGCGATAACAGCGGAGACTGTAAACCGTGTGCTTGAAATAGCTCAAACCCGGTGAAGGAGTGCGAGAGAGCAACATGCTGAAATAATCGCGGCAATCATCTTCGCTTAAGTGTTCAGGAAGTTTTTTGAAGTGAAAGCTGATAGCAGCCAACTTATGGCCATAACTTTTTATACTACCAGGAGAATACTGCTCAATAAGAAGTTGTTTGGAAAATTTTTCATAACTTTGACCAAACCCCGAGATGGAGTCACTGGCACGCTGAATAAAATTTGCCATAGTGGAGAATGTTTATTGGTTGAACATTGGAAATATCACCACTAAAATCAGCAAAAAAAAAGGAATCCCGCATACAGATAGCAAACTTTAGCTATTACGTATGCGGGATTTAGTACAACAATCCGTTTCTCGGTGTGAAACACTTTGTTTCCCGGTGTGAAACTTTTAGTTTCAAATAGGGTTTTGTTCAGCCCACGTGATAAATCTATATACCCCGCTTGTTGGGCATATAGATTCAGCGTATTGGATATATAGATCCTACACGTAGGCCATATATGCCGCACACATTGGATCTATATGTCCAATATGTACGGCATATATGGATTGCAAGTAGCTGATAAACAGTGCTATTCTACCAGGCTCTTTGCTCTTTCCAATGCTACATTGATATTCGGACAGATATTCTCTTTTCCCAGCAACTCGTAGAATCCGGCTTTTTCCAGTACATTATGCACGTTCTTGTTGACTCCCGAAAGAATAATGGTAGTCTTTTCCTTCTGCGACATTTCGCAGAGAGCAGTCAGGTTATGAATACCTGTGGAGTCGATGAACGGAACCTTGCGCATACGGATGATACGTACTTTGGGGCGGTCTCCCAGTTGTGTCATTGTCTCTTCAAACTTGGTAGCGATACCGAAGAAATAAGGGCCGTTGATTTCGTATACCTCAATGCCTTTGGGAATCATCAGGTTTTCTTCATGTACGGCAATATCCGATTCTTTGTTCGGGTCAATCTCGTCGGTAATCACCGAGATTTCGGTAGTCTCCATGACACGCTTCATAAAGAGAACGCAGGCAATGACCAATCCTACCTCAATAGCGACAGTCAGGTCGAAGATAACGGTCAGGAAGAAGGTGATAAGCAGTACGGTAACGTCCGATTTCGGATTCTTCAGTAAAGCTCTGAATACACGCCATCCGCTCATGTTGTAAGATACGATGACCAGTACGCCGGCAAGGCATGCCATCGGAATATATTGTGCGAGTGGCATCAGGAAGAGCAGAATCAACAGCAATACTACTGCATGAATGATTCCGGCTATCGGTGTCTTACCCCCGTTGTTGATATTCGTCATGGTACGGGCGATAGCACCTGTGGCGGGAATACCTCCGAACAAAGGGGCTATGATATTGGCTGCTCCCTGTGCGATCAGTTCTGTATTGGAATCGTGGCGGTCGCCTATCACACCGTCGGCTACAGTGGCCGACAGCAAAGATTCGATAGCTCCCAATACGGCAATGGTGATAGCCACCGGAAACAATTCCCTGATAGCTTCCCAATCCAGCGCAGGCACAACGGCATCGGGCAACTCTGATTTAATGGTGAAGCGGTCACCGATGGTCTGGATGCAGTCGATTCCTCCGAAGGTTTTCATCAGGTAAACGGCTACCGTGACTACGATGATGGCAATCAGCGAGCCGGGAATTTTCTTTGAGAACTTCGGAGTGATAGCGATGATAATAATGCTGACAATACTAACGATGGTATTCCACCAGTTGATTGTATCGAAGTGACGGAAATAAATCATCCACTTCCCGACGAAGTCTCCCGGCACTTTCTCGTCTCCGAAAGATAAACCGAAAATATCGGCGATTTGGGTCGTGAAAATAGTGACGGCGATACCGCTGGTAAATCCAACGATGATAGGGTAAGGAATGAATTTGATGACCGCTCCCAGCTTGAACACTCCTAATAATACAAGGAGTACGCCCGCCATCAGCGTGGCTACAATCAGTCCGGCCTCGCCGTATTGCTGTATGATGCCGTAGATAATGACGATAAATGCTCCTGTCGGACCACCGATCTGGACTTTGCTGCCGCCCAATAAAGAAATGATAAATCCGGCAATGATAGCGGTGATAATACCTTTTTCGGGTGAGACTCCCGAAGCGATACCGAAGGCGATGGCCAATGGGAGTGCCACGATACCTACGATGATACCGGCCATCAGGTCCGCCATAAACGTTTCTTTCGAATAATTCTTTAGACAAGAAACCAGTTTGGGTTTAAATTCAAATAGCTTCATTTTTATATGTTGTTATACGTGTACTTCATTCTTTTTTGCAAAGTGGAGGTTGCAAAGTTATATAAAATAATCGAAAGAAGTATGTTTTTGAACATACTATTTATCTATTGATAGATTTCATCGATGAGCCGATAGTTTTTATTCATCAAGAAAAGGTGGCTTGTTATGAACAAATCTCTTATATTTGCGTTATAAATAGTACGACAAGTTACGTTTGGTAATCAACCAATTTAAAATATAAATAGAATTATGGCTAAGAGTATTAAAGGAACTCAAACAGAGAAAAATCTGTTGACTTCATTCGCAGGAGAATCACAAGCTAGAATGCGTTACACTTATTTTGCAAGTGTCGCTAAAAAAGAAGGTTACGAACAAATTGCAGCTATCTTTACAGAAACAGCCGATCAGGAAAAAGAACATGCAAAACGTATGTTTAAGTTCCTCGAAGGTGGTATGGTAGAAATCACAGCTAGCTATCCGGCTGGCGTAATCGGTACTACACTTGAAAATCTTCGCGCTGCTGCAGCAGGTGAACATGAAGAATGGTCACTGGATTATCCTCACTTTGCTGATGTGGCAGAACAGGAAGGTTTCCCGATGATTGCTGCTATGTACCGCAATATCTCCATCGCAGAAAAAGGTCACGAAGAAAGATACCTTGCTTTCGTGAACAACATCGAAAATATGACTGTATTCGCTAAAGAAGGCGAAGTGGTGTGGCAATGTCGTAACTGCGGTTACATCACTGTAGGTAAGGAAGCTCCTGAAGTTTGCCCGGCATGTTTGCATCCGCAGGCTTATTTCGAGGTGAAGAAAGAAAACTATTAATCAATAGATTAAGTAGAATAAAGAAATGCCGCTTACAAATTACTGCAAGCGGCATTTTCTGTTTTTATAGGATATATTGCCTTTGTAAATAGCAATTGCTCTCTTTCTTGTTATTTCTTCACGTGCGGATAATCAATCGTATAATGTAACCCGCGACTCTCCTTACGTTCCATTGCCTGACGCATAATCAGATAGCCCACATTCACCATATTACGCAATTCGCAAATCTCTCTGGACGCTACACTGCGTTTGAACAGGCTTTCAGTCTCTTCGTAGATAATATCGAGTCTGTCCCAGGCACGTTTCAGACGGAGGTCGCTGCGGACAATACCTACATACGTACTCATAATCTGGTTCACTTCCTTCATACTTTGCGTAATGAGCACCATTTCTTCCGGCGAACGGGTTCCTTCATCGTTCCATTCGGGAATATCTTCATTATAAGAATATTGATCGACCACTTGTAGACTGTGCTTGGCGGCAGCGTCGGCATATACGACTGCTTCTATCAGTGAGTTGGAAGCCAGACGATTGCCTCCATGCAATCCTGTGCAGGAACATTCTCCCACGGCATAAAGACGTTCGATGGAAGATTGTCCGTCCAGGTCGACAAGGATACCTCCGCAGAGATAATGGGCGGCCGGGGCTACCGGGATATAATCTTTCGTGATGTCGATGCCCAGGCTAAGACATTTCTCGTAGATATTGGGGAAATGTTTCTTTGTTTCTTCGGGATCTTTGTGGGTAACATCCAGATATACATGGTCGTCTCCACGATTCTTCATCTCGTTGTCGATAGCGCGTGCCACGATGTCACGGGGAGCGAGTGAAAGACGGGGATCATATTTCTGCATGAACTCTTTGCCGTCCATTGTACGCAGTACACCTCCGTAACCACGCATTGCTTCCGTTATCAGGAAAGAAGGGCGGTCTCCCGGATGATACAGGGCGGTAGGGTGGAATTGTACAAACTCCATATCCTTCACCGTACCTTTGGCACGGTAAACCATGGCGATACCGTCTCCGGTAGCGA
Organism: Bacteroides celer; assembly: GCF_002632415.2. Lineage (NCBI taxonomy): Bacteria > Pseudomonadati > Bacteroidota > Bacteroidia > Bacteroidales > Bacteroidaceae > Bacteroides > Bacteroides celer. The sequence continues at coordinate 5,966,460 of NZ_CP178209.1, read as the reverse complement.
CTAGTGGGTTAGTGGTCGTTTTATAAACGGCTCCTACTCCACCGGTAGCCATTAGCGTCACTTTAGCAAGATAGGTATCTACTTTTCCCGTTTTCGGATCGAGGATATAAGCACCATAACATTTGATGTCCGGTGTCTGACGGGTTACGGTTACACCCAAATGATGCTGTGTCAGGATTTCAATGGCAAACTGGTTTTCGATGACCGTGATATTCGGATGGCGTTGTACGGCTTTAATCAGGCTGTCCTGAATTTCCGCTCCCGTATTATCTTTATGGTGAAGAATACGGAACTCCGAGTGTCCGCCTTCGCGGTGCAAGTCAAATTCGCCTTTCTCGTTTTTGTCAAAGTCCACTCCCCACTTAATCAGTTCTTCAATTTGTGCGGGAGCTTCGCGCACTACCTTTTCTACTGCGGCACGGTTGCTGATCCAATCGCCTGCAATCATCGTATCTTCAATGTGCTTGTCGAAATTATCCACCAGAAGGTTGGTGACGGAGGCTACCCCTCCCTGGGCGAAGTACGTATTGGCTTCTTCCAGCCCACTTTTACAGATAAGAGCAACTTTACCTTTGTGCGCCACTTTCAGCGCAAAACTCATACCGGCAATTCCGGAACCGATAACGAGGAAATCGAATTTTCTTACCATAATCTTGTTATTTCTCACCGCAAAGCTACAAAATAAGTTACTTCGTTGTACTTTTCGTTGTCACTAATTCATAAAATTGCTACCTTGCAGGCAAAAATCTGACAAAATGAATCGAATTTTTCATGCCCGCATCGCCTGGTACCAATATTTCCTGTTGGTGGTGCTTACTGTGAATGCCGTCGGCGCATTGTGGTGTAAGTATATCTTGGTGGCAGTACTATTTATGTTGATGCTGATTGTAGTGATCGAACAAATTATACACACTACTTATACATTAACAACAAATGGTGATCTGGAAGTCTCACGTGGTCGTTTTATTCGCAAGAAGATCATCCCGCTTTCCGAAATTACTGCAGTCAGGAAATACCATTCCATGAAATTCGGCCGCTTCTCGGTGACGGATTATACCCTGATAGAATACGGAAAAGGGAAGTTTGTTTCGGTGATGCCTGTCAAGGAACAGGAATTTGCAGAACTACTCGAAAAGAGAATGTTCGCAAAGAAAATAAAGGCCACGGAGGCAATAGACCCTGTAGGTTCTCAAGCGGATGAATCGTAGCGTGTTTTGATAATAATGAAAAGATTAACTGATTATATACTATGAAATATCAAGTAATTATCATTGGTGGCGGTCCTGCGGGATATACGGCTGCCGAAACTGCCGGTAAAGGTGGTTTGAGCGTATTGCTTATCGAAAAGAATAGTCTGGGTGGCGTCTGTCTGAATGAAGGCTGTATTCCTACGAAAACATTGTTGTATTCGGCAAAGACTTATGACAGTGCAAAACATGCATCGAAGTATGCAGTCAATATCCCGGAAGTCTCTTTCGATTTGCCTAAGATAATAGCACGTAAAAGTAAGGTAGTGCGTAAACTGGTGCTGGGAGTGAAAGCGAAGCTGACTGCCAACAATGTTACAATTGTATCAGGAGAAGCGCAGATCATTGATAAAAATACGGTTCGCTGCGGGGAAGAAACTTACGAAGGAGAGAATCTGATATTATGTACGGGTTCGGAAACCTTTATTCCTCCTATTCCGGGAGTGGACGCGGTGAACTACTGGACGCATAGGGATGCTTTGGACAGTAAAGAATTGCCGGCTTCTTTGGCTATTGTTGGTGGCGGGGTAATCGGTATGGAGTTTGCGTCGTTCTTCAATAGTTTGGGAGTACAAGTGACGGTGGTTGAGATGATGGACGAAATCCTGGGTGGAATGGATAAGGAGCTTTCCGCTTTGCTCCGTGCGGAATATGCCAAACGTGGTATTAAATTCCTGCTTAGTACGAAAGTGGTCGGCTTGTCGCAAACGGAAGAAGGGGCTGTTGTTTCTTATGAGAACGCGGAGGGAAACGGCAGTGTCATTGCAGAGAAGCTGTTGATGAGTGTCGGCCGTCGCCCGGTGGCGAAAGGTTTCGGGCTCGAAAACCTGAATTTGGAGAAGACAGAGCGTGGCGCTATCAGAATTAATGAAAAGATGCAGACTTCTGTGCCGGGCGTGTATGTTTGTGGTGACCTGACAGGATTCTCTTTGCTCGCCCATACGGCTGTTCGTGAGGCAGAAGTTGCCGTACATTCCATTTTGGGGAAAGAAGACACCATGAGTTACCGGGCTATTCCGGGCGTAGTCTATACCAATCCGGAGATTGCCGGAGTGGGTGAAACGGAGGAATCGGCTTCAACGAAAGGAATCAATTATCAGGTTATCAAACTACCGATGGCTTACTCCGGCCGTTTTGTGGCGGAGAATGAAGGCGTGAACGGAGTTTGCAAAGTACTGCTGGATGAACAGCAGCGGGTGATTGGCGCTCACGTATTGGGAAATCCCGCTTCGGAGATTATCACTCTTGCGGGGACTGCCATTGAACTCGGACTGACGGCAGCGCAATGGAAAAAGATTGTTTTCCCGCATCCCACGGTAGGAGAAATCTTCCGGGAAGCTCTATAAACGGATTCCGATATCTGACATCGTTCATTGATGCGGGTATCTTACTTATAAAATCGAATATATGATGAGAAAATATATAATCACTCCGGTCTTATTGGCAATAGTTTGTATGGTGATGTGTCATTGTACATTTAATCGTAAAGCGTCAGTTGCTGCCAATGAATATTTGATTCAGGGCGAACTGGCCAATCTTCCTGACAGCATTGTGATCGGCCTGTACGAGGAAGACGGAAATATTCTCAACTGTGTCTTGAGAGATACGCTTATGAATGGGCAGTTCTCTTTCCGCGACACGGTTTCTACCACACGGAAAATGCTGATTATGTCTGATAACCGGGGCTTCCCGGGTACATGGCTGGAGGTGTGGATCGCACCGGGGGAATACATCGAAATCAAGGGGCAGGATAAACTAGTGAAAACATGGGAAGTAGTAAGCGATGTGCCGGAACAGCAGGAAGAAAATCACTTTACGGCTTGCGCGATGGCCCAACAGAAAGAATTGATGCAATACATGGCAGCGGAATATGACTGGCAACGGATGATGTTCATTGACCATCCGGGCGACCGGGAGTTTGAAAGTCAGGCGTGGGCCAAGATAGATTCTATCCGGAAACTGTCAATGCCGTTGCAGCAGGAAATCTGGAAAAAGGAAATGGAATACATGGAAGAAGCTCCCGTCTCCCCGGTGTGGATGGACAGGTTACTGTTTTTTGCTTCCATGATGAAATATAAAACCATCATGCCTTATGAAGAAGAGGTGAAAAAACTCTATGCCCGAATGTCCGAAGCTGATAAACAAACAGGTGACGGACAGGAGATTACAGCCTATGTTTATCCTCCCGCTACCGTAGGAGTTGAAGATATGATGGTGGATGGAGACCTATATGATGCGAATGATTCTCTCCGTCATATTTCCGAGTTCAAAGGAAAATTCATCTTACTCGATTTCTGGAGTAGCGGGTGTGGTCCTTGCGTGGAGTCGATACCCGAAATGGAGAAGGTGATGGATCTGTACAAGGATAAAATGACTGTGATTAGTATTAGTGAGGACCCGAAAGCACGTTGGAAAGAGTATATCAAGACGAAAGGAATGGGCGGTAACCAGTGGAACGAACTTCGTAAAGGACGTACCGGTCTTGCCCTAAATTATCAGGTACGGGGAATCCCTCATTATGTATTGATTGCCCCTGATGGAAAAATCCAGGATGTATGGTCCGGCTATGGCGCCGGTTCGCTTCTTGGACAGGTAGAGAAAAACTTGAAATAGATAGAGGTAAGATACGATCATTTGTTGATGTTATAAACAGTGTTATATGAAAAAAAGTCTTTTGTTAGTCGCCCTTTCAGTTTGTTTGTTGCCACTTTGGGGACAACAGAATTTCTCCCGGATAGATTCGCTTATCAAGAAGATGCTCCCCGAAGCATCCGAAATCGGCATATCCGTCTACGATCTGACGGCTAAGAAATCACTTTATAACTATCGTGCGGAGAAACTTTCACGTCCTGCCTCTACCATGAAGCTGTTGACGGCTATTACTGCACTTTCCCGCCCCGGAGCCAACGAGCCTTTCCGCACCGAAGTATGGCACGATGGCGTGATAGAGCATGATACCTTGCAAGGCAACCTGTATGTGGTAGGCGGATTCGATCCGGAATTTGACAGCCAGTCGATGGATTCATTGATAGAAGAGGTAATCACTTTCCCTTTTTCGGTTATTAACGGGCAGGTCTATGGTGACGTTTCAATGAAAGACTCCCTTTATTGGGGCAGCGGATGGGCCTGGGACGATACGCCTGCGGGCTATCAGCCGTATCTCTCTCCATTGATGTTCTGCAAAGGGACTGTCCAGGTTTCCGTAGTTCCCTCCACCGTGCAGGGCGATGCGGCAAGTGTTTCCTGCCAACCTGTATCTTCCTATTATACAGTAACGAATCAGACGAAAACACGTACCTCTTCTGCTGGGAAATTCTCTTTCACGAGAGACTGGCTGACGAATGGAAACAATCTCCTTGTTTCGGGCAATGTCACTTCGATCCGGAAAGATGATGTCAACATCTACGATTCCCCCCGTTTCTTTATGCACACTTTCCTGGAACGCCTTCGTGGGAAAGGAATCACGACTCCCCAGTCGTATGGCTTTGCCGAATTACCTCGCGACAGTGTGAGAGTAGAGCGTATGGCTTGCTGGAACACTTCTGTGCAGAAAGTGCTGAACCAACTGATGAAAGAGAGTGATAACCTCAATGCGGAAGCATTTCTCTGTCGCCTGGGAGCGCAGGCTACGGGAAAGAAGCAAGTAGCTGCCGAAGATGGTATTGTCGAAATAATGAAACTGATCCGCCGCCTGGGGCATGACCCGAAAGACTATAAGATTGCCGACGGTTGCGGACTGTCCAATTATAATTACCTCTCTCCTGCCCTGCTGGTGGATTTTCTAAAATATGCGTACTCGCAAACAGAAGTGTTTCAGATGTTGTATAAATCACTTCCCGTTGGTGGGGTGGACGGAACTTTGAAATTCCGGATGAAAGGTACTCCTGCTTTTCGGAATGTTCATGCCAAAACAGGCTCGTTTACGGCAATAAATGCGCTTGCAGGCTATCTGAAGATGAAGAACGGACATGAAGTGGCATTTGCCATTATGAACCAGAATGTACTTTCGGCGGCTAAAGCGAGAGCATTTCAGGATAAGGTGTGTGAGGTGATTATTGGGAAATAGGCTGATATGAATACATTAGCCCGTACAACCAAAGTGGAATTCCGTTGTTGAATCCGATTTCTATGTTGTCAAGGAGCAGGTACTATTCTCCATGGAGGGCTCTTTATTGATTCTTCTACAAAAAGACAATTGTATTCTCTAATAAGCAAAAATCGTAGGATTTTGTTTACCAGAGAATACAATTATACTTGTTTTGAATCGAATACTGTAAATTCTATACTCTATATTATATTTACTTTAAGTATTCAGCCCAATTAGTATTCTTCATATCGCCACTCTTAGCCAACTCTGCGTGCATACCCAGTGCAGCGTGTATAGCGTGCGGAGTCTGCGCTCTGTTACCTGCCAGTTTGAGGTAATCCCAAAGAAGCTCTTTGTAGTCGGGATGTGCACAGTTTTCGATGATGGCTTGTGCGCGTTCTTTCGGGCTCTTGCCACGAAGATCGGCAACACCTTGCTCGGTGATAACGATGTTTACAGAGTGCTCGCTGTGGTCGAGGTGAGAAACCATCGGTACGATTGCACTGATCTTACCTTCTTTTGCCACAGACGGACAAGTGAAGATAGAGATGTAAGCGTTGCGGGTAAAGTCGCCCGAACCACCGATACCGTTCATCATTTTAGTTCCGGAGATATGAGTTGAGTTTACGTTTCCGTACAGGTCAACTTCGATGGCTGTATTGATAGAAATGATACCGAGACGGCGAACCACTTCCGGGTTGTTGGAAATTTCCGACGGACGGAGAACCAGTTTATCGCGGAAGAAATCCATATCGTTGTAAATGCCTTCCAGACAGTCGTTTGTAACAGTCAGTGAGCAGGCGCTACCAAATTTGATACGTCCTTCGCGAATCAATCCGATCACGGAATTCTGGATAACCTCTGTATACATCTCAAATGCAGGAATCGTTTTGTCACGTCCCAATGCACCGAGTACAGCGTTGGCGATGTTTCCTACACCCGATTGCAAAGGTAAGAAACTAGACGGGATGATACCGCGTTTCATGTCGGCAGCAAGGAAGTCGGCAACATTCTGACCGATTTTGTCGGTCAACGGATCAGCAGCAGCGAAAGAACGCGCTTCATCCGGCCAGTTGGTTTCCACTACGCCTATAATCTTTTTCGGGTCTACCTGAACGTAAGGCAGTCCGATACGGTCACTCGGTTTGTAGATCGGTATTTCGCGGCGGTAAGGCGGGTCGAGCGGTTCGTATACGTCGTGCATACCCATACCGGATTTGCTGTGTGCGCTGTTCAACTCCACGATAATCTGGTCGGCAAGACGGCAGATAGTCGGTGAAATACCACCGGCGGCAGTCAGATAAATCTTTCCGTCGGGAGTCACTTCGCAGGCTTCGATGATGGCTACGTTTACTTTGCCCATGAACCCGTAGCGCACTTCCTGTGCCATTTGTGAGAGGTGTATGTCGTTGTAGGCAATCTCTCCGTTGTTCACAGCTTTGCGGAAGTCGGCGTTGGTAGTATAAGGAGCGCGGTAGCGGATGGCTTTGGCACGTGACAGTACGCCGTCACAGGATTCCCCTGTTGATGCGCCTGTGAAAATTCCTACTTGAAACGGGTTTCCTTTCGCATGTTCTGCTTCAGCAATTTTTGCGAGTTCGGCTGTTACAGCCTTGGCCGTTCCGGCGGGAGTAAATCCGCTTAGGCCGATGTTATAGCCATGTTTAATCAGGCTTGCAGCTTCCGCTACCGAAATACGATTGAATGACATAAAATAGTAAATTTCGTGTTAAAAAACAGTTGATAAATTATGGTTAGTTATTGCTCAATGCTCTTAGCTCAATGTTCTTATAACCAATGTGTAATATTTAATCTTCTCTGATATATTTAGTGCATTTGGCAATGCTTTCATTTCTCCTTTTCTAATACTTTCGTTGAAGTATTTCTCCCCAGATAATAGCGCGTCGGGCTTCTTCTGCCGAATGAATCGTGAAGTCTTGTTCGTTGGGTGATTCGTGAGGAGTGTTATAGTGAGAGCCTTGCCTGGTATTTCGCTCATCCTGTGCGGCACTGTTTGCCAAGGATGCAGCGACGGATACTTCTTCTTTTTTCTTTTTGGATTTCGACGCCGGTTGTGCAACCGGTTTCGATATTGGTTTCGCAGCCGGTTTGGCTACGGTTGGCTCGTAAGAAGATGCGGGTGGGAACAATTCGTCGAGCGATTTGCCTCTGCCCCATGCTTCGGGCATAGGAACAACATCCGGATCTATTTCTGTGGGAGATGACATTGGGGGAACAGGGCGTTTATTTTGAGCCTTTTTCGACTTGCTATTTTTATTCACCTCTTTGAATATTCCCACAAGAATGACACCTGCTATCAAGAGAAATTTCAAAAAATCTTCCATTGTGCTTCACTTCTAAATAGTTATCCGCCAAAGGTAGGCATTTTATCTGGTTTGAACTAACATTTGGGTATGAAAAAAGGGCAGCTTCACAGCTCCCCTTAATTTTTTTAACCTAAACCTTAACTATGAAAAAATCTAATGTTTCTTTCATTGCACAAATGTGAAGAATAAATTTAAATTTGCCAAGCATATCGCCTAAAAATATTTATTCTCTTAACATAAATTACAAATTTGCTTGCCAAATCATAAGTTTTTGCGTTATTTTGATATCAATTCACTACTTATTGAAAGCGAAGCCGTATCTTTGCATCCGAATTTTTAAACTAAGATTTGAGTATGAACGAATTAACGGGAGCGGACTTTAAATCCGCAACTGAAATGAAGGATGACAACAAAAAGTTGTTTATCGAAACCTATGGCTGCCAGATGAACGTAGCCGACAGTGAGGTGATTGCCTCGGTGATGCAAATGGCGGGTTATTCCGTAGCCGAAACGCTGGAGGAAGCCGATGCCGTGTTTATGAATACCTGTTCCATCCGCGACAATGCGGAGCAGAAGATTCTGAATCGCCTGGAGTTTTTCCACTCGCTGAAGAAAAAGAAAAAGCACCTGATTGTAGGTGTATTGGGTTGTATGGCCGAGCGGGTAAAGGATGATCTGATAACGAATCATCATGTCGACCTCGTTGTGGGGCCGGATGCTTACCTGACGTTGCCCGACCTGATTGCTGCCGTAGAAACCGGTGAAAAAGCAATCAATGTGGAACTTTCTACTACCGAGACTTATCGGGATGTGATTCCGTCGCGTATCTGCGGCAATCATATTTCGGGTTTTGTATCCATCATGCGTGGCTGCAATAACTTCTGCACCTATTGCATCGTGCCCTATACTCGTGGACGTGAGCGTAGCCGTGACGTAGAAAGTATCCTGAATGAAGTGGCAGACCTCGTGGCGAAAGGCTATAAGGAAGTCACCTTGTTGGGGCAGAACGTCAACTCTTACCGTTTTGAAAGACCGACAGGCGAAGTGGTTACTTTCCCGATGTTGCTCCGAACAGTGGCCGAAGCTGCTCCGGGAGTGCGTATTCGTTTCACAACTTCCCATCCGAAAGACATGAGCGATGAGACGTTGGAAGTAATTGCGCAAGTCCCCAATGTGTGTAAACATATCCATCTGCCTGTGCAGAGCGGCAGTTCGCGTATTCTGAAACTGATGAACCGTAAATATACCCGTGAGTGGTATCTGGACCGGGTGGCAGCTATCAAACGTATCATCCCCGATTGCGGATTGACTACCGATATTTTCTCCGGTTTTCATTCTGAAACGGAAGAGGATCATGCCTTGTCACTTTCGCTGATGGAAGAATGTGGATACGATGCTGCTTTCATGTTTAAATACTCCGAACGTCCGGGAACGTATGCATCGAAGCATCTCGAAGATAATGTGTCCGAAGAGGTGAAAGTACGCCGCCTGAACGAAATTATCGCTTTGCAGAACCGTCTGTCTGCCGAATCCAACCAGCGTTGCATCGGTAAAACGTATGAAGTGCTTGTAGAAGGAGTTTCCAAGCGTTCGCGCGACCAGCTGTTCGGCCGTACGGAGCAGAACCGTGTGGTGGTGTTCGACAGAGGTACGCATCGTGTCGGTGATTTCGTCAATGTGCGTGTCACGGAAGCCAGTTCGGCTACGCTGAAAGGGGAAGAGGTTGCTGCGGATTAGTTTGTTGCAGAATTTTAGGACCGAACAAGTGTTGCGTGGATTAGCATAGACTATTCCATTTTATATACTTTTCACTGTTTAAGATACCTCTCGCTGTAGAGGATACGAAGGGCGCAGAGCTTAGAGAAAAATAATAGCTCTGTGTCCTTCGTGTTTTCTGCACTCTCCATATTCTTCATATCTTGCGTGCTCTCTCTATGGTGAGACTTACATCATCATGTGCCTTCTGATGGAGAATTTCACAATTGCCATTGCGTTGATAGACGCGAATGGAATATCCATCGGCTCATGGTGTGTGTTGTAACTCACCAGTTTGAGATAACCTTCCTTGTCCGAACGGTTTACGTATTTTACTGCCAGATACTCGTCTCCGTCAATCATAAACGAAACCAGGTATATTTCCCCGTAAATGACATTGTCGAAGCTGCTGATTTCCTTGTATCCGATAATGTCTCCCGATTTCAATATAGGGTACATGCTGTCTCCGTTGACGTAGACCGCCCCGTCGCAGACGGATATATTGGGAATCAATATCTTCCCCAGTGCATACTGCTGCTTGTTGGTGAATAATGTTTTCAGATTGGCTGCCGCTGTGATATCGTACAACATGACGCTGCGGTCATCTATTGGTTCCGCTGTTTTCGGATTGTGTATAATCTCCACTTCTCCTTTTACCAGCTCGCTTTCGCACAATCTCGGCTGGTGTTTCGGGTTGCCTTTTCCTAATAATAGCCAGTTGTAGTCTACCTTGTCCCCAAACTTGTCGAGCAGCAGACGGAAATCAATACTGTTCCGCGCCCCCCAGTTGGATACTGTGGCACGTGATACGCCTAAATATTCAGCTAATTCGCTGTCGTTCTTGAAGTTTAGCACCTGTTTGGCACGCTTCACGATTCCTGTAACATCCAAAAATGTATCCATTCTATGATCGTTTATTTTTGATGTAAAAATTCATAAACTCGTTAATTGCTCATTGATAATCTGTTATCTACTTTTTGAAAGTTAATTTCCAAAATCTTTTGTTTTCTTTGTGAAAACTGTTTTATATTTGTAGCAACGAAATCACAAATATGTTTCAAAAATATAAATATTAAATAGAAAAACCATGAGAAATAGCAAAAAGTTTACGAAAGGTTGCAAAATACCTCATTCACCGCCTTTTTAAGGAAACCGTACCGGACGGGCGGAAGTAATAGTAAGCCTGCTTGCAGCGTCTATATATCTTGCATATAAGATCTATATATCCTGCGTGTAGCATCTATATACCCAATGTGCAGCCAATATATCTCCAATATACAGCAACTATATGTCCTGCGCGCCAGCGATATATCTTCAATATACAAACAAATATTTAAATATGAAAACTCTAAAAACGGAAAAGCAATATGGAAACCATTATGAACAAATCTCTATGCATCTGCGGATGTTGCAAGCGGGAGCTTCCACAGGAAGCCTTTTATATGAATCAGCGTACCCGTACTACGGATAGCTACTGCAAAGAATGTCGTAAGGCAAACGCACGCAGACATCGCAATCAGGATAAAAGTACATTATTTGAAAACAAATCTGTTTCCTATCCGGTGATAACCGAGGTGAAGGACTACGCTTTGCGAATGTTCCTTATCCGTCATGCCCGGCAAGTGGTGTCGGACAGTATCCGCCGGAAGCAGGAAAAGGAAAAACTACGCGCACTATGGGAAGAATAAAACAGGGGTTGGATTATTTCCCCATGAGCACCAGTTTCATGCACGACCGTATAGTGCGTCGTGTCATGAAACGGGAAGGTGATGCCGCTTTTGCCACATTGGTAGAAACGCTATCGTACATCTATGCCGGAAAAGGATATTATATCCCTGCCAGTGATGAGTTTTACGACGAACTGACGGACAGCCTTTACAATACGGATCTTGATGACGTGAAACGTATCATCGCCCTGGCCGTGGAGTGTGGACTGTTTGATGCCGGGCTTTTCCGGCAATACGGCATCCTGACTTCCGCCGATATCCAACGACAGTATCTCTTTATCACCAAGCGGCGCAGCAGCTCGTTGATAGACCCCGCCTACTGCCTGTTGGAAGCGGAAGAGCTTGCATCGTACCACACTTCTCCAAACAGCAAAAATAGTGCGGAGGATGCTGATAACAAAACCGCCTGTGATGTAACACCAACTGCTGATACTGTAACATCAACCACCGATTCTGCAACATCGGAAGCCGAAATGTCGACATTGGGTACACAAAACAAAGAAAAACAAATTAAAACAAATCAAAACAAATTAAACCACCTCTCTGACTCTCCTCAAGGAGAGAACGGAGGAGGAAAAATTTTGAAAAGTAGGAAGGTGATGACACAGGAGGATATCAACAATCTGCAACCACCGTCCGACGGCATGCAGCGTAACTTCGAGGGACTGCTGGAAAACCTTCACTCTTACAAGATTCCGCCTTCCGAGCAATACGCCATTATCCTGAAAAGCAACTTCGGAGCTATCGGACACCCGGTGTGGAAGGGATTCAGCAGCATCCGCGGGAGCAATGGGAAGATCAAATTGCCGGGGCATTATCTTTTGAGCGTAATTAATTAATTGATGAACGCACTTTGAAAAAATGATTGGGTCAGTCTGAATAATACCCGTATCTTTACAGTGTCATTAAGCTTAAGGACAAAACTAAACTAATTTATTAACACGTAAAAACTATTACAATTATGCCAGTATTGTACAAACCCTTCCAGTCCATTCTGGAAGACAAAAACAAAAAGAAATTATTTCATCCCCGTGTGATCTACACGGCCAATGTGTCAACCACCCAACTCGCCAAAGAGATAGCCGCTTACTCGTCTCTCTCCACGGGTGACGTGAAGAACACGCTTGATAACCTGGTGACAGTGGCTGCACAGCATCTGCAAGCATCGGAAAGTGTAACGCTCGACGGCTTCGGGACTTTCCGTATGGTGATGAAGTCCAACGGTAAAGGTGTGGAACTGCCAGAGAAAGTATCGGCTGCCCAAGCTTCCCTTACCGTCCGCTTCCTGCCCAACTACACCAAGAATCCCGACCGTACCACCGCTACCCGTTCTTTGGTGACGGGTGCCAAGTGTGTCCGTTTCGACCTTGCCGATACTTCGGCTTCCGGTGGCGGAGATAGTGGTAAACCTGATGGTGGTGGCTCCGGCAGCGGTGGTTCCGGCGATGGCGGTGGAGAAGCACCGGATCCGGCAGCATAGTCTGCACATAGGTCGCAACACAAACACGAATGGCTGACTAAACGACTAAACGGAGCTTTTTAACTAGACTAGTAAACTAAACTAATTATCCACTAACATGCGAATTATTAACTTAATCGTGGTGCACTGTAGTGCCACGCGGGGGGATTGTACGCTCTCTCCGGAAGATTTGGACAGGTTGCACCGGCGCCGTGGATTCAACGGAACAGGCTATCACTACTACATCCGCAAGGATGGAACAGTGCACCTCACCCGCCCCATCGAACGCATCGGAGCACATGCAAAAGGTTTCAACGCTCACTCGATAGGTATCTGCTATGAAGGTGGTCTGGACTGCCGGGGACGCCCGGCAGACACCCGGACTCCGGCACAGCGAGCCACGCTCCGGCAACTCGTCGGGCAACTACAAGAGAAATTTCCCGGTTGCCGGGTATGCGGACATCGGGATCTTTCGCCGGATCTCAATGGAAACGGTGAGATAGAACCGGAAGAGTGGATTAAACAGTGCCCGTGTTTTGAGGTGGCAAAGGAATTCAAACACTTCGGAGAATTCATTGCTGGAATTGAAAATACGGAAGAACACAGAGTAACACAACACATTAAAGAACAGAAAGGAGGTAAATGATGGCAATGAAGAAATCAGTATGGGATATGATCCTGAAAGTGGTTATCGCAGTGGCTTCGGCTGTGGCAGGCGTTTTGGGCGCTAATGCGATGAATTTGTAAAAACAAGAAACTCCGTAAGTTGGTAATTATTGGGATAGATAGGCGGCTTACGGAGTTTTATATAAAAAGTAATTAAAGAATAATGAATATAAATGGAAAGTAATTGTATGAAAAAAATATTTTGTTTATTGGGCGGATTGTTTATAGCCCTTATTTCTAATGCTCAGGAAGATTTATGGTCAACACCGCTGACTGCCCCTCAAGTATGTTCCCCTCAGGTGGCAGAGATGCTTCGTTTTGACAAAACTGTTTCCTGCCTTAATTCGGGGAAGGTAGATTTGAGCATTCCTGTGATTGATTTTCAAGATCCGGATTTTGATTTAGATATGTCTCTCAGTTATAATTCGGGAGGTTTCAAACCATCCGAACCGGATAACTTTGTGGGAAGAGACTGGAGTTTGGTGACAGGCGGCGTTATATATCGAGAGGTGAAAGGAATTCCAGACGATATTGCTGTTGAAAACGGAGATATGCAATCTCATCCTTTATTGAAAGGTTTTTTGTTCCATTCTGGTTTGAACACATCCAATGAAAATTTTATTTCTACATTAGAGAAACAGCCGGAAAAATTGTTATGGAGAACTATTGACGGAAAGTCGACACTTTTTGCTTCTGACTATTATTCTTTTCCTTCATTTGCAGGAACAGGCGTCGAAGCATCCTCGGACATCTATCATTATCGTTTTGGAAAATATTCGGGACAATTCATTATTAATTTCGACCGAAGTGTCAGCGTATTGGCTCATAATGGTGGGCATATAAGTGTCGATTTGAGTGATTATCATGCCGACATGGATACAGGCTACCGTTATTCGGTATTGAAGATTACCACAGATGATGGATATGTCTATTGTTTTGGTGGTACGTATGCTGCAATGGAGTATACAGCACTATCGTGGGAAAATGTTTTCGGACAGTCGAACGTACAAGCCTCCAATTCGATTTCCTCTTCGGCATTTTTGCAGGATAGAACCCCCGAAGTTTCCGCCTTTTGTCTTTCACGTATTGTTGCCCCCAATGGCAGGGAGCTGATTGTTAGATATGTAGACAGGGTTCCTTCTGAATATCACGACGATCCGAAAGCGTTGATTCTGTCTCCTTTTCGATATGAAGAACTGTTGAAATATCGCATCAACGAATGTTACCAACTTAGTGCTTCACCGATTGCGCGTGCTCCTAAGAGGGAAGCCGACAGGAGCTACACCCTGACAAAAATCGCATTAATAGAATCTATAGAAACGGATGACAAAATCGTGAAATTTTATTATTCGTATCCAGGAATGAATGAATTGTTTCCACTTGCAGAAGCCGGGAAGTTTGGGCTGTCTTGTCGCACAAGACTCGACTCGCTGTCACTCTTTGCCGCAGACAGCAGTCTTGTGGAAAGTTGTCGGCTGACCTACTTTCAGAATCATAAATATTCTTTCCTTTCCGAAGTCTTTCATTCCCGTCTCGGAAAGTATTCGTTTGAATATTCATCTGTCGAATTACCCAATCCGCTGACTATCAATGTAGATTATTGGAAGTATTGGAGAGGTAATGAGGTCAATGAATATTTGATGCCCGAGCTGGAACATATATGGCCGACCAATGATATATGTGTAATAACAAAAGATCGTGAACCAACCGGCAAGCAATATGAGGCAGGGTTATTACAGGCTGTTTATTTTCCAACTGGTGGAAAAGCGGGTTTCGAATATGAGCCACATACTTATGGCAGCTATGTAGACAGACAGAACGGTTGCAACTATCAACCGGATCTTTGCCTGATGAGTAAGGATGAGATGGCAGGAGGTGCCCGTATTAAGAAGATTTCACTTTATGACGGCAAAGCATTGGTGAAAGAAACGCGCTACTTGTATTGGCAAGACAGAAATCAAAAGAAAAGCAGTGGTATTTTGATGTATAAGCCTCATTATGGTGTTCCTCGGCATAGCAAAGTATTGGGAGAAGAAGATAGCTACATAACGACTTTTAAGTATTTTAGCGAAGGATTTAATATTGTAGACCGGACATCGGAACACATCGCTTATTCTACTGTCATTGAATGCGAATCTGGACAATACACAAAGTGGGATTCTGTTTTTTATCTATGTGTGGCTCCTCTTGATGGACTCAGAAAACGGCAATTTCAACTGAATGTAGGTTGTTTGGAAGAGAAAGAAAAAGGGGCTACTTATACTATTCGAGGATATTCGGGCACTGAAATTATTATCAGTCGGGGAGGTCGTGTTTTTAAAGAGTACTGTTTTGATGACGAGTCGTCAAATAAAGACATTACATTCGACCTGTCCGAGTTGCCTATAGGGAATTATCATGTGCAGCTTAAAGCGGAGCCGATGAAGTATGTCGGTATACGGGTGAATTATCCAGAGGTTATAGAAATCACTGGTGCCTGTAAGATTACCCATTTTACTGATTATGCCTCACATCCTGATGTGCCCAGAGAGATCACTTTCGCCAACAACAGTATGTTGGAAAGTTTTGTCATAAAAGTGTTGGACGAACAATACGTGAGGAACTATCAGACAGATCCCATACGGTATGCGTACGCCCGTGGGAAAATATTGACAGAATATGATTATAATTCATCGGGAAGGCTGGTCAAAACGGTCCGCAATAAATATGATTTCTCAAATTCGGATTTCGCGACTTACGTGATGCAGTCTGCTTCTTATGTAGGGACCCAGTTTGGCGTATATTATCAGATAGCTCGTATGCCTCTTGGTGCTTGTGTTCTGACGGAGCAAACAATCAGCGAATGGGATGGAAACACACAACTGGAAACTAGTCAAACAAATACGTACGATGCCATGGGATACTTGAAGGAAACGAAAACTACTACTTCCGAAGGTGGAATTAATATAAAGAAATATTTATATGCTTTTGAGCAGACAGATGATGAAGTCTATGAAGAGATGCGAAAAAGAAATATGTATGGATATGTTATTAGTGAATCCGTAAGTACGTTTACTCCGGAAGGTATGGAAAGAGACCGCGAAGCAGTTTTCCGTATGTTTTCTCTCTCCAGTAACAAACAAGGTGAAGCCAATATCCCTGTAGTTTCTTCCATCTATTGCTCGACTGGGAGCTTGACACCCGAGTTACGCAGAGAATACCTCCGCTACGACGGTTATGGAAATCCAGTTTATCTCTGTAATGACCGTTCACGTCATACGGTTTATATTTGGGGATATCGGGGCAAGCATTTGATAGCGCAAATAGATAATGCCACTTATGAGGAGGTTAAACAAGCATTGGGAAATATTCTGCCGGAGTCGTTCTCTCTGCAGGAAGCACCGGATATGACGTCCATAGACAACCTTAGGAGCAGCCTTTCCGAAGCGCACGTGTCTACCTATACTTATACACCACTCATTGGCATGATTTCGGCAACTACACCGGATGGTCGTACTACATACTACGAATATGATGCAGCTGGACGATTGCAGGAGCAATATTTATTGGAAGGTGGAGAGAGGAAAATTCTTGAACACACGGAATACCATTATGTACGCTTTTAAACAAGGAATGAAAAATGAAAAGAATCGTTAGCATATTATTATTTGAACTGTGCTGCTTGTTATGGGCAGGAACAGGATGGAGCCAACAGTTTGATGACAGCTTTCCAGTAGTCGGGCCTCCTAACGAGGGACGCCACAAGGCCGATGCCATTGATTTAGGCAAACCGGACTCGACGTTTTATTTCGTAGATGCACGTGACAGCCGCGAATACTCCAATGACGCGGGAGGAAGGGCGTGTGACATTTATTATAAATTAGAAGTGGAGCGTCCGATGGATATCATTATCCATAATTTCCGTTCGAAGATACAGGCGACACGAACTCATCTTTATAAAATCCGGGAGCTTGAGGACTACGAAATTCCCGAGGGTGAGTTGTGCCCTGAGATAGCTTGTTCGGATGAAGTGAACTTGGATATGGTGGATGAACTTTGTTCACGCTATATCGATGAAATGCCCGAATTTAGGTATGGTGGGAATAACAGGGGACTTTTGTGTATGAAAAGATTGGAAAAGGGTACGTATTATGTCATGTCCGAAGGTGACGAATACTATTGTATTGATTCTGATTGCAATGGAATCATTGTTACTACCATACGTGGATTTGCTGCCGAAGGAAATCATTCCGATTATCCGATTTTTGCCGGAATATATGGGCAGGATTTCAATTATGAAGACGATAGGGATCCTTGGTATTACTATTCGGAACGGGGAAATAAGACGATTGTGCATTATGCTTTTACCTTGCGGCACGCGATGGATATCACCATATCACAGAAATGGAGTGATTCGATTGGGGGAAAAGTCTTTTTGGAAAGCGACAAAATCTCGGTTGAATTTTATGAAGATACACTGTCTCTGCAACTTCTTCCCGGAAATTACCAAATCGAATTGAACAGCAACAGTTTTAGTGCTCCGTGTCTTTGTATTTCCGGTCGTATGTCCGATTATAGTGAACCTTGGGAAAATCTGCCTCCTGGTCTGACCGAAACTTGCAATTATATCTATTCGATACGACCTACTATTGAAACCTCTTCTGTTGCGGAAATGGCGTCTGGACAGGCGATTTATACTGTCCGCTATTTTGATGGTTTAGGACGTCCTTCGCAAGTGGTGGACAGGGGATCTTCTCCTTTACAGAAAGATATACTACGGTTTCAGGAGTATGATCTCCAAGGGAGGGAAGCCCGAAAATGGTTGCCGGTAGTTTCCACTGGTGATGGCGGATACGTAGCGAAGGATTACTTTACCCACTTCTCCCGTTCTTTTTATTCTGGAGATTCCTGTGCCTACAGTTATCCCGTGTATGAAGATTCTCCTTTGAATCGCGTTACGGAGCATTACGGTGAAGGTGGCGAATGGCACGAAAAAGGAAAATCCGTAAAGACAGATTATCGCCTGAATATGTTGGAAGATAGTTTGCTGAATTGTCTCCGTTTTCGGATAACCGAGGTTTCCGATACGCTGTTTGCTATTGATAATTGTGGCAACTATGAACCAGGGGCATTACATGTGGAATGCAAAAGTGATGAAGACGGAAATGTCTCCTGTTTTTTCACTGACCATGCGGGGCAGACGGTATTGCGGCGTGAGCTTCCGGGCAATAGTGTTCCGTCAACTTATTGCGACACTTATTTTATCTACGATGGCAACGGTCATCTTCAGGCGGTACTTCCTCCGGCAGCGATTGACAAAATGCAGGCTACCGGCAGTTATTCAAGTGCTTGCCTTGAGCAGTATGCCTATTTCTATCGATACGATCGTCGTAATCGTTGCATTGCCAAGAAACTTCCCGGTTCCAGATGGGAATATTTCGTCTACGATGATGCCGACCATTTGATTCTTTCACAGGATGGCAACTTGCGTCTGTGTGGCGAATGGAAGTTTTCGCTTTCTGATGCTATGGGACGTGTTGTTTTGACAGGTGTTTGTCGGAACGAAGTGGCTGATGTCTCCACTTTCCTGTGTGGAGTGGTGGCGGAGGCAGTATATTCGCCCTACAATACGGATACAACATTCGGCGGCTATTCCATTCATGGAGTGACATTATCCTCTCCTGTGTTGCATTCGGTTTACTATTATGACGGTTATGCTTTCCTTGGTCAAAACGGTTTTCCGTTTTATGCGTATGATGAAAGCTTAGAGGTGGAAGGATATGGGGCATGGTATGGTGATTCTTGTAGTGTTTACTCCCACAAAGGGTTGCAAACCGGTAGCATCAGTTTCCCGTTGGAAGCCCATGCACCGGCGTTATACTCGGTTTCTTACTATGACAAGTACCGTCGCTGCATACAGACTCATAGCTCACATTTGCTGGACGGATGCGATAGTGAATACCTTTCTTATGATTTTGCAGGCAAACTGTTGAAACGTCTTCATTTGCAGACAGCATCAGGGGCTGCTCCCCAGAGTGAATTGTACACGTATCGTTACGACCATGCGGGACGCCTGCTCGAAACAAGGCACCGCCTGAATGACGGTTTGGAAGTGTCCCTTTCGGAATGTTGCTATGATGCCATCGGCCGTTTGGTGTTCGATAAGAAACATGCGAATGATCTCTTGCAGACTGAATATTTGTATAACGTTCGTTCGTGGCCGAAGTCGGTGAGCAGTCCTTTGTTCAATCAGACACTGTACTACATGGATGGCGCTGGCACTCCTTGTTACAACGGAAACGTCAGCAGCATGACGTGGGGGACGGGCTCTTCTCCTATTCGTGGTTACAAATTTACTTATGATGGCTTATCCCGCATGACAGATGCTGTTTATGGTGAAGGAAATGCTCTGACGCAGCACCCGAACCGTTTCAATGAGCAAGTGTCTGGATATGATAAAATGGGGAATATTTTAGGTTTGTTTCGCTACGGACAAACCTCCACGGGTGGTTACGGGTTGGTTGACAACCTGAATTTTGTATACGATGGTAATCAGTTGCAATCGGTGTATGACAATGCGATTCTATCTGCTGCTGCCACCGGAATGGAGTTTGTGGACGGAATAGATTTACCTATAGAGTATACTTATGATGCAAATGGCAATTTAACTAAAGATTTGAATAAGAAAATAGTTGATATTCAATATAATTGTTTAAATTTGCCTACCTGTGTAATATTTGCGAATGGTAACAGTATTTCTTATCTTTATGATGCGAATGGTACGAAAATCCGTACTACACATGTAATAGGAAATGATACTACCATAACAGATTATTGCGGCAATGTGGTCTATGAAAATGGAGTTCCCAAGACGTTGTTGACAGAAGCTGGGTTCGTCTCCTTGAATGACAGAATATATCATTATTATCTGAAAGACCATCAAGGAAATAATCGTGTGGTCGCAGACCAAAACGGTACTATTGAGGAAGTGAATCATTATTATCCATTTGGCAGTATATTTACTTCTGCGTCATCTGTTCAGTCTTATAAGTACAATGGGAAGGAGTTGGATAGAAACGATGGGCTTGATTGGTATGATTATGGGGCGAGACAGTATGCCCCGGCGATTGGAAGGTGGAATGCGGTGGATCCATCAAGTGAGAAGCATTACAATTGGAGTCCATATAGCTACTGTAAGAATAATCCAGTGTTGAGAGTAGATATTGATGGAAAAGATGATTATACAGTAAACAGTGCAGGTAGGCTTTTCAAAACTGTTGTAGAGGGTTCTACTGATGATAGATTGATGAGCACTAGATCAGGTGTTAAACCGATAACTGTGAATGATAAAAAAATACTTTCTGGAATGTATAATATGCAAGATGGTAAATCAGGAGGCCTTGAAACTTATAATTCAACATCAAACCTTGAGGATGCAGCCACAGTTTTCAAATTTGGAGCTGACAACACTTCTGTTGAATGGAAATTGGATATATATAATGATAAGGGAGATAAAACGGCTATTATCGGAACTTCGGGTAGAGAAGATAGTGTATTCTCTGATAAACAGAGTGAATTGAATGTAAAAGGAGATAAAGTGATAGATATGCATTCACATCCATATAATGCCCATGCTTCTGGCCAGGACATGAAAAATTTGAAAATAAAGACAGGTGCTGTCTATCATAGGGATAGTAAAGTATTATTCTTCTACAATAGTGAAAATCCACGTATTGGTAATAATGAATATAAAATAGATACGAGTAAAACGTTGTTAGATAAGTTAAATGATAAATTTATGAAGTAATGAGAACTACGTTTCTAAATTTGATATTATTATTTGTTATAGTAGGCTGTAAACAGCCTACTATAAACAAAGTTCAGCAAGCGGTGGAAGCGCAAGCCAAATTACTTGTGGATAGTGGCTTGATTGCTAATGAATATGTAGTATTATATGAGTTGGCTATTAATGATTCCAATCATATATACAGTATTCAAGCAGCTGATTGTCCGGCAGATTTAAAATTTGAATATCCTTCAAAGATCATTAAGCACAAGGATAAGTATCTCTGTTTTATAGAATTGGATGAGGCACCGATGTCTGTAAAGGAAATGATAGAGGCGTCTGGTTATTCGGGCAATCTTGTGGTAGAAGGAGGCGGGGGAAAGCGTTGGCTTTTGGTTGTTTCCAAACTTGGAGAAAAGAAAATATTAATAGATACTTCGTTGCTTAGGGGATGGGACACATATTTTAATATTACGGAATTGTGGCCCTATTTTTCGGGATATGTGAAAGGATGCCCAGTACAGATGGGGATTATGTCTCATGATGTTGAGGTGAGCGATTCCTATTTAAGTTGTAATGTGGATAGTATAAAACGGAATTTACTTTGGAATGAAAACCAGAATACTACAATGATAAAGAACGTATATGGACAAATGTATCTGAAAAACAATACAGATTCCATTGTTTACTTGTCGTCAAGTACTAAAAAACATTATGCTGTTGTAGATGGTCAGGATAGCCTTTATTTGTCACTTGGTGATTCTTTGCCCATTATTTTGGGACCGAATGAAAAAAAAAAATTAGAATATAAAAGCCTGCCTCATCAAGATGAGTTCTTTAGAAATCTTACGTTGAAAGAAGATCCTTGGGAATATTTCTATAATCTATTTTGCAGATCAACATACAGCCTTATAAATGTAAATGGGAAAGATTCCCAAACAAAAGTGATGTTTCATGATATTGATAATTATGGATTTAATGTTTCTATGACGTCTCCTAGTCTTCAATTTCAGATATTAAACCATGGTATATACGATAAGAAGTATGGGGAAATGTCGAGATTCAGATTTTGGTCTGATAAATGGGGGGCTATGAATAATGCTGACAAGCAGAGGCTATCAGATGATGCAGATGAAAGATTTCAAAGAAACATGAATCTGGTAAAGGATAATAGTAAGTAAGCGAATCTACATGTCTATGTGTCTTACCCATGGTATAAGTTGACTAGAAAACAGCCAATTTGTATCAGGGTATTTTATATTTTCTGATTTGAATGATTTTTAGGGTTGTATAATATTCTTCGGAATTTAATATTCGAGAGTATGCAATTTGAAGTTTGTTAGTAAAGAAAAATAGGAACTATCTAAAATATAATCTAATATTTTTCTTAAAAAGTCTCATTTCTCTTTTAGTAGAAAGCCTTTTATAGTTGTATTTATAATATGTATAACCCGTTGGCGGAATTAAAAAGATAATATATTGATGTTTAAAAAGTTGTGCATATTATTGATTTATAGTATATTAGAGATGGTCAAACCTTTAATATATCATCAATATATGCACAACTTATATACAATATTCAGTAAAATTCTTAAGATTTGCAAGCAATTTGGCGATAACCTCATAAATGAGAAGGGAAATATTCCTCGTCCAGGTGTTGTTCCCAAGTTTTCAGATATAGAAGTTATAGCTTTGAACCTTACATCCGAAGCCATGGGTATAGATAGTGAAAGTAATCTTTTCATTAGACTTTCTGAGTATAAGGATAAAATGCCCAATCTGATTTCAAGACGCCAGTATAATGACAGGCGTAAAACTACATCAACCTTATGCGACACTATCCGTAAAAGAATAGCTGAGAAGATAGATGGTGGTGAAGAATATTTCTGTATTGATTCAAAACCTATAGAGGTATGCCGGGTAGCTAGAGGGAAACGTTGTAAAATGGGCAGAAACGATTATAGTAAAGCTCCATCATTCGGATATTGTGCCTCTCAGAAGAATTATTACTATGGATATAAATTACACGCTATTTGCGGTTTAAGTGGAGTTATCCATTCCTTTGACCTGACAAAAGCAAGTGTTCACGATATCAATTATCTTAAAAATATCAGATATGAATATCATGACTGCAGCATTTTCGGAGATAGAGGATATATTAGTAAGAATGTGCAACTGGATTTGTTTGAGACTGCAAATATAAGACTTGAAGTTCCATATAGACTGAACCAAAAGGACTGGAGTCCTACATTCATCCCATTTGCTAAAGCCAGGAAAAGAATCGAAACGGATTTCTCACAACTATGCGATCAGTTCATGATAGTGAGAAATTATGCTAAAGATACAGTAGGATTGTTTACCAGAATACTCGGGAAAATAAGTGCATTTACAATCCTTCAATATATAAACCACATTAACAACAAACCTATTGGCAGACTTAAATATGCGCTTATTTAATTCCGCCAACGGGTTCGTTAGTATATTATTATTTGAACTATGCTGCCTGTTATGGGCAGGGGCAGGATGGAGCCAACAGTTTGATGACAGCTTTCCGATAGTCGGCCCTCCTAATGAGGGACGCCACAAGGCTGATGCCATTGATTTAGGCAAACCGGACTCGACGTTTTATTTCGTAGACGCACGTGACAGCCGTGAATACTCCAATGATGCGGGAGGAAAGGCGCGTGACATTTATTATAAATTTGAAGTGGAGCGTCCGATGGATATCATTATCCATAATTTCCGTTCGAAGGTACAGGCAACAAGGACTCATCTTTATAAAATCCGGGAACTTGAGGATCACGAAGTTCCCGAAGGTGAGATGTGTCCCGAGATAGCCTGTTCGGATGAAGTGAACTGGGATATGGTGGATGAACTTTGTTCGCACTATATCGATAAAATGTCTGAATTCGGGTATGGCGGGAATAACAGAGGGCTTTTGTGTATGAAAAGATTGGAAAAGGGTACATATTATGTCATGTCCGAAGGGGACGAATACTATTGTACTGATTCTGATTACAATGGAATCATCGTTACTACCATACGTGGATTTGCTGCTGAAGGAAATCATCCCGATTATCCGATTTTTGCCGGAATATATGGGCAGGATTTCAATTATGAAGACGATAGGGATCCTTGGTATTACTATTCGGAACGAGGAAATACGACGATTGTGTATTATGTTTTTACCTTGCGGCACGCGATGGATGTCACCATATCACAGAAATGGAGTGATTCAATAGGAGGAAAAGTCTTTCTGGAAAGCGACAAGACCTCGATTGAATTTTATGAAGATATACTGTCTCTGCAACTTCTCCCCGGAAATTATCAAGTCGAATTGAACAGCAACAGTTTCAGTGCTCCGTGTCTTTGTATTTCCGGTCGTATGTCCGATTATAGTGATCCTTGGGAAAATCTACCTCCTGGTTTGACCGAAACTTGCAATTATATCTATTCAATACGGCCTACTATTGAGACCTCCTCTGTTGCGGAAATAGCGTCTGGACAGGCGATTCATACTATCCAATATTTCGATGGTTTAGGACGTCCTTCGCAAGTGGTGGACAGGGGGTCTTCTCCTTTACATAAAGATGTACTATGGTTTCAGGAATATGACCTTCAAGGGAGGGAGGGCCGAAAATGGTTGCCGGTGGTTTCCACTGGTGATGGCGGATACGTAGCGAAGGATTACTTTACTTTTTTCTCCCGTTCTTTTTATTCTGGAGATTCCTGTGCCTACAGTTATCCTGTGTATGAGGATTCTCCTTTGAATCGCGTTATGGAACATTACGGCGAAGGTAGCGAGTGGCACGAAAAAGGAAAATCAGTAAAGACAGGTTATCACCTGAATACGTTGGAAGATAGTTTGCTGAATTGTCTCCGTTTTCGGATAACCGAGGTTTCCGATACGCTGTTTACTATTGATAATTGTGGCAACTACGAATCGGGGGCATTGCATGTGGTATGTAAAAGTGATGAAGACGGAAATGTCTCCTGTTTTTTCACTGACCATGCAGGACGGACAGTGTTGCGGCGTGAGCTTCCGGGCGATAGTGTTCCGTCAGCTTATTGCGACACTTATTTTATCTACGATGGCAATGGTCATCTTCAGGCAGTACTTCCCCCGGCAGCGATTGACAAAATGCAGGTTACCGGCAGTTATTCAAGTGCGTCATCTGCTTGCCTTGAGCAGTATGCCTATTTCTATCGATACGACCGTCGTAACCGTTGCATTGCCAAGAAACTTCCCGGTTCCAGATGGGAATGTTTCGTTTATGATGATGCCGACCATTTGATTCTTTCACAGGATGGTAACTTGCGTCTGCGTGGTGAATGGAAGTTTTCGCTTTCTGATGCCATGGGACGTGTTGTTCTGACGGGTATTTGTCGGAACGAAGTGGTTGATGTCTCCACTTTCCTGTGTGGAGTGGTGGCAGAGGCAGTATACTCGCCCTACAATACCGATACGATATTCGGCGGCTATTCCATTCATGGAGTGACATTATCCTCTCCTGTGTTGCATTCGGTTTCCTATTATGATAGTTATGCTTTCCTTGGTCAAAACGGTTTTCCGTCTTATGCGTATGATGAAAGTCTAGAGATGGAAGGATATGGGGCGTGGTATGGTGATTCTTGTAGCGTTTACTCCCACAAGGGGTTACAGACCGGTAGCATCAGTTTCCCGTTGCAAGCCCATGCACCGGCGTTATACTCGGTTTCTTATTATGACAAGTACCGCCGCTGCATACAGACTCATACCTCCCATTTGCTAGACGGACGCGATAGTGAATACTTTTCTTATGATTTTGCGGGCAAACTGTTGAAACGTCTTCATGTACAGACAACATCAGGGATTGCTCCCCAAAATGAATTGTATACATATCGTTACGATCATGCGGGACGCCTGCTCGAAATAAGGCATCGCCTGAATGACAGTTTGGAAGTGTCCCTTTCGGAATGTGGCTATGATGCTATCGGTCGTTTGGTGTTCGATAAGAAACATGCGAATGATCTCTTGCAGACTGAATATTCATATAACGTTCGTTCGTGGTTGAAGTCAGTTAGTGGTCCTTTGTTCAATCAGACATTGTGCTACACGGATGGTGTTGGTACTCCTTGTTACAACGGAAATGTCAGTAGCATGACGTGGGGAGCGCACTCTTTTCCTGTTCGTGGTTACAAATTTACTTATGATGGTTTATCTCGCATGACAGATGCCGTTTATGGCGAAGGAAATGTCCTGACGCAGCACCCGAACCGTTTCAATGAGCAAGTGGCTGGATATGACAAAATGGGGAATATTCTAGGTTTGTTTCGCTACGGACAAACCTCGACGGGCGATTACGGGTTGGTTGACAATCTGAATCTTGTATACGATGGTAACCAGTTACAATCGGTGTATGACAATGCGACCCTATCTGCTATTGTCTCCGGAATGGAGTTTGTGGATGGAATTGATTTACCTATAGAGTATACTTATGATGCAAATGGCAATTTAACTAAAGATTTGAATAAGAAAATAGTTGATATTCAATATAATTGTTTAAATTTGCCTACTTGTGTAATGTTTGCGAATGGTAACAGTATTTCTTATCTTTATGATGCGAATGGTACGAAACTCCGTACTACACATGTAATAGGAAATGATACTACCATAACAGATTATTGCGGCAATGTGGTCTATGAAAATGGTGCTCCCAAGACGTTGTTGACGGAAGCTGGGTTCATTTCTTTGAATGACAGGAAATATCATTATTATCTGAAAGACCATCAAGGAAACAATCGTGTGGTCGCAGACCAAAACGGTACTATTGAGGAAATGAATCATTATTATCCTTTTGGTGGTCCATTTGCTTCGACTTCATCTGTTCAGCCTTACAAGTATAATGGGAAGGAGCTGGATAGAAAAGGTGGATTGAATCTGTATGATTATGGGGCGAGACATTATGATCCGGTGTTAGGACGGTTTATGACTGTGGATCCGATGGCGGAGAAATACTATAGTTGGTCGCCTTATGCGTATTGCTTGAATAATCCAATAAAATACATAGATCCGGATGGTCGAGATCCAAAGAAGTTGAGTCATTGGATACGATTTGGAAAAGAAGCCGCTAAGGCTGTCAGTGTTGTAGCAAGTGTAGGACTTCAGGTAGCTGGCGAGGTGGAATTGGGCAGCAAGAAGGTTGGAGGTGATATGAACCTTATTTCACAAGATGTTGCGGGTGTCAAAGATGGCGTTTTTTTCCATCCAGGTGGTAATTTTGATAAAACGGAAACAAAACAAGGAATAGAACTTGGAGTTGGTTTCATAGGTGTTTCAGCACAGAAAAAGATAAAAGAGGAGTCTGGTAAACAAATATTAGAAGAACAACAAAGTATTTCTTTGGGACTTTTAGAACATACCAATACAGAAACTACTCTTATTGATCAAAATTATCATACGGTAGGTAAAACACAAAAAATATCAGAAACAAAAACTGCAGATTTAGGCATTAAAGCAAAGGCTATAGTTGGGCTTGAATTAAGCCTCGATTTGAACAAATTATGGGATGCATTAGGTAAATTATTATTAGACAAGTAATTAAAATAAATCATTAATATGTTTAACAGATTCGTACCTCTTTTCATTGTCATTGGAATTTTTCTTATTATTTACGCATTTGCGTTAATGTTTATAGGAGATTGGGAAAATGGTATTGGATATTTTTTTTCTGGGATCGCAGGTCTGATATTATGTAGAATAGTGCTCAAGATTAGAAAATGGTGGAGAGATTGATCATGTCAAATATGTGTGTTATATAAAAAATAGATATTATGAATATAATGAATAAAAGGATTGAAGCTTTTGTTATAGATGTTATTGTTTTAATGATAGTGAGTTCTCCTTTTTTCCTAATAAGTGTTTGGCTTAATAATAGTATGCTTTGGATGAGTTTTGCCCTAGCTCTAATCTATAGTTTTCTGTTTTGTAAAGATGTGAGTGGTGGAAGAAGTTTTGGAAAGCAAAAGGCTGGATTATGTATTCTTTCGGAGAAAAGTGAGTTAATTCCTTCTACAACAAGATTGATATTACGAAATATATTCTATATTTTGTGGCCTATAGAAATAATTTTGTTTTTTTGTAACTCAGGAAAAAGGCTTGGCGATTTAATAATGCGAACTAAAGTTGTAGTATGTAATAAAGAACCAGATGTAACCTTTCGATTTACATTTAAATATATCTGTTCTATTTTTGTAATGACTATTATTTTGTTTATTTTATTTTTTTCTATTGGTAGATTAATATATGAATTTAGCCCGTTAATGCGTTTGTTGTATTCTTGACGCACATCCTTCCGCATAATATATGCGGAAGATTAGGTATGAAGATTATTAATCCTGTTAATCTGCGAATGATTAACGGGATTTTTTATGCGAGAACTATAGATGGATTTTGACTAAATCATTGGAATCAATGCATTCTATTCTTAAATCTACATTTTGAAGAACAACTAACTACTATCCTGATATGAATTGACTAAAATCGATTTATATCAGGGTAGTTCATGATTGAGGAGGGTCCGTTATAAATACTACCCCTATACAGAGAGGAAACAATGTATTGGGTGGTGAGGAGGAAGAATATGCAGCCTACAACTTTATGGAAGAACCCCTGAACCGACAACATGTTCATACAGCCATAGGAAACAGCACACAAACGGAAGTCTGTACATACAAGTAGACCACACGGGACGTCTTTCAAAGACAAAGCATAAGTTGAATACACCTATGACAAGAATGACAACATGGCCAAAGATTTAAACAAGAATATTACTGGGATTCAATATAATTATTTAAATTAGCCAAATAAAGTCACGTTCAAGGATGGCAGTACCATTACTTATACGTATGCAGTGAACGGAACGAAGCTCCGCACAGTGCACAAGATAGGAAGCACTACCACCACAACGGACTATTGCGGAAATGTGATCTATGAGAATAGAGTACAGAAATTGTTACCCACTGAGGCCGGACATGTTGCGCTGTCCGACAAGAAGTATCACTTTTACTTGCAGGATCATCAGGGAAACAATCGCGTAGTTGTGATCAGACGAGGCAAAAGGAAGAGGTAAACCATTACTATCCGTTCGGAGGCACGTTTGCTTCAGCAGAGAAAAGTATTCAGCCTTATAAGCATAATGGAAAAGAACTTGATACAAAAAATGGATTGAATTGGTATGACTATGGGGCAAGACAGTATGATGCAGCGTTGGGAAGATGGAATGCGGTGGATCCGATGGCGGAGAAATATTATTCATGGTCGCCTTATACGTATTGCCTGAATAATCCAATGAATCGTATAGATCCTACTGGAATGGATTCGTTTTACAATTGGGAGAGAGAATCTTATAAAGATGAAGGAAGAGATGAGGTATCTTGGATGATTTTGCGGCTAAGTTTTAATAGGATAGGACACAGTGAAAGTCATGATGTTCCCCCCTACTAGTAAAGATGTAGACGCAGTGACAGGAGCAACACCTAAAGTTGATCCTTCGTTGTACCTACTGAAAAGGCAAATGTAGCTCCGTCAATCCCATTAAGTGGTATAATTGGATTTACTATAAGCAAGACTGCAGCAAGTGTTTTAGGTCTTTTCGCTGCTATTCCAATCATTTTGCAGGGGGATACTAATCCTGATGATGTAAGAGAGGTGATAAAGAAAAAGAAATTCACTACTACCACTGATGAATTTGCACATGAGAAAACAAATAAAGGAGGTAAATTGAAAGGAGCAAAAGGCGATAACCATGATAAACAGTACACACATGGTGGGAAAAACAGACCAAAGAATCCCAACCAGAAGAAAGGGGCTGAAGAAAGAAGAAATAAAGGTAGAAATATAATTGATTATAAGATATGTTACAAAAATTACTTATTGATGCATATAAGCATAAAAAAATAGCGGATATTAATATGTATGGTGAAGAAGACTCAATAATTGGATATATTACACATATTGACAAAGAGTTCTTTACTATAGAAGAGATAGATAAGTTTGGAAATGCAATTGGAAGTACTACTTACGCAATAGCAAAAATTGCAAATCTCTCTCTGGATAATTGGTATTTGCGCAGTCTGCAGATTATAATATGCAATCGTGACAAATTGAATGAAGAGAAGAGGATTACTATTCACAAGGATGGAAAAGAACTTCTGCCTGAAATAGAGTATTTAAAAGTAAATGAAATAATAGTAATGCTGTTTTTCGAAGAAGACCAGTATGAACTAGGATTTATATTAGATTATGACGAGAATTTTATCCTGCTCAAAGATGTTGGACAAGATGGTTGTGTATTAGGTATTACTTGCTACCAATTAAATGAAGTTGTGGGGTTGAGATATAATGGCCTAGGTGAACAGAAAACTAGAATACTATATGATTCTAAAAATGGTTCCCCCGCTTTTTAGAGGCAATAGTAAGCACAAAAGTTGGGGCGGGGTTATACTTTAGCGGTATGATTGACGAAAATGGTTTTTGAAACATGCTCTGGTAGATGGTGGATACATCGCAGGTGGACAATACTATTTCTATATTCAGAATCATTTGGAAAATAACTCGTCTTTCCGAATTTGTAATGCGGTAGTTGTGAATATTAGCATTTGTAATGCGAACATCTGCAAATCCCGTTGTTCATTGGTAGCGAACAGCGGGATTTCTTTATATTCTATGCCTATATACAAAGCTTAGCCTCTGAACCGAGTATTTGAACAGTATGACCCAGACACAGATTGGCAAACTAACATAAAATCCGTCAAGACTACCTGCCAGACCAACACAGCCAACAACGTTAAGTTTTAGACGGATGCTATTGATGTTGCCAATAAATCAGTCAAAGGAGTATATTCCGCTACAGGTAGCTATAAAGGTTATTCTATCCAAATAGATTAAGATAATATATAAATTCGTGTTAGGTGCTAAAGATGATTTCGATGAAGTCATTAAAGATATCATATTGTCGACAAAGGGTAAATGGAAAATATCCAATGAAGCGCTTCAGTCAAAATGGTATTTTGCCATTGGACGTTTTGTTGTTAGGTCCTAAGCCCTGTCTTACCCTGATATAAGTTTGGCTAGAAAACAGCCAATTTGTATCAGGGTATTTGGTATTCTCTAATTTGAAGTTTGTTAGTAAAGAAAATAACAGCTATCTAAAATATAATCTAAGATTTTTCTTAAAAAGTTTCATTTTTCTTTTAGTAGAAAGCCTCTTATGGTTGTATTTATATTATATATAGTTTCCCTATATACTTTGATATACAAATAGTTTGTAATAACCAAAATCTAAATATTTTATGTCTATGAAAGCATTTACTCTCAAAACATTGCTTAATTGTGGTTTCTCACAATCTTTCTGCATTTCTTTGATGAAAAAAAGTGGTACCGCTTTCTTTTTGGCCTTATTGCCCATTTCTGTGACTTATGCGGATAATGGAACTGTTTTAAAGGATACGATGAAATTGCCGTGCAGTTCACAACAGATTGATGGTACCGATCTAATGAAAGTGAAAGATGCCAATTTTGTAAATTCATTGATAGGAAGATTGGCTGGAGCTACGATTAATCCCAGTGCTTCCGGTGTGGGTGGTTCGGTAAGGATGGTGCTACGTGGTTACCGTTCCATATTAAAATCCAACAATGTGCTTTTTACTTTGGATGGTGTACCTTTGCCACGACTGGAGTCAGAGCAACTTTCTAATGTATATGCCTCTAACTGGCAGACTGGTGACGGTATAGCAGCTTTCTCTCCTGACGATATAGAAAGCATTTCGGTGTTGAGTACTGCAGCAGCTTCCACTTTGTATGGTAGCCGTTCTGCTAGTGGTGTAGTAATGGTCAATACAAAGAGGGCGCGTTCAGGGAAGCTTAGAGTAGAGTTGGGGAATAGTACTACTTTCAGTTTGCCACTTGTTATGCCTGAATTCCAACAGACTTACGGGGCGCAATGGGGAGACAAGATAAATCATCCCCAGTCGTGGGATCCGACGGATTTTTTCCGTACCGGACATACTATCAATAATTCCCTTAGCCTTTCTCTTGGAAATGAGTATAATCAGACGCGGGTTTCGGCTGTCACGATGAATGGCACTGGCATCATTCCCAATAACGATGTAGATCGTTACAATTTCTCACTCCGGAATACATCTTCTTTATTACATCATAGACTAAAGCTTGACTTTACTTTGAAATATATTCATACCGCAGAACAGAATATGTTATCGCAAGGTATGTATGGCAATCCGCTGGTTCCTGTCTATTTGGTACCTGATGTGTTGCAAGAACGTATTAATGTCAATCCCGATTATAACTACAAGAATCATTTTGAAGTTTACGATCCGAGGCTTGGAGCTAATGCGCAATATTGGCCTTTAGGAGATATGGGGATGGGTATGCAAAATCCTTATTGGATAATCAACCGGAATTTGTACAATCAGAAAAAGAAACGTTTACTAGGCGGGATAGGAGCGAAATTCGACTTAACCTCCTGGCTTAATGTGTCAGGACGTATTCATTACGATCGTGATAAAGAAGCCGCAACCAAAAAACTTTATGCGTCTTCTCTTCAAGCCGGTCCTTTGGGCTCGTATTATGAGTCTGAAGATAAGAATATGCAGGTTTATTCCGATCTCCTGTTTAATGTCAATAAAAAGCTAGGGGATTTTTCAATTGATGCCACTTTAGGTTCTTCTATTTGTGATACGAAGTTTGATAGCTCTTGCGCTGGTGGTATGCTGGGAGCACTGAACCAGTTTAATTTATCAGGACTGGATAAACATGGGGGCTATCACTATATAGATCAAGACTTTAATTATCATGACCGGGTTACGTCATTGTTTATACTTGCACAATTGGGTTATAAGAACCGATTATTTCTCGATTTGGGTGGACGAATGGAATGGCTTAAATTCTGGGATGATGATTCAAGTTATTCTACTGATGTTATCTATCCTTCGATAGGAGCATCTGTAGTCCCAACTGGATGGTTGCCTGATAATCCTAACCGATTCCTTTCGTTTCTAAAACTCAATTATACCTACAGTGAAACCGGTAATAGTTTTACCGATTATATCTTTTTGAATAAAAAAAGGGTAGGTTTGAAACCTAGATTGGAGGATAATATGTTGGATCCCGAGCATACCAAGTCTCACGAAATAGGGCTCAATGCAGGTTTTCTTAATGATAAAATCAATTTGGCGTTTACGATGTATAAGACATCTACTTCCGATTTACCGTTTGGGGGATATCTTCCTATTCCTTTTCAGGGGGATATTTATTTCATGTATAATGGGTGTAGGATTGATAATAAAGGTTTCGAGCTAACCTTGAGTGCAAATATGAATATCGGGCAGGTTAAGTGGGATGGACGTTTCACTTATTCTATCAATAAGAATGAAGTAAAGCAGCTTACAGAACCTCAGAAAAATCCTATAACAGATACCGATTCTAATTTAGAAGAAATTCAGATGGCCAAAGGTAGTGGTTGGTATACTCCATTGAAGAAAGGTGGCTCGATAGGTGATATATATGTTACAGATTTGCAGAGGGATGAGCAGGGAAATGTTGTTATTGATAAAACTTCACAAAATGTCGTTCCTGTAAACGAATATATATATGCGGGTAATGCTGACCCTAAATATACGATGGGGCTGGCAAATAGCTTTTCCTGGAAAGGTTTTGAACTTGATTTTGTAATTCACGCCCGCTTTGGCGGCGTAGGCCTATCAATGACTCAAGCAGTTATGGATCATTGGTGTATCACAGGCCACAGCCATAGCCCGTGACAATGGTGGTGTTTGGGTGAGTGGTGAAAAGATTCCGGCAGAGAACTACTATAGGCTGGTAGGCTGGACACGTACAGGAACGGTGTATACATATGATGCCACTAATATTCGTCTTGCTGAAATGTCGATCGCTTATCATATTCCCGTCAACCGATGGGCGAAGTGGATACAGGATGTACGGGTGGCATTAGTGGGACGTAACTTGCTTATGTTGTACAATAAAGCTCCATTTGATCCGGAATCTACGGCAAGCACCGGAACCTGGGGGCAGGGCATAGACAACTTCCGTCAACCCAGCTACAGAAACATGGGCTTTTCCGTTAATCTGACTTTTTAATCTTTCTTCAAAAAGATATCTTGTCCCGATATGAGCTGTCAAAACTACTCTCATCTTGTATCGGGGCAACTCTTCTATTAAAAGTCCTTAACGAAAGCCTATTACATCACTTTTTATTTGTTTCTTTGCACCAAATTCGGGTATAGTGTTGTCTTGTCATTCGAGGCAGCACTTAATTTTGCTTAGAAATTAATGGAGAAACTCAGTATAAATGCTTGTCCGGTGTGTGGCGGTACGCACTTGAAACGCGTCATGACTTGTACGGATTTTTATGCTTCGGGCGAACAGTTTGAACTGCATTCGTGTGAGGACTGTGGATTTACATTCACACAAGGAGTTCCCGTGGAAGCAGAGATAGGTAAGTATTATGAGACTCCCGACTACATCTCCCACACTGATACGCGCAAGGGCGCGATGAATAATATCTACCATTACGTACGTTCTTATATGCTGGGCCGCAAAGCGCGTCTGGTAGCTAAGGAAGCGCATCGCAAGACGGGGCGTTTGCTTGATATAGGTACGGGAACCGGCTATTTTTCCGATACAATGGTTCGTCGGGGATGGAAAGTAGAGGCAGTGGAGAAAAGTCCGCAGGCACGTGAGTTTGCGAAGTTGCATTTCGATCTGGACGTAAAGCCCGAATCGGCTTTGAAAGAGTTTGCTCCCGGCAGCTTTGATGTTATCACTCTTTGGCATGTGATGGAACATTTGGAACACCTTGATGAGGTGTGGCAGCGACTTCATGAGTTGCTGACAGAAAAAGGAGTATTGATTGTAGCTGTACCCAACTGCTCTTCTTATGATGCTCAACGTTATGGCGAGTATTGGGCGGCATACGACGTTCCCCGTCATCTCTGGCATTTTACTCCGGGCACTATACAACAATTGGCTTCCCGTCATGGCTTTATTATGGCGGCGCGTCATCCGATGCCGTTCGATGCGTTCTACGTATCCATGTTGAGCGAAAAACATCGTGGCAGTTCGTGCAGTTTCCTGAAAGGGATGTTTGTCGGAACGTTAGCATGGTTTAATGCTTTAGGACGGAAAGAGCGCAGTAGTTCCATGATTTATGTATTCCGAAAAAAGAGATAACGCATGGGAGATCAAAACAAATATAAGTCAGGTTCAATCTTCGACATGCAGTTCATTACGTCGAGTATCAGTACGACATTAGTGTTGCTGTTGCTGGGACTGGTTGTCTTCTTCGTATTGACAGCACACAATCTTTCCGTATATGTCCGCGAGAATATCAGTTTCTCCGTTCTTATCAGTGACGACATGAAAGAAGCGGATATACTGAAACTTCAGAAGAAGCTGAATCAGGAACCTTTCGTGAAACAATCCGAATATATCTCTAAAAAACAAGCACTGAAAGAACAGACGGAAGCAATGGGAACCGATCCGGAAGAATTCTTGGGCTATAACCCTTTTACCGCTTCCATTGAAATCAAACTCCATTCCGACTATGCAAACTCCGACAGCATTGCGAAGATAGAGAAAATGATTAAAAAGAACACCAACATACAAGATGTGCTCTATCGAAAGGAGTTAATTGACGCCGTGAATGATAACATACGAAATATCAGTCTGGTACTGCTTGCCTTGGCGGTAGTGCTTACTTTTATCTCTTTTGCCCTGATAAACAATACCATAAGACTGGCTATTTACTCCAAACGCTTCCTCATTCACACCATGAAGTTGGTAGGAGCGAGTTGGGGATTCATCCGGGGGCCATTCCTTCGAAAGAATGTATGGAGCGGGATATTGGCAGCCATCGTTGCCGATTCCATATTGATGGGGACCGCTTATTGGGCCGTGACGTACGAACAGGAATTGCTTCAGGTCATCACGCCTGAAGTCATGTTGATAGTCTGTGCAAGCGTATTGGCGTTTGGAATTGTAATAACGTGGCTATGCGCCTATTTCTCCATGAATAAATACTTGAGAATGAAAGCAAACAGCCTGTACTATATTTAGCGGATGGCGAATGGCTGACGGCAAACCTGTGTTTGCGTGTGATTAGCATCCGTAACAACCGACTGATAGATTAAGGGAATGATTGAAATTAGTAATTTGTAATTAAATAAACTATGTCTGACAAGCAGAAATTTGCCTTTGATAAAGTGAACTTTATCTTGCTCGCAATAGGGATGGCGATTGTTATTATCGGCTTTCTATTGATGACGGGACCTACATCGTCCGAAACGCTTTTTGAACCCGATATTTTCAGTGTACGCAGAATCAAGGTAGCGCCAGTCGTTTGCCTGTTTGGCTTCTTGTCTATGATTTACGCTGTATTACGCAAACCTAAAACACAAAAAACAGAAGAATAAAGATGGGGGATTTAACGACATTTGAGACGATTATTATTGCTATTGTAGAAGGATTGACAGAGTTTCTTCCGGTTTCTTCTACGGGACACATGATTATTACGCAAAACATTTTAGGAGTAGAAAGTACTGAATTTGTAAAAGCGTTTACTGTTATTATCCAGTTTGGCGCGATTCTTTCAGTGGTTTGTCTTTATTGGAAACGTTTTTTCCGGTTGAACCATACACAGGCTCCTGTGGGTGCTTCCGCTTTGAAGTGTTTTCTGCATAAATTCGATTTTTACTGGAAACTGCTGGTAGCTTTTATTCCTGCCGCCATTTTGGGATTCCTGTTCAGCGATAAGATAGACGAGATGCTGGAGAGTGTAGCAATAGTGGCAGTGATGTTGGTGATCGGCGGTATATTCATGTTGTTCTGCGATAAGATCTTTTCGAAAGGAAGCGAAGATACAGTGCTGACAGAAAGAAAGGCATTCAATATCGGTTTGTTTCAGTGCATTGCCATGATACCGGGAGTATCCCGTTCGATGGCTACCATCGTTGGAGGTATGGCCCAGAAGCTGACTCGCAAAGATGCTGCCGAGTTTTCATTCTTCCTTGCCGTGCCAACCATGTTTGCGGCAACCGGTTACAAGGTGTTGAAACTATTCTTAGATGGTGGTACGGAGATTCTTCTCAACAATATGCCGGCACTTATTATAGGTAATGTAGTAGCTTTTATTGTCGCTTTGCTGGCTATCAAGTTCTTTATTAGCTTTGTTACGAAATATGGCTTTAAGGCGTTTGGCTGGTATAGAATTATTGTTGGCGGAACCATTCTGGTAATGCTGCTGCTTGGATACAACTTAGAAATTGGCTGATGAATTTTAAAAAGGGAGAAGTACTGTTTTTCAATAAACCTTTCGGATGGACTTCATTTAAAGTAGTAGGGCACGCCCGCTATCATATTTGCCGTCGGATCGGAGTGAAAAAACTAAAAGTCGGGCATGCCGGAACACTGGACCCTCTTGCAACAGGGGTGATGATTGTATGTACAGGCAAGGCAACCAAACGAATAGAAGAGTTTCAATATCATACGAAGGAGTACGTAGCAACGTTGCGCTTGGGCGCTACTACCCCGTCATACGATTTGGAACATGAAATAGATGCCACCTACCCTACCGAGCATATCACAAGGGAACTGGTGGAAGAAGTGCTGACGCACTTTATCGGTGCCATCGATCAGGTCCCCCCTGCCTTCTCTGCCTGTATGGTAGACGGCAAGCGTGCTTATGAACTGGCCCGGAAAGGAGAAGAAGTCGAACTAAAAGCAAAACAGCTTGTTATCGACGAGATTGAATTGCTGGAATGTCGCCTGGATGATCCGGAACCGATGATTCAAATCCGTGTTGTATGCAGCAAAGGGACTTATATCCGTGCCCTGGCCCGCGACATCGGCGAAGCACTCCATAGCGGAGCTCACCTGACAGGATTGATCCGTACCCGTGTAGGTGATGTCCGGTTGGAAGACTGTCTGAATCCCGAACACTTTAAAGAGTGGATCGACGGACAGGAGATAGAAAATGAGGAAGAAAATAATTAACGTAATAAGGAATAGATATGAAATTATCACAATTCAAATTTAAGTTACCCGAGGATAAGATCGCTCTACATCCTATGAAATATAGA
The DNA here is from genome assembly GCF_002632415.2 of Bacteroides celer. Classification (NCBI taxonomy): domain Bacteria; kingdom Pseudomonadati; phylum Bacteroidota; class Bacteroidia; order Bacteroidales; family Bacteroidaceae; genus Bacteroides; species Bacteroides celer. The sequence continues at coordinate 5,928,273 of NZ_CP178209.1, read as the reverse complement.
GATGAGTCGCGTTTGATGGTATTGCATCGTAATACAGGTAAGATTGAGCACAAGATGTTCAAAGATGTGTTGGACTACTTTGATGATAAAGATGTGTTTATATTCAATGATACGAAGGTGTTTCCTGCCCGCTTGTACGGTAACAAGGAGAAGACAGGTGCTCGTATCGAGGTATTCTTGTTGCGTGAGTTGAATGAAGAACTTCGTTTGTGGGACGTATTGGTTGATCCGGCACGTAAGATACGTATCGGTAACAAGCTGTATTTCGGTCCGGACGATTCAATGGTGGCTGAAGTGATTGATAACACCACTTCTCGCGGACGTACGCTCCGTTTTCTTTATGACGGACCTCATGACGAGTTCAAAAAGGCACTGTATTCTCTGGGTGAAACTCCACTCCCCCACTCTATTATCAACCGTCCCGTAGAACCGGAAGATGCTGAACGCTTCCAGTCTATTTTTGCAAAGAACGAGGGTGCGGTGACTGCTCCGACTGCTAGTTTGCACTTCAGCCGTGAGTTGATGAAACGTCTGGAAATCAAAGGTGTGGACTTTGCATATATCACTTTGCACGCTGGTCTGGGTAACTTCCGCGACATCGACGTAGAGGACTTGACGAAGCATAAGATGGATTCGGAACAAATGTTTGTAAACGAAATGGCGGTGAAAACCGTGAATCGTGCCAAAGATAACGGTAGAAATGTATGTGCGGTAGGTACGACAGTGATGCGTGCTATTGAAAGCGCAGTCAGCACTGACGGACATCTCAAGGAATTTGAAGGATGGACGAACAAGTTTATCTTCCCTCCGTATGAATTTACCGTAGCCAATTCAATGATTTCCAATTTCCACATGCCGCTTTCTACCTTACTGATGATTGTAGCTGCTTTTGGTGGTTATGACCAGGTGATGGATGCTTATCATGTAGCATTGAAAGAAGGTTACCGTTTCGGCACGTATGGAGATGCAATGCTGATTTTGGACAAATAATGGCAAAAGTTTATCTGGGACTCGGCACTAACCTTGGGGATAAAGAACAAAATCTTCGGGATGCCGTGCAGAAAATAGAAGAGCAGGTAGGGAAAATCGTTTCCCTGTCTGCTTTTTACATAACTGCCCCTTGGGGATTTTCTTCCGATAACAGTTTCCTGAATGCAGCGGTTTGTGTAGATACCGAATTGGCTCCCATAGACGTTTTACAGAGAACGCAGGCGATTGAACAGGAATTGGGACGTACGAAGAAATCCGTCAACGGCATATATAGCGACCGCCTGATTGATATTGATCTGTTGCTTTATGATGATTTGATACTTTCCACCACTTCTCCTTCAGGAGCAAAGTTAATCCTCCCCCATCCGTTGATGGCAGAACGTGACTTCGTCATGAAACCACTGGCGGAAATTGCTCCCGGATTAGTGCATCCGGTACTTGGAAAAACGATAAAGGAGCTTACTTCTTCTTTTTCTCCGCAATAAAGACCGGTAAATAGGCAATGCATCCTATCAATACTGCATACAGCAAATGAATCTCCTGAAACGGCTTATCGATGAAATGGCAGACAATGGCATAGATGGCAATCGTGAAGCCTATATAAAGAGCCAGCACCAAAAGCGTTTTTAATTTCTTATTTAGAATCATTATAAATCTATTTATGTGTTAAATATAGGGCAAAGATACTCATTATCTCCGAAATCTCTTTATCTTTGTACCCGAAATGAAAGTGTGGACAGATTTGAGTAGCTTGCAACCACGGAAAAAAATGCTAAAACACGTCTGATTGACGCCTTTCGGTTTATCCTTTGCAGCACTCGCCTCTCCTACTCTCTCTCATTTTTTAATTTTCAATTTTTAATTCTTAATTTAAAAAGATGGGATACTTATTTACATCCGAATCGGTGTCAGAAGGACACCCCGACAAGGTAGCCGATCAAATATCGGATGCCGTGCTTGACAAACTGTTGGCTTACGACCCCAGTTCGAAAGTAGCTTGCGAAACACTAGTGACTACCGGACAAGTGGTGCTAGCGGGTGAAGTGAAAACTAAAGCGTACGTTGACCTCCAGCTCATCGCGCGCGAAGTGATTAAGAAAATCGGTTATACCAAAGGAGAGTACATGTTCGAAAGTAACTCTTGTGGCGTACTTTCCGCTATTCATGAGCAAAGTCCCGATATCAACCGTGGTGTAGAGCGTCAGGACCCGATGGAACAGGGTGCAGGCGACCAGGGTATGATGTTTGGCTACGCTACCAATGAAACGGAAAACTACATGCCGCTTTCTCTTGATCTGGCACACCGCATTCTGCAAGTGCTGGCCGACATTCGTCGTGAAGGAAAGGTGATGACTTACCTCCGCCCCGATGCCAAAAGCCAGGTTACTATTGAATATGATGACAACGGAACTCCTGTTCGCATCGATACAATCGTTGTTTCTACGCAGCATGATGACTTTATCCAACCGGAAGATGATTCTCAAGCTGCCCAGCTGAAAGCTGACGAAGAAATGCTGTCTATCATCCGCCGTGATGTGATCGAGATTCTGATGCCTCGTGTCATTGCTTCTATCCATCACGATAAAGTGTTGGCGCTGTTCAATGATAAAATCATTTATCATGTGAATCCTACGGGCAAGTTCGTAATTGGTGGTCCTCACGGAGATACCGGTTTGACAGGTCGTAAGATTATCGTTGATACTTATGGTGGTAAAGGTGCTCACGGTGGTGGTGCTTTTTCCGGAAAAGATCCTAGCAAGGTAGACCGTAGCGCAGCTTATGCAGCACGCCATATCGCTAAGAATATGGTAGCGGCAGGCGTAGCAGATGAAATGCTTGTGCAGGTGAGCTATGCTATCGGTGTGGCTCGTCCGATCAATATCTTTGTAGATACTTATGGCCGTTCCCACGTCAACATGACGGATGGTGAGATTGCCCGCGTTATCGATCAGTTGTTCGATCTACGCCCGAAAGCAATCGAAGAACGTCTGAAGCTTCGTAATCCTATTTATCAGGAAACAGCTGCTTACGGTCACATGGGACGTGAACCGCAAGTGATAACGAAGAAATTCTTCTCTCGCTACGAAGGGGACAAAACTGTGGAAGTGGAACTCTTTACATGGGAGAAACTCGACTACGTAGATAAAATCAAGGCTGCTTTTGGTCTGTAAAATAGCCTGAAAGCGAGCTTAGCTCATTAGGTAAGAGCCACAATCTCAACTCCTTTTAGTAGGATATGAGGTTGTGGCTCTTGATTTTAAATAAGTTATATTTAAATAAATGTCTTTTGGATATTAATCTTCTTTTGCCGGAATTTGCTACTTTTGGCCCGTAAATAAACAGACTGCCTAATGAAAACAAGATGTTGTTGTTCTAAACGCTATTTATTGGCGTTCTTTAGTTTGCTTGTCAGCGTAGGTAGCATTCTGATGCCTGTCTCTCTATCTTCTTGCTCTTCTTCGGTGAAGAGTCCATTGCTACTATCTGCTGACTCATTGATGGAAATATATCCTGATAGTGCATTATCTATTTTGGAATCAATTTCCTCCCCACAGAAATTGTCACGTGCTGACAGAGCACTTTATGCGCTATTGCTTACGCAAGCAAGGCATAAAAATTATATTGCTTTAGGAGATGATTCGCTGATAAAAACGGCTGTTGAATACTATGGCGATAAGAAGAAAAGTGTACGTGCTGCAAAAGCTCATTATTATTGGGGAGCTACCTATGGTGAGAAGGGGTATACTTCATTTGCTGTAGACGAGTATTTGACGGCAATTCGGTTGATGCCTGTTAGGGATGAGTTCTTAGCAATGATATATGATAATCTTGCGGACTGTTATGAAAAAGATGAATTGTTTGATATAGCGATTGATGCCTATCGTGAGGCTTATCAGATATTGAAAGGAGGAAGCCAACAGACATATCCATTGAGAGGTATTGCACGTATGTGTTTATTGCAAAATAAGAAGGATAGTGCATTGTTTTATTATCATCAAGCTCTTGATTGCGCATTGGCAGAGCAAGACTCTAGTTTGATAGGGGCTCTTTATCATGATCTTGCTATGGCTTATAATGAAAAGAAGGATTATATTCAAGCAGATAAATATGTATCAAAGGCAATTATGGTACAAGGGCAAGATGCTGTCAATGTCTGTTTATCAAAAGCTCAAATTATGTTGAATTTGAATAAGCTTGATTCTGCCAGCTATTTTTTTAGGAAGAATATAGATCAGCTTGATATTTATGGAAGGGCTGTTTGTTATGATGGAATGTATCAGATAGCAAAGAAAAGGGGTGAATGGAAAGCTGCAACAGAGAATATAGATGCATATAAAGTTCTTTATGATTCTATTCAGTTCATGACTGATAATGAGGAGCTTAATAGACTTATGGATAAGCACCAACTGGAGGAACATAAGAGATTGTTATCAGAACATACTAAAACTTTAATTTTTAGCTTGGTTACTGCATTCTTTTTATTGATGGTTGTGTGTGTTTTCTATTTTATGTGGAATGACAGAAAGAGAAAGAAGCATTATATTGCTTTACAGCACGAGTTGACTCAAAAGCGAGTAGATACTATGTTGCTAAAAGAAGAAGAGGTTTCTGAATCTAATAAAGAAGATTTGAATAAGAAGAGATCGGAGTTGACGGAACGGCAGATTCAATTATGTATATCTGTTCTTAAAACTACTGATTGCTACGACCAATTGGAAGCATTGGAGAGAGCAACTCATAAACAACTATTGATGATGCGTAGTTTGAGGAAAGAAATACGTTCTGAAATTTCCAATGCGTTTGTTGATGTGATGATGAATTTGAAGGAACGTTATCCGGCTTTAACTGGTGATGATATATTTTATTGTGTTCTTTCATTGCTCTGTTGTTCAAAAACTGTCATGATGGAGTTGATGGATGCTACATCAGATGCTCTTAAAACACGCAAAAATCGTATAAAGAACAAAATGGATGCTCAAATTTTCGATCGTGTATTTGGAGTTGATATTCAATGAGATATGTCGATTTTCTTAGGTTAATTTTGCTTCTAAATAAAAGCCTGTTACCATTGTTACCGCATAAAAATCGTTTCTTTTGCTTCATCTGTGTATTTTTGAGGCGAAATTTTAAACCCATTTATTATGAAGACTAAATTTTTACCTCTTTTGTTATTGACTGTCTTACTACAAGTAAGCATGTTTTCTTTTGCTAATGAAATGACAACTGCACGTATAATCAGACTAAAGAATAAAACTGAGGTACAACATCGGTCTATCCCTGTTACTCCTGCTGCTTGTATTGAAAACTCATTGTTATCTATTGACCTTCTTTCTACTGTTCCTACTGTAACTGTTACCATCAAGGATGCAGAGACAGGAGAGGTAGTTTATACATCTACTGATTTAAATGTAGATAAGGTTTATATTGATCTTGCAGGTGAAGAAAAAGGTAAATATACTTTGGAGATACAACTTCCGAAGGAAGCCTTTATCGGAGATTTTGAATTAGATTAAATCTTTGGAATATATATTATTTGCAACTAACATAAGATGATATACCTAAATCATTAACTGTTGAAGCCCCGCTGCTGAAATATATGGCACATTGCTGAAATGACGATTTAGATGACCGAAAGGGGAAAGAATCGGTTAACTTTTATTCGTGGGCTTAATAAGCCTTGTGAAAGGCCCATTAAGGTATATTGAAACGTAAAATTAAAATCACTTTTTAATTGTGTGCTGGATTACTACTGGTAGGGTATTTGAACGATTTTATGGTTCAGATAATGAAGTTTATTCAGCAACAATGTGATACACCTGTTAGTAGATGAGAAATCTGTGATAGATGTATTCTCTGTGAGAAAAGCTCTTGGACTTCTTATTTTTAGAAGTCCAAGATTTTTTTTATGAAGATAGATAAATGTGGAGATAAAAATGATCTCTGATTAAGTTGAATATGAATAACGGAATTTTTTCGTAATTTTGCCTCCTTGATATAATAATGGATAGTGATGAAGATGAATCAGATAAATTCCGTATGCGTATATAGCGCTTCCAGTACCAAGATAGATGCTGTTTACTTTCAAGCAGCCGAGACTCTCGGCCGTCTGCTTGCCGAACACCGTATCCGTTTGATAAACGGAGCCGGGAGTATTGGTCTGATGTGTTCTGTGGCAGATGCTGTGTTGAAAAACGGCGGTGAAGTGACCGGAGTGATTCCCCGCTTCATGGTGGAACAAAACTGGCATCATACTGGACTGACAGAGCTGATCGAGGTAGAATCCATGCATGAACGCAAACAGAAGATGGCCAATTTGAGTGATGGTATCATCGCTTTGCCGGGTGGATGCGGTACCCTTGAAGAATTGCTGGAAATTATCACTTGGAAACAGTTGGGGTTGTATCTCAATCCGATTATAATCCTCAATACAAACGGATTTTTCGATCCATTGCTCGAAATGCTTGAAAAGGCAATCGATGAGAACTTTATGCGACGCCAACACGGTGATATATGGAAAGTGGCACAGACGCCGGAAGAAGCGGTTCAGCTCCTTTATGAGACTCCTGTATGGGATATTTCCATTCGTAAATTTGCAGCGATATGATAGGCGACACACTAAGTTCCCAGAACGCGGATACCTTGTCTCTTCTCCAGCAGAAACAGATTAGTCCGGCAAAGGCAGACATTGATAGCCTGCAGTTGGCCGATCTTCATGCTGTACAAGAGGTTGATTCCGGCTTTGAAGGAACCCCTATCTCCTACTCTCCTCGTACGGACGATGCTATTGCACTGACATTACTGGCTTGCTTCTTTCTTTCCTCCATTGCCTTGGCACGCGGAAAGAAATTTCTCTCCCAACAGGTGAAAGACTTTGTGTTGCATCGCGAACGGACGAGCATTTTTGATAGCTCTACGGCGGCCGATGTGCGTTATCTCCTTGTGCTTGTATTGCAGATCTGTGTCTTGTCGGGCATCACATTTTTTAATTATTTTCATGATACATCTCCCGCTCTGATGGATCATGTATCCTCCCTCCTTTTGCTGGGTATTTACGTTGGTTTTTGCCTCGCTTATTTCTTACTGAAATGGTTGCTTTATATGTTTCTGGGGTGGACTTTTTTTGATAAAAATAAGACAAATATATGGCTGGAATCGTATTCTGCGCTCATATATTATGTCGGATTTGCCCTTTTTCCGTTCGTTCTTTTCTTGGTTTATTTTGATTTGAGTCTAACGAATTTGGTTATAATCGGGTCTATTATTTTAATTTTCACTAAAATATTGATGTTTTATAAGTGGATAAAGCTTTTTTTTCATCAATTTAGCGGGCTTTTCCTATTAATTTTGTACTTTTGCGCTCTTGAAATAGTACCTTGTCTTTTACTGTATCAGGGTATGATTCAAATGAACAATATTCTGCTAATAAAATTTTAGGACGTTGAAAATTAAAAAAGTACTAGTGTCGCAGCCTAAGCCTGCGTCAGAGAAATCTCCCTATTACGACATAGCTGAGAAGTATGGCGTTAAAATAGATTTCCGACCCTTCATTAAGGTTGAAAGTCTTTCGGCGAAAGAATTTCGGCAACAGAAAATTTCGATTCTCGACCACACTGCCGTAATATTCACTTCGCGCCATGCTATTGACCATTTTTTCACTTTGTGTACTGAATTGCGTGTGACAATTCCCGAGACAATGAAGTATTTCTGTGTGACGGAAGCTGTTGCATTGTATATTCAGAAATATGTGCAATATCGTAAGCGTAAGATCTTCTTTGGGGCTACCGGAAAGATTGAAGACCTGATTCCTTCCATCGTGAAGCATAAAACGGAGAAGTATCTCGTTCCGATGTCAGACGTACATAATGACGATGTGAAAAACCTGCTCGACAAGAACGGCATTCAGCATACGGAAGCTGTGATGTATCGCACGGTGAGCAACGACTTTACACCGGACGAGGAGTTTGATTACGATATGTTAGTGTTCTTCAGCCCTGCCGGAGTGACTTCTTTGAAGAAAAACTTCCCGGATTTTAATCAGAAAGAGATTAAGATCGGAACGTTCGGATCTACTACCGCACAGGCTGTACGTGACGCAGGTCTCCGTCTGGATCTTGAGGCTCCTACGGTGCAGGCTCCGTCAATGACTGCCGCACTTGACATGTTTATCAAGGAAAACAATAAATAAACAGAGTGGGTATATATACTTTGTGTAAAGCCGAAAGGCTGAATAGTAAAATTTTGATCGGAAAGATGTTTGAAGGCGGTGCTTCTAAATCGTTTTCCATCTTTCCGATACGCGTTGTATATATGCCTGTCGAGCAGGGAGAGGCTCCTGCTTCTATATTAATCAGTGTATCGAAACGCCGTTTTAAACGGGCGGTGAAACGTAACCGGGTGAAACGCCAGATACGTGAAGCCTACCGGAAGAACAAGTCTCTTCTGGTGGACGAACTGCAACGCCGGGAGCAACGGTTAGCCGTTGCCTTTATCTATCTGTCGGACGAGCTTGTTGCTACTGCCGAGCTGGAAGAGAAAATGAAAATAGCGCTTGCACGCATCTCTGAAAAACTATTCTCATGAAACCTCATAACTCCCGGATATCTACCGCATGGGTATTCGTTACGGGAATTTTGAGAAAGGTATTTTCCTTCTTCCTGCTTGTTCCCATCTATTTTTACCGGATTTGTATTTCACCCCTTACTCCTCCCTCTTGTCGGTTCACGCCTACTTGCTCAGCGTATGCGCTCGAAGCAATTAAGAAACACGGTCCTATAAAGGGGCTTTATCTTGCTGTGCGGCGTATTCTGCGATGCCATCCCTGGGGTGGTTCCGGTTATGATCCCGTGCCTTGAAACAACTGAAATGAGAAATAGGAAATGAAAAAGAATGTGACTGATATTTTAGATATCCATACTCATAAACAGGAAGTTGATTCTCTAGGGAAATCTATCATCAATTATCCGTTATTGGCGGACTCTCCATCGTATATGCCTCTGGCAGAGAATGTGGAAGTGACTGTGGGTAGAGGATCTTATTATTCTATCGGTATTCATCCTTGGGAGGTGAGAGAGAGTAATGTCAGTCAGCAATTGAGCTTTCTTCAACAGCAGTTGCAGGGAAAACAGTTTGTAGCTGTAGGAGAGGCGGGGCTGGATAAATTGGCGGAAGCTTCGATGGAGCTTCAGTTAGCGGTGTTTAAGGAACAGGTAAAGTTGTCGGAAAAGCTCGGTTTGCCGTTGATTATCCACTGCGTGAAAGCAATGGAAGAACTGCTGGCCGTGAAAAAAGAATCTCGTCCCCAACAACCTTGGATATGGCATGGCTTTCGTGGAAAACCGGAGCAGGCAGTACAGTTGTTGAAGAAAGGGTTTTATCTTTCTTTTGGAGAATATTATCCCGATGAAACGATGCAGATAGTCCCCGATGAACGCCTGTTTTTGGAAACGGATGACAGTTTGCTTGATATTGAAGATATCCTGTGTCGGGCAGCCAGGGTGCGTGGGGTAGAAGTGGAAGCGTTGCGTGAGGTGATTCGCCGGAATATCCAAAATGTCTTTTTTAAGGCGTAAGAGTTGTATCTTCCGAGAAAGAGTCGTACTTTTGTCGCACATGGAATTGAAATACAATAAAAACCAAATAATTAAAGAGTAATACGATGAATTTTGTAGAAGAATTGAGATGGCGTGGCATGTTGCAGGACATCATGCCGGGAACAGAAGAGTTGTTAAGCAAAGAGCAGGTGACTGCCTACTTGGGTATCGACCCGACTGCCGATTCGCTACACATTGGTCACCTTTGTGGAGTGATGATCCTTCGTCATTTCCAACGCTGCGGTCATAAGCCGTTGGCACTGATCGGCGGCGCTACAGGTATGATTGGTGACCCTTCCGGTAAATCGGCAGAACGTAACCTGCTGGACGAAGAGACATTGCGTCACAATCAGGCATGTATCAAGAATCAGCTTGCCAAATTCCTCGACTTCGAGTCGGATGTACCTAACCGTGCCGAGCTGGTGAACAATTACGACTGGATGAAAGACTTCACTTTCCTCGATTTTGTTCGCGAAGTAGGTAAGCACATCACTGTAAACTATATGATGGCGAAAGACTCTGTGAAACGTCGTCTGAATGGTGAAGCGCGTGATGGATTGTCATTTACCGAGTTCACTTACCAATTGCTTCAAGGATATGACTTTCTTCATTTGTATGAAACAAAGGGTTGTAAACTCCAAATGGGTGGTTCCGACCAGTGGGGAAACATCACTACCGGTGCCGAATTGATCCGCCGTACCAATGGGGGAGAGGTATTCGCGTTGACTTGCCCGCTGATTACAAAGGCTGATGGTGGTAAGTTTGGTAAAACAGAATCCGGAAATATCTGGCTGGACCCTCGCTATACTTCACCATACAAGTTCTATCAGTTCTGGTTGAATGTAAGCGACTCCGATGCCGAACGTTATATTAAAATCTTCACTTCTATCGAGAAAGAAGAAATTGAATCATTGATTGCCGAACATCAGGAAGCTCCGCACTTGCGTCTCCTCCAGAAACGTCTGGCTAAGGAAGTGACTGTGATGGTTCATTCTGAAGATGATTATAACGCAGCAGTAGACGCATCGAACATTTTATTCGGTAATGCGACTTCGGAAGCTCTGCGCAAACTGGATGAAGATACGCTGCTTGCTGTATTCGAAGGAGTGCCTCAATTTGAGATTTCCCGTGATGCATTGGCAGAAGGAGTGAAGGCTGTTGATCTATTCGTTGATAATGCGGCCGTATTTGCGTCGAAAGGTGAAATGCGTAAGTTGGTTCAGGGCGGTGGCGTTTCGTTGAATAAGGAGAAGCTGGCAGTCTTTGATCAGGTAATTACGACTGCTGACCTGCTCGATGAGAAATATCTGCTTGTTCAGCGTGGTAAAAAGAACTATTATCTGCTGATTGCAAAGTAATAATGCACGATTCACTCGATAGAATATAAAAAAGTGAACGAAATATTTGGAGGTTTGCTTGCAAACCTCTATCTTTGCACCGCTTTTTAACAGAAAGCACATAAGTTTGGACTATGGTGTAATGGTAGCACAACAGGTTTTGGTTCTGTTTGTCCAAGTTCGAATCTTGGTAGTCCAACGAAGAAAAGCCCTGAAAGAGAATATCTTTCGGGGCTTTTTCTTTTTTTTGTGGATGCAAAGTCACTTCTTGAGTCATTAGAACGTTCACATACGGAACAACAACACGATGATTTCTATATTTTGGTTGCCGAAGTCGAGAAAAATGCCTTGAAGAAGTATCTCTTTATTAGGATGTAAGAAATTTATTATAGCTTATTTGTACGTAATATTGACTGTTTCGATGTTTGCCTTACTCATATTTGAATAGACTTCTATATTGTTAGCGATAATATATTTACAGTTCTATAATAAATCCGAATATCGTTTTTAATAAATAGTGGGGGAGTTTATTAAGAACGGTATCTGGGTTTATTAAAAACTATTTTCAGGAAATTATTGGAATGTTTGGGATTTATATATACAAAATGGGAGAAAATCAGTGCTGATTTTCTCCCATTCGGTTCTTCCATATATGGAAATATATGTTTTGATAATGTGTTATTATGTCTTGATTTTTATATAACTCATATTGCTTTTTCTTTTTCTGTTCCTCAAAGATACAAAATAAAAAGAGGAAAGTCAATAGCTGATCTTATTTTAATGGAAGCTTTTGGCTGCATTAAGTAGAAATCTCTCCCAAAACGTATTATAGTTCGTTAAAAAAGTGTACATTGCACAGATTCTGGACATTTTTGGTGGATAATTGGAACAAAATTGCAAGGTAAACCCGTTTTCTTTTGCTATTTTTGCATCGTGTACGTAAACGAAGTGCACGTAGAAAGAGAACTTATTCAATAACTATAAATAAATAAGGTATGAAAACGAACTATGAAATTCGCTATGCTGCGCATCCGGAAGATGCAAAAAGTTATGATACAACAAGAATCCGCAGAGATTTCTTAATCGAAAACATATTTGTCCCCAATGAAGTAAATATGGTATATTCCATGTACGACCGTATGGTGGTAGGTGGTGCGCTTCCGGTAGGAGAGGTGCTGACGCTCGAAGCGATTGATCCGCTGAAAGCTCCGTTCTTCCTCACCCGTCGCGAAATGGGTATCTACAATGTCGGCGGTCCCGGTATTGTGAAAGCTGGTGACGCAGAGTTCGAGCTGGACTATAAAGAAGCTCTTTATCTGGGTTCGGGCGATCGCGAAGTGACTTTCGAAAGCAAAGACGCTGCCCATCCTGCTAAATTCTACTTCAACTCACTGACTGCACACCGCAACTATCCCGACCGTAAGGTGACGAAAGCCGATGCCGTGGTAGCTGAAATGGGCTCTTTGGAAGGTTCCAATCACCGCAACATCAATAAGATGTTGGTGAATCAGGTGTTGCCTACCTGCCAGTTGCAGATGGGTATGACGGAACTCGCTCCGGGAAGTGTGTGGAACACAATGCCGGCACACGTACACAGCCGTCGTATGGAAGCCTACTTCTATTTCGAGATCCCCGAAGATCATGCTATCTGCCACTTCATGGGTGAGGTAGGCGAGACGCGTCACGTATGGATGAAAGGCGATCAGGCCGTTCTTTCGCCCGAATGGTCAATCCACTCGGCTGCTGCTACCCACAACTATACCTTTATCTGGGGAATGGGTGGCGAGAACCTCGACTACGGCGATCAGGACTTCTCGTTGATTACGGATTTGAAATAACAACTACAATAATTTTCCTAATTTAATAACAAAAAGAATTATGAATCAGTTTTTGAATTTTTCTTTGGAAGGTAAAGTAGCTCTCGTTACAGGTGCTTCTTATGGTATCGGATTTGCTATTGCTTCTGCATTTGCAGAACAAGGCGCTAAAATTTGTTTTAACGACATCAATCAAGAGTTGGTAGACAAAGGTATGGCTGCTTATGCTGAAAAAGGTATCAAAGCTCACGGTTACGTATGCGACGTGACAGACGAACCGGCTGTTCAGGCGATGGTTGCTACGATTGCGAAAGAAGTAGGTACAATTGATATCCTTGTAAATAACGCAGGTATTATCCGTCGTGTTCCTATGCACGAGATGGATGCTGCTGATTTCCGTCGTGTAATCGACATCGACTTGAATGCTCCGTTCATCGTTGCTAAGGCTGTTTTGCCGGCTATGATGGAAAAACGTGCAGGTAAGATCATCAACATCTGTTCTATGATGTCCGAACTGGGTCGTGAAACTGTATCTGCTTACGCTGCTGCTAAAGGTGGTTTGAAGATGCTGACTCGCAATATCTGTTCTGAATATGGTGAATACAACATCCAGTGTAATGGTATCGGTCCGGGTTACATCGCTACTCCGCAAACTGCTCCTCTTCGTGAGCCGCAGGCAGACGGAAGCCGTCACCCATTCGATTCATTCATCTGCGCTAAGACTCCTGCCGGTCGTTGGTTGAATCCGGAAGAACTGACAGGTCCTGCCGTGTTCCTTGCTTCTGAAGCTTCTAACGCTGTTAACGGTCACATTCTCTACGTAGATGGTGGTATTCTTGCTTATATCGGAAAACAACCGAAATAATATAAGATAGAAGAGATTCCGGTAAGGTGATAGAATGGCAAAGAGCATCCTCTTTTCATCTGTCACCTTATTTTTTATTATTCCCTTTGCAGGATATAATAGCCTCTAATTTACAAAGTATATGTTATTTATTCAATGTAGACTAATTATGAGAAAGATATTAATTCTGTTTGCTGTAGCCTTGATCGGTTTTGCTTCCTGTGCCGACAGCAAGCAGTCAATGACAGTCACAGTGACCAATCCTTTGGCTCTTGAACGGGCAGGGGAGATGGTTGAAGTGCCGATGAGCGATGTGGTCGCTAAATTGAAACTGGCGGATACGGCACAAATTGTGGTGCTTGACGTCGACGGTCAGCAAGTGCCTTATCAGGTGACGTATGATGAGAAGGTGGTCTTCCCCGTTACGGTAGGGGCAAACAGTGCGGTTACTTATACCATTCAACCGGGCACACCTGCACCTTTTGATGTCATTGCTTGCGGTAAATACTACCCCGAACGTCTGGACGACGTTGCCTGGGAGAATGATCTTGGCGGATTCCGTGCTTATGGTCCTGCTTTGCAGGCTCGTGGAGAACGTGGTTTCGGCTACGATCTTTTTACGAAGTATAACACTACGGAGCCGATTTTGGAATCTCTGTATGCTGAAGAGCTCAATCCTGAAAAGCGTGCCAAGATAGCCGAACTGAAAAAGACAGACCCGAAAGCCGCTTCCGAATTGCAGAATGCCATCTCTTACCATATCGACCATGGATACGGTATGGATTGCTATGCCGTAGGACCCACATTGGGTGCCGGCGTTGCCGCTTTGATGGCAGGTGACACTATTATCTATCCTTACTGCTATCGCACACAGGAAATCCTTGATAATGGTCCGCTGCGTTTCACGGTGAAGCTGGAGTTTAATCCGCTGGTGGTCCGTGGAGATTCTAACGTGGTGGAAACACGCGTCATCTCCTTGGATGCAGGTTCTTATCTCAATAAAACAGTTGTTTCATATACCAATTTGAAAGAAGCAATGCCGGTAACTACGGGACTTGTGTTGCGTGAACCGGACGGTGCGGTGGTGGCAGACGCTGCAAATGGCTATATCACTTACGTAGATCCTACAACTGACCGTAGCGGTGCAAACGGTAAGATATTTGTCGGTGCTGCGTTCCCTGCACAGGTAAAAGAGGCGAAAGTGGTTCTTCTTTCCGAAAAGGAAAAGAAAGATCGTGGCGGAGCCGACGGTCATGTGCTGGCTATCAGCGAATATGAGCCGGGTGCTGAATATACTTATTACTGGGGATCTGCCTGGGATAAGGCGGCTATCAAGACTCCGGATGCCTGGAATAAATACATGGCTGAATATGCGCAGAAATTGCGTACTCCGCTGGCGGTGGCATATTAATGCGCTAAATTGCTTATACGATCACAAAAAGAGGATTGTCGGGGTATGTCGAAATACCTTCTTTAATTTCTTTTTAGTCACGGAGTGAGTGATTTGTTATTGAATATCATGCGTCTTTTTCAATAGATTAGGCAAAAGTTTCTTTGATAAAAAGAAACTTTTGCCTAATCTTGTCTTTCTAAAGAAGAAAGAAATTTTTGTGTTACAATGTTTTTGAGCTATCTCTTAAAAGCGTGTTGTTCGTAATATTCGTATGTCGTTCCGTCTTCTTTCTCTTTTTCACGAAGTTCATAGATTAATTCATTATCAGTCATTGTGGTCACTGTCCACACTTCTGTGTAATTATCTTCTTCAGTGTCGATGAGAGTCAGCTTATTGCCGGAGTAACTCCATGTACCATGATAATAATTAGTACTTCCGGAAGAGTTATAAACGTCTTTCTCGACATAAGTACCATCTTCCTTGAACTCTATGGAGTAACGATTGGTTCCATTTACAAAATCTTCTTTAGAGTCACTTACTTTTTCACCATCTTCCCATTCTTGTGAAAGATAGTACACTCCATTCCATGTTCCTAACAGTAAATCGCGTGAACCGACAGTGTCATCGTCGTCATCGCCACAGGAATAAATGCTGAATGACAGTAATACTGCAACTATGCAAACAGTTGCTTTCCAGATTGTTTTCATAATAAATTGTTTTAATTGTTTGATTTTGAGATGATTTGTTTTATGGGTTTATTTGATAATCGTTTCCACATGTCCATTCTTGAAGAACAGGTAGAACGAGCTGGAATACATCCATTGCACTTCTCCATTTGATTCTTGAATAGTCTGCGGTTTGCCGAAAGCCAGCAGACATTCATCTTCCGTCATGCCTTTCACCGGCTTGTTGATGCTGATTTCATTCCAGTGAGTGATTGGTGAAAGTTGCTTCATTACGATGAAGTCGAACATTTTATTTAATACTTGCGATTCCACCTGTACGAAGTCATCCATGATTTCTTTGTGAGATGCTTTCTTGTCCGGTTGCAACTTCTCCATGGGAGTGATTTTCTTCATTATCACTGCTGATGATTCTATCCGTATATTGGAAAGATAGTAGACCAACTTGCCGTCTTTTACTTGAAACAGGGCTTTGCAATAGTAAGTATTCTTCTGATTTGAATCTGCTTGCGAGGCAAGTATCAGATCGCAACTGAAGTTTTTAGCCGGTACGTTTACCTCTGTGATCCCTTCCCGTAGCTGCGGACAGACATTTTTGATGGTCCATAACAGTGCATTAGCGTAGATGTTCTCGTCTTGCATGCTGCTGAAAGGGGTAAATCCGCTGACCACATATTTATTGCCGTCTGCACTGATGGGATAGCTCTTTTTCTGTTCGGTGAAAGTCTGTGCTATCAGCGGGATAACTCCCGTCAGCAGATACATGATTGCCAGAAATTGTCGTTTGGTCATCATATTCCGTTATTTTTAAGAAAACAGCATCCACGGCCCTTTTTGCGAAGAGAAAAGATCGTGGACGCTGAATAAATAATATGGTTTATTGAGGTTTGGTTGTCCTTAGAAGGCAATACCCAGACGAATCATAAAGTTACTGGTCTTGAATCCGTCGGCATCGCTGAATGTATCTATGAATCCGCGTTGATAGGTGAGATCCAGGTTGAAACGGTCGTACCAGACTCCTACACCGATATTCATACCGGCATCGAAATGATTGTAGTCAACTTCCATGTAATCTGCGTAATCTCCCCAACTGATGCTCTCTCCGTCTGCTTTCATTTTGCTCGTGTAATCGTAGCTGGCAAAGACTCCTACATGCGGGTCGATATGAACATTGTCCGCCACTGCAAATTTCCATCCGAATGTGAACGGAGAGTATTGTATATTATGAGCCATGCACTTCGTGTCTTCCACTTTGAAACCACGGGAGCCGAGTCCAAATTCCATTCCCCAGTATCCTCCTGTGCTGCCTAAAGGCTTCTGGTAGCCAAATGTTGCGTTATATCCGATGTTTGAGTCAGCTCCTTCGGCTCCGTCACCGGAGAAGTTCATGATATTCAAACCTGCACGCAAGAACCATTGTGTGCTGCTGGCTTGCTTCTCTGTTTTGACGATTGCACTTCTGGATGATACGATTTGCGCTTGAGTTCCTACGCACAATAAGAGTGCGGCAATCATTGATAGTACTTTTTTCATTGTTATTTATGTTTTAGTGATTAATTCTTATTCTTAACGACAGGTGCTATCTGGCTTTTTCCATCCGTGGGTGATAACTTCTGCAGACGTATCCATTCATAATCGTCCTGGGTGGCAGGATGCCAGTTGACAAAGATGCCGGGATAACCTACTACTGTAACCGTGTATCCCCCTGTTTTTTCATTATCTTCCACTTGAAAGTGGCTCCCATGATGACATCGCAGTTGTATTTGATGGTGGACAGATACGTCCCCCATGCACGGATGTTGTCAAGTTCTCCTTTCATGGCGATCTCCACTTCCTCTTTGCTTAGTGTCCATTCATCCTTGATTCGTCCCTTATCTTCCAGTATTTTCACCTCGACAACTGTGGGTTTGACACAAACTTCAGTAACTGCATCGCCTGCACGTGCCTGTGCATCACGAAACTTGAAGACCGTCTTTTGCGCATGGGCTCCGACGGCACAACTGACAACCAGAGCAATAATCAGAAATAGTTTTTTCGTTTTCATGTCCTTTTGTGATTATATGTTAATATGCCTGCAAAGGTATGCGAAAGGAGTATACTACCGGGTGAAAGCATAGTTCCAAGAACGATACGGAATTGTATCCTATTTGGATACACTGGGGAAGTTTCCGGTATTGATGCTGTCGGAAAGATCGCGGAAAAAATCATGGCCGAGGATGCAGGAGATGCGCCAGAGCAGGTGGATGTCGATATTCTCTTTCCGGAATATCTTGTAAACATTGGGGCGTGTGCAGCATAATTGGGTAGCGAACCAGGTGACGGTGCGTCCCTGTTCGTGAAGCGTGCGTTCAATAAGTTGTCCCGCATGAATCATGTGCCTATTCTGCTTATGTGTGTCCCCCAGACTCCCGTTGGGCGGACAATTCAATCTATTGTTGACAGGAATATATAGAAAAGGCTCTAAGTTTGCAGTTAATAGATAAGAGGTCGGAAATTTATTTTAAAAAAGTCAAGCGAGACGAATAATTACCTCCGCATCTTATCAGGAAAATATCAGTCTTATTATCTTTGTTGTATTAAGATAAAGACTGATAGGCGGGAAGAGGACACCATAAAAGAGAAAGCACTTGAGGCTAGCCCACGTAACGGCCTCTCTCCGCCAAGCTGCAAAGCTCCGATAGAATATCAAGGTTGCGAGCCTATTTAGAGTTTAGAGTTCAAACAGCTTTTACCAGTCTTAGAAAAGTACAGCAAAAATATGAAAAAATTATTTATTGGAATTGATTTTTCAAAGGAGAAACTTGACGCGACGATAATTCTCGCATGTGGAATGAACGAAATAGGCTCCCGTGAGTATGGGTGTTTCCCAAATAACACTACGGGCTACCGCAAGTTATGTAATTGGGTTAAAACAAACGCTTGGAATACAATTGCTGAGGAATGGCTATTCTGTGGAGAAGACACAGGTTCATGTAGTATAGGACTGAGCAAATGGCTTTACGGAAAAGGCTATGACATATGGATTGAGAACGCTTACGCCATAAAACATAGCAGTGGTATCCAGCGTGTGAAAAACGATAAGGCGGACTCAGCAATCATTGCTGAATACGCATGGAGGCAACAGGACAAGGTTGTACCCTTTGAACCATTGAATGAATCCCTTGCGCAACTAAGGGAGATTTTCCTCTATAGGCATAAGCTAGTTGGGCAAAGAGTGGCAATGGAATTACGAAAAGAGGACAAATCACAATCAAACAAGTCAAAAGCAATATCCTTCATCAACCGCAAGAGCAAACACCTTATTGCGGAGATAAACAAAACAATTGCCGAATGCGATAAGGCCATTGATAGCATAATAGAGGCGGATGAGGAACTGAAAGAAAATTATGCTATTATAACCTCAATAAAAGGCGTAGCCAGGCAAAACGCAACCTGTATGTTGGTCTACACAAACAACTTCAAAAAATTCGGATATGACCCAAGAAAGATTGCATGCTATTATGGAGTTGCCCCCTTTGGTAAACAATCCGGAACGAGTGTAAATACACCTGCTCATACAAGCCATTTCGCCAATAAACTTATTAAATCATTATTAGGACAAGCAGCTCATATAGCCAAAATATATAATCCCGAAATTAGAGATTACTATCAAAGACTGATTAGTAAGGGAAAGAAGCCTCAAGTGGCTTTAAATAATGTCAAGAACAAACTCATAAGAATCATAGTGGCATTAGTCAGGAAGAAAGTACCATATGATCAAAATACATACAAATATTATGAAGAACGAGAAGTTATAGAAAGGAAAAAGAACGAGAAGTTAATTTATTGTTAAACGGAATAAGAGATTAGGATATTAGCATAGAATACGTGGGAATCTCTCACCTTCGTCCGTTCCGTGTTCAAGGCCTTCGCAATGCCAACTATCGGGAACGAACAACGCAGAAAGCCCACGCCGATATGTACAACACCCGTAGCCTCCCTTTGTTTTCCAAAGTGAGGCACGGATGTATATAAATACACATCAGGAGGACGTCTTTGTTGCTGTTAGTCATTCCGATAGGTCAAAGTTTGCGAAGTTCTGAACACAAATGACAAACGCTTGTAAACGTCTTCTCAATATAAACGTCTCTCCCTCGCCACCCGGAGGCTTTCTGCGGAAGAGACCGTTGCAAATGTATAAAAAAATACGGTTGGAAATGGTAATGTGAATCAGAAACTTTTTGAATGCAGGTTGTTTTGCCCTCTTTTTGCCCTTTACCAGGCGAAATGCGGTTGCACTGGCATCTTGTAAGAAAGAGGAGGGATCTTTCAATTTTGGGCACGAAACGGGCTTTAAACTACAAAAGCCGGGGCATAATACCTCGGCTTATATTTTTTTTCTTATCAGGGAGCTTTTTTATTCATCAGAAACCTTTTCTTTCTTATCAGGAAGCTCTGCTCTTTTCGAAGTTTCTGTTTTTTCAAAGATTATAACACCTTGAATTCATAACCTTCCTCTTTCAGGAACTCGATGGCACGGGGAAGTGCGTATTGCAGGTTACCGTTATTCCATGACTTCAGCGAATCGTGGAAAGTGATGATAGAACCGTTTCGTGCATAGCGTTTCACGTTGTTCAGCACTTGTTCCGGGCGCATCCGCTTACTGTAATCGCGGGTCACGAGATCCCACATAATGATGCGGTAATGATAGCGCAACGTATAATACTGCCTGAATCCCATGTGTCCGTGTGGTGGACGGAAGAGATCGGAATGAATAATATCATCTACCTTTCTGGCATTTGCCAGGTAATCCGGATTGGAATATTCAAATCCACGGATGTGGTTGAAAGTATGGTTACCGATGCGGTGTCCGTGCTCTACCACCATCCGGTATTCATCCGGGTGTTTGCGTATATTGTCGCCTACCATGAAAAAGGTAGCTTTAATATGATGCTTTTCCAGTATTTCCAGTACCCAGGGAGTTACTTCGGGGATGGGGCCGTCGTCGAAAGTCAGATAGACTGCCCGCTCATTCGGGTCCATCCGGAAGATAGCTTGTGGATACAACGCCCGGAAAAGCCAAGGTGGTTGTTCTATAAACATGAGAGTCTGTGTTTTGAAGTATTAGGAAATAAGTATTAAGTATTATACCTTACGGAAAACATGCCGGAAGCTACGTTAATACTTAATACTTATTACTTCATACCTAAATTATTTCCCTTTCATTCTCGTCACGTACTCGTTGTATAGCTGATCGAGTTGCGTAGAGTAATGTTTTGCGAGTTCTTCTGATTTGTATTTTTCCATTAGGCGGACTTCGGCGTCAAGCAAACTGGCGTTGTACACGAAGTTTTCGCTGGCAATGGCAAGCTGGTTATCGTTCAGGCTAAGATACCAGATCATGTATTCGAGCGACTTGTTGGCAAGCTCGTCGATAATCTTGTTGGCTTTCTCGTTCTGTCCCAGTTGATAATAAGACTCTGCCATTTGGAAGGCGCCATTTGCCCAGTCATACGGTACGTTGATTGCCGGAATCATCTTTTCGGCGTAATCGAGTGCAGCGAGTGCCTTGTCCTTCTTACCTTCTTTGATAAGCTGTCCTACGAGCTGCGTGAAGATACGGCGGTGCGTGTAGCACATACGCATCACGTTCTCGTCGATGTAGATACCCGGCTTGTCGATACCGCCGAACTTGAACTTGTTCATCAGGTTGTCGTACATCTTTTCACTGTCGATCTTGCTGTCCAGTTTGTCCGTATCGAACGGAGTGAAGCGGTAGGCGAGACCCTCCTGTGTGAAGTGGTTGCCCATGCCCAGATGGTTTTCGCTTCCTACGGTGATTGCCATATAGATAGGACGTTCCCAGTTAGCGTTGGCAAGCATTTCGAGCATCATCAGCTCACTCTTGTAGAGGGCGCGTTTCGGGTTGCCGTTGGCGTCTCTAAGGGTGATTGTCATGTATTCGGGGATAGAGTCGCCCAGAGCTTCCGGTATTTTCATGCCGGAGCGGCGTACGGCTTCCTTATCTATCTTCATGACGATGCTGTCCGTAGGGATGAGCGGAAGTTGTATCTCTTTTCCTGTCTTCTTGAGAAGTTCTTTCAATTGGTCGTTCTTGCCAAGCATCCAGCGGTTGATGATTTCCTTCAGTTCATAAGGATTCTCACCGAAGATGGAGTGAACGAGCGACAATATGGTAGTGTCTCCCTGTGCAGCCAATTCGTTTGCCTGTTTGAAATAGCTGTCGATAAGAGCCTTCATTTCCGGACGGATAGAGATATATTCGTTTTGTCCTTCCACGTATTCCACACGGTCCCAAGTGATAGGGAGTGACGGAGAATCGTAGGCCGGACGTTTCATCTGGTCGATATACCAGTCGGTTTGCAGGTAACTTAAGTTACAGGTACGGGCATCCGTGCGGAAACCTTCCGTTTCCTGATTGTACCACAATGGGAAGGTATCGTTATCACCATTGGTGTAGATAATCGGGTTGCCTTCTTCCTGCAAAGTCATCAGGTAGTTCTGTCCGAAGTCGCGGGCAACGAAGCGTCCGCTGCGGTCGTGGTCATCCCATGTCTGTCCCGCCATCTGGATGGGGACGAACAAACAGAGCACAGAAGCCAGAACGGCTGCCGGAAGTTCCTGCATCTTGGCATAATCCCGCAACATACGGATGATGCCTGCCACTCCCATACCTACCCAGATAGCAAAGGCGTAGAACGAACCGGCATACGCATAGTCTCGTTCACGGGGTTGCGCAGGAGTTTGGTTGAGGTAGAGTACGATAGCGATACCTGTCATAAAGAACAGGAAGAATACCACCCAGAATTGCTGGATGCCTCGCTGGCTATGGTAAGCCTGCCAGAAGAGTCCGATCAAACCGAGAATCAGCGGCAGACAGTAGAATACATTATGACCTTTATTGTTTTTGAGATCTTGCGGAAGCAATTCCTGGTTACCTACCAGCAGGTTGTCGATAAACGGAATACCGGTGATCCAATTGCCGTGCTCGATTTCTCCGCTACCCTGTATGTCATTCTGCCGTCCGGCAAAGTTCCACATGAAGTAACGCCAGTACATGAAGTTCAACTGGTAGGAGAAGAAGAATTTGATATTTTCCCATTGGGTAGGCATGTTTACCATCACCATTTCTCCACACTGGTCATAAGGAACGTCATATCCCTTGATGTCCACCCATTGTTTGTAGAGCGGTGCGTGTGACGAACTGTACATACGCGGGAAAAGCATATTCTGTGCATATTCGTATTCCACACGTCCGGGAAGTTCGATATAAGAGTCTTTTTCGTCGGGCGAAGTCTTTTCCTTGCGGACAAACTTGCTTCCTGCTTCCGACTGGCGCGGGATGCAATATCCGTCTTTTACATCGAGTGCCACTTTCGAAGAGAAGGCAGGACCGTAGAAAAGCGGGCGGGTTCCGTATTGTTCACGACCGAGATATTCGCCCAGTGTGAATATATCTTCCGGTGAGTTCTGGTCCATCGGAGTGTTGGCAGTAGAACGGATAACGATCAGTGCATAAGAAGAATATCCGATTACGATCATCATGGTGCACAGCAAAGCCGTGTTCATGGTGCGGGCGGTGATACGCCATCTCTCTTTGATCTTGGCCTGTACACTCGGAGCGAGGTAAAGTCCCAGTGCGGCGATCACCAAAATACCGATGATGATACTGCTGGCTCCGTGTCCGTAGAACGGGATACCCAGTAGAGCAATCGTCAGGATAAAGGAGATAGCCATGCGTGTTTTGCTCTTTTCGGTATAGCTTTCGTATACGCCCCAGATTAGAGCGGCTGCAAGCAGGATGATGTAAACCACTACACCTGAATTGAACGACATTCCGAGTCCGTTGACAAACAACAGCTCAAACCAGCCGCCTACTTTCACAATACCCGGTACGATGCCGTATAGCACAGCAGCAACGAGCACCATTGAACCGCAGAGAGCGATTAACGAACCTTTGGCAGTAGCGTTTGGAGTTTTCTTGTAGTAGTATACCAATACGATGGCGGGCAGACAAAGCAGGTTCAGCAGGTGGACACCGATACTTAATCCCGTCAGATAGGCGATGAGGATAATCCAGCGGTCGCTATGAGGCTGGTCGGCCACGTCTTCCCATTTCAAAATCAACCAGAAAACGACAGCGGTAAACAGGGAGGAGAAGGCATATACTTCACCTTCTACAGCGGAGAACCAGAATGTGTCACTGAACGTATAGACCAGTGCACCCACCAGTCCGCTACCCATAATCGTGATAAGCTGTCCTTTGGTGATATTGTTTTCGTCAGTGATAATCAATTTGCGTACCAGATGGGTGATGCTCCAGAAAAGGAACAAGATACAGGCACCGCTCATCAGGGCGCTCATGTAGTTCACCATTTTCGCAACGGTTGTTACGTCGGAAGCAAATTGAGTAAACAGGTTCGCCATCAGCATGAAGAAAGGTGCGCCGGGCGGGTGTCCGACTTCCAGTTTATAGCCGGTGGTTATGAACTCCGGGCAATCCCAGAAACTTGCGGTTGGTTCTATTGTCAGGCAGTAGACGGTTGCCGCAATGATGAATGTAAGCCAACCCATAAGGTTGTTTACGGTTCTGTACTGTTTCATTAGCACTATCGTAGTTTATTCGTTAAAAACAAATTATGAGGTCGCAAAGATAGTGATTTGTAAGGATAATGAGGAAGAAAGTAAGAAATATTAAGTAACAAAGGGGTGATTTACTATCTCTTTCACTCTTCCGGGAGGCAGCAGAGAGGGAAGATACATTTTAAAACAAGATAGCCGGATATCTATATAAAGTCTATGTTTAATGATGGTGATGATGCTCTCCTAAAACCCGGTGAGGCAATGTACCGTGTCCCAATAGCTCGATAGGGCAGTTGAAGTTCCTTTCCAGCCATTCGGTAGTGACGCCTGTATCCGGATGGTAATCCAGCGTTTCGTTGACACAAGCGATGGATTTTACTTGTTGTAGCACGGTACCGATATCATGGCTGACAAGGATGATGGCACACCCTTTATTGATTTCAGCCAATAACTCATAAAGACGCGCTTCGAAACGCTTGTCGATATACGTGCTGGGCTCATCGAGAATCAATACCGCAGGGTCGGAGATGATGGCGCGTCCCAACAGGGCACGTTGCAGTTGTCCGCCGCTTAATTGTCCGATAGAACGGTGTTCGAGGCCTTCGAGCCCCATGCGGGAAATAATCTGTCTGCCTTTCTCCTTCTGTTCGGGAGTGAATCGGGAAGTGAGTGACTTTTGTATGCTCAATCCGGATAGAATCACTTCTTCCACGGAAATAGGAAACTTCCGGTCTATGGTGCTGTATTGAGGCAGATAACCGAGGAGGGGAGAGGATTTTGCGGAAGAACTTTGCCGGGAACTTTTGGCAGATGGTTTTGCAGAAGTCTCTTCAGGGGTCTCTTCAGGTGTATGGAATATAATTTCCCCTCCCGTTGGCTTCAACAGACCGAGGATGCACTTTATAAGCGTTGTTTTGCCGCCTCCGTTCGGACCTATAATACCTAGAAAATCCCGTTCGTAGATGCTTAGATTAACATCGTGAAGAACAATGCGGCCGTCATATCCGGCAGAAAGATTCTTTATTTCGATTATTGGTTTCATCGTTGGAAATGGCTTGATGGGTTCTTTCTTTATACGTTTATTTTGTTGCCGCCTGTGGCGCAAGGGCTTTGGCTACATTCAGCATTTCTTCTTCCCAGTCGTAACTTAGCGGATTGATAGGGATCACTTTCGTTCCGGTTTGCTGCGCGATGGTTTCCGCATTGCGTTTGTCAAATTCCGGTTGCACAAAGATAACGCGTACATCTTCTGCCTGACACAGGTCTATCAAGGCTTTCAGATGGGCGGGGGAAGGCTCTTTGCCTCCTTCTTCGATGGAAATCTGATGCAATCCGTAGTCGCGGGCGAAGTAGGAGAGGGCCGGATGATAAATCATGAAGGCTTTGGCTGCTTCGGGAACGGAGAGTTGACGGCGAATCAGGCTGTCGGTGTGCTGGATGCGCTGGCAGAGCGAATCGTAACGGTTTCTGTAGTATACTTCATTTGCCTTATCCAGTTGGCTAAGGGCTTTGTAGGTGTTTCCTGCAATGATTAAAGCATTACCGGTGGAATTCCATACGTGCGGCTCTACGGCGTGGATATGTCCGTCGTGGCTGTTATGTCCGTGGGTGTGGTCGTGATCATCATTGTTGAGTATGAGGTCGATCCCTTTGGAGGTGTCGAACACTTGGATATGGGGGGTATTGTTCATTAAACGATCCATCCAGGTCTGTTCGAAGCCGATGTATCCGATGCGGAAATAAGCTTTGCTGTCTCCCAGAGAAACAAGTTGTTGGGGGACAGGATCATAGGTTTCCGGGCTGGAACCTTTGGGGACCATGCTGACTACTTTAAATTTATCTCCGGCAATAGCTTCCGTGAAATAACGTTGCGGTTCCAGGGTGACGGTAATCACCGGTTTTGCTTCGTCATCGTTGCTTGCTTGGGAAGAGCGTCCTGTGCAGGCTGCCATTAGGAGGCAGGCACTAAGGAGGAAAAGGGTTCTCATATCTTTTAGTTGTTTTTTCATGACTTCTTCTATTTCGGGGGTTCTTTTTTATCTTGTTTCTATTCTTATTTTCGGGCCCGTAATATTTCCCGTTTACCACCCGGAGGTCCGGGCAGACGTTCTACTGTGAATCCGGCTGTCTGTAACATCCGGCGGACGACACCTTTGGCGCAGTAAGTGGTCAGGATGCCGTCTCTATCTAATAAAACGTAGAGGCGGTTGAATAGTTCTTGCGACCACATTTCCGGTTGCTTTTCCGGTGCAAAGGCATCGAAGTAAATGAGGTTAAATGAAGGATTCAAGGCAGGTGATTCGGCGTTGGTTACGCTATCATTGACATTGCTCATTGTTCGTTCTCTGTTCTCAACCCATTTGTTTACGTCTGTCTCTACTTTCCGTAGGGTGAAGTGTGGAGTGAGTTGCACGTCTTTCTCCCAAGGTGATGTATGAAGTTGCTTAAACAATTCGATAGCCGGTTGCTGCCGGGCGGTCGTCGTTAATTGTTCATCATTGGAGATATATCCTAATTGCTCTATCGTCTGCCATTCCAGTGGATAGAGTTCCAATCCTGTATAGTGTATATTCCGTCTGCTTCTTTCTGCTTCTTCGAGGGTGAGCCAGGCGTTTAGCCCTGTCCCGAAGCCGATCTCAAGAATATGCGGAGTAGTGGCGGAAGAGGCTTTAAGTCCCATATCGATGAAAATATGTTGAGACTCCGTGCGTGCCCCTTTCGTTGAATGATAATGTTCATTCAATTCCGGAACAAACAGGGTAGCGCTCCCGTCGTCGGTTTTCTCAATAATCCTTTCCATCATACAATCTCTAATGCTTACTGTCTAACGTCTAATCCTTTTTACCTGATATTTAAAATCCTTACCCTGCTATAGCGTCCCAGGCACTTTCGAGTGCATACAGGAGAAGAATATAACGTATCAGTTTGCCGACAAACATGGAAACTATGGTGAGCCATGTGTTGCTTCGCATAAATCCCAGTGCAATGGCTATCACTTCCCCAATAGCGGGAAGAAAGGTGAAGAAGGCCATCAATGCTCCTTTTCCTTGCAGGAATTTCACCATTTTGTCTACTTTCTCTTTCTTTACCTTGAAATATTTCTCGATCCAACTGATTTTGCCCAAACGCCCCATGTAGTAGCAAGTCATTCCGCCTACTGTGTTGCCCAGAGTGGCGGAGATCAGACAGGCTATCGGGGGCAGACCGAGTTTCACCAGTGCCACCAGTACCAGTTCGGAACTGAAAGGCACGATGCTCCCAGCCAGTAAAGCCGAGATGAATAATCCCGGGAGTCCCCATTCTATGAGGAGTTGTATCGTTGAATCTATAAAAGCGTCCATATATTAAAAGCGAATAAGAGGATGAGACCGACCAATGAAATGATGAAAAACACATTCGAACTTTTACTATTGGTCAGTACAAAGAAATGTCCGATCAGGATGCTGTTGCTTATGATAAGCAAAGGCAATAGGGCACTGCAATATATCGGTTGCAGGGCAATCAGCAGGAACAGGAAAATCGTCAGGTCTATCAGGAATTGGAGATAGGCGCGTGTGCGTATCTTATCCTCAAATCCGGCGGCGATGCAATGGACGGTACTGACGATGAACATCACCAACAGATAGCCGAGTATTGCCAGTTCCCAAGGCTGGAGGATTTGCAGGTTGAAGAATTCCCCGATAGTTAGTAGCTGATTGAAAGGGCGATAGAACAACTCCATCTCGTTGTAGAAGAAGGCGTGTCCGAACAGCATCCAGTATGGCAGCATCCATCCGAGCAGCGCACCGCAGAAACTACGCGGAGTGAGCGACTGGAAACGGTAGGCTTCGAGCAACCAAAGCACTGAGAGGATGGTGAACTGTGGGAACAGAATACTTCCCGCTCCGATAAAGAAGAAGGAGTAGAATAAATAACCCGCAGCTTGAGTTTGCTGATAGCTTTTAAACAGAAAATAAATGGAAATGAGAAAGCCCAGGGCAACAATATCTCCTGTATATAGGAAATGCATTTTCGGGCAGACGGTGACCAGCAGGAAATAGATAGCCGTCTGCATGGAAGCCCTCATACGGATAATGCTGAACTGATTGTTCAGCTCTATCAGAAAGTAACCGATGGTTGCATAAATCAGGAAGCTGACAATCCGGTCTGCCCACCCCGGAAGCAGAAAATCGCGGGCGGGTTGCCAGGCAGAAGGGCTGCCTTCGAGTACGGTTGAGGCTATGGAACCGGGAAATAAAAAGTAAGTCAACACCCAGCACAGGGCGCAGATAAAGATAACGGCAGGCAGGGTCCACCGTCCTGCCGTCACTTGACTTTGTAGTCTTTTATTTCTCATGAGTTTATTACTTGTTATCTCTTGATACTATAGGTACATTCGGTTGATATTCTGGATATTAATATCCTGCATGCTTGATGTTAACAACCATCCTGTCAGCTGTTAATACCTGATTCCTCAAGTATTAACAATTGTCGTCTAAACTATTAATACTTGATAACTCAACTATTAATGCTTGACAAGTCATGGTGTTCAACGCTATGCGGAATAGGGCTACTTGCGTGCGAAACTTGAATTACAAATCGAATCCGATATCGCGGCGGAAATACTTCTTGTCGAAGTCGATCATGTCTGCCACTTTGTAGCTCTGTGCCAGTGCCTCTTCTTTCGTTGCACCGTAAGAGCAAACGGCAATCACACGTCCTCCGTTCGTCACTACTTGTCCGTCTTTCATGGCTGTTCCGGCATGGAAAATGATACTGTCGGTAGCGGCAGCCTGTTCCAGTCCTCTGATAGGGAATCCTTTTTCGTAGGCTTCGGGATAACCGCCGCTGACAAGGATGACACAGCCGGCTGAACGTGGGTCCATAACCAGTGTTTTTTCGTTCAGGTTGCCTGCGGCAGTGCCTTCAAGCAGTTCTACGAAGTCGCTCTGGATACGGAGCATCACGCTTTCTGTTTCCGGGTCGCCCATGCGGACGTTGTATTCGATCACCATCGGTTCACCTTTCACCTTGATAAGACCGAGGAAGATGAAGCCTTTGTAAGTGATGTTTTCTTCTTTCAGGCCGTTGATGGTCGGTTCGATGATGCGTGTGCGTACTTTCTCCATAAATACTTCATCGGCAAACGGAACGGGGGTTACGCTACCCATACCGCCTGTATTTAGTCCTTTATCGCCTTCACCGATGCGTTTGTAGTCTTTGGCTACGGGGAGGACTTTATAGTGTTCTCCGTCTGTCAGTACGAATACAGAGCACTCGATACCGCTTAGGAACTCTTCGATTACAACGGTTGCCGATGCAGAGCCGAACATGCCACCCAGCATTTCTTTCAGTTCTACTTTAGCTTCGTCCAGTGTAGGGAGGATAAGTACTCCTTTTCCGGCACAAAGACCATCAGCCTTCAATACGTATGGAGCTTCCAGCGTTTCGAGGAAAGCGAGACCTTCTTCGAGGTTTGCCGAAGTGATGCTTTTGTAGCGGGCTGTCGGGATGTTGTGGCGCATCATGAAGCCTTTGGCAAACTCCTTGCTTCCTTCCAGTTCTGCTCCTTGAGCCGAAGGACCGATAACGGCAATATGCTTTAGCTCCGGACGGTTCTGGAAGTAGTCGTAGATTCCTTCTACCAACGGATCTTCGGGGCCTACTACTACCATTTGAATGTTCTCTTTCAGAGCGAAAGCGCTGATGGCTTCAAAATCGGTTGCTTTGATGTTGACATTCTCGCCTACGGCAGTTGTTCCGGCATTTCCCGGAGCAATGTACAGTTTTTCAACTTTCGGACTTTGGGCAATTTTCCATGCCAGTGCATGTTCGCGGCCGCCCGAGCCAAGTAATAATATCTTCATCTTTGTGCTATTATAAGTTATACTGTTATATATGATTCGTATAGATGCGGTGGACTTCACAGGTTTTATAAGTTCTGCTCAAAGTACCGGGTGATTTTCTCGTGCAGATGTACACGGTCGCGGCCTGCTACGTTGTGCTTGTGGCACGGGTAGATAAACAGGTCGGGATAAGTGCGGGCATCTACACAGGCTTTCATAAACGAGAGGGTGTGCTGTGGCACGCAGGTATCGTCATGATCGTCGTGAATAATCAACAGGTGACCTTTCAGTTGACCGGCAAGATTCTTCAGGTTACATTCTTTGTAGCCTTCCGGATTGCTTTCCGGTGTGTCCATATAGCGTTCGCCGTACATTATTTCATAGTAACCCCAGTCGATTACCGGACCTCCGGCAACGCCTACTTTGAATATCTCCGGGTAACGGAGCATCAGGGCGGTAGTCATGTGACCTCCAAAACTCCATCCGTGTACGCCGATGCGCTCGCTGTCTACGTAGGGGAGGGATTTCAGGAATTCAACGCCTTTTACCTGGTCTTTGCCTTCTTCGATACCGAGACGGCGGAAGGTGGCATTTTCAAATGTTAGTCCGCGGTTGCTGCTACCGCGATTGTCGATGGTGAACATGATATAGCCTTTGCTTGCCATGTATGTGTCCCATCCGCGTGCGCCGTTCTGCCATCCTCCGGTGACGCATTGCGCGTGAGGGCCTCCGTAGACATATACGATTACGGGATATTTCTTAGCCGGATCGAAGTTTGCCGGCTTCATCAGGCGGTAATGCAGGTCGGTAGTGCCGTCTGCCGCTTTGATTGTTCCGGTTTCGATGCTTGGCATCTGGTATCCGTCGTAAGGATTTTCGGCTGTCAGCAAGTTGGCTGTTTCTTTGAAGTTTTTGGTGTCTACCAGGTTGATGACGCGGGGTTGGTCTTTGGTGGAATAACGGTCGATAAGGTATGTACCAGAGGCGCTAAGTGTTCCGCTATGTTCGCTTTCCTTGCAGTTCTCGAACGGCTGGCTTATCTTTCCATTACTTACGTTTACTGCAAAATGGCCGCTTCTCAAGCCTTCTACGGCAGTGAAGATGACCTCTTTACGCTTTGTGTTGAATCCTAGGATTTCGCTGACCAGCCAGTTGCCTTTGGTTAGCTGTTTTACTTTACCGGCCTGGAAATAACTACCGCCGTTGGCACTATTATAGGTTTCACCTTTCATGTTTGCTGCATTTGTCTCAAAGAGATAAAGGTGATTGTAGCCGTCACGCTGACTTTGATAGATGAACTTGGTAGGGTCCCACGGCAAAAATACGATGGGGTTTTGCGGTTCAACGTATTTAGGGTGCATTTCTTCATAGAGAACTCCCATGGGTTCTCCTGTCTCTGCGTTGTACTGGCAGAGTTTGGCATGATTCTGGTCGCGGTTTACTTCGATCAGGTAGAGGCTCTTTTCATCCGGTGCCCAGCTGATGTTAGTGAAATAACGGTCTGTCGGATCGCCTGCATTCAGATAAATGCTTTTACCGGTAGCAGGGTTGTAAATGCCTACTTTTACCTGATGGCTCGTCATTCCTGCCATCGGATAGCGTACGTTATTTACTTCGCCTACACGTGCAGTGATGTCTACAAGCGGGTATTGTGTCACCATGCTTTCATCCATACGGTAGAAAGCGAGCAGGTTGCCTTTCGGACTCCAGAAAGTTCCTTTGTTGATACCGAATTCATTGCGGTGCACTGTTTGTCCGCAAACGATGCCTTCGGGTTCATTGGTTACTGCTTTCTCATTCACATATAGATTGTTATCTATCGTGTAAGCCACATTTTCACTGGCTGCGCAATAGTCTTCATTATTTGCCCCGTCCTTTGGTTTGAAAGTGCTGACAACCTGATTGTTCTTGAAATCATATACAATGAACTTTCCTGCTATCGTGAATAGCATTTGTGCCTTGTCTGTCCATGGAAAACGGACGGAATACAGGTGTGATAATTTTCCTGCTTTGTTTTCTTCAAGCACTTTGTTGATTTGCTCGCGAGTGATAACCATTGTTTCTTTCCCGGTTTTGGGTTGAATTGAATAAAGGGTATCTACTCCTGGCTTGATACATTCGTCGCCCCACCATTGCAGCCCGTACAGGTTTTCTGCATAGAGGTAACTCTCGCCGCCCGGAATCAGTTCTTCCAGCGTCGGTTTTTTGGTTTCTTGTGCCATAACATTGAATCCGATTGGTAGTGCCAACAATAACAGAATGGCTCTTTTTCCAATTTTACTCATTGCTCTTTTCTTTATTATTTGTTTTTAAATCCTTCTATTTTTACTCTGTCCAAAGGAGTCTGTCTTGATTGGATAATTGCACTTATTTTAGCAAAGGCATTAAATAGGTCGTCAAATTGTTTTTCGTAACTTTCCCTATCAGAAGTAATATCTTCTTCGAGATATTCGATGCGTTGTTTTAATTCTTCCAACTCCTTTTTAGGTATATTGGATAGAAGATATTGGCGCATACGTACAAAAGCACGGATAATATTGATATTTACTTCCACAGCGGTCTTGGACTTGAGGACGCTGGATAACATAACTATACCATATTCAGTAAATGCAAACGGAAGATATTTGATGTTATATCCTTGTCCTGTTTTCAAGGTCGCAATTTGCGACCTTGAAATTGCAACTTCTTCTTTTGTTAGCTCGAACATGAATTCAGCAGGAAAGCGTTCAATATTACGACGTACTTGTTCCTTGAGTCGTTTAGTTTCAACTCCATACATTTCTGCCAAATCAAAGTCAAGCATAACTTTTTGCCCTCTGATTTCGTATATTTTGTTTTCTATAATAGCTATATCATCCATTTTTTTGTTTAGACAGGTTCCAATTTGTGACTGAACATTAGAACTATGATGTAAACTTGAAGTTCCAATTTGGAACTTCAAGTTTTTAATTAATTATTAACTAGTGAATTACAGGGTGAATAAGTTGTTGGGATTATAACCGTTTATTCCTCTTCCTTCTTCGGAATCCTCGGCTCCCGGTTTCCCCTAAATTCTCTTGGCCCTCTTGAATCTCTTCCTCCGCGGAATTCTCCCCGTGGTTTTCTATCTCTTTCATCGCCACCTTTGAAGTCGCCACCTTCTCTGCGTGGCTTGTATTCTCCCTCTCTGCGAGGTCTGGATTCGCCGTCCCGACGCGGCTTGAACTCACCTTCGCGGCGTGGCTTAAATTCTTTTCTTTCTCTGAATCTTGGAGCTTGTTCTCCTTCACCCTCTTTCTTCTCTTCGCCCTCTTCCTGGCTCTTGAACTCTTTATATTTTCCGTCAAAAATCTCATATTTGCGGAATTCACACTCCAACGGTCCATTGAACAAAGGAACCTTCTGGCTTGCCTTCAAGCCAATCTGGTCGAAACACTCTTCCCGATAAGAAAGCACCCATGCTTCGTTTCCTACAAATGCATGTTTCAGACGTTCGCCGATCATCTGGTAAAGACCGAGCAAATCATTCGTAGAGATACGTTCCCCATAAGGAGGATTGGTGATGATGATTGATTTCTCTTTCGGCTGTTCGAACTGCTGGAACGGTTGCAATTTTAGCACGATATCTTTCGATACACCGGCAGCTTTTATATTGTGAGTTGCAATCTCATTCGCTTTCGGATTGTTGTCATACCCATAAATCTTATGAGTAAACTCACGCTCCTGACTGTCGTCATTGTAAATCTCATCAAACATATCCGCATCGAAATCCACCCATTTCTCGAAAGCAAACCCTTTACGGAATACTCCCGGAGCGATATTCTTAGCAATCAGTGCGGCTTCTACAGGGATAGTACCCGAACCACACATCGGATCGATCAGATCACATTCTCCACGCCATCCGGTCATTAAAATCATGCCGGCAGCCAATACCTCATTCAACGGAGCTTCTACCGCTTCCTGGCGATAACCGCGACGGTGAAGTGATTCTCCGGACGAGTCCAACGACAAGGTACAGGTAGTCTGTGCAATATGAATGTTCAGAAGTACATCCGGGTTGTTGATGCGTACCGACGGACGTTTACCCGTTTTCTCGCGGAAGTAGTCCACAATCGCATCTTTCACCTTGTACGAAACGAATTTCGAATGGCGGAACTCCTCACTGAATACTACTGCGTCGATAGCAAATGTCTTGTTCACATCGAGATATTCTTCCCATGGAATAGCCTGTATTTGATTGTAAACCTCGTCAGCATCTTTGGCCGTAAAGTTCTTGATGGGTTTCAGGATACGGATGGCGGTACGTAGACAGAAATTAGCCTTGTACATCATACGTTTATCTCCTGTAAATGAAACCATACGACGTCCTATTTGAATGTCGTTGGCTCCTAATGCTGTCAGTTCTTCTGCAAGTATCTCTTCCAGTCCCTGGAAAGTCTTGGCTATCATCTCGAATTGTTCGCTCATATAGATTCTTTTGATTTTATTTTTTTGCTTTAGTTTGTACGATTCTTGCTCCTGCGGGCACGTTTTCCGTTACCCAGATATTACCGCCTACGGTTGCATCACGCCCGATGGTGATTCTTCCCAGAATAGTGGCGTTGGAATAAACAATTACATTGTCTTCCAGGATCGGATGGCGGGGGATTCCCTTGATAGGTTTTCCGTCGGCATCCAGCGGGAAACTCTTGGCTCCCAGCGTGACACCCTGATATAGTTTGACGTTGTTTCCGATGATACTCGTGGCGCCGATTACGACACCCGTACCATGGTCGATGGTGAAGTGAGTGCCAATCTTTGCGGCCGGATGGATATCAATTCCCGTTTCGCTATGCGCCATCTCCGTGATGATACGGGGAATCAGAGGAACACCCAGTTCCAGCAATTCATGCGCGATACGGTAATTGCTGATCGCTTTAATGGCCGGATAACAGAATATGACCTCTCCATAGCTTTCGGCAGCCGGGTCACCGTTGTAGGCGGCTTCCACATCCGTTGCCAGTATCCTCCTCATGGCGGGTAACTTACTGATGAATTTAGCAGCAAGACGTGCAGCTTCTTCTCGTTTGGAGTCGGAGCAGACGTTGCATTTCCCCTCTATGGAAGTGCTAAAACATAATCCGGCCAGGATTTGCTCACAAAGTAAATCAAACAATTTTTCAATGTTTACACCGATGTGATAATTGATGGTCCGGCTGTTAATAGTAGAATTTCCGTAATATCCGGGGAAAAGAATGGAGCGTGAAAGCTCAATAATTTCATACAAGACTTTTGCAGAGGGCAGTGGTTCGCCATCTTTGTGCTGATGAAACAGTCCTTTATAAGATTCGCTTTCCGATAGCTCATCGACTGCCTGTGTCAAAATGTGGGTGAAGTTCAGTGGACTCATTAGGTCAGTTGCTCATATTTATATGGGCACAAAGGTATTAAAAAAATAATAAAATTCGCTGGGATTCAGGATAAATAATGTATTTTTGTCACATTCAAAACATGACATGAATAAGGGGACTGATGAATCAGAAGACTGCTATGAAACTATTTGGACTGTTGGGGCTGTTGATGTTGTTGAGTTGCGGATATGCTGATAGACACCGCAATAGCTCTTCATGCGAACAGGCGTTGGTTGATTCTTTGGAAGTTCGTGTGCAGGATTCGCTGTTTTCCAATGTGCATTATTCCCGCTCACAACTGCTTGAGGCACTGATGCAGACGCAAGATTCCCTGGTTTATTATCGTCTGCTCGCCCTTTACGGGAAAACATTCTTTGTCTCTTCCGATTTTGATTCTATACTCTATTACAACCGCCGGGTAAAAGAATTTTCCTGCAATGCTTCCCAATCTTCTGAATCTCTCCAATCTCCGCAATGGAATGATGTATTGTCCGATGTCTATAATATCGAAGGCAACGTATGGATGCAACTGAACCGCCCTGATTCTGCAATTATCGACTATAAGAAAGCCTATGGATATCGCCTGAAAGGAAAAAGACTACACCTGCTTCCGGATATTTGTATCAATATCGCTGATGCCTATCTGCATCGCAGTGACTTGGCGCACACTGCTTCGTATTACCGGCGCGCCCTGTTTCTCTGCGATTCTTTGAACTTGTCCGAGCACACGAAATTTCCTGTCTACTACGGATTGGGGCAGACTTACATGGAACTGCGTGATTTCGATTTATCCAATCATTACTATGAATTGGCCGGGCAGTTCTTCGATGAAATGAACGTGAGCGAGCAATGGACCTATCTCAACAATCGCGGCAACCATTATTATTACCGGAAAAACTATCAGGAAGCTTTGAAATATATGCGTAGGGCCAATGCACTCGTATCTTCTTATCCGCAGATGGTGTTTGAACAGAACTTTATCAAAGTAAATCTGGGAGAATTGTACTTGTTGACTGACAAACTGGACTCCGCACAGATCTGCCTGGACGAAAGTTATCGTTTCTTCTCCGATATACAGCATAACTCGGCCATTCATTACATTGAAACCCAGATGATTGAACTGGCATTGAAGAAAGGAAATATAGCCCAAGCGAAAACTATGATCGCCCGGACTGCTCCTGTGGGGCATCTTGACGCCAATATGCTAACTATACGCAATCAGTATCTGCAACATTATTTTGAGCATACCGGTGATTACCGTCGTGCCTATGAATACCTGAAACGTGATTGCCATTTGGACGATTCCATTCGGAGCGAACGGATACAGATGCGTGTTGCCGAATTGGATATGCGTTACCGGCAGGATACGATAGTACTTCGTAAGGAAATGAAGATTCAGCAGCAGGCAGCAGAGATGAGAGTGCTCAAATTGAGCGTATCTATCTGGGTACTTGTCTGCGTGTTGCTTGTGGCAGGGGTAGTGGTAGTTGTCTGGTATATGCGTAAAAAGAGGGAGTTTCTTCGCCAGCGTTTCTTCCAGCAAATCAACCGTGTCCGCATGGAGAATTTGAGAAGCCGGATTTCTCCTCATTTTACTTTTAATGTACTGGGACGTGAGATCAATCAGTTTAACGGCTCGGAAGAGGTGAAACATAATCTGATGGAACTGGTGAAATATCTCCGTCGTAGCCTCGAACTTACCGAGAAATTGAGTGTATCTTTGCAAGACGAACTGGATTTCGTGCATACATACATCGAACTGGAACGTGGGCGTGTCGGAGAAGATTTTGTCGCAACAATCACATTGGAGGAGGGTTTAGATGCAACCCGCATCATGATTCCGTCTATGATTGTGCAAATTCCGGCGGAGAATGCTATTAAACATGGACTGGCGGGAAAGGACGGAAAAAAGGAGCTAATGGTATATGTTTCCCGTGAAACAAATGGGATTCGTATAACGGTTACCGACAACGGACGCGGGTATCTCCCGCAGGTAGTTTCCGCCACACGGGGTACTGGTACAGGATTGAAAGTGTTGTATCAGACCATTCAATTACTGAATACAAAGAATAAGAGTGATAAAATACGTTTTAATATAACCAACAGAAGCGATGGACAAACCGGTACGGAAGTGTCGGTATATATCCCGTTTCGTTTTTCTTATGATTTATGATGGAGACAGAAGAAAAGTATAAGGTAGTCATCGTTGACGATGAACGTACAGCGATTGATGCTTTGCGCCGAGAGTTGGAGCCCTATCGTGAATTTGAAGTAAAAGGAATCGCAGGGAATGGTGCAAAGGGTAAAAAGATGATTATGGAGTTGCATCCGGACTTATTGTTTCTTGATGTGGAACTTCCGGATACGTTGGGACTCAATCTATTAAGTGAAATCAGGGAGGATATTTTGTGGGATATGAAGGTCGTATTTTACACCTCTTATGACAAATACTTGCTTCAGGCGTTGCGTGAGTCG
Organism: Bacteroides celer; assembly: GCF_002632415.2. Lineage (NCBI taxonomy): Bacteria > Pseudomonadati > Bacteroidota > Bacteroidia > Bacteroidales > Bacteroidaceae > Bacteroides > Bacteroides celer. The sequence continues at coordinate 5,890,366 of NZ_CP178209.1, read as the reverse complement.
GCTTTCGACTTCCTGCTGAAGCCTTTTGAAGCGGAAGACCTGAAAGTAATTATAGACCGTTACCGGAAGGCTATGACCTCTACTTCGCTTCCTCTTTTGCCTTCTTTTGCTTCTTCCATTAGTGCATTGATGCCCCAGCAAGGCATGTTTATGATTAGCACAGTGACAGGCTTCAAGCTTTTGCGGCTGGAAGAAATCGGTTTTTTTGAATATCTGAAAGACAAACGTCAATGGCAGGTGGTCTTGTTTAATCAAACTTGTCTGAATTTGAAGCGAAATACCAAAGCAGAAGATATTATCAGTTATTCACAAGCTTTTGTACAGATTAGCCAATCTGCTATTGTAAATGTTAATTATCTGGCAATGATTGATGGTAAATGCTGTCAACTTTATCCGCCTTTTCACGATAAGAACGATTTGGTTATTTCCCGAAGTTATCTAAAAGAACTGCAAGAGCGTTTCTTTGTTTTGTAATGTAGACCTCATATTATGAAATACGCCACTTCTTCAGCAGAAGCGGCGTATCCTTTTGTTAGAATATTAGAATGAGAGAGTTTATGTTACATATTTGTATTATCCATCGTAACGGTCATTTCGGGTACCAGTACGTAGGCTTGTTTTTTAGCGTTCCATTTATAATAATTCGTAGTAACGGTCTTGCCTTCATAAGTATAATTGATGCGTAGGTCTTTTTCCCATGCGTCCTTGCTATTGTTCCATTTCAAGGCTTCGCTTTCAATCATACGTTTGTTGTCATCGTACTTGTAATTGTACTTCATGTAGTTGGCAAGTGTATTTCCGTCCATTTTGTAAACGGTTTGTCCCACTGTCATACCATTCTCCTCGATTGGATTATAAATCAATTGATTATCGTAGCTACGTGCAGAAGTAGCAAGCGATACAACAAGAAGAGCTGCAGATAAAACGAACATTTTTAAAGATACTTTTGCTTTCATGGCTATTTAAGTTTTTGGGTTATGCTTTCATTTGTCTACCAAATGCATTGATTTTACGCTGCAAATCTACATATTAATTTGGTATTTATGCGTTTTAGAAGATAAAAGATTGTCAAAATGTCAAGAGTGGGGGTAGGTGGTAACTAGCTTTTTGCCAATATTGGTGACAAAAAAATATCCGGCAGTCAATCTGCCGGATATAGAATGAATCACTTCGTTGAAAAAGGAATCTTTTTTCTAGCTTTCTGGATACAGAGTTAAATAATGTTATTACTCATACTTGCTTTTATTTTGTAAGCGGAGGCCCCGGATAAGGTGGAGTCTCCCAGCGCAATTAGTATCTAAAAGATAGCAATTCCTTATTGAGGTAGTCTTTATTCACTTGATGGTTTAATGTGCCTCAAGCCAGTTTTTGCCCCATCCGCAATCTGCTTTCAAGGGGACGTGCATGCGGTATGCTTTCTCCATTTCTTCGATGACGATTTCTTCTACACGCTCTTTTTCATTGACAGGAACGCTGAAATTTAATTCGTCATGTACTTGCAGGATCATTTTGGCTTGTATTCCTTCGGCCTGAAACCGTTGATAGATACGTGCCATTGCTACTTTTATAATATCTGCCGCACTTCCCTGGATAGGGGCGTTGATGGCATTTCGTTCGGCATATCCGCGTACAACGGCATTCCGGGAATTGATGTCCGGCAAGAAGCGTTTCCGGTGGAAGATTGTTTCCACATAGCCTTTTTCCTGGGCCACCTGGATACTTTTATCCATATATGCTTTTACTCCCGGATAAGTTTCAAAGTAACCGTCGATTAACTCTTTGGCTTCTTTGCGGTCTACATTCATTCGTTCGGCAAGACCAAATACGGATATGCCATAGATGATACCGAAATTGGCAGTCTTAGCTTTACGGCGCATGTCGGAACCTACGTCTTTCAGGTCGGTCTTATAAATTTTGGCAGCAGTGGCCGCATGAATATCGTGATTGCTAAGGAAAGCATCAATCATATTCTTATCCTCGCTAAGGTGTGCCATGATGCGCAACTCAATTTGCGAATAGTCGGCAGAGAAGAAGAGGCAGCCTTCATCGGGGATGAAAGCCTTGCGGATTTCTTTTCCGTTCTCGTCGCGGATAGGGATATTTTGTAAATTCGGATTGCTTGAACTAAGGCGTCCTGTAGCGGTTACAGTCTGGTTGAAAGAGGTGTGTACCCTTCCTGTACGTGGATTGATGAGCTGGGGGAGTGCGTCGATATACGTGCCCAATAGCTTTTTCAGTCCGCGATGTTCCAGAATCTTTTCTACTACCGGATGTTTGTGCCGGAGGCTTTCGAGCACTTCTTCCGAGGTGACGTACTGGCCGGTCTTAGTCTTTTTTGCCTTCTCTACGATTTTCAGTTTGTCAAATAGTACCTCACCGACTTGTTTGGGCGAAGCGATATTGAAAGTCTCACCGGCCAATTCGTAAATCTCTTTTTCGATTTGCTCCATCTGGGCGGTGAAATGGGCGGACGACTGCTTCAATGCTTCCGTATCCAGCAATACCCCGTTCCGTTCTATATTAACCAATACGGGAACTAGCGGCATTTCTATATCATAGAACAAACGTTCTGCGTCATTTTCTTTCAGTTCTTTCTCCAATACATTTTTCAGTTTCAGAGTTACGTCTGCATCTTCGCAGGCATACAGATATACATCTTTCGGATCGAGATCGCGCATGTTCTTCTGATTCTTTCCTTTGGGACCTATCAGTTCGTCAATGTGGATAGTCTGATAGTGCAGGTAAATTTCCGCAAGATAATCCATGCCATGACGAAGTTCCGGTTGAAGAACATAATGAGCGATCATCGTATCGAAAAGCGGACCTTTTACTGTTGCGCCATAATTTTGAAGAACAATCATGTCGTACTTGATATTTTGTCCGACTTTTAATGAATTCTCATTTTCGAAGACCGGACGGAACTCATTTACGATTTTTAACGCTTCGTCTTGGTCCGATGGTACGGGAACATAAAAAGCTTCATTTTCTGCAATCGAAAAGCTCATTCCGACTAATTCGGCATCCATTGGTTCAGTTCCGGTGGTTTCCGTATCTAACGAGAGAATTTTCGATGTAAGTAACTTTTGAATAATTTCCTGTCTTTTCTCCTCTGTATCAACGAGTTGGTAGTTATAAGTGAGCGATTCTAACGTCTCTAGGTTCGATTTTTTTGCTTCACCCGGTTCATCGGGCGTGAAATTCGCAAATAAATCGCCTTGCATTCCGCCTCCTTCTTCGGGAAAAAGTGGAAGAGGAGAGGGGGTGCTTTTCCCAGTGGCAACTTTGCTTCCGGTGGCAGAGGTTATTCCGTTTCCGGAAATATCTTTTTTGAGCACCCGGTCAATGAGTGTTCTAAATTCCAATTCCTCGAAAATGCTACGAAGTGAATTTTCGTCTGCTTCTTCGCGGACAAGAGCATCCATTTCAAGTTGGATGGGGACATCGATTTTAATGGTGGCGAGAAATTTCGAGAACGTAATCATTTCCCGGTTAGTTTCCACTTTTGTTTTCAATGCTCCTTTCAGTTGGTCGGTATGTTCCAATAGGTTCTCGATGCTTCCGAATTCGGAGATTAGTTTTTGAGCAGTCTTTTCTCCTACTCCGGGACATCCGGGGATGTTATCCGAAGAGTCACCCATTAGTCCGAGCATATCGATCACCTGTGCCGGAGACTGAATGTCAAACTTGGCTTTCACTTCCTCAACGCCCATCACTTCGAAACCTCCTGTGTGTTTAGGGCGATACATAAATACTTTGTCACTTACCAGCTGCCCGTAATCTTTGTCGGGAGTCATCATATAGGTAGTGATACCCTGGCGACCGGCTTCAGTAGCGAGCGTACCTATCACATCGTCGGCTTCGTAGCCTGCCACTTCCAGAATGGGGATGCGGTAGGCGCGTATAATATCCTTTATAATAGGTACGGAAAGACGGATTGCTTCCGGAGTTTCTTCGCGTTGCGCTTTATATTGTTCAAAAGCCTCGTGGCGGAAGGTGGGACCTGCGGGGTCGAAGGCTACTCCTATATGAGTGGGATTCTCTTTTTTCAGTACTTCTTCGAGGGTGTTCACAAAACCCAGTATGGCTGAAGTGTTGAATCCTTTGGAATTGATTCTTGGGTTCTTAATAAAGGCGTAATACGCCCGATATATCAATGCATAAGCGTCTAAAAGAAATAATTTATTACCTGAATCCATAGATTTAATTAATTTTTCATGGTAAAAGTACAAAAAAATACGGTATTAAGCGTTTTATTATTACTTTTGTGCTCAAATTGTGTAATAAATGGACAGTATCTCACTTATCAGAACTCCGATTGAAGCGGAACTGGGCGACTTCAAAGAACTTTTTGATAGTTCTCTCTCCAGTTCAAATGCATTGCTCGATAGCGTCGTATCTCACATACGGCAGAGGAATGGTAAGATGATGCGGCCTATTCTTGTTTTACTCGTGGCACGTCTTTATGGCGCAATATGTCCTTCCACTCTTCATGCGGCTGTTTCATTGGAACTCCTTCATACGGCCAGCCTGGTACATGATGACGTAGTGGATGAAAGCTCCGAACGTCGTGGACAGCTCTCGGTAAATGCTATCTTTAATAATAAAGTAGCGGTGCTGACGGGTGACTATTTATTAGCAACCAGCCTCGTACACGCCGAACTGACAAACAGCCATCGTATTATTCAGCTGGTGTCCACTCTTGGACAGGATCTTGCTGACGGTGAGTTGCTTCAGCTTTCAAATGTAAGTAATCACAGTTTTTCCGAGGAAGTCTATTTTGATGTAATCCGCAAGAAAACTGCTGCTCTTTTTGCTGCCTGCACAAAGGCTGCCGCTTTCTCGGTAGGTGTGGGTGAGGGGGAAGCTGAACTTGCCCGTTTGCTGGGCGAATATATTGGTATCTGTTTCCAGATAAAGGATGATATTTTCGATTACTTTGATAATAAGGAGATCGGTAAACCTACGGGTAATGATATGCTTGAAGGTAAACTGACATTACCCGCTTTGTATGTGCTGAATACGACGAAAAACGAGGAAGTGCAAGAAATTGCAATCAAAGTAAAGGAGGGTACGGCTACTCTTGATGAAATAGCTCATTTGATTTCGTTTATTAAAGAAAACGGAGGTATTGAATATGCGGTTCAGACTATGAATGTCTATAAGCAAAAAGCTTTCAATCTATTGGCTTCTTTGCCGGATTCCGATATCTGTGCAGCTCTCCGGGCTTATCTGGATTACGTAGTAGACCGCGAAAAATAGTTACTTCCGGTATTTTGCCAGAAGTGAATAGCACAATAATAACCGGTCCCAATCTTCTATCTTTTCCGATTTCATCGCTTTTCCTAAAAGGAAACTCTTGTCTATTTCTTCCGCTGTATGAAGATCTAAAGAACATAATTTGGCGGCTTGCTCTATGTAGTCCCAGGCTTTCTCTTTGGTGATGTGACCACATGCCTGGGAGGCGCGCGCCAGGCTCACAAGCAGTCCCATATCCCATCCGATAATGCCTTTTTCCAAATCATTTATCCATATAATAGGGTCCCTTCTTTCCTCTGTATATTTTACGAATTTGTATAGATTCTTTCCTTGACGAATAAAACGTTCCACTCCGAAAAAACGCTTTTGAATGACGTTTTCGAACTCGTTGATGTTCTCTGTAGAGAGTAAATAGGGGAGCATAATCTGGTAGGAGACTCTGTCGCCTTCGTTGATAAGGAACTGGAATAGTCCGGTGACGGACTCATTATTGGTGCAGTGAAACTCCTCTGTTAGCAGTTTGGATAGTTTTTGTGGATGGATTCCGGTCTCCATGGAGTTGAGATAGAAGCCTTGCAGTCCGGCTTCCATATAACCGATGCGTAGCCCCTTCTTTTTCTCTGCTCCGAGGATGAGGTTCAGAGGGTTGTGATTGAATCTTAAGGTTCTTGTATATGCGTCCATCCTAATACCTTCAAAGGTTCATGAAAAGCGTGAGAACTGTTGCCATGTATTTTCCTGAGGCTTCGGCAAGCCGTTATGAGTATACAAGCAACAGTCCCACGCTCCATTCGATATATAACAAAAGTATATACATGAAGGTGCGTGAGACCCGTTTGCTTATTACCATTCATAACTTTGAATTTTGCCGAATTCCAGGAATTGGTAATAAATGAAACGTTCTCTAATATAACTAATTAGCTATATTTTCATCGCTAAACCTTTTACAAAGATAAGTATTTTTCTGAATTCTCCTGTAACTATCTTTAGATTTTCTTAAATAAAAAATACCGCGTCGGTTCCCGGAGTACGGGAGCCGCGCGGTAAGGCGTATTTGATTGCTAATGTAGCCTTTAGCTTAGAAGAACTTGATTTCTTCCCCTTTGATGTCAGAAAGAAGGAGATTAGCTAAGCGGCTGGTTCCCAGGCGGAATAGTTGATTATCCAGCCATTCTTCACCCAATAATTCTTTTACAATCGTGTAGTAAATAATCGCATCATTAACGGTATTGATGCCACCTGCCGGTTTGAATCCAATCTTGATTCCGGTCTTCTGGTGGTATTCTTTGATGGCTTCACACATCACGTAAGCGGCTTCCGGAGTAGCGGCAGGCTGTTGCTTACCGGTGGAAGTCTTGATGAAATCTGCGCCCGAATACATGGATAGGATAGAGGCTTTCTTGATGTTGGAAGCGCTCTTTAGTGCACCTGTTTCGAGGATCACTTTGAGGTGGCGTTCCTTGCAAACTTCCTTTAATTCCTGTATTTCTTCACACATTCCTTCGTAGTCTCCGCTTAGGAATTTGCCGATGGAAATGACAATATCTATTTCATCTGCACCTTCTGCGATTGCTAATGCTGTTTCTGCCACTTTTACTTCAATGAATGTCTGCGAAGAGGGAAAACCTCCTGATACACAGGCTATATTGACTCCGTCTACCTCCAGCGTATTCTTAACGATGGCTGCAAAATTGGGGTATACACAGATTGCTGCAACATTTTTAAGATCAGGATATTCGTCGTCAAACTGATTGACTTTTTCGGTAAAGTGCATCACACTTTTGTCACTGTCTGTACTATTCAAAGTAGTCAGATCAATACAGTTGAACAGGAACTTCTTAACGTCTTCCGTGTTGTTTTCCGGCACTTTTTTCTCAATCAATTCAGCTACGCGAGCTTGAATATCTGCATCGCTCAGATTGGTATTATACTTTGCCAATGCGGCATTGTACTTGTTGGGCTGTGATTTATTCTCTTCCATGATCTTTCAGTTTTGGGTTGTTGATATGTCTTTTATTATCTCGTTTCGTTTTCTTTTCCATGCTTTTCTGGAAAGCAGTGGTTATGTCTACACCTGTCTGGTTGGCAATGCAGAGAAGCACCCATAAAATGTCTGCTATCTCTTCATCTATATTATCTTTCTCTCCCTCTTTAAAGGATTGATCTCCATATTTGCGGGCCATGACACGCGCCAGTTCTCCTACTTCTTCCGTCAGAACTGCCATATTGGTCAACTCGCTGAAGTAGCGGACGCCGTATGTTTTCACCCATTGGTCCACTTGTTTCTGTGCTTCTTCCAGAGTCATAATTGTTGATGGTTGGTTATTATTCTTTGTTTTTTGTATCCATGCATATAGTAACGGGGCCGTCGTTTAAAAGTTCAACTTTCATGTCTGCCCCAAAGATGCCTGTGCCTATTTCTTTTCCCAATGCACCGCTTAAATCTTTGCAGAATTGTTCGTAGAGTGGGATAGAGACATCCGGCTTGGCAGCTTTGATATAGGAGGGGCGATTTCCTTTCTTGGTAGAAGCGTGTAGCGTGAACTGGCTGATAACCAGAATCTCACCTCCATCTTCTAAAATAGATTTGTTCATTACGCCATTCTCATCATCGAAGATACGTAGATTTACAATCTTCTTGCAGAGCCAGTCGATATCTTCCTGCCCGTCTGCTTCTTCAATACCGACTAATATCAGCATCCCTTTCCCAATGGACGACTTGCAGTGTCCTTCAATGGTTACTGACGCATGGTTTACCCGTTGTATGACTATTCTCATTGTTATTTATTCTATTTCATGATTAGGAAAGGCAAATTTACAAAATTCAGAAGAGAAAACGGTGTGTTGATGGGAAAATATTGTGAATTCGCTCCGTAGTCAATAGGAGCATTCGTTATTGTTTGTTGTCAATTCGCTATCTTGGTAGTGATAATCAACTTATTGATTGTTATGGCTTGAAATTTAGAGCGGCACTGCTCGAAAGTTCGAACAGTGCCGCCTTGGCTGACGTATTTCCTTATTGTTGTTCGTTATCCAAACCTTCTTTTACAGTCTTGGCTTTCGCTTCTCCAATCACAGCGGAAATCTCCTCAAAAGAGGCTTCTTTGATCCGTTTTACGCTCTTAAATTCTTTCAGAAGCGCTGTTTTTGTCTTTTCTCCAATCCCTTTGATATTGTCTAATGCCGATGCTACCTGCCGTTTGCTGCGTTTATCACGATGGAAACTGATGGCAAAGCGGTGCACCTCATCCTGAATCTGTGTCAGCAAACGGAATAACGGGCTTTGCTGTTTGATACCGATAGTCTGCGGAGGAAATCCAAAAAGCAGTTCCGATGTGCGATGGCGATTGTCCTTTGCCAGTCCGGCAATCGGGATTGTTAAGTTCAGCTCATCTTCAATCACCTCTCTAACGACCTCCATTTGGCCTTTTCCACCATCGGTGATAATCAGGTCGGGCAGAGGGGCGTTTTCTTCAATAGCGCGCTGATAACGTCTTCTGACGACCTCTTTCATGGATGCATAGTCGTCAGGTCCTACAACCGTCTTTATATTGTATTTCCGATAATCCTTCTTTGAGGGTTTAGCCTTTTTAAAGACAACGCAAGCGGCCACGGCATCAGAACCCTGTATGTTTGAGTTGTCAAAGCATTCAATTTGCAAAGGCGGTCTGTCCAGATGCAACTCTTGCTGTATCTCTTTCATTAATCGCATACTTCTTTGCTCCGGATTCAGCTTTTCCGCCTGTTTTAGACGGTCGGCTTTGTATTGCTTCACGTTTAGAATCGAAAGATCCAGCAATTTCTTTTTATCTCCCCGCTGTGGAACGGTAAATACGATGTTGTTTAGCTCCAAATCAAGTTCAAAAGGCACTATAATCTCTCTGGATTGACTCTTATAGCGTTCCCGCATTTCGATAATACCCAGTGTCAAAAGCTCTTCTTTTGATTCATTCAGCTTCTTTTTATATTCGAATGTAAACGCCTGGTTAATGGCACCGTTTGTAATATGCAGATAGTTGATGAAAGCGGAATTGGACTCGTCCTCTTCAATAGAAAATACATCTATGTTGTGCAATACAGCGCTTACTACCTCCGATTTGGAACGGTAGTTTTCTATCAGAAGATATTTCTCTTTCACCTTCTGTGCTTCTTCAAACTTCATCTCACCAGCTAATGTCTGCATCCTTTCCAGTAGCATACGGCTGATTTCTTGTGTATTTCCTTTCAGGATCTCTTTGATTTCATCAATGTTTTTGAGATAATCCTCCTGTGATTGCAGCCCGATGCATGGTCCTGCGCAGTTCTTTATATGATATTCCAGGCATACGTTGAACTTACCAGCCCGTATATTCTCCGGAGTTAGGTTTAAACTGCAAGTTCGCAAAGGATATAAATGCTTTATCAGATCCAGTACCGCATACATGGATGGTATGTGACTATATGGTCCATAATACGAAGAACCGTTCCTGATAATTTTCCTTGTTCTGAAAACTCTGGGAAAATACTCGTTTTGTACGCAAATAGAAGGGTATGTCTTGTCATCCTTTAATAGAACGTTGTAGCGCGGCTTATATTTCTTTATCAGATTATTCTCCAGCAATAACGCATCTTCTTCCGTGTTGACTACAATATAACGAATATCGGCGATTTTGCTGACCAGCACTCGTGTCTTTCCCGGTTCATGCTCTTTGCTGAAGTAGGAATAGACTCTTTTCTTTAGATTTTTAGCCTTTCCAACGTATATAATTGTACCCTCCGTGTTCAGGTATTGGTAAATACCCGGCTTCTCGGGAAGGTTGGCTACAATCCCTTTCAAATATTCATTGGCTCTGCTTTCTGGTTCTGTATTCATAATTGTTAGGTACGAAAGATCGCTAGCTGCTTACTTTTGACACATTCTCTGCAAATAGAGGTAAATCCTTTATAAAGACAATACCGATTCTACTTCTACGTCATCTCCGAACAATGATTTTCCATTCAGTTCTTTCAATTCGATGATGAAGTTTACATATACCTTTTTAGGCTTTAGTCTTTTCACCAATTCGCAAGCTGCTTTCATGGTGCCTCCTGTTGCCAGCAAATCATCATGTAGTAGAATTACGTCATTTTCGTCCAGTGCATCTTTGTGAATTTGCACCGTATCTTTGCCATACTCCTTATCGTAGCTTTCTTCAATCGTTTCTGCCGGGAGTTTGCCCGGTTTGCGGACTGGAATAAAACCGGCGTTCAGACGGGTTGCCAGAATTGGTCCCATAATAAAGCCTCTTGATTCTATACCTACCACTTTGGTGATTCCTTTATCCTTATACATATCGAACATGATATTGGATAATTCCTGCAAGCACCATGGATCTTTGAATAGAGTGGTGACGTCGTAGAACAGGATTCCGGGAATCGGAAAATCGGGTACTTCCCGAATGCTTTTGATTAGTGTTTCTTTGCTCATAATCATTGAATTATATCGTTTCTTTAAATTCTTTGTTTCACGTGAAACGTTGCCGCTTATCGTCCCGAAAGCACCAGCAGCACGTTGATGTCGCTAGGAGAGACTCCCGGGATTCTGCTCGCTTGCGCGATTGTTTCCGGATCTATCTTTACCAGCTTTTGCCGAGCTTCGGTGGAAAGGGACTGAATGGTAGAATAGTCAAATCTTCCTTTAATCTTGATACTCTCCAATCGTGCTAGTTTTTCAGCTATCATTCTTTCTCTGTCAATATATCCTTGATACTTGATTAGGATTTCGGCGGCTTCGAGAATCTCTTCTTTCCGGTCTTGATCCGAACTCGTCGCTTTTTCCAGTTCGCGTTGAAACGCCGGAACATATTCTGCTATATTTTCTATTGTCACTTGCGGGCGGTTCAGAATCTCTATCAACTTACAACCTTGACGTAGGGGAGTTGTCCCTATCTTTTCGAGAGCATCGTTGATTAGTGCAGGTTTCATCGAATAGTTGCGCGCGAAAGAAATGATTTGTTCCACAGCTTCTTTCTTGCTTCTTACTAACTGATATCGATCTTCTTTTGCCAACCCAAGCTTAAATGCTTTCTCTGTTAAGCGCATATCGGCATCATCCATGCGAAGCAGAATACGGTATTCCGCACGCGAGGTAAACATACGGTAAGGTTCATCCACACCTTTGGTAACCAAATCGTCGATTAATACGCCAATATATGCTTCATCGCGAGCCAAAGTAAATGCTTCTCCGCCGTGGCAGTTGATGTGTGCATTGATACCGGCTATCAATCCTTGTCCTCCTGCTTCCTCGTATCCGGTGGTTCCGTTTACTTGTCCGGCAAAGAACAAGTTTTTTATAATCTTCGATTCCAACGTATGTTTTAATTGAGTCGGATCGAAATAGTCATATTCGATAGCGTATCCCGGGCGGTAGATAACCAGATCTTTGAAAGCCGGGATTTGTTTTAATGCTGCAATTTGTATTTCCATCGGAAGCGAAGAAGAGAATCCGTTAAGATATAACTCTTGTGTCGTTTCTCCTTCCGGTTCGAGAAATAACTGGTGCTGATCTTTATCCGGGAAAGTGACAATCTTGGTTTCGATGCTCGGACAATAGCGTGGCCCGATACTTTGAATCTGTCCGTTGAACAGGGGAGAATCCGGCAAACCTTCACGCAGAATCCGGTGTACTTCTTCATTGGTGTAGCATGTCCAGCATTGAAGTTGCTTTAAGTGGTGCGTGCTAGTATTCATGAATGAGAACTTGTGGAAGTCCGATTCACCGTCTTGTGTTTCCATCTGGTCAAAATGCACACTACGCGCGTCGATTCGTACCGGAGTACCGGTTTTCATCCTTCCGTAAGAGATACCGTGACGGGCGATGGATTCGGTCAGCTGATAAGAAGCCGGCTCGGCCATTCTTCCTCCCGGCAATTTATGACGTCCTACATGCATCAGTCCGTTGAGGAAAGTTCCTGCGGTGAGCACAATGCATTTTGCTTTAAAGGTGACACCCCATGCGGTGACCAATCCGGTGACCTCACCGTTTTCAACGAGCAGTTCACATACGGTATCTTGCCAGATATGAAGGTTGGGTGTATTTTCCAGTTTCTCTCGCCAGGACCAAATAAACTTAGCCTGGTCGCATTGGGCGCGAGGGCTCCACATGGCTGGACCTTTCGAGCGGTTTAGAATTCGGAATTGAATGGCAGTCTCATCTGTCACTAATCCCATCTGTCCACCCAGTGCATCTATTTCACGTACAATTTGTCCTTTGGCGATTCCTCCTACAGCCGGATTGCAACTCATCTGTCCAATCTTGTTCATGTCCATAGTGATGAGACAAGTTTTGGAACCTAAATTAGCAGCAGCTGCCGCTGCTTCACAACCAGCATGTCCGGCACCAATTACAATTACGTCGTACTTAAAATCCATTCCTATCTTATTTATTATCAAACGCTGCAAAGTTACAGAAAAGTTGCGAGACTTGTATCTTCAAGCTGTTTTTGCTTCTGAAAATCCGGGGAGGAATCCGGTTTAATTGAAAAAACGCTGTAATTTTGAGTTAGAAATATGCAGATTGTTCGAGATTTGACTATTCTTCGAGTTTTGTAATCCTGCGTTTTTGTGGAAAATAGTGATATTATGCTCTTTTATATCTTATTTTACTGTCTTTTTATTAGTTGCTTGTCTGCTCAATAATGGATGAAACTAGAAAGCAAAATGGAGAATTTGTTCAAAATAGAGGTTATCGTCAGAATAAATGTGAGGTTTACACTTAAAATTTGCTTCATGTCTTGACATAAGTCAAAAAAACAAGCCCAAATGTATTTTTTAGTATCATGGACTTTGTTGTTTTCGCAAACAGCTATACCTTTGCAGTGTAGTTGTGAAACTACTTATATTTTTAGGTATTAGAAAAAAGATTATAATTAAAAGGTATTAGTTTATAAAATTAAGGTATTAGATTTTAAGATTAGTTTTTAGGAAAAGGATTGTTTTGATTAGGTATTAGGAAAAAGACGTTTTTAGGTAACGAGTAAATGAAAATGAAGAAAAAAGAAGAATCCCATTTATGGGGATTCTTTAAAGGTGGGGCGGAATGATTCGCTCTTTTTTTGTGCCTCTTTTAAATATATCTCGTAAGTACTTTACTCACAGTCGTGTTGGGAAAGTTTGATTTCATGCCTTTAAAAAAAAGTTCAAGCCTTTGAAACTAAAGTTTCATTACGAGAAACTACTTGTTTCACACCGAGAAACTAACAGTTTCATTACGGGAAACAAACAGTTTCAAGCCTTGAAACAAATAGTTTTAGGTTGGGGAACAACTTGTTTGAAGGCAGAAGACAAAAGTTTAGGCCGTTTGAACTGACTAAAAAGCTTTCTTTTACCGTTTCCTTTAATAGATCATAGCCGTATTCTGCGTCTTATATTGACCGAAATAGGTGGTGATAGGTGATAGGTTAGGTGAAAGATCCTTTTCAACCTATCACCATGCTTCAATGTACGATGAATAAGCCGATTGGAGAGGTGCGGTGATAGGTGATAGAGAACTTTGTGTTTTTTGATTAGAAGAGGGAAGCCTTTTATTTTCTATTTTGTAGGTTAGTTGGGCCTGCGTTTCTGAAAAAAACAATATATTTGCATTTATAAATACCGCTATAGTAAGTGTTTATAGCGATTTCAGAGAAATCTGTTTCGTTTTTTGATAGGTAGAGTGACAATATGGACGATAAGATTGACATCATAGTAGCAGGAGTCAACCGGAAGGATGAAAAGATATGGGGCGATTTCTACGATCGTTTTTATGCTGCTCTATGCATTTATGTCGCCAAAATATTGCCCGTTCCGGATGCAGTGGAAGATCTGGTTCAGGAGGTTTTCATTTCTGTTTGGGAAGGTAAGCGTACCTTTTCTGATATCAAAGAGCTCACAAATTATCTCTATCGCGCCTGCTATAATAATACTTTATTATATATACGCAATAATCAGATTCATGATACAATTTTAAGTTCTCTCGCCGAGGAAGAAGACGTGGAGGATGAAGACGTAATCTATGCGTTAACGGTAAAAGAAGAAATTATCCGGCAGCTCTATTGCCATATCGAAGAACTCCCAGCCGAACAACGCCGGATCATTTTAATGAGAATCGAAGGACATACATGGGAAGAGATAGCCGAACGTTTAGAAATAAGTATCAATACTGTTAAAACTCAAAAGACCCGTAGCTATAAATTTCTTCGTGAGAGACTGGGCGACTCTGTACATTTTATAATTCTTTGTTTATTTCTCTAAAAAGATAAAAAAATCAAATTGATACTTCTTTATCTTTTTATTGATTGCTTAAGATTTGTTTTCTTTGTTAAAAGCGAATGTATTTCCTTTAAATTGTGACATAATGTTATATCCTTATCCCTAAAATCCTCTTCTTTACGCTCTTATCTCAAAAAAAGATCATCTTTTTGTCACCCCTTTCTATGAGTTATGTATATCTATAATAAAGCAAATTAAACAATTGTTTAATTTAAAAAGGAGAAATAAGATGAAGAAGTTCGAAAATGTATATCAAGATGCCGCTTTAATGAAGAAAGCTCTTTTAGGAGAAGCTAACGAATCGGAACAGCAAAAGCTTGAAAAGCGATTGGCAGAATGCCCGGACTTACAAAAAGTGTTTGAGCAATTACAGAATGGCGAGACATTAAGAGTTGCATTTGAAGAATATAAAAATTATTCATCAAAGAAAGGCTATGAATCTTTCCTTCAGAAAATCGGACAAACGGGACCGGTGATAAAGAAGCCTCGAGCTTTCCGGATTTGGTGGTCTGTTGCAGCAGCTGTTGTTTTTTTAGTAATCGGTTTATCTTTCTATACGTTGAATTATGTTTCGACTGAAGAGGAAAGTAGACCATTGATTCAGCCGGGAGTTCAACAGGCACAATTGACTTTACCCGATGGTAGCATTATTGATGTACATAAGAAAGAAGTTAACGTAATAGTAGACGGCGTCCAGGTAAAATATAAGGAAGGAGTGCTGTCATATGAACCAACCGTCACAACGCAACACGAAGAGAAAAACGTCGAAGAGAAGCCGGTTAAGTCAAATGAACTTATTATACCACGTGGAGGGGAAAATACTGTAATCCTCGCTGATGGAACAACAGTTCATTTGAATGCTGGTTCCAGGCTGACTTATCCGGTACGTTTTGCGGGTAAACGCAGGATTGTAGCTTTGGAGGGTGAGGCTTATTTTGAAGTTGTGCAGGATGAATCTCATCCATTTGTGGTACAAACTCATCTTGGTGAAGTGATGGTGCTTGGTACGGCATTTAATGTGAATGCTTATACTAATGCTTCCGTTTGTTACACTACATTGGTGCGCGGAAAAGTACAATTCTCTGCACCGAATGTCGGAACGGTAACTCTTCAGCCGGGCGAACAAGCAGTAGTCTCTGCCAATGGTACAGAGAAGCGCACCGTCGACCTGGATGAATATATCGGATGGGTAAACGGTGTGTACAACTTTAAAAACCGTTCTTTAGGGGAGATCATGGAGACATTTGAACGCTGGTATGATATACAGGTTTATTATGAAACACCGGATCTGCGCGACATAACTTACAGCGGCAGTTTGAAACGTTACGGAGCGATCAACTCGTTCCTGGATGCATTAGAACTGACAGGTGATCTGACTTATAAAATCAGTGGGCGGAAAGTATTGATATACGGTGGAATGAAAGAGTAAGAATAAATAGAATATTAGGTAAAGTTTAATCATTAATTTATGAGAGAAAAACGATGGCTACTATGTTTTTTAGTGGCAGTGTGTTGCACATTTAGCACATGGGCTCTACCGTCACAGGATAAGACGGTAACTTTGAATCTGCATAATGTCTCTATCGAGACAGTTTTGGATGCAGTGAAGAAACAAACAGGAGTGAATATGTTGTATAATTCACAAATGTTTAAAGGAGTTCCTCCCGTATCAATTAATGCAAAAAATGAGAAATGGGAAGTCGCTCTGAAGTTGATTTTAAATCCCCAGGGATTTGATTATGTGGTGAAAGATGGTATTGTTGTTGTTCGTAAATTGCAGACCGAGAAGCGTGATAATCGTATCCGTGGTACGGTTATTGATTCGAATAAGGAACCGATACCAGGAGCTAGCGTCATCGTAAAAGGTACTCGTACGGGTACTTCTACCAATATCGAAGGTGAGTTTACGTTGGATGTGAAAAGTGACAAAGTGACTTTGGAAGTCTCTTTTATCGGTATGAAAAAGCAGACTCTCCAAGTGGATGCTACCCGTCGGAAAAGTCTTGAAATTACTTTGGTTGATGATGTAAAAACATTGGATGATGTGGTTGTGACTGGATATAGTAATGTTCGTAAAACTAGCTTTACTGGTAGTTCTACGCAGATTACAGGCGATGATTTACGGAAGGTATCGCAAACTAATGTAATTGATGCTATGCAGTCTTTTGATCCTTCTTTCCGTCTTATGACAAATACGCAATTTGGTTCAGATCCAAATGCATTACCAGAGATGTATATTCGTGGACGTTCAGGAGTTGGAGTGAGGGATTTGGATAAAGATCAACTTTCTAAATCAAATTTAGAGAATAATCCTAACTTGCCTACTTTCATTATGGATGGCTTTGAAGTGAGCATAGAGAAGGTGTATGATCTTGATCCTACCCGAATTGAAAGTATGACAATTTTGAAGGATGCTGCTGCAACTGCAATTTATGGTTCACGTGCAGCAAATGGGGTTGTTGTCATTACTACAGTGGCTCCTAAACCGGGTGAGGTACGTGTGTCGTATAATTTTACAGGGACTTTGGAAATGCCTGACTTGAGAGATTATAATTTGGCTAACGCATCCGAGAAGTTGGAAATAGAGAGACTTGCCGGGTTGTTTGATGTATCGGCAGGAGATAATATGGGAAATATCATAAATTCATATAGTAAAAAATATGCGCAGATACGAAAAGGAGTGGATACAAATTGGTTAGTATTGCCATTAAGAAATTCTTTTGATCATAAACATAGTGTGTACGTAGAAGGAGGAACACAAAACCTAAGGTATGGTGTGGATGCTTCTTATAATGGAACAAAAGGGGTTATGAAAGGATCCTCTCGCGATCGTTATAGTGTCGGTTTCTCTTTGGATTATAGAATGAAAAGCCTTCAAGTAAAAAATACAGTGTCTTTTACTCATACGAAATCAACTGAATCACCCTATGGCTCATTCAGTGATTACACGAGCATGCAACCTTATGATACTCCTTATGAAGATGGAATATTAGTAGAACAACTAGCCTTCTCGAAAACGGATAGGAATAGTGCAGCAAATAATCCTTTATACGAGGCAACTTTGGCGAATTATGATTGGAATGCATATGATGAGATTACAAATAATTTAAGTTTAAATTGGTACTTGACTGACTATTGGACTGTAAGAGGCCAATTTAGTGTGACTAGAAAGTATGCTAATAGTGAGAAATTTATAGATCCGTTATCGTCTAAAACCAGTGTGCTGGGGGAATCTTCAAGTGGGAATGAAGATAAGGTAGGGGATCTATATACAACTAATGGGAATAATTTAGACTGGAATGCAAATGCTTTTTTGTATTATACACGTACATTTGAGAAAAAAACATAATTTAAATGTATCTATAGGATGGGAAGCTTCGGCAGGTTCGCAGGATAATACGAGTGCCCATTATCGTGGATTTTCATCAGGACAATTTCACTCTTTAAATTATGCTTCAGAAATCTATAAAAAACCAACACGTACAGAAGGAACTTCTCGCATGGTGAGTGTATTGGCTACAGCCAACTATACATGGAATGATATTTACTTAGCGGATGTTTCGGTACGTTTTGATGGTTCTTCTGCATTTGGTTCTAATCAAAGGTGGGCACCCTTTTTCTCAGGAGGTTTGGGAGTAAACTTGCATAATTATGATTTTTTAAAAGGAAATAACTGGGTGAATAAATTGAAAGTACGTGGTTCTTACGGACGTACGGGAAAAGTAAATTTCCCTTCCTATGCAGCAACTACAATGTATGAAACTCTTTTCGATGAATGGTATGCAACTGGTTACGGAGCTGTATTAAAAGCTTTGGGTAACAAGGATTTAACATGGGAAAAAACAGACAAGTTTAATATTGGTGTAGAAACGCAGTTCTTTGACAGGCGTTTAACAGTAGAAGCTGACTATTATTATGAGAAAACGATAGATTTAGTTAATGATGTCAGTCTTTCTAATACTTCAGGTTTTTCTACCTATAAAAGTAATATGGGTGAAGTTATGAATAAGGGGTTTGAGTTGACTGTACGTACTGATGTGTATCGGAATCGTGATTGGATAGTAGCTTTGTGGGGAAATATGGCACACAATACCAATAAAATATTGAAAATATCTGATTCACAGAAAGCATATAATCAACGTGTAGCTGAATTTTATAAAAAGGAGCAGGATGCACAGAATATAAATTATTCATTGAAAGATGCTAATTATTCTGTGCCTATTGCACAATATGAAGAGGGGCAATCATTGACATCCATTTGGGCAGTTAAATCATTAGGTATCGACCCAACTACTGGTAAAGAGATCTATTTGAATAGAGATGGTACAGTGTCCGATAAATGGGATGCTACGCAAGAAGTTGTTGTGGGTAATACAGAACCGAAATTTAATGGAGCATTTGGTGTAAATCTTACTTATAGAGAATGGAGTCTGTTTGCTTCTTTCTTATATGAATGGGGAGGGCAGGAGTATAATCAGACTTTGGTAGATCGAGTGGAGAATGCGGCAATAGAGAGAGGAAATGTCGATTTACGAGTGTTGACAGATCGCTGGCAAAAACCTGGTGATGTTGCCCAGTTTAAAAATATTAAGGATAGTAAATTGACTACTTTGCCTACATCACGTTTTGTACAGGATAAATCTTATATCCGTTTGAGTGCATTGACATTGAGTTATGATTTCAAACGTGAATGGATAAGGAAGTATTTAGGTATGAATATGCTTCGTCTTGAGGCCAGTTCAAGTGACTTTATAAATTGGAACTCCATCCGTCAAGAGCGTGGATTAAGTTATCCAAAATCATGGAAAGTGAATTTTTCAATTAAAGCACAATTTTAAGACTTACTATAATGAAAAAAATATATAGAACAATCATATCATTAGCCTGCTTGGCACTAACGTTTTCATCCTGCCAAGACTGGCTTGATTTATATCCTTCTGATGAAATCAAGGAAGAGTATCTTTTTTCTTCAGGTGATGGATTTCGGACAGCATTGAATGGTATTTATCGTAAATTATCAACATTTGATTTGTATGGAAGTAATTTGACGTGGGGGATTGTAGATGCTTGGGGACAAGTGTATGATAAGAATAGAGCTCCAACGAGTGGTAGTGGACAGGCAATGAGTAAAATCTGTAATTTTAATTATAAGCATTCAGAGTTGACACCAACAACAGATGCTATGTGGAATGCTGCTTGGAATATTATTGCCAACTGTAATAACTTGATACAACAGGCTGAGGTTGCTGATCCTGCATTATTTTATGATCACGATACTGAACGCCGTATGATTTTGGGAGAAGCAATAGGGGTACGTGCATATATGCATTTTGATTTACTTCGTATGTATGCTCCTGCTCCTGCTGCGAATCCTAATACACGTACTTTTATTCCGTATGTAGACAAATATCCTAGTTATGTGAATGATAAACAAACGGTTAGCTATTGTCTGGAACATGCTATTGCTGATCTAAAAGAATCACAACGTATTTTATTTGATATAGATACAGAGAGTACAAATTTTAATCCTGATAGGCGCTTTGTGCAAAAAGTGGCTGGTGAAGGTGCTTTTGCTGCGTTAAGAGGGTACCGCTTGAATTACTATGCTGTAACAGCCATATTAGCAAGAGTATATTTATATGCAGGAATGAACGACGAAGCATATGCGGAAGCGAAGAAGTTGATAGATGAAGAGGAGAAAACAAAATATTTTGCAGCCGACGAATCTTATTATGCTTCTGATAACTTTAAGAACGGTAATATGAAGATGTATGATAATATAATTTTTGCATTGTATTCTCCTACAGAATTAGTAGACTGGGATAGTGAGATTAATCATCTGACTGATGGTAAATCAGAATCTGATCAGAACTATTTGTCTTGGAGTAGTAAAATGCTTGATGCTGTATATGGTATAGAGAAAGAGAATGATTTTCGCTTTAAGTATCAGTTGGAATTAAAATACTATGGATATAATTACCGTACATTGAAATATTATAAACAAGTGGAAAGTACAGAATACGGTAAGGCAAATAATCAGATTATTCCGATGATTCGCATGTCTGAAGTATATTATATTGCGGCTGAAGCGATTTATACAGAAGGTGATTTGCTTAAAATAGCTGAAGCAAAAAGTTACTTAGAAAAGGTGAAAAAAGGACGCGGTATTAAGACTGTAGATTATTCATCTGTTTCTTCTAAGAATGATTTTGTAAATATGATTGTAAATGATGCACGTCGGGAGTTTTTTGGAGAGGGACAAACATTATACATGTTTAAACGTCTAAATAAAGTTTTGACTTGTGATAGTGGTGAAATTCCAATGACGGAAGAATATGTCGTATTACCGTTACCTGATTCGGAAAGTAATATCAAATAACTAAACTTGGAGTAAGAAAATGAATATCAAGAATTTTATAATTCCTGCTATAGCATGCTTTTGCTGCTCTAGCTTTTTTATCTCTTGTGAAGAGAAAGGTTTGATGGTCAATGATAATGACGTCTCGTATATTATCTTTGCCAAAGATATGACTAAAGACACTACAACTGTTTCATTTAAGGTTTATAATGAGGGCGAAGTTCCAGAGATTCCATTAGAGGTTTCAGTATATGGCAAAGTGCAGGATAAAGATCTGAAGTTTTCTGTAAGTGTAGATGAAGATCGTACAACTTTACCTGCCAATTTATATGAATTACCAACAGAGTGTCTGATTGAAAAAGGTCAGCTGACGGGAAGTGTTTGTATAAAATTGAAGAATTCAGAAATATTGAGTACTAATACATTGATTTTAGCATTAAAAATAGATGAGAAGGAAGAAGTAAGAGAGGGAGCAAGACAATACTCAAGAGCAATTGTTACTGTAACAGATCGTTTATTTAAACCCAGTTGGTGGTCGGTAGCTGATACAGGTGGTGCTGATACTCCTCTCAATTCGGTTGAAGAATATTATTTAGGGATATATTTAGAAGATAAATATAAGATGTTTTTGGATGAGTTGAAAAAGGATGATATGGTATTTGACGGCAAGAACAAACAAGTACTACGTAAATATGCATTGAAGTTGAAAAATACTTTGAAAGATATTAATGCGGAAAGAGCAGCACAAGGTTTGGGGCCATTGGTTGATGAGAAAACACAATTAGAGATTACAGTTCCTGTTGCAGGGTAATAGAAAGGAAGTTAGTTTATGAATAAATCGTTTGTATATATAATCATAGCAATCTTATGTGTAGCTATGTCAGCTTGTCTGGATGATGACAACAATTATAATTATGACAAGTTAAATGAGCTTCAAGGAGGATATCAATCTATTGGAGGACTTAAAGATGATTATAGCATTGCTGTAGATGAAAAGTTAACTTTAACACCGACTTTTAAGTTTACAATTGATAGTATTGCACCGGATGTGAGTTATGAGTGGTATTTGGATGGCCAATTGTTAGCGGATGAACAAGGCCCATCCTATACTTTTTCTTCTTCTAAAAGTGGTACTGCTCGAATTACTTTTGCTGTGATAGATAATAAGTCGGGGGTAAAGTTTGCGAGATCAACAACTGTTAAGATTCGGACAGAGTTTCAACGCGGATGGGCTATTCTTTCTAAAGGAAATGATAACAGGTCTATTTTGAACTTTATTATTCCTTCCACTATAACCTATTTTACAACTATAGATGGGAATGAGGAAGCACGTGATTCATTAGTGTATCATAGAGTGAAGATGGATGTAACTCCTAATCTAGGAATGAATCCTATTGGTTTAATGGAAAATCTGGGTAATATGGATTACTATAGTTCATTGGGTCTTGAAGTATATGATGAACTGCTTGTAAAGCAAGATAAATGGGCTGAATTGAATGGTAATACTTTGGAACATGAATTGTATACTTTTGAAGAATTCAATAATGATTTACCTGATAATTTTTCTCCCGTAGAAGCTGCTATGACATATTCGGCAAAATTACTTCGTAATGAGAATGGGCATGTTTTCTTAAATAATAAAATCGATGCGGGTGACTTTCATGCGGGATTTTATACATCTGTTCCGTTAAATAATGGAATGAAGTTTCGTAGACTGTTTCAGAGTCTTAAAATTAATGACCTTTATTGTTCCGTTATTCCAGCGCTGAAGGAAGATAATACATTAGTTGGAATTTATGACGGTGGTATTACTGTTAGTGATTATAGTACAACCATCAGTGAGAATTCTACTAAACTGACTGGAAATGTTTATGAAATTACAGAAATGAATGATCAGAAGCATTTTCAAAAAATGTCTCAAGAAGTTGTGGATATGATTCCTGCTGCTAGTGCAAGGAAAAATGATTATGATGTTTCGGCATCTGTTCCTGCTTGGGTCGCTCTGATGAAAGAACCCGGTGGTAGTTCGTATGGATTGAGATATTTCGCATTGGAAGGAAAAGATGGAGGAGGTGTTGCAACTATTTCAGAGACTGAATATTTTGAGAAAGAATTAGGGGTAATACCAAGTTATAAAGACATTGCAGTTTTTAATAATAAAATGTTTGTTGTAATTGCAGATGGAAATAGACTATGGTATTGTCAGTATGGTCAAGATCCGGAGACTGGTACTAACCATAATGAAGCAATGCTTTTGTTAGGAGAAATGACTAGTGATATAGTATCGTTAGCTGTTAATGACTTGTCTGCTTCTCCATCTATGCCAAGTTATAATGGGCAGTTGGGAGTTGCGTTAGCGGATGGAACATTCAGTATTTATGAAGTTAAAGAAACTAAAAATCAGGCTACTGGGGTTTGTGAAGAAGTTACTTTAGGTAAGCTGTTCCCTAATGAAGTTATAGAAGATAACCACTTTGGTAATGTTGTTGATGCACTTTATAAACTTGGTCGTGGGTTTGATTATTTCTGGTTTGAGTTTTAATTAATATATGAATGTTTTTTTGAAAGAATTATTATAATGAGTATTAAAGTTTTTTTTGTAACTGCTATACTAACATCTTGCACTATGGTGCAGATGATTGCTCAGGTATCTATTGGTAAATCAAGCAATATATTTGCCAATTATGAATTGGCAGATAAATTTCAAGATTTTACTTTAGGAGGTAAATTGTCTAATATTAGTCTATCGGTTTACCCTCGGGGAATTAACGATACAGATAATTTCTGGTTTGAGTTTCAAACAACATCAGGCAAGGAATATTATTATGTAATGCCTGCTGCAGGAAAGCGTGAACCTCTATTTGATAAAGGGAAGATGGCTATGCAGTTAAGTGAATTTACCAAAGGTGTAGTAGATAGAAATAAACTAGATATCTCATCTGTAACTTTTTCCAAAGACCAAGGCTCGTTTGAATTTGATTATAAGAGTAAACGATACAGTTATAATCGTCTGACGGGCAAGTTGACATTAGTAGAGAAGAAAGAAGAAAAGAAGGAGCTGGAAGACCCCATTTATAGCTGGATGACTTTCTCACCTGATAAAAAGTATATTCTGTATGCTAAGAATCACAACCTGTATGTAAAAGGAAATAAAGCATTGGGAGTGGATACAACCGAGGTGCAGTTGACTACGGATGGAGTGGAAAACTTTTCTTATGCTCGTGAAGAAGAAGCAGGGGAGAACGGAGAAGTGCCGACAACAGCACTTTGGTGTCCGGATAATCGTCATATTTATGTAGTACGTGATGATAACCGTTTGTTGCGGGATTTTTGGGTAATTAATTCATTGGAAGATTCTCCTTCATTGATAAAGTATAAATATGAGTTTCCAGGTGACAAGTATGTTACTCAAAATGAATTGGCGATTATTGATATTGTAGAGAAAACAGTGAAGAAAGCAAAGATAGATAAATGGAAAGATCAATATATAAGGCCTCTTCATGTTACTTCGGATAGCAAATACTTGTTTTTTGAACGTACTAAGCGTACTTGGGATGAAGTAGATGTATGCTCTGTTAATCTGTCAACTTTGGAAGTGAAAGAAATCATTCATGAAGAAGATAAGCCATACCGTGATCCACATGCTCGTAATGTTGCGATCTTAAATGATGGAAAAGATATTCTGTTCCGTTCAGAGCGTACTGGTTGGGGGCATTATTATCACTATGATGGAGACGGAAATCTCAAAAATGTGATGACTTCCGGTGAATGGGTAACAGGCTATATTAATTCTATTGATACGCTGAGACGCAAAGTTTATCTGTATGGATATGGAAAAGATAAAAAAGTGAATCCTTTCTATTACATGCTTTATGAGGTTGACATTGACAGAGAAGGAGTAACTCCTTTGAGCACGGAAGACGGACAGCATAATGTGAACTTCTTGAAATCTCATAATTACTATGTAGATACCTATTCAAGAGTGGATATGGAACCTAAAATTATGCTGAAGGATAAAAAAGGCAAGGTGATTATGGAATTGGCAAAACCTGATTTGAGCTTAGTCTATGCATCGGGTTGGAAAAAACCGGAACGTTTTGCCGTGAAAGCTGCTGATAATGTTACCGATTTGTATGGAGTGATGTGGAAACCGTCTGACTTTGATCCGGAGAAAAAATATCCGATTATTTCAGTTGTTTATCCCGGACCTTATTTCGGATTTGTACCTACTAACTTTACATTAGATGATAGTTATTGTACTCGCATGGCGCAACTCGGTTTTATTGTAATCACAGTAGGACATAGAGGTGATACGCCGATGCGTGGTAAAGCATACCACCGTTATGGTTATGGCAATATGCGTGATTATCCGTTGGCAGATGATAAATATGCGATTGAACAGTTAGCTCAACGTCATTCGTTTATTGATGGTAAGAAGGTAGGTATTTATGGACACTCTGGTGGTGGATTTATGGCTGCGGCTGCTATTTGTACTTATCCGGACTTTTATACGGCTGCTGTTTCTTGTTCCGGAAACCATGATAATAATATCTACAATCGTGGTTGGGGAGAGTGCTATAATGGTGTGAAAGAAGTGGAAAAGGTTGTGAAAGACAGTCTGGGTAATGAGACGAAAGAGTATGAATATAAGTTTAGCGTGAAGTCGAATGCAGAAATTGCTAAGAACCTGAAAGGTCATCTGATGCTTGTAACAGGAGATATGGATAAGAATGTCAATCCAGCACATACTTATCGTATGGCTAAGGCACTGATTGAAGCCGGTAAAGACTTTGATATGTTAGTGATTCCAGGGGCTGGTCATGGATATGGTTCTGCTGATAAGTATTTTGAAAGGAAAATGTATCGCTTTTTTGCCAAACATTTACTGGGTGATACTCGTGCAGACTGTTGGGAAGACATAAACCGTAGTAAATAAGATGATAAACTATATGAAGAACTCTTTCTTTAGGTATTTCTTTTTGGTAGCTGTGCTGCTGTCATACACCTCTGTCGAAGCACAACAAAAAGCGAAAGATCAGTCTGCGGAACAACAGTCTCATTTATTGAAACCGTTGGATATAGCAGCTTGTATGTCGTGGAAGCGCGTCGAATCACCAGATATTTCCCCGACAGGGCGATGGGTGACTTATCGCATTGCTCCGATGGAATATAATTCGGATGATAAGGAGTCGAAGATATTGCATCTGTTTGATTCGCGTACACGAAAAGAAATAGTATTGCCTGATGTCGAACAGATCCAATATTATGATGCAGACCGAGCTGTTTATTACGAACAGGCGGATACTGCCGGAAATATGAAGACTATATTGATGTCGTTACCTTCCGGAGTGAAGACGGAGTGGACGTATAAAGAATCTTTCCGTCCTGTGGAAGGGGTTCCTTATTCGGTGTCTGTGAGCAATGTACCGGAAGATACGGTCAACCATATTCCGTCTTTCGATTGTTTGGTGGTACGTCACCTTAAGACTGGAACTGCATTTCAGATTGATAGTATAGGCTATTATACGTTGTATAATCAGAATCGTTCGATTCTTTTTATTCGTAAACAAGCCAAAGGAAATGCTTTGTGTTATGGCCCGTTGGTAGGTCCCTACCGGACTATTTATCAAAGTTCTGTCAAGGAAGGATTTTCTTCTTTCAGTCTTGACAAAGAACGGATGACCGGAGAGTTTACTGTGAAGGATTCATTATGGTATAATTTCTCTTTGAAGAATAATACTTGCGACCTTGTATTCGACCGTAAGGAGATTGTCATTCCTGCGGGAATGGAACTTGTCCGGGCTAGTCTGTCAAGTAGCCAGAAGTTTTTGACAATGGAACTCAGACCTTATCAGGAGAAAGTAAATAAAGATAAGAAAGAAGAGGAAATAAAGCCGGATAAGAGTTTTGAACTGGAGTTGTGGACCTGGGATGAATATGAAGTACCTACTTTGCAGACTCGTAGCCGTTATTCCCATCCTCAATATTCGAAATATATCTATGACATTACTTCCCAAAAATTGACGGAAGTAGCTCCTGGACATGCTGATTTGTTGGAGCCGGACCGTGCGGAAGAGATTCATTATGTGCTTTATACGGACGAAACGCCTTATCGTTCGCAGAAAGACTGGCTTAATGAAATGCCGTTTGATATCTATTCTGTGAATGTACATACGGGAGAAAAGCAATTGGTAGGACGTAGCTACCGGACAAGACCGAGGTGGTCGGTGAACGGCAAATGGGCTGTGATGTATGATCCTGTTGCACAGGTATGGAATAAGTTTGACGGAAAAACGGGTGAGGTTACCGATATGTCAACAGCTATTGGGTATCCGATATTCGAGGAAACTTATGACAAACCAAATCCTGCACCTGCTTATGGTATTGCTGGTTGGACTGCTGATGGTAATAATGTGTTGATTTATGATGCTTATGACTGGTGGAAGATCGATTTGACCGGAGAACGTCAGCCGGAATGTATCACTAAGGGGTATGGTCGCAAAAATCAGAGATCTATCCGTAAAATGACCAGCAATATTGACAAAGAAGTATTCAATCCGGACGAGACGATTATAGTTAGTGTATGGGATGAAAACACAATGGATGAAGGTATTTATTCACTTGACATGAAAGGTCGCTTGAAGAAGCTCGCAGAAGGTCCTTACATCTATTCAATTCATCGTTTTTCTGACAATCAGAAGTATTGTATTTGGAATCGTCAGAATGTATCAGAATTCCGTGATCTGTGGTGGAGTAAATCGGATTTCTCTGATCCGATTCGTATAACGAATGCTAATCCTCAACAAAGCGAATACAAATGGGGTACTGCAAAGTTAGTGGAATGGACTAATTATGAGAATAAGCCTAACAAGGGAATACTTTACTTGCCGGAAGATTATGACGCTAATAAAGAATATCCCGTTCTGGTACAGTTCTATGAAACACATTCCGGAGGACTGAACACTTATCACGCTCCTATGTTGAGTAGCGCAATGGCGGATGTGATGTACTTTGTAAGTAATGGGTACATTGTATTTATGCCGGATGTGCATTTCACCATAGGAACACCGGGACAGAGTAGTTATGATGCAGTAGTAAGCGGAACGAAATACTTGATAGAGCAGGGGATAGCGCATCCGGGAAAAATAGGTCTTCAGGGACATAGTTGGTCAGGTTTCCAAGCTAGTTATCTGGTGACGAAGACGGATATATTCGCTTGTGCTAATATCGGGGCTCCTATTACTGATATGGTAACCGGTTATTTGGGTATTCGTGGTGGAAGCGGTTTGCCGCGTTATTTCATGTATGAAGAATGGCAAAGCCGTATGGGAAAGAGTTTATGGGAAGCCAAAGATAAGTATTTGGCAAGCTCTGCTATCGTAGAAGCGGATAAGATACATACTCCATTATTAATTTGGCATAATGATAAGGATGAGGCTGTTGCCTACGAACAAGGTCG
The DNA here is from genome assembly GCF_002632415.2 of Bacteroides celer. NCBI lineage: Bacteria > Pseudomonadati > Bacteroidota > Bacteroidia > Bacteroidales > Bacteroidaceae > Bacteroides > Bacteroides celer. The sequence goes on along the minus strand of NZ_CP178209.1, from coordinate 5,862,026 downwards.
TGCACTTTATTTAGCTATGCGTCGTTTACAACGTCCGGCATGGCATCTTAATTACAAAGGTGAAGGGCATTTTCTTGGTAATCAGGCTGCACAGAAAGACTGGACTATCCGGATGAAACAGTTCTTTGATTATTACCTGAAAGGAACAAAAGAGCCGCGTTGGATGAAAGAGGGTATTCATTTGCGAGAACGTGGAATTGATCAGAAATATGATTTACTAGAAAAATAAATTAAAATGAAGAAACTATTAATGACAGTTATGGCTCTGTCTTGCTTTGCATTCAGCAGCTACGGACAGAAAAAAGTGGAGAAACAAATTATTGGTAAATGGTGCAACCCTTATACCTATGAATCAACAGGCGAACTCAAGGGGTTTGAGTTTAAAAAAGGTGGAAAATGCTCTGCCATCAACGTACCGTCTTTAGATCTTAGAACATGGAAGATAGATGAGGACGGCTATTTGATTATAGAAGGATTCAGCAAAGAAGACGATGGAAAAATAGAAGTGTATAAGACGCGTGAACGTATTGGTTACGTAACATCAGATTCATTGGAATTGGTTGTTCAGGAAGCACAGCCGCGGTTGGCCTTTCTGTATCTGAATACGAAATCAATCAAGAAGCTGGTTACTCCGGAAGTAACTCCCGACAAAAAGTAATAAATCTCTCTCTTAATAATTTAGTGTTAATATTAGCATGTTGTTGCTAATGAAACGCCCCGTTGTAGTGATTACAATGGGGCGTCTTCGTTTTACAGAATTTATACAGTATGTTGCAGTATAGTCTGTTTTAGTAAACCGTTTATTTATTGAAATCGTTTGCAGTTGAGGCTTGCTTACGCTTGTCGCATGGTCAATGCTTGATTCTCCGCAGCTTCCATAACTTCCCGTTCCCCGGGACCTTTATCATTAATGCCGCACAAATGAAGAATTCCGTGGATAATCACACGATGTAGTTCGTCTTCGTATGAAGCACCAAACTGTTCCGCATTGGTGCGTATCGTATCCAGGCTGATGAATAAGTCACCTGATAGACGATCGCCTTCACAATAATCGAAAGTAATAATGTCCGTGTAGTAGTCATGTTGCAGATACTGACGGTTTACCTCCAGAATTTTTTCGTCCGAGCAGAAGATATAAGCGATTTCACCGAGTCTTTTCCCGTAAGAAGCAGCTACGGTCTTTATCCATTCCGTAGTCTCACGTTTCTTGATATCAGGCATTTTTACGCCTTCTGTTTGATAAGTTACAGCCATAATTGAATGTTATGATTTAAAAGAAAAATAAATAACTGATTAAGATAGCGGCTATGATACCCGAGAAGTCTGCTATCAGACCGCAAGTCACTGCATTACGAGTCTTGGTTATACCCACACTGCCGAAGTAAACGGCCAGAATGTAGAATGTGGTATCTGAAGCTCCGCGTACTACGCAACTCATACGCCCTACAAATGAATCCGGTCCCAGTTCTTTCATCGTATCGATCATCAAGCCGTTGGCACCGCTACCGCTAAGCGATTTCATCAATGCAGTAGGCAGTGCCCCTACAAAGCTCGTGTCAACTCCGCATGAGCCTACTATGTAGCCAATGCCTCCCACTAGAAAATCCATAGCTCCCGAAGTGCGGAACACGGCGATTCCTACAAGGAAAGCAACCAGATAAGGTATGATACGTACAGCTGTCGTAAATCCTTCTTTAGCTCCCTCTACAAACGAATCGTATACATTGATTTTTTTCCTGACTCCCGTCAGAATAAACAGGATAATGACACTGAATAGCAGAATATTCGCTATCAATGTAGAATAAGTACCCATATCCTCTCGTGAAACGCTTAGGAACAGATAAATCAAACCGGAAAAGAAAAGGCAGATAACGCCCATTAAAATGAGAATAGGCTTATTGATTAAGTTTATCTTTTGAGCGATGCTGACTGCTATGACTCCTACTAAAGTTGAAATGAAAGTACTTAGCAGGATAGGGATAAATACATCTGTAGGCTGTGCAGCCCCCATTTGTGCACGATATACCATGATACTGATCGGAATGATGATAAGGCCGGATGTATTAATCACCAAAAACATAATCATCGGATTGGAAGCAGTGTCCTTTTTCGGATTCAGATCCTGTAGCTCTTTCATAGCTTTCAACCCCAGCGGGGTGGCGGCATTGTCGAGACCAAGCATATTGGCGGACATATTCATGAAGATGGAGCCTAACACCGGATGCCCTTTAGGAATGTCCGGAAACAGACGGCAAAGCACCGGACTAAGAAAGCGGGCCAGTGCATTAATCAATCCGCTGTTCTCGCCGATTTTCATGATACCCAACCAAAGGGCCAGTACACCCGTAAGTCCTAGCGATATCTCGAATGCCGTTTTGGAGGAGTCGAACGTAGAGTTCATGATAGCCGTAAATATCTCCGTATCTCCCAGAAAAATCACTTTTACAAGGGCGATAATAAAGGCGACGACAAAGAATCCTATCCAAATGTAATTTAGAACCATAATCAGAGATACTTAATTATTAATATCAAACAAATAGAGCATTAATATTTGGTGGGGTAAGATTGGCGAGCCTTTACATATATCCAGGATTTTGTATTAAAGTCGGGCATGAAACTAGCTCGATTTGTGGAATAGGAAGTAAAAGCTCATATTCCTTACAACCAGTAGTTGATATGGCGGTTTTTGTCCGTTTCAATGTGCCCCAATAACCGTATTCAAGCCCTATTGTCGATAACCATTCGTTGAGTAGAGAACTTATATCAGTATCTTTTGCTTCTTTTTTTAATAGATTGATGTGTGCGTAGGAATAAATCGGATAGAAGTCTCCTTTTCTTAAGAATCGGTTGAATAATGACCCCGTATTGGAGTAAGAAAGTAATGACAGACTGAAAATAGTGGATTGACCATTTTTACTATAGATAGCTTCTGTTTGTTCTCCTGCAAATTCATCCCATTCTGCTTGATTAAGGAGGTTGATAGCTTCTGTTTTCTTACCTTGCAGAAGTTTAACTTCAGCTGCTAGTGCGAGAGCAGAGTAATATCCCATTCTACTTTTTCCTCCTTTTTCTTCATCAAAGGTAACGGATAGATTCGGTAATATTCCGTTTAATTCATTATAAACGAAATCAAGTATTTCATTCTGCTCTTTTTGTATGTATTCTACCTCTGGTGTCGAAAGGGGAATTGTTACTAAAGGAATATTTCCCCATAACAGAGTCATATTATAATAGACAAATGCACGTAAAAGCTTTACTTCTGTTATGTAGGTCGATACATCAATATTGGAATTATATTGCGACAAAGCTTCAATCATAAAGTTGGCGTTGTGGATACATTGATAACCGGACTTCCAGAGATCTGATATATAGCGGCTGTCAGTATCTAAACGTAGGTTATAGAGATTACTTGCTGTTATTTTTTTGGTTCTAATTGCCTCTACAGTTAGCTGAAGAGTGGTAAAATCTACTAGTTTTGCATATATGCCGTCGAGAGCGTTTTGGATAGTTGTTGCGTCTTGGAAAATGTTTTCTTCTGTCAATTGGTCGTCTGGAATAACTTCTGTGAATGCATCGTTTTCATCCAGTACTCCGTCACCGTTGCGATCTACATATTGGCTAAAGTCCTCTATGGAGATAGTTACGCCTTTTCTAGTATAATGTTCTTTCATCTTCTTTACGATGCTTTTGGGGTTAATATTATATTGTCCCGATTGCATTTCTTGACGGATATTGGTATCGGTGATTGTTCCGTTACGGGCAAAATCGGTACTAAACTTGGATATAAGTTCTGAAAATCTGGCTTCTGATTGGCGATATAATAGGATGGACGAGATGGCTAACAGTATTTTTGCATTATCATTACCATCCATGAGGGAGATGTTTTCAGGACTATCGATTTTATGGGTGATAGCGAAACATGCTAATAATTCTTGCTCTGCCTGCTTCTTGGCATCTTTGAAAGATTTTCCGTCTTGCACTAGTTTTTTTACACGACCGAATTCCAGGTGAGTGATTAGGTTAACATTTACCATTCCTTTTTCACTCAGATCTACTAAGGCGTTTAATGTAATGGGAGCACGAGATTCTTCTCCCTCTGTTTCATTGTAGAAATATCCATTAGTCTCCAATTCTGCATATTGACTACTCAAAGCGAGAGAGGAGTCGAATGAAAACTCTCCTAAATCGTTTGTTGTATTTGTTTTATAACTCTTTCCTGTCTGTGAAAGATTATTGTTAAGTTCGTATAAAATGACTTTAGAACCTTGAAGGAATGGTCCCTTTTCCAGCTTTCCCGTAATTTGCCCTTTTGCGGTAAAGTCGTCTTCTTTTTCATCATTGCTACTGCAAGCAGTGAGGTTAAGGCATACTGATACAATAGCCATTACGATAAGCCATGTTTTTCTTTTTAATGTTTTCATTTGTAATCTAGTTAAAAATAGAATGATACAAAGGTAGGTAAAAGATTGATTTGTCTCTGTTTTCTTTATTATTTTCTAGGGAAACCGCACTAAAATATTCATTTCTGACGGTTTTGAGCTAAACGAATGCATGCCTCGCCACCGTATCTCCGTCAGGTGTACCAATAAAACTTTTTTAATTGCCCAAACAAATTATCTTTATTGCCTAGTCAGATTATCTCAATTAGCTACTTTTACTTCGTTCCACTATAGTGGAACGCAATAGTAACTATAGTGTCCCTTACGTTCCACTATAGTTTCCCGCAAAGAACACTATAGTGGAACGAAGTAAAAATAGCAAGTGAAACGAATCCGGATAGGCAAACGGATAAATAGAAATGCCTAATAGAAATCATTTCCTATGAATAGACGATTCGACTCATTCCCGCACGGTTTAGCTTAAAACGCACAGATTTGAATAAAATTTGGTGCGGTTGCCTTAATTGATTTTCTTTATGTTATTTTGAAATTACTTCTTGTATATAGAGCTTTGGGGCATAAAATAAAATAGGTAATTTTTATAAATAGCCCTTCGGTCATCACCATTCGGATACCGATTGGAGTTTTTTCTTCGTCTTTCTTATACTGAAAATGAATGTAAATCTCTATCTTTGTCTCCTACTTTCAAGAAATAAATGGAACAGGAAGATTTTAACATACGCGAACATCAGCTTACTTCAAAAGAACGGGATTTCGAGAATGCACTCCGTCCGTTAAGCTTTGAAGACTTTAGCGGTCAGGACAAGGTGGTGGAAAACCTTCGCATTTTTGTGAAGGCGGCACGCCTGCGTGGCGAAGCACTCGACCATGTGCTGTTGCACGGCCCTCCCGGATTAGGAAAAACAACTCTTTCGAATATTATTGCTAACGAATTAGGAGTTGGCTTTAAAGTCACTTCCGGTCCGGTACTCGATAAACCGGGTGATCTGGCAGGAGTGTTAACCAGTCTCGAACCGAACGATGTACTTTTTATCGATGAAATTCATCGGTTGTCGCCTGTGGTGGAGGAATATCTTTATTCGGCCATGGAAGATTACCGCATCGATATTATGATCGATAAGGGACCTTCGGCACGCAGCATCCAGATAGATTTGAATCCTTTCACGCTGGTTGGTGCAACCACACGTAGCGGTCTGCTGACGGCTCCGCTTCGTGCACGTTTCGGTATTAATCTTCATTTGGAGTACTATGATGATGATATTTTGAGCAATATCATTCGTCGTTCTGCGTCCATACTGGATGTGCCTTGTTCGGTACGTGCAGCATCGGAGATCGCTTCCCGTAGCCGCGGAACGCCCCGTATTGCCAATGCCTTGCTCCGTCGGGTACGTGATTTTGCGCAGGTGAAAGGCTCCGGTTCTATCGATACGGAGATCGCCCAGTTTGCATTGGAAGCACTGAATATTGATAAGTACGGCCTGGATGAGATAGACAACAAGATACTTTGCACCATTATAGACAAATTTAAAGGTGGTCCGGTAGGTATCACTACCATTGCCACGGCTTTGGGAGAAGATGCGGGAACCATTGAGGAAGTTTACGAACCTTTCCTGATAAAAGAAGGATTTATGAAGCGTACTCCCCGTGGACGTGAGGTGACCGAACTTGCCTATAAACATTTGGGAAGAAGTCTTTATAACAGTCAAAAAACGCTGTTTAATGACTAACATAAAGCGTCATGTGACAAGTGGTATTAACGGTATAAAAGAACTTTATAAAGCATAGTTGGATGATGAAGCAATGGACTACTTTACTTGTTTTTCTCTTTTTGAGCTTGTCTTTATCGGCTCAACAGGAATATGGGAGGGATATTTTTGTCTCTTCTAAAGGAGACTCTTTACCTTATCGGATGATTCATCCCGAATCGGTGAAGCCAGGTGAAAAGTATCCGCTCGTACTGTTTCTGCATGGAGCCGGCGAACGGGGAAATGATAATGAGAAACAGTTGACTCATGGTGGACAGATGTTTCTTAATCCGGTCAATCAAGAGAAGTATCCCGCTTTCGTTCTAATTCCACAGTGTCCGACAGACGGTTACTGGGCTTATACAGGACGTCCGAAGTCGCTTATCCCTACAGAAATGCCAGTGGGACAAGAGATCAGTCCTATATTGCAAACGCTTAAACAGTTGCTCGACTCTTATCTGGTAATGCCCGAAGTGGACACACAACGGGTTTATATTATCGGTCTTTCAATGGGAGCGATGGGAACGTATGATTTAGTCGTGCGTTATCCGGAGATTTTTGCAGCTGCAGTTCCTATTTGCGGTACAGTCAATCCAAGTCGGCTATCGGTTGCCAAGGATGTGAAATTTCGTATCTTTCACGGAGATGCGGACGATGTAGTTCCGGTGAAAGGTTCTCGCGAAGCGTATAAAGCACTGAAAGCTGCCGGTGCAGATGTGGAATATATTGAATTCCCCGGTTGTAATCATGGGAGCTGGAATCCGGCTTTCAATTATCCCGGATTTATGGATTGGTTGTTCAAACAAAAGAAGAAACGTTGAACCAATCTGAATGATAATTACTAATAAAACATGGCTGGACTAAAATCATTAGCTAAAGATACGGCAATTTATGGGTTGAGTAGTATTGTCGGACGGTTCCTTAACTACATGCTGGTGCCTTTGTACACAGCGGTATTGCCGGCTTCCACCGGAGGTTATGGAGTTGTTTCAAACGTATATGCGTTTACAGCCCTGATGCTTGTACTGCTTACGTTCGGTATGGAAACGGGATTCTTCCGTTTTGCCAACAAATCGGGAGAAGACCCGATGAAAGTATATGCCAACTCCTTGTTATCGGTAGGAGGGGTATCTTTGATTTTTGTTTTCCTTTGCTTGTTATTCCTGCAACCCATTTCCAATTTACTGGATTATGGCGATCATCCGGAGTTTATAGCGATGATGGCTGTTGTGGTAGCTTTAGACTCTTTCCAATGCATTCCTTTTGCCTATTTACGGTATAAAAAGCGGCCTATTAAGTTTGCTGCTATCAAACTGCTCTCTATCGTTGGTGGCATCGGTTTGAATTTATTTTTCCTATTGGTGTGCCCGTGGCTGAATGTACATTGTCCGTCAACGATCTCCTGGTTTTATGATCCTGATTATTTAGTGGGATATATTTTTATTAGCAACCTGATTATCTCGGTTGTTCAGATGTTCTTTTTTATCCCGGAACTGACGGGGTTTGCTTATAAGTTGGACCGGGTATTGCTGAAACGAATGGTCGTATATTCTTTCCCGGTATTAATCTTAGGTTTGGTAGGTATTCTAAATCAGACTGTGGATAAGATGATCTATCCGTTTCTTTTTGAAGACCGGCAGGAAGGGTTGGTGCAATTGGGTATCTATGCAGCAACCAGTAAGATTGCGATGGTGATGGCAATGTTTACGCAAGCTTTCCGTTATGCTTACGAACCGTTTGTTTTTGGCAAAGACCGAGAAGGAGACAACCGGAAGATGTATGCCGCTGCGATGAAGTATTTCCTTATATTTTCCTTGCTGGCTTTCCTTGCTGTCATGTTCTACCTCGACTTGTTGCGTTATCTGGTGGCAAGGGGTTACTGGGAAGGTCTGGGGGTAGTAGCCATTGTAATGCTTGCAGAGATCTGTAAAGGGATCTATTTCAATCTTTCCTTTTGGTATAAACTGACGGATAAAACCTATTGGGGGGCCTATTTCTCGGTGATTGGTTGTGTTATTATTGTTGTATTGAACATCCTGTTTGTGCCGGTTTACGGTTATCTTGCTTCGGCATGGGCTTCTGTTGCGGGCTATGCAGTCATCTTGTTGCTATCCTACTGGATAGGACAGAAAGAATACCCGATTCATTATGACTTGAAGAGCCTCGGACTTTATGTTCTGCTGGCAGCGGTACTTTACGTTATTGGAGAGCAGGTTCCTATCCCTAATATAGTGCTCCGTCTCGCTTTCCGTACCGTACTCTTATTGCTGTTTATAGCCTATATTATCAAAAAGGATTTACCATTGAGTCAGATTCCTGTTATTAATCGATTTATAAAGAAGAAATAACTATGAAGACAGATGAACGTAATAAGTTTGCTATCAAGTCCTTTCTGGGAGAATATCTGGACTTGAGAAAAGATAAGGATAACGAACTGGCCACAGTGGATTCTATCCGTAAGGGGGTAGAGTTCAAAGGTGCCAATTTATGGATTTTGATTTTTGCCATCTTTATGGCATCACTCGGATTGAATGTAAACTCTACCGCCGTAATCATCGGTGCCATGTTGATTTCTCCGTTGATGGGACCTATTATGGGGGTGGGACTGTCTGTCGGACTGAATGACTTTGAATTAATGAAACGCTCTTTGAAGAGCTTTCTCATAACGACCGCTTTCAGTGTGACTACGGCAACAATCTTTTTCCTTCTTGCTCCTATTGCCGGTTCACAGTCAGAGTTGCTGGCACGTACATCGCCCACTATTTATGATGTATTCATCGCGCTTTTTGGTGGTTTGGCAGGTGTGGTAGCTCTCTCTACCAAGGAAAAAGGGAATGTGATTCCGGGTGTTGCCATTGCTACTGCATTGATGCCGCCGCTTTGTACGGCAGGCTACGGACTGGCTTCCGGTAATCTCATTTATTTCCTGGGTGCTTTTTATCTTTACTTTATCAACTCTGTTTTTATCAGCCTGGCTACTTTCCTCGGTGTTCGTGTGATGCATTTCCAACGGAAAGAGTTTGTGGATAAAACCCGTGAGAAGACCGTACGTAAATACATCGTTCTAATTGTAGTGCTTACCATGTGCCCTGCAGTTTATCTGACATTTGGAATTATAAAGAGCACTTTCTATGAAGCAGCAGCCAATCGTTTTATAAACGATCAGTTGAGTTTTGAGAATACGCAGGTACTTGATAAGAAAATTAGCTATGACCATAAAGAAGTACGGGTTGTTTTGATTGGCCCTGAAGTGCCTGACGCTTCGATATCTATTGCTCGTAGCAAGTTGAAAGAGTATAAGCTGGAAGATACGAAACTGATTGTATTACAGGGGATGAACAATGAAGCGGTAGATGTATCTTCTATCCGTGCCATGGTCATGGAAGACTTCTATAAAAACAGTGAGCAACGGCTTCAACAACAGGCGGTGAAAATTTCCCAACTGGAGACAACACTGGAGCAATACAGAACGTACGATGCTATGAGTCGTACATTAGTACCCGAATTGAAGGTACTTTATCCTTCCATCACAACTCTTTCCATCGCTCACTCGCTCGAAGTGCGGGTCGATTCGATGAAGACGGATACGGTAACATTGGCTGTCCTTAAATTCGCCAGACATCCGTCTGTTGCTGAAAAAGAGAAAATCAGCGAATGGCTGAAAGCCCGCGTAGGAACGAAGAAGTTGAGGCTGATTACAGAATAATGAATCTAAAAATAATAATATGAAGTTCAGACTAACCGTCTTGATAGTCTTTTCTCTCTGTCTGTCAAATGTATTTGCCGATGAGGGAATGTGGTTGTTGGGAAATCTCCGAAAGAATAAACAGACTGACCGGGTAATGAAAGAACTTGGTTTGCAGATGCCTGTGAATAAAATATATGATCCGAAGAAACCATGTCTGGCAGATGCTGTTGTCAGTTTTGGAGGCTTCTGTTCAGGAGTGGTGGTTTCTGAAGACGGTCTGGTGTTTACTAATCATCATTGTGGCTTTAGCAGTATTCAGCAACATTCTTCAGTGGAGCATGATTACCTGAAAGATGGCTTCTTTGCACGTAGTCTTGAGGAAGAACTGCCGAATCCGGAATTGTATGTTCGTTTCCTGCTTCGTACGGAAGATGTTACTAAACGCGTATTGTCTGCCGCCCGGCATGCTAAAACGGAAACAGAACGCCGTGTGGCTGTTGATTCGATTATGAATGTAATCAGTATGGAAGTCTCCGAAAAGGATTCTACATTGACTGGTATTGTAGATGCTTATTATGCAGGGAATGAATTCTGGCTTTCTGTTTATCGTGATTATAATGATGTCCGCCTGGTTTTTGCACCTCCTTCTTCTGTCGGGAAGTTCGGATGGGATACGGATAATTGGATGTGGCCGCGTCATACGGGCGATTTCAGCGTATTTCGTATCTATGCTAATGCCAAGAATGGTCCGGCGGATTATTCTCCTGAAAACGTCCCTTATCATCCCGAATATGTAGCACCCATTTCTTTGGATGGATACAAAGAAGGTTCTTTCTGCATGACGCTTGGCTATCCGGGCAGTACGGAACGTTACCTTTCGTCGTATGGTATCGAAGAGATGATGAATGGAATCAATCAGGCAATGATTGATGTACGGGGAGTGAAACAAACCATCTGGAAACGGGAGATGGACCGTCGTCCGGATATTCGCATTAAGTATGCTTCAAAATACGATGAAAGCTCCAATTATTGGAAGAATAGCATCGGAACGAATAAAGCCATCAAGCATTTGAAAGTGTTGGAAAAGAAGCGGGTGGCTGAAGCAGAGCTTCGTAACTGGATTCAGTCTCATCCGGAAGAGAGAGAGAAACTGATTCGTTTATTTTCTTCTTTAGAGTTGAGTTATAGTAATCGCCGTGAAACCAATCGTGCGTTGGCTTATTTCGGTGAATCGTTTATAAATGGTCCCGAGTTAGTGCAGCTCGCTCTTGAAATTCTCAATTTCGACTTTGAGGCGGAAGAGAAGTTGGTGATAACCCGCATGAAAAAGTTACTGGAGAAGTATGATAATCTCGATCTTTCCATTGATAAGGAGGTTTTTGCTGCCATGCTCAAAGAGTATCAGTCGAAAGTGGATAAAAAGTTTCTGCCTGCTATGTATGAGAAGATAGATACGCTCTACAACGGGAATATTCAGACCTATGTAGACTCTTTGTATGCAACTTCCAATATAACGTCTCCTAAAGGCTTAAAACGCTTTCTGGAGCGAGATACTACTTATAATCTCATAGAGGATCCGGCTGTTTCCTTAAGTCTGGATTTGATTGTGAAGTATTATGAGATGAATCAAAGCATTTCCGAGGCTTCCGAGCAGATAGAGGAGGGGGAGCGTTTGTTCAATGCAGCCATGCGCCGGATGTATGCTGATCGTAATTTTTATCCGGATGCCAACTCTACCATGCGGCTTAGTTTCGGAACGGTTGGAGGATATACTCCTTTTGATGGAGCCACTTATGATTACTACACAACCGTGAAAGGCATTTTTGAGAAAGTGAAGGAACATGCGGGTGATATTGACTTTGCCGTTCAGCCGGAGTTGTTGAGTTTGCTTTCTTCCGGTGATTTCGGAAGATATGCCAATGCGCAGGGAGATATGAATGTTTGTTTTATCTCCAACAATGACATTACAGGCGGTAATTCCGGCAGTGCCATGTTTAATGCCAAAGGAGAATTACTAGGCTTGGCTTTTGATGGCAACTGGGAAGCAATGAGCAGTGATATCGTATTCGAACCAGATTTGCAGCGTTGCATCGGGGTAGATGTGCGGTATATGCTCTTTATCATAGAGAAATACGGTAAGGCAGCCCATCTTATTCAGGAATTAAAAATGGGTCGATGAAGTAAATATTCCGATGAAACCGCATTTTTTATCGTTTTAATATAATAACGATTACGGCAGCGATAATCAGTGCAATACCTACACCAATGCTTGTGGTGAAGGCTTCCCCGAAAAGAAAGATACCTACACATACAGCAGTTACCGGCTCCATAGCTCCCAACACAGAGGTGAGTGTGGAGCCGATGCTTTTTACGGCTCTTACTAGAGCAAGATTAGAAACTACGGTAGGGATTAAAGCTAATAGAATCAAGTTGCCGGCAGTATGCCATTTGCTGATGGGTTGAAGCTGGCTGATGGTTTCCGTTCCGATAAAAAGGAGAATACCTCCGAAAAGGAATACGTAGAAAGTAAGCAGTAGCCCCTTCATCTGTCCAATTTTTAGTTGGCTCATTGTGACGAGATAAAGCGCATATCCGAGTGCCGACAGAAGAACAATGAAAAGTCCCAGGAAAGAAAAGCTTCCCGTTTTTGTATCTCCGCCGGATAAGAAATAAACTCCTGCCACTGCGGATGCAATGGCAGCGATCCGCCAGCCGGACTTCTTTTCTTTAAAGAAGAGCATCATGATTAACGTGGTAAGCACCGGATACATGAAATGAATAGTGGTGGCAACTCCGCTAGCCATAAACTTATATCCCCAGAACAGGAATACGGCAGACATTAAATAAAGAAGCGCAAGAAGAAACAGGGAAGGAATGTCCTGCCTCTTGATGCGAAATGATTGACCATTCACCAATAAGATTCCGCCTAACGCCAGACAGGCAAACAGGAAACGATAGAAAAGTATAGATTCAAATTGCATCCCTGCTTGCATGGCAGGAATGGTAAATAGAGGGATAAGTCCAAAAGAAGCCGATGAAAGTACCCCATATAGTAAACCATTAACTTTATTCATAGTCAAGTATATATTCGGGCCGCAAAGATATAGCTTTTTTGAGGCAAGTAGATAAAGCGTCCATACAATATTTTTCGTAAATTAGCACGCGATGTAAATATGGCATCCGATTGAAAGAAAATACAAACTAATTTTTGGATAAAATGAAACGATTGACACTATTACCGGGATTACTATTTTTAATGCTGCAAGCAGCATTTTCACAAGAGTCAGGCAGCTGTAAACCAGTGAATCTGGTTTGTGACTATTTGGTGAATCCCTTGGGAATAGATAATCCTGCTCCCCGGTTATCATGGATGCTGAATGATGCTCGAAAAGGAGCACGACAAACAGCCTGTCAAGTCATCGTAGACAAAGACTCTCTTGAATTGATTGCAGGGAAAGGAACTATCTGGGATTCGGGCAAAAAGGACTCCGAACAGATTCTGATTACCTATTCCGGACAGGAACTTCGTCCTTTTACCAAGTATTATTGGAGAGTGAATGTATGGGATAAGGATGGAGTGAAATCTTCTTCGGATATTAATAGTTTCGAAACGGGCATGATGGGGATGGAACACTGGCAAGGGGCTTGGATTAGCGATAACAAAGATATTAATTACCGTCCTGCTCCCTATTTCCGGAAAGTGTTTGATGCACGAAAGAAGATACGGTCGGCAAGGGCATATATTGCCGTAGCAGGTTTGTATGAACTGTATATCAATGGTGAGAAGATTGGAAACCACCGGCTGGACCCGTTATATACCCGGTTTGACAGGCGTAATTTCTACGTCACTTATGATATTACTTCCCAAATACAGAAAGGGAAAAATGCGATTGGTGTGTTGTTGGGCAATGGATGGTATAATCATCAGTCAATGGCCGTGTGGGACTTTCATCGTGCACCTTGGCGTAACCGTCCTGCTTTCTGTATGGATGTGCGGATTACTTATGAGGATGGTTCCGTTGAAGTCGTTTCTACGGAGCGGGACTGGAAAACTTCATCCGGCGCATTGATCTTTAATAGCATTTATACAGCCGAGCATTACGACGCCCGTTTGGAACAGAAAGGCTGGAATACCGTGAACTTTGACGATTCTAAATGGAATGGAGTAGGATATAGGGCTGTTCCTTCACAGAATGTGGTGTCACAACAAGTGCAGCCGATTCGTGCAGTAGAAATGATCCCCGTAAAAACCTGGAAGAAACTTAATGACACAACGTATGTATTCGACTTTGCCCGCAATATGGCAGGAGTCACCCGCATTAAAGTGTCCGGGGAAGAGGGAACTGTGGTGAGGTTGAAACATGGTGAGCGGTTGTATGACAACGGACGAGTAAATACGTCAAATATTGATGTGTATCATCGCCCGGTAGACAACTCCGATCCTTTTCAAACGGACATCCTCGTTTTGAGTGGAAAGGGAGAGGATGAATTTATGGCACGATTCAATTATAAAGGTTTCAGATACGTGGAAGTAACAAGCACTAACCCCCTTGTATTGAATGAGAATAGTCTGACTGCCTACTTTGTGCATAGTGATGTTCCGCAGAAAGGGACGATTCATACTTCGAACGCACTTATCAACCGTCTTTGGTGGACAACAAATAATGCCTATTTGTCCAACTTGATGGGGTATCCTACCGACTGTCCCCAGCGTGAGAAGAACGGATGGACAGGCGACGGTCATTTTGCTATTGAAACGGCATTATACAATTATGACGGTATCACTGTTTATGAGAAATGGCTTGCCGACCATAGAGACGAGCAACAGCCCAATGGTGTACTTCCCGATATTATCCCTACAGGAGGCTGGGGATATGGTACGGATAATGGACTGGATTGGACAAGCACTATTGCCCTTATTCCATGGAATATTTATATGTTTTATGGCGATCATAAACTGTTGGCAGACTGTTATGAAAATATAAGGCGGTATGTAGACTATGTGGATCGCACCAGTCCGACCGGATTGACCTCATGGGGAAGAGGAGACTGGGTGCCTGTTAAATCACATTCTTCCAAGGAACTGACCTCTTCTGTCTATTTCTATGTGGACACCAAAATACTTGCCAATGCCGCAAAGATGTTTAATAAAACGGAAGACTATAAATATTATTCTGCTCTTGCCAATAAGATAAAGAACGCGATTAATGACAAGTTTCTGAATAGAGAAACGGGCATTTATGGTAGCGGCGTTCAGACGGAACAGAGCGTTCCTTTGCAATGGGGCATTGTTCCCGAAGAGTTGAAGAGAAAAGTAGCCCGGAATCTGGCAAAACAGGTGGAAGCAGCCGGCTTTCATTTGGATGTAGGTGTGTTGGGGGCAAAAGCTATATTGAATGCGTTAAGTGAGAACGGTGAAGCTGAAACGGCTTATAAATTAGCTGCACAAGACACTTATCCATCATGGGGCTGCTGGATTGCCAATGGTGCTACCACATTACTGGAGAACTGGGATTTGAACGCCACACGTGACATATCGGACAATCACATGATGTTTGGTGAAATTGGAGGATGGTTTTATAAAGGATTGGGTGGAATCTTCCCTGACCCCGAAAATCCCGGATTTAAACATATTCTCCTTCGGCCTAATTTCCCCAGTGGATTAAATGAGTTCGAAGCCAGATATCAATCACCTTATGGGGAAATCTGCTCTAAATGGGAATGTAAAAAGAACCGTATTGTCTATCATGTAACTGTTCCGGCAAATAGCACTGCTACCTTTTATGCACCCGACAATGTGAAAGGAGAGCGTGCAGTAAATTTGGAAGCAGGAAAACATATCTTGGAATTACCTATAAAGAGAGCTGTTTATTGAATGTCTTTCGATTGGTAATCCCGGTTGCTGTTTACCCAGATGTAAAAAACAGCTTCTACACCATTGAAACGGATGAATATATCTCTCCCCTTCCATGAATCGGGCAGAGTGAAATCCCTCCGATAGCTACCTACCGGATTGGGCATGGAAGCGAAAGTATAATCTGCCGGACGAGGCTGGATGACATTGGGCCACTGCACTCCTTTGCTATAATCGCAGAATGGATAGATCACGTTACAATAGAGAGGTTTGTCCCAATTTCGTGCTTTTGTGTAGCTGCTTTATAACTAATAGATGGAGTGTTTTGAAATAAGAACTTGATAAACGACTTTTTATTTTGTATCTTTGTGATCAGAAAAGAAACTTATTGATTGGAAATTATGTGTATGAATAGTATAATATTAGAACAGAGTTGCCGACGATTTACCTCTCTTTAGAAGAAGAGGAAATTTATTATATACTAAAGGTTGCAGACTTTTGATGAGTTTGCAACCTTTTTTGTTGTATAAAATTGAACTGTTTGCAGTAGATATACTTCTTATCGTTTTTAATAAATAGGAATACCGTTTATTAAAAACGATAAGAAAGTTTATTAGAAACACAAAAGTAGATTCTGTATGAATAGTTGTCTTTTTTCAATAAGATAGAATAGGGATAATGTTGTTCCTTCTCATTAGAATGTCAAGATGGTAATTAGTTGTAACATAAAGACCTCTGACTAATAATGTACAAATCTACGGATTATGCTTGCTTCATATTTATTTCTTCTTAGGTTTTCTACGTGCCCATCCTTCTTCGCTGAAGTCAGGTTCTTTATCTTTAAAAAACTCTTGCCAGTCATCTTTCTTTTTCGGACCGCGAGCATCAGAGTATCCTCGCTCAGCACGACTAGGCTTATCTTTTTTTGTTGACTTTGAGTCTTTTGCAGAAGCATCTTTCGGTTTTCTATCCTTATTTTCATAGCGCGGTGCACGTTCGTCGCTTTTGCCGCCGAATCGTTTACCTCCCTTGCGCTCATTTGAACCGTTTTCACGTCCTTTTCCGTTTTCTTCACCGGCACCGGCAATCTCAACAACTACCTTGCGTCCGTTCCATTTAGCCCTATTCAGCGCCTTGATTACATTTGTCGCTTCCTTTTCCGGCACTTCAAAGAAAGAATAGTTCTGCATTAGGTCAATACGTCCCAACTCAATACGTCCTCTTGTGTTACTATTTAGTAGTCCGATAAGATCGCTAGGGAAGAAACTGTCTGTTTTACCCAAATTGATAAACAGGCGGTTAAAGCCCGGTGCAGCTTGGCGGCTTCTTTTTTCGAAACCACCTTCTTTGCGGTCACCCCGTCCGGTACGTTCTCCTCTGATGTCAGTCGGTACTTCTATTTCTGCACGGTTGCGATAATACTCGGCGAAACGGTTGAATTCGTGAGAAACCATTCGTTTAATCAGGTCCTCTTTGCTCAACCATTCCAGTTTACGGTAGATTTCCGGCATAAAGTCAGCAATCTCTTCCTCGTTTACTTTTACTTTTTCGAGATCATCAATAACCTTAATCAGTTGCTTCTGACAGATACCTGCTGCGGTTGGCATTTCTCCGACAATGAATTTTTTGCTGATAATCCGTTCAATTTCTCTCATCTTTCCTTTTTCACGGAGGTTGATGATGGCAATGGAAGTTCCTGTTTTTCCGGCACGTCCTGTACGTCCGCTGCGATGTGTATAACTCTCTGTATCGTCTGGTAATCCGTAATTGATAACATGCGTCAGATCGTCTACATCAAGTCCGCGGGCAGCCACGTCAGTTGCCACGAGTAGTTGCAAGTTGCGGATGCGGAATTTCTGCATAACAGCATCCCGTTGTGCTTGAGAAAGTTCACCATGCAAAGAATCGGCATTGTAGCCTTCTTGCATTAATTTGTCGGCAATTTCTTGAGTTTCTTTACGGGTACGGCAGAAAATAATACCGTATATTTGTGGGTAGTAATCGACGATACGCTTTAAAGCTTCGTATTTGTCTTTAGCCTGTACGGTATAAACAACGTGTTTAACGTTGTTGGTACTTTCATTCTTACGGCCAATAGTGATTTCTTTCGCATTGCGCAGGTAATTTTTGGAAATGCGTGCGATTTCCGGACTCATTGTTGCGGAAAACAATAGGGTGTTGCGCTCCTGCGGTACATCAGCCAGAATGGCGTTGATGCTTTCTGTGAATCCCATATTAAGCATTTCGTCGGCTTCATCCATTACCACATTGTGGATGGTAGATAGAGATACGGTTTTGCGCTCCATCAGGTCCAGCAGGCGTCCGGGGGTAGCTACAATGATGTGTACCCCTCGTTTGAGGCTGCGTATCTGGCTGTCAATGGAAGAACCACCATATACAGGTAATACTTTTAGTCCGTCAATGTATTTGGAATAGTCATTCAAATCTCCTGCTATCTGGAGACAAAGCTCGCGGGTAGGGCAGAGGATAAGCGATTGTGGAATTCTGTTTTTTACGTCAATCTGTTGGAGCAAGGGCAAACCGAATGCGGCTGTTTTACCTGTTCCTGTCTGTGCAAGAGCTACTACATCATTATTTTCTCCTAAAAGGTACGGAATCACTTCTTCTTGTACCGGCATGGGATTCTCGTATCCCATTTCTTCAATTGCTCTACGTATCTCCGGAGAAACGCCAAGCTCTTCAAATGTCTTCATTAAATCTCTGTATATCTTTTATTTCGGCTGCAAAGATAGTTAATTTAGTTGATAATGAATGATTGATAGTAGATAATTATTATAGACGCCACCCTATTTTATCACTTATCAACTATTAATTATCAGTTAATAAGATGCTGCGTAACTGTTCAATTTCTTCTGCAGAAAGTCCGATTCCCTTTTTCAGATAGGTCTGTACGCTCCCGTATTCAGCCTCAATCTGTTCTTTGGCAGCGTTCAGGAAATCTTCTTTTGCAGAGTAGATGGTTGTAATGGCTTCTTGCGAATTGACCGATAACTTATATGCATATTGAGAAGCTTTGGGAATATTAAAATAGTCATTACTCAAACGATAGTCTTCCATAATGACGTCTTCGTTGACTCCAAGAGCGGCAAGCAATAAGGCGGAAACGACCCCTGTACGCCCTTTCCCGGATGTACAATGAATCACAACCGGATAATGAGTACGGTCGAGAAGGACGGTGAACAGCTTTTTGAATTCCTTTTGGTAGTTTATAACTAATTCCCGATTCATTTGTTCTACCAAACGATAAATAGTGTCACTTTTTATCTTCTCTTCCTGAATTCCTTGCAGAATTTCTTCCATGTTCCCTGTGAGAATAGGGATATGTATGATATTAAATTCATCATCATGCAATTGCGGGTAGTTGTGGCGTTCATTTTCAGAACGTAAGTCTATGATTGTCCGTATCCCCATATTCTTAAGTTCCTGGCGTGAGCAGGGAGGAATGCTGTCTATTTGTGCGGAACGGTATATCATTCCCCAGCGAAGAGATTTGCCAGTACCGGCAGATTCATATCCTCCTAAATCACGGAAATTCTGTATGCCGGGGATGTTAATGTTGCGGGTGGCCACTTTAACCCGGTATTTGTTATTAAATACCATCAAGTAGTAATAACGTTGAGACGGATCGTTGGTTACGATTGTCATTTTACCACTGGAAATGTTTGCCATTGCAATGGAAGAATCTTCCGGAATAGCTTCAGGAGAAGTAGAGGTGTATACTTTTACCTGTCCTTTTAATACCGGTGCTGTTTCCCATTTGATAATACAGTTTCCTACGTTATTTTCTTCACATACCACAGATATAGCAGGTGATGTGCCAGAACATGATGGGAGCACTAATAAAACAGTAAGCCAGCTTAACAGGTTTCTATACATAGTTTCTTTGCCTTGAATCGTATACTGCAAAGATAAGAATTACCCGAAGATGTGGTAATTCCTTTGCTATAATTAGCCAAAGTTAATAGTAATTTACGTGTTAAAAAAGGGCGCTTCTTCGTTATAGAAGAGCGCCCTGAATGAGAAGTAACCTAAGTTTGCTTTATTGAATATTGTTCAATAGATCTATTTTTCCTTCGTTGACCAACTTTAAAATGAGCTCACCAAATAAGGTGTTTTGCCATGCAAACCAGGCGCGTGTGAAGTTTTTAGGGTCATCCTTATGGAAAGATTCGTGCATGAATCCTGTTCCTGCATCTGTATCCATCAGCATTTTTATGCAAGACTTAATTTCCTGGTCGTCCTGACTGGTGAATGCCTTCATCATGATACTCATAGGCCATATCATATCATAACCGATGTGAGGTCCTCCAATACCTTCTCCTGCCTTTCCTTTGAAGAAGTAGGGGTTGTCTTTGCTCCATACAAAACGACATGTGTTTTGATAAATAGGATCGTTGATGTCTACATCTCCCAGATAAGGCATTGCCAGCAGGCTTGGTACGTTGGCGTCGTCCATTAAGAGATGATTTCCGAATCCGTCTACTTCAAAAGCATAGATTGTACCATATTTAGGATGATTGTAAGTTGCATATTCTTTTAATGCGGTTTCTACTTCTTGTGCCAAATCTGTGCACTGTTTCGCCAGACTGGTGTTTTTGTTTACAACATTCAGAATTTCCGCAGCTTTCTTTAGAGAAGAAACAGCGAAGAAATTAGACGGTACGAGGAACTGTAAAGTGGTTGCATCGTCAGACGGACGGAAGGCTGAAACAATGAGTCCGACAGGATTTACAGGAGCACCTAGACCGTTATTGTTTAATGTGTCGAGTGCGCGTTCTGTCTTACGCTGGAATTTATAGGGACCCACTCCCTCTTTGCGCTGTTGTTCCTTGAAAGTTGTCAGTATGTTGGCGATGGCCTGTATCCATTCATTATCAAAGATGCTTGCATCACCGGTTTCTTTCCAATATTGATAGGCCAGACGTAATGGATAACATAAAGAATCTATTTCCCATTTACGTTCGTGCAGTTCCGGTTTCATATCGGTCAGGTCGGACATCCAATCTCCTCCCACAGCCCCATCATTGAAAGCATTGGCGTATGGATCGATATTTATACATTTAAATTGTCTGCGTATTACTCCTTCGAGCATTTTCTTCAATTCCGGGTCTTTATTCGCTAATTGTATATAAGGCCAAACCTGTGCTCCTGAGTCACGTAACCACATGGCATGGATATCTCCTGTGTAGACGAAAGTATCAGGCTTACCGTCTGTTGTACGGTAATGAACTGTTGTCTCAAGGGTATTTGGAAAACAATTCTCGAACATCCATGCCAATTTTTGATTAGTAAGTAACTTTTTCACCCTGATGATTTCTGCTTCCACGGCTTTTGATGTAAAAAGACGCTTGTTTACGGGTGGACGATTACTTTTATAAGCGGCAATTTCAGCTGCTTGATTGACCACATTGGTATGATCCTTAGCCAGGATAAGTTCTGTAGCTTTGGCAGGACCTCCTATTAATAGGGTGGTCGTGATGATACATATTCCGATGTTTCTTTTCTTCATATCTCTATTGTTTTAAGAGGGTTATTAAAAGTGATTATTGCAAATCGATTCCGCCTAGTCTTCCATACATTTCTATGAAAGCAGCTTGTGTCAAGAGCCATTTTTTCTCGTTTTTATCTGTGCCGCTCCAATCTGTATGGAACAGTCCCCGTTCATCTCTGGCATGATGCCATGCGTAATCAAGACTTTTCTGGAAATCGGTTAGATAGGTCTTGTTATGGTCTATTTGATAAAGTTCAATAAAGCCTCTAAGCATAACTGCTGTGAACCAGATATTTCCTTTTTTCAGTAATTGAAATGTTTGCCCGTTTGGAGAGGTAAAATGAGTGAAAAAGTGTTTATGACATGCTTCTGCTATATTTTGTGCATCTTCCAGATAACTTTTCTGTTTGGTAATTTGATAGAGTAGGGCAGCTGCCTGCATCATTTGTCCACTGTTATAGGCAAATTTGGCACGACCGATTTTCTTGTTGAGTGAGATGTTGTCAAAGTATAGATGATCTTTTGAGTCTTCCAGGTTCTTTTTAGTCCATTCGTATAACTCTTTTCCTTCTTTTAAATAGGCATCATCTTGAGTAGCTTGAAATAGTTTGAGAGCGAATACGGCTCCCGGTGCATTAGAACAAGTATTTTTAGATTCCTTCTTTTGTTCGCACCAGTAGACTCCTCCGCCGAGTATGTCATCTTTACCACTAAGGATAAACTTCCATATTAGTTTAGCTTTCTCCAGATAAGCTTGTTTTCCTGTCATTCGATAAGAATCGGTAAAATCGATACCTAACCAGACGTTATCATCATAAAAACGATCGGAGAGAGGTTGGCTGCTGATATAAGATGAGTAAGCGCATGGTTCCCTTCGTGTGTCGAAATACTCTTCTAATCCGGGTAGTACTTTGTTTTCCAAAAGTTTTTTATACTTCTTATTTTCAGTGCTCTCCAGTAGTGCATTTACCGCAGAGAACGTGCCCGAATACGGCCAAAGGTAGGAATATTCATTGCGTCTTTTTGCTTGTTCTTCTGATGCCAGATAAGTTGCCTTATTGTCTTGGTCAAAAGGATAATTCTCACGTAACAGACAAGTGTTGGGTGCTGCATAGTTTTGGTAAAGAGCATCCAAAGTTTGCTGTGCTTTTTCTATGTTAGGATTTGCGTTTGCAATGGTGAAAGCACAAATAACATTAAGTAATAGGCCGTTCATAATTTTTTATTTAAGTGGTGTTTATATAAATAGTAATTTGAATGAGTTCGCAGGTTTTATTGTGACTCTACAAAAATACCTTATTTCGGTTACTTTTTAAATGGGGAGTGAGCAGATTGTAAATGATTGTTTGGGGTATGTTGTTGATAATCAGAGAATTTTTGATCGGAGAGTCTCTGATAAATGTAAATGATGCTGTATGATTAATACACTGTTATTCCCGGATTTGTTGTCCGATTCGAGCTACTTTTTCTTCAAATTCATTCCGGTCTCCATTTGCTTTGATCCGCATTTTTGAGCGGTAATTATAGATGGTCGATAATGAGTACTGTAAGAAATGAGCTATTTTCACACTGTCTGTAATTCCCAGTCGGATAAGTGCGAAGATCCGTAATTCGGGTGTTAAGAGTTTGCCGGGTCCTGGAATGATTGCATTTTCCGGTAAAAGCAATGCGTTAAAATCTTCGACGAAATTCGGAAAGAGATTCAGGATTGCTTTGTCGAAGTTATTATAAAATTCAGCCAGATCTTCTTCTGTATTGAGAGAGGAGTGGAGGAAAGAGGTTACTTTCTTTATATCTTCACTTTTGGCTATTTTGAGTGCTCTTTTCTTAAAATTGGCAATTTTACTGATATAACTGGTATATTGTTCCATATACAGCCCTACATATTCTTCTTTGATTTTATTGTTATCTGCCAATATTGAGTTCATTTGTTGTATTTCGTAAAGATGATAAGACAAACTCTCATTAGCTTGTTCCACTTTACCTTTTTGTTTTTTCAGTTGTACGGACAGGATGAATAGCAGAATGCAGACAATGCATAATGCAATGAGCAATGCCGTTATGATGATAAATTTATGTTTCTCCTTTTCTTGAAATGCCTTATCTATGAAAAGATACATATCTGAGGCTTCGATGGTGTTAATTCTCGCATTGCATAGGATAGCGTCCTCCATTGCATTTTTCATATATTTAGATGCCCGGTCTATATCCCCACTCTCAAAGATCAGCTTGGCTAATATTTTTAAAGAGAGATTTTCTCTAGCTCCATTTAATACATCAGAAATGGCGGATATTGCGAAATATTTAATCGTATTTTCACGGTCATTTTTACCTTGATAGGCAGATGCCAGAGAATATGCTATGATTCCGGCATTTCTTGAATAGGGTGTATAACTTTGATAAGTGCTGTCCAGTATATGAATAGCATCATCATACTTTTTATGGAAAAGAAGAGTCGGTGCAGTTATAAAAGCTCGTACGTTTGATGGGACTTCTTTGCATTGGAGCAGCGAATCGCGATATATTTGTGCTATCAGATCATTTTCTTGTGAATCGTCCTCGTTGGAAGCAAAAGCTTTCTGGTGATTGTAGATCGTGACTTGTCCGAGAAAATATTCAGCTTTGAGTTTAGGAGATAGTTGCTTTTGTTGCATCGAATTGGTAATTGCCAAAGCTTCTTTGAAAAAGCCCATCGAAGATAATATTCTTGAATAATCCAGTTTAGCTTCAATTAAAAGTTCTTTGTCATTACTTTCTTGAGCGAACCTGTTCATGTGGATGGCATAGGCTAAAGCGGAATCTTTTTGGAAAGATGAATACTCAAAACAAAGAGACTGTGCTGTCCCAACTTTCTTTCGAATATCCCTGGATTGTCTTAATATTATTTTCAGGCTGTCTATCTGTCTTTGCTTTTGTTGGGTATAACGAGCTTTGTTTTGTAGAGATTTATCTAATACTTTTAACAATGTTTTTACTTCATCGTTTGCTTTTGCTGGTAAACTGATGAAGATAAAGATTATCAATAGAGGTAAAATAAATCTTTTCATATATTAAGTAAGATTGCTTATTGAATATGGTTGTTTGCAAAGATAAGGAAATCCATATTAAGTTAAGGTTGACAGATTAACTTAATATGGATTTTATGAAAATAGGGATTTCGCTGGATGAATTACTTATATCCAAATCCTTATTTGTAATATCACTTGTATTTTTGTGCAAACTCCACCGAAACCGAATTGCTGAAACTTCGGCAAACTTCAGCTGCGAAGTCTTTCCCGCATTGGATTATTTTATCCCAGATCTCTTCATTCAAGTTATTTAGATCGCGGTATCGGACATCGTATTTGAGTAATCCGTAGATCAGCCCTGCATTGAAGTTATCACCAGCTCCAATAGTACTGACTGCTTGTAATGGTTCTATCGGATAATCTTTATTGACCAGATTAGAGCGTAACGCTACCTTTTCCGCACCTGCAGTACAGATGAACCGGGGACAGTAGAATTTGATTTTATCCTTGTAAATTTTGTCTATATCCTGCATGCCATACATATATAGAAAATCCTCTAAAGAACCGCGTACAATATCCGCATACTCCAGATTCTCAATAATGGTCGGAGCCAGTTTCATGGCTTCATTCTTGTGTGAAGAACGAAAATTCGGGTCATAATAGATGATGGCTTTCTTTTCACGTGCCTGATCTAGTAATTCGAGAATCTTCTCCCTCAGAACCGGATTCAGTGCGTAATAAGAACCCACCATGACAATGTCGTCTTCCTCTAGTTTCGGAAACAGAACATCCAGACGTTGCTTCGGGTAGTCTTTGTAGAAGATATATTCGGCATCACTCTGCTCGTTCAGGAAGGCTAAAGATACGGGTGATTTTCCATCCGGGAATACATTTACATGATCGGTTGGGATATGATTCTCACGCATAAACTGCAGGATAATATTGCCTACACGGTCATTCCCGGTTTCACTGATGAAGCCGACGTTTATTCCCATTCGTCCCAATGAGACAATACCGTTGAATACAGAACCTCCCGGTACGGCTGCGGAAGGCTGGTCACCTCGAAAGATGATATCGAGGATGGTCTCTCCGATACCGATTACTTTTCGCATAGTGATCTTGATTTTTCTCCCAGATAACCGCCGTGGTGACGTTTTGAATATTCAGCGATAGTAAATCCTGTTTCCTTCATGGTTTGTACTACCAATATATCTCCGATCACTGTCATGGCAGTAGTGGATGTAGTAGGAGTCATCCCTAACACACAGACTTCTGCAGGCTTGCCGGTACTTAGACAGACATCCGATTCTTTTGCCAGCGGACTATCCGGATTTCCGGTGATAACGATAAACTTCAGATCCGGGTCCAGATTATGGGCTAAGCGGGTTAATTCCACAATCTCACGTGTCTTGCCAGAGTTAGAGATCAGCAGGAGTAGATCGTTTTTTTGTAAGATACCCAAATCCCCGTGTTGCGCCTCGCTGGGATGCAGAAAGACGGATGGAATACCGGTGGAACAGAAAGTCGTAGCAATGTTCATAGCAATCTGCCCGGCTTTTCCCATACCGGAAGTTACCAGTTTTCCCTTTTTCTGATGTATTTGTTCTACAATCAGTTTCACCGCTTTTTCATAAGCGTCTGTTACGGGGATGTTGAGCACAGCTTGTGCTTCCTGTTGCAAAAGTTGTTTGATGGAGTCTATCATATAGGATCAGTTTATTTTTTCTTTTAATTCATTTAATGTGTTTGCTACTTCGTAATAGGTTGAGAAAGGCTGTCGTGCAAAACCTTTGTCCTCCAGGGTGTGGAGCGCTTTTAATAGCTCGTCGTAAAAACCATGTTCATTGTAGAAAATGACCTTCTTTTGGTGATATCCGATAGAGGCAGCGGCTATTACGTGGAAAATCTCATCAAGAGTACCGACGCCTCCGGGGAGTGCAACCAATACCTCCGACTTCTCCGTTATGATATCTTTGCGGTCACTCAAGTTACGGGTATGAATTTCTTCATCTAACAGAGTGCTTACCTTGCCATTCTCTTCCAGTTTGGCAGGAACTACTCCAATAACCTTACCTCCATTTTCTTTCACGGCACGAGCTATGCATTCCATTAATCCGAGGCTGGCTCCTCCATATATCAAGGTTTTGCCTGTCTGCCCCATCCATTTGCCTATTTGGCTGGCGCTTTCGAAGTACATTTTGTCAATGTTATCGGAGGCGGAACAGAATATTCCTATCTTTTCCATATACGTTGTTGCTGTTATAGTCCACAAATATCTGCAATTTTCTATAAACAGCAATAAGTTTTATTGTATTTTTGTGGCATTAATTCAATAAGGAAGTATAAAACGATGCAAGGTAACGAATATACATTGCCAAATGGCCTGCGTATTATCCATGAACCAACCCTCTCAAAAGTAGCTTATTGTGGTTTTGCGATTGATGCCGGAACTCGTGATGAAGCGGAGAATGAGCAGGGAATGGCCCATTTTGTAGAACATCTGATTTTTAAGGGAACGGAGAAGCGGAAAGCCTGGCATATCCTCAACCGGATGGAGAATGTAGGTGGTGACCTGAATGCTTACACAAATAAGGAAGAAACTGTCGTCTATGCCGCTTTCCTGAAAGAACATCTGGAACGTGCGCTTGAGTTGTTGGGGGATATTGTATTTCATTCAACCTTTCCGCAGCATGAGATAGAAAAAGAAACAGAGGTCATTATCGATGAAATCCAGTCGTATGAAGATACTCCGTCGGAACTGATATTTGACGATTTTGAAGACATGATCTTCCGCAATCATCCATTGGGAAGAAACATTCTTGGTAAACCGGAACTTCTGCGGAGTTTTCGCACGGAAGATGTTCTATCGTTTACCCGCCGTTTTTACCAACCGGGAAATATGGTGTTTTTTGTTCAGGGGCAATACGAGTTCAAGAGAATCATCCGTCTGGTAGAAAAATACCTGTTGGATATTCCTGATGTGAAGGTAGAGAATCGCCGTACACCTCCGCCTCTGTATGTGCCGGAACATTTGACAGTGGCCAGAGATACACATCAGGCGCATGTTATGATCGGTAGCCGTGGCTATAATGCGTATGATGACAAACGTACTGCACTCTATCTGCTGAATAATGTCCTTGGAGGTCCCGGAATGAATAGTAAACTGAATGTGTCCCTTCGCGAACGCAGAGGATTGGTCTATAATGTCGAATCCAATCTGACTTCCTATACGGATACGGGAGCTTTCTGTATTTATTTCGGGACGGATGTGGATGACATGGATACTTGCCTGAAATTGACCTATAAGGAATTGAAGCGGATGCGTGATACAAAGATGACTACCTCCCAGTTGGCGGCAGCGAAAAAGCAGTTGATCGGGCAAATCGGAGTAGCGTCCGATAACTTTGAGAATAATGCGTTAGGGATGGCGAAAACATTCCTTCATTATCATAAGTATGAATCGTCCGAGCTTGTTTTTAAGCGTATAGAAGAGCTAACAGCAGAGATGTTGTTGGAAGTTGCCAATGAGATGTTTGCAGAGGAATACTTATCTACGTTGATTTACAAATAATTGATTGACAGATTTGCTTTCATTGCCAGAATTCGTATTTTTGTAGCAGATACGTATGTGATAACAATCTAATAGTAGAAATTGTATGTTGGTGACGGGCAGAAAACTCCCTATCGGGATTCAGACTTTCGAAGATATCCGCAATGACGGATACTTGTATGTGGATAAGACCGCATTGATGTGGACTATAGCAAACATCGGTAAACCTTTTTTTTTAAGCCGTCCGCGCCGATTCGGAAAGAGTTTGTTAATTTCTACGTTTGAAGCCTATTTCAAGGGACGGCGTGACCTTTTCACGGGACTTGCCGTGGAACAATTAGAAAAGAAGTGGGAAGAATATCCCGTACTGCATCTGGATTTGAATGCCGAGAAATATGATTCACCGGACAGATTGGATGCTATTTTAAGTAACCAGTTAACTCAATGGGAAGCTATATACGGCAGGGGAGAAGATGAAACCACTTTGTCTTCCCGCTTCTTGGGTGTCATTCGTCGTGCCTCCGAACAAGCAGGCAGGGGTGTTGTAGTCCTGGTAGATGAGTATGATAAGCCCTTACTACAGGCTATTCAGAATGAACCGCTTCTCGATTCTTACCGTTCTACTTTGAAAGCTTTCTACGGTGTGTTGAAGAGTGCAGACCGCTATCTTCGTTTTGCTTTTCTGACAGGTGTCACCAAATTCTCGCAAGTAAGTGTGTTTAGTGATCTGAACCAATTGAATGACATCAGTCTGAATTATGACTTCTCTACTCTTTGTGGAATCACCCGCGAAGAACTTCTTGCTAATTTTGAACCGGAGATTGCAGCTTTATCGCAAGCGAATGACATCAATACGAAAGAAGTTGTAGAAACAATGACCCGACAGTATGACGGTTATCATTTTCATCCTAATGGAGAAGGAGTGTTCAATCCATTCAGTGTTCTGAATGCATTTTTCAGTAAAGAGTTCGGTAATTACTGGTTTCAGACCGGAACTCCTACTTTCCTTGTGGAGTTATTGAAAGAGAGCGATTATGATCTTCGCTTGCTGATGGATGGTATAGAGACAGCTGCTTCCGCTTTCACTGAATATCGTGCGGATAGGAAAAATCCTATTCCGTTGATTTATCAGAGTGGTTATTTAACCATAAAAGACTATGATAGAGAATTTAGACTTTATCGCTTAGGCTTTCCTAACGACGAAGTACGTTATGGCTTTCTTAACTTCTTACTCCCATTTTATACGGCAGTCACGGATGAAGAACAAAGCTTTTATATAGGTAAGTTTGTTCAAGAACTGCGTACAGGCAATGTTGATGCTTTCATGCACCGCTTTGAAGCTTTCTTTGCAGATTTTCCTTACGAGTTGAATGACCAGACTGAGCGTCATTATCAAGTCATCATTTATTTAATATTCAAACTGATGGGACAATTCACACAGGCAGAAGTACATAGCTCACGGGGACGTGCAGATGCGGTTGTACGAACCCCGAAGTTCATCTATATTTTCGAATTCAAGCTGAATGGGACTGTTGAGCAGGCCATGGAGCAGATTGAAGAAAAAGGTTATGCTTTTCCTTATACGGCAGAGGATCAACAAGTGATAAAAGTTGGTGTAGAGTTTAGCGCAGAGAAACGAAATGTAGAGCGCTGGATGGTAGCGAAAGAAATTTAATATAAAATTGATTATGAAAAACTTAATACGAAATGTCTGGGTTTGCTTGGGGCTGATGGTGCTTCCCTTCACAGCCTCCGGACAACAAAAGGATAACATTACCTATGTACCGGCTCAAGAGCTTTTACTGGTAGGCAAAGCAACTACCGAAGGCGAATACTTCCATCGGGTAGATACAGCCAAGTATTGTACAATGCCTCCCACAGTGAAGAAACTATTCACAAACTCTGCCGGTCTGGCTATCTCTTTTACAACGAATAGCCCCGTCATAAAAGCCAAATGGACGGTTCCTGATAATTACCAGTTACCCAATCTGACGAGAGTTGCTCAGAAAGGTCTGGATTTGTATATCAAACGGGATGGAAAATGGCAATTTGCCGGAGTAGGGATACCGGGTGGTGTGACTACGGAAAAAGTGCTTGTTGATAATATGGGTACGGAAGAGAAAGAATGCTTGCTGTATCTGCCTTTATATGATGAACTGAAAAGTCTGGAAATAGGCGTTTCTTCTGATGCACACATACGTAAAGGAAAAAATCCGTTCAAAGAAAAGATAGTGGTATACGGGTCCAGCATTTTGCAGGGAGCATCTGCTAGTCGTCCCGGGATGGCTTATCCGGCTCGTTTGTCCCGTAGCAGCGGATATAATTTTATCAATTTAGGATTGAGCGGAAACGGCAAGATGGAGAAAGAAGTTGCCGAGATGTTGGCGGATATTGATGCGGATGCTTTCATTCTCGATTGTATTCCTAATCCTTCTCCCAAAGAGATAACCGACCGGACTGTTGATTTTGTAATGACGTTGCGCCAGAAGCATCCGGATACGCCTATTATTGTGATACAGACATTGATACGTGAAACAGGTAATTTCAACCAGAAAGCTCGTGAGAATGTAAAACGACAGAACGAGGCCATCGCTGAACAGCTAGAAGTATTGCGAAAGAAGAATGTCAAGAACCTGTATTTCATAAAAGAAGATCAATTCTTGGGAACAGACCATGAGGGGACTGTAGATGGGACCCATCCGAATGACTTGGGATTCGACCGAATGTTGAAGAAGTATAAACCGGCTATCAGTAAGATTCTGAAGATCAAATTCAAGACTGAATAACAGGAATGAAAGATTATAACAGAGACAGATAGAAAAAAATAAAGGTCAATTCATGGGGGTGAATTGGCCTTTTTCTTTTGCAAATGTGTTAAGTTGTTCCTGAAAATAGGATGTTTGTTACTTTCTTAATAAGATGTTTTTAATAACTTGTAAAGAGAGTTATTGCAGATTTCTCAATCCCTTTTCTTCCAGATAATGAATAAGTTCCTGTGGACGGTCTGTTTGTATCATTGTAGCTTTATGTTTTAACATCCAACCCCAATGTCTATCTTTACCTTCCAATAGTGCATTCTCATCATCATGTCCACCACATAGGCTATCCCATAAAGTATTCATCCATATCCGACTGCCTGATTTAATGATCTCATCTATTATTCTTAGGCTCGGGGTAGTATCATCTTTGAAGCATAGTTCGTAAGCGATTGGAGTGAAATCTTTGATAAAAGTTTGTATGGTAGCAACCGCTTCTTTATCCCATAAATTAACAATAGGCATATAAAGTATACTTTCATTGGAACCATATTCTTTTTTCACTTTCTCCACAGGATAGTATCCCTTGATAATGACTTGTTTTTCCATTCCACATTCCTTGATAATAGGCATAATTTCTTTAATGTAAGTCCCTCCTTTGTCTATATTGACAAGGATACGGTCTTTGCAGACATTTAATACCTCCTTTAGGGTGGGAATTGGTTGGCGGGTCTTGATTCCGTTGCCACTGCGTAGGACGAATTTTTTCAGTTCTTCAGTCGTATAATTTTTTATTGTTCCCTTTCCTGTAGAAGTACGGTCAAGAGTTTCATCGTGCATACAAATAAAGTTGCCGTCTTTAGTAGGCTGTATATCAAGTTCTACCATGTCGACTTTCATGGCAATTGCTTTTTCGATACTTTGCAGAGAGTTTTCTGGTGCATTACGCCAGTCTCCTCTATGAGCGATAACAAACATATATTTCGATTTATTATCATGTAGATTCTTCAACAATTTATCGGTCCTTGTTTGTGCACTGATGGAGAATGCGGTTAATAGGATGAGTAATAAGGAAAAAAGTTTTTTAGTCATGACTTAGTAAGATTCATTAATGATGATGAAAGTAGCCCGGGGTAATGCCCCGGGCATTTATTTATTTGACGGTAATACGTCGGATCAGATAATTAACGGCGCCTGCTACATACATTGTTTTGCAGTCTTTTGTAATTATAATCTCATACGGTTGGTTGAAGGTAGCCTTTAGTCCTTTCCCGTCAGAGAAACCAGATTTTCCAGAACCTGCAATGGTTTCTAACGTACCTTTTGAGTAGTCGCCACTTGCATCAGGAGTCAGTTTGCGGATACAGTTGTATGTATTATCCGAGAGATACAGGCATCCGTCTGAACCGGCAGCCACTCCGAAAGTAGCCCCCACTTTTGCACTAAGCGGATTGCCGGGGTCTCCATCATAATACTCTTGTCCTTTTACCCCATCTCCTGCGATCGTCTTTTGTGTGCCATCCGGGCTGATTTGAATCAACACATATCCATTGGAGGTACCGACAATCATGTTCTTGTTTTTGTCGAATACAATGTAGTTGGGTGATACGTTAAGAGTGGCAAAAGTAGTTTTCGCACCTGAAGGTGTGAATTTATAAACCGCCTTATTATCACGTGCCGATACATATATGTTGTCTTCATCATCAAATGCTACATTCATCGGACTTTTCATACCGGATGCTATGGTTGAAACGGTCATACTGTTAGTTTCTATTTTCCGTAACATACCTTTTCCCTTGTCAATGAAATAATAGTTCCCTTTCGAATCAAATCCACCTTGCCAGATAGCGCTGCTGCCGTCTACTGCTACATCGAGGAGCGAAGTGACCAGGAAGTCCGGAGAGATACGTCGTATATAGTTGTATCCACGTTCTGTAAACCATAAACTGCCATCCGGGGCAAAAGTAATGCCTGTGGGGAGTTTGGTTGTAGCTTCAGTGCCTACTCCATCAGTCATTTCAAACACCCCCTTCTGACCGACAATTGTTTGAACGATATATTCCTGATCCGGTGTTTTCAGATAATTGAGTTCAAGACCTGTCAATTCACCAGAGGGAGATTTGACACGGATGGAATACTTTCCCGGAGCCATTTCAGGCAGTATTATTTTTAATTCGTCTTTGAAGGCTTCTATAACGGTTGCCTGTTGGTCATTGATGAAAACAGCATTTTCTTCCGGTACCGTACTGAAATTACGTCCCAATATTGTAGCTATTTCACCGGAATAAACATTGGTGGGTTTCACAAGTACCAGCCTAAGTTCTGTCACTGACGCTTTGTAATCATTATCATTGCAGGCTGCAAATAATGATAAGAGTGAATACGCGAGCAGTAGTATGTATATCTTTCTCATAGTTCTTTATTTATTTACAGTTATGGAACGAATCAAATGGTTTTGTTCATCAGCGATATATACTTTGTCCGAAACCAGCACGCTGGCAGGGCAATTGAAAGTAGCAGTCAGGGCGGAACCATCTATTTTGCCTTTTGTCCCCGGAATACCAGCTATTGTTTTCAATGTTCCTTTCGTATAGTCGCCTTCTGCATCCGGAGTTAGTGTACGTATGGTATGCATTGTATAATCGGTGATGTAAAGTATCTCATCCGGTCCAAATGCGATACCGAATGTTGCCCCCATGGTTGCCTTGGATAAATCATTCTGTTCACCGTCGGAATAAGTGGCGACAGTGGGTACTACCCCGGTTCCAAATATCGTTTTTAGTGTACCGTCCGTATCAAACATATGTAACTGATAAGTACCGCCGGTACCTACAAAAATTCTTCCCTTCTTATCTACTGCCATGCAATTAGGCCCGGCTTTGAGTGAAGACATATCGTAGTTGGTCACAGCTCCACCGGACGTTATCTTCTTCACGGCCTTGTTATCCCGGTCGGCTATATACATATTCCCGTTTGCGTCAAATGTGATGCTCATTGGACTTTTAAAGGTTGTTTCAGCAGAGAATACAGAACAAGTTCCGTCTTGCGTAACCTTAATGATGTTATTCAATGCTTTATTGGCTACATAATAGATGCCCGAGGGATCAAACTCACCTTGCCAGGGAGCATTAAATGTAACGGTACCGCTTTTGGCGACAGTTGACACATTATATTCCTGATCCATTTTTCTGATGGTGTTATTTCCTCTTTCTGCAATCCAAATATCACCATTGGGCGCAAGAGCCAGTCCTTGCGGGAATTTGAAAGAAGCAGCTGTTCCTTTACCGTCAGTGGAGGTAGTTGCCGAGTTGCCCGCTACGGTTTCAACAGTGTAAGACAAATCTTCGTAAGTGAAACTTAGATTCTCTACTGTTTTATCTGCTACGGTGACTTTGACGGGATACGTACCGGAAGGATTCTCCGGGATAATAATAGAAAGTGTTGTTGCAGTTACCGCTTTTACAGTTGCCGGCTTTCCATTTATAGATACGATATTCTCTTCGATTGTCATACCGAATCCCTCTCCTGAAATCACTATTTCCTCTCCGGCTTTTCCACGTGTAGGAGCTAAAGAAGAGGTTGTCAATGTTACTGTATGGAGATAAGTAAACAGGGGACTTTCGGCTTCTTTGGTACCTACTTTCACCCGGATAGGATAGCTGCCTTCCTCGGTGTCGGGAATAATAATTTTGAGTTGACTTGAAGTTGCTTCTTTAACTTCGGCAACTGCTCCATTGATTGTCACTTGGTTTTCTGATACAACTGTACTGAAACACTGGCCGATCAGTGTTACCAAATCTCCTGCATAGGCGGAAGAAGGCATCACCTGCAATACCGTCAGCTCTGGTGGGGCTTGAGGGGTTGCATAAGTAAATTTGAGTCCTTCTACAGTTTCCCCTTTTACACTTACTTTAATTGAGTAAGTACCTTCCGGATTATCGGGAAGCGCAATTACTAAACGATTTTGGGTTGCATCAGTAATCTCCGCCCTCACTCCGTTGATAAACACCTCGTTATCAGTGATTGTTTCAGAGAAATAAACTCCTGAAATAATAGCGGTACCTCCTGTTGATCCTGCTTTCGGAATAATGGAAATGAGCTTTGGAGGAAGCTGCCGGGAATCAGAAGAGTCCGATTCCGAGCATCCACAGAACAAGTTACAACAAAATAGGATTGATAAAATAAATATTGAGTTCTTCATACTTTCAGAGTTTTAAGGTTCATTGACTGTTACCATCCATGCATTCACAACAGGTCGCTCCTGTCCGTCAGAAGGCCGGTTCCGTATTTGGAATATGTCTGCTATCGGGTGTCGTATAAGCATTTGGGTAGAACCGCCACCATCCAGGTTCACAGCCCACGAGCATCCCAATGCTTTCATTATCGAACCCATTTCCGGATAAGTAAGTCCGTAAGAGTAGAATTCCACACGTCCGTCAACCACCATGAAGTAGACATGACCGTCATCCGAATATCCAAGACAGGTACGCGGGTCGATACCCGGATAAGTTGCACCGGATATTTCCCCGTCGCGCAGCACGATAACTCCGCTTCCGGTCACTTCTTTGAGGTTGTATTGCATACCCCGATATTCCACAGAATCGGCAATAACCATCTTATTATCTTTTGTCAACGCGATAAAACTTAAAGCTTGTTGAGGAAGTGACTCCTTAAAAATGAATGAGTTTTTTAAGATCACTCCGTTGCGATGAATGGGGCCTCTGATATCCATTGTGCTGACATCCCAAAAATCTGCATTAATCATGGCGGCTACCCGGTGCCACGGACGGTCGGCATAATCTGCCATCTCCGTCAACGTCTGTCGCTGAAAGTTATTGCGTACATCGGCATCATACGGCATACCTACTTCTAATGAAACTCCCGGTTCATTCAAATCAATATCGATTATAAATATATGCGTGGAGCGACTGTCTGCTTTCTGGAAATGGACATCTGTTTCCGTAACTCCCAATGCGACAACAAAGCTGGTATCAGTATATATGCGTGCCACTGTTTCACTGCCTGCTAATAGTTTCTGACCGATTTTTGTCTGCGGGATAAAGTGTACGTCTTCAATTGTATCGTTCGAACAGCTTAAGAAAGCCAGTGGTAATACAAATGACAGAATCTGCATGTATTTTAATAAGTTCATCATTTTCATCGTTTTAGTTAGCCCAATATGAATTTTGATTTAAAAGTTTATTGAGAGACCTCTCTTTCGCAGGAATAGGTAATCTGTTGTACTTACGTTCAAAGCCGAGATCACTTTCCAACCGGTTGAGGCGGACAAGGTCGAACCAGCGGAACCCTTCTGCCAGTAATTCCGTATGTCTTTCATTTAGAATTGCATCTATGAAGTCTTCTTCCGTAGCGGGATGTACAGAAGAAAGGCCGCGGAAGTTCCGAAGTTCATTCAGACGGGACAGTCCCTTGGAAAGTCCTTGTGCTTCGGCACTAATTAGATACATCTCTCCAAGGCGGGTAATAATGATCGGATCAGTGGTAACCTCTCCGCCGGGATATTTATTTATGACTTCATTTGTTTCCTGCATATCGATGGATATGGCAGTACGTTTATCGTCCGGTTCAAACATATTCATCACTTTCATAGTCGGTGCATACGTATAACTACCTCCATTGGCGGAAGCCCGTGAATAGAGGGAAGCACTTAAATTTACGCTCGATTCATTGAGCAGATTTACAAATGAGAATATCTCTTCGCGATTTGCTTTTCCACGGAAGATCTGGTCGAAGTCGGCAAGTGAAAAATTGGCATCACCTATCACTTCCTCGGCAAGTTTGGCAGCTTCAGTCAGTTTGCCTTGTGCAAGTTTGGTTCTTGCCATTAAAGCCTTTGCAGCCTGTTTGGAGACGTAATACTTGTCGGAGAAAGTTGGAGCGTAATCTATAGCCACCTGAAAATTCTTTTCTACAAAGCTCCATCCTTCTTCTTCTGTAGATGCTGCGATATCGCCCGAAAAAGGAGCTTCGAGAATGGGTACCTCTCCATAGCGGCTAACCAGGTGATAGTAAATCAGACCACGAAAGAAGCTGGCTACTCCCAATATCTCGTTTCGTGACTGGCTGGCTGCTAATTTGTCAAGTGCGACAATCAGTGAATTCACTTGGTAGAGAGCGGTATAAAATCCATCCCACGGTCCACTGACGAAGCCGCTTTCGGGGGTGACAAGGTCTTTCACTAGCAATACGGGGTCTTTCAATCCTGTGGCCCCGCCACGAACGAGATCTCCGCCGACAATGTCTTGTGTGAGATAGCCGTTGACTGTCGGCTTGTTCTGTATATAAAAGTAAAGCCCGGTAAGCAGTAATTGAGCATCCTCTTCTGTGAGGTTATCGCTGGATACTGCATTATGCGGATATTGGTCCATTTCGTTGCAACTAGTGGCAAATACCAATAATACTGTTAATAACGATATAATAAAATTCTTCATATCTGTTAGAATTTAAGATTGACACCTATTGTAAACGTACGTGGTTGGGACGGATAGAGATAATCATATCCCATGTTGGTTGCAGAGAGGCTTACATTTACTTCCGGGTCCAGATACGGCCACTTCGTCAGGACGAAGAGGTTATCTGCCTGGAAATATATGCGGAGATTATCAATATGTAGCCGGTTAATCCAACTCTTTGGGAGAGTATATCCGATTGAAGCTGTACGGCAGCGGATATAAGATGCATCATGTAACATTCGGGTATTGACAAATTTGGTCGAGTTCCATGTATAACCGTAAATGGCCCGCGGATTCTTGTTTGTACTACCCGGGCCGGTCCAACGGGATTCTGCTGACGATTTCAGGATTGGCCATGTACCGTTGCCCATTCGTAAACCTCCGGTCCACAGTTCATAAAGTTTGTTGCCAGATGAGAATGTAAAGAACATGCTCAAATCAAAACCTTTGTACTTGAATGTATTATTGAAACCACCGGTGAATTTCGGATTAGCGGAGCCGACAAACTGCTTGTCGTTTTCGTCTATGACATCATTACCATCTACATCTTCGTAAATACAGTCGCCTGCTCTTACTCCTTGGTCGTAAATCTTGGCGGGAATCTCATCATCCGATTGATAGATACCTTTCCATTTAATCATATAAAAAGAACCTATCGGTTCGCCGACTTTGAGGGCATGCATAGAACTAGTTGTCAATATCTCGTTATTATCGAGAAGAGCGGTCAGTTTGTTTCTGATAAAGGAGATGTTGAAATCCGAATGCCATGAGAACGAGCCTTTGCCAAGGTTGGCTCCCAGTGTAAATTCAAGTCCTTTATTACGCATTGATCCGATATTGCATACCTGACTAGTATAACCTGACGTAGCGGGAGTCGGTTTCTGGTAAAGTAAATCCTTGGTATCTTTGATGAATGCATCTGCTGTGAATGTGATTGCACCTCTGAAAAAAGAAAGATCCACTCCGATGTCACCTTGTTGGGCTTTTTCCCATTTAAGGTCGCGGTTACCTGCAGTAGTCAGTCCTAAGCCATTCTCACCATTATAGTTGTACCCTCCACCGGCTAATGCTTGATAGGCATAGGAACCGATTCCTCCCTGATTTCCGGTGCAACCCCAGCTTGCGCGGAGCTTTACATCGGTTTGTGGAAATTTCCACCAAGATTCTTCTCCGAGATTCCAACCCGCACTGACAGATGGAAAATATCCGTAGCGATTGTTGGATATAAATTTGGAAGAACCATCAGTGCGCATTGTTCCTGTTAGTAAATAGCGGTTCTTGTAGTTCAGACTTAAACGGCCGAAGAATGACTGTAACAAGAATGAGGAAAGTCCTGTACTTACATCTGAAAACTCGGCGGCAACAGAGTTGACATCAAAAGAAGGAGAGGGGAATCCAATACCCGTTTGGGCAGCCGAAGAAGTTACGTCCTTTTGTATGGAGTGTCCCAGCATCACGTCCAGAGAGAAATCTTCTGCAAAAGAGTGCTTATAAGTGAGGACATTTTCCCATAACGTACTCGCATAGGATTTCCGTCCGTCAATCAGTTTTCCCACTTTATTGCCATAAGGGTGGTCAGCACTGTAATAAATATGCTCTTCCGTATAATTGAAATCTTCTCCGAGTGTAGTTTTGAAGTTTAAGTCTTTCGTAATGTTGAACAGCATATAGAGTGACCCCAAGGCACGATAGTTGTCGATATATACATCTTCTTCGTTAAGTGCCTGTATCGGGTTATGGTTGGCCAGTTCCTGTCCTCCGACAGCATATTCCCCATCGGGACGATAAGGAGAATCCCAAGGGCGTTGTTCGATGGCACGGGTGATAACACTGGTTCCTATGTTATAACCGGTAGGGACACGGTTATTGCGCGAATAACTTAAATTCAGGGAAGTTCCTACTTTGAGCCACTTTTTGATTTCTGTGTCCAGATTAACCTTCAGATTGTAACGTTTAAGCAGATTATTGATAATCACACCTTCGTTGTGTTTGTAATTGGCGGACAGATAATAGTTCGTTTTGTCCGTTCCGCCTGACACAGACGCGGTAGTCGTGTAGGTAACAGCCGTACGGAGCACCAGATCAAGCCAGTTTGTCTGCGCCTTTCCCGGTGCGGGGTTATCGATACGTGCCTGGGTACTGTTGGTTTGCAGGTTATAGTTGTCGATAGCTTCATTCAGCACTTCCAGAAACAGATCAGTGTCGGCCATGTCCAGTTTGTCTGTTCTGGTCAAATTGGAGAAACTGACATTCGTGTCAATACTCACTTTCGCCTGTCCTTTGCTTCCTTTTTTGGTTGTTATCAAGATAACGCCATTCGTCGCACGCGAGCCGTAAATAGCAGCAGAAGCCGCATCTTTTAAAATCTGTATGGATTCCACATCGGAAGGATTGAAATCATTCAGACCATTCATCGATTGTGCACCCCAAGCACCGGTATCTCCTGACGTATTGTTGATCGGTACTCCGTCGATTACATACAGCGGTTCGTTACCTGCGGTGATTGAACCGATTCCACGGATGCTCACCCGGTTTTTACTTCCCGGCACGCCGGATGCTGACGTAATATTCACTCCGGATACGCGTCCCTGTAACAATTCGTCAACACCTAGTACTTGGCGGACATTGACTTCTCCCGGTTTGTAAGTTCCAATGGAAGATGTGACATCCCGTTTGGTTTTGGAACCATATCCGATGACGATTACTTCATCCATGACGTGTGCATCCTCTTCCAACGCTATGCTGACTGTTGGTGAAGCACCGATACGGACAGATTTCTTTTTGTATCCGATATAGGATATATTCAACGGTTTGGATGGGTCTGCCATAACGGTGAAGTTTCCGTCAACATCTGTAATTGTTCCGATTCCACCTTCCTGTATGACATTGGCTCCGATAATCGGCTCGCCTCTTCCGTCTGTTACGGTACCTTTGATCGTTTTCTTTTCACTTTTTTTCTGTTGCTGTAATTCTTTTTTCACTAATACAATAGTGTTGTTATTAAGCGAATAAGAAACATTCAAAGGAGTGAACACTTGCGACAGGACCTGGTCGAGAGGCTTGTTTTTACAATTGACGCTCACTTTCGCCTGGTCGTTGAGGACATTGTTCCGATAAACGAATGTATACCGGGTTTGCTTCTCGATCTCCTTTATAAATGTTTTCACCGTACCATTATTGATGTTTACCGACACATTTCCTTTTTGTGCCGATACTCCTGCGGGTAATAAAACCAACGCAACAAGTAAAATGGTAAAGTTTCTAAAAATAAGGAGATTCTGCCTCCTCTTTCTAAAGGAAAAAATTAACTTTGTGTAATTCATAGTTGATACTATTTTTCATGTTTAATGGATTAATTTTATCGACTTACATACAACCAAAGGATTGGGCGATTCTTTGGTTGTTTCTTTATATAATTACTAACTGTTCTTCATAGGCTCCTTTCTTTCAAATGGTTAATAAATAGTGATTTTATCTTTATGTATCTCGTATTTGAACTTGTATTGCAGACTCAATGAATGAATCACATTCTGTATGTTTTCGTGGCGGAAAGAGCCGGATAATAAATCCTGTCCGATTTGGGGGCATCTTAGCTCGATCTCTACTCCATACCATCTCTCTATCTCCTCAATGACATCTATCAAAGGTTCGGAGTCGAATATCAAATAGTCGTCGCACCAGCCGGTTTCCACATGAACGTCAGCTTGGGTTATTTTGAGTGCATTGTTGATACTGGAGTAGGTCGCTTTCTCGCCGGGAGTAAGAATATACTCTTGTGGAAAGGAGCCGCCTGATATTTTAATCTGTCCGGTGAGCAGGGATGTTTCAACAACGCCTTTTTTATAAGTATTTACATTGAAACTAGTTCCTACTACCTCGATTTGCAGGCCGTTGGCTATCACTCTGAAAGGACAGTCGGGATTCTTTGCCACATCAAAAAAGGCTTCTCCCGACAGTTGTACTAATCGTTGTTTGGAGCTGTTTACATCGTACGTGATAGTGGTGGCACCATTCAGTTGCACTTTTGTTCCATCTGGTAATATGATTTCCGATTTACTGCCCGATTTTACATTGGCAGTTATCATTTGTTGTGTTTCCGGGGTATTCAATAAAGAATAAACGCCGAGAGAAGAAGTCACAAGCAGGGCGATTACAGCAGCATATTTGGTAATCTGTATCCAACGCCGTCTCCAGATAATCTGATGCATTTCTTTTCGTATCTGTTTTTTCATCATGGGAGGCATCCCGATTTCCGTCGTAGCATCCTTTTCCATATCTATCATGACATTCCAGAGTTCCTCATCCGGAATGTGATTGAGTTCTTCCTTGAACTGTCCGAAGTCTGTAGGAGAAACTCCTTTTTCAAGATACTGACGGTATAAATCTTTAAATAGTGCTTTCATATTTATGGGTGTTTCTATTGGTTATACGTGAATGAAATAGGGGAGTACTATGATTTCTTTATGTTCTATAACATAAAATTAGGAAATGTGAAATAACCTGTTAGGTGGTATCTTGACTTGATGGGATAAAGAAACTACTTCTGACAGCCGTTATAAAGAATACTATTACAGGAAGAAAATAAAGAGAATATTATATTTCATCATTTCGCTGCGAAGAATCTTCAGGGCGGAAGTCAGATAGTTTTTCACCGTTTGTTCGGAGAGATCCAGTTGTTCGGCTATTTGCTTGATGGGGATATGTTTCTCCCTGCTTAATTCATAAATCTCGTGTTCCCGTTGTGACAGAACTTTCTTCGATTGTTGGAGTTGTTGCAGGAATTCGTCGTACAATAAGATATCTTCCGGTGATACGTCAGTTGCCTGGTTCTCGCAGTATTCCATAAAATCCTCGAATTGCAGTTCGTTGACCTGTTTGCGGAAATAATCGATTACCTGATGTTTGGCAATAGTGAAAATAAAGGCTTGCAGATTGCCGAAGCTATTCAACTGGTTACGGTTGTCCCATAGGCGTAAAAATGTATCCTGAACAATATCCTGTGTCAGGGAACGATTTTTTAGTTGTTTAAGAACAAAGCTGTAAAGTCGGTCGGCATAGGCTTCATAAATCTGTGTAAAAGCCTGGTAGGAGCCGTTGCGTAGTTCTTTTATGCACTGTATTTCGTCTATTTTCATCCTTTCTGCAATAGAAGTAGGTCGGGCAAATGTACTGAAATAATTTAGAAATCAACAAATCTATGTGAATAAATAAAGAGAAACCGATGTCCGGTAGTTGGCAGATGAATTTTATTTTGCAATCATATTACAATCATATATTGAGCTTTATTGTGCCGTCTCTTGCTTTCCGCTAATTAATTTTGTATCTTTACTGTTTTTTACCCTTGTAAAGACAGGTGGTCACCTTATGCAGTGATAAATATCACCTTATAAGGTGACATTAGGCTGTTTACAAAGTGACTATTGTCCCGTTACAACCGGACAACTACCCGAGTGCATAAACAATGATAAATCTCTGCACTGAAAATCTTTATTCTCTGCACTGAAAAGTCTTAAATATAACAATAAGATTATGGCCTTTTACAATTTAAAGAAGAAGCCTGCCTTGACTACTAAGGAAGGAGAAACGGAAACAATGTATGCCGACATTGTCTACAGTGGAACGATTCCGGCAGAACGATTGATCCGTGGCGTTGCTAAGAGAACCGGATTTAAGGAAGGAGTGATAGAAGGTATCCTGATGGAACTGAAAGACGATGTATTGCAATATCTGGGTGAAGGATACCGCGTCGAATTGGGAGAGTTCGGTTTCTTTTCAGCCAAAGTGAAAGCTTCCCGATTGGTAGCAAATAAGAATGATATTCGTTCTGAATCCGTAGCTTTCAACGGGGTGAATTTCCGTGCTTCCAAGAGTATGCGTGTAGGTATTCGCGGAGATTTGGAGCGTAGAAAGTGTGTCGATTTCAACACTTCGCGTAAGTGGGGCAGAGACAATCTGAAGAAACTCGTCCTGCAATATATCGGAGAGCATGGCTTCATCACAAGAGCCACTTATACGCAACTTACAGGACGCCTGAAGAATACTGCATTGGACGATCTTAAATCTTTTGCAGCCGAAGGCATTATCAAACGAGAGGGACGGGGTAATCAGATGCATTTCATTGCACCGCCACGAAAGGAACCGGATGGCGAGTAGTGAAATCTAACGGAATATCGATGGAAACCTTTGCCGTACAAGATTGGAGATTGGGAACAGAACAGAGAAATGAAGAGGTAGTATCTGCCCGAATGGATTGAATCAGTGCAAAATGTGGTATAAGTATGATGTATGGCTAAAAAAATACAGTACCTTTGGCTGTGAATACAGGTAAAACGGTGATGAGGTGTCTATGAAACAGCCTTACAGTGGATTTCTCGTCCGAATGTTG
Organism: Bacteroides celer; assembly: GCF_002632415.2. NCBI lineage: Bacteria > Pseudomonadati > Bacteroidota > Bacteroidia > Bacteroidales > Bacteroidaceae > Bacteroides > Bacteroides celer. The sequence continues at coordinate 5,818,655 of NZ_CP178209.1, read as the reverse complement.
TTTGACCGATAACACAACTATAATATGTTGGATATCATATACTACTTCAATATCTTCGGTTGTCTGACGATGGGGATGGCTCTACTGTTGATTCAAACAGCCCCACAGCTAATAAACCCGCACTACCGCAATGCCAAACGATTCCTGGGTATTGCATCGATTATCGTGGCTCTGTGCAATGCGCTTATCCTTTACAACAGGGTGCAGGAGAGCGTTGCCGAGATATTTGCAATGCCTGTGCTCGTTGCGGCACAGTTGCAGGCGGCGCTTTTTACTTTTATTGTGCTGATACTTTTTCATTCACCATACGTTTGCCGGCGAAATATTTTGCGACACCTCTGCCCGACATTGTTTTTTGTGGGACTCTATCTATTAACGATACTTCTATTTCCTGATGTGAGGATCTATTCGGTGGATGAGTATATAGCGAATATCACGAATCCGGTTCTTTTGTTAAGAACTGTATTTGCGGCTACTTATCTGACGCAGATCGTGATTTACGTCCGTTTATTCCGGCGTGAGCAACGGAATTATATGGCCAAGATTGAGAACTATTTCTCCGACACCGACAAATATGAATTCCGGTGGGCTTCGAGACTGTTCTACGAGGCTGCCTGTATCGGCATTGCCGTTCTGGTGTTCAGTATATTCCCTGCCCCATTATTCGACGGAATAATTACGGTGGTGGTTACAGTGTACTACTTTAACTTTGGAGTGAGGTATATCAACTACCAATACAAACTTTACTATGAGGCTTTGCCCGCGATAGAGGAGAAGGAAGAATCGCAGCCGACAAAGGAGAGTGAAGGAGACAGGGAACTGGAAGATGAAATGGCAAAACTATTATTGTATCTCCAGCAGGGTGTTGTGCTGGGCGACTATGCCGAGGCTCTGCATATCCCGGAACGGAAACTATCTGTATTCATCAATTCGACTTACGGGGTGAGTTTCAAACGTTGGGTGAACAATAAACGGGTAGAATACGCCACAGAGCAAATGGCGAAACATCCGGATTATACAATGGAGAGGATTGCCGAGCTTTCGGGTTTTGCCCACAAAAGCCATTTCTGTAAAATCTTCCGGGAGATAACAGGGGATCCTTTACCGAGTACAAAAATAGATAACACCTCCAAACTGTTGTATATTTGGCGATACAGCTTGTTCCAACATACAATAAATCCACAAAAACACTTGTGTTGCACGTTTCGACGTCAGATATGCGTAAACGTGCACCAATCATCCAAAATTTTCATTATATTTTTGCTGCGTAGGGCATAAACCGCTCTGCGCTTTTTTGTTTTCCCATGAATATTAATCAAATATAAAACAACATGAAAAAGATTTGTTCTTTGTTAGTGCTATGTGCAACAGTAGTCTTTGCTTCGTGCAGCAAGGACGATCCGGTAACGGAGCCCGTGCCGGAAGGTATCACCGTCACCACCTACGACGCCCTGCTCGACGCCCTGCAGACGGGCGGCACCTCGGCCGACGCTCCGACACTCGTCACGCTGGGCGCCGACATCACGATACCCGCGGGAGGTGACTACAACACCCCTCCCATAAACGGCAGCGGCCACTTCAAGATAGACGGCGGCCACACCCTCACCTGGGAAGGGGAAGGCAACAACTTCCACTTCCTCGGCAATTCCAGCCCCGACGCCGATGCCGTTTATATCGAACTCACCAATATCAATCTGGTCCGACAAGGTATGAACTCCGCGGTAGGTGTTTACAACGGCAGGATTACGCTGGGCAAAGACGTGGCATTGAACGGGCAATATGAAACCATGATTGTGGCTGTCGGCGAGAAAGCGGCATTGGAACTGGGTGACGGCTGCGAATTGTCTTGCACGGCAGTCAGCGGTTCGTGCTGTGTAAGCGTCTGGTATGGCGCCACCCTCGTGCTGAACGGGGGAAAGACCGCTGCCGGGGCTTACATAGACCTATACAGCATTTATAACCCGACCGTTTCCCATCCCCTTATCTCCGTTCCGAAAGCCCTCACGGGTGATGTGCATCTCCTTTTCACCACGACCGGTGTAACCTCCATCGCCCAAGGTGCCGGCGGTTACCAACTGACGCAGGCGGACTGCGACCGTCTGAAAGTGGATCCGGAGTCAATGGTCAGCCTCTATGGAGAGCCGCATCAGAAGTACGACGACAACTTCGAGCTTTACCTCGACCCGGCGGCGGAACATCAAATCAAGCTGCGCCTGAAGAATTTCACACCCCCCACTTCCGGCAACATCGACATGACCTCCATGACTGCCGACGAAGCGCAGCTAACCATCCTTGCCGCCCTCGCCGCAGGCTTCACCGAAATCAAGCTGACGGGCGAACTTTCCAAAACAGGAATTGGCGGTAACTGGGGTACGTTTATCAATAATAAAAAAATCACGAAATGCGACCTCACCGGAGTGACGGACTGGGGTAGAAAGCCAACTCTACCCGATGTCGCCTTTGCGAATTGCACCGCCTTGCAGGAGGTGACGCTGCCCGATGATATGAAGGTAATCGGAGGTAGTGCTTTTTCAGGTTGCACTGCGCTGACTACGGTGAATCTTTCGCAGGTTACTTGGATTAATCTAAACGCATTCTGGGGATGCACTTCATTGGAGACGCTCGCTTTGGATAATGTGACTGCGATAGGCCAGGAGGCTTTCTACGGATGCACGGGCCTCGAAACGCTCAAAATACCGAAGTGTACCGAGTTCGGCACTTATATCGTAACGGGCTGCCGCAGCCTCACCCGGATAGAAGCCACCGCAGCCGGAAATTTCGTTGACATAAGTGATGGTCGCAGCAGTATAGAGCGCACCGCCGTTTTTCACAACAGAGACAGTCATTACGGAGATAGCGCATTCAATCCCGCCAAGTGCGACCTCGTGCTGAACGCCGATAAGAAGCAGGGTGGCAATGCCGCCCCCAAAGTCTCCAGCGACAACGAATGGCTTATGATGCCCAACGGCCAACTCATGAGATGGAATAGCATCACCTTCGGGCAGCAGTAATCCGCGCCTTTCCCGAAGTTGAACTTCGAGGCGGTCTGATTTATTTTTTGAAATCCAATTTTATGCCTGATGCGGTAGACGACATATGTTGTCGTAAAAAGATTATATCTTAATTAGTAGTCGATTAAAAACGCTCTGCCATCGGCAGATTACAAAATATATCTCCGCCCAACTTACAAAAAGGGTCTCTACTGTCAAATTGCAGGGATCCTTTTGCTTTATACAATTTACTCCGCATGACTTAGGAAAGCTGTCCTCTGTCAAAAGGAAGATTATCGAATAACGGAGTTTTTTTTACTGTCGAATTGTATAAAAACCGGTCGTGAGTTTGTTTCCTGAGAGAATTTTGTTACTTTTGTATTCGAAAGAGTTACTTGAAGATACAACTCTGCAAATCGCTAAAATGCGCACAGTTACCAAATTGTTATCTCTCAATTCCCCAAATTATGCAAAGTGTTTATTCTTCAATTGGTTATCTTAACCGCGAATAATCTAAAATAAAAAAACGATGTTTCAGAAACTTGTAGCTATAGAGCCGGTCAGTCTGGTTCCGTCGGCCGAAAAAGCGTTGTATTCATTTGCCGGTCAGGTGGTGATGTATCCTGACATACCCGTGAATGATGATGAAATCATTGCCCGTATCGGAGATGCTGATGCGGTGCTTTTGAGTTATACCTCCCGTATCAACCGGTATGTACTCGAGTGTTGTCCGAATGTGAAATACATTGGAATGTGTTGTTCACTCTATTCTCCCGAAAGTGCCAATGTCGATATTCGCTATGCTAATGAACGGGGTATCACGGTGACAGGTATTCGGGATTATGGTGACGAGGGAGTAGTGGAATATGTAGTCAGTGAGTTGGTGCGCTGTTTGCACGGCTTTGGGCAGGAATCGTGGGAGGAGTTGCCTCGTGAGGTCACCGGATTGAAAGTCGGAATAGTCGGACTGGGTAAGTCTGGCGGCATGATAGCGGATGCCTTGAAATTTTTTGGTGCTGATATTTCATATTATGCCCGCAGTGAGAAAGAAGTGGCTACTGCCAAAGGATATCGCTTTTTGCCATTGAGGGAACTCCTGGCAGAGAGTGAAGTCATTTGTTGTTGCCTTAATAAAAATACGATTCTGTTGCACGAAGAGGAATTTAAGCAGATGGGTAACCGGAAGATCTTATTCAATACCGGTTTGTCGCCGGCATGGGATGAGGCTGCTTTTACTGAATGGCTGGAAGGTGATAACCTTTGTTTTTGTGACACGATAGGCGCGTTGGGGGGTGAGCAACTGCTCAATCATCCGCATGTACGTTGTATGCAGGTGTCTACTGGCCGCACGCGTCAGGCGTTTGACCGCCTGAGCGCAAAAGTGTTGGCCAATCTGTCAGAATACAATGGGTGATGCGATATTAATCAGGGTGCTCACTACTGACCACCCTGCAATATCCGATGTGGCACTATAAATGTCTACTACGGCATGCACCTGGTCATTTTTGATTTCTACTCTTTGCGTATCTCCCACAAATCCGGGAGTAGACTGTATGGATACCTGCATGTTCTCCGGACCGACAGAAGCTCGTGAGGCGGCAACTGTAACATTCACTTTGGTTGGAAAGAGGCGAATAGCTTCCGCAGCACTACCGGAGAAAACAGTACGTTGCTCCGTTTGCAAAGAATCATCATAAACGGGAGTTCCTTTGAGTCCATTAGGACCTTTTTCATTGAAGAAGCGGGCCGTTGTATTTCCCATCAGAGAGGCAGTTCTTAAAACATCGAATCCACCGGTAGCTCCGGATGCAATATAGACCCGTGTACCATTTGCTCTGGCGGTTTCTGTCACTTCCTGATAGAATGTCTCGTCTGCCAAAGCACCGATAGACAAGGTAATGACAGAGGTTCCGTTTCTCAATGCCGGCAAAGCCAATTCCCGCATAGCGGCAGGAGAGGCCGATTCCACCAGATAATCTGGTTTTAATGCCAATAACTCTTCCAATGTGGCGCAAGCAATGCAAGGCTTGCCATATTGCTGCATTTTATGAACGATGTGCGCTGCTTTTGAAGCTGTACGTGAATAGACACCTACCAAGTCATAATCTGGTAATAAGCCTTTGACAACTGCATCCGCAACGATTTCTGCAAGTCGTCCACATCCTACAATGACTAACTTTTTCATGCAACAAAGATAATACTTTTATTGGTAAGAGCTTCGGCTGGTAATATGGTATTTATTTTTATCAGGTATGTATCCGGGGGTTGTTCCTTTAATTTATGAACTATTTGTAATAAGATTACGAAGATTTTCTCTACATTTGTCTTTATTAATCTTGTAATCTTCTATTAAAGTTTAATACTCCGATGAAAAAAAAGTACCTGATATTTCTTTTACTTCTCTCTTTTCCATTATATACCCGGGCCGATAAGACCCTGGACTCACTGTTGAATGTGCTTGATTTGACGATTCAAGAACATGAGACGTATGTGGTTCAACGTGAATCACGTATCAAGCATCTTAAAGAACTGACACACGGAATAGAACCTAATTCTGCGGAACAGTACAATCTGAACAGTCAGATATACAAAGAATATAAAGCTTTTATTTGCGACTCTGCCATCCATTATTTGAATGAAAATATCCGGATTGCAGAGCGCTTGCATGATGCAGACCGGAAGATAGAAAGTCAGTTGCAGCTTTCGCTATTATTATCATCAACTGGAATGTATAAAGAGTCTCTTGATGTGTTGGAATCGGTAGACCGTCGGAAAATCATTCCTCGTTTAATAGCCGATTATTACACCTGCTTTGACCATGTGTATGGCGAGTTGGGCGTTTATACACAGGATAAAACCCTTTCGGGACGTTATTGGAGTATCTCGCAGGCATATAGAGATTCATTATATGCTATATTGCCTCCGGAATCGGAAGAATACCTGCTGATGCGTGAAGCCTCATTTCGCGATCAACGCCAGTATGAGGAAGCCCTGAAAGTGAATGATCTCCGGTTGACGAAAATAGAACCATATACTCCCCAATATGCGATGGCTACTTATCATCGTTCTTTGATTTACAAGTACAGTAATGATAGTCTGGGAGAGAAACGGAATCTTTGTCTTTCTGCTATATCGGATATTCGTTCTGCCATTAAGGACCATGCTTCGTTGTGGATGCTTGCCCAGCTACTTTACGAAGATGGTGATATGGAACGTGCGTACCAATATATGCGCTTTTCGTGGAATGCGACCAAGTTCTACAATGCCCGTTTGCGTAGTTGGCAGAGTGCTGACGTGCTTTCATTGATTGATAAAACCTATCAGGCAATGATTGAAAAGCAGAACGACCGTCTTCAACAGAACCTGCTGCTTATCACTGCACTGTTGGTGTTGTTGATTGTAGCTTTGGGATATATCTACTGTCAGATGAAAAAGCTGGCAGATGCAAGAAATCATCTTCAGGTAGCTAATAAGCAGTTAAACGGATTGAATGAGGAGTTGAGGCAAATGAATAGTTGCCTGTCCTCTACCAATGTCGAACTCTCAGAGTCCAATCAGATTAAGGAAGAATATATTGCCCGTTTCATCAAGTTGTGTTCTACTTATATCAACCGTTTAGACGCTTACCGGCGGATGGTGAATAAGAAAGTGTCCGCCGGACAAATTGCGGAATTATTAAAGATAACGCGTTCCCAGGATGCTCTTGATGAAGAACTGGAAGAATTGTATGCTAACTTTGATACAGCCTTTTTGCATCTCTTCCCTAACTTTGTGGGAAAATTCAATGACTTATTACAGGAAAATGAACAGATTTTACCGAAGAAAGGCGAGTTATTGAATACTGAACTGCGCATCTTTGCTTTGATACGTCTGGGTATTGAAGACAGTTCACAAATTGCGGAGTTTCTTCGTTATTCGGTGAATACAATTTATAATTATCGGGCGAAAGTAAGGAATAAAGCCCGTGGATCGAGAGAGGATTTTGACGATTTAGTGCGAAAAATTCGCTAATTCGGACTGTAAATCAACCACTTTTTTAGGTATACGTTTTGAATGTAAATGGGTGAAAATAAGTGGATTATCGTTTTGTATGATCCACTTATTGCCCCCTCCTTGTTAGCTCACTTTAATTTCTTTATACTTTTGACCTGTGCTTCGAAAGTAATGAGAGTAGCCCATTGCTGACGAGCGTCTTATTATTAACTTTAAAACTTAGTACGCATGAAAAAAAACAGGCGAAAAATCCTTTCGGGGAGTCGCAAGATTTTCTTTGCTATCTTGGCAATGTTTTTATCTTTGAGTGCATCCGCACAGCAAATTACTGCATCCGGTCAGGTCCTGGATGCTCAAAAAGAACCGCTAATCGGTGTTAGTGTACAAGAGAAAGGTACGTCTAACGGAGCAATAACCGATTTAGATGGCAACTTCACATTAAACGTTAAGCAAAACGCCATTTTGATATTCTCTTATGTGGGTTATAAGTCGCAGGAGGTAAAGGCAGCCCAACAGATGAAGATCACACTTCAGGAAGATAATGAAGTGCTTGATGAAGTGGTGGTCATCGGTTATGGTTCGGTGAAACGGAAAGATGTGACTACCGCTATCTCTTCCGTATCTACCAAGGATTTGGATATGCGGCCTATCGTTTCGGCAGGACAGGCCATTCAAGGTAAGGCAGCCGGTGTCTCGGTGATTCAGCCTAACGGTACGCCGGGCGGTGAAATGTCTATCCGTGTTCGTGGTACTACTTCAATGAATGGTAGTAATGATCCGCTGTATGTAGTAGATGGAGTGCCCGTAGACAATATCAAGTTCCTTTCTCCGAATGATATTGAGAGTATGCAGATATTGAAAGATGCTTCATCGGCATCTATCTACGGTTCGCGTGCTGCTAACGGAGTCATTCTAATTACTACGAAGGCCGGTGCAGCCGGTAATGCCAAAGTTTCTTTGACAGCCCAGTTCGGTCTGAACAAAGTAGCCGATAAAGTAGAATCCCTGAATGCAGCACAATATAAAGAATTGCAGGATGAAATCGGACTAGTGTCTTTGCCGGACGGATTACCCGATCGCACCGACTGGTTTGATGAAACGTATACGACCGGAAAGACTCAAAATTATCAGGTAGCTGTATCCAATGGTAATGAGAAAATGAAATATTACCTTTCTGCGGGTTATCTCAAAGAACAGGGAGTGTTGGACATCTCTTATTACAAGCGTTACAATTTCCGGGTAAATCTGGAAAATCAGGTTCGTAAATGGCTGACAGTAAGTGCTAATATCTCTTATTCAGATTATACAAGCAATGGAGGCGGAGCAATGGGAACAGGCTCGAATCGGGGTGGTGTTATTCTGGCTGTTATCAATACACCGACTTATGCGCCGGTGTGGGATGCTTTGAACCCTAATCAGTATTACAATAACTTCTATGGAGTGGGTAATATCACAAATCCATTAGAAAATATGGCCCGCGCGAAAAATAACAAAGACAAAGAAAACCGCTTGTTGGCATCGGGTAATATATTGCTGACTCCATTTCCGGAACTGAAGTTTAAGTCTACTCTTACTCTTGACCGTCGCAACGCCGTTAATACCACTTTTCTTGATCCGATTTCTACTGCTTGGGGCCGCAATCAGTATGGTGAGGCTTCGGACAATCGGAATATGAACACAGTGCTGACATTTGATAATGTATTGACTTATAATAAAAACTTCAAGAAACATGGCTTGGAAGTAATGGCCGGTTCGTCATGGACGGATTCAGACTATTCAAATAGCTGGATCAACGGTTCACACTATCGTAGCGATCAGATTCAAACATTGAATGCTGCCAATAAAATATCTTGGGATAATACAGGTACAGGTGCATCTCAATGGGGAATTATGTCATTCTTCGGACGTGTAGCTTATAACTTCGACAGTAAATACCTGGTAACGGCTAATCTTCGTGCCGATGGTTCTTCTAAATTGCATCCCGATCATCGTTGGGGCGTATTTCCTTCATTCTCTGCAGCCTGGCGTATTTCTTCGGAAAAGTTCATGGAGAACCTGACATGGATTGACGATTTAAAATTGCGCGGTGGCTGGGGACAAACCGGTAACCAGTCGGGTATTGGTGACTATGCATATTTGCAGCGTTACAATATCGGTCGTATCGAATGGTTTAAGAAAGGCGGCGAAGGTGATTCTACTGATTATGCAAATGCTGTTCCTACCATTAGCCAGGCCAACTTGCGTACATCTGATTTAACATGGGAAACCACGACACAGACCAATATAGGTCTGGATCTGACCATATTGAATGGACGGTTGACGTTTAATGCCGACTATTATTATAAGAAGACCAAAAACATGTTGATGAATGTATCATTACCTGCCGGTGCCGCAGCCGCTACGTCTATTGCCCGTAACGAGGGTGAAATGGTAAATAAGGGTTTTGAGCTTTCTATTAGTTCGAAAAATCTTCGTGGAGGAGCATTTACATGGGATACAGACTTCAATATCTCTTTTAACCGGAATAAATTGACAAAACTGGAATTACAGAAAGTTTATTACGATGCTAAAACTGCGGATGTGGTGAATGACTATGTGGTACGTAATGAGCCGGGCCGTGCTTTGGGAGGTTTCTACGGTTATATAAGTGATGGGGTAGATCCTGAAACCGGTGAATTGATGTATCGTGATTTGAACAATGACGGTAAAATATCATCTTCCGACCGTACCTATATCGGTGATCCGAATCCGGATTTCACCTATGGTATGACTAATACCTTTTCATGGAAAGGCTTTAACTTGAGTATCTTTATCCAAGGTTCTTATGGAAACGATATTTATAATGCTTCACGTATTGAAACGGAAGGTATGTATGATGGTAAGAATCAGTCGGCCCGTGTATTGAATCGTTGGAAAATACCCGGACAGATAACAGACGTGCCTAAGGCTAATTTCAAATTACTCAATTCTACCTATTTTGTAGAAGATGGCAGTTATCTAAGATTGAAGGATGTTTCCTTGTCCTACAACGTTAAAGGTAAACTATTGAAGAAATGGGGAATTACCCGTTTGCAGCCTTACTTCACGGCTACTAACCTGCTGACATGGACCAGCTATTCGGGAATGGACCCGGAAGTAAACCAATGGGGTAACAGCGGTACGGTACAAGGTATCGATTGGGGTACTTACCCGCATTGCAGATCATACGTGTTTGGTATTAATGTTGAATTCTAATGAAAGGAAAGATTATGAAACTAAGAACTATATTTTACGGATTAACCTCCGGCTTGCTATTGGGACTTTCTTCCTGCTCGCTGAATTATGAGCCATTAGACACCTATTCGGATGTGACGGAGGGAGTGACAAGTGATGGTACAAAAATCGTATTCAAGGATAAAGCTGCAGTTGAAAGTCATCTGACAACACTTTATAATCAAATGCGTGACCGTCAGGAACATTGGTATGTGGATTTACTTTTGATTTCAGACTCCCATTCGGATAATGCTTATGCCGGTACTACCGGAGCGGAAGTTGTTCCGTTTGAGAATAACTCTATTGAAGGTTCCAATTCTGTGTTGGAACGTGACTGGAACCGTTATTTGGAGGATGTGGCCCGTGCCAATAAACTCATTTGTAACATTGACCTGGTGACAGATAATTCGTTGACTACTGCCGAACGGGCGCAATACAAAGCAGAAGCGAAGATATTCCGTGCCATGGTAATGTTCGACATGGTACGTCTGTGGGGTGATTTCCCTGTGATTACAACGGTGGCTGATGATATTACTTCTGAAAACATTGATGAGGTATATCCACAATATTTCCCCAAACAAAATACGGAACTTGAAGCTTATCAGCAGATTGAAAAGGATTTGTTGGATGCAGTATTGTATGCTCCGGACAATACGCCGGGGAATAAGACGTTGTTTTCTAAATCTGTAGCTCGTACCTTATTGGCTAAAATATATGCCGAGAAACCTTTGCGTGATTATACGAAAGTTATCCAATATTGTGATGAGGTGAAAGCAGACGGTTTTGATCTGGTAGATGATTTCAGTGATTTGTTTGGAATGAATGCTGCGGGAACAGATGCAAAGATGCGTAATACAAAAGAATCGATTCTTGAAGCACAATTTACATCCGGAGCAGGTAACTGGTGTACATGGATGTTCGGGCGTGATCTCGTGAACTGGAATAACAATTTCACGTGGGCGAAATGGGTGACTCCGTCACGTGACCTGATTAGTGCTTTCAAACAGGAAGGGGATGAAGTCCGTTTCAAAGAATCAATAGTCTATTACGATTGTAATTGGAGCAACTATTATCCGTCTGATAATTATCCGTTCATGTATAAATGCCGCTCTGCCAACAGCAGTATCATCAAGTACCGTTATGCCGATGTCCTGTTGCTGAAAGCAGAAGCGCTGATTATGCAGGATACGCCGGATTTGGAAGGAGCCGCCGATATAATAGATGAAGTGCGCGATCGTGCCAAATTGGGAGCACTTCCCACCTCTGTCCGTTCAAACAAAAACGTCCTGCTGAATGCTTTGCTTAAAGAACGTCGGTTAGAACTGGCTTTTGAGGGACAACGATGGTTTGATCTGGTCCGTCTGGACAAGGTAGAAGAGGTGATGAATGCAGTGTATGCTAAGGATTCAGGACGCAAAGCGCAGATTTACACTTTTGATAAGAACTCTTATCGTTTGCCAATTCCGCAGTCGGTAATCGACGCGAATGATAAGATTCACCAGAATCCGGGTTATTAATTCAACTAAAAACATAGAAAACTTAAGATTATGATAGACATGAGAAATATAGCATTGACCTTTTTAGGATGCTTCACCATATTAGCTGCATGCAGCAACAGTGACGATGCGGAGAAACCGGTTACACCTGTTCCGACCGGAGATGTGACTATTTATGCGACCACTAGCAGCCTGACTCGCGATTTGACCCGTGATGCCGTTAATTTCAGCTCGAAAGATAATTTGGCACCTACTTCAATCACATTGAACCCAACTGAACAATATCAGACAATGGACGGCTTCGGAGCTGCTATCACAGGCGCCACTTGTTTTAATCTTCTGCAAATGAAACCGGAAGATCGTCACGCCTTCCTTACGGAAACATTCTCTGACGACAAAGGCTTCGGATTTAGCTATATCCGTATCTCTATCGGCTGCTCCGACTTTTCATTGAGCGAATATACCTGCTGTGATACGAAAGGTATTGAACATTTTGCTTTGCAAAGTGAAGAGAAAGACTATATCCTTCCGATTCTGAAAGAGATTTTGAGCATCAATCCTTCTATTAAAGTCATTGCCGCCCCTTGGACTTGTCCAAAATGGATGAAAGTAAAGAGTCTCACAGATCTTACTCCGCTGGATTCATGGACAAACGGTCAACTGAATCCAGCCTATTATCAGGACTATGCCACTTATTTTGTGAAATGGGTACAAGCATTCAACGCCGAAGGCATTGATATTTATGCTGTAACTCCCCAGAACGAACCGTTGAACCGTGGTAATTCCGCTTCACTTTATATGAGTTGGGAAGAACAGAGGGACTTTGTGAAAACAGCACTCGGACCTAAATTCAAGGCAGCCGGACTGGCTACGAAAATTTATGCATACGATCATAACTATGATTATAGTGATATTGCAACAGAAAAGAACTACCCCGGTAAGATGTATGAGGACGCAGCTGCTTCCCAATACCTGGCCGGAGCTGCTTATCACAACTATGGCGGGAATCGCGAAGAGCTTTTAAATATACATAAAGCCTATCCTGAAAAGGAACTTCTTTTCACGGAGACTTCTATCGGAACATGGAATAGCGGACGTGATTTGTCGAAACGATTGCTGGAAGATATGAAAGAAGTAGCATTGGGTACGATCAACAACTGGTGTAGGGGAGTTATAGTGTGGAACCTGATGCTTGATAATGACCGTGCTCCTAACCGTGAAGGCGGTTGCCAGACTTGCTACGGAGCGGTGGATATCAGTAATAGCGACTATAAGACAATTATCCGCAACTCACATTATTATATCATCGCCCATCTCTCAAGTGTGGTGAAACCGGGAGCGGTACGTATCGGTGCATCCGGCTATGCTGATAGCAATATCATGTATTCTGCTTTCGAGAATCCGGATGGAACATACGCTTTTGTACTGATGAATAATAATGAAAAGACTAAAAAGATAACCTTAAGTGATGGTAAGCGTCATTTTGCTTATGATGTTCCGGGCAAATCTGTGACTTCCTATCGTTGGGCAAAGTCGGAATAAGAACTTTAAAACGATCAAGACAATGAAAAAAAACAGTTATATTATATTGGCTTTGGCAGGAATGTTATCCATGAATTCCTGTAATGATGACGAATTCTTGCCCGGTAATCCGAGTATGGAAATCAAAGCAGAGAATGCAGATGCTCTTTTTGGTGACAGTCTTCCGTTTACGATTAAAGCCTCGGATGTGGATGTGCCTCTTTCTACGTTGAAAGCACAGCTTTTTTATGGAGAAGAACAAGTGTCTGAAACGGTCATCCGTACAAAGACAAGCGGAAATGACTATACTGGTAAAATCTTTGTTCCTTATTATGCTAATATTCCTAATGGAAAGGCAACTTTGAAATATATTCTTCAGAACATTCATTTTACTACCACAGAAATGACGAAAGAACTCGCTCTGGCACGACCGGACTTCCCCTATCTGACATTAGTGGATGAGGAAGGAAAAGAGTACCGGATGGAACGTCAATCCATGTACAAGTATAGTGTGACAGGAGACTTCTCGCAAAAGATGAAAGCGTATATCAAGACTCCGAAAGTGGGAGAGAATGGGAACGAACTGACCTTCGGCTGGGAGAATGGAACGATTGAAGCCGGTTCTACTAATGCTATCTCATTTTCTAATACGGAACCGGGAAATTATGCTATCAAGTTTAATACGTTGACTTACGAGGCAGAACCATTTGCCAAGTTAAAGGTGAACGGTGAAGATATGGAATTGGTAGAGAATGATATCTATGCAATCAAGTTGACTTTGAAGAAGAATGACATTCTAGCGTTTGAAGGGGTGCCTGATTATGATAATTGGTGGATAGACCAGGATTATTTTGAAAAGCAGGAAGATGGAACATTGAAATTCCTGCCGATTGACGGAAGTTACCAAATAACAGCCAATGGTAAAATGAAGTATTTCTCTGTCATTGCTTTGAAGAATGGTGAGGCTGCCAAGTTGCAGGATGATGGAACAGGTGCTATTTGGGCTATTGGAACAGGAATCGGTAAACCGTCGGTGGCACTTTCTGAAGTAGGGTGGACTCCGGAAAACGGTCTGTGTATGCCACAGCTTACTGCGAAGAAGTATCAACTGACATTTATAGCTGGCGTTACCATGAAAGTGGATGATATTAACTTTAAGTTCTTCCATATCAATAAATGGGACAACGGCGAGTTTAAGGGTGATGCTATTTCTACAACGAGTGAATTGGTTAAAATCTCATCGGACGGAAACTTGGGACTGGAAGAAGGTCAGAAGTTCGAAAGAGGAGGTATTTACAGGTTTACAGTTGATGTGACGAAAGGCAATACCAAGGCTGTGTTGACAGTGGAGAAAGTAGGGAAGGTAGATTTACCTGCATCGGATATTTTCTTTGGTAATGATAAGATGGAGGTGACAGATACTGATATATATAAGTCGGAACAGGTGTTTACACAAGGACAAATGATAACTGTCACGGGCATTGATAATTTGAATGAATGGTGGATCGATCCTGATTTCTTTGAGAAACAAAGTGATGGTGCATTGAAGTTCCTGCCGATTAACGGAGATTATCGGGTGACAGCTAATGCTGTTTTGAAGTATTTTTCTGTAATGGCTTTGAAAGATGGTAAACCGGCCAAATTGCAAGATGACGGAACGGGTGCAATCTGGGCTATCGGGAAAGGAATCGGTAAGCCTTCTGTTGCGTCTTCCGAAGTAGGTTGGGAGCCAGGTAAAGCGCTCTGTCTGGCGCAAGTTGCTCCTAAAAAGTATCAGCTAACCTTGAAAGCTGGGGAAACGTTGAAGACTAGTGGTGACCCGGAAGTGATTAGTTTTAAGTTCTTCCATCAAAATGATTGGGGAGGAGAATTCGGCAATTATGCAAACTCTATTTTAGTGGAACAGCTTAAACTTGCAGATTCTGGAAATTTGGAAATGCAGGATAATAAAGCATTTGAAGAAGGAGCTGTCTATCGATTTACCATTGATGTAACGAATGGTAATGCAAATGCTGATCTGAAGGTTGAGAAAATAAATTGATCTGAAGATTGATGCCGGATTTTTATTGAACCTATCCTGAAAGGGTATGATGAATTGTACCCTTTCAGGATTCATCTTTGGTCGGAATAATGTAAAAAACATTAATAAACCCGTCCGCAACTAGGAAATATCCCCTGTTTGGGAGTCTATATAAATAAAGTATTAATTCATTTCTTATATCATCAATAAACATGAAACTCAAAACAATGTTACTTGGCTTGTCTGTGATGACTGCGTTGCCTGCCTTTGCGCAGAAGCCCGTGTATCTGGATACCGGTAAGCCTATTGAAGAGCGAGTGAAAGATACATTGAACCGGATGACCCTTGAAGAAAAGGTGAAGATGATTCATGCACAGTCTAAATTTAGTTCGGCAGGCGTTCCCCGCCTCGGAATCCCCGAAGTATGGGCTACCGACGGTCCTCACGGTATCCGTCCGGAAGTGTTGTGGGATGAATGGGATCAGGCGGGATGGACAAACGACTCTTGTATTGCCTATCCGGCACTGACGTGTCTTGCTGCTACATGGAATCCCGAAATGTCGCATCTTTATGGGAAAAGTATCGGTGAAGAGGCGCGTTATCGCAAGAAAGACATCTTGTTGGGTCCCGGTGTGAATATCTACCGTACTCCCTTGAACGGACGTAACTTCGAGTATATGGGAGAAGACCCGTATCTATCCGCCACTATGGTGGTTCCTTACATCAAAGGTGTACAAGAGAACGGGGTAGCTGCCTGTGTGAAGCATTATGCATTGAACAATCAGGAGTTCAACCGTCATACCACTAATGTGCAATTGAGTGATCGTGCTCTTTATGAAATATACCTGCCTGCTTTTAAAGCGGCTGTTCAGGAAGGTGGAACATGGTCGATTATGGGCTCTTATAATCTTTATCAGGGACAGCACGCTTGTCACAACAAACGTCTGCTTAAAGATATTCTTCGTGATGAATGGGGTTTTGATGGCGTTGTAGTGTCCGACTGGGGAGGTGTGCACAACACCGAACAGGCTATTCACAATGGTATGGACTTGGAATTTGGTTCCTGGACGAACGGACTGTCTGCCGGAACGAGAAATGCGTATGATAATTATTACCTTGCTTTCCCTTACCTGAAACTGATAAAAGAGGGTAAAGTAGGAACAAAGGAACTGGACGAAAAGGTTAGCAATGTCCTTCGTCTGATATTCCGTACTTCAATGGATCCGCACAAACCGTTCGGCTCTTTAGGTTCTCCCGAGCACGGACAAGCCGGACGTCAGATTGGAGAAGAAGGTATTGTATTGTTGCAGAACAACGGTAACGTATTGCCTATCGATTTGAATAAAACGAAGAAAATCGCAGTGATCGGTGAAAATGCGATAAAGATGATGACTGTGGGCGGTGGTAGTTCTTCTTTGAAAGTGAAATATGAGATTTCTCCGTTGGATGGACTGAAAAGCCGTGTGGGCTCAAAAGCGGAAGTGGTATATGCCCGTGGGTATGTAGGCGATCCGACAGGAGAGTATAACGGTGTGAAAACCGGTCAGGATTTGAAGGACAACCGTTCGGAAGATGAACTGCTCGCAGAGGCTTTGCAAGTGGCTAAAGATGCCGACTATGTTATCTTCTTCGGTGGCTTGAACAAGAGCAATCATCAGGATTGTGAAGATTCGGACCGTGCTTCTTTAGGTTTGCCTTACGCGCAGGATAGAGTGATAAGCGAACTGGCAAAGGTGAATAAAAACCTGATTGTTGTCAATATCTCCGGCAATGCAGTGGCTATGCCTTGGGTGAATGAAGTGCCTGCTATTGTTCAGGGTTGGTTTCTAGGTTCGGAAGCCGGAACAGCTCTTGCTTCCGTATTGGTGGGAGACGCTAATCCTTCAGGAAAACTTCCTTTCACTTTCCCCGCAAAACTGGAAGATGTAGGTGCTCATAAACTGGGCGAATATCCGGGTAATAAAGAAGAACTGGCACAGTCTAAACATAGAGGGGACACCATTAATGAAATCTATCGGGAAGATATTTTCGTAGGTTATCGCTGGGCGGATAAAGAGAAAATCAAACCGTTGTTCCCGTTTGGACACGGATTGAGCTACACTACTTTCGCCTATGGAAAACCCTCGGCTGACAAGAAAACAATGACAGCAGATGATACCATTTCTTTCACAGTCAATGTGAAGAATACAGGCACTCGTGAAGGTCAGGAGGTTGTTCAGCTTTATATCAGTGATAAGAAATCCTCTCTCCCTCGTCCGGTAAAAGAGTTGAAAGGTTTCCAAAAAGTGAAACTGGCTCCGGGAGAAGAGAAAACGGTAACGCTGACGATTGATAAGAAAGCATTGAGCTTCTTCGATGATGCCAAACACGAATGGGTGGCCGAACCGGGCAAGTTTGAGGCAATGATCGGTAGTTCATCCAGGGATATTAAAGGTACTGTACCGTTTGAGTTGAAATAGGTAGATGTTTGGTTAGAGATCTTTTTTTAGGAGATGAAGGCGGTTCCGGGTACAGGAGCCGCCTTCTTTGTTTATAGTCAGGATAGAACTTACTACCATTCATCCTTAATTTGTATTATCTTCCCATATAGGAAAAAGTAGCTTTAAGTTCGATGAGAAAAGGATAAAATCGAATTTGTCCACAAACTGTGGACGATTTGCATGTTCCGTATCGGGTGCTTACCTGATTTGAAGCGATTATATCCATTCTTCCTCCTCTTCTTCCTCTTCCTCAAATACTACTTCTTCTCCAGAATATTCTTTAAATAATTGTATGATAGCATCTTGTATGTGTTCATGGATATTTCCAACGATCATGATAAACTCTTGTTGTTCATCCTCTGTATGCAAACTCTTGAATTCTTTATCTCTCATCAAATCACTACATAAATCGCCTACCATATCGTCACGATCTTTATTGTTAGCAATAAATTTTTTTAAGTTAGTTATATAAATTCCTTTTTCTGCATTTTCCTTTATAACCGTCATTGCATACCGAAATGCTTTGGTAAAATGTTCTATATCATAATCATATTTTTCGCTAATATGATTATACCAATAGGATAAACTTTGTTCTTCATCATATCCGTATGGAGTAAGCGTATAGTTGTAAAGTGGATAATACATCTTATAGTTGATAATATCACCACACTCATTCACTGCCCAATCACCAAATACTTTGACATTCTGATTTTCTGCATCATAATATGTAAATGCAGCTTTAGCAACTTTCTGTTGTCTAATGTTCTCCAAAATATCACATTCTTCTTCGGTAACTAAATCTATTTCACACCCCAATGCTTTAGCTATTTTAGATAAAATGTCGAAACTTGCATTATAACGTCCATTCTCTATTTTAGCAACATTGGTACGATCAATCCCGGATGCTTCAGCTAATTCATTCTGTTTCAAACCTTTCATTGTACGAAGTTTTTCAATTCGTTCTCCCAATCGTCTACGGTTACTATGGAGTTGTAATCTTCTTAATTGATCAAATATCCGTAACTCACAATCAGAATTCCTAATATCAGTGCTCTGCATGATTTCTTCAAGGATTTTTTCTATGAGATCGTTCTCAAGAAGACTGCATATTTCTACACCTTTTTCACTTCTTATTAACAAATAATCTCCATCTGTACAGATATATTCAGGATGTTTGTTGTATCCATTAAAATCTACCCATTTGTATTTTTGAATAATGTCTTGAATATCTGTAGGATACTCTTCACTTTGATTCATGTATTCACGTAGATCTTTAATGCTCTTAATGTCATAACTATTCATTTGTATTTTTGCAGAATTTATAGATGTTGCCCCCCATCTTTTAATAAATTAATTTTTAATGCATTGCAAAGATATATATAATTAAATAAATGTGGCATATATGCCACATTTATTTAATGCTGATTATCATATAGCTTATTGGGGTATAGTACTGAATCATTACAGAATCGAATAATTTTTCCCACTGGATATCTATTTCCCACCTTTTCAACTCCCCTTTCATCTTTTCTCTGTTTCCTCGATGAATAAGGAGTTTACGGGTGAAGGGCAACAACTTCACCATCTCTTCACCAGTAGCGATTAGTTTCAAGAATTGTTTCAAGGCTTGAAACACTTTGTTTCAAGGTTTGAAACTAATTGCGAAATAGCTTTATTAATCTTGCTCAATGGTGTACGAGTTTGAGGCAATCATCGGTAATGCATCCAGAGATGTGAAAGGTGTGCTGTTTGAATTGAAATAGGTTGATGCTTGGTTAGAGATTCTTTTAAGGAGATGGCGGCAAGTTTGGGTATTCGCAAAATGCTAAGTGGTTGTAACAAATCGACTTAGTGTTTTTTTATTACCTACATTTTCTCTGTGTTTGCAAAAAATAGTAAGAAAATAGTCGTTTCGCTTGGTAAAGTGTTGTATCATAAGTAATTTTGGGAAAAATAACAATCAAGGTAACCTATGATGGAAAAGGGTATTTGGCAGGAAATAGAGGAACTGTATATGGAGTTTCAGCAACTCGGTATCAGTCAGTCGGTGAACTATGAGAAGTACTACCTCTATTCTCTTATTACCCATTCTACAGCCATTGAAGGTTCTACACTAACCGAAATGGATGCACAGCTTCTTTTTGATGAAGGTGTAACAGCTAAAGGAAAGCCGTTGGTATATCATCTGATGAATGAGGACCTGAAGAAAGCATACGAGTTTGCCAAAGAGGAAGCGCAATGTAATACTGCAATAATTCCTGCTTTCTTGCAGAAGTTAAATGCTACTTTGATGCGGACAACAGGGGGGATACATAATACAATAGGCGGCTCTTTCGATTCTTCCAGAGGAGAGTTTCGTTTGTGTGGTGTTACGGCTGGTGTAGGTGGGCGTTCTTATATGGGTTATCAAAAAGTATCTGCTAAAGTAGAGGAGCTTTGCTTCCTGCTGCAGGAGCGGCAAAAGAGTGTGGAAACATTTCGTGAACAATACGAACTAAGTTTTAATGCTCACCTCAATTTAGTGACTATTCATCCTTGGGTGGATGGCAACGGGAGAGCAGCTCGTTTATTGATGAACTACATTCAATTCTGCTATCATCTTTTTCCCGTTAAGATTTTTAAGGAGGATAGGGCAGATTATATCCTTTCTTTACAACAAGCACAAGATGATGAAACCAGCCAGCCTTTTTTGGATTTCATGGCAGTGCAATTGAAAAAATCACTGTCTCTGGAGATTCAAAAATATAAAGACTTTCACGATAAAGGATTTAGCTTTATGTTTTAATCTTGTAGGGTTTCTTTTGATAAGACTTCCACCCATTTGTATATCGTGTTGTTTTAAGTATTAATACTTGAGTCATAGGCTATTAATACTTTGTATCTAGGTTATTAATACTTGAGTTGTTGGATATATATACCCAAGACGCAGGATCTATATATCCAACGCGTTAGATCTATATGGCCAATACATTGGATCTATATACCCAACAAATTGGATGTATACACCCATTAATCTATATGATGTAAGCATCTCTACAGTGCTATCTTGTCATTTATCCTTCGGCTTTTTATCTTTGTGAAGGAGGTGAAGGATGGCTCTTTCTGTATTTTGCATCCTCTTTCACCATAAGGTTTTGATTTATAGTCATTCAGCTAAAGGTGAAACCGGTGAACCTTCAAAATGAATCTTATAGTTACAAGTAGGCTTTAGAAGGTTCTGTCTTAAGCTTATTGCTGTAAACTTCACGGCTCTTTCTTTTAAATGAAAGAGCCGTGTTAGTTGTAGAGAATTTGACATTTAATGCATGTACCTATTTCCGTAGAACATATACATTCCTTGTATCAGAAAGTTGATGTATAGATAATGATAGATTGAAGCGGTAAATATCTTTCTCCGTCTTTTGGAGCGCGATGCTATATAGTCTTTTTACATTCTAATAGAAAAGTGAGGTTATCGTTTACCTAATGTCAACAGACTTTCCGGTCCCATATTGAACAACAAGTCTATGATACTCAAATTAGGTAGAAAACCCAGTTTGGGCTCGAAAACCTGATAGTAAGGTTGCGGAATAAACTCTGTATCCACTTCTCGGAAATCTTTTTTGGGATGAATAACTTCCCGAAAATCGAATTCTCCGGGAGCAAACTCCATCTTATATTCGCTAGTACGCTCCATAGTGGGGTGAATATCTATCAATTCACAGACCATCCGGCATAGTTCTTCGTTGAAATCGATTAAAAACTCGTATTTCTTTTCGTAGAAGGGACGGAAGTCGTCCTTGTAATATTCAAAGAAAGGAGTACTGTTGTAGGCTGATTCGATGGCGTTCCAGTGCAGATGTCTCCAGTTGCCGTGGTCGGAAATGCGGATATCCTTCATCGGACACTTCAATGTGTCGGGTTTTACGGTTGGGATAGAAAGGGCTAATTCGCCGGACGGGCCGGCAATGGTGCACCGGTTACGATAGGTTTGTTTGATATAATGGTCGTGTTGTTCTACAAACACTTTGTCATAAGCCAGAAGTTTGGTGTAATATTCGACGGGAGCGAGATAAGCTGAAGATAAATAAGCTATTTTCATTTCTTTCATTTTAATACGTTTAGGGGGCTCTATAATAAGGATATTAATTAAGGATATTATTAAGGAGTTATTTCTTTTATGTTCCGGAAGATTATTTCACCGTTCTGAAGAAACGGTTCCATCGGTATCCGTCAAACAAGCCTGTCTCTTTTTCTTTGGAGAAACAAATGATGGAGGCTTTCCCGATGATATGGTCTTGCGGGACAAACCCGAAGAGCCGTGAGTCGGAAAAGTTGACGGTATTGTTAGACCCCATCCAATAGTAATCTTTAGTGAAATAACAGTGTTGTGTAGGTTTGCCGTCTACGTAGAGAGTGTCGTTCTTTATTTCTGCCTGTTTGCCTTCGTGCATCACGAGGGTATTCCGCAGTAAGGTTATGTTCCAGGGATAGACCCGGATAAATTTCCCTTTTCCGGGAACAATCAGCGGATTCGGTTCGGCATCTTCCCTGTTTGACAAAGGTTGGACAAAACTCTCTTTCCCATTCATTGCCTGTTCCAACAAATAATATTCGTAACGGCTGAAACTACGCACATGAGTACTGTCATTACTTCCCATCAATCCGTCGTTGGTGATGGAAAGAGTATGCATGAGTGAGGTAATCAGATTTTCTTTTGACGCGGGGTACGAATAAAGCCTTTTCTTATCCGGATTGAATTGTGCCTCTGGAGAAATAACGGAGAAAAGAGAATCGACCAATAATGTATCTCCCGGAACTCCGAGGCAACGGCTGATATAGATTTCCCGGCGGTCGATGATAGGTTCCCGGATTCCAGCCGGATTATTGAACACTACAATATCTTGTTGCCGTACAGGACTTTCGCACCAACGATGATAAGAAAAGAGCGACATGAAAGGAACTCGCAATCCGTAACTCCATTTGTTCACTAAGATACGTTCACCCTGGAAAATGGAGTTTTCCATACCGGTGGAAGGGATAAGGCAGGACGTAAAAGCAAATCCCCGGAGCAGAAGCACTACGACTACTGCTCCGGCAAATGCTAGTATCCATTTGAATTTACGAATGTTCATCAATATTTATCACCTTATCACTCTATTCTATCCGTACACTTATCAGTCTACCCACTTGAAGAGGCGGTTCCAGCGAATCTTACCGTCAAACCATCCACGGTCTTTGTCAAGCGACAGCCATACGACAATCGGCTTGCCCACTACGTGATCTTCGGGTACAAAACCCCAATAACGGGAGTCGGCAGAGTTGTGACGGTTGTCACCCATCATCCAGTAATAATCCATTTTGAAGGTATATTCATTGGTCTTTTCACCGTTGATGTAGATACCGTCCGGTTTCACTTCCAGCTTGTTGCCTTCGTAGGCTACGATGCAACGCTCATAGATAGGCAGGTTGTCTTCTGTGAGGGTAATGGTAGCTCCTTTGGCAGGAATCCAGATCGGACCGTAATTGTTGCGGTTCCATTTGGTATAAAGGTTCAGCGGATACATCTGTCCGGCGTATTCTTCCGGTTCCATTACTATTTTGCTGATTAGCTTTTTATTGCCAAGGAGAGTGTCATACATCTTTTTAGTCAATGGAAGATGATATACCGGATTCAGTTTGCCTTGCGCATTCCGGTTGTCCAGTCCCATATCCAATAATCCGCCTTCCCAGCCAGAGTCTTCTATCAGCATGGTGTCATCCTTGCTGATGCCTAATTCGCGGAGCATATCTTCCGGAATGTACGGGCCGGTAGTCTGTACGAAGTAGTTGAATTGCAGGTTTTCGGGGTTCTCAATCGCCTTACCGTCAATCATCACCTGTCCGTCTACAATTTGCAATGTATCACCGGGCAAGCCGACACAACGTTTCACATAATTCTCGCGACGGTCTACCGGACGCCACAGTACTTCACCGTAAGTACGCGGATTGTTTAGAATCTGTTTACGTCCGGCGTCATAGTAGAGGTCATAGATTGCACGTTGCTGTGAACGTGTCAGGCTATCCATTTCAATCTGTTTGGAGTAGATGCGTTGTCCTTCACCATAAGCCAGCGTATAGAAGTCCGTTGTCTGTTGGTAGTTCACTGCCACCGTATCTCCTGCCGGGAAGTTGAAAACCACAATGTCATTCAGCTTCACTTTGCCGAAGCCCGGTACCCGTTTGTATTTCCATTGTGGCCACTCAATATACGATTTAGTATTGAATACAGGCAGCGTATGTTGTGCCAACGGCATAGAAAGGGGAGTGTTCGGTACGCGGGGACCGTAGCTCATCTTGCTTACATACAGGAAATCGCCTACCAGCAATGATTTTTCCAGCGAAGAGGAAGGAATCTGGTAATTCTGGAAGATGTAGATATTGACGAAGTAGACGGCAACCAACGCAAATACGATGGCATCCACCCAACTCATCACACTGCGGACAGCCGGATTCTTCGACTTCTTCCAAAAAGACCAAGGTATTTTCTTTGTGATATAAATATCGAAAATGAAAGGAACAACAATCAATCCCCACCAACTCCGTACCCAGAGGAGGAAGACGAGGTAAAGTAGAATAGCAATGGCACATTTGATCCATTGTGCGCGTGTGGCTTGTCTCATAATGTTATATTTGTTTAGAACTAGCTTCTGAAATCTTAGTCGTTCAAGAATGGGAATAAATCACTCATGCCCAAAAAACCTTCGTGTGTGGCAGTATATTCGGCTGCCAGTACGGCTCCCAATACAAATCCACCACGACTTTTGGCATCATGCGTGATAGTTATGCTGTCTACATCAGATTCATAGCGAATGGTATGAAGGCCGAACACTTCTCCTTCGCGGATAGAGGCGATAGGAAGTTCATTAGGGGCGCAATCGTTGGTTCCGCTAATGGTTCCGTCCGGTGCAAGGAAAGTGCCTTTCACCCATTTGTCCTTACGGTCCAGCTTTTCCAGAATACCTTCCGCCAATGTAATGGCTGTTCCGCTGGGAGCATCCAGTTTGTGGATATGATGTGTCTCGCTCATGGTGACATCATAAGCAGGGAACTGATTCATGATTTTAGCCAGATACTTGTTGACAGCAGAGAAAATGCTGACTCCCAGACTGAAGTTGGACGACCAGAACAGTGTTTTGCCTCCTTCAGTGCAGAGCTTTTTGATTTCTTCGCCATGCTCGGCCATCCATCCGGTACTGCCCGATACCAGTTTCACATCGGCTTTGAATGCTTTCATATAATTGCTGTAAGCTACCATCGGATTGGTAAACTCAATGGCCACATCGGCCGATTTGAATGCTTCCGATTCGAAGTCATCCTGATTATTGATGTCAATGATGCAGACGATTTCATGTCCGCGACTACGGGCAACCTTTTCTATCTCTTTGCCCATCTTTCCGTAACCGATCAGTGCTATTTTCATTGTTTTCTGACTTATATTCAAAATAATAGTCGCAAAGATAAGATTTTTATTACATTTGCAGCGCACATTAACGTCTTGTTAACATGGAACATCTTCTCCACTACGTGTGGAAGCATAAATTATTTCCCCTGAAAGTACTGCAAACCACCAACGGCTTACCGGTAGAAGTGATTGACTCCGGTCTGCAAAATCCCAACGCCGGTCCCGACTTTTTTAACGCGAAACTAAAGATTGATGGTGCCTTATGGGTAGGGAATATAGAAATACATACACATTCTTCCGACTGGTTTCGCCACGGACATCATTCTGACAAAGCATACGACTCTGTGATTCTCCATGTAGTGAGTGAAGCAGATACGGAAATAACCCGTACCAACGGTGAACAGATACCGCAACTATTACTTACCTGTCCGGACAATGTGCAATTACATTACCACGAACTTTGTGTAGCCGATCAGTATCCGGCTTGCCATCCCATCCTTGCCTCTCTTCCCAAACTTACCATTCATTCTTGGCTGACCGCTTTGCAAACGGAACGTTTGGAGCAGAAAGCGCAATTAATCACACAGCGTCTCAAACATTGTAACAGTAATTGGGAAGATGCATTCTTTATCACCCTTGCCCGTAATTTCGGTTTTGGCTTGAACGGAGATGCTTTTGAAACGTGGGCGGGACTGTTGCCGTTTCGTGCGATGGATAAGCACCGGAATGATTTGTTTCAGATAGAGGCTTTTTTCTATGGTTTGGCGGGATTGTTGGAAGAAACGTTTCTGAAAAAGGAACAGGAAGACGAGTATAGTCTCCGTCTTTGTAAGGAGTTCCGTTATTTGCAGCGGAAGTTTGAAATCAGGCAGGGGATGGACGCTACGTTATGGCGTTTTCTACGGCTTCGTCCGGAAAACTTTCCGCATATTCGCTTGGCGCAATTAGCTTATCTCTATCAGAAAGGGGATAAGTTGTTTTCACGTTTGTTGGAAGCGGAAACTCTGGTGGATGTGAGAAACTTACTGGATGCCCGTACGTCTCCCTATTGGGAAAATCATTATTTATTCGGGCGACCGTCTTCACAAAAGGAGAAGACGATGGGAGAGCGTTCCAAGGATTTGATTATCATTAATACAGTGGTTCCTTTTCTTTATACATACGGTCTGCATAAGGCAGATGAACGAATGTGTGAACGTGCCGGACGTTTTCTGGAAGAATTGAAGGCGGAGAGTAATCATATTATCCGCTCGTGGAGCGATGCCGGGCTTCCGGTTGTCAGTGCGGCGGATAGTCAGGCATTGATACAGTTGCAAAAAGAGTACTGTGATAAGCGAAAGTGTCTGTACTGTCGCTTCGGTTATGAATATTTGAGGAAAAAGTAGCTTCGAAAAAAAGGCTTTGGTCGATGAAATATGTATAATTTTACCACGTTAGTGTATTTTTCTATGTATACGTTTTTTTATTTTATCACTATCTTTACATTGTGCAATAAACAAAACATCTTATAGAAAGAACAATATTATGAATAAAATTATTAGCCTTTTCATTGCTGTATTTTTTAATGTATATACTTCTGCTCAGATAAATGCAGGAAGTACCAAAGAATCTTTAATGACTCTTGACGAGATGCCATCATGGATTTTAAGTAATATTCAATTTCCTCAAGAAGCGTACAAATATGGAATAGCTGGCATTGAACAAGTTTGTATTAGTGCATCTTGGGATGGAAAAGTTTTCATAACAAGCATACTGAATACATTAAATCCTGCTTTTGAGAAAGAAATTATGGATGTCATAAGTAAAGCTCCTCGATGTCGATATAATGGAAGTCAACCTAAAGATATATATAAATATATGCTAATTGATTTTCATCAATATATTCCTGAAGATAAACGGGAACAAATACAACAAGTAACTATGCATATTCCACCGCGTTTATCGAATATTCCTACGAGTCCTTTTAATAGCAGGGACAAGTTTGTTCAATGGATACACAACAATATTCAAATACCATCAACACTGAAATGTTATTCAGATACATTACTTTTTCAGTATACAATAACTAAAAAAGGAAAGGTAAATAATATATCTATATTACAGTGTAAGAATGATATTGTAAAATGTGCGATAGAGGATTTATTAAAAAAATCTCCTAAATGGGAACCGGCCATTGCTGATAGAACAACTCCAATTGATGTTACTATATGTGATAAGATTATTATAAAAACCGATAATGATGGAATGCTTTTGCCATTAATAGTGTATCGTGATGATGTTTTTTGTAATACAAGAAGCAAACCAACTGATCCGGATATGATCGTTTTTAATCCAGAAATAAAGGCAAAATACAATGAAGAGGGTAATTTCTTGAAAAATATTATGTGTGATGTTATAGTTGATAAAAAAATGGTTCTGAATGGCTCGTTTGTTATAGAAAAGGATGGTACGACTAGTCATATAGAAATTTCAAACAGTCCGGACGCGGAAACTGATAGTATTGTAACAGAAGCTATCGCTCGAACAAAATGGATCGCTGCGATGCAAGGAGAAAGCGCAGTACGAACGATTTATTCATTTGGGGTAAATAAGCAACCGCGAAAACAAAATCAATCCAGTAAGTATTCTTATTATGATATTTTCGGTAAATATTTTATAGCCCTCCAAGCTAATCCGATGCGTACGTCATATAGATTCATTCAGGGGGATGGAACGATACAGAACTATCCATTTAATAATCAAGGACTGTTTGACTATAAGGCTTATTACCAAGGAATGTTATATTACTACAAAAATATGGCCGGAAAGAATAGTAATATTTCAAGAGATTATTTTGATAAACTCTATAAAATGTATGCGGGATATTAAAAGAAAAGATTTGTGCAAAAAGACAATTTCAAGGAAAAAAATTTAGTTCCCAATATTAGATATTGCGGTCTCTATCAAGGAAGCCAAAGTCTGCTTATAGACTTTCTTCAGTAATCTAATGGGTTACAGATGGCAGATGTGTGATAGCTGACTTGTACTGTGGTAGATACTTATTGTGTTTTCTTTATATTCTTTTCTTTATGAAGAAACTCTAAAATTTCAGCTTCCATTCGTAAAGCTTTTGTTCCTTTTTTCTTTATCGGTTGTTTTAAAAGATAATTTCCCATGTCGATGGCTGCATTTATATTTCCTTTGTCTATATAAAGCTGGAATAATTTGTACGAAGGAGTGATATGATGTGGAATCATGGCAGCAGCCGTTTGATAGCATGCTTCAGCTTGAGCGTAATCTCTTTTTTGTTTCCAAAAATCTCCCATCTTGATATATAGTTCACTATTAGGAGCAATTCGGGCAGCTGTTTGTAATATTTGTGGTTTTGTATTTAAAGGATAATCTTCCAAACTACTTTTTGAGTAGATGTACATTAACTGTGGATTATAACAAAATAATGGGTATAATGTGGATAGTTGAGAATGGGCTTCTTCGGATATTTTATTTTTATCCACTATCCTGATAATTGTGGTAAAAGTTTTATGGTAAATATGATAGGACCAGATTGATATACATATAATAGAGATGGAGGCTATACTTCTAACGATGTATTTTGCTAAAATAGATATTGTAAACACTTTTATGGTTTTGCTTTTCATCATTCCTATTATGCTGATGAATAATATTTCTAATGGAAAAACCTGGCCAGGATAAGAAAAAAAAGAGAAGACTAGGAAAGTGGTTAAGGCGGATTTCAGACAATGGTCAGTATTATTCTTTTCTTTATAACTAAATAATGCATAAAACAACCATGAAACAACAACTAATCCAACTATTCCCTGTTCTGCTGTTATATATAAAAATTCGTTGTATGTATAAAAAATGTTGTCAGCTAATAATGTGTATGGAGAATTTGTAGCTTGTAAGAAATATTCAGCTTGGTAAAGCATGTAATTAGCTTGCCATCCTCCGGTCCCAATACCGAATAGAGGATAATCTTCTATCATCTTTATTGTGTTATACCATATTAGCAATCGGCCATCTGCCGAATCTCTTCTTATAAAGTAGATTGATATGATAAAAACGGTGATGATAAGCAGAAAACCTGATTTCAAAAGAGTTGGTTTGACTTTGATTGTATGTTTTCTTTTTAACCATTGCCATAGGAATATCATGCTTCCTACCAATGCAGCTGTCCACCCGGCGCGTGAACCAGATAATAGTAAACCATATAAAATAAAACAGGCTATCATGCAAAATGATAATGTTAATATACGATGCTTGTTTTGTATGTTTTCATAAATGAAAAAAATAGATACTATCCAGCATACTGCTAATAATCCGCCTAATGGTCCTGGATTTCCAAACGTTCCTGTGATTCCGAAATCATGATGATTGCTCTCTAAATAATTCACTTTTTGAAGTGTTGAAATGATTACTTCGGTAATTCCCCAAATACAGACTATGTATAATAGGCAATAGCACTGTCGTTTTGGCATAATGCGTATACACGTATATATAAGGCATAATACAGTCACTCGCCAAATTGATGAGTAGTCAATAGGTACAGCTCTATTTAAGAACAGTAATATGCAAATTGATATAAGTAATATATCTTGTATTCTGATGTTTTCAATAGAATAGCTTTTCATACTGTTTATAAGGTACATTTAATTTAAGTGGAAATATATTTATATATGATTTATCCTAAAGATGAGCAATGTGTAATCTAAATTTTCCAGCACTCTTGGTTTTGTTTTACACAAAGAATGCTGGAAAATAATAATTTTCATAATCGATCGGCACTAATTTTTACAGAACTGTACCGTATAATAATAAAACTTCTTAATCTATATATAAATTCTTCTCATATCTTTTAGAAGTTAGTTTTCCTGTTTTTTCATCATTAGAATATGTTGAAAGAAACAAATGTGCCCTTACTACATTATTGGCTGGGATAGAATCCAAAGGATAGGAGAGTTCTATTCTTCCTTTTGGAGATAAACTCTTGTGTAATATCCATTTCCCGCTTTCAAGAGTAAATAGACAAATCGTCAAATCCGCGCTTTTCCCATTAGAAGATTCTGTTAAAACAATATAGCTTCCACTAAATTCACTTAACCGCCCTTGATTCATAACTAAAATTTCTTTGTCTGTATTATTAGTAAGTATAAGGGTTAAAGAATTATTCGGTTTATCATAAGAAAATTCAATTTTTACTTCTTGGGCGGTACAAAAAATAGAAATGCCCAAAAGTACAATACCTATAAATAAATGTTTACTTGTTATCATTTAATTTGTTTTATGGGTAAATCATTTTTATATCTTTTGCTAACTAATTTTCCTGTCTTCCTATCTCTAAAATATGTGGAGAGGAATAATCTAGCTCTTGTAACATTATTTGCAGGGATAGCTTCAAATGAATAAAAAAGTTCTAGTCTTTCGTTAGGGTTTATTGTTTTAGAACGGATCCACTGTCCATCTTCATAGTCATATAACGAGATGATTAGATCACTCTGTCCATTATCATGTTTTTCAGTTAAAATAATGCAGCTTCCAGATGATTCATTCAATAGGCTTTGATTCAATACTATTATTTCTTTATCCGTATTATTGAAAAGTTTTAGAATCAAAGCATTGTCTTGTCTATTATAAGCAAAAGTAATTTCTAAATCCTGTGTTTGTCCCTTGCTAGGAATTGACATACACAATAATATACTTATAAAAAAAGATTTAATTGTATTCATAATTTTATTTATTTGATGATTGTTCTGTAGCAATTATTAGAAGTTGTTCATAAGTCCATTCTAACCAAGTTCTTTCATTCTCATAATAATGTGATACCTCTGGAAAGTTTTCGCGTTCTGCTTTATGCGTCTCTAATTCATTTTTATAATATTCTATTGTTCCATAGCGATCAATGATTAATTCTTGCTTAAAATCAGCTTCTCTTGTTTCGGGAGTCATTATATATTTGCCATACATTATATCTAATCTTTCATTCAATATCTTTTCAATATATGGTGGAGGATTTAGGACAATTGTTTTTTCGAGAATAGTCATTTCAAGTTTTCCATAATGCTTATGGTCAATATGGTACATCTCATGCCATATTGTGGCTATTCTATCTATTTCTGTTAAATTATCTGAGCTAAAAAATAATTGACATAGTTGAAGAACTCCATCCTTGCTTGTACGTGCAGTTGAACGACAATAGTTTTGTTTTTCAATTGTGTATTTCGTTCGATCAATATTCTTAAGCTTTTCTAGTTGGATTAAAAGGCTATTTACTGCTTTTTTTTCAGCTGTAGATAAAGGAATAGATTTTTCATCAGAATTCTGGTCACCATTATTATTTTCTGTCACAGTATCATCTTCCGTACTCGTCGATTCCGGTTCTGTCGGTTCGGGGTCTATTGTTCCACTATCGGGAGGTGCTATGATTTCCCATTCATCGTTTCCGCCACTTGTTTCATTATTATTTGATTCTGGAGTAATTATGACTTCTTCAAGTGTCTCACCAATATAAGTGTAATCATCTTCATTACCATAATCATAATCGTAGTTATAGTCATCTTCTCCACGCGTTAAGACCATCTTTTTCTTTTGAATATATACAGTAGATGCTAATGCGCGAGCCTGCTCATACTTATCTGATAAATTAGTTTTCCCTGAAGCATTTAATAGAAATACCCCTCTCGTTTTTACTCCGTTCTTAAAAGTACTTATACGAGCTGTAACTTGTGAATATACACAGGAATATAATGCTACTCCTGTAAAACCACCCTTGTCTGCACAATTTATAAAGTTGTTACAAGTTTGTGCACCATTTCTACTATCATATAATTTGGAGGGTATCAAAGTTAAGATGTATTGATCCATTCTATTGCTCTTTACATCTTTTACTATCACTAGTTTCTGATATACATTGACTTTTCCTGCAGAAGGCTTGCCATTTCTTTCATCTACATAAATTGCTTTAAAGTGATAAGTCGGAGTTATAGGAATATCATAGCAAGCGAGTCCGTTGTTGGTAGAACTGACTGCTGCATCCCAGTTAGGTACGAAATCACCGGGGGAAACTGTTTTATTCCTTTTGTTATCCAATGAACGACTTAATGTTAAATTAGCATGAGCTTGAGTTTGAAAAAAGTTTTTAGCTTCTTGCAAACTAAAATCTTTCATGTCAGTCTGTAAACCTGATTCTAGCAAATCTTCATCTTTGCAATTTACTATACTAATGACAATTGCAATTACACATAAAACAGTATAAATATAAGTTGATTTTTTCATAAAATAATCATTTTAATCCTTTTCTTTTCATTTTTCTTTCAAAATCGTATTTCCACCAACCATACCATTTTTTATAATTATCAACCTTGAATAAAGGATTTACTGTCTTACAGAAGGTTTCACCTAATTGGGAGAGTTGGTCGTATTTATCGCTATCAGACAGTTTTTTCTGATTGAGAATCTTATATTCTTCAATTGCATACTTATTATAAGCTGTCTTGAATTTGTTTATTTGCTCCTGATTTAGCCCATATCTTGATTTCAAAGTATGATCTAATGCTGCATTATTTACTTTTTTCCACTTTACAGAAACAGACGGAACAGTCTTTGCTATTTTTTTTGCCATCTCATCATCAATAGCCATCAGTTCCACTTCCCTTTCGGCATTTTTTTTATTGCTATTGAGTATGTTTGCACGTTTTTGTTTATACGTATCTTCTATTTTTGCTATGGTAAAGGCATCTTTGTATGTAACTCCATATTTGTCCATATTGTCAAGTGCTCTGAAGAACAGTCTCTTATATTCGATATACCAAGTCCCATTTTCAGTTCCTAATATTTGTTTTATTTTAATATTTAGCTCGGATACCATAGTATCACTATTTTCATATTTTTCCCATGCTTCTCCAGTATCTTTATGCATTTTATCTCGTTCTTTGACCCATTCCGATTCGGCCTTATACAAAGCACGCATTTTTTCATATGGAATAAATTTGTTTTCACTTAGTATTTGGTAACGTTCCATTTCTTGGGTACAAGAGCTCCATTTTTTATGTTTTCCTCCAGAAAATGCTTGGCTGATTATTGTACCATATTTTTTATAAAGCTTTTTTTGTTCCGCTTTAAATTGAGTAGAGCTAATTTTCCGATTCTTTAGCTGGTCATTCTCTTTCTGTAAGGAGAATAGAATTTGTTCGTATTCATCTGCCTTTTGACTATTGATTTTATACGTTCTCATCATATATTCCTTGCGTTTACCGATGTTTACGCCCGGAATAATTTGTGAAAAGCCCACACTTCCTATTAAAAGTAAGGACAAAAACAAAGTAATTTTTTTCATAATTTTATTATTTAATAGTTAGAAATGATTTTACCACCATATCTGTTTCCCATTTTCATAAGTGAATGGACGTTCTTCACGGCCTTTAGTCAAATTGCGCAACCATAACAGAGCTTTTTGAGGTACGTTATCATAAACGACACTATCACCTATTGGTCGTTTCCGGCCTAAACTTATCCATTGATCCTGCCAATAAAACAGTTCATAAGTGTCTGTTGAAACTATTGCATTATCGTCATTACGTGGAGCAAATCCAATTTTTGAAATCTTCACAGGTTTATATAAATCCACACCAACCCATAAGTCTATGCCACCACTCACTTGATAATAGGTAAGTGGTTGTCCATCGAAAATATTAAGCATAGTACTGTCTTCGTATATAGCATCACAAGCTATAGGGTGGAATGGTAGAAGCTTTTCATCAGATTGATATAAACAAAATTCTGCGATACTAAAGGTCCCTTTTGGTTTTCTATAACGTATGTAACGATAGGCTTTCTCTGCAGATATTTCTATCTTTTGCATTTTGCTTTCCGGAGTTTTTGTTATTTTATAAAGTTCCGTTGCATCAGAAAAGTCTGCTTTATTTGCCCCTTCAAAAACTCCCATAATCATCAATTTTGAGAAATCAACAATTCGCATATTCAAAGGGAATTTGCGTTTACATACTACTCTTTCAAGATGTTTAGTGTCTGGTTTTATTTCCCTTACTGAATCCTCCGATACTATTATTGGGCTGCCTATTGGAATGGCCTCTTCATTTACCCAGTGAGTTGGGAGATAAACTATGCCATCACCTAAATCAATAGCTTCCTTATTACGATCAACATTGTATATATTTCCAGTCCCAATGTGATGGAATGTTTGAGAAGAGGAAAAAGCAACAGGTACCCATCTTTTTGGGGAAAATACAGATAAAAAATTTTCTTTTTCTTTATTTATATTAGTCGAGACTGTAACATCACAAGAGCCGATGTTGTGCAATTTTGTAACATCCAGTAGGTCATTGTGACGAAATAATTCGGGAATATTGTCGATGTGTTTGGCTAAATCTTGTATTGAATACATCTTACGATATATTTTAGGAGTTTTACGTGATAGGTAATAATCTCCGTTTGCTTGTTTGTCTGTGTTTTGTAATGGATATATTTTATTGTCTGGTAATATAATTGAAACAAAAGAATGTCCATTGTTATTGCTTCCCCAATAAGGTACAAATTCAAATGCGGCAGGAATTCCTACTGACCGTAAGGCCATAGTAACTAATGCTGTTCTATCATCACATTTACCATATCCTGTCTTTATTATTGATGAATATGATTTTAATGTATCTTTGTAAAATTCGGGAGATAGCTCTATTTTAATTTGAGCATTTATATTCTGTGCTGTTTGAATAATATCGTTGGTACATTGTTTCTCAAATTTTCTACTACAGTCCCATTTCCAATAATATTGTAATGATTCATCAGCGACTCTGTATGGTAAGATGTATTCGCAGAACTGTTCGAATGTATAATTTTTCAAATAAGGACTCTTTTCTTTTAAAAAGAATGAATGCTCTAGTGATTTTATGAGAGAGTCAGCTTTTACTATATCAATATCATATATTTTCTGTTCTTTGCCATTGATGGAATATTTGTTAGGCATATTTTCTATCAGAAAGCAAGCAGCTTTATATTTATCTTTGTCCTTATTTGTTTTATAATGTTCTAAAAAGCGAGTAAGTTCCTTTTTATTTGTTTGAGAATTGTTTGCTATTTCCCATGCTAGTTTTTCACTGGATGAAGTACAACTGAGTAACAAGAGAAGTAAAAATACGGTGTAAATTGTTTTCATAGTATTATAATGTTAAAGTGTATTCTTTGTTTGTATGTTGTTACAAAGGTGAGGAGAAATAAGTATTTAGGTATGAGTAAATGGTACATTAGTAGGATGAAAACGTACATTATTTGACCGTAGACGAATGGAATCGGATATTTCTTTAAAATCTTTTATTTAGAACGTAATAACGAAGTTTCTTTTGTGCCTTGATTTGAACCAATTTTAATGTATAAAAGTATTGCAAAACCAAACTTGTTACTATCTTTGCGCCGTCAATTAAACTATTAATTTATATAGTGTTATGAGAGCTAAAAAGTTTGTATGCTGCTTGCTGGCTATGATGCTGCTCGCAGGTGTTTCGTTTATCTCCTGCGGTAATAGTTCCAAGGCAAAAGCCGATAGTGAACTGACTACACAAGACGGTGAAGATTTCAAATCCTTTCTGGATAAATTTACTTCCAGTGCAGCCTTCCAGTATACTCGTATCAAGTTCCCATTAAAGACTCCGATCACTTTGTTGGCAGATGACGGAGAAACCGAGAAAACATTCCCTTTCACTCGGGAAAAGTGGCCGTTGCTGGATAGCGAAACCATGAAGGAAGAACGTATCACCCAGGAAGAGGGAGGTATTTATGTTTCCAAGTTTACGTTGAATGAACCGAAGCATAAAATCTTTGAGGCAGGCTATGAAGAATCCGAGGTTGATTTGCGTGTCGAGTTCGAGTTGCAGTCGGACGGGAAATGGTATGTGGTAGATTGCTATACAGGTTGGTATGGATATGACTTGCCGATTGGAGAGTTAAAGCAGACTATTCAGAATGTGAAAGAAGAAAATGCCGCATTCAAAGAAATACATCCTTAGAAAGGAGAAATAAGTATTAAGTATCAAGTGTTGAGTATTAGCCAGTCATTTGATGTTAATACTTAATATTTGATACTTGATACATGATATCGATTACGGTTCTCCGACATAATATCCCAGTTCAGATTCTTTTCCATCCACCATCTCTCTGACAATACCATTTTTGGTGTTGAACTCTTGATAGAGTTCTTCATAATCACGTGTATAGTCTGCATCGGGGACTACGTTAACATCAAATTTAAGTTCGGCTCTCCCGTCGGGGAGCATATTGCCGAAAATCCGGATGCGGTGAACCACTTCGCCTACATTCTTGATGCTGTTGTAGGTTGCTTTGAATTGCCTGATACCGTCTTCGGGAATGATGATATGCGAACTTTTATCCAGAATGATACAGCCACAGGAAGGTTGCATTTCTGAAATGATTAACGGAGCGTCTCCCGTGTTGGTGATGGTAAACATGATATCGAGTTGCTGACCTTGCTTGATAGGGTAATAGTGCCTGACGGAATCTTTTATCGTCATGCTGGTGGGACGTACTTCCTTCCTGCACCCTGTAAAGCAGAGCGGAAGTGCCGTCAGTAGTAAAATATAGAATATAGATTTATTCATTGTTGCCATTTATTTTTGTTATATCACTTTTTCAGCATTTAAGGGATGAATGCAATTTCATCGATACCCATTTGCGTTCCCAGCTTCTTTAAACAACTGATTTTTATGCTTAATTGTTCTGTTCCGTTCAAGTCTGCCGGAACGGTGGCTTTCATCATTTCTCCTTTTTCTGGGGAGTCTTCCGGTTTTAAGTCTATTGTTTTATAGGCTACTCCGTCTTTCAACAGTTGAACTTGCTGTGGAGCATAGATGCGGTGGCGGGGAAGATTCAGAAAACTGATATAGAATGTTCCTGATGCATTGAGTCCTTTAACCGGCAGGTTGATGGTACATTCTTCTCCCGGAATGATAACCCAACCGCAATGATAGTCTCCGGGTAAACCGTGAGTGCCGTCGGTCAGTTTCTTTGAATCATTTTTATTTAGTTTAGGGGCTGTGGAAGGATTCATTCCCAGAAACAAACTTTTCTTTATGTCGGAAGCAAGTATATATTGTTCCCATTCCTTTATATAATAGTCAATCTCATAAGCTGACTCATTATAATATTCCATTCCGGCAAATGCTTGATGCTCTTTGAGCTGGGTGACCCATTTACGAGCTTGGGGAAGCGGTTGAATATCCTTTCCATTCCGCTTGGCATATCCGTAAGCGTCGAAACCGTGGTCACGTGCTAATTCCATGCGCGTGAAAGACAAGGCGGTCTGGAGCTCGTGCAGCTTTTTGCGCTCTTTCCCTTTTGCTTCGGATACAAAATCTCCCATTTCATCATAGAATTTGATAAACTTCTCCGGATAGAGGAATCCTTTTTCCGATTCTCTGATACCGGCGTAAAGTCCGAGCCGCTTTCCGGATTGGGCGTTGTTTTCTAGCTCTGTGTAGTAATCGTACAGCCATTTTTTGGATACCGGGTATTCCTGATTGAAATAGCTTTTAATTAACTCATCAACCGGAAGTTCCGGGTTGATAAGAAGGGCTGATAATACAAAAGTCCTCATTTCATCGAAAGAAGAATAGCTGTAGCCGCTTCCGTTGAAAAATATGCCGCTGGCTCCGTGTTGTTTGAAAAGTTGGAGTCTTTGCTGGGCTATCTTTAATATGGGGAAAGGAGTGAGGTAGTCGTCGAAGTTGTTGATATAGTCCCATATATAGATGTTGTTCGTTACTTTCTTCCAGTTGTCGAGTTGTTCCGCAAATTTCTTGTCTTGCTCGTCCTTGCCGTCTGTCCGGCGGAGCGGGTAGTCGATAGCGCTGACAATTACCCCGACGTTAGGCGGGAGCTGCTTGTCTGTGACTTGTTGCGTAGTCAGGTAGGAAGTCGTAAAGAACGTGTGTTTGGGAAAACGCTGCGACAGGCGGAGGATCAGTTCCGTAACGGCGGGGGTTGCGTTCTTCTCTGTATTTCCCAATGCGGTACAGGTGGCACACGTACAGGCGTACGGAGTATCATCCGGTGCGATTACAAAACGGAAATTCCCCTTTTCACCGAAGTTATCTACGATGTAACTTTCTATCTGGCGATACATATCCTCGGAAGAGAAACACAGTTGTGAGTCATCTGTCTTCCCGTGAATGGTGGCATATACTTTCTCTGCATCTTTTCCCAAGACTTTTCGCAGGTTGTGTCCCCATATTCCCCAGCTGTCATCAAAGTTGTTCAGGCCGATAACGCCTGTATGATCGGCGTTCAGGCCGTATGGAGAATAAATACTTTGATAGTCAAATGCAAAAGCTCCGCAAGTATCGTTGAGATTGATAAGGGTGGGAGGAAGATCCGAACCGTCTATACGCGGGTCTTCTTTGCTGATCTTCTTTATCAGTTGGTATTGCAGCCATAACATTTGTTTGTCGTCACTTGCGGTCAGTCTGATATCAGAGCCTTTGCAGGCTACTTTGAATCCTCTCTGCAATGTTGGGTCTATCTGTATGATGATGCGCCACATGTCCATTTCGGAAACGCCAAAAGCTACTATTTCATCGTCGTTTGCACGCTTCTTGAGATGCTCGTACAGGTATTTCGCCCACCGGGTGTCTCTGTCGGTCGGATCCTCACCAATGGTGACGAGATACCCTTCTTTAGATGGGAACATCTCCGTGCGTGCCTGCATACGGCAGCCGGATAAAAGGCAGCAAATACATATCATTCCTGCCAATACAGGGCCAAGCGTATCAGAATGAAATATAAACTTGTGCATAGATGTTATATAAGTTTTTATAGCGTGTCGATATGGATTCTATCTGGTTGGACGGACTTATCCCTCGCACCGTATTGGTTTGGTTATAATAGGTGTTCCAAGTGCCCATCAAGCCTATGGTAATGTTGGGACTGACCATATACTGACCTCCCAATCCCACCATGGTATTGGTGTGAGAGAAAGAGCCGGGCAGCGCATAGTCCAGTACGGCCGTTTCCGGTGCCGATCCGATGCTTGCCATGGCGTTGATATTTGTCTTTGTATCGCTCGCCGGGAAGTATTTGGCGCCAATCTGCGCATTGTAATAGAAGTTAGAGTTGAAGAAGTGCATATCGATCTTCGTGTTGAGACGAACGACTTCAATGGTCTTGGCTAATTCTCCGCCTACAGTGAGTAGGTTAGTCTTTGACTCATTCCAACCCGTAAACAGATAGCCATTGTCTCCGGTGCCGCCTGCAAAGAATTCATCGTTCCATTCATAACGCTTTGTGTAGGCGGCTACCCGTCTATAACCCACATGTGCGCCTATTTCCCAATCATTCTTGAGATAATGCCGTAAAGCGACATCAGCCGTTATGTCCGGGAAGTATTTGGTCGCAAAGGCTGCATTGGCCGTGAGGCTCCACTTCGGTGAGAAGTGATGCGTCCACTCACCTTGTACCTGAATGCCAACCCCTCCTGGTGTCTGTTCTTCAGCCTCCATGCTGTCGCTTGCCGAGCCACTTCGCCCTGCATAGTTGAGGCGTCCTGTGTAGCTGTTCTTCTGGCCTTTTCGGGTATATTCGGCTGTTGCAACAGAGGTAATGATATCTTCTTCTCCGTAGCGTGCACGGAGATAGGTCAAAGCAATCTCATTCTTGAGCATCATGCTTCTAAGGCCCGATAAATGTCGTTGGAAAGAGCGATATTCCATGATGGATGGCTCGTAGTACTTTTGGTAATAATAGGCTGAATCCGCTTGACGGTTGGCTTCATATACCACTCCCTTGGTGTACTTCAATGATTTGTTCTGACTGTCATAAAGCAAAGCTGTATCAAGAACAGCGAGAGCCTTTTCCGGTTCTTTGGCCTTTGTCAGTTGCAGGGCACGGTATTCACTGCTCTGTGAGAATGCGCCTATAATCTCTTTGTTGCTCGGGTATTTATTGAGTATCGGCTTCAGGAATTCCAAAGAAGCTTCGTATCTCTTGTCACGTTCAAGCACGGTAGCTCTTTTAGCCTGATAGAATGGTTCTTCAGGATAATAATTGATTCCTTGTGCTGTATATTTCTCGAATTCATCGTATTTTCCGAGTAAACCGGACGAATTGATGGCATACCGTAATCCGAGATCGCTCGATGGATTCAGGCTAATTAGCTTAACAGATTCCTCGTATGCTTTCTTCGTAGCTCCGGCTTCCATACATTTCTTGATGTACGGCACTGCTAGTTCCTCGTATCCGATAACATAGAAAATGCGCATATCCTCATCACTCTGCTCGATGACAGATAGATACAGTTGCAAAGCCTCTTCGGTTTTATCCATTTTATCGAGAATAAATGCCCTTTTCAACGTGCCGTTTTCGTAATCAGGGAAGTGAAGAGTGATGGTGTCCAATGTTGCAAGTGCTTCATTGTAACGTTTCATATTGATATAGCAACTCAAGGCTTTTTCCCATGCGGCACCGTTCACTTCATTGTCGTCTACATGTTTTTGAGAAACGAACAATACGTGCGGCAATGCTTCTGCGTACAGACCAAGTTCCATCAGTTTTTCAGCTTTCTTCATGTGTTGTGCGCTCATGGCAAGCGTAATATCATAATCATCAGGATACATCTCATACATCTTTTTCAGCGTTGAATAGGCAAGATCATCCTCATTCATCTGGCGATAAAGCATATATTCTTTATAAAGAATTCCTTTATCATTGTTGCCATATTGTTTTTTAGCTTCTCTGATATAGAAGAGTGCGTCATCGGTATATCCCCGGGTGACGGAAGTGTTCAGCAGGTAGTCTAATGCTTCCTTGTTCTTATTACCTCCTTCGTAGGCCATGCCATATAATACATAAGGATCCCGCTGTTTCTCTGCTCGGGCAGCCTCCATTAACAGGTCGTTATACATACGCCGTATGGCAGGGCTGTTGTTTCTTCGCATTTGCTCGCGTATAAACACCAGAGCTTCCGGATAACGTGCCAATTCACTAAGGATACTCGCCCTTTTGACAATAAGCGCACCGCTTCCCGGTATGGCAGCCAAACCGTTGGATGACCAGCCTAGAGCAGCTTCCCGGTTTCCTTCCTGTAAATGCAGGTTAATGATGTCCAGATAATATTCTTCGTTTTGAGGAGATACTTTGATAAGCTCCGTCAGCTTTTCGATAGCCTCTTTTCGGTTACCACCTTTTTTCATTTGCTGGTAGCCTACCTCCATGCTGTAGATATAATCCTTCCTTAGAATCGTATCGTTCGGGTAAATCTGATTGATTCGTTTCAACAGGCGGTCTGCTTCCACATCGTTGTTCTGCTTGCGGTACAGTTCAATCTTTCTTCGCCATAAACCTCTCCAATACGGATTTACTTCCAGCAACTCATTAACGTAACAAATAGCACTGGAATAATTCTCGGTGATATCTTCTACGTCTACCAGCAGATGTTTGGCATTGACGTTGTTGTAATTGTCATCTATCGCTTTGACAAGATGATAACGCGACTGGTCATAGTTCTTTTCGTGGAACCAGTATTTTCCCATGAGCCATTCAAGGTCAGAAACATTCGGGTATTTCTGAAGGCCCTCCTCCAACAGCTCTTTCCCTGCTTCCCATTCCTCGTTCGCAAAATGCTCCTGTACAATCTGGGCATATTGCTCCGGTGTCTGGAATCCGTTGTCGGTCCCGGAGGAAGAGGTTATCAGTAAAAACAGACAACCTAATATGGTGATCTTATGGAGAAATTCTCTGTTCATTCTATCTTGTCTTTAATCTTTCTTTCTTGTTTAAATCGTAGCAGGTTCGGGCTTCATTGCCGTTATATCAGTACCGTCTGCACTTTCTTCTTTCTGCTTGAATCCTTTCCGTTCCATGTTCCTCCACTTGAAGTCTCTATTGGTCAGATAACTGAGGTATCCTATCAATGAACAGAAAGTGATGATGGGATGATAGAAGATGGGCTCCAATATGGACGCAATGATAATCCACAGGTATTCATGGGGCACTTGCAAAAACCTGTGTTTAGCCAAATATCTTTGAGAGTCTGAATAAGAAGAACTTTACATCTATAACCCCATGTAGTTGTGCTCGAAACTGCTTGATCTTTGAATTAAGAGATTCAGCAGACGCATTGGTAGACCGATTGATGAAGTAGTTGAGAATCTCTCCCTGCCGTTCATAGATGGTTGCTGCAACAGTGTTGAAGTTTTCGTCTCCGAACTCTCCGACTTTTGCATACCATTGGGCGAGGCTTTTCTTCCCGCTTTCCCTTGTGGCGTTTTTGTTATTGAAAATCATGCGCAAAGAGTGCGAGATTGAATATGCGGTCTTCATATCAGGATAGAGTTCAAACAGCAGCCTTGCACGGATTTTCTGAGTCGCTGTCCATTTATCTGCCGATGTCATCAGCAAATAGCGTGAGCGCGTCAGGAGTTCACAGACGGTATCTCCGTTTGACAGCCTCACAGGCTCGTACTTCTCATTCTTGCGGTTAGGCTTCCGTCCTTGTTTTCCTTTCCGTTTGCCTCCATTCTTCTCAAGACGTCTCTTTCGTGCCTCGGCATTCTTCTTGTTACGGAGCTTGTGCTGCTCGCGCGCTTCCACTTCGGTACGTTGGGCCTCGCGCCTGTGCCTGATACGCACTTGCTGCATGGCATCGTAGCAGTCCTTCTGGACATGGAAGCGGTCGATGGTTATCGTGGCATACGGGAAGCACTGCTTTACTATGGAATGCATGCTCTCGGAGAAGTCCATCGTTACCTCCAGCACCTTAGCCCTCTCGTACCAAAGGATGCGCATCAACGCCTTTACGACATCCTCGACCTTTGTCCCCTTGATAATGGCCACGATAGCTCCCTTGCCGCCATGGGCAGCCTTGTTGGAGATTATTGTATAAAGTTCACCGTCAGAGAGCGCTGTCTCGTCAATGCTCAGTTGTGGCCCTATGTTCTTATAGAAGACAAGCCAGTCCTCCGCATGTGACAATTCTTTCCACGTGCGGTAACCGCTGAGGAAATCCTTGTAGGCACGTTCGAACTCGTCAGCCTTGATGTGATACGGTTTCTGGAGTGATCTGGCTGTAATCGGGGATGTATCCAAGGAATTCTTTTAAAAAAGCGGCAAACTCCTTAGTGTGCCGTGTTCCTTTTGCTGTCAACTCCCAATCTCTGCTATACGTCCTGCCCAAACCGTCCTTCCAACGGCGACGGCATACGTGCAGAACGGTACGGTGCTCGTTGAGAGGAAAGTGGTTGATGCATGATTCCGGGTAGAAACCGTTGGGAGACAGCTCTGTGTGACCATCCGGCTGAAGGTTCTTCTCGTGAAGATACAGATGGAGAATCTTCTCCACGCCACGTTCTTCTTCCTTAACATCGGTAAGGTCAAAATATTCGTTGAACTCCGAAGGGAGTATGTAGCTTAATAGCTTTACTAATGGATTCTCTGACATTGCTATATGATTGCAAAACAAAGGTACTACAAAGATTTTTTATAGCAAA
Organism: Bacteroides celer; assembly: GCF_002632415.2. Lineage (NCBI taxonomy): Bacteria > Pseudomonadati > Bacteroidota > Bacteroidia > Bacteroidales > Bacteroidaceae > Bacteroides > Bacteroides celer. Next base: position 5,774,977 of record NZ_CP178209.1, on the reverse strand, counting down.
AAATAACAAACGAAAACACAGGTTTTTACACGTGCCCCGTATTCATATCCTCTTTTATATAGCATCCCGACATTGTAGTCGTAGGTAATAACAACGATGGAAAGGAACTGGCAGAACGTATAGATCGTCAGGTAAATCATCCATGCCGTGTTCCAGTTGACTGCTCCTGTAAAGGCCAGATAGATAAATACTATCAAACCGACGAGCTCGATGATTGGTGCCAGAAACTCAAAAACGAACATATAAGGCAGAGTTAACATTCCCATCTGCTTATACGTCTTTTTGAAAATCATCTTACGATGGATATTAAGTGTCTGGAACAATCCTCGTGCCCAACGGGTACGTTGACGGTAAAGCATTGCCAGGTTGGGAGGTCCTTCCGTCCAACAACAAGTATCAGGAATCTGTATAATCTTATAAGGACGGGAGAAGTCGCACATATATCCTACCATGCGGGTAATGAGGTCCATGTCTTCGGCAAAAGAGGGAGCATCGTAGCCTCCGGCTGCAATCGCTACCGAACGGTCGAAAAGACCGAATCCACCGGAAACATTCGGCATTCCATTGATTGCGGACCACCCCATCTTGCCAATCAGATAGGAACGCATATACTCCAGATTCTGGAAAAGTGGAATCGGTGTACGGGGAGTTCTAACGTCTATGATTTGCCCGTCTTTCACGACGCATCCGTTAGCCATCAACATCGTTCCGCTGACTGCAATTACTTGCTTTTCTGAAGATATAATGGGCGAGATACAGCGATAAAGAGCATACTTTTCCAAAATGCAATCCACATCCGTGCAGATAAAATAAGGATGAGAAGCAACGTTGATACCCGCATTGGATGCATCCGCTTTGGTTCCTCCATTTTCTTTGTCTACAACGATAAGTCGGCTGTATTTCGGGTTGGAGGATTTGAGGAGTCTTCGGAACGGTCTGGTTTTGATTCGCTCAATATAAGCATAGGGCACTTCTACCAGTTCATAATATTCGGTCATCTTTTCCAATGTGCTGTCCGTACTTCCATCATTTACAATAACCACCTCGAAAAGCGGATATTCCAATGCAAGCATGGAGTTCACATTATCAATGATTGTCTTTTCTTCATTGAAGGCAGGAGCAATTACCGAAATGCCCGGTGTATAGGGGGATTCCTTGATTGTTTTCCGCATATAGCTTTCCACATAGTAATCCTTTCTCCGTTTTAGAGAAATGAAAGAGAGGAAGGCGAATGTGACGAAGAATATCGCCAGCATGCTCGTATAAAAGAATACGAAATAATTGAAGAATGTAAATATTATATCTCTCATGTTCTCTAGTTTAACTGGTTGATTAACGGATGCTTGGTGTGGGCAAACAATATAGCTGTGTGGGAATCTGCTTTTCTTTCCAATTGATCGAATGTTTTCCTTCCCATTGCACTATACTCATAGAGGGCTTTGAGTATGACTCTCTTGGTTCCCCAGTTATCTGCTTCATCATAAGCATTGTAAAGAAATCCTAAAGCCTTATCGGTCTTTAGATCCGCAATAGCCGAAATGATTTGTCGTTTGACTTCTTCCGGTTGTACATTATACATTTCAATCAGCTTAGGTTCAACCTCTTTGTATTTTAGTTTACCTAAAGTCTTGATTGCTTCACCCCGTATTTCCACAGAACGGGCATTGAGTTGCTTCACGAGAATTGGGGCACTTTCGGTTTCATTATATAACCGGATTTCGTTGATAAAGAATATCTTAACGTTTTCTTCAGCTGAAGTATTCACCCATTTAATAAAGGTGGGTGTGTTATATCCCACTTTCTTACGGTGTTCCAAGATAGCGTGTAACTCCATCATGTCCCATTGCCTTAACTTCATACCAATATCTTCGTCGAAGAAGCGGAACGGATCACCCTGGCTTAACCACATATAAGTATAGCGTGCCGAGTTTCTTAGTTCTAGTTCACGATGATAGAGGAAACGCACCAATACTGCTTCAGAGGCATAGCCATTGATGGACTGAATAAGTTTCAGAGCTTGTATCTTTGATCTTTTGGAACCGAATTGAAGTTCGCGTTCAAGGAAACGTGTGATTTGGAATACGGTTTGAATCGTTTGATAGTTTAGTTCATTGATCTCATCTTCATGCACACTCTTGATTTCTGTTAATAGTTGAGTGATAATACGTAACTCATTAGGCTTGGGACGTTTTTTCGTATCATATTGTAATCTATCCGCGATCTCTTCTTCACTCAATGTGTTGGAATCTAGTGAGATAGATTTCATTTCCTCGTAATATTTATCGAAAGCTTTATTGTATCTTTGCTTCTCTTTCCGCCTTTTGAATATGCCATATATAATATGGAATAGGAGAAATAAATACGCAATAATACAAAACATTACAGCAATTGAGCATATTCTTATGATTAAAGGATAGCCAATAAACTTGTAATATATCCAATAGAAATAATATTCTATGTAATCTATACCATACAGTACTTGATCCATTTCCCTTGATATATTTAGATATAACACTTGTATATTCAGAATAAAAGTTTTATATTTGTTGTATTGAATGTTCTGTCTAATGCAAATATACGAAATAACTTGTATATATTATCCATTGTTCATGAACAGGCCTTTTGAGCCATATTTTAGCTCTTGTGATTATTTTCGATGGAAAGGATTGAAATTACAAATAAAGGCAGGTAAAAAGCTGTTAAGCGTTAAATATATTTTTGATAAGTTAACAAATGGAGTCTAGAAATAAGTGTGATAAGCCGGGCTCTCATGCGAAACAGAAACAAACAATAAATTTAAAAATTAGATTAAGATGAAAATTAAAAGTTTGATGTATGTCCTTATGGGGACAATGTTAGTTGTTGCTTGTACAGACAGCAGCAATGAAGAACGAATAGTGAATAATGGAGGGGGAGATGATTCTCCACAGTATGTTATTCCGGCAGGGTTTGATTTTGCAACTAGCCGTGCTGTTTCTGCTAAGGTCTATTCAAGTAAGCCTGTGGTGGTTGATTTGTATTGGGACTCAGAAAATCAAGAAAGAAGTTTGTTGGTGAGTGGTTTGCTTGTTGATGGAGAGAAAAATCTGGAGTTGAATGTGCCTATTCACTGTGCTAACATTTATTTGAAGTATTCTAATGGAACGGATAAAGCTGCATCATTTCCGATAAGTAATATGACTCGGAGTGGTGAAGCTGTAGCAATAACTGTACCTGAAGATGCAGTGGCGGTAACTAGTGAGGAAGATGATGGATGGTTTTTCTATCATAATACAGGCGTTGCTATGTTTGAAGACAATTGGCCGATTGAACCAGGTAAAGACAATGATTTGAACGATGTTGTTTTTGAGTACGATTTGAAAGTTACCGAATGTCAGGATGGAAAATGGCTTGAAGCTGGTCAGGGATACAAAGAAGGGTTGAAGTTGACTTTAGACATTCGTGCCAAAGGAGGTAGATTCCCGACTAAAATAGGTGTAGTATTAGGCGGCTTGGATAAAAAATATATAGAGACTGTTGCAACCCGTATTGTTTTGAAAGAAGGACAAGGAATGGAAACAGAACTTGCTTCTGGAGAAATGAAAGCAGAAATGCCTAAACGAGAACTCTTTGGTAAGTCGCAATTTTGTAAAGTGACGATAGATACGGAACACGGTAGCCCGGTTATCTTAATGGATGGTTTGAGTGATTTGGGTGATAATACTAATTTCTTTCAGACTACTAAAGGCTTTATAAATCCGGGACAAGGTATGTTACGTGCGGAAATTGTTTTGGGAGCTAAGGTCCGTACCGGTCTTGATACAGGTTTGGATCAGTTGCAGGCTTATCGTGCTCTTATTAATGATACTCACAATCAGAACTTCTTTATTGTGACAAATTCGGGTAAGGAAATTCACATGAAAGGCTATAAACCTTCTTATCTTTATACTAATTACGAAGCTGATTCAGCCGGTGAGATGATGGACGGTGTTCCATATTGTAATAAGAATGGTTTTGTTTGGGGAATTAAAGTCCCAGTCGGAGTAAAACATGCTTATGAAAAGGTGCTTTTTGATGACGCTTATCCTGAATTTCGTGCTTGGGTGACTAGCAATGGTGCTGAGAATAAGGATTGGTATTTGCATCCGGTGGGTGAAAAAGTTGTAGAAGCTTGGTAATACAATTTCCCAGTCAATACATTATTTGAGATATTTTGTACAATTTGAGCCCCTCTTTTTTCGAAAAGAGGGGTTTCTTTGTATTCGGAAGAATAATCTTTAAACTAATACCGTAATGACGAAGCGATTTTTTATAGGCTACAGTTTGATTACTTTTTTTTTCTTAAATAGTGTGGTGCTTTTGGCACAACACAAAGGTTCTTTTGTGCAGCAATGGAAAATAGAAGATGCATCCCATGCTTTGCAAATAATAGAACGTGCAGATACATTAGAATTGATAGTTCCAGACGGACTGACTATGTGGTATCGGCAACGATTGGCAGGCGATTATGAAATAAATTATCGTATTTGTATGGTGATGCAAGGTGGAAAGTATGACCGCTTGAGTGATCTGAACTGCTTCTGGGCTGCCAATGATCCTAAATACCCTGATGATCTTTTTGCCCGTAGTCAGTGGCGTGACGGCATCTTTAAAAACTACAATACATTAAACCTTTTCTACGTTGGATACGGAGGAAATGATAATTCAACGACCCGTTTCCGTCGATACAAAGGAGAATATTATGGAGTGGCAGATGACAAGGTGAAACCTTTATTGAAAGAATATACCGATGCCTCTCATTTACTCGTCCCCAATCAATGGTATGAGATTCGGATTCGAGTGGAAAAGGGAATCACAACTTATTCTGTGAATGATGAAGAGTTGTTCCGCTATACCCTTGCGGGTAGTGAAGGTGACGGACACTTCGGTTTACGTCTTTTGCAGAATCACGTACTCTTTACAGATTTTAGAGCGACTATACTTTGACTTATATACTGAAAACCTAATAAGACTATATTTCCATGATGAAACAACCTTTTACTAAATTTGGAGTGACAACTCTGTTTTCTCTTTTGTGTTCAGCATTCCTTCATGCGCAAGTTGTAACAGATGAACGGATGTTTTCTTTTGAAGAACCGCAAATACCGGATTGTATCACCGCTACCCATTCCCGCCTGTCGGTATCTGATCTGCATTATAAAGATGGAAAACATTCGTTGGAATGGACATTTGAACCGGGTGGTATATTGGAACTCAAGAAAGACCTGAAGTTTGAGAAGAAAGATCCGACCGGCAAGGATTTATATCTTTCGGCTTTTATTGTGTGGGTTTATAATGAAGTTCCCCAAGATGCGACCATTGAGTTTCAGTTTCTGAAAGACGGCAAACGATGCACATCTTTCCCTTTTGGTATTAATTTCAGTGGTTGGCGTGCCGCATGGGTTTGCTATGAACGTGATATGCAAGGCACACCGGAAGAAGGCATGAATGAACTCCGGATTATTGCTCCAAATTCAAAAGGAAGCCTTTTCATCGATCATTTGATTACGGCTACTAAAGTTGATGCACGTCAACAGACGGCCGATCTGCAAGTTCCTTTTGTCAATGCCGGGACCACCAACCATTGGCTGGTTGTCTATCAACACTCGCTTTTGAAACCGGATATTGAATTGACTCCTGTAGACGATAAGCAAAGAGCAGAAATGCAACTGTTGGAAAAGCGTTTTCGTGATATGATCTACACGAAAGGAAAAACGACTGATAAAGAAGTAGAAACCATCCGCAAGAAATATGATTTCTATCAGATAACTTACAAGAACGGCCAAGTATCGGGAGTACCTATTTACATGGTACGTGCTTCAGAAGCTTATGAACGGATCATACCAAACTGGGATAAAGGTATGCTGACTAAAATGGGAGTGGAAATGCGTGCTTATTTCGACCTGATGAAAAGAATTGCCGTTGCATATAATAATGCGGCAAATCCGGTGATTCGGGAAGAAATGAAGAAGAAGTTCTTAGCAATGTACGATCATATAACCGATCAGGGAGTAGCTTATGGTAGTTGTTGGGGAAACATCCATCATTATGGCTATAGTGTTCGCGGTCTGTACCTGGCATATTTTCTGATGAAAGATGTGCTTAGGGAAACCGGGCAACTTCAGGAAGCCGAACGGACATTACGCTGGTATGCGATTACTAACGAAGTATACCCTAAACCGGAAGTCAATGGAATTGATATGGACTCTTTCAATACACAGACCACAGGACGCATTGCCAGCATTTTAATGATGGAAGATACACCGGAAAAACTACAATATCTCCGGTCTTTCTCCCGTTGGATTGATTTTGGTTGCCGTCCTGCATTGGGATTATCCGGTTCGTTTAAAGTAGACGGAGGTGCTTTCCATCATCGAAATAACTATCCGGCTTATGCTGTGGGCGGACTCGATGGGGCAACCAATATGATTTATCTTTTCAGCCGGACGGAATTTGCTGTTTCCGAGTTAGCTCATGAAACAGTGAAAAATGTACTGTTGACCATGCGTTTCTATTGCAATAAGCTGAACTTCCCTCTTTCCATGTCCGGTCGTCATCCGGATGGAAAAGGTAAACTGGTTCCTATGCATTTTGCTATGATGGCTCTAGCCGGTTCTCCCGATGGAAAGGAGGAATATGATAGTGAAATGGCTTCTTCTTACCTCCGTCTGATTTCAGACCCAAGTATTGCAAATGACTCTCCCGAATATATGCCTAAGGTTTCAAATGCTGAAGAACGTAAGGTGGCAAAACTTCTTATAGAGAAAGGTTTCCGTCCGGAGCCGGACCCGCAGGGAAATATAGCGATGGGATATGGTTGCGTCTCTGTCCAACGTCGTAGTAACTGGTCGGCTGTGGCACGCGGACATTCCCGTTATCTATGGGCAGCAGAGCATTATCTGGGAGCAAATCTATACGGTCGTTACCTGGCACACGGCAGTTTGCAAATATTGACTGCTGCACCGGGACAGACAGTAACTCCCGCCACTAGCGGCTGGCAGCAGGAAGGTTTTGACTGGAACCGTATTCCGGGAGTGACATCTATTCATTTGCCATTGGAGCAATTGCAGGCTAAGGTGCTCAATGTGGATAGTTACTCTGGAATAGAAGAGATGCTTTACTCCGACGAGGCTTTTGCCGGTGGTTTGTCTCAACAGAAGATGAATGGTAATTTTGGAATGAAGTTACATGAGCATGATAAGTACAACGGATCACATCGGGCACGTAAATCTTACCATTTCATCGATGGAATGATTGTTTGTCTTGGTTCGGATATTGAAAATACAAATACGGAGTTCCCGACAGAAACGACTATCTTCCAATTGGCAGTTACTGATAAAGCAGGGCATGATTATTGGAAAAATTATCAAGGAGATAAGAAAGTATGGGTGGACCATTTGGGAACGGGTTATTATGTTCCAACTCCCATCCGGTTTGAGAAGAACTTTCCTCAATACTCGCGAATGCAAAATACAGGAAAGGAAACAAAGGGTGATTGGGTTTCTTTGGTTGTAGATCATGGAAAGGCACCGAAAAACGGAAGTTATGAATACGCTGTTCTGCCTCAGACGAATGAAACTCTGATGAAGAAATTTGCAAAGAAGCCCACTTATAAGGTATTACAGCAAGACCGGAATGCACATATTGTAGAGTCCGTTTCCGAACAGATCATTTCTTATGTGTTGTTTGAAACTCCTGAAACGACATTGCCGGGTGGTTTATTACAACGTGTGGATACTTCCTGTCTGGTTATGATTCATAAAGGATCTGCTGATAAGATTAAGTTGACGGTGGCACAACCGGATTTAGCTTTGTATCGCGGTCCAAGCGATGAAGCGTTTGATAAAGATGGGAAACGCATCGAACGTAGTATCTATTCACGACCATGGATTGAAAATGCCAGTAGTGAAATACCTGTGACTGTAACGATAAAAGGGCAATGGAATGTAGAAGAAACTCCGTTTTGCAAGGTGATTTCTTCTGATAAGAAGCAAACAGTTTTGCAGTTCAGTTGTAAAGATGGTGCTAGCTTTGAAGTGGAGTTAAGGAGATAAAAGTCAGACAATAGGAGATCATTTGCTTTTCCTGATAAGGGAACACTAGTTTCTCTTGGAGAAACCATAGTTTCCATGCCGTTGAAACTATTGTTTCTCGGTGCTGAAACTACAGTTTCCCAATGCTGAAACTTTAGTTTCCCGGTACGAAACCTTTGGTTTCAAGCCTTGAAACTAAAAGTTTCCCCACGAGAAACAAAGGTAATGCATTCATGAAATAAATAGGATTGCCTGGAGCTTCCAGAGTGAATACCTCCGCGTTGTGAAATGTAGTTTATCTGTTTCTGGTGACAGCATTATTGTTGTCACACTGCTGTCACCTATTGCTGTCACGGTGTTAATTGTTAATAATCAAACCGTTAAGCAGCAATCGGTGACAGGTGACAGATATATAATTAAAATAATTGTATAGAGAGGTTAGAACATAAACATGGCAACGGCAACAATACGGTTGTTACATACGGCATGGGTATCTTGAATTTTCCCATTGGACGTATTGAGCGAACCATACCATGCAGAGCTTAATGTATATTCCAACCCGAATTTCCAGTGGGGGACATTGTAGGTCAGTTCTGCTCCTGCCGTAACTAATTGGTTAAGGTCTGTTCCTGTTCCATAAAGTTTTGCATCATTTCCTTTGGGAGCATATAGTGCATCACTTGTTCCCAGATTCTTGGCATAGCCTACGAAGATTCCCGGCTTCCATTTCTGTCCGTAGACAACGTTGAACCAAGAGCTGGAGAAACGTATCGGAGTATATTCTTGTTCTCCCGTTTGTTCGTTGACAGACTTGATCCCGAATCCGCCCAAACCGGAAGCTTGTGTCAGATTGGATCCTAATACACTCTTCGCAGCGATGAACCAGTCTTTGTTGGTGTATTTCACATGAGCTTCGTATGAAAGAGTTGTGATGCGTTCGTCTACTTTGTATTTATCTGTATTTACTATAGACTCCGTACGTGGTTTCAATGATAACAACTCAATGCCTACGCCGGCCAGCAAACCGCCATTCTTATAATCAGCTCCGACATAAAATTCGGGAATACAGCTTTGCTTCAGATACTTATGTGTTTTCCCTTCCGGTCCTTGTGAAGTATATTGTGATTGCCACACTGCGGCTCCGGTAAGTTGGAAATTCTTGTTTGTATAGCGATAACGAATTTGTGGCGCACGGCTGAAGGGCTGAAACGGTGCTCCTACGGAGAGATTAAGAATCTGCGGAGACACATCTCCGAATAAGGGATGCCAGTTCTGTCCGAGTAATAAAGCTGATTTTCCCCAATCCAGATTCAAATAAGCATGACGAAGGCGAATGACCGAATAAGAAGTGCCTGTGCCGCGGAAGTCGACTTCTACTTTGGCAGATGTCTTGGCTGTTCCCAGTTTTGGACCGGCAACGTCTACTCCAAGGCGCGAATATAAAGTATAGAAGTTACTGTTGGGTGTTGAGTTCAAATCGTTCCCCTCCGGATCACGCACTTTGTCTTTTGGATACATATAAAACAATCCGTCTACGGTTTCTTCGTTAGCACGACTATTATAATAGAAGTCAGTACGAATCTGTCCATAGAATTTGAACTTGAAATCCTGCATTTGTGCGAAACTGCCTGATACGGTTATCAGACAAAGAAAGATTAGAATGTATTTTTTCATAATGTGCATGTTTGTAAACGGGCGCAAAATTACGTAAAATTACTGGTTATCAGTTCATCGTTGATTAAAAAAGGCAAGGATTGCCTGATTATATTTGTTGAGACTTGTGCTTTTATGAATTGCTTTCAGTAATTTTCTGTCTGCTTGCGGCATTAAATATTCCCAGAAAGTTTTCATTTTGTTCAGAAGTTGTTCGTCTCCTCCTTCCAACTGTTCTGCATATTGATTGTATACGCATTTGTGCATAGATTGCAATTTTTCTCTCATTTCATCGAACTCGAGTGCACGGTTTTGTCTATACTCCAAAGCTAATGCCGGGTTGGCAAGTAATCCCCGTCCTATCATCATTCCGGCTAGTCCGGGAAACTGTTCCTGAATGCGGTGAATATCTTCTACACTATTGATATCTCCATTATAGATGAGCGGATGCTTGCAGGCATTCTGAAAAGCCTCAAACGCTTTAAGGTCAACTTCTCCTTTGTATTGCTGTTTTCCCAAGCGGGGGTGCATAACCACTTGTCGCAAGGGTAGCTCATTGATAATCGGAGCCAGTTTCAGACATTCTTCCGGATCTTCCCAGCCCAACCTCATTTTGATGGAGAAACTTATTTGCGGATATTCTGTAATCAGGCTAAGTAACGCCTGAACTTCTTCGGGATAAGGAAGAATGCCGGAACCATTGTGGCGTTTAGCCAGCATAGGAAAAGGACATCCCATATTGATGTCGACTTCTTTATATCCCTTTTCAATGAATAGGGATAAGATTTTTTCTGCTTTTTCAAAAGAAGGGGCTATCAGTTGGGGAATCAGATGGGCTACCTGATTATTCCCGGGTTCGATTCCTCGCACATCTCTATGGCGGAATCCGCCTTTTTCGAGTCGTACAAATGGGGTATAATAAGTATCTATACCTCCGAAGCAGGCAGCATGAGCATTACGGTAAAACACTTCGGTGTAACCTTGTAATGGGGCAAAATGAATAGGAAGAGTCTTTGGCATTATTTTTATTTTTGTGCAAAGATACAGAAAAAGTAAAAGAGAGGAACCTCGCGGTCCCTCTCTTTCTGATGTTAAATTGATTAAAGTCTGATTTTTATAAACGTTTTCTATGATTGAAGGTTAGAAAAATTGGGGGATATATTTTTATTCTACAACGTTTATAGTCAGTTCACGTACTACTTGACCACCTTGATGGACGTAGTTTGCATTGTTGGCTACGAAAGTAGCGGTATATGTACCGGCCTCTTCATAGGTATGTGAGTATATCTCCAACGATTGCGAGATATTCTTGATAGCTACACCAGCGTCAGGATCGCAGGAACCGTTAAGGAGGATGGAATTGGAGATAAGCCAAGTATCTCCTTTTGTATACCCTGCTGCTCCGCCACTGGTTACGAAATCGCTTGGCTGGCTAATTCTCCAGAAATAAGGAATATTACCGTCTACAGTAGCATATGCTATTTTATCTGCATATTCTGCGCTTTTCATCTCTTCAAGTGTGAGGTTTTTATTTCCTAATGCTTCCTTCAATTTGGTAAGATGAGTGTTGTTTTTTGAAAGATCATCTAAATTGTAGGTTACATTTAAAGCCGAGAATTCGAAGTTCTTTGCATTAATTGTGGTTGATTTTCCATTGTTGAACTCCAGATTAAGCTGTAAGCCTTTAATATGTATTACAGGCATTGTGCTGCTATTATCAAGAGGGTTGAGGCGGAAAGCAATGCTGATTTCTTTACCCAAGTAAGATATTAAAGGACAAGAATAGTCTTTAGTATCTTTGGTTGCTTTAGGAAGCTCATCTTGGCTGACAAGTTCTGTCCATTCGCAATTAGTAACTGCTTCTTTGTCTTTTTCCACATTGTTGCCACTAATTCCTTCGAATTGATCGGATATTAATATGTGAGTAGAACCTTCGATGGTTTTCGCACTACCATAGTCATATACTACGGAGAAGTTGATTTCACATTTTTCTACGTCTTCCGGTTGCATTTCAATTCTGTTCCGGTGTTTGTATTCGTGCCCTATCTCACCGCTGAAGAAACTGATAAAATCAGGGTCACCATCGAAGCTGAACGTTACCGGGCTTCCTTTCTTTACAGTCACAGTTTTGCCATCGAAGCTTACATTGCTGTCTGTCACCACGCCAACTTCCATTGCTGTCTCTTCTTTCAATTCCTTGTCGCATGAAGCGAGACAGAGTCCGGCAAAAGCGATAGTCATCAAACTTTTATATATTGTCTTCATATCCTTTTTCTTTTTAAAGTTAATAAGAGATTTACCAACCCGGATTATTCGTTTTAATAGCACCGTTCGATCCTATTTCATTGGCAGGAATCGGGAAATAGTTGTAAGACTTCGGAATATTGAAGTAAGTGTATACATTGATTCCGAATTTCCAGGATTCGTCAGTCTGTGCCTTGTCCACTTGTTCCTGCATCAGTTTGTAATAGTCTCCCCAACGGATCAGGTCGAAACGTCGTGTATATTCGAAGCAGAGTTCCATAGCGCGTTCGTCTTTGATAGCTTTGCGGAAGTTCTCTTCATCCAGATTTGCTTGAAGCTTGCTGATTCCTGCACGTTCTCTTACTGCATTGATACACTCATAAGCAAGATCATTAGGACCATGGTTGACTTCATTTTCAGCTTCTGCAATCATCAGCAGAATGTCAGAGTAGCGGAGAAGAGGAAAGTTGATGGAAGTATCGTTCTTGCTCTTCTTGTCTGCTTCATATTCTCTACGATATTTGGCAGCAGCTCTGTTACGGTTCTTATTAGCATCATTCTTCGATTCGCGATCACCGTAAGTAGAACCTGGATCTGTTTTGCCATAGCTGAAGGATTGATCCCAATATTGTTGTTCCACTTCATCTCTTTTTCCTTTCACAAATTCACGACCGTCTACCGGAGTGCCTTCTCCTGCTGATTGGGTGTAGGTGAATGGAGCTATATTCCAGTTGCAACGGTCAATGTCACCGTTTGCTTCATACAATTCCAGTAGCTTAGGAGTATTCCAGATAAAAGCGTATGCATAACCCGGGTCACCTTTACCGGTGATGGAGGCTTTGGAAGAAAGGTCTTTTCCCTGAATACCGATGATATTACCAATTCTACCTTCTGCGCGTACATCCGTTGAACGGTTACCAGCAAATTCTACCTCCCAGATACTCTCATTAGCTTTGGCACCATCCTTATTGAGAGCTGTGTTATACTTGTCAGAACAAATGTCGATAAAGAAATCCCAATATTTGGCAGTCAGTGAATGACCTTCGTTTTTAACTAACTGCGCATAGTAACTTGCCTTCTTGAAATATTCTGTAATCTCGGCGCTGGTCGTACTGTTGGCCAAACCTACTTCCTTGTCACGTTTAGGCTCACCGGCTCTGAACATATACACACGTGCCAGCATTCCCCAAGCTGCCGATTTGGAAACACGTCCCGGCAAATAGTTCAACTCTTGAGCAGATTTAAGATCCTCGGCAGAACCATACATCTCTTTGATGATAAAGTCATAAATCGTCTGTTTGTCCGTACGTGGAATAGAGAGATTGTAAGCATCTTCTGTAGAAGTAGTCTTAAAAGGTACATCTCCCCAACATTCTACCAAAGTGAAATAATAGAATGCGCGTAAGAAGCGGGCTTCCGCTTTATACTGCTTGCGGGTATCATCGTTTATATCGGGCACTGCATCAATATTCTCCAGGAAAATATTGGCTCTGTTGATACCGGAGTATAAGGTATACCACAATGCTGCAACAGTCGGATCACTCGTATTGGCATTGTTGCAGATCAAGCCACTTTTGTTAGGTCCGCGGTTAGCCCCTCCATAGTGTCCCAGATCGTCACCTCCTACAAGGTATAAGAATTCATTTCCGTAGAAGGAACTTTGCCCCAGAATAGCATAGGTTCCTGTTAGCCAAGAGGCAGCATCCGCTTCATTCTTGAAGTAATTTTCAGGGGTAGTGTACGTCGGGTCTTTTTCCAGGAAATCGCAGGAAGTCAGGTTAAGTCCGACAAGAAGTGATATGATGATTATTTTTATTGTTTTCATATACATAATTGTTTGAAGGATGATTGATTAGAAACCTAAGTTTATACCAAAACTGATAGAGTAGGCTCTCGGATAAGCGGAGAAGTCCAGTCCCGGAGTCAGTGCGCCTTCACGGATAGATACTTCCGGATCGTAACCGGAATATCCTGTACATGTCCATAGATTCTGACCTGCAACGAATACACGCGCATTGTCTATCTTCCATTTCTTGGTCAGTTGCTTCGGCAGTGTATATCCTAAAGATACGGTTTTCAGACGAAGGAAAGAACCGTCTTCGATAATACGTGTAGAGAACACTTTGTTAGAGCCGGAGTCGGTAGCTCTCGGAATATTGCTTTCCGGGTTTTCCGGTGTCCAACGATTTGCGTAACTTGCGTATTGGTTCAAGTCGCGTGTCTTATTGCTGTTCTCGAAGAACAGGCGGTTGGCATTCAATACATCGTTTCCATACGACCATTGGAAGAAGATACTCAAGTCGAATCCTTTGTATTCGAAATTGTTGGTAAATCCACCTGTATGTTTCGGCATACCGTTACCGATCATAGTACGGTCGTTATCGTCGATAATGCCGTCACCATTCAAGTCTGCGTATTTCGGCATACCCGGTTGTGTATTGCTTTCGGAAGAGAAGTAAGGAACATTACGTTTCAGTGTATATGTATCGCCCACTTTATCAAAATCTTCATATTTGTATGTACCTTCATAGATGAATCCGTACATCATTCCCATCGGATAACCCACTTTGGCAATGTAGCTGTATTGTGAGTTGTAGTTCTGGTCAAATTTGGCTGCACTCAACAGAGAGGATTGGTTTTCGGCCAATTCCAATACTTTGTTCTTGTTGAATGCGATATTAAAGTTGGTAGTCCAAGAGAAATGGCGGTTCCTGATATTGGTCGTGTTCAAGGTAAATTCGACACCTTGGTTGCGTACCTTTCCTACATTCTTCATGGCACTGAAATAGCCGGAAGAAGTGGGAAGTGCAGTATTCAGCAACAAATCACGAGTCGTTTTACGATACCAGTCTACGGTTAGTCCGATACGTTCGTCCAGGAAGCCCAAGTCCAGACCCAGATTCCACTGCTCGGTCGTTTCCCATTTCAGTTTTCTGTTTCTTAAAGAAGTAGGCACTGTACCTACACTTGTCAGACTGTTTTCGAACGGATATACACCACTTGGTAGGCTACCGATCGAAATAAAATCTCCAACTTTATCTTTTAATATCTGATATAAAGCATATGTGTCATATTCACCTACGCGGTTGTTACCGGTTAATCCCCAGCTTGCTCTTAATTTACCGGAAGAAACAACAGATTTCAATGGTTTCATGAAATCCTCTTCCATGAATCCCCAAGCCAATGAACCGGAAGGGAAGTAACCGAAACGGTTATCACCACGGAACTTGGAAGAACCGTCGGAACGGAAAGAAACTGTTGCGTAATACAATGATTTATAGTTATAATTCAAACGTCCCAGGAAAGAAAGCATAGACCAGGAACTCTTTAATGATTTGGTTGTACTCGGAGTTCCTTCACTCATTCCTGCCATTCCGAGTGCTTCGTTTGGAATTTGCACTGTTTTGTATGAATAGTATTCATAGTCAGAATTTTGCAGGGTTACACCTACCATACTATTAAAGAAATGCTTCCGTTTGATATTGGTCTGATAGGTCAGAATGTTTTCGTTCAACCATGTTGCACGTTGAGAATGGTAGATTTCTGCATTTACCTTATCGGATGATTTCGGATTACCATAGCGGGTCTTCGAGTTGTTGAATGTTTCCCCTTTGCGGGTATCGAACGTGTAACCGCCGGAAACTTTCAACTTCAATCCTTTGATAAATTCATATTCTGCAAATCCGTTGAACTGGATATAGTTCGCGTACGTCTTACGATATTCGTTTTTCAAAGACATGATAGGGTTGAAACGATAGTCGTTGGTATTGTTTATCGCATCGTCCATAATATTGTCCATCAACGAGTTTAATGGTCTGTCCGGTTCTGTCACAGGGCGATATCCCCATACACTATAGAACAGGTTATTCATACCACTGTATGAGTTCTGAGAAGGAGAACCACCGGTGGTTGTAGTGCTTGAATAGTTGGTTGTCAGATAGATTTTCAGTTTCTTCTTTTGAATGGTAGTACCCATACGGCCTTGTATACGCTTGTAGTTTGATTCCAACAAGATACCGTCCTGGTCATAATAAGATAAAGAAGCGTTGTAACGAACTCCTTCCGAACCACCGGTCAGGCTGACATTGTGGCTTTGCATCCATGCGCTGCGGAAGATTTCATCCTGCCAGTTATATTGCGGGATATTCCTATAATCTTCCAGTCCCCATTTCTTGCCGTCATAATTCATGAAGTAGGTAGTTTCCATATCTTTTGGACTACGTTCCGCCTGTAGTTTGACGAACTCATAGGCATCCATCATCGGGATTGTTTTAGTGATATGCTGAATACCGAAACTTCCGTCGTATTTAATTTTAGGTTGTCCGATTGTACCTTTCTTGGTGGTAATCATCACAACGCCATTAGCGCCACGGGCACCGTAGATAGCGGTAGCAGAGGCGTCTTTCAGAAAATCAAGAGATTCTATATCATTCTGATTGATGGCTGCGGCTACGGAAGGGTCTTCCACCGGGAAACCGTCAATGACATAAAGAGGAGAGTTGTCCTGTGTCAATGAGTTGTTACCACGGATAACGATGTTCATCTGTCCGCCCGGCATACCTTCGCCCGAACTTACGTTGACACCGGCGATACGTCCGCCCAATGTCTCGCCGAAAGAAGCGGTCGGAGTGCTAAGCAGTTCTGCCATGCTGGCTTTGGCAACAGAACCCGTCAGGTCTCTCTTGCGTATTTCCTGATAGCCGACTACTACCACTTCATCCAATGTCTTTGTATCTTCCTTCAATGTGATAACCATTGGCTTTTGAGTGTCCGCCTTTATTTCTACAGTGACATAACCAATGAAAGAAATAACCAATATTGAATTCTTATTGGGTACGTTAAAAGCAAATTTACCATCAAGGTCAGTGATTGTTCCTTGTGAAGTACCTTGTACCTGAACACTGGCTCCCGGCACTCCTTCTCCTAAGTTGTCCTTCACTGTACCTTTAACAAGTACCTGTGCAAGTACAAAAGAAACAGAAAATAAGATCAGTCCGATGGAGGAGAGCATCCTTTTTCTAGTTTGAGTGGATAAATGTTTTTTCATATATTAAAAATTAAGTGATTTTATTGAATCTACGCTTGCAAAGATAGACGGATTGAATATTCTAATATGGATAGAATTATTCAAGATTGGTGCAAAATCATACAATTTTTCTGTTCTCATAAACTATTTCTCTTTTATGGATTCTAGTAATTCGGATAACTCTTTCACTATGTCGGGATGTTGTTTTGATACATTCGTTTTCTCCGATGGATCGGAGGATAAATCGTAAAGTTGAGGCTGTTTGTCGTTGCCTAACTCCATTTTCGTCCAATGTTCGATGGCGGGGCCGTCGCTCGGTTCGATGTATTTCCATTGACCTTTTATGATGGCAAGTGTGTTATTGAGATTCTGTTGAACGACATACTCACGGTTTGTATTATTTTTGCCGAGGAGAACGTTCAGATGTTCCTGACTGTCAGGGGCAGCTCCTTTGCGTAAAGGTTGGTCCAAAAGTGAGGCGAGCGATGCATACACATCTATTTGAGAGAAAAGAGCTTGTTGCTTGTTCGGCTTCACCCGGGCAGGCCAACGGACAATAAATGGAACGCGTGTACCCGCTTCGTAAGCACTGTATTTCCCGCCACGGTAGATCCCCATCGGAGTATGTCCGTTGAGAAGTTCGTAAGCATGGTCTTGATAGCCGTCGTCGATAACAGGGCCGTTGTCGCTGGTAAAGATAAGGATGGTGTTGTCTGCGATGTGGAGGCTGTCCAGTGTGTGCATGATTTCACCGATAGTCCAGTCCAGTTGCAGGATGACGTCGCCACGAGTGCCGAGTCCGCTTTTGCCTGCGAAACGTGGGTGGGGGATGCGCGGTACATGTACGTCTTGCGTACCCATATATAAGAAGAAGGGTTCTTCCTGATGGGATGCAATGAAATTCTTAGCCTTGTTGGTGATGATATCAGCTATGTCTTCATCTTTCCAAAGAGCGGATTTTCCTCCGGTCATCCAGCCGATACGGGGAATGCCGTTGATAATTGTATTGTTGTGTCCCTGGCTGGGTTTTAAAGTGACGAGCTCCGGGTTCTCTTCTCCCGTAGGCCAGTCGCCGACTTTGTGGTCGTAACTTACGGTGATAGGATCATTGGGGTCAAGTCCTACGACATGTCCGTTTTCTACAAATACACAAGGTACACGGTCTACGGTAGCCGGAATAATAAATTCGTAGTCAAAACCGATGCTTTGTGCATTAGGGGTAATCCGGTTGTTAAAGTCGGTTCCACCTTTCGGACCGAGTCCCAGATGCCATTTGCCTACTGCACCGGTTGCGTATCCTGCATCTTTCAGCATATCTGCCATGGTGACGCAGGTAGTGTCGATAATGAGTTCAGAGTTGCCGGGAGCGATTCCTGTGTTTTCTTGTCTCCAGGGGTACATACCTGTCAGGAGTCCGAAACGGGAAGGAGTGCTGGTGGCGGAAGTTGCATAAGCATTGGTAAATTGTACTCCTTGTCCTGCCAGCCGGTCGATGTTGGGGGTACTCACTTTCGTTGCTCCATAACAGCTTAAATCACCAATGCCGAGATCATCTGCAAATATATAAATAATGTTAGGCTTTTGGTTATTCTGCCCATTGCTCTTTTGGGGTGCTTGATTGCATCCTGACAGCGTGACGATGCCGGACAACAGGGGAAGTAGACGCGAAACGTTTTTCATAATGCTGAATGTTTTAGGAAATAATGTAATGAACACAAAGATAAGCGATTGGAAGAAAAAGAATGAGTAGGAATGTACAAGTGAAGTACAAAATAGTACACTTAAGAAGTTACCTTCTTT
Organism: Bacteroides celer; assembly: GCF_002632415.2. Lineage (NCBI taxonomy): Bacteria > Pseudomonadati > Bacteroidota > Bacteroidia > Bacteroidales > Bacteroidaceae > Bacteroides > Bacteroides celer. The sequence goes on along the minus strand of NZ_CP178209.1, from coordinate 5,756,203 downwards.
ATTCGGGCGAAGATGTCCGGACTAAGAAACCGTTTATATCATAAATTTAGGCACGGATCACACGGATTAACGCTGTTGTTTTCGTAACCATACTATTTTCCGCCACGCCAATTTTATCGGCTGTCTTTCAGCCGATAAAATAAAAATGCCCGTAAGAAAATATTTTTGTTTTAACATTCCGGTTTATAGAAACATGGCAGAAGAGCCTTCTTGTCGCAGTCCTTACCATGAAGAATACATTCAAACAAGTGTTTCAGGTAATTCTGAGGGTCTATGCCGTTCAACTTACAGCTTTCTATCAGAGAGAAGGTGAATGCAGAGTTTTCTGCCGCATCCTCACTGCCAACGTTCATACAGTTCTTGAGCAGCAGCTTTACAGGTTTCATCCTTTGCTCACAGAGGTTGTTCGAGATTTCTGCTGAACCGTCCTTGAGGATATTTCTCAAGGATTTCCACTGGTTTATCGTATAGTTCACGGCCTTTCTCATCAGTTCGTTAGCCATAATCTTCGCATCCTGCATCATAATGACCACCTTATGATGGATACGTTCAAGAATCGGTCCTGTTAGCTTAAGCCTTCTTTCCTTAATCTGCTCACCGCTGAGTTTCATCATACGGAACAGGTCTTCATTTCTGAACATCTCACCGATAGGATCTATTATGTCCATCGCTGTTCTGTCTGAAGGCAGGGCATCAACCCACAACCTTCTACAATGCGTCCAGCATCCTATATGAAGCACCTTTGAGTCGTCTCCGTCAAACATCCTGTAAACCGTATATCCGTCAGTGGATATGGTTCCCATAAAATATTCCAGGAATGATTTTGCCGCATCGGACGACCTGCTGCCGTTATTATAGTGATAATAGACCATCTTAATATGCTTGGCAAAGAAAGCCCATAAGTACTTTCTCCTGTAAGCCTTACCTTCCTTTGTTTCCACTCCAACAAGCTCAGTAGTCTCATCAACCATAAGGTAATTAGCTCTCTGTACAAACTCCTTGAAGACATCTTCCATGAACTCCCTTAGTTTGGCGATTCCGTTATGGATATAGCTGTTCAGCGTGGTATTGCTTATGTGGATACCCTCTCTTGCAAGCAGTCTTATCTGTCTGTTCTCAGGCATGCTGAAGTCATATTTCAGACAAAGCAGACGGGCAAGCAGTTCAGGAGAGAAGATACCTCCAAGGTTTTTCAGCGGATGTTCCATGGTGCTTGTGAAAGTGCCGTCCGCAAGCTTTACCCTTGCCACCTTGTAAACATGCTCCACGTTATAAGCCCTTACATGTTCTATGACCCTGTATTCCCACACATCAGGCATACCGTTGCGGTTCATAAACCGTCCCCCTTCTGGAAGCGTGTAATACTCGTCCACTTCATGTACTACCACCTTGTCAACTTTCAATTTTGTTTTCCCGGCACGTGGTGCGGTTTCCTTTCTCCTTGAAGGTTTGCTGTTCTGGGCAGGTATGTTGCCGGAAGAGGTATTGCTGCCGGTTTCGTTATCATCGGTCTTATTATTATCATCCTTCCTGTCAGAACCGTCATACTCGGATTGTTCCAGAGCGGACTTGTCGAGATTACGGTTGTTCAACAGCCTTCTTTGCTCGGAAGTACGGCCGAAACGGTGTTTCCTGCTGTCCTCAAGCTGAAGTCTGAGATTGGAGATCTCGTTTGCCAGCATCCTGTTCACCTCATCCTTTGCTTCAAGCTGCTTTCTCATAAGTTCCATTTCTTTCCTGTAATGTTCAACCGTGGTTGACTGCTTTTCGATGGTATCTTTGAGATCATTGATGGTATCTATCAGATTTTTAGAGTTCTCCCTGTTGGATTCTTCAATAGACTCAAGCCTCGCAATCAATTCTTTATTCTGTTTGCGAAGACCTGCCTTTTCCTCATTCGCCAGACCCAGCTGGCAGCAAAGTAACTCGTATGCTCTTTCATCAATCATGATATAAAGGTACGAAAAATCAGGCACTTACGCAAACTTTTTACCGTTTATTTTTTATACTATCCTGTTGATAATCAGTATGTTAATATTAGCCTTTCGGACTAACGTACATCTTGTCAACTACAATGCTTTCCGTAAGATAAGCCATGTCCGACCACTGTATCCGGTAGCACCTGGAGACTTCATCAAATACAGGTTTCTTGAATTTGCCCATAACAGGACGTTTTTCGTAAAGCACATAAAAACCGCGTTCGTAATGAAGTATCTTCACAACCTTTCGGTTCCGGGACATGAACATATATACATTGGACGCATCGCTCGGGTCAAGGGACATTTCTTCCCTTATACTCTCACACAGACGGAAAATGCCTTTCCGCAAATCAACATTACCGTTAAACAGGTAATAGTTAAGGTTAGCACTCAGTCCAAGCATATCATCCTATCATTTTATTAAGCAACAGGCTCAAATCAAGAACGGTGGTGTTTCTCAGGAACAGTGTTGCGCCAGACGCCAGCTGTAACTTGATCCATTTTATTGGTGGTTCACCTTCAGGATGTTTCACGTCCAACTTCACAGTTGGACTATTGCATGGTTTCCCGGTTATCTGGACTTTGGCAACCTTGGGCTGCTCAACCTGGACTGTCTTGCCTAACTTCTCACTCCACAACTGGTGACGCTGCCAGTTCATGAACTTGTCGTAATTTACACCATAATCAGCACAGAACTCTCGAAGATCTTTGGTCTCGCTGCATAACTGGTAGAGGTCATATACCTCCTGATAGTTTACTTTTTCTTTTGCCATAATCATTCTTGTTAAAGGTTACGGCGCAAAGATATGGCGGCTAACAACTTATGTCAAGGCGGAAAATAGAATGGTTACGTTGTTTTCATACTCATCGTTTTTTAATCCGTGAAATCCGTGTGATCCGTGCCTAATAATATAAGATTATTTTGCAAGAGTGCTTGTATAGTTACCTGCTAATCTGTTTCTTCTCCGTCTCCTTCTTCTTCGCTCTCTTCTCCTTTACGATAAGCCAGCGGACTGACGTGATAAATCTCCTTGAAACATTTACTGAAATAGCGGGAGGAGGAGAACCCAATCCGGTCAGAGATCTCCGTGATATTCAGCTCCGGGTTATTCCTTAACATGACAGCGCCTTTTTTGAGACGTATGCTTAGGATGAAATCATTCGGGGTCTGGCCTGTAACTGCTTTCAGTTTAGTGAATAGGTTCGTACGTGCCATACCCATTTCGCGGGCGAAGATATTAACGTTGAAATCCGTATTGTCCAGATGGCGTTCGATAATGGCCATCGCGCGGTCGAGCATCTCCTTATCCATCGGGTTGGTAGCCAACATTTGGGCAAAAGCCTGTGGTTGTTTGCTGAACTTCTCTTGCAATAGCCGGCGGGAGTTAACCAGGTTATTGCAGCGGGAAATCAGAAGATTGGTATTAAACGGTTTCGTGATATAATCATCCGCACCAATCTTCAAACCTTCGATATTGTGCTCTATAGCAGTACGTGCGGTTAATAATACCACCGGAATATGGCAAGTGTTAAAGTCCGTCTTGATCTGTTTGCAAAGTTCCGTACCCGACATGCGTGGCATTACGACATCACTTAAAATGATGCTCGGCATATCCTTCTGTATCATTTCTAATGCTTCTACTCCGTCGGAAGCCGTACTGACTTGATAGAATGTTTCGAAAATACCGACTAACATCTGCTTGATAGATTCATTGTCTTCCACTATCAGCATTTTGGCGTCTTCGATGCGCTTGTTATCTTCTTCTTTCCATTCCGAATCAGGGATTATTTCTACTGAAGGAACAATAGTCTCTGTTTGCTGGATGGTTTCCGTATCATCTTTCGCTATTTGCTCTTCTGTGAAGTGTTCCTTGCCTAGTTTGAGGGTGATAATGAAACTGCTTCCTTTGCCCGGTTCGCTTTCTACCCGGATTGTGCCGTGATGAAGTTCCACAATACCTTTTGTCAGTGCCAGTCCGATGCCTGTACCGGCTCCGGTATTCAGCGAGTTGAGATGTTCGGTCTGATAGAAACGGTCGAATATCTTATCAATTTCGGCAGCGGAGATACCTGTCCCGGTATCTTTTATTTCAATGATGACATGGTCTTTCTCCTGCGATACATTAATCGAAATTGTATCTTCGGCCTTGGTATGCTTCACTGCATTAGACAGCAGGTTGTTTATTACTTTCTGCATCTGCTTTTGGTCATACCATACTTCAATGTCATCCTTCTGTTTGTTGAACTTGAAGTTGATTTGTTTACTGCTCGCATATTCGAGGAAGAGCAGATAATTCTCATACAGGAAGTTAACCAGATTGTGCTGGCTAACTTTGATCTTCATGTGACCCTGTTCCTGTTTACGGAAATCAAGTAGTTCCGTAATCAGTTCCCGTAATTGGAGACTGTTCTTGTAGATTCCCAATACCTTATTATATATATTAGGCGTAAATGTCTGCACCTGCAACAAAGTTTCCACTTGTCCCACGATCAGCGTTAACGGTGTGCGGAATTCGTGCGAGATGTTAGTGAAGAAACGGAGTTTCGACTGGTTCAATGCTTCGAGGTCTTCAATATGCTTCTTTTCGTACTTCAAAGACTCACGGAGTTTGATGCGCGAATTATAGTTCTGAATAAGATACCATAACAGGCTGATAGTGACAATGGTATAAATCAGGTAAGCCCACCATGTCTCATACCATGAAGGGAGTACGATAATCAGCAGTCTGGCCTCTTTTATTCCTTCCCTCTGTGATTTGATGACAAGGGTATATTTACCCGGATTCAGGTTTGTATAAGTAATCAGCGTTTGCTTCCGGTAAGTATGGTTCCATTCGTCTGAGAAACCCTCCAGGCGATAGAGAATTTCATCTCTGTTGGCAGGGATGAAGTTGGAAGTGGCATATTCGATGCTAAACATCGATTGATTCGCTTTCAGACTGATTTCCGGAGTATGACAGATCGACTGTTCCAGGATGCCGCTTTCATCTCCCGGAACTACTTCTTTTCCGTTGACAAACAGGCGGGAAAGAATGATATTATATGATTTGGGAGTGAAATGTAATTTTTTCTCCCAGAAAGAAATCATTCCCTGAATACCGCCAAGGAATACTTCTCCGTCATGTGTCACAAATAGTGCGTTTTCATTGACGGCAGTCAACGGGAATCCGTTTTCCGTACCGTAATTATAGAATTTCTTGCTTGGATAGTCGAACTGTGAGAAGCCTTGATTGGTAATCAGCAATAAGTCACCTTTCTGTATGGACGATTCGCATACTTCGTAGATACAGTCACTGGATAGACCATCTGTCTGTACATCGAAGTTTTCAAAGTCATCACTTGCCTTACGGTAACGGTCGAGACCGCTTCCGGAGGTGCAGAACCATAGATTACCGTTACTGTCCTGCATGATACTGTTGATATTATTGTTGCTAAGACTGTTCGGATTAGCGGGATTGTGCGGATAATTAGTAAGTTTACCGCTGTCGAACCGGTAAGAATAAACACCCTCTCCGGTAGCCGCAATCCACAATGTACCGTCTTTATCAATGCAAAGACTGGCTACCATGCCAATACCTCGTCCTTCTTTAGTCTCTTTGAAGAGTTGTTGGCAAGTGCCTGTTGCCGGATTGAAAAGACAAACACCGTTTTGTGTGGCGACAACCAGCTTGTCCTTATAAGGTACAATGTCTCGGACGATATCCGAAGGTAGTGAGGTTGGGTCTCCGGCTTTCATCCGGTAGACTGTGAAACGGTTGGTACGCAGGTCGAGTTTGTTCAATCCTCCCAAGTGTGTACCTATCCACATGATTTCATTAGTCCGGTCGTAGTAGATTGCTTTGACATTGTTATGGGAAATGCTATTTTTGCCCTCTTCGTGGGGATACCACCGATAGGTGTTGTTTTTCCGGTCGTACACATTCACGCCACCGCCTTCAGTACAAATCCATAAGTTTCCGTCTTTATCTTCAGTCATTCTGCCAACAATCGGGCTACTTAAACCTTCTTTTTCTGTATCTCCCGTCTTGTAGCGGGTATAGATTTCATATTCCGGATTGAAATAGTTGACTCCTCCGAAATAAGTGCCCAGCCAAATTGTTCCTTGTTCATCTTTGACGATGCACCAGATAGAGGAGTGGGTGAGACCGTCGGGTTTGTTCGCGTTGGCAGTGTAAAGTTGGAATTTGCCTGTGCTCTTTTCATAGCGATTTAACCCGTGAAAGGTTCCTATCCATAAGTTGCCTGCGTTGTCCTCGCTACAACTTCTTACGAAGTTGGAGCAAAGGCTGTTCGGGTTTCCGGGTTCGTGGTGGAGGTTTTCGATGCTTCCGTCTTTCTTTACGTGGTAAAGTCCTTCTTCCCAACTGCCTATCCATAATTCTTTGGAAGAATCTTCGTAGATGCTGGCAATATTACCTCTTGTGACAGGTTGGGAAATTTTCTTATCGTCGGACAGGCAGTAAAGTCCGTTACTGGTAGTTCCCATCCACAGATTTTTCTTTTCGTCCAAGTGGAGGCAGGAGAGGGTGATATCTTTTCCGGCAAGATGATAGTAGAGATCGAAGTTTCCCGTACTTTCATTATATACAAATACTTCTTCTCTTTTCCCGATATATAATTTCTCATTGAAATAAATAGCATCCACATTGCCTTGCAGCAACGTTTTGAATCTTTGTGTGGTCAGATCGAATTCTGCCACCCCGTCCGTACAGAGCAGGTATACCTTTCCGTTTTTGTTTCCGGTGATGCGCAGCACTGTATTGCTGAACAAGCTGTTCGGATCGTTTTTATTAAGTTTGAAACTTTTGATATCGTTACCGTTATACCGGTTCAGTCCTTCACGAGTGCCGATCCATATAATTCCCCGTTCATCAATATAAAGGCTATTGACAGAAAATTGGGAGAGTCCGTCGTCCGTGGTCAAGTGGCTAAAAGTGATGTTTTGACCTTGTGTGCGGACTCCAGCTACGCTTAAAAATAGCAGAAATAAAAGAATTACTTTTCTCACTAATTTATTTTTTAAGGTGTTTACATCTATGCAAATATATTGTTTTTATTCGATTTCTGTGAACCTTATTAGAAGAAAGTAACTATATTTGTATCATTCAAACGAAAGATATATGAAAGTAAAGAAAATTAGTGCGGCTAACGTGGAGGCTTGTTCGCTTCCTAAACTATTCGATGAAGAAAAAATAGATTTTCAGTCGATTCAGTGTGTCAATTGGGCTGAATATCCTTACAAACCTAAAGTGAATTTTCGAATTGCTCACACACAGAACTCGATTTTGCTACATTTTAAAGTGAAAGAGGAGAGTGTACGTGCCAAGTATGGAGAAGATAACGGTTCTGTATGGACTGACTCCTGCGTGGAATTCTTTTCCATACCTGCAGGCGACGGGATCTATTATAATATAGAATGCAATTGCATCGGAACTATTCTGGTGGGTGCCGGACCTGTGCGTAACAACCGCGAACATGCACCGAAAGAGGTGACTGCTCTTGTACAACGCTGGTCTAGTCTGGGTAATCAGCCTTTTGCTGAACGCATCGGTGAAACGGACTGGGAAGTGGCCCTTATTATTCCGTATTCTGTGTTCTTTAAGCACCAGATTGATTCGCTCGACGGAAAGGAGATAAAAGCTAATTTCTATAAATGTGGCGATGAATTGCAGACCCCTCATTTCCTTTCATGGAATCCGATACAGATTGAACAGCCGGATTTCCACCGCCCTGATTTCTTCGGAACGTTGGAGTTTGAATAGTGAATTGAATCTTTGAATTTGAAGATAAAAAAGAAGGTTGATACTTTTTCAAGTATCAACCTTCTTTATATGGACTCACTTTATTTATTTCACAATCCCTCTTTCCGAGTTCTTCACGAAATCTACAATATTCTCGATCTCCTCACTCATAGGAACCTGATCGATGATCTTCTGTACAGCATCCTGAACGCTAAAATTACCCTGATAAATCAAACGGTATGCGTTGGCGATGTGACGGAGGACTCTTTCCGATGTATTGCGATGTTGCGAGAGAACCACAGCATTTACACCGTGATATGCCACCGGATTTCCTGACATGATAACGTATGGAGGCACATCCTTAGATATACGGCATCCACTTTGTACCAGTGTCCAGCTACCTATATGACAATATTGGTGTAAGGTGACATTGCCACTTAGGATAGCGCAGTCATCCAGCATACACTCTCCTGCAATGGTAGTACCTATGCCTACTACACAGTTATTGCTGATTTGTACATCATGGCAAAGGTGTACCTTATCCATTAGGTAGTTTCCATTTCCGATTTTGGTAGCATTGCCGGCAAATGTAGCGCGGCTGATTACCACATTCTCACGAATATCGTTGTTATCTCCAATAATCAGGCTACTTTCTTCTCCTGTGTAGTGGAAATCTTGCGGTTCCGCTCCGAGGACGGCATTCTGATGTACCTTATTTCCTTTTCCCATTTTAGTACCTTGCAAGATACTAGCGTAAGACATGATGACGCAGTCATCTCCGATCTCTACATTCTTTTCGATGTAGGCAAAAGGCAGAACAGTTACATTCTTGCCTAGCTTTGCTTCGGGATCTACGTAAGCTAACGGACTAATCATAATAGTATATGTTTAAAGTTATTCTTCTCTTCCACCACCCAGTGCCTGGTAAAGGCTTACTACTGCCTGCATTCGATCAAAGCAATCAGAAACCTGAGAGATTTGTGCGCTCAGGTAAGACTGTTGTGCAGACAATACTTCCAGGTAGGTTGAGGTCCCTAAGTTAAACAATTCTTTTGTATCTTCCGAAGCTTTTTTAGCCGATTCTACCTGCATTTGGCGAGATTCTACCTTTTCACTGGTCTTTTGGTATAAACTTAGCGCATTGCTAACCTCACTACCAGCATTCAATAAGGCTTGTTGGAAAGATAATTTCGCTTGTTCTTCCTGCGCTTTAGCAGCTTTCAGGCGAGCGATGTTCTGTCCGCGGTAGAACAATGGCTGTGTCAGTGAACCGACAACAGAGGCCAACAATTTGCCGGGATTAACGATTCCGGCTCCTGAATTATTTGTCCATCCTGCTGAACCGCTAAGTGTGATTTGCGGATAGAAAGCGGCACGAGCCGAGTTGGTATTATAATAGCAACTAGCCAATGACATTTCGGCTGCTTTTACGTCCGGACGATTGGATAATAGCTGGATAGGCACACCGGCGGAAAGTTCGGTTGGAAGTACTTGTGCCTCCAATTCACCACGCTTGATGGCATGGGGAGCCTCTCCCAAAAGAGTAGACAGTGCATTTTCCGTTTCGCGGATACTCTGCTCGATATCAGGAATACTGGCAAGTACCTGTGCGTAAGCGGCTTTACTTTGTTCTACACCAGCTGAATTGATGCTATACATGGCCGCATCTTTCATGGCTTCCATCGTTTCTGCATTCTTTTTCAGAATTTCTGCTGTAGCCTTGGTTATTTCCAACTGGCGGTCCAACATCATTAATGTATAATACATATTGGCGACGTTAGAGATAACCTGTGTCTGTACTGCCTGGCGGTAAGCCTTAGTTTGCTTCAGAGTAACCTGGGCACTCCGTTTAGCATTCAGTAGCTGACCAAACAAATCAATTTGCCAACTAGCTGTGACAGGTAATGAATAAGTTTTTGTAGCTGCGTTCTTGTCGAAGCTGCTAATCGTTCCTTGCGGAGACAATCCCAGTGACGGAGCATAAGCCAAACGTGCCGACATCAGGGATGCTTCTGCCGCTTTCACATTCTGTGCAGCAGATAAGAGGTCCGTATTTTGTTTCAGTCCCGCTTCGATGAGTGACTGGAGTTGCGGGTCGGTGAAGACTTCTCTCCACGGCAGATTTCCGAAATTAGCTGTATCCGAAGCCAGTGTATCATTATCCGCTACCGGATCGCGATACAGGCCGGAAGTAGTGATATCTTCGGGTCTGTCATACGACTTATAGATGTGGCAGCTGCTCAAGAGAGCAGTTGCGCACAACATATATAGAATCTGTTTCTTCATATCGAATTTCATTATTTAGCGTATTGTTCAATCTCTGTTACGGCATCTGCATTGTCAATATCTTCCCATTCCATCGGTTTAACTTTCTCTTGCAGATACTGGAAGATAACAAACAAGGCAGGAACGATGAAAATTTGGCAAATCATACCGATTAACATACCACCGATAGAGGCAGTACCTAGTGTACGGTTACCGTGGGCACCTACACCGAAGGCAAACATCAACGGAAGCAAACCGACTACCATCGCCAATGATGTCATCAGAATCGGGCGGAGACGAGCACCGGCACCCAATACAGCTGCCCAAGTGATACTCATACCCATCTTGCGACGATCTAGGGCGAACTCTACGATCAAGATGGCATTCTTCGCCAACAGACCCATCAACATGATTAACGCGATCTGCATATAGATATTGTTTGACATCGTACCCAGAATCATCTTCAATGCCGAAATATTACCGATAGCACTTACACCATTCACAAACAGGAAACTGCCTAACAGACCGAACGGAATGGATAATAATACGGCCAATGGAAGAATGTAACTTTCGTACTGTGCACTCAACAATAAGTAAACGAATACAAAACAGAGTACAAAAATCAGTCCGGTAGCACTTCCGCTACTTTGAGCCTCTTCACGCGCCATACCTCCTAGTTCATACGTATAACCGGTAGGCAGGTTTTCTTGAGCAACTTCGGCAAGAGCCGTCAATGCCTGACCGGATGTATAACCACTTGCCGGAGCTACCATTACTTTCATAGAGGTATAAAGGTTGAAACGACTAATAATATCCGGACCATATACTTTCTCCACAGAAATGAACTGGGCAATCGGGGCCATCTCGCCTGCACTATTACGCACCTTGATATTTTTTAAAGATTCCAGGTTTTTGCGTGATAACGGATCTGACTGAATCATAACACGATACATCTTACCGAAACGATTGAAGTTGGATGCGTACAAACCTCCGTAATATCCTTGCATAGTAGTGAGGATATCGCTCGGGCTGATGCCAGCTTTTTTACAAGCTGCCGCATCAATGTCAATCATGTATTGCGGGAAATTCGGGTTGAAGGAAGTCTTTGCTGAATTAATTTCCGGACGTGCTTCCAATGCTGCCGTATAATCATTAACCACATCGAAGAATTTGTTCAGATCACCACCGGTCTTATCCTGCATATTCACTTCAATATCCGTAGATGCCGAGTAACCCGGGATCATAGGAGGAGCGAAGAACAATACTTGTGCTTCTTTGATAATCTTCTGTGCACGCATATATAAGGAGCCGACCACAACGTCTGAATTCTGTATCATGGAACGTTCGTCCCAGTCTTTCAGTTTGATAATGAAAGAACCATAGGAAGGTCCCTGACCACCGATAAAGCTGAATCCGGAAATCATAGTACGTGACAATACCGCAGGATCGGAAGCGATCAGACTGTCTACACGTGCCAAAATCTCTTCGGAACGGTCTTGAGAAGTACCCGGAGGTAATGTTACTGCTCCCATCAGTGTTCCGGTATCTTCATTAGGTACCATACCTGTCGGGGTGGTGTTCATGAAGAATACAAGTATCGCAATGGAAGCGACAACTAATCCCATAGACAACCATTTCTTCTGGATAAAGAACAGTACTCGTTTCTTATAACGTTTCAGGATTGATTCGTATGTATCGTTGAATCTGTTTTTAAACTTCTTCGTACTCATTCCAATCAGTGCCAGAACACTAAGCACTACGAAAATAGCAGTAACTATCGGATTGATACTGAACAAACCAAAGATCATGCCGAGAATGGCAATAAGCGTGAAAGTAAGTGTAATTCCCGGATGCAACATCTTCCCGATAGCTTCGGTATATCTGTTGATCATAGTTGTATGGGCTGCCGTATAGGCTACTTTCATACGTTCTTTCAATGTGGAGTCTTCCGTTGTTCCATCTTCTTTTTTGTGAGGTTTCAGAAGAACGGCGCACAAAGCCGGACTCAAAGTCAATGCGTTCAATGCAGACAGACCGATAGCGATAGCCATAGTCATACCGAACTGACGATAGAATGTTCCTGCTGTACCTCCCATGAAACTTACCGGAACGAATACAGCCATCATGACCAACGTAATAGATACGATAGCACCACCCAATTCATTCATGGCATCGATAGAAGCCAGACGGGCAGATGTATAACCTTGGTCAAGCTTGGCATGCACACCCTCGACGACCACAATCGCATCGTCGACCACAATCGCAATAGCAAGCACGAGCGCACATAACGTCAACAAGTTCAAACTGAATCCTACCAGGGACAGGATGAAGAAAGTACCGATCAGAGCTACCGGAATGGCAATAGTCGGAATCAATGTCGAACGTAAATCCTGCAAGAAGATATACACTACGATAAACACCAGGATAAATGCTTCGATCAACGTCTTCAATACTTCATGGATAGAAGCGAAGAGGAAGTCGTTGGCATTCATGGAGATGTTCAGTTTCAATCCGGTAGGTAACGTTTTTGATGCTTCATCCAACAATGCTTCAATATCACTGATGGTCTGTGTCGCATTGGTTCCTGCCATCTGGTATACGATACAAGTCACAGATTTGTGGCCGTCTACCCGGTTGGTAAAGTTATATCCCAAACGGTCCAGCTGAATTTCTGCTATATCTTTCAGACGGAGTACTTCACCGTCAGGAAGAGATTTGATAACGATATTTTCAAACTCTTCAGGCTGTTGCAAACGTCCTTTATAGCGGATAGTATATTGGAAAGTTTGGTTACTTCGTTCACCGAACTGTCCTGGAGCTGCTTCGACATTTTGTTCTGCCAGAGCAGTGGAAACATCACTAGGTACGAGCTTGTATTGTGCCATGACGTCCGGTCGTAACCAGATACGCATAGAATAATCCTGACCCAAAACGTTAGCATCACCTACACCTTGAACACGTTGTACTTGTGGGATTAGGTTGATTTTAGCATAGTTTTCAATAAATGATTCGCTATATGTATCTGTCTCGTCATATAGAGAGAATACTACCAGCATGGAAGTCTGGCGTTTTTGGGTGGTTACACCGACTTTAGTTACTTCGGCAGGCAACAGACCTTGTGCCATAGAGACACGGTTTTGTACATTGACAGCGGCCATGTCCGGGTCTGTTCCTTGTTTAAAATATATGGATATCTCACCGGAACCTGTGTTTGACGCAGTTGAGGTCATATACATCATGTTTTCTACACCGTTGATCTGTTCCTCCAATGGAGCAATCACGGAATTCAATACGGTCGATGCACTGGCTCCCGTATAGGTGGCTCTTACCGAAACGGTAGGAGGCGCGATGTCCGGATACTGCGTGATAGGCAGTGTCGCCAATCCGATAGCCCCCAGGATGACTATCAGGATAGAAATAACGGTTGATAGTACCGGACGGTTAATAAATCTATCTAATTTCATATGATTATCTGATTATTAGTTGAAGGCTGTGGCTAAATTACCGTCGCGTTGGTCTTTCAAATGTTGTTGATAGTTTGCTTCTTTCTGCGCTGGTGTGATAGGTTGAACCTTCTGGCCATCTTTCAGGTTTTGTACTCCTTCGATTACAATTTTATCTCCTGAATTCAAACCGGAAGTAACCAAGTACTCTTTCCCGTTATCCAGATTAAAGATTTTGATTTCTGTATATTTCACTGTGTTGTCCGGTTGCAGAACATAAACGAACTTCTTATCCTGGATTTCTACTGTTGCAGACTGCGGTATAGTGATTACATTCTCCATGGTATAAGGAATCAGAGCGTTTGCCGTGCCTCCACTACGCAATACATGTTCCTTATTCGGGAAGATAGCACGAATGCTTACCGAACCGGTAGATTGGTCGATAACGCCTGTGATAGCGTCTACTTTTCCATCTACATCGTATGTGGAACCGTCGATTAGTTGCAGTTTGATAGTCGGTATCTTGCTGATTTCTTCTTTGATTGTGCTACCGGACTTGGTCATTGCCAGCAATTCCTTTTCTGTCATTGAGAAGTATACGTATACTTCGTCAATTTCGGATACGGTAGTCATCGGTGTAGCGATAGAAGGGCTTACTAGTGCCCCTATACGATAAGGAATATCGTTGATAACACCATCTGACGGGCTTTTAACTTGTGTGAATGACAAGTTCTGTTGAGCAGTGGTCAGTTGTGCTTTTGCCTGTGCCAACTGTGCTTTGGTTTGTGCCAGAGAGTTTTCTGCCATTGCCAGGTCATAGTCACTGATAATTTGCTTCTTGTTCAACTCTTTCTTATTGTCATACGTCATTTGTTGAGTGCTCACTGCTGCTTCGGCTGTAGCAACTGCTGCTTTGGCAGTGCGTACGGCTGCTTCATATTGAGTCGGGTCAACAATGAACAACACTTGTCCCTTACGTACAGTTGCTCCTTCGTCTACACACAGTTTCGTGATGAAGCCCGATACTTGGGGGCGGATTTCTACATCTTGTTTACCTTTGATTGTAGCCGGATAAGCGGTTGTTAAATTGGCAGTTGTTTTTTGTAACTCTTGTACTGCATATTCAGGAGCCTTTCCTGTGTCATTGCCCTTATTGCCACAACTAGACAAGAGGGCTACGCAAAATGCAAATAAAACAATTCTACTTTTCATACTTAATAAATATCTGTTTTTTAATTTAATGCGTTTGTTGCCAGTGTGCTGTTCGTCCATATAGATTAAGGGGGTTAAGGAAGAAAAAGCCGGAAACTAATTCGGTTAAATTAGTTTCCGGCTGCAAAAATACTTTAAATTCGGTATTCTTGTTCTCTGATACCGTGTTTTTTAACTATGTTTTTTACTTTATTTTATGATATACAGGAGTCATAATAAAACTTAACTCATAATCTTGGTAAGGAAGACGGTATTTTTCCAGTGGTATAGCTCCCCAACTGTTCACACAAGCAAGCCCTGCTTGTGCCTTATCGATACAGAAATTGGTGAAGTCTGCCTTTTCTACTTCCGGTGAGTGACGTTGATCTTTACCGTCACCGTCATCCAATGACTCGATGGTATAATTCAGGGCAGAAGCAGAGAAAGGAGCATCCGATATGAATTGCAATCCGTTACCACTAATGTTCAGAAGTCTCCACCAGCGGATATCCGTTTTGGTTCCGGTTTCCTGCGGGCGGATGTAAGGATAGAATTGTTCTTCTATTGTCTGGCGGTATTTGCCTAGCATGGCTCCGTGGTTACGGTCAGCATAGTTTTCTCCCGGACCACGGCCGTAGTACTCCACCTCATTGAAGTTGACAGGCATACGCATTTGCATACCGAAGCGGAACATTTCAGAAACCTTCTTGCTCTTGTCTGCCACCATCTTCTGCGTAACCTTCACTGCACCTTTATTATTAATAGTATAAGTCAGTGACAATGTTCCACCTATCGATTTCATATCATATTCAGCACGAACCACTGCCTGATCGTTTTCAATAGCATGTTTTAGAGAAGTCAGTTTCAGCTCCGGATTCTTCCATGCAGCATATTTATGTTGCAGTCCGGCTCCGAAATCATTGTCGGTCGGTGCACGCCAGAAGTTAGGAGTCAATGCGCTGCCGTCTTCCATCATTTGCATACCATTGACGTCGTAGCGACAAAGGTAACCATTGTGCTTATTGAAGTCCATAGAGAAGTTTTCACCTTTCACAATCAGGTAATTGCGGTCGTTGTCCAAAATACTGGGCACGATAACCGGAATATTGGAAGCCTGTTGATTTTCCAGTTTCAGTTCCGGTGCTTTGTAGTCGCGGATGCTTAACTGGTCGTAAGCGATAGTCGTTCCTGCCGGCAGCAACGTTTCGGCGGCTTTCAGTTTATAGCTCACATTCAGCAACAATTCCTTGCAAGGACAGATATTCTTCACGTTAAACGGAATTTGCACTTTCACAGTTTGCTGGGGTGCAACTTTCAGGTCGGATACAATGCCTGTTTGCACTACTTCCCCGTTTGCCAGTAATTGCCATTCCATATAATATGCAGAGAGGTCGCGGAAGAAATATTCGTTGAAGATATTGATTTCACCTTTGGTAAGATCCGCAGGAGTAGTCCATATATCCTGATAGAAATAAGCTACTTCATAAGCATGCGGATTAGGCACGCGGTCGGGGCTGATTAAACCGTTATCGTTGAAGTTGTTGTCCGAAGCGTCGTATTTGTTGAAATCACCGCCATAACCATAGATATTTACTCCGTCTTTGTTTTTCCAGTGGCAGGACTGATCTACAAAGTCCCAGATAAATCCACCCTGATATTTCGGATATTTGCGGATGATGTCCCAGTATTCTTTGAATCCTCCCTGTGAATTACCCATTGCGTGCGCGTATTCGCATTGGATTAACGGCTTTTGGATGTCGCCTTCGCTATATTTGATACAAGCGTCGTAGTCATAATACATCGGGCAGAAAATATCGGTGAATTCGCTGGTTCCTGCTTGTTCATACTGTACGGCACGTGTCTTGTCTTCGTTCTTAATCCAAGTGTAGCATTCCTCAAAGTTCGGTCCCATGCCGGCTTCGTTGCCCAGTGACCAGAAGATGATGGACGGATGGTTGTATCCGCGTTGTACATTGCGTTGGTTACGCTCCATGTGAGCTTTAGCGTAACTCGGGTTCTTTGCCAGTGTCTGATCGCCGTAACCCATTCCGTGAGATTCTACGTTGGCTTCGGCCACTACATACAGACCATATTGGTCACAAAGGTCATACCAACGGTTGTCGTCCGGATAATGACAAGTACGTACAGCGTTGATATTCAATTCTTTCATCACTTTGATATCCTGCAACATACGTTCGAGAGAAACGACATAACCGCCGTCCGGGTCCATTTCGTGACGGTCGGCTCCTTTGAAGAGTACCGGTTGCCCGTTGACGAGTATCTGTCCGCCTTTCAGCTCAATCTTGCGGAATCCTACTTTAACGGGGATTACTTCTACTACGTTGTTGCCGTTTTTCAGTGTAGCGGTCAGCGTGTAGAGATTAGGCGTTTCGGCAGTCCATTTGGCCGGGTTGGAGATGGATAGGGTAGTGTTTAATTTGCCAGAGCCTTTCAGGTCGGCAGTTGCTACACTGTTACCTTGAGTATCTGTCAAGTCCAAGGCAACTGTGCCGCTTCCTTTCAGATCAACGGCTATGTTCAGCGTACCGTCTTTATATTGGCTATCCAAATCTGGAGTGAGGCGAATATCCTGGATGTATTTCTTGTCACGTGCGTAAAGATAGCAGTCACGTCCTACGCTAGAGTAGCGGAAGAAGTCCTGATCTTCCAGATAACTGCCGTCGCACCAGCGGAATACCTGGAAGGCAATCACGTTTTTACCCGGTTTCAGGTAGTTGGTCAGGTTGAACTCGGCTTCCAGTTTGCTGTCTTCGCTATATCCTACGTAACGTCCGTTCACCCAAAGGTACATGTTGGAAGTTACCGAGCCGAAATGCGCAAAAATCTCTTTGCCTTTCCAGTCGGCGGGAAGGATGATTTCTTTCCGGTAAGAGCCTACGTGATTGTTTTCTGTCGGCACTTGCGGAGGATTGTTTTTGAATTGGCTTCTCCAGGCATATCCTACGTTGACATAGATAGGATCACCGTAACCGTTCAACTCCCAAACGCCAGGCACCTGAAGGTCATCCCAACCTTTGTCGTTGAAATTAGTCTGGTAAAAGTCGGTCGGGCGTGCGTCTGCGTGTCTCACCCAGTTGAATTTCCAAAGACCGTTCAGGGTCATGAAATTTGCGGAATTTTCTTTAATGCCGGCTTTAGCTTCATCAGCCGATGCGAAAGCAAAGTAATTAGTGTGCATAGCGGAGCGGTTTGCGGAATTCACTTCCGGATCTTTCCACTCGTTGAAGCTTTGCGCTTGAATTGCTGTCAGTCCCAATGCAGCCAAGCAGCAAGAGAGTAGTTGTTTCTTCATGGGTTTTTTGTATTAGGTTTGAATTTCGGGAGTCAAAGATAGGGAATAATTTGATTAATAAAAGAGAATAATAAGTCTAATAGGTATGTCAATAGTTCAATTTTAATTTATTTATGAACTATTCAATGGAGTCTGGTAATGGTATGTGGAGTTGGCATAGATTTACGGTGAAAGAAGAACTTGGTAAATTAACTTTTTGAGTATCACCTCTCGAGTATGGTAAAGTCAAGAAGAAACGATGAATAGGCTGTATTTTTCTAGCGTGACATCCTGATACTATGAGTAATACAGCTAATTTTAATGCTTTTTATTTCTTATTTGTACTATTTTGTCCCTTTTTAGTATGATAATTGTATCTTAAAAACTATTACAATCACTTAATTTGTGGCGAGTGTTTTTAACAAACCTATTTCAAATTCTTAAATTTATTATTATGAACAAACTGACGAGACTAAAAAGATGCAAGAGGTGCATCAGTACGTTAATGCTTATGTGTTGTTCGCTCTTGGCATGGGCGCAAAATACAGTAACGGGAACTGTATTGGATGAATCTAACTTAGAGGTGATTGGTGCCAATGTAAAGGAAAAAGGTACGGCCAACGGTGCTATTACTGACATGAATGGTGTTTTCCATTTAAAAGTAAGCAATCTTCAAAAAGCAGTTCTGCAAATTTCGTTCATGGGATATGAACCTCAAGAAGTGCCATTAAATGGACGCAAACAACTGAAAATTATTTTAAAAGAAACGGCCAATGAACTTCAGGAAGTTACAGTTGTGGCCTATGGTACACAAAAGAAAGAAACTCTGACAGGAGCTATTTCTGCTGTAAACAATGAAGCGTTGATACGTTCGCCGAATGCAAGTGTGGCCAATTCCCTGGCGGGTCAGATTACAGGACTCTCATCCGTCCAGACTAGCGGTCAGCCGGGACAGGAAGACCCTAAGGTGTTTATTCGCGGAGTGGGGTCCTTGACAGAAAGTGCTTCCTCTCCTTTGATTTTGGTGGATGGTATAGAACGTTCGTTTTATCAAATGGACCCGAATGAAATAGAGAGCGTGACGGTTCTGAAAGACGCTTCTGCTACTGCCGTGTTCGGTGTGCGTGGTGCAAATGGCGTAATTTTGGTGACTACACGTCGTGGTAAGGAAGGCAAAGCGAAAATTTCCGTAAATTCTTCGGTTGGTATCCAGATGCCCACCCGTATGCTTGAAATGGCAGACAGCTATACGTATGCTACTTTAAGAAACGAGATTATAACAAATGACAAACCAAATGCTACCGAGAACGATTTGGTGTTCAATAATTATGCAGTTGAACGGTTCAGATTGAATGATGAACCTATTATGTACCCCAGTATCGACTGGAGAAAGTATCTGCTTAATAAAACATCTATGCAGACACAGCATAACCTGAATATTTCCGGAGGAACAAAGGATATACGTTACTTCATATCTTTAGGTTTCTTATATCAGAATGGTCTGTTGAAACAGTTTGAAGGAGTGGGGTATGATAATAATTATAAATACAAAAGATACAATTATCGTGCGAATTTAGACTTTAATGTAACTAAGACTACCACGCTGAAGATTGGTATCGGCGGCATTGTAGGTAACCGGAATGAACCGATGATTAATGATGCGACTAATTCGATCTGGACACTGATTAATCAGACAACTCCGTTCAGTAGTCCGGGTGTAATTGACGGACAACTCATAGTTACCCCCGAGGAACGTTTTGATAATAAAATAAATCTGGGCAACAGTGCTTTGCCTAAATGTTATGGAACGGGTTACTCAACTGCTATTAATAATACGATGAATCTGGACCTTCTGTTGAATCAGAAGTTGGACTTCATAACCAAAGGATTGTCGGCGGAAATAAAAGGTGCTTATAATACGAGTTATGGTTTTACCAAAAAGCGTAAAGGGCAAGTGGAACAATTTATGCCTTTCTATCAATCTTCTTTGGAAGATCCGTCACTTGGTTATGATTCGCCAGATTTCAACAAGAATATTGTTTATAAGATCAAAGGAGAAAATAAGAGCTTGCAATATGAGGAAACTTCCTCGCGGGCACGAGACTGGTATCTGGAAGCAAGCTTGAGATATAACCGTAAGTTTGGTTTTCATAATGTCGGGGGATTGTTCTTGTACAATCAGAGTAAGAAATACTATCCCGCTCAATGGGTGGGAGTACCGTCTGCTTACATCGGTTTTGTAGGCCGTCTGACGTATGATTACAAATCCCGCTATATGGCAGAAGTTAACTTCGGTTATAATGGTTCTGAGAATTTTGCTCCGGGTAAGAGATTCGGTGCGTTTCCTGCCGGTTCCATCGGTTATATCCTGTCGGAAGAGGCCTTCATGAAAAAACAGAAGGTGGTTGATTATCTGAAATTCCGTGCTTCTGTCGGCTTGGTCGGAAATGACAATCTTGGAAATAACCGCTTCTTATTCCTGCCGGATTCTTATGATGTGAATCTGAGCGGAGTAGACGGGTGGAATAACAATAAGTATGGATTCAACTTTGGTTATAACAGCAAGGCGTTAATTCTGGGTGCATTGGAGAAGCGTCTGGGCAATCCGAACGTGACTTGGGAAACTGCGCTGAAACAGAACTATGGATTGGACGTTCATTTCTTGAAGAGCCGTCTGAAAATCTCTTTGGACTATTTCCTCGAAGAACGTAAGGATATTCTCATCAATCGTAAGACAGTACCTTTATTAACGGGGTTGACTTCATCAATTCTACCTGCCGTAAATATGGGTAAAGTGAAAAACCGTGGATATGAGGTAGAAGTGAGGTGGAATGACAAGATCGGGCAGGTTCAGTATAATGTTCAGGCAAACGTTTCCTATTCAAAGAATAAGATTATTTTCCAAGACGAAGTTGAGCCTAATGAACCTTATATGTGGCGGACAGGAAATCCGGTCGGAACACTCTTCGGGTATGTGGCGGACGGTTTCTATACAGAAGCGGACTTCGGAGAGAACGGCAAACTGGTGGCAGGTCTGCCCGATCCGGGTGTGTCCGTGAAGCCGGGTGATGTGAAATACCGGGATTTGAACGGTGATGAGGAAATTACTTCCGACGACCAGACTATCATTGGAAACCCGACTCGTCCGGCTTATACATTCGGATTGAATTATGGTATCAATTACAAAGGCTTTTTCCTGACGATGAACTGGACTGGTGCTGCACAACGCTCTTTGTTGCTGGACGGAGCTTTCAGAGAACCTTTTGGTAATGGTAAAATCCGTGGTTTGATGCAGTTCCATGCAGATACGCGCTGGACACCGGAAACGGCTAATACAGCTACTACACCGCGGTTTACAGAGACAAATGCAGTCTATAATATGCGTTCCTCCTCTTTGTGGGTGCGAGACGGTTCTTATTTGAAGCTGAAGAATGTGACAATAGGATATAACTTCACAGATAAGAAGATGTTGAAGAAACTGGGTATCCAGCAGTTAGGTATAAAACTGACAGGCTATAATCTGCTGACTTTTGATAAGTTTGACATCATGGACCCTGAATGTAATCCGAATAATGCGGATTCTTACCCTATCATTAAAATATATAATTTAGGTATTAATCTAACCTTTTAATAGTGCTGACAATGAAAAACTATAAAAAATATATAGGCTGTCTTTCTCTCTCTGTATTGACACTGATAGGGTGCGAAGACCTTAAATTTGGAGAGAAATTTCTGGATAAGCCGATAAGTAACGAACAGAATATCGATTCTGTTTTTAACAAAAAGGTATATGCTGAGCAGGCACTGGCGGAAACTTATCATTCCCTGCCGGATTATCTGCCGATGCAAGGACGTCTGGGATATGGCGTTCTGGAAATGCTAACCGATCTGGGTGACTGGACGAAAAAGGGAGCGCCTAAATTCTATACAGGAACAGTGGACGGAACAAATACATATCTGGAACATCTTCCATATCGGTTGGATGTCGCCAGTGCTACGATAGGAGTAGGGCCGGTTTATGGTATTCGAAGAGCCTACATTTACATTGAGAATGTGGATAGAATGCCGGATATGACTGCGGATGAGAAAGCGATAGGAAAAGCGGAAGCGCAAGTAATCATTGCCTATCATTATTCTCAAATGCTCCGTTATTATGGTGGTATGCCGTGGATAGACCATGCATATACGGCAGAAGATGCGATGAAATTTCCTCGTATGACAGTGGAAGAAACCGTACAGAAGATTGTTGGATTACTGGATGCGGCAGCCTCTGTACTGCCTTGGCAGGTGAATGCAGATAATGACGGACGAATGACGGCTGCTTCTGCTTTAGCGTTAAAGTCCAGGGTGCTTCAGTTTGTGGCGAGTCCTTTATTTAATGCTGAAAGACCCTATTTGGAAGGAGATGCTTCGTCTCAATTCCTTACTTGGTATGGTAACTATTCACCAGACAGGTGGCAGAAGGCGTTGGATGCCGGATTAGAATTTATGCGGGCTAATAAAAAGAACTCGGACGCTTATCAACTGGTGAATACAGGTAATCCCCGCGATGATTTTGCAGCAGGATATTTCAATCGCCATAACGGTGAAGTCTTGATTTCTTCCAGAAGATTCACCACTTATGCTACGGGAAACCTTCCGTTTGCCCAGGTGCGTTATGGAGTTGCTTCTCCTACATTGACTTATGTCGATATGTTTCAGATGAAAGACGGAACAGAATTCGACTGGAACAATCCGGACCATAATAAATTCCCTTTCTTTGATAAGGACGGAAACCCCAGAAGAGACATCCGCTTATATGAAACGGTTGCTGTGAATGGAGATAAGTTTAAGGGCGCCCAGAAAGTGCAGATTTACGAAGGAGCCACCCAGGCGCCTTATAAAGACGGACGAATGAGTTACAATGGGGTTGCCATGAGAAAATTCATACGGAACTTCAATGACGAAGTGAATGGTAAATTTTATTCTTGTCCGTTGATCCGCCTTCCGGAGGTTTATTTGAATATGGCCGAAGCGATGAACGAATTGAATAAGGCGGAAGTCCGTGATGAGTTTGGCAATACGGCTTATGATTATCTGAATAAAACCAGACTGCGTGCAGGTATGCCTGCGATTTCGGCAACAGATGTTCCGGCTGGCAAACCGTTGCGTGAAGCGATATTACGCGAAAGAGCCATTGAATTCGGCTATGAAGAAGTACGCTATTTCGATCTGGTACGTTGGAAACGCGCAGATATATTTACCGGACAATTGTCACGTCTGATTATTAAAAAAGCGGCCGGTGAGCCAAGCGGCTTTTCTTATGCCGTATCTCATGCAATGGCGGAAACGCGTCAGTATGCAAAACCTGAAAAGTGGAACGACAAGTATTTCCTGTTGCCTCTGCCTATAGATGAGATAAACAAGAAATATGGATTGATTCAGAATCCGGGTTGGTAATAATCAAATCGTTGAACAATAAGAAGAATGATTATGAATAAATCACTTTATATCGTAGCTTTCTCGTTGGCATTTGCCACTACGGGTATAGCGCAAAATAATGAAGGACAAGATAAGGTAATCGATCTGGGCACACAGACGACCACTGAATTACGGAAGACACAGGCTGTCTCTACCATTTATTCGGATGAATTAGATAAAAATGCTACCACTAGTCCTTACAATGCCATTTATGGCCTGTTGCCGGGATTGAGTGTGATGCAGAACACTAGTTGGGGCACAGATAAATCTCGTCTCAATGTGCGGGGACGCGGTTCTTTGAATGGAGATACACCTTTATTTGTAGTAGATGGTTTTGCACGCCCTCTCGAATATATCAACCTTTCGGAAATAGAATCAATATCCGTTTTGAAAGACGGTGCTGCTACTGCTCTTTGGGGAGGCAGAGGCGCTAACGGAGTGGTATTGATAACTACCAAACGCGGTATATATAACCAGAAGGATATAAAAGTAGACTACAAGTTCGGTTTAGGCTTACCTGTTAATCAGCCGGAATTTGCCGATGCTTATACCTATGCCAAAGCCCGTAATGAAGCATTGAGATATGATGGCTTGCAACCGGACATGGATGAGGCTTCTTTCCTGTCCGGAGGCAATAGCGATCTTTATCCGAATGTGGACTGGCAGAAAGAAGCGTTACGCAATCATACAACCAGTCATCAACTGGACATCACTTTCCGCGGAGGTGGCAAGCGGCTTCGTTATTTCAGTGTCCTCAATTACAAAAACGATATGGGACTGCTGAATAGCAAGTACACTGATTATACAGATCGCTATAACTCCCAGATGAAGAAATACTTCCTCAATCTTCGCATGAATCTGGATGTGGATATTACGGACGCGACAAAATTGAAATTGAGTATGCTCGGTATGCTGCGAGAGACCAAGCGTCCCACCACATCGGAAGCTACTTTGTTTGAACAGATTTTCAACACCCCGTCCGCCGCATTTCCCGTGCAGACACAGAATGGATTCTGGGGCAGTAACAATGTGCTGAAAACAAATCCGATAGCCAATCTGGCGGACGTAGGTTATTATAAACTGAATCAGCGTATGTTGCAGGCGGATTTGCGGTTGGTGCAGGATTTGTCTGTATTGACTCGCGGGTTGAGTGCGGAACTCGCTATTGCTTATGATAATAATGCAACCTATCAGGAAACAGCTAAGAAAAGTTTTATGTACCAGACCATTGAAAAAGGCATAGACGGAGAACCGATTTACACGAATTACGGAAATCCTAACGATGAACTGGAAATCAGCAACAAAGGATTGGCCAATCAATACATACATGCCAATTTTGAAGCGAAGGTCAATTATCACCGGACATGGGATAAACATGATTTTACGGCCAGTGCTATGTTTCGTCAAGAATCAATGACGTTGACAGGGGCTAATAACAGTCGTTACCGTCAATACATCATCGGAACCGCAGGTTATAATTTTGACAACCGTTATATGGTGGATATCGTAGCCAACTGTTTTGGCAGCAGCGTGTTGGGGAAGAACGACAAGTATCGTGCATATCCCGCCATTTCTGCCGCCTGGATACTTTCGAACGAGAATTTCATGAAAGAAATTTCCGCTTTTGATTATCTGAAACTTCGTGCTTCTTACGGACGCTCCGGATATGATATTTATGATTATGACATGGATAAGCAATATTGGGTAGGAAGCGGTGCTTACTATTTTCAGGCCGGAAATACTTCTGCCGGAAGTAGCCTGAAGGAAGGAGTGTTGGCAATGGAACAACTGGATCTGGAAGTTGCGGATAAATATAATATCGGTTTGGATATGAGCCTGTTCAAGGGACTGACTTTTTCTATTGACGGTTTTTATGACAAGCACACTAATATCCTGATTGACGGAAGTGGGCTGATCTCATCGGCAATCGGGGTTACTATTCCGCAGATGAATGCAGGAAAGGTGGAAACAAAAGGAACGGAACTCTCTGCCATGTGGAAAAAGGAATACAAGGACTTCAACTATTATATCGGAGCCAACTTCTCCTATGCCAAAAGTAAAGTCGTAGAAAATGCTGAGGGATATCAGCCGTATGGCTATTTGTCTAAAAAAGGTTACCCTGTCGGGCAGTGTTTTGGCTGGGAGGCTATCGGTTATTTCAGAGATGAGGCGGACATAAAGAGCAGTCCGGTGCAGAAATTCTCGGAAGTACGTCCAGGTGATGTCAAGTACAGGGATCTGAATGGCGATAACGTGATTGACAACAATGACCAGAAGGCGATAGGATATTCCACTGCCATACCGGAGATTTATTATGGCATTAATTTGGGATTTGAATATAAAGGTTTCGGCGTGGATGCTCTTTTTCAAGGAGTAGCCCATTATAGTGTGATGTTGAACACTGCCAGCGTATACTGGCCGTTGAGAAACAACACGAATATTTCCAACTGGTATCTGAATGACAGAATCCGCTGGACGGAAGAAACGAAAGACATCGCAAATGTCCCCCGCCTGACCACGCTGGATAATGCCAATAACTTCAGAAACAGTACACAGTGGTTGGAAAACGGGAGCTATTTCAAACTTCGTAACCTGAATGTCTACTATAACCTTCCTTCCTCTTGGGTGAAGAAAATGAAAATGGAGAAGATTCAGGTATATGCGAGAGCTAATAATCTTTTTTCGCTCGATCATGTGAAGTATATGAACAGTGAAGATCTGAAAATCAATTATCCGGATATGACTTCTGTTTATTTCGGGTTGAATATTAACTTCTAAAATGTGAGATGACCATGAGAAAATATATCCTATTATATACAGGTTTGCTATTATCCGTATCGGGGTGTAGCTTGCTCGAATTGGACGAATCGACAGGCTTGGACAGGGAAGAGGCCTATTCCTACTTTAGCAATGTGAAAGGTTTGGCTACCTACGTTTATAGCCAGTTGCCCGGAGATCTCGGAGTGCTCGACGGGGCTTTGAGGGAGTCTGCAACGGATAATTCTGTTTATGTCTGGAGTGATAATAGTGTTCACGACTTTTATAACAATGCCTGGAGTCCCAACAATGCAGTCGATAATATGTGGTCGAAGTGCTATGGAGCTATCCGTTCCGTCAATTCATTTCTTGAAAACTATTCACAGGAAAAACTGGAGCGTTTCCGCTGGAACGACACGTATGAAGAAGACATTGCCAAAGCTACCATGTATCGTGAAGAATTACGGGTGTTGCGAGCTTTTTATCTGTTCGAACTGGCTAAACGATACGGTGATATTCCACTTTTGACACGTACGTATGCTTTGGATGAAATCAACGGTGTGGAAAAGGCTTCTTTCAATGAAGTGATAAAATATATCTGTGATGAATGTAGTGACGCGGCCAAAACTCTGCCTGTCAGTCATCAGGACTTTTGGGCGGAGACGGGACGTGTGACCAAAGGTACGGCGTTGGCATTGAAATCCCGTGCTCTTCTTTATGCGGCGAGTTTGTTGCATAATCCCGCACAGGATGCCGATAAATGGAAAGCGGCTGCCGATGCGGCTTATGCTATCATAAAAGAGAACTGGTACAGTTTGCCGAAGACGAATGTAGATCCTCTGTATGACAAGAATGGTGGAAACGATGTATTGAAATCTCCGCAATTAATTTTTGAACGTAGAAATGGGGAAAGCTTTGATTTTGAAGCTAACAATTTGCCCATCAGTTATGAAAAGGGGAAAACAGGCAACGTGCCCACCCAGAATCTGGTGGATGCCTTCCAGATGACTAATGGAAAAGACTTTGACTGGGAACAGATTACACCGGGGCAGAATCCGTATGAAGGCAGAGACCCAAGATTCTATAAAACGGTGCTTTGCAATGGCGATACATGGATGAACTCGACCATCCAGTCTTATGAAGGAGGAAAAGACGGTGCCGGAACAACCGGAGCGACTACCACAGGTTATTATTTGAAGAAGTATATGAATGAGACTGTTTCTCTAGCTCCTTCCAATGAGAAAAAGAAACCGCACCATTTCATCATATTCCGTTATGCGGAAATTCTCCTGAACTATGCGGAAGCAATGGATGCCTGGAAAGACGCTGATTATACGGATAATGATCATCCGTTGTCTGCACGTGCGGCACTGAATCAGGTGCGTGCTGCTGCTGATATGCCTGCCATTACAACAAGCGGCGACGCGTTTACTGAAAGCGTCCGTCGTGAAAGACGAGTGGAACTTGCGTTCGAAGACCATAGGTTCTGGGATATCCGCCGTTGGAAAATCGGTGATAAAACCAAAGCTATTTATTGCATCAAGATCACTATGGAAAACGGCTTGCCTGTTTATAAGAAAGAATTGCTTGAAACACGTAACTGGGATGATAAGATGTATTTATATCCTATACCACAGACTGAATATTATAAGAATCCTAATTTAGGTCAAAATACAGGCTGGTAACTATGACTAAGCGAACCCTAAAAGTTTTTGTCTAACTTTTAGGGTTCATTTTTATGGGAAGAAGTCCTTTTCTATGTGTGGTCCCTTGTTCCAGTTTTATGCTGCAGGATCCGGGGCCTCACCGCTACCGCCTTCGTCCGGATTTTCCGGTTTATTTCCCCCTCCATTTCCGGAAGAGGTGCCGCCGTTTCCTTCCGTCTTGTAGATACTTACATTATCCAGCATATCCTTAAATTTATATCCCGGAGTAAATACGATTTTCACTCGTCGAACGGTATCGGCATCTACATCTTTTTCTTCATTCTGACTTTTACAGTTCATGCCCGGACGGAAACATCCGAAGTCACCTAATTGCACAGACAATCCTTTGTTTAGGTTCGTGTTCAACGCATCAATCAGTGCGTCAATCACGTGTTTCACTGCGCCTTCGGGAATCATACCGAACATGGATACTTCCTTGCATAAATCTCTGAAATTTACCGTATTGGTAATTACATTCTGTGCTACATACTTTTCAGTCTTTGTTTTGTCAAAGCCGAAAACTCTTTTCTTGACAACATACTTTAATGCCATAGTCTTTCTTCTTTTAATAGTTAGTTAATCTGTTTTATTGTTGTTTTGTGATCACGATGCAAAGATATGGTTTCCGAAATTCATGACCAAGCTAAAAAAGAATTGTGCGTTAATAAATTAGTTAATAAGTAGAATGCTGCTGTATTGGGGAATTTTATGTAAAAAAGATTTGGCAGAAAGATAGAAGAAGAGGATGCCGATTAAGATATTGGGGTATCAAGTGTGGGGAAGGCATCCTCTTCAAAGATAGAACGAAAGGACTACTTGCACAAGCAATCTTTTTCGCTTTGTTGTCTATCTTCTATATATACTGGTAAGGGTTATGATTCTGAATTATTCCGTGTCTTCTTTGGTTCGCAGGCTGACTAACTCTGTCCACTTGCTTATACTTAAGTCGAACCCTCCTTTCTCCAGATGTTGGAGGGCGGTTCTAAAATGTCGTATTACTTTTTCTGTATCATTGGTTGTTTTATACTCAAGCTCTCCAAGTGCATATTCAAGACGTGCCATTTGGATGTAATCTAACAAGGTATAGTTTTCGTCAACGGATAAAGTTGAAAGATAGTTCAACAAGTCAAATGCTTTTTCTCGTTCTTCATCTGATAAGTTGGAGATGGGGCGGCGCGCGATAGGGTGCTGCATTACTAAAATAATGTTTTCTTTCAGGTCGTCGTACATATCTTTGTTATGTTTGTCGCATCATTTCCCTGTGGTGCGCGGTTTAAAAAAAGAGAGCTCTAAGTTTGCAGTTAATAGATAAGAGGTCGGAAATTTATTTTAAAAAAGTCAAGCGAGACGAATAATTACCTCCGCATCTTATCAGGAAAATATCAGTCTTATTATCTTTGTTGTATTAAGATAAAGACTGATAGGCGGGAAGAGGACACCATAAAAGAGAAAGCACTTGAGGCTAGCCCACGTAACGGCCTCTCTCCGCCAAGCTGCAAAGCTCCGATAGAATATCAAGGTTGCGAGCCTATTTAGAGTTTAGAGTTCAAACAGCTTTTACCAGTCTTAGAAAAGTACAGCAAAAATATGAAAAAATTATTTATTGGAATTGATTTTTCAAAGGAGAAACTTGACGCGACGATAATTCTCGCATGTGGAATGAACGAAATAGGCTCCCGTGAGTATGGGTGTTTCCCAAATAACACTACGGGCTACCGCAAGTTATGTAATTGGGTTAAAACAAACGCTTGGAATACAATTGCTGAGGAATGGCTATTCTGTGGAGAAGACACAGGTTCATGTAGTATAGGACTGAGCAAATGGCTTTACGGAAAAGGCTATGACATATGGATTGAGAACGCTTACGCCATAAAACATAGCAGTGGTATCCAGCGTGTGAAAAACGATAAGGCGGACTCAGCAATCATTGCTGAATACGCATGGAGACAACAGGACAAGGTTGTACCCTTTGAACCATTGAATGAATCCCTTGCGCAACTAAGGGAGATTTTCCTCTATAGGCATAAGCTAGTTGGGCAAAGAGTGGCAATGGAATTACGAAAAGAGGACAAATCACAATCAAACAAGTCAAAAGCAATATCCTTCATCAACCGCAAGAGCAAACACCTTATTGCGGAGATAAACAAAACAATTGCCGAATGCGATAAGGCCATTGATAGCATAATAGAGGCGGATGAGGAACTGAAAGAAAATTATGCTATTATAACCTCAATAAAAGGCGTAGCCAGGCAAAACGCAACCTGTATGTTGGTCTACACAAACAACTTCAAAAAATTCGGATATGACCCAAGAAAGATTGCATGCTATTATGGAGTTGCCCCCTTTGGTAAACAATCCGGAACGAGTGTAAATACACCTGCTCATACAAGCCATTTCGCCAATAAACTTATTAAATCATTATTAGGACAAGCAGCTCATATAGCCAAAATATATAATCCCGAAATTAGAGATTACTATCAAAGACTGATTAGTAAGGGAAAGAAGCCTCAAGTGGCTTTAAATAATGTCAAGAACAAACTCATAAGAATCATAGTGGCATTAGTCAGGAAGAAAGTACCATATGATCAAAATACATACAAATATTATGAAGAACGAGAAGTTATAGAAAGGAAAAAGAACGAGAAGTTAATTTATTGTTAAACGGAATAAGAGATTAGGATATTAGCATAGAATACGTGGGAAACTACCAACTGTACGCCAACCATAGGCTCGGCAAAGACCCTCCGCGACATAAGTGATAGTCCCACGCCCATTGGGTATATAAACAAATTATATACAGAAGTGTGCGCGAGACCTGACATCACTTATTGCCATTCGCGGTAAATTTTTGCCGAATTTATGGTTGAATGCAATAAATAATCGTTCTCTATAAAAAATAAAATGTTCCTCTCTACGTATGAAAGGAAACCGCTACAAAAGTAGCAATAAATATTGATAAAGCAAGTAATCTTGTTTTATAATTTCATAGATAGTTCTGATTTACTAAAAGTCAGTATAAATATGATTAATATAAAAAGAACCCTACACTGAATTATTGTTTTTTTGTTCAGTTCAGAATTGGAATTCTAGGTAATTCTGCTAGATGATTTTAACTTAACTTTCTGTTTTCTTTGCATAAACCACCTGTTTGCCTGTTCCATAACGGATTAAGAGTCCACGTTCGATAAAAGCATTCAGTTCTTTCAAAGCACGTTTTTTGTCGTGTCCTGTCAATCGGCTATAGTCGGTGCGGGTCAGGCAGGGATATTTGTTCAGATGCTGGTTGATTATTGTCAAACATTCTTCTTCACTGTGCCCTTTCCCATGGTGACGAGTCATCGATTCTCCACGTTCCAGTCTCATTTGCTGGCCTACTTCTTTCTTAAACTGGCTGCCTACCCGGAAATTGACATTCTTCAGCTCAATAGATTGTGCGTGCACATCTTTTTTCTTCATTACACGAGGTCCCTTTAAAGACACTGAAAAATATCCGATATCTCCCAGTTCCACAATCCATCCGTTGGCAATCAAATCTCTCAACTCGTTTTGGAAAGACTGCATGGCGCCCGCCAGTAAACTGCGGCTTATTCCTGTGAATTTGTGTACACGGTCTAGAAATTCTTCCTGATCGACGGTTCCTTTGAATACTACGCGGGGATGAAGCGGTTGTGCGTCGCCTGTTTGTTGAATGTCAGGCGTGTCGTAAAGGTCATATTGTATACTCATATTCGTTTTTATTTAGTGTAGGCACATTGATAAATCCGTTTGCCTATCCGGATTTACTTCACTTGCTACTTTTATTTCGTTCCACTATAGTTTCTCTTTCGTCCCACTATAGTGCTCCGCAAGGGAAACTATAGTGTTCTTTGCGGAACACTATAGTGGAACGAAAAAAGATTAGGCAACAAAGGTAATCTCTTTAGGCAATAAAACTAATTATATTAGCAGGAAAAAAATAAAAACGTCGCAAATATTGTTTATTACCTTAAGTCACCCTTTCCTTTTTTAATAAATTAGCTAGAAAGTGTGGTGTTTATTGAATAAGAACGCTTATTTTTGCAGCATGTTACAATTTGAGAATCAAAAGATAAAGCAAATAGTTCGCAAGGTGCTTCCGGTAGTAACGCTGGGAGCTATGTTATATTCCTGCGCCAGTATTGGACGGCCGGACGGAGGCCCTTATGATGAGACGCCGCCCCGTTTCATCGGTAGTACTCCTGCTGCGGGCGCTCTGAATAATGAAAGGACTAAAATTTCTTTGATGTTTGATGAGTTTATTAAGCTGGAGAAAGCAACCGAAAAAGTCGTTGTTTCTCCTCCCCAGATACAGCAACCGGAAATCAAGGCTTCCGGCAAGAGAATACAAGTCAACCTACTCGACTCTTTGAAGCCTAACACGACCTATACGATTGACTTCTCGGATGCAATTGTCGACAATAATGAAGGTAACCCGCTAGGGAATTTTGCATTTACGTTCTCTACCGGTACGGAAATCGATACGATGGAAGTAGCAGGAACGATGCTCGATGCCTCTAACCTGGAGCCTATTAAAGGTATGCTTGTTGGACTACATTCCAACTTGAACGATTCGGCTTTCAACAAATTGCCTTTCGACCGTGTGGCACGTACGGACAGCCGTGGGCGTTTCTCTATCCGGGGTATAGCTCCCGGCAAGTATCGTATCTACGGTTTGATGGATGCCGACCAGAACTTCACTTTTAATCAGAAGAGCGAGATGATCGCTTTCCATGACTCGTTGATTATCCCTCGTATGGAAGAACGTATCCGCATGGATACGGCTTGGGTGGATTCATTGACTTATGACACGATTGTTGAGAAGAAATATATGCATTATTTGCCGGATGATGTCATCCTCCGTGCCTTTAAGGAACTCAATTATTCGCAATACCTTATCAAGTCGGAAAGACTGGTTCCGCAGAAGTTTACGTTCTATTTTGCAGGTAAGGCAGATACTTTGCCTGTATTGAAAGGCTTGAACTTCGATGAAAAGGATGCTTTTGTTATCGAAAAGAATCAGCGGAACGACACCATCCATTATTGGGTAAAAGACTCCCTGCTCTTTAAGCAGGATACGCTGGCCATGAGCCTGACTTATCTTTATACGGATACATTGAATCAGTTAGTGCCCCGTACGGATACGCTCAACCTCGTTTCGAAGCAGAAATATAAGAAAGAGGAGCCGGATAAGGACAAAAAGAAAAAGAAGAAAAAGAAAGGTGAAGAGGATGAACCCGAACCGACAAAATTCTTGCCGGTAAATGTCGGTGCTCCTTCGTCAATGGATGTATATGGTTCTATCTCTTTGAGTTTTGAAGAACCGATAGCCAGTTTCGATACTGCGGCCATCCATCTACGGCAAAAGGTAGATACGCTCTGGAAAGATATACCATTCGACTTTGAACAGGACTCTGTGAATCTAAAGAGGTTCAATCTGTATTATGATTGGGAGCCGACACTGGAATATGAATTTTCGGTAGACTCGACTGCGTTCCATGGTATATACGGATTGTTTACAGACAAAATAAAACAAGGGTTCAAGGTGCGTAGTTTGGAAGAATATGCCAAAATCACGTTTGTGGTGACGGGAGCGGAACCTAATGCTTTCGTTGAACTGTTGGATGCGCAGGATAAAGTGGTACGCCGAAGAAGAGTAGAGGAAGGAGGTTATGCCGACTTTTATTACTTAAATCCCGGTAAGTACTCCGCCCGGTTGATTAACGACCGGAATGGAAACGGTGAATGGGATACCGGCAATTTTGAAAAAGGGGTGCAGCCCGAAGAGGTGTATTATTATAATCAGATTTTAGAGCCGAAAGCCAACTGGGATCTAGAACAAAGTTGGGATATTCATGCAGTTCCGCTGGATAAGCAAAAGCTGGATGAACTTAAAAAACAAAAACCAGATGAAGACAAGAAGAAAAAGGATCGGGAACGAAATAGTCAGAACCGCCGTCGTTAGCGTTCGACGCAATTTTATTATCGGATTAGTGGCCTTACTGATCGGAGCTTTCGCCCTCCCAGCCAGTGCTCAATGTGAAGCGAAGAATGATGCGTTTCAATCCGGCGAACACGTAATGTATGATTTATATTTTAACTGGAAGTTTGTCTGGGTGAAAGCCGGACTTGCCAGTCTGACGACGAATGCTACTACTTATCATTCACAACCTGCCTACCGGATCAATCTGCTTGCTTTGGGCAGTAAACGGGCAGACTTCTTTTTCAAGATGCGCGATACGCTGACTTGTGTGATCGGTGAAAAACTGGAACCGCGCTATTTCCGCAAAGGTGCTGAAGAGGGAAAACGTTACACGGTTGATGAGGCTTGGTTTTCTTATAAGGACGGTCTTTGCCTCGTAAACCAGAAACGTACTTATCGGGATGGAGCGTTTGATGAATCTGAAGCTAGCGATAGCCGTTGTATATACGATATGTTAAGCATCTTGGCGCAGGCACGTTCTTACGACCCTGCAGATTATAAGGTGGGAGACAAAATCAAGTTCCCGATGGCTACGGGCCGTAAAGTGGAAGAGCAAACGCTTATCTACCGTGGAAAAGAAAATGTGAAAGCGGAGAATGGAGTTACTTACCGTTGCCTGATCTTCTCATTGGTAGAATATGATAAGAAAGGAAAAGAAAAGGAGGTGATTACTTTCTTCGTGACGGACGACTTGAACCATCTTCCTGTCCGTCTGGATTTATTCCTGAACTTCGGTTCGGCAAAAGCATTCCTGAATAATGTGACGGGTAACCGGCATCCGCTGACTTCTATCGTTAAATAGATATAGAGAAAAAACGAAGGCATATCAGAAGTAAATGGCCCTGCCAACCTGTTATTTTTTAGACGCGGATAACGCGGATGACACGGATTTATTATCTTTTTATCCGTATCATCCGCGTTATCTGTTTCTAAAAGGTATACTTTTAAAAGTGTTGATGCGCTTTCCTGTTTTATTCCTGAACTTCGAAAGGCACTTTCTGATCCTTTCGGAATACGCTAGATTCAAAAGTTGCAATCAACTCTCCGTCTTGGTTTGTTATATCTACCTGATAGCAACCTGTACTTCGACCGATATAGCGTTCGCGTGCTTCGGCAAAGAGAGTATCTCCGGGGCCGCTGGCACGCAGAAAAGTAATAGTGGACGAGAGAGAGAAAGCTAGTGTGCCGTGCGAGTTGGCAGCTGCGGCAAGCGCAAGGTCTGCCAGCGTAAAGATCGCTCCTCCTTGTGTGCGGGCACCTGCGTTAAGATGTTCGGGTTTTATTTCTAATTTGGCTTTACTGTAACCTTTGCGTACTTCCAGCAGTACTACTCCTGCATTTTCGGCAAACAGATCGTTCTTAAAAAACTCTTGTGCGGTCATGATATTATTTTTGAAGATTCTTTAATCGTTTCTTATTTTTTCAATGAATGGATATATACCTTATCTTTTTCAATTGAGTAGCTAAATTTATTTGTTTCAGACATAATATCCAATATTTTCTCTAAATTATTTGTTTCTATAATAAAACTTCCATGGAAAATCAAATTCTTGAGTTGCTCTGACTCAAATGCGAATGTCACATCAAACTGGCGCTCCAACTCTTTAGAAATGATCGACATAGGAACTTCATCCCAGAATACTTTGCAGTTGATCCACTGTTCAGCATAGTCAGCACTCTCGGTCAGCTTATAAGTTTGGTCAAGCTTATTAACTGTCATCGTTTGATTAGGCTTCATTATAAACTCTTGGTTGATGCACAATAAGACAATGGAACCTTCTAGGAGTGATACCTTTATATAATTCTCATCACCATAATTTTTAACGTTAAACTTAGTACCCAGTACCTTGATCTGTGCGGAATCTGTTTGTATAACAAATGGATGCTCTCCATGCGCTACCTCAAAATACCCTTCGCCTTCCAGCCGGACATTGCGATTCTTTCGACTAAAACTCTCGGAGTAAGAAAGCTTGGAATCTGCGTTTAACCACACTATAGAACCGTCAGGAAGCTTCATTTTTAATTTCGATTTTCTTGGAGCGTATACTTCGGAAATCAAAGAATCATCAGGTGTTGTAAAATTATAAATTATAAAAGGAGTGGTAAACAGTAATATAATGATTGCCGCTGCGTAACCTGCATACTTCACAAATAAGGCTCTTCTCATCTTTCCTGCCGGAGCACTCTTATGTTTGCGGATTCGTTTCGCAAATCTGTTATAGGCTTGTTCTTCGTGTACAGATACATTTTTATACTCGGCAGACAGAAGCCAGATTCGTTTCTGCTGTTCAAAATATTTCTGATTCTCCGGATCGGAGTATATCCATTCGTTCAACTTATGCAAGTCCTCTTTGGTGATACTTCCCGAGAGGAAATCATATATCAGTCTGTCAAATTCTTCTTTCATACCATCTTAAACTTAATATCTATTGAAAATCATATACCTGCGCTATCATCAGGACAGTTTGTCAATAGAAGAAGTATAGTGAATTACTTTGCTTTTTAATATTAATTAAATATATTCGTAATAAACATTACAATCAGGGCAAGATAAGATTTTGCTGCTTCTTTCAGCTTATCCAGTGCACTTCGCATGTGATATTTCACTGTATGAATAGTGATTCCCATGATTTCGGCAATTTCTTCTTGTCTTTTGTTCTCAAAACGACTCAATAAAAATACCTTCCGGGTTTCCGGAGATAAGCCGTCAATCGTCTTCTGGATAATAGAATGTAGCTCTTTACCCTCTAAATGCTCAACCGGATTTTCGCCCAAGGACCATAAATCGCTGTAAATGACCAGGTCTTCTGACGAGCAGGCCGTTTCCCTTCTCACATATTCAAGCTGAAGATAATTGATACACTTATTGGCTACACTTCTGAAAAGGTAGTTCTTCAATGAGGTGTTAATTGTTATTTTAGAGCGGTTTTCCCATAGACTATACACCAAATCTTCTACTATAGATTCTGATAGATAAGAGTCTGTCAAATACCCTCTCGCTATCCGGCAAAGATCTGTATAGTAAGTTTTATAGATGTATCGGAATGCCTCCTCTTTACCCGATTTCAGGGCCTCGATAATCTCTGTTTCCAGGTTTTTTTCCATTATGTCTTTCAGAAATCGTATATTTGATTTATTAGTTAATATATTAAGGTGAATACTCACAGGTTCTGTTTCTCCGATGGATAATTCGGGGGCAAGGTATTGAAAAAATGTAAGATGACCAAACTCACTAATAAAAAGATGAGTTGAAGGGCTGAACGAATAAAAAAATCATTTCTCACTATACTTTTTATTAATCTGGCTGTCATATTAATGAATAGGCCAATAAAGCATATTTTAACCTGAATTTCTATGAATGGTAAAAAGAAGGATTGTAAAAGAGCATAGCGCGACACTCTTTTTTAAGTTATAAGGTATACAAACAGCTGTTTTAGTTTAGTCATGCAGGATAAAGATTGTTTTCAGGAATAACAGAAAATAAGCTATTTCTTATTTAAATAATATTGTATGAAGAAACTACATTTTCTATTAAGCACATTCCTTGTGTTTATATTCACGTCATGCGGAGAAGATGAACTGAAAGGTGTTGTCTTATCCGAAGATCCGGGGTACGTAAAAGAACCATTGGTAGCCATACAGGCAGAAGATGGCACAGGGAACTGGATAAATGGTCTTATTGACCAGAACAGTAGGGTCATAGCCTTAGATTTTCGCATTTTGGACGACCAAAGTGCGGTGAATGTGAAACTCAAACTGGCGGATGAATGGGCAAAGCCCATTGATCCGCTTACTACTGATGCTGTACTGGACTTGAGCAGCGGTATCACCCGTATTAAAGTGAATGATGGAGCAGATGATATCGAATATACCATTTTCAGCACTTCTACTCAGCTACTTCGAGGCGTAACGGCTACTTGTAACACAGAGCAGGTTAGTGCTAACTTTATTAATGGCATCGCTTCGTTACGTTTCAAACAAAACACTGCATTTGCAAACGTTGTGTTGATGCCGACTTTGGCAGATAACGCAGAAATCATCTCTACGGATCCCTCCAGTCAAAAAGATGAAAATGGAAACCTGATTGTTGACCTAAGTAGCACACTTACTATTACTGTAAAAGACAATACGAACAACATGACTAAAAAATATCAGTTGAGTGCTGTAAATGGAATTATTGACGCAGGGGTAAACTGGAAAAATATTACTGCTGATCTAAAAAGCCAACACAGTAGTATTTGTATTCCTGATTTCATGATTGTCTATGAAAATAAAAACTTGCATGGAAGGAGCGGTAATACGGGATGGTTGATAACTATTCCTGCCGGTAGAATAAATATGAAGGTTAGCTGGGATATGAATAAAGACAATGTAACATGGGCTGAACCCACTGCTCAACATCGTACAACAGCTATCATGAATGATAATATGGATTATTCATTGTTTGTTCCGGGATTGTCCGGGCAATTCTGGGTACCGATATTTTATAGCCTCGGGTGGAATGATAGTGGGCTGCTATCCGCACCGCGTCTCGGATATAACCTATCTACTTCTTTGAAGTATTGTCCGGGAACTCTGGGAATTACAGCTGATGGAAAAGCGGAGATTTCGTATGCAGAAGTGATAGATAATAACTTGTATAAGTTTACCAGCGGCGGAGCCGGCAAACAAGCTGCCAATGGAGTACAGTGGTCCCCAACCAGTGCTGTCAGTGGATATTCCTATCCGTTGCAAAAAGGGCAGATCATGATTGCCGGAGAAAATGCAGAACTTTACAAGACATTTGCTACTAATGAAGGAAGAAATACTTCGACCCGTAACAGAGGAATGGATGGAGCATTGTCAGGAAGTAATTCATGGGCTGCTAATCCGGTAAGCATTTGGACTTTTGATGGCAAGCCTGTAGGACGCCGGGCTGTCGGTATCACGGAAGAAGGAGACTTGGTCATTTTTGTAAGTAATCGTTTTACGAATTCTTATAACTCGGTAAAAGCAGCTTGGAATGTCTTTAGTGATGGCTCTTCTTTACGGGAAGTTGCTGTGGCATTGCAGGAAGTGGGTTGTACGGATGCCATTGTGTTTGGTGAGAACTATCATAGTCCTGTTGTTATTCGGGATGATAGTAGAGGGGTGCCTTTAGGAAAGGTAGCCGGTAGATACGACTGGGAAACGAACGGCAATGTTAAAAATGCGGATAATGAGGCTAGTTCGCAATCCTGGATAATGTTTAAATAAGAATATTGTAAAACAATGAGTTAGTAACAAAAGATATACACATAAAAACTTAAATCAATGAGTAAAATCATCAAATGCATGTTCTTCGTGCTATTAGCTGCAGTTCTTCCACTGTCGGTTCATGCACAACAGGTGACCTTACATTTGCAAGACGTAACGGTGCGCAAAGCGTTCCGGGAGTTGGAGGTCAAAGGAAATGTATCCTTAGTATATGAGAAAAATGATGTGGACCTGACCCGTAAGGTAACTGTAAAGGTAGATAATCAACCGATAAGCAAGGCACTGGATCAGATTCTGAAAGGGCAGGAGTTGATTTATAAAATAAAAGATAATCATATTATTATCACCCGGCCTGTCGTTCAGAAATCGGATAAGAAACGGCGTATCAATGGTGTCATCAGCGATGTCAATGATGAATTGTTAATTGGAGTATCGGTATCAATTCCCGGTACTAATATTGGCACGGTGAGTAATATGGAAGGGAAATTTGAATTGGAAATACCGGAGGACGCTAAGAAATTGCAAGTGTCTTATATCGGTTTTGACACGCAGGAAATTTCATTGTCGCCCGGCAAGACGACATTCAACATTGTAATGGGAGAGAATGTGAAAATGCTTTCAGAAGTAGTAGTGGTTGGTTATGGCACGCAAAAGAAGGTGAACCTGACCGGTTCGGTTGCTACGGTAAATTTGGAAAAGGAATCACTTTCCCGTCCTTTGGTCAGTGCTTCGCAGGCGTTGAGCGGTATGACAGCCGGTTTGCAGGTGATGCAAAGCTCCGGGATTCCATATAATGAAGGCTTTTCTTTCAATATTCGGGGAGTAGGTACCCTGAACAGTTCTTCACCACTCGTGTTGGTGGATGGGATGGAACAAAGTCTGAATAATGTAGATCCCAACGATATTGCTTCTATTTCCATCCTGAAAGATGCGGCCTCGTGTGCTATTTATGGTAACCGGGGGGCAAATGGGGTTATTCTGGTTACTACCAAAACCGGACAAACAGGAAAGGTCAGCGTATCTTACAATGCTACTTTTTCACTGAATCAACCTACCAAACTGATA
Source organism: Bacteroides celer (assembly GCF_002632415.2). Classification (NCBI taxonomy): domain Bacteria; kingdom Pseudomonadati; phylum Bacteroidota; class Bacteroidia; order Bacteroidales; family Bacteroidaceae; genus Bacteroides; species Bacteroides celer. The sequence goes on along the minus strand of NZ_CP178209.1, from coordinate 5,716,071 downwards.
AAAACGGTATCTAACTACGCCAAGTATATGGAATTGATGAACGAAGCTGCTACTAATATAGGAGAATCTGCTCCTTTCAGCGACATTACCATCAATCAATGGCGTGAGGCGGAAAAAGATCCGAATGGCATTTCGGCTTCCGGCTATCCTAATTATGTAGCTTATCCTAATACAGATTGGTACGATGAGATATATAGTAACGACTGGATGATGAAACATTCGCTTTCCGTCACTGGACAGGAGGGACGTACCGGATATAATCTTTCTATATCTTATACTGACAATCCGGGATTAATCAAGGATACCGGATACCAACGCTATTTTTTGCGTGCCAATGTTTATTCGGATATTACTAAGTGGTTACGTATTGGTACTCGCGTATGGGGGTATCACACTGACCAGAAGAAAAGCGATACCGGTTCACTCACCAATATTAATACTCAAAAGATGATATCGGGCGTATATCCATATTATGACGGAAAATATGGTGCGCCGGAAGCGAACGAGGAAGATCCGCAATCTCACAATCCTCTGTGGGACATGGCGCAATCGGAAGGGCATATCAAGAACACGCAGTTCTTCACTACTTTCTATGCCAACGTGAAGTTTCTGAAACACTTCTCATACGATGTTAATCTGAACTATAAGGATTATCGTTATGAATCGATGTCCGTAAATACGGATTATGGGAAATATAGTTTTAGTACAGATCAGTGGATAGCTGCCCCCAAAGATCCTGCCGATTTGTATACCCGTATGGCGTATGTCCGTGAGAACCACTGGAAATTAACGCACTTGCTCAATTATAACCAGACTTTTTATAAGCATGATATTGGTATGTTATTGGGCTTTGAAGAAGAACGTTTTGTCAAACGGACTACCGACACTGCCAAACTTGGATTAATAGATTCGTCTGTGGGTGATTCAAGTTCTGCTACTACTCCTTCTTCCATAGGTGGTACAGGTGAGGAATTTACATCCCGTTCTTACTTCGGTCGTATTAACTATGCTTTCGACAGCCGTTATTTATTCGAGGTTAATATGCGTTATGACGGTTCCTCCCGTTTTGCTCCGGATAATCGCTGGGGGCTTTTTCCATCTTTCTCTGCCGGGTGGAGAATCTGTGAAGAGAGATTTATGAAAGGACTTCCTATCGACAATCTGAAATTACGTGCTTCGTGGGGTAAGTTAGGGAACAATGCGATTGGTAACTATGAATGGCAGGCTGTGTACAACTCGGCAAAGTACGCGTTTGGAGGTAGCCTTAATAATGGTTTGGCAATTACTTCTATTTCCAACAACCTGTTGGAGTGGGAAAGTACTGCCATTACGAATATTGGTATCGACTTTGCAACTTTAAGAAACCGTCTGACGTTTGAGGCTGAATTTTATAATAAAGTAACGGATGGAATCTTATATCGCCCTGATATGTATATGTCTCTCGGGACAGCCAGTGGCCCTCGTCAGAACATTGCGGAAGTGACTAACCGCGGTATTGAAATGACCCTGAATTGGCAAGACCGTATCGGTAAAGTAGAATATCGTGTATCCGGTAACTTTGCCTATAACCAGAACAAGGTCAGTAAATACAAAGGAGAGTTGCAGCGTGGCTGGGTGACAGATGAAAACGGGAACCGTGTTTATCAAACCAATATCGGCGATGTCTCTACCGGAGGATCTACCCGTGTAATAGAGGGTAAAATGATTAATGAATACTATATGTTGCAACCATATAAAGGCAGTGGAAACGGTTTTAACGCAGATGGAACAGTCAATATCAACGGTGGTCCGAGAGACGGAATGATCCGTACAGTAGACGACATGAAATGGCTGAATGCTATGGTAGGGGCAGGGTATAAGTTCTATCCGCGTCAGAACGTCAGTAAGAGTGGCATTTGGTATGGTGATTACATCTATGCTGACTTAAATGGCGACGGTGTATATGGTAATGACGCTGATAATGAGTTTCAGGGATGCTCCAATGTGCCCAAGTATAACTTCGGTCTGCAGGCAAGCGCTAATTGGAAAGGCTTCGATTTCTCCATGAACTGGTCCGGTGCGGCAGGTTTCAAGATTTACTACTATCGTTTGGCATTGAACAGCAGTGCTACCATCAAAGGATATGCTATTGGGGAAGCAATAGCAAACGATCACTATTTCTTTGATCCCAAAAATCCCAATGATCCGCGCACGAACTTGAGTTCAAAGAATCCTCGTTTGACAAATAACTCCGGTAACGACCAAAGTGGTATGACACAGTCATCAGTACATTTGCAAAAAGGGGATTATATTAAACTGAAGAACCTGACTATCGGATATACATTGCCTGCTGTCCTGTCGAAAAAAGTATATGCACAGAATATCCGTTTCTTTGCTTCCGGTGAAAATTTATTTACCATTACCGGGTATGAAGGAATGGATCCGGAAATGCGTACCGCAGTGGGATATTCTACTATGAGACAATATGCATTCGGTGTAAATATCACTTTCTAAACTTACTCTAAAACGATTTTATGATGAAAAACAAAATAAAAATATTTCGGAAATTAGTAAGATGTGCATCTATTGCCTTGCTGTCTTTCTCTATGGCTGGATGCGGTGCGGACTTTTTAGATACTACTCCTACCAATAACATAAGCGGTAGTAGTATCTGGACGAAAGCAACTTTGGCCGAACAGGCTGTTATCGGCGTATATAATGTCTTTCTGGATCAATATTGTCCTAACTCCGGCATTTTGGATTCGCACCGGATTCCATGGGATGCTTATTCTTCTGTGATGGATACAGACAAGAACTGGATTAAGCGAATGCCTAATTGTACAGGAGCAGCTACTCCCTCAAGTGGCCTGTTCAGTGATATTTATAAACGTTTTTATACTTTTATCTATCGTGCTAATGATGTGATAGATAATATTGGTCAGGTTCCTGATATGTCGACCGGAGAGAAGCAACGGGCTATCGCCGAATGTAAATTCTTGCGTGCATTTGCTTATATGCGCTTGAATATCTTGTATAAAGGAGTGCCGTTATATATGAATGCAATCACGAGTCCTGAAAACGGTAACAAAGCCCGTTCTTCAGAAGCGGATGTTTGGGCGGCTGTACTCCAGGATCTGACAGATTGTGTGAATGAACCCAATCTACCGGGTAAATATAATTCGGGTGACTCTAACTATGGACGGGTAACCAAAGGAGCTGCTTATGCATTACGCGGACAAGTATATATGTGGCAGAAGAATTGGGAGGCGGCGGTTGATGATTTTAATTCTGTGGCTGACTGTGGCTTCGGGTTATATACTAAGGCTGGTGCTACCAGTTATAAGCAGTTGTTGAAAATAGCAAATGAGCAATGTGAAGAAATGATATTCTCTGTGCAATGCATCAAGCAATACGGCTACTCCAATACAAGGAACATCACTTACGGCAACCGTTGTACAGCAGGTTCTATGTGGAATAACTATTTGCCTAATCCGCATTTTGTAGAATCCTTTGAAACGGCAACCGGAGAAAAATTTAATTGGGATAACTACTTGCCGGGCTATAGTACGATGAAAGAAAAAGAACGTGTGGTGTTTTTTCTACGTGACGGACTGTCCGCGGCAGAAAAGGAACGTATGACTGCCTATGGGGCCGATATGAGCAAATATCTGGATAGTGGCAATGAAGCACGTATCAAAAAAGCTTACGAGAGCCGTGATCCACGTCTGCAAATGGCTATCATTACCCCTTACGCACAATACAATGGTGCTTCTTCTGGAATAGCTCATACTTATACATTGCGTTGGCCTTATCGTGGCTCCGACAGTGCAGAGCCTTTTGATATCCGTACTGATACAAACGATAAGTTTTACTACCTATGGAGAAAGTTTGTACCTGAAGGTCTGGAACAGACAGAGCGTGATACTTATGGATTGGATATTCCATTAATACGCTATGCGGAAGTATTGCTCCTGAAAGCAGAAGCGCTAAATGAATGGGGAAGTACCCATGAAAGCGAAGCAATCAGATGTGTTAATGAAGTAAGACGTCGTGCAGGGCATGTCGAATTGAATAATGCAACTTATCCTGCTACGAAAGTTAACGGGCAGAGTGATTTGCGTGAACGTATCCGGAATGAGTATTACTGGGAAATCGGTGGCGAAGATTCCATGTATTTCCATGAATTGCGTTGGGGAACGTGGAAAGATAAGAAGTTTGATAATAATCGTAACGGTCTGATGCAGATGTGGGGTGAAACGACTTATACCTGGTACTGGTTGGGGGATCAGTGCTGGAGCTGGCCTATTCCTGCTAAAGAAATGGAAATGAACTCGAATTTGGAACAGAATGAAGGTTGGATAAATTAATCTTAGTTTTAACTAATAAAGTATATATGAAAAAATTATCTTTTTTAATTGCAACAGCATTGTGTATCATGGCATGTTCCGGTGGCTCTGACGAACAACCGGATGGGCCGGGTAACGGTAATGGAAATGGGGGTGGGGGGAGTACACCTAACCCTGTTTCATTCTCCAATCCTATAGTCGGCAAACAGTTGCCTGATCCGACAATAATTCATGCGGCAGACGGGAACTTTTATTTGTATGTTACCCAACAGGATAATATCTATATTCCGATTTACAAATCTACTAATATGACACAGTGGACTTATGCTGGGGCAGCCTTTCTGCAAAAACCGAACTGGCAGCCGGACACTCGCTTATGGGCTCCGGACATTAACTATATCAATGGCAAATATGTGCTCTATTATACTCTCGGGCACTGGGACTTGCCTAAGAATAGTTGTATCGGGGTGGCGGTCAGCGACTCTCCTGTAGGGCCTTTTACGGATCACGGAAAACTTCTTGACTACAATTCTGGTACTATGCAGTGCATCGACCCTTGTTATTTTGAAGATAATGGTAAGAAGTATCTTTTCTGGGGAAGTTATAATAGTACTTCTAAAGGCTATGAAGGAGGTATCCGTTATGTAGAGTTAAGTGCTGACGGTCTATCCATTAAAGGGGCTGTTTCCGAAAAGATAGCGGGTCCTTCAATAGAAGGCATCATGGTTCATAAACGCGGGAATTATTATTATCTATTTGGCTCTACGGGTAGTTGTTGTGAAGAGGAAAGAAGTACGTATCGTGTAGTGGTGGGGCGTTCTAAAAATATCGAAGGTCCTTATGTGGGTAAAAACGGTACTGTGATGAAAGAAAATAGTAGTTATAATGAAGTAATTCTACAGGGTAATAACCTGTTTGCCGGAACCGGACACAATTCCGAAATTATCACGGATGATGAGGGTAATGACTGGTTCTTCTATCATGCCTGGCAGAAAGCGAAAATAGATAATGGCCGTCAATTGATGTGTGACCGCATACAATGGAGCAGTGATGGCTGGCCTTATATTACTAATGGCACACCGGCATCCGTATCTCGTGCACCTGTATTTAAAAACGAAGAAGAAAAAGAGTAATCTATGAAACTATTCAACTATTTATTGGCCGGGATATTGTGTGCTTCTGTCACTTGTCTCCCGGCGCAGCATCGGGCTGATCCCCAGAAATTGGTCAATCCGGAATCCTTTTCTATGATTTTGCTCGGTGATCCACAGGGATATACCAAGTATGATATTAACCAGCCGCTTTTTGATCTTTGTACCGCATGGATTGCGGACAATATAGAGTCGCTTAAAATTAAAGCTGTCCTTTGTACAGGCGATTTGGTGGAGCAGAATGATAATAATGTATTAAACCGTAAGATGCTGAACCAGACCAGTCGTGAAATGTGGGAGGCAGCATCGCAGGCTTTGAAAAGACTGGATAACAAAGTACCTTATATTATTGCCGCAGGCAATCATGATTATGGATACAAAGCCGCAGAAAACGGTCGTACTTATTTTCCTGATTATATTCCTTTTGAACGAAATTCTACCTGGCGGAATATCTGTGTCAGTGAATTTCCTAATCGTGAAGGCAGGGCGTCTTTAGAGAATTCGGCTTTTGAGTTTGATGAGCCGGGATGGGGAAAGATTTTGGTTATAGCAGTAGAGTTTGTGCCTCGTGATGAAGTTCTGCAATGGGCGAAAGATTTGGTAAACAAGCCGAAATACAAGAATCATAAGGTGATTTTTATCACTCATTCTTATCTTGATATAGGTAATAAGCGCGTTACGAAAGATGGGTATAAGATTTCTCCACAAAACTCGGGGCAAGCTATCTGGGAGAAACTTATTTATCCTTCTTCCAATATCCGTCTCGTACTTTGCGGACATGTGGGAAGAGGCACCGGTGAATATGAGAATAATGTGGCTTATCGGGTGGATAAGAACAGTGCCGGGAAAGATGTATCACAAATGACGTTTAATGTACAATATGTAGGAGGCGGTCCGGAAGGGAACGGAGGGGATGGTTGGCTTCGCATTCTGGAATTTATGCCGGATGGTAAAACGATCAAAGTACGTACTTATTCTCCCTTGTTTGGGATTTCAAAATTGACCAGGCATCTGGCACATCGTACGGCACCTTACGATCAGTTTGATATTATATTGGAATAACTTGACCTAGTAAAAATACTCTTAATAGAAATAATGTAGATGAGAAAAATTGTATGTTCTTTAGTGATACTTATTAATAGTGTTTATCTATTTGCACAGTGGAAACCGGTTGGCGGTCGAATTATGACGGAATGGGCGGCGAAAATAGATGTTGAAAACGTGTTGCCCGAATATCCCCGCCCAATTATGGAACGTGCTGACTGGATAAATCTGAACGGATTGTGGAATTATGCTATTTCTCCGGTAGGTCAAGCTATGCCACAAAGTTATGATGGTCGGATTTTAGTTCCTTTTGCTGTAGAATCAAGCTTGTCCGGAGTGGGGAAAAGCCTTGGGGAGAAGAATGAACTTTGGTATCAGCGTCAATTCTCGGTTCCCTCCAAATGGAAAGGACATAGGATCTTATTGCATTTTGGGGCTGTTGACTGGAAAGCGGATGTTTGGGTAAATAAGGTAAAGGTGGGACAACATACAGGAGGATTTACTCCTTTTTCTTTTGATATCACGCCTGCCTTGCTGAATGGGGAAAATGAATTGATCGTGAAAGTGTGGGACCCGACTGATAAAGGTCCTCAGCCTAGAGGAAAACAGGTTAGTAAGCCGAGAGGTATCTGGTATACTCCTGTCAGTGGTATTTGGCAAACAGTTTGGCTAGAACCCGTGCCAATCCGGTCGATTGTCAATATCAAAACGACTCCTGATATTGACAGGAATAAGTTGACAGTAGAGGTTATGACAGATCATCAGATGCTTTCAGATAAATTGGAGGTGAAGGTATTAGAAGGAAAGCAGTTGGTGGCTGTAGGAAGTTCCGTAAATGGTATTCCGGTTGAGATTGCTATGCCGTCTGATGTAAAGTGGTGGTCGCCGGATTCTCCGTTTTTATATGATATGGAAATTTGTCTGTATTCAGAAAATAAGTTGATCGATAAGGTTAAGAGCTATACTGCCATGCGTAAATATTCAACGAAACGCGATAAAAATGGAATAGTGCGTCTACAATTGAATAATAAGGACTTGTTTCAATTTGGTCTTTTAGATCAGGGCTGGTGGCCGGATGGCTTGTATACGGCACCTTCGGATGAGGCCTTAGTATATGATATTCAAAAGACAAAAGATTTTGGATATAATATGATTCGCAAACATATAAAAGTAGAGCCTGCCCGTTGGTATACGCATTGTGATCGTTTAGGGGTTATTGTGTGGCAGGACATGCCGAGTGGCGATAAGAATCCCGAGTGGCAGAATCGGAAGTATTTTGAGGGAACAGAATTTAAACGGTCTACTGAATCAGAGGCTATTTATCGTAAAGAATGGAAAGAAATTATCGACTGCCTTTACTCTTATCCTTGTATTGGCACATGGGTACCTTTCAATGAGGCTTGGGGGCAGTTTAAAACCCCTGAAATAGCAGAATGGACAAAGCAATATGATCCTTCCCGTTTAGTGAATCCTGCCAGTGGAGGTAATCATTATACCTGTGGTGATATGCTCGATTTGCATAATTATCCCGGTCCGGAGATGTATTTATATGACGCACAGCGTGCAACTGTACTCGGAGAGTATGGAGGAATTGGTTTAGTGCTGAAGGAGCATCTTTGGGAGCCGAATCGTAATTGGGGGTATGTTCAGTTTAGTACTTCCAAAGAAGCTACTGATGAGTATCTGAAGTATGCTAATATGCTGAAGGATATGATTGTACGTGGATTCTCGGCTGCTGTTTATACACAGACTACAGATGTTGAGATCGAAGTGAACGGATTGATGACATACGACCGCAAAGTAATAAAACTGGATGAACAGAAATTGAAGAGGGCAAATACGGAAATTTGTGAAAGTTTAAAGTAAGAAGCCGGATTAGCTATTTGGCTGAACAAAAAACTCATCTGTAGCCATTCGAATTATAGATATAGTTTGCAATATTATATAATTGAGAAAACAGAATTCAGATACTTTCTTTGTATCTGGACTCTGTTTTTTTGAATATATAATTCTATCCATTCCTTCATTTTTCAGTGAAATGTACCAAAATTGTCCTTCATTTGGATTATTTAGGTCGGTCAATTCTATTTAAATGCACTACTTTTGCCATCAGGAAAATTAATCACTTAACAAATAATCCCTGTATTATGAAAACAATTCTTAGCGCATTAGGACTTTCCCTATTGATCTTTACGAGTTGCGGTGGACAAAAAAAGGTTGAAGTAGACTTTATTCAGGACAACATCGACAACGCTGTGGCACAGAACACAATCCAGACGGACATTATCGAGAAGTCCGGTAAAATCTTGAATCCGAGAACAATCAACGAAGATGGGAGTATCTCTTACATACCGATGGAAGACTGGTGCTCCGGTTTCTTTCCCGGTAGTATATGGTTGACTTATAATCTGACGGGTGATAAGAAATGGTTGCCGCTGGCTGAGAAATACACAGAAGCTCTTGATTCTGTGAAATATCTGAAATGGCATCATGATGTAGGCTTCATGATCGGTTGCAGTTATCTGAACGGCTATCGCATGGCAGATAAGAAAGAGTACAAAGACGTCATTATAGAAGCTGCCAAATCATTGTCCACTCGTTTTCGTCCGAATGCAGGCGTTATCCAGTCATGGGATGCCGATAAAGGTTGGCAGGGAACACGGGGATGGAAATGTCCGGTGATTATTGATAATATGATGAATCTCGAACTCTTATTTGAAGCAACAGCTCTTTCCGGAGATTCTACTTTCTACAATATTGCAGTGAAACATGCTGATACAACAATGGCTCACCACTTCCGTCCGGACAACAGCTGCTACCATGTGGTAGATTACGATCCGGAGACAGGAGAAGTGCGTAAGAGACAAACTGCACAGGGATATGCCGACGAATCGGCTTGGGCTCGCGGACAAGCATGGGCTCTGTATGGATATACTACCTGCTATCGCTATACCAAAGACAAGAAATATCTCGACCAGGCACAAAAGGTCTATAACTTCATTTTTAATAATAAGAACCTGCCGGAAGACCTCGTACCATACTGGGATTATGATGCTCCGAATATTCAGAACGAACCGCGCGATGCTTCTGCAGCAGCTTGTACAGCCTCTGCCCTTTATGAACTGGATGGCTATCTGCCGGGCAACCACTACAAGGAAACGGCTGATAAGATAATGGAAAGTTTGGGCTCACCTGCTTATCGCGCAGAAGTTGGAACAAATGGAAACTTTATTCTGATGCATTCGGTTGGCAGTATTCCTCACGGTCAGGAAATTGACGTTCCTCTGAACTATGCTGACTATTACTTCCTGGAAGGACTGATGCGTAAAAGAGATTTGGAAAAGAAATAAGAAATAGATAATGAACGGTAAACAGTGAACGGTGAATGCTTAGCGGATTCTGACGGAACATGTTTACCGTTTATCATTCGCTACTTGCTGTCTATAACTTTCTATTGACCGTTTGTCATTTACCTGTTTTTAATCATTTATCATAAATCATCATGAATAAACCTATAAACCTTCTTGTAGGAGGCTTGACGCTGTTTGCCGCACAAGGTTGCAAGGCTCCGAAACAAGCGTCCCAACAAGCGGAGCATCCTAATATAATCTATGTATTTCCCGATCAATACCGTAACCAGGCGATGGGCTTCTGGAGGCAGGACGGATTCCGGGATAAAGTAAACTTTGAAGGAGACCCCGTGCATACTCCTAATCTGGATGCCTTTGCACGTGAATCTATGGTCTTGTCGTCTGCACAGAGTAACTGCCCGTTGAGTAGCCCTCATCGTGGAATGTTACTGACCGGTATGTATCCGAACAAAAGCGGTGTACCATTGAATTGCAATTCTACACGTCCGATCAGTTCCTTACGCGAGGATGCGGAATGTATCGGTGATGTGTTCAGCAAAGCAGGTTATGACTGTGCTTATTTTGGTAAACTTCACGCTGACTTCCCGACTCCGAACGATCCCGAACATCCGGGACAGTATGTGGAAGAAAAACGTCCGGCATGGGATGCCTATACACCGAAAGAACGCCGGCACGGCTTTAACTACTGGTATTCTTACGGAACATTTGACGAACACAAGAACCCGCATTATTGGGATACGGATGGTAAGAGACACGATCCGAAGGAATGGTCACCTTTGCACGAATCAGGCAAAGTCATTTCTTATCTGAAAAATGACGGTAACGTACGTGATACCAAGAAACCTTTCTTCATAATGGTGGGTATGAATCCTCCTCACAGCCCGTATCGCTCCTTGAATGACTGTGAAGAGCAGGATTTTAATCTTTATAAAGATCAGCCTCTGGATAGTCTGTTGATTCGTCCGAATGTCGATTTGAAGATGAAGAAAGCGGAGTCTGCACGTTATTATTTCGCTTCCGTTACCGGAGTAGACCGTGCTTTCGGACAGATTTTGACGACATTGAAAGAATTGGGATTGGATAAGAATACAGTCGTAATCTTTGCTTCCGATCATGGTGAGACGATGTGTAGCCAGCGCACTGATGATCCGAAGAATTCCCCTTATTCTGAATCCATGAATATTCCGTTCCTGGTTCGTTTTCCCGGTAAGATTCAGCCGAGGGTAGATGATTTATTGCTCTCCGCTCCTGATATTATGCCTACGGTGCTTGGCTTGTGCGGATTGGGTGATTCTATTCCGGCGGAAGTGCAGGGACGTAATTTCGCTCCTCTTTTCTTCGATGAAAAGGCTGAAATTGTTCGTCCTACAGGTGCACTGTATATTCAGAATGTAGATGGCGATAAAGATGAAAATGGATTGGTGCAGACTTACTTCCCTTCTTCAAGAGGTATCAAGACGGCTCAATATACATTGGCGTTATATATCGACCGTGATACGAAGCAATTGAAGAAAAGCCTCTTATTCGATGATGTAAAAGATCCATATCAACTGCATAACCTGCCTTTGGAAGAAAATAAGGAGATTGTGGCACAACTTTGCGGTGAAATGGGAGCTATGTTGAAGGAAATTAATGATCCTTGGTATACGGAAAAGATTCTGTCGGATCGGATACCTTATTAGCGATTAGTAATTTATAAAACGCTGATTAACGCAAATAAGTGCCAATTTTAGGAGTAAATCTTTGCGACAATAATAGGTGTTAATCCGCATCCGCGTTTAAATTGAAAATAGTAATGAAAAACAGTTGTTTTATAGTATTATTCCTTTTGGGAATCATTCCTTCAGCTTTCGCCCAACTCATCGGATTTGAAGAAGAAGTGCCCGAAGCATTTAAAGTTTCCGGAAAGGGAGAAGTGAAAATCTCTTCTCTTTTTTACAAGGAGGGTGAAAGTAGTCTGGAATGGGACTTTCAGCCTGGTTCTACGCTGGATGTTCAAATTGCTCCTTTATCGTTGAATACGAGAAACGAGAAGCAGTTCGGCATTACCTTGTGGATTTATAATGAGAAACCGCAGCAGGATTCTATTCGTTTTGAGTTTCTGAATAAGGAGGGAGAAGTCTCTTACTGGTTCTCTTATCGTTTGCAGGCAGCAGGTTGGCGGGCTTGCTGGATCTCTTTTGAGTATATGCAGGGCGACAAGAAAGATAAGAAGATTGTAGCCTATCGCCTGGTTGCCCCGCAACGGAAGGGACGTATCTTTCTTGACCGTCTGATTTTTCCGGAAAAGAAAATGAATCTTCGTACCACTCCCGACCAGCAGTTGCCTACCAATAATGGGCTGTCTAATCGTGACCTGTGGCATTGGTGTCTCGTGTGGAAATGGGAACAACAGTCGTATGATATTCCTCTGCCTTCTAAATTGACAAGCGAACAAAAGAAGGAACTGAAGACTATCGAACAACGTTTGACAGATTTTCTGGAAGTGAAAAAGGCACCGCAAGGGCCTATTAATGCTGCCTATAAAACATTTGAGAAAGCGGCTATCAGTCCATCCATCGCTGGGACGGGATTTATAGGAACTCCTATTGTCACTCCTGATGAACAGGACAAGAAGAAAGGAGAAATGTCATGGAACGATATTGAAACGATGCTTTCCGGTTTTGCCTATGATGCTTATTATAACCAGAACGAAACATCAAAGAAAAACTACTTTACCGTATTCGACTATGCTATCGATCAGGGATTTGCCTATGGTAGCGGTATGGGCACCAATCATCATTATGGTTATCAGGTACGTAAGATATATACAACTGCCTGGCTGATGCGTGATGCTATCTATAAACATCCTCATCGTGATGCTTATCTCTCCACATTGCGTTTTTGGGCGGCTCTGCAAGAAACTCGTCAGACATGCTCTCCAACACGTGATGAATTGTTGGATTCCTGGCATACGTTATTGATGGCGAAATTTATTTCCGCTATGATGTTTCCCGATGCAAGAGAACAGGCGCAAGCGTTGAGCGGATTGTCACGTTGGTTATCTTCTTCTTTGCGTTATACTCCGGGAACGATCGGTGGTATAAAGGTAGACGGTACGACTTTCCATCATGGCGGTTTCTATCCGGGATATACCACTGGAGTACTTGCGACGGTAGGAGAATATATTGCATTTACCAATGGTACAAGTTTTGAACTGACCGAAGATGCGCGCAAACACATGAAATCAGCCTTTATTGCTATGCGCAATTATTGCAATTTCTATGAATGGGGCATCGGAATCAGTGGTCGTCATCCTTTTGGAGGGAAGATGGGAAGCGATGATATCGAAGCATTTGCCAATATCGCTTTATCCGGCGATTTGTCCGGTCAGGGAAATACGTTTGATCGCGGTCTGGCTGCCGACTATTTGCGTCTGATACGCAATAGTGATACTCCGAATGCGCGTTTCTTCAAGAAGGAAGGTATTCAACCGGCACAGGCTCCACAGGGATTCTTCGTTTACAACTATGGTTCGGCAGGCATTTTCCGTCGTGCGGACTGGATGGTGACATTGAAAGGGTATACCACTGACGTATGGGGCTCTGAAATTTATACGAAAGATAACCGTTACGGACGTTATCAGAGTTATGGCTCCGTGCAGATTATGGGGAAAGGGAATCCCGTGTCACGTGCCGGAAGCGGTTTTGTGCAGGAGGGATGGGACTGGAACCGTTTGCCGGGTACAACTACCATTCATTTGCCTTTCGACTTGCTTGATAGTCCATTGAAAGGAACGACTATGGCACGCTCCAAAGAGAATTTCTCCGGAAGCAGTTCTTTAGATGGTAAAAATGGAATCTTCGCTATGAAATTAACAGAACGGGATTATGAGAATTTCACACCGGACTTTGTAGCCCGTAAATCCGTATTCTGTTTTGATAACCGGATGGTTTGCCTGGGAACAGGTATCTCGAACTCTAATGCGGACTATCCTACGGAAACCACTCTTTTCCAGACAAAATATAATGGTAAGGAGCCCAAAGTAGGAGAGGATAACTATTGGCTTCATGATGGTTATGACAATTATTATCATGTAGTGGACGGAACCGTTCGCGCACAGGTGGCAGAACAGGAATCACGGCATGAAAAGACGCGTGAAATAACCAAAGGAAAATTTTCTTCTGCCTGGATAGAACATGGCAAGGCGCCGAAAGAGGGGACTTATGAATATATGGTATTGATACAGCCTTCTGCTTCCGATCTCGACGAACTGCGCAAAACTCCTGCATACGAGGTGTTGCAACGGGATCAGACTGCTCACGTTGTTTATGATAAAAAGACTGGTATCACGGCGTATGCTGCTTTTGAAGCTTATCAGCCTGCCACTGATAAAGTGTTCGTGGCTATTCCTGCGGAAACAATGGTGATGTATGCAAAAGAATCTGATAAGGGGATCCGTTTAAGCGTCTGTGATCCGAATCTGAATATAGAAGAGAAGACGTATACAACGAAAGAACCCAGTCGTCCTATTACTAAGGAGATACGGCTTAAAGGGCATTGGACATTGACAAGCCCGATGGAAAATGTCCGGTTGGAACAGCAGGGAGACCAGACCGTACTGACGGTAACTTGTCAGCATGGACAGCCGGTTGAAATGCTCATGGAAAATAAATAATTAGTGAATAAGATAAGAGAAAATAAGAATTTAAAGAGAGGGTATTAGTTATCATGTTTCTATGAAAAAAGAGAAGACCGGTTCGTGGTGAGCCGGTCTTCTTTGTATGTACAAGGTGCGTTGAGCACTTTCTTTTCTTGTTACTTATTCAGTCTCCATTCGAAACCGTCTTTGGTATCTTTGATTTCAAATCCGAGTGCTGTCAGTGTGTTGCGGATCTCGTCGGAAGTAGCCCAGTCTTTGTTGGCTTTCGCTTTCATACGTTGTTCCAGTAGCATATCTACTACCTTGCCGTAAGCTGCTTCACGACCATCTGAAGAGCCTTTTTCTTCTTTCAATCCCATGATGTCGAAACTGAACAGATGGAATGTTTCTTTCAGGTCTTTCAGGTCTTCGGCGGAGATGGTGGCATTGTCGGCAATGATATTGTTTATAATGCGGGCGCCTTCGAAAAGCTGTGCGATGACAATCGGTGTATTCAAATCGTCATTCATTGCTTCGTAGCATTTGGCGCGCAGTTCTTTCACGTTGATTCCCTCTGAAGTGGCCGATGAGGGAGTTATCTTATCTAATGCGTCAATAGCTTCCATCAGACGTTGCAGACCCTTTTCGGATGCTTGCAGTGCTTCATTGCTAAAGTCTACCGTGCTGCGGTAATGAGCTTGCAGGATGAAGAAACGGATTGTCATTGGTGTGTAGGCTTGCGCCAGCAGCTTATGAGTACCGGTGAAGAATTCGTCCAGCGTGATGAAGTTACCAAGTGATTTACCCATCTTGGTTCCGTTGATGGTAATCATGTTGTTGTGCATCCAGTAGTGAACCATGTCGTCGCCTTGTGAAGCTACCGATTGTGCGATTTCACATTCGTGGTGAGGGAAAATCAAGTCCATTCCTCCTCCGTGAATATCGAAGTGTTCACCCAGGTATTTGCGTCCCATAGCAGTACATTCGGCGTGCCATCCGGGGAAACCGTCGCTCCATGGAGACGGCCAGCGCATGATATGTTCAGGTTGTGCCTTTTTCCAAAGGGCGAAGTCGGCGGGATTGCGTTTTTCGCTTTGTCCGTCGAGGTCACGGGTGGTATTTAATACGTCGTCCAGATTACGTCCGGAAAGTTTTCCGTAGTGGTAATCTTTATTGTATTTGGCTACATCGAAGTAAACGGAGCCTTCGCTTTCATAGGCATATCCGGCATCCAAAATCTTCTGTACCAGTTGGATTTGTTCAATGATATGTCCTGAAGCATGTGGCTCAATGCTTGGAGAAAGTACATTCAACGCTTCCATTGCTTTATGATAGCGGTTCAGGAAATATTGAACAACCTCCATTGGTTCCAACTCTTCCAGACGTGCTTTCTTGGCGATCTTGTCTTCTCCGTCATCGGCATCGTGTTCCAGATGACCTACGTCGGTAATATTTCGTACGTAGCGTACTTTATATCCTAGGTGGGTGAGATAGCGGAATAACACATCGAAGGTTATAGCCGGACGGGCGTGTCCTAAATGGGCATCTCCGTAAACAGTCGGTCCACACACATACATGCCTACATGAGGTGCATGAAGCGGTATAAACAACTCTTTCTTTCTATCTAAGGTGTTGTAAATGGTAAGTTGATGTTCCATAACATTTTATATTTGTTTTATTGGAACCGCAAAGTTAGTATAAAATCTGAATATGCGCCCTATCTTTAATCGGTTGATTTTAAGTGTCGGGTCGTTTTTACCAGTAATGTGATTTGTTTCCCGGTATGAAACGAAATAGGGCTTCGTGTGCCCCTTAGGGCATATGGAGCCTTTGTTGTACGTTTTCTATTTTTTATGGGGGTTACTTCTGTATCTGTATTTTTTTTCAGCAGTTTCCTAATGTCCTGTGCTTGCTTTTATACTTGTTTTTTCAGCCTTTCTTGATTCCAATCTCCCTTTTTTCCTCCTTTTTCTTTCTATCCGGTGTTTTTACCGTGTTTTCCGTTATGTATATCCACAGAGCCTCTCTCCCAGGACTTCATTCTTCCTGTGAATATATTTTCTTCTTCAAAAAGTACCGTTCAGCGGTTTGGAACTTCCTCTTCCGGGTGGCGACCTGGCTGGTCTGAAAACTTCAATTGTAATCATCTGCGCCCCTCCGCAATGCTTGCATAAGTTATACTCCCTCCATTTGTCTTGGCAGAGTTCTTTCCACTTGGCTCTTTTCCTTTTAAGTGGTGCCGGTGGTACTTTCATCCTTATCTGTATGCTTGTCAACTTCCTTCTGTTGCATGCTGCCAGGAATCCGTAATGCCTGATACGTACAAATCCTGCCGGCAATATATGCCTACTGAACCTGTGTACGAACTCTTCTCCCGTGAGTGTCATCATCTTATGTTTTCCCCCATCCCTGTAATCCTTATAGTCAAACATGACGGCTGTATCTGTAATTCCCTTAATCCTGGCATTACTGATGGCTGCCCTGTGTGAGTAACGCCCTAAGTATTCTATGACCCTTTCCACGCCTTTGAACGGTGCTTTGCTATATACCACCCATTCTTTTTCAAACAGCTTCTTTCTTGTTGCCTGGGGTACTTTCACATGTTTGCTCCACTCTTGCATGAACTTGGCTCTGAACACCCTGCCCATGGCCCTGACCGGGAATAGAAAAGGACTGTCCTGATTTGCCCCTGAGATCTTCCTCCATTCCCCCTTGTCATCTATCCCTCCTTCGGGCACTACACAGTGCAGGTGGGGGTGGTAGTGCAGGTTACTTCCCCATGTATGCAGGATGGCTACCATTCCCGCCTGGGCGCCTTTATTGGCAGCGAAGGCTGCGAGTGTCTTCCAGGCAGCGGCAAACAGGCATGAACAGGTGTGTCTCATATTACCCAGTGCCAGTGAATGCAAGTCGGCCGGCAAGGTAAATACCACATGGAAGTATTTCACGGGCAACATATCCTCTTTGCGTGCCTGTATCCATACCTCACGTTCGGCTCCCTGGCATTTGGGACAATGCCGGTCCCGGCAGCTGTTGTAACTAACACGTACGACTCCACACTGGGGACAGGCATCCACATGCCCTTCCAAAGCGGAGGTACGGCACTGTTCCAGGCGTGAGAGGACCTGGAGAACCCTGCCGCAGGGATGATGTT
The DNA here is from genome assembly GCF_002632415.2 of Bacteroides celer. Lineage (NCBI taxonomy): Bacteria > Pseudomonadati > Bacteroidota > Bacteroidia > Bacteroidales > Bacteroidaceae > Bacteroides > Bacteroides celer. Next base: position 5,698,405 of record NZ_CP178209.1, on the reverse strand, counting down.
GGCTGATAAAGGATGATTTGAAGCGGGAAATAATCTGACCGACCTCAAACTCCGTCCTCATGGCTGCGTATTGTTATATCCCACTCCCTCAAGACGGTCCAGTGGACTGAAGGCGTAACCTCCGGCAGGAAGATTGACAAGGTGAAGATAAACCAGGGTTGTCTTTATATCGGCATGTCCCAGAAGGTCACGGATGCGAAGTATATTTTCGCCCATCTCCAGCAGGTGCGTGGCGTAACTGTGACGAAGGGTATGAAGCGTGCAGGGTTTAAGGATGCAGGACGAATGAACCGCTTGTTTAAAAAGATAGCGGATCTCGGAATCTTCGATTTGTCCGCCGAAACAATTGTTGAAAAGATATACCGCGGGTCTGTACTGGATGAAATACTCCCTGAGAAGAAGCAACAGGTTGCCGGAAAGGGGGACGTACCTGTCTTTTCTACCTTTGCCCTGGCGGATGAAAACCTGCATGCGCTTACTGTCAATATCACAAATTCGCATATTGACCAGCTCACGTAAACGCAGGCCGCAGGAATAAATCAGAGCCAGCAGGGCTTGACTGCGGATACTCCCGCAGTGACGCAAAAGGCTGCTCACTTCCGACTGTGAAAGAACAACCGGAAGCTTCTTCGTACTACGGATACGGGGAAGAGAAAAATTAAGTTCACTAAGATGCATTGTCTTGCGATAACAGCGAAGACTGTAAACGGTGTGCTTGAAATAGCTCAAACCCGGTGAAGGAGTGCGAGAGAGCAACATGCTGAAATAATCGCGGCAATCATCTTCGCTTAAGTGTTCAGGAAGTTTTTTGAAGTGAAAGCTGATAGCAGCCAACTTATGGCCATAACTTTTTATACTACCAGGAGAATACTGCTCAATAAGAAGTTGTTTGGAAAATTTTTCGTAACTTTGACCAAACCCCGAGATGGAGTCACTGGCACGCTGAATAAAATTTGCCATAGTGGAGAATGTTTATTGGTTGAACATTGGAAATATCACCACTAAAATCAGCAAAAAAAAAAGGAATCCCGCATACAGATAGCAAACTTTAGCTATTACGTATGCGGGATTTAGTACAACTAACAGTTTCACACCGAGGAACCAATAGTTTCATTCCTTGAAACCAAAGGTTTCTCACCGAGAAACTAAAACTCTGCCGGCATGCCAGTAAATGTTTGGCTATTGTTGATTGCAAAACTTCTTGATTGCTTCTGCTACACCGTCTTCTTCGTTACTTAGAGTGATGTAATCTGCTGCTTTCTTTACAGGTTCTTGAGCATTTCCCATGGCAATCCCCAGTCCTGCAAACCTAATCATGGATAGGTCATTATATCCATCACCTATGGCTATAACTTCTTCACGCGCTACTCCTATTTCTTTTAACAGGACGGCCAAAGAAAGAGCCTTGTCGATACCTTGCGGGACTAATTCGAGAAAATAGGGTTCTGAACGGAAAACATTAATGCGACCTTGTAACCGGAGACAAAGTTCGGCTTCAAGTGGAATCAGTTTATCGGCATCTCCTACGATGAGGCATTTGGCTACGGGAAGCGTGATGTCTGTCAGGAAGTCATTTGTCTCCCGAACTGCCATTTTATTGAGAAAGGCCTCTTTTAATACGTATGGATCTTGAGAGTTTTCGGTTATTATCTCTGCTCCGTCATAGGTTAATATACTTAGTTGATGGGTACGGGCACATTCGTAGAGCACTGGAACAACTTCATTAGGCAACACATTTTCATATACCATCTCCTGTGTTTCCCAATTAATGATTTCTCCTCCGTTATAGGACAGGATGAATCCACCGAATTCATTCATACGTAACTCATTAGCTAATGGCACAATACCATAAGTAGGTCGACCGGAAGCTAATACCAGTCGTATTCCTTGCTCTTGCATACGTATCAGAGTTTCCCTGTTGCGGGGAGTGATTTCCTTTTTAGAGTTGGTGAGTGTGCCGTCAAGATCGAGCACGATAAGTTTGTATTTCATGTAGGGTTGTTTTGGATGCAAAGATAAATTAAAAAAGTTTTTCTGCAAGGTGGTGGGGGAAAAGATGTGGCTTTAGCTGAAATTGCACTGTGAAAGTGCAATTTGTTTTGTTATTTGCACTATTATAGTGCAAATAATCGTATCTTTGTCTATAAACCAATGCTATATGGATAAGTTATTTGAGTATTTTCACAAGATGATACGGGAGACTAATATTGAGTTTCACCGGTATATTTATTCCAGGATAAATTGGAATAGTCGCATGATAGGGCTTACGGGACCTAGAGGAGTAGGGAAGACGACTCTTGTATTACAGCACATTAAAGAAAAGCTGAATTTAAATGACTCTTTATATGTGACGGCTGAAGATTTTTATTTTGCCAGCCATCGTTTGCTTGACTTGGCAGATGCTTTTGTAAAAATGGGAGGCAAGTATTTGTTTATTGATGAAATTCATAAATATAAAGATTGGTCGAAAGAGCTTAAATTGATTTACGATTATCATTCAGAGTTGAATATTGTTTTTACAGGTTCATCTGTATTGGATATTAATAAAGGAGCTTCAGATTTGAGTCGTCGCGCTGTCATGTATCAGATGCAGGGACTTTCTTTTCGTGAGTATTTGTATTTATTTCATCGTATTCCTTCTGGAATATACAGTTTGCAGGATATTGTAGCGCATAAAGTGGAAATTCCGGGTTTGGAGCATCCGCTTCCACTCTTTCATGACTATTTGCAGAAAGGCTACTATCCTTTTGCATTGGAGGAAGATTTTGATATACGTTTGCGACAGATCATCAATTTGACTTTGGAGTCGGACATACCTCAATTTGCTGATATGAATGTTTCCACTGGGCGTAAACTTAAGCAACTTCTTGCTATCATTGCTAAGAGTGTGCCGTTCAAGCCTAATTTTAGCAGTATAGCTAAAATTCTTGAAGTGAGCCGTAATAATATATCCGATTATTGCCTTTATATTGAAGAGGCAGGGTTGATAGCGCAGTTGAGAGATGCTACCGGCGGAATACGCGGGTTAGGGAAAGTAGATAAAATTTATCTGGATAATACCAATTTGATATATAGTCTGGCTCAAGATAATTCTAATATTGGAAATATCAGGGAGACTTTCTTTTTGAACCAGACCCGTATTTTTTCGGATGTAGTAGCTTCTCCTGTTTCTGATTTCTTGATTGATGATATGACATTTGAGGTGGGAGGAAAGAAAAAGGGACAAAAGCAGATTCAGGAGGTACAGAAAGGATTTGTGGTGAAGGATGATATTGAAAGAGGCTTTATGAATGTGGTGCCGTTGTGGCAGTTCGGAATGGGATATTAGTCAATAAAAAAAGGATATCCAAATTCGGATATCCTTTTTTATTGATGTTGTAATGTTTTCTTATTCTATGTTTGCTCCGTATCCATCCATATCTGTTGCCAAGACAAATATACCGTTTTCTACATCAGTAATGGTCAGTGGTGCAGTGGCGTGAGGAGTCAATACATAGGGGTCAACTTTCGCACTTGCATCACAGTTGCTATGGTAATTATACCATTTACTGTTACTTGTTAATCCATATACGATATTATCTTTAACATCTACTGTAGTTACACTTACAGGATGAGTATCATTTCCCACGTAAGTATAAAGGTTGCTATTCTTTGCAAAACTTGAGTCTACATAAAAGATGTTTTTTGTCATCGTGAGACTACCTTTATTATGTCTGAAATATGGATTGTTTCCTGCAATATTAATTACTGTATTATTAGATATTATTGCAGTAAGATTTCCTTCTGTAAAGTCTGTTTGTAATCCCCAATTCAATATTTGACCCACATAAGGTGTTTTACTGTATACTATATTATTGGTAAATGCAAATTTCTTGTATGGAGCCAAGTTTTTGGTTGTATATAGATGTATGAGAGCTTTGTTGTCTGCATTGACCATAATACGAGTTCTATTAATAATGATCGTATTGATACCATTCAAATTGTCTTTTGCTGTATCTTGATAAATTGGGTTTTTAACGTCGCTGATCTTACATTCATCTATGATCAAAGCTGTGAAATCAGTAGCACTTGAAGTATTCGAATTGTTGAAATATTGTCCATCAGTAGTGAAACTACTCATATCTAAATGAATATTCTTTATGAAGATATTTCCAGAGACTGTTTTCCAAACCCTACTAGGTTTAATGACAGGTTTAGAATCAGAATATTTCCCAATGATAATAATTGTATTATTAAGGTTTACAGGATTGATTGTTGTAAAATCATTATTTCCTGTTAAGAATAAGATTTTGACTTTCTTGGAATTATTGATATAGCTGTCAAGTTCTGGTTCTGTTCCATCCAACTCTACTACTTCTGCATCGGGATAAGTATTTTTATCAAATGTGATATCACCGATTGTTATACTTTCTCCGTTATCGAATTTTGCTTTATAGTCAATCCGTGTTTCTGCTTCTCCAAGCTCTACCTGTATTTTTGCGATGGCAGCATATGCTCCTGAAGTTGCAAGAATAGATACGTCTTTGGTATTATCAGCGACGGCACGCGATAGAGTTTTTGCTGTTGCAGGAGCTTTTATTGTCAATGTTCCTTCATCGTTATCTGCGGACGGTTCAGACAAAGTCGCTTCCCAACCTTCGGGAGCGGTAATGATATAAAATTCTACGCCCTTCATGTGTACAATGAAATCTTTCGTAGATCCTGCTGCGATTCTTTGTATACCTACAATACTTTCATCAAACTTGCAGTAGAAGTTGCTGATGATAGGGATAGATAACTTTGTGCCATCTCTTAATTCAATATTGAAGTTGTTGCCAACCTTTTCTACAGAGTTGAAAAATTTATCTTTTACGGCTTCCCCGTCGGTTGCTTTTACAGGATTGCCTGCAGAGTCCTTTACGTTCTCATAAGTACTACCGTCGTAGCTGACTTGCCAGTATCCTGTTGCTGCATCGATTTGGAAAAGAGGAGTCTTTCCATTTTCAGCCGTTGCTTTTATAGGATTCCCGCTTTTATCTTTCAGTTGTGTGAAAGTGCTTCCGTTGTCATAGCTTACCGTCCAATAACCATCGTTGTCGATGCCCATTTGAGGAATCAAGGCACCCGCTCCGGTTTCTTCAACGAGTTTGAGTGTCTTGCCATTACTTAATGTAATGGTATATATACCATCCTTTAATTCAATATCAGTAATGGTAGCGCCTTCTTTGCAAAGTTCGCGTACGGCTTCAATGTTCCAGTTCAAATCTTGAACGGTTTTTTCAAGGGCGGTAACACGAGTCTTTAAATCGTTAACGTCGTCCCATAAGTCGTCTGTCTTATTGCATCCTACCAGACATACAGTCAGTAACATACATACGTACCAAAGTTTCTTCATAATTGTATCTTGTTTTTAAAGTTATTACTGGAGTGAATTTAACCAAGCCGGAACTGCACCTAAACGTTTGCGTAATTGGGCTTCATAGAGTGAATATGGAGTAACGGTATTACCCTGTTCTTCATTCAACTTCATTTGGCTTTCATCGAAATGAATACTACCGCCATGATATCCCACTACGATAGGAGGAAGGAACTTCCACCAAAGAGAATTGTTGTCCCACCAGATGAATGGAGAATCCGCAACATTGTTCTTGGCATTAAAGTTCCACAAAGTCAAATCGGCTAAGTGATTAGGCATTTGGTTGTAATCACCTCCCTGGCGGAATCTCATAAAACCACCTGTACAACGGTCAATCAGCGTTGCACGAGGTTGTGTGGCATGAGACTCAAAGCAACCGTCAGTTCCCCAGTCTACATTCCAAATGACAGCACCTATACTTTGCTTGGATACACCACATGCGTGGTATTGGCCTGCTCCTTGTTCGTATACATTTTTGTTATCTATAAGGAATCCGTTTGATTTGTCCGTCACTTTGCCTATAAATACACGTGACGAGGCTTGCGAACGGATAGCTGCGTGACCACGGTTTCCGTCAATGACCACATCGTATACGGATACATTGGAACTGTTGACGATCGAACTTGCTTCGCTGACGCTACGAAAGCCCACGCGGCGCATCCATGAATTTGTCAGGCGAATAAGATTGATAGGCTTGTAGGCTCCATCGTCCTCCCATGAACCGTGATGAGTAAAGTCAACTTTAGCTTTTCCTTCAAAGGTCATATCTTCCACACCTACATTCTCATAGTGGGGATATTTTTGGATAGTCCATTTCCATTGTGGATCTACAGCATGCATGATTGGCTCTTTGAAAGTAACAGTTTGCCCGTCGATGGCTGCTACTAAATGATAATCGAAGACCTGTACGCCATCTTCATGTAGATTAGTCATGTTTGAAGTGGGTTGGTAAGGTGCTAATTCTGCTTTGATAAGTTCCGGACTATTATCAGCCAGTTGTAAACATACCCAATCTCCGACTTTAATACCTGTGGTGGAGGCCACTTCTACTGAGAAAGTCCCCTTTTCGGCGTTTCCCGTAACCTCGGTAATAGGGGATAATCCACTATTATGCTTGATTTCCAGCATGACAGGTGAGGAATACATGACACTTGGATTGGTCGGTTGGTTAGGGGCATCCATTTTTATGACAGTTTGGTCGCGTCCGTCACCTTTCAGGATTACTCCTCCCATTAATAACTGAATTGTTTGTGATTTTCCATCTACATCATCGGCTGCCGTATGCAGAATGTATTCTCCTTTAGGAAAATAGATTATCGCCTTGGCATTGTCCACTTTTGAGCCTATTTTGGCTAATATTTTGGTTAAGGCTTCCCGGTCGGACTTGCCGTCATTGGGAATAGCACCGTAATCTTTTACATTATATACAGTGTAACCTAAAGACCATACATCGGGAGGTGCGACTTCACCATGTTTATAACCAGCATAAGAGAAATCTAGCAGTACATTATCTGCTTGTCCTAAGTTAAATTTGTTCCATACATCACATGTGTTGGCATCGTAGCCTGTTGTCAGTAGTCGTACTTTGAAAGATATTATGCGGATATAGTTTTTAGAAGAAGTAATAATAATATTGATTGTTTCTTCTTTATTCTCTATATCATTTGCTTTCGGTGAAGTAATGGAAAGTTCATTATCTTTTAAAACGACATTCCATCCTTGTGGAGCTTTAATCACCGCTCTTGTAACATCTTGTTGTTCCACTTCATAAAGGCGTGTTTCGTTTAACGGGAAAATAGGAGTGTTTTCCATACCTTTTATCTTTAGATAGAATGTATCGATCACTTGAAGTTCAATGGTCTTATCGCTACCATATATAATGGTTAGTTTCTTGCTGGTAGTATCATATTCTACCTTGTCAAAGATCGAATTTTTTCCGGCACTTTCAATGGCTTCAATTTTGCTGCCGTCATTATTGGTCAGATACTGATAAGTTTTTCCATTATCATAGCTAACTAGCCAATAGCCTTCTGCATCTACTTTTAGTTTAGGAGATTGAATAGGGTTGGACGGCCCGTTAGGATCGGTCGGCTTACTGGTTGGAATGGCATATATCTTATTGCCATTAGCATCTTTTAGAGGCATGTAGGTGGTGCCTCCATCAGTGCTATAAATCCAGTATCCTTCGTTATCTACGGATAAAGTGGGGACTAGCGCATTAACGTTTTCTCCACTCATGACGGTGATACTTTTTCCGTCACTTAATTCTACAGTATAGCCATTTTCGATAGGTGTGATACCCACGATGACCGGATCATTTAATAAATACTGTAAACTTTCGATAGAAGTGTTCAGTTGATTAGCTGTTTCTTCCAATACTTGGACGCGATTTTTTAGCGAATCAATTTCAGAACGCAGGTCATCCGTTTCTTGGCAAGATTGCAGAACGAATAACATGCTGCAAATACCAAATAGTAATAGGTAGGTAATGCTCCTGTTTTTCATACGTTTATTATTTCGGGTTATTTATAATTTTCACAATGGCAAAGATAACCGGATAAAATAAGAGTATATGGATAAAAAAATTCAGGAATACGATGAAATAATACATTTTACACGTCTCTGTGATAGATTGCGACTTTATGTATTATTAGAGCAGGTCTACCCATTGCTCGTTGCTTAATATAGGTAATGGCTCACTATCGGCAACAAATGTTTCTGCCAGTTTCCGTTTCTCATCTTGTAGGTGAAGAATCTTTTCTTCGATACTGTTTTGGGTAATGAAGCGGTAAGCAATTACTTGCTTGTCCTGCCCGATACGATGGGCGCGGGCGATCGCCTGCGATTCGGCGGCAGGATTCCACCAGGGGTCTATGATAAATACATAGTCGGCTTGAGTCAGATTAAGTCCCACGCCTCCTGCTTTTAGTGAAATCAGGAATGCCTGGACATCTTTTTGATCGGTGAAATGGGCGATTTCGGAAGGACGGTTGTTGGTCGATCCTGTTAATAAGGCATATTTCCAACCCCGTTCGTGGAAAGCTTCGGCGAGCACCTCCAGATGTCTGACGAATGAGGAGAAAATTAAAACTTTGTGGCCTTCACTCTGTAGCGTATCGAATGTTTCGATTATCTGTGCCGTTTTTCCGGATGTTCCGGTATAGTCGGGAAGGATAAGTTGCGGGTGGCAAGATAGTTGTCGTAAACGTAAGATGCCATTTAATACACTAAACGAATGAAGCCTGTCGGTACTTTGAGGATGCTGAAGAAGGATGTTGCGCAGGCTGTTTTTCTCCTGTTCGTAACAAGTATTCTGCTCTTCAGTCATGTCGCAGTAGATGGTCTCTTCGGTAAGTGCCGGAAGTTCCGGGGCTACCTCTTTCTTGCTTCTACGGAGGATAAATGGGGCTGTCAGTTGTTGCAATAATACTTTTGCACGGGCATTCCCCTGACGAATCGGCATTATAAACTGCTTTTGGAAAGCATTTTCCGTACCCAGTAAGTCTGGTTGTATAAAGTGAAATTGAGCCCACAGGTCCTTTAATGAGTTTTCGATGGGAGTGCCAGTAAGTACAAGCCGGTGTTTACTTTGTAGTCGAATGGCTGACCGGAAGGTGAGCGATTCGCTATTTTTGATATTCTGGCTTTCATCGAGCACGATGTATTCGAAACGGTATGAACAGAGTATATCAATGTTATTCCTCATCATGCCATACGTCGTAAAGATCAAGTGAAAATGACCGAAGAATTTTTCCGGTTGTTCCTTGTCTATAGCCATGGTGTTGTTGTATTCCGCCATCGAGAGTGCTGTAAAGCGTTTGGCTTCCCGTCGCCAGTTATGAAGTAGCGATGTGGGGACAACGATCAGGGTAGCCGGTTGTCTGGGGGTAGATGGTTTATATATATACTGTAATAGAGTAAGAGTTTGGAGTGTCTTCCCAAGCCCCATGTCATCTGCCAGGCATCCGCCAAATCCTTGTTTATGCAAATGTACCATCCATGAGAATCCTTTCTGCTGATAGGGACGTAACGTTGCTTTGAGGTTTTTGGGTACGGCAATATTTTGTATCTGTTGCTTCACCGGAAATTTCTTTAATTCCTCTTCACTTAAGGCGGTCTGTGCGGCACCTACAAATGTATGTTTCAAGCGGATTCCTTTTTCCGTTTGAATTCCCATCTCTAGTAAATTCGCATATTTGCTGAACCATTCCTCTGGCAGGAGAATCATGCGGCCATCAGGTAACAGATATTCTCTCTTTTCCTCCAGGATATGTTTGCGGAAGCGTGAAAAAGGAATACGCAGATTGCCGATAACAACGGTGATGTGCAATTCAAACCAGTCGACCTCATCGTCACAACTTTGCTCGATGCGTATCTCGTCCAGGCAATAAGGTGTGTTTCCCATATTGCTGGTGAGATGGAAGGACTGCTGCAACATCTCCCGATGGCTGTTGATCCATTCGACGATCGTTTTCTCCGGAGCTTCAGGGGATAGGCTGAAATGTGTATTATTGAGTTGTCGCAGGCCTGCATCCGTTAAGAGCTGAACGACTTGTTCTTCAGCAGTAATGTTCCGGCGAAAAAAGAAGATTTCACCGGATGTTTTCCGATAAATGATTTTTTTCATTTCAAGGGCACTATCCGATGTAAATGTCTGATCTCCATAACGGAAACCAAGCTGCAATGCTTGTCCGTTGTACGTGGTATCTTCGAATGAGAGAATTGCTTCACAGGGGCATTTCTCTTCCATTATACTCAAACCGTGAGTCTCGATTTCATGATAACGAGCAATCGGGATAACAATGTTATCTATGTATTTTTCAATTTGGGAAGCGTCTACGCTGATCGATCTTTTCTTTGTAAAAGGTAAGATGCGTGCGCTTTCAATGTGCGGAAAGAAATATAGCTCCATTCCCAATAATAGCGTGGCTGGTGCGGATGTCAGTACAACCACAGGTTTCAACTCACTTAAAGAGAATGGCTGTCCTTCATAATAGCACTGCAACTGATAACGAAACGTTTTATTGTCAACATGAAACGTTACACGAATTTCTGCATTATGAGGATTTATGTGATAGGCATGATGGGCGTATAGTATTTTACTGCCGGCTTGTTTCTGATAAAAAGGCAGTCCGTTGTCCCGTATCAGTACCAGCATTTCCAACAGTTTCTTTTCGATAGATGGACGGATATCATTCTTTATTCGTTCCGGATCTTCGGATAATTTATGTAAAAAACGCGATACTGTTTTTTCGCGGGAGTAGACACTCATTAGATGCTTCTCTGTATAATAAGAGGCGATATGAATAGCTTGTCTTTCTGCCTCACTCATCTTGCTCATAGCTTCGGGAGAGGCGTGAAATGCTTGTTCTACCAATTGCAAGGTACCATCGTCCAGCTTTTCCGCAATATAGGGAATCAGCAATATGCCGAGTATCGGATGCTCTGTGAAAACGATTATAACTTGTCCGTTAGTTGGTCTCTCTTTCATTCTCTTTTAGACTTTAACAAACAAAGATACGGGAAAATACTTAATTTTGCAGCATGATGGAGGAAAACAAACGAGTATTGCTTGGAATGAGTGGCGGTACAGATAGTTCTGTTGCTGCTATGCGATTGCTGGAAGCCGGTTATGAAGTGATCGGAGTAACCTTCCGTTTTTATGAATTGAATGGCTCGACAGAGTATCTGGAAGATGCCCGTAATCTGGCAGAACGTTTAGGAATACGGCATATAACATACGATGCCCGTGAAATATTCAGTAAACAGATTATTGAATATTTTGTGCAGGAGTATCTGGCAGGACGGACTCCAGTCCCTTGTATATTGTGCAATAATTACCTGAAATGGCCTCTGCTTGCTAAAATTGCCGATGAAATGGGCGTTTTCTACATCGCTACCGGGCATTATGCACAGAATATACAACTAAATAATACCTTTTATATAACATACGCTGCCGACTCGGATAAGGATCAAACCTTCTTTCTATGGGGATTGAAACAAGATATTCTTTGCAGGATGTTGTTGCCGATGGGGGATATTACGAAAGTGGAAGCTCGTGTCTGGGCTGCGGAACATGGGTTCCGGAAGGTGGCAACTAAAAAGGATAGTATAGGCGTTTGTTTTTGCCCAATGGACTATCGAACTTTTCTGAAAAACTGGTTGGCTCAAAATAATGAGGCATTGGCAGAAGAAGAGCAGATGATGGGGGAGAATCAAGCATTGGTTGGAGATTGGCAAGTATTGGTTGGAAGCAATCAGGCAGGACTCAATAAAGTGAAACGAGGAAGGTTTGTCGATGAAAAGGGAGATTTTATTGCCTGGCATGAGGGTTATCCTTTTTATACCATTGGACAGAGACGTGGCTTGGGCATTCATTTGAACCGTCCCGTATTTGTGAAAGAGATTAATCCTGAAAAGAACGAAGTAGTATTAGCTTCTCTTTCAGCTCTGGAGAAAACAGAAATGTGGTTGAAAGACTGGAATCTTGTCAATCAGGAGCGTACTTTAGGGCATTCTGACATCATTGTGAAAATACGGTATCGCAAACAGGAAAACCATGCTACGATTACCATTACACCAGATCATCTACTGCATGTGCAACTTCATGAGCCTTTAACCGCCATTGCTCCGGGACAAGCTGCTGCATTCTATAAAGATGGCTTATTATTGGGAGGAGGGATAATAGTCAACGCCCGGTAATTAGCCGACATAATTTAGGCACGGATTATGCGAATTACATGGATAAGGTTTATTCTCTTTCCGTGTTTATCCGTGTAATCCGTGCCTGGAAGAAATTGGAGAGGTGCTTCGAAACGCTCTCCTTGTACAAGCAATCTCTGTAATAAGGATAACTTGTGTCGGTTATGTCTTGGTTTTTGGTTATTCTTCCGAAAGAATGCTGTCATTCAGCGCTAACATTGTTTCTATATATTCGCGCGTATTACTTAATCTGGGGACTTTGTGTTGTCCTCCCAACTTTCCTCTCTGTGCCAGCCAATCATGGAATAATCCCTCACGGGCAACGATTACTTCCAATGGTTGCAGAGCTATATCTTTCCATCGTTTCGCCTCATAATCGGAGTTGACCTCCTTCAGTGTGGCATCAAGTATCGCTGCAAATTTTTCTACTGAATCCGGCATCTTAGCGAACTCTATTAACCACTGGTGCCGGCATTTGGCATTCTCATCCATAAATACAGGTGCCGCGGTGTATTCACTAACTTGTGCTCCGGTTTCGGCACAAGCCTTTGCCAATCCTTTTTCAGCGTTATCGACAATCAGCTCTTCGCCAAATGCGTTGATGAAATGCTTTGTTCTTCCTGTGATGACAAACTTATAGGGATTCTTGCTGGTAAACTTCACTGTATCCCCAATCATGTATCTCCATAAGCCGCAAGAAGTAGAAATAACCATTGCATAGTTCTTGTTGAGCTCGACTTCTTCAAGGCAATAAGCTCGTGGACTCTCTTTTCCTACTTCCTCCAGCGGAACAAATTCGTAGAAGATTCCGTAGTCGATCATTAATAACATGGCAGGATCAGAGAGGTCGTTTTGAGTTCCAAAATATCCTTCCGAAGCATTATAAGTCTCTACATAATGCATTTTCGGTGTTTGAATTACCTGCTTGTATTGCTCACGATAAGGAGTGAAAGCCACTCCACCGTGGAAGAAAACTTCCAGGTTGGGCCATACTTCTTCCAAAGCCTGTTTTCCTGTCTTTTCAAGAACACGTTTGATAAGTACCAGCATCCACGACGGTACGCCGGACAAGCTTGTCACATTTACCGGAATAGTGCTGTTGGCGATTGCTTCTATTTTGGTCTCCCATTCGCTCATCAATGCAATTTTCTTGCTAGGTACACGAATGAAATTGATAAGCGGATTCACATTTTGAATCAGAATAGCGGATAAATCTCCTACTAAACTATGGTTAGAGTTGAGGTTCGGACTATGGCTACCCCCGAGAATCAGTCCCTTGCCGGAGAAAAAATGGCTATCCGGATTGATGCGGAAATAAAGAGCTGCCGCGTCTTTTCCTCCTCTGTAATGAATGTCTTCCAGTGCCTCTTTGCTGACGGGAAGGAATTTACTTTTATCATTAGTCGTTCCGGAGGATTTTGCAAACCAGCGTATCTCCGATGGCCAAAGCAGATTCTGTTCCCCGGCTCGCAAACGTTCTACATAAGGTTTGATTTCTTCGTATGTTTGGATAGGAACACGTTTTCGGAAATCTTCATAGTTACGGATAGAGGAATAATCGTACTTTCTTCCCCATTCAGTCTGAGCGGCCTGGCGTGTTAAGCGGCTTAACACACGATGCTGTATCTCACTAGCCTGACTAGCATATAGGTCTATCTGTTTTAAACGGGAATCGAAAGTCTTACTAATAATTTTTGTAATATTCATTTCTGCTTTAACATAATAATGTTTAGTCGTGCAAAAGTAACTTATTTATCTTTTTTTTCTATCTTTACGACGGAAATAATCGTTAAAAATTGACGACTTTCATATAAATCCCGAGTTTTAGACTAAAAAATGCGACAATGAGAATTGGAATCTTAACATCCGGCGGGGACTGTCCCGGTATTAATGCCACGATTCGTGGCGTGTGCAAAACTGCCATCAATTATTACGGAATGGAAGTGGTAGGTATTCACAGCGGTTTTCAGGGCTTGCTGACTAAAGATGTCGAATCTATTACAGACAAGTCGCTCTCCGGTTTGCTCAATCTGGGTGGAACGATGTTAGGAACTTCTCGTGAGAAGCCTTTCAAAAAAGGAGGCGTTGTCTCTGATGTTGACAAACCGTCTTTAATTCTTCAGAATATCCATGAAATTGGGCTGGATTGTGTCGTTTGTATCGGTGGAAATGGAACGCAGAAGACTGCAGCCAAGTTTGCTGCAATGGGAGTTAACATCGTATCTGTTCCTAAAACCATTGATAATGATATTTGGGGCACGGACATCTCTTTTGGTTTCGACTCGGCGGTAAGTATTGCTACTGATGCCATCGACCGTCTACATTCCACCGCAAGCTCTCATAAAAGGGTGATGGTGATTGAAGTGATGGGGCATAAGGCTGGCTGGATTGCTTTGTATTCCGGTATGGCAGGAGGAGGGGATGTGATTCTCGTTCCTGAAATCGCTTATAACATTAAGAATATCGGCAATACGATTCTGGAAAGACTAAAGAAAGGCAAACCCTATTCTATTGTAGTGGTAGCGGAAGGAATTCAGACTGACGGGCGTAAACGTGCTGCTGAATATATCGCGCAGGAAATTGAATATGAAACCGGTATAGAAACCCGCGAAACAGTTTTGGGGTATATCCAGCGTGGTGGTTCGCCTACTCCTTTCGACCGCAATCTTTCTACCCGCATGGGCGGGCATGCAACAGAATTGATAGCCAATGGCCAATTCGGGCGTATGGTGACTTTACAAGGAGACGATATAGCATCTATTCCTCTTGAAGAAGTTGCAGGAAAACTGAAATTGGTTACTGAAGATCACGATTTGGTGATTCAGGGTCGTCGCATGGGGATTTGCTTTGGCTAGTTGCCGGAGCTTCTGTGGCCTGCACTGTGGAAATCTCATCGACGAGGATGTTTTCTTCTGAAACATTTTCCGGTTCTATCTCGGGATTTGTGTTCAGTTCGGTTTCGGGCTCATTCTCAAGCCCGCTTGCCAATTCAGTCTCAGAATTAGTCGCAAATTCAACTTCCATTTCTGTTTCCATTTCAGTAGCAGTTGCCGAATGTTGTATTTTAATCTCTTCGATGGTTGACATAAATGTCGGTTCCTTTACCTTCTTTATAGCCATCTGGGCGGCATTCTGTTGAGACTCCTTCTTGGAATATCCCGTACCTGTTCCTGCCGGAAGTCCTTCAATACGTACTTCAGTTTGGAATACAGGGTTACTGTCATGATCGAGAAACTGCTCGATTAATTCAAAGGAAACCTCCATTTTGTTCTTTTGGCTCCATTCGATAAGTTTGGATTTGAAATTAACCTCTTTTCGGGATATTTTATCCAGATCGATATAACGGTTGATAATCCGTTGTTCCATAAACTGTTTGCAACGTTCATATCCCTGATCCAGATAAATAGCTCCGATAAACGCTTCAAAAGCATTTCCGTACATGTAGCTGTTGTGAGAGGAAGAACGGGTAGAATACTTGATGAGCTTATCCAGGCCGATTTCAACGGCCAACTTGTTCAACGTCTCCCGTTGTACAATCTTGGAACGTGTATTGGTTAGGAAACCTTCCCGTTTCCCTTCGAAACGTTTGTAGACAATATCTCCCACGATGGCGTCGAGGATGGCGTCACCTAAAAACTCCAGCCGTTCATTGTTGAGAGGACGTCCCTTGTCGGAGCGGACAGAAGTCGATTTGTGCAGGAGAGCCTGCTCATAAAGCTGGATATTGCGCGGGTAGAACCCGAGTATCCGGTAAAAACAAAGATAAGACTCTCTATCCTTGCGGAACAAGAGCCTTATCTTATCTATTTCGTTACGTAACACGATATTACTCTGCGTATTTCTTGAAGATAACGCACGCATTGTGACCACCAAATCCAAATGTATTGGACAAGGCAACATTAACTTCGCGTTTCTGTGCTTTATTGAACGTGAAATTAAGGTTGTAGTCGATGTTCTCGTCGTCGTCACCTTCTTCGTGGTTGATAGTCGGAGGAACAATGCCGTTCTTAATGGCAAGGATGCTTGCAATAGATTCTACCGCACCGGCAGCTCCCAGCAAGTGACCTGTCATTGATTTGGTTGAACTGATGTTCAACTCGAACGCATGATCACCGAATACTTCCTTGATTGCTTTTGCTTCTGAAATATCACCAACCGGAGTAGATGTACCGTGTACATTGATATAGTCTACTTCTTTCGGATCCATTTCCGCATCTTCCAGTGCATTCATCATCACCAGTTTCGCTCCCAGACCTTCCGGATGAGAAGCAGTCAAGTGATGTGCATCTGCAGACATACCTACACCGGCAACTTCTGCATAGATTTTTGCACCACGAGCTTTAGCGTGTTCCAATTCTTCCAGGATCAAGCAACCGCCACCTTCGCCCATAACGAAACCATCGCGGCTTGCGCTAAACGGACGTGAAGCTTTAGAAGCTTCGTCGTTGCGTGTTGACAAGGCGTGCATAGCGTTGAAACCGCCTACACCTGCCGGGAAGATTGCTGCTTCCGAACCACCGGATACAATTACATTTGCTTTACCCAAACGAATCAGGTTGAAGGCATCTGCAATAGCGTTGGTTGAAGTAGCACATGCTGAACAAGTCGCGTAGTTAGGACCATGGAAACCATACATGATAGAAATCTGTCCGGCTGCAATATCCGAAATCATCTTTGGAATGAAGAACGGATTAAACTTCGGACCCATTTCCTGACGAGTGTAGTAGTTGCCTACCTCTTCTTCAAATGTATGTATACCACCAATACCGGCGCCGAAAATAACACCGATTTTGTTCAAGTCTTCTTTCTCGACGTCAAGACCGGAATCATCTACCGCTTCTTTAGCAACAGCGATGGCATATTGAGTATACAAGTCCATCTTTCTTGCTTCTTTGCGGTCTATGTATTTCGTTGCATCGAAGTCTTTCACTTCGCATGCGAATTGGGTCTTGAATAACGACGCATCAAAATGAGTAATAGGCCCTGCTCCACTAACCCCGTTCACAATGTTTTCCCAAAATTCGGGAACGCTATTGCCAACGGGAGTAATGGCGCCAAGGCCTGTTACTACCACTCTTTTTAATTCCATATTGATGAAATCGAATTACTTAGCGTGTTCTTCGATATAAGATACAGCATCACCTACAGTACCAATCTTTTCTGCTTGGTCATCAGGAATAGAGATACCGAATTCTTTTTCGAATTCCATGATAAGTTCTACAGTGTCAAGAGAATCTGCTCCCAGGTCGTTAGTGAAGCTTGCTTCGGTTGTAACTTCTGATTCTTCTACGCCTAATTTATCAACGATAATCGCTTTTACTCTTGATGCAATTTCAGACATAACTTTAAGTTTTTAATTAATAATTAGTTTTATTTCTTTAAATTTGCGGTGCAAAGGAATGAATATTTATCGTTTTGCGCAAATATTTGACTAAATAAATGCAATGTTTTGCACATTTTTCACTGTTTTGTGCATCGAATTTGAGAGTTATGAAGAAAAACATCGCAATTTTCGCTTCCGGTTCCGGCTCTAATGCTGAGAATATTATCCGGTATTTCCAAAAAAACGATTCCGTTCAGGTTTCGTTGGTGCTTTCTAATAAGAGTGATGCCTATGTTTTGGAACGTGCGCATCGCTTGGGAGTGCCTTCTAACGTGTTTCCAAAGGAGGATTGGATAGCCGGAGATGAAATTTTGGCTATTTTGCAGGAGTACCGCATTGATTTTGTCGTGTTGGCCGGCTTCTTAGTTCGCGTGCCGGATTTGCTTTTGCATGCTTATCCCGATAAAATTATAAATATACATCCTGCTCTTCTGCCGAAGTACGGAGGCAAAGGAATGTATGGTGACCGGGTACATGAAGCAGTAGTAGCTGCCGGTGAAAAAGAAAGCGGCATCACTATACATTATATAAATGAGCATTACGACGAAGGAAATACGATTTTTCAAGCTACTTGCCCTGTTCTCCCGACCGATTCTCCGGACGATGTAGCCAAGAAAGTGCATGCTTTGGAATATGAACACTTCCCGAAAATCATAAATCAAGTATTAAGTAATAAGTATTAAGTATTACGTCGTGTGAATAATCGTTTGACAGAACTTTATTGACGTTTTCGGCCACTATGGTTATTACCTGATACTTAATACTTAATAATGTATGCTTTCTCTTCCCGCCGCAAAGGATAATCTCCGCGTAGGGTTTCGAATAGCTCCGGTTGATTTTTTAGCCGGTTGCTGTCTTCGGTTGGATTATACATTTGGAGGACTGCTTCTTCGTGGTTTTTTGCATGAATAATGGGGGAGACAGGTGCGGGTGCGTTAATTTCATAATTCCCTTTTATTTGGAAGAACTTGCAGATGGCATCCAATGACATACGTGTGGCGTTTGCTTTTCCATCTGCAGAGTAGCCTGCAATATGAGGAGTTCCGATAAATGCCTTTTCCAGTAGATCACGGTTGATTTCCGGTTCATGCTCCCATACGTCGATGATGGTATCCGAAATCATCCGGCTGTTCAAAGCTTTTAAAAGAGCATCAGTCTGGATGACTTCTCCTCGTGAGGTATTGATGATAACAGGCTTCCGTTTGAGTGACTGAAAGAAAACGTCATCCGCCAAGTGGAACGTTTTATACTTTCCTTCTTTATATAAAGGTACGTGAAAAGTGATGATGTCACACTCTTCCGTTATTTTCTCCAGTGAAGAGAACCGTTCTGCACCTTCTTTTTCTTCCCGTGGCAAATCATTCAATAAAACACGCATGCCAAAATCCTGGGCAACTTTAGCTACCTTACTCCCGACATTTCCTACTCCTATGATTCCAATTGTCAGTTCATTCAGCCTTTTATTCCTGACGGACTTCCATACAAGAAGCGATGATTGTATATATTGGGCGACAGAAGCGGAGTTACATCCCGGTGCATTCGTCCATTCAATACCGGCCTGTTTGCAATACTCCGTATCAATATGGTCGAAGCCTATGGTTGCGGTCGCTATGAATCTCACTCGACTACCTTCCAATAAATCCCGGTTGCAATGTGTGCGGGTACGGACAATAAGAGCGTCCGCATCTCGTACGAGTTCCGGGGTGAAATCCTTTCCCGGTGCATAAATCACCTCGTCGGCTATTCTCTGAACCGCCTCTTTTATATAAGGTATTTTATTGTCGATAATAATTTTCATATACAATTCATCTTTTGTACCCACAAAGGTAACAAATAAAAAAGTAAGAAACGGTTGCTTGTCTGAAAAATATTACATAGATTTGCCCTATTATATATCTATTAGCTAGTTAAGATTATGACATTTAGTAACCTTTGCAACGAGATTTTCTGGAAATCGACAACCGATTACCATGTGACGGATAGTGTGGATGCTCCGATGAACAATCCTTACGAGTTGAAAACTATTGAGTATTATTTATATCTAAAGAACTGGATTGATGCCGTGCAATGGCATTTTGAGGATATTATCCGTGACCCGCAGATTGATCCGGTAGAAGCATTGGCCTTGAAAAGAAGAATTGATAAATCAAATCAGGACCGTACGGATCTGGTGGAATTAATTGATAGCTACTTTTTAGACAAATACAAAGAGGTAAAACCTCTCTCTGACGCAACGATCAATACGGAGAGCCCTGCATGGGCAATTGACCGCTTGTCAATTCTTGCATTGAAAATTTACCACATGCAGCAGGAGGTGGAACGTACGGACACAACTGAGGAACACCGTGCTCAATGCCAGACTAAGTTGAATATCCTGCTGGAACAACGCAAAGACCTTTCTACGGCTATTGAACAGCTGTTGGCTGATATCGAAGCCGGAAGAAAATATATGAAAGTATATAAACAGATGAAGATGTATAATGACCCGGCATTAAATCCGGTGCTTTATGCGAAAAAATAACGAATGGCGCGTATTCTCATTATTCGTTTTTCAGCTCTTGGCGATGTAGCCATGACAATCCCGGTAATACATTCGCTGGCTGTGCAATACCCGCAGCACGAAATAACAGTGTTAAGTCGTGCTGTATGGCAGCCACTCTTTCAGGGGTTGCCTGCTAATGTGGGTTTTGTCGGAGCTGATTTAACAGGCAAACACAAGGGGCTTTGGGGCTTGAATAGCCTTTATTCGGAATTAAAAGCGATGCATTTTGATTACATTGCTGATTTTCATCATGTACTTCGTTCTAAGTATTTATGTTTGCGATTCCGTCTTGCCAATAAACCGGTAGCTTCCATTTGTAAAGGAAGGGCAGGCAAAAAGAAGCTGGTTCGCCGTCATGATAAGGTGATGGAGAATCAGAAGAGTTCTTTTCGTCGTTATGCCGATGTACTTGAGAAGCTAGGTTTACCGGTACTATTAAATTTCTCTTCTATTTATGGCGAAGGAAAAGGAAACTTTGCGGAAATAGAACCAGTCACAGGACCTAAAGAAGATCAAAAGTGGATTGGTATAGCTCCTTTTGCCAAACATGCAGGTAAGATTTATCCGTTAGAACTGCAGGAACAAGTTATAGCACATTTTGCTGCCAATCCCAAAGTAAAGGTTTTCCTCTTTGGAGGCGGTAAAAGCGAGCAGGACGTATTTGATGCATGGATTGCTAAATATCCTTCTGTTGTTTCAATGATCGGTAAACTGAATATGCGTACCGAACTGAATCTGATGAGCCATCTGGACGTGATGCTTTCAATGGATTCTGCCAATATGCATTTGGCATCTTTGGTCAATATTCCGGTTGTCTCTATTTGGGGAGCAACCCATCCCTACGCTGGTTTTATGGGCTGGAGACAATTGCCGGTCAATACCGTGCAACTCGATTTGTCATGCCGTCCCTGTTCTGTATATGGACAGAAGCCTTGCTGGCGAGGTGATTATGCCTGTTTGAGGGATATAAAGCCGGAGCAGGTCATTGCGAAAATAGAAGGGATTGTAGATTAATCCTTGCTAAAGTTCAAATTAGCAGTTTATTGAGCTGAAAGAGCATAGAATCAAATAATGATGAAAGAGATACAACGAAAGAAAAAGGTACTGATAGATCTTACGAATTATGGTAGTCTCACAGCCGGTTTCGGGCAGATTGCGGCCAACTATGCAACTGCCTTTTCGTCTATGCCGGTAGATGATCTTCATTTTGTATATTTATTGCGGCAGAAATATATGCAGGAATTTGGCCCGAATGTGACCTCTGTTCCGGTACGTCGTATCAATAAGTTTCTTCCTTTTACCCTTCCCAAAGTAGACGTATGGCATGCAGTGAATCAACAGCGCAAGTTGTTGCGTATTGCCGGTGGTACAAAGTTTATCTTTACTATACACGACTTTAATTTCTTAACAGAGAAAAAGCCCTGGAAGGCGAAAATGTATCTTCGCCGGATGCAGAATAAGGTCAATAAGGCAGCGGTCGTGACTACGATCTCTCATTATGTGGCAGATGTCATTCGGCAGCATGTAGATTTGAAAGGGAAGGAGATCCGGGTCATCTATAATGGAGTGGAGAGAATCGATACATTAGAAGGAACAAAGCCGTCGTTTGCTACAGGGCGTCCTTTCTTTTTTACAATTGGGCAAATCCGTAGAAAAAAGAACTTCCATCTCTTGGTTGACGTAATGCGTCATTTCCCGGAATATGATCTATATATTTGTGGAGATGCTCATTTTGCTTATGCTGAAGAAGTGCGCAATCTGATTCGTGAGAATCAGCTCACTAATGTCTTTTTGACGGATGTTATCTCTCAAAGTGAGAAGATCTGGTTATATCGGAACTGTGAGGCATTCCTGTTTCCTAGTGAAGGAGAAGGCTTTGGATTGCCGGTGGTGGAAGCTATGCAATTTGGGAAGGCTGTATTTGCCGCTAATCGCACTAGTTTACCGGAAGTTTGTAATGGACACGCTATCATGTGGGAGCATTTGGATACAGAATCTATGGTGCAAAGTATCCGGGAGCATCTACCTGATTTTTATAAAGACAAGGAGCGCTTGGAAAAAATCAAGGAACATGCCGCTTCATTCAGTTACGAGAAGCATATACAAGCCTACCTTGATTTGTATCGGGAGTTAGCTCAATTGCCTTAGTATTGAAGTCAATTGTCCGTATACCTTTTCAGGAGTAATTAATGCAAAACGCTCTTCATAGGTTAATGTCGCTTGTTGTTCCGGCGAAAGAAGGTCGTCAGGACTGATTCCTTCGGCAAGTACGGAATTGGCGGGTAACCACATTGATTTTGATGCACTTGGTGAATAAATGGCAAATGAAGGAACTCCAAGAGCCTGGGCGATGTGTCTGGCTCCTCCTTCGTTCCCGAAGTAGAATGAACAGTTGGCGCAAAGTGCTGCCAGCTGTCGCAATGAAGAAGCTTGTATATCGATCTTGATACGTTCCGGGCATCCTAATTTCTTGTAGATATTTCTGGCGTCTTCTTCTTCGTACCCCGGTGCGTAGTTGAAGATCATTTGTATGTCCTTGTGCTCCTCCAAAATTCTTTTCAGTGTGGCTATCATGAACTCCGTATTCCATTTCTTATGGATGAGTTTGGTTGTGACTCCTATTAGTAACACAGGGTGTGCAAAATTAATCCCTTCCTTTTCCATATAATATCGGAAATCTTCTTTCTCCCGGTCAGTCAGATATAACTTGAATTCTTTTGTGTATTGAATAGGTCTGATCTTTTCTAATGGTGCTGTAAGCAACAGGTTACGTTGTACCATATCAGTTGTCAGATCCTTGCTGTAAGTATCTGTCCGGTAGTTCAGTAGAAAACGTGTATATCCTTTGATTCGCCCTATCCGGAAAGGAGTTCTTAATGAAAAAAGAGAGAAAAAAAGAGTCCGTATGGTAGAGCGCATGTCGATGATTACGTCGTATTTATTTTGGTGCATTACCTGCCATACTTTTTTTATATATGCAGTGAACGGCTTATTCTCATTCTTGTCAAATGTAATGACTTTGTCTATGTCCGGATGCCCCTCATAGAGTGGAGCAATATTTTTATTAAGCACGAAGTGTATCTCTGCGTCGGGAAAACTTTTTTTCAGCGTACTGCACAATGCAACAGCCAGAATTGAGTCCCCTATTTGTCTAAATCGAATAATCAGAATTCTTTTGATTGGTTTCATGCTTAAACTTCTTTATGCTTTTTACCGTGCAAACATAACTAAAAAAAAGCATTTATGTCTAAATATAAATGAAAAGAAAAAAGAAAAAACGATTAAAGTCACCGTGACGGTGCTTATATGTGGAGAGAGTTAGCCAATCTTTGTGAGAAAAGAGAAAAATATAGTCGGAATATGGCCTAATTTCTTTATCTTTGCTCAATCTTTGTAATTAGGATTATATAGGAGAGTGTAATGAGAGTGATTGTAAATCCCAAGTACGCACATTTGCAGAAGGAGATAGAAGAAGTTCCGAGGTCCTTCCAGAACGAAGGAGATGTGGTGTACGATGGTCGTAATGTTCTAAAACGGATTAGTTTGGGCAGCATTGATGTTGTGGTGAAGAGCTTTAAAAAACCTCACATCATCAATCGTGTTGTATATTCGTTTTTCCGCCAGTCGAAGGCAGAACGTTCCTATATTTATTCTATGGAGATTCAACAGCATGGCTTTGACACTCCGGAGCCAGTGGCTATGATCGAACAATTTCAAGATGGTCTTCTCTCACATAGCTATTACATTTGTTGTTATGATGGCGGCGAAACTGTCCGTTCCCTGATGGATGGAAAAGTGGAGGGGAATGAAGACAAACTTTCAGCTTTTGCGCGCTACACTGCTGCTTTGCATCAGGCAGGTATCCTTCATTTGGACTATTCTCCCGGTAATATACTGATTCATCAGAATGAAACGAATGAATACAGTTTCTCTCTGGTCGACGTGAATCGTATGCAGTTGCTATCGGATATTGATTGTGATACGGTATGCCGTAATATGTGCCGTTTGTGTATTTCGCGTGAGGTACTGACTTACATCATGACAGAATATGCTTCTTTGCGTGGATGGGACGTCGAATCTACGGTCAGTCTGGCCCTTCGTTACAGCGATCAGTTCTTTACTCATTACATTTATCGTCGTGCGGCACGAAAAGAAAAAGAAAAGCATATTGTGTCCCTGATTTTATTCTTCCGTTTATACCGTTCCGTGCGTAAGTTCTTTTCTTGGGAACCGCATATCTCACGTTTCTTATTGAAAAAGGAAAAGCATATTTATGATACGTACCTGTGCAAGTATGATTATTGTGAATTGCTTTCTGCTGATTATCAATGATTGATTACTTCTTACTTCCGCGCATCACTACACTGCGGATTCTATGCCTGAAAAAACCTTTTTGATTAATATATGTACAGTTATGCTTGTTCAAAAATGCAGAGATAATTTCTTCGTCATCACGCAGGTGATATGTGCAAATGGCAAAATCTAGTTTCTGGCAATTCTGAAATAAGTTCTTGCATCCCGCCAATGCGTGCCGTTCGGCTCCTTCTATATCCATTTTAAGAAACAGATGTTCATCCGTCTGATTATTGAAGAAATCGTCTAATGTTTGCTCTCTCGAAGAATTATGGTCACTTACATACTTTTGGACAATCGTCACTTTGTCTTGCCATGGTTCGAAGGTGGCTCTGATAGCTTCCAACCATTGCTCGTCCTGTTCAAACAAATAGATATGTTTGGCTTCCTCCACAATTTCCAGTGAAGAATATCCTTCGGCACAACCGACATCTACAAAAACCTTTCCCGTGACATCTTTTACGCTATCGAAATAGTGATGCGGTGATCGCTTGTCCTGCTCCATACTCAAGGCTTTGTAGTACTTCTGAATCTTCTTGGGTGGAGTACTCTTCCTGAAATATAGCCGTTTCTTCTCTTGTTGTACATAGTATAAGCCTTTTTTCTCATCCTTTTGTACATTGACAGGCATGTTTGTATATTCATCTTTGAATTCATACAAATGCCTTGAATATCCGTGCTCTTTAATATATTCATAATATTTCAGATAGGGTGAATCGGGTTTATACCCTTTCATAAAATAATATGGAAGAGTGCCATATATAAATTTCTTTATTGTATGTTTAAGTGCGTTCATTTCATTAGTTGCTTGTAGATGTTTAAGATCTCCTCCGCTTGCTTTTCTTCTGCGAATCTTTTAGCAAAAATTTGCCCCTTTTCAATCATAATCTTTTTTCTCTCAGGATCTGCGTATATCTGTTTGAAGGCATCGGCCATTCCTTTGATATCGTCAGGATCTACATAGATAGAGTCGGGACCTCCGGCTTCTTCCAGGCAAGATCCAGTCGCGGCCACTACCGGAATACCGGAGTATAGAGCTTCTATAATGGGAATACCAAAACCTTCGAAACGGGAAGGGTATACAAAAATTTCTGCTAACTGATAAAAAGCCGGTAGATCATCAAAAGGAACATTGCTGATGATATGTACCCTTTCTTCCAGCTTATTCTCCTTAATGAAACGTTCAATTTTATCAGTATATTCCGTGTGGCGTCCTACAATGACGAGATGAATCTGTTCAGGAAGCATCGTTAGTGCCTGCACCGCTGAAAGGGCGTTTTTGCGTTCTTCAATACTTCCTACGTTAAGGATATAGTGATCCGGTAGCTGATATTTAGCCCGGATTTCTCTTTTCTTCTCTGCTGCTACAGGATGCATGAATGAAGGATCACATCCCTGATAAACAACTTCTATCTTATCGGCGGGAATCCTGAAATACTCAATAATATCACGCTTGGTACATTCGCTGATAGCAATGATTTTATCGGCATTTTCGCAAGCTTTACGGAATTTGTATGTGTATATTTTCCTGTCGATCGAATGGTAATACTGCGGATAGCGCAGAAAGATCAGATCGTGAATCGTTACAATACTTTTTACCTCGCTTTGATGTATATTCAGGGGCAACTCATTACTAAGTCCGTGGAATATATCGATTTTTTCTTTTTCCAGTTGTTGGGTAACGCCCCATACTCGCCACAATGAACTTAACTTTTTCCAGGAAGAAGTAGTGGGATAAGAAAGCTGTAGTTGCTGATACTGCCTCGTTAATTTGTCCAGCCTCTTGTTTTCCCGTTTCTTGGGGGCATACAGCACATATTCATTCTCCGGATAGAATTGGCATAGGATATCCACTATATAGCGGCTATAATTACCCAGACCGGTGAAATTCTGTACTGCACGTTTTCCGTCAAAACCTATTCTCATTTCTACTTCTTACCTTTATGTGATTATAATTAGACTTCAAAATTCCGATAAGGTTTATTCAAGTCTAAATAATGGAAATTGTGTTGTCTTTGTCCACTTTGTTTAGGTATGGTCATGTAATCTCCATATTTCTGTGACAGATAAGCGTCGTATTTCTGTACTCCCCATACTTCTTCATCTTCAAACCGGATAGGAGTGGGAGTGCCCAGGATATCCTTCGACATGATTCCTTTCATTCCATCATCATAATCGCAGACTAATGCGCATTGGTCGAAATCGTATTTCTTCATCACCTTCCTGATGCTTTCCTGTGCTCCGGTAAGGGTAAAAAACTTTCTGCATAATAGCGGTATCCATGAACTGGGACCTTTCCCATGTTTGTATGGATCGCGATGAATAAGATAAAGTACTCGTTTGTAGAACTCATACTTCGCAAAATGCATTCTTTGCGCCATACGGCTTTCCGGAACTCCATCTAGTGGAAATATATCAATATATACACCTCCCAGATATTTGAGATGCATACGCTCGATTAAGGTTGTGTTGGCATCCTGCACCTTTGCGAACGGAAGAGGATATTCCTTATCATTCTCAGCGCATACCGCTTCGTAAGGTTCCGGTAACCATTCTTTGGCATTAGCCATTAGTAAGTCATAATCAGCTCTTGGCATTCCGATATCCAAATCATCATCCCAGGGGATGAATCCTTTGTGGCGCACAGCTCCCAGCATGGTGCCTGCCATGATGTAATATCGCAGATTATGTTCTTTGCAAACTTTGTCAACAGCTAATAAGTTCTTTAATATGCGAAGCTGTAGAGGGCGGATGTCGTAATTAGCCATTCTATCTGATTTTAATTAATAAAGACTGGCTGGAATCAGCTTCTGTGCCTGTTGAAAGTCCTCTACTGTGTCCAGCTCGGCCGAGAAGAACTCGGTGGTGTCCATAACGTAAAAACTATATCCTTGCGGAATCAGTCTCTCAAAAGCCCGTTCGTAGAATATATTATCCAGTCCTTCGGTAGTAATCATAATTTCCAGTTCCCGGAATAGCGCTTTGGTATATTCAGCTGACATCTTTTCAATGCCGATAGATTCTCCGATAGCATTGGATATCGAACAGACTTTGCTGATTTCAACGACCTTTTGTGCGTCGTCCACGATGACTTTTATTTCTTCTGCTCCGAGCTCATGACGATTCAGTGCCAATATGTCGTCCTTATCCGAATGAAGCAGTTTCTCTACAATCTGCGGATCAAATACAATGTCGCTGTCTAATAACAAAATCTCCTGCCCATCTGTATAGGAACGGGTGAGCCATAATGAATAGATATTGTTGGTTGATTCATACCTGTCATTATAGATGAAAGTAATATCTTGGGTTGGATAATGTGCCTGTAGGAAATCAACGATTTGCTGCTGGCGATACCCGGTGACAATGATGAACTCATCAAATCCGTTTTGTATCAGAGCATCAAAAGCTCTTTCCAAAAGGCATCGTTCTCCTATTTTGAGAAGACATTTGGGCGTCGTATCGGTCAGCGGGCGTAAGCGTGAAGCTATTCCTGCGGCTAATATTACTGCTTTCATTTGGATGCTATTTCTTTGATTGTATCTATAACGATCCGGTTCTGCTCTGGGCGTCCCAATGTGATACGCAAATGAGTATTGATATCCGGTTCATTCATAAATTTCACTTTATAACTCTGTTTAGCAAAAGCCTTTTGTAAAGCCTCTTTCAGTTCTATCGGGTATTTGATTAAAATAAAGTTGGCAACCGATTCATATACTTTGAATCCGGGTAATACGCCGATTTCCTTTTCGTAACGCTCACGGTCTTCGTTCATCAGTTTGGCGATATTGCGATAGTGTGCGTCCGATTTAAGAGCCGCAATGGCGATATCTTCGGATATCCGGTTATATCCCAGATATTTATTGCTGTATCTGCTGAATTTTTCCAGCTCCTTACTCATGAATCCGAATCCCATACGTAAACCGGGCAATCCATAAAACTTGGATAAAGTACGGGAAATAATCAAATTCGGATATTTATTAACCAGCTTTTTGATGTAACTGGTATCAGTTGAAACAAAAGAAGCGTATGCTTCATCTATCAGTACCACTGTTTGGCTGGGCACTTCTGCGAGCAGTTCATCCAATTCTTTCGGAGTTAAACCATTGCCGGTAGGGTTATTGGGAGAAGCTAGTAAAAGAATCTTCGGATTCTCTTTCTGAATCATATCTTTTAGCGTCTCAAAGTCATATTTAAAAGTATTTCCGTCTTCGTAGAGAGGATATTGCAAAGTATGGCCATTCACCTCATCTGCAATTGATTTATAATACCACCATGAGAACTTGGGAATCAACATCGTTTTATTTCCATCTTCTTGAGTCAGGAAGTAGTGTACAGCTTGTTTCAGAATATCTTCTCCGCCGTATCCTAATAAGACTTGTGTTTCATCTATATCGTAAAGTTCGGATAAGAAAACAGATAATATACTTTTCTTTCCTTCATCATAAATGCGGGTATAAAAACAAAGTTTATTTATATCGAAGTTTTTTAAAGCTTCTACTACTTCTTTTGATGGACTGTAGTTAAATTCGTTTCGATCTAAAAAGTTCAAATTCTTTTCCATATTAGTTTTGTATGATTCCTTTATCGCACCAGGTTAGTTTCCTGACTTTCGTTTCGTTCAAAATACTGCGGTTGTTGCTCAAATTATCCGTTCCATGTAATTCGTGATGAAGGTGGAACACAATTCCCGCAAATTTGATGGTACGCTTGCGTACACCGCTATTGATGAGGCGGCACACTAATTCATGATCTTCGCTTCCCCATCCGGTAATAGCTTCATTGTATCCATTGACTTTTAATAAATCCTCTTTCCAGAAAGCCATATTGCATCCTCTGGAATATGAAATATCCCATTGGCGATAATGCTGAAGTAGTGGGCTTAGCCAAGGTAAATGTACTCCGTTGATTGTGTTTTTAGTACCTTTGTCGTGAATAGAGATAATGCAGTTTCTTTCTGCTAGCATCTTTTTGGTTAAACCTTCCCGGATTAATACACGGCTACCGGTTACGAAACTGCCTTTTTTAGCAAAATGTACATGATCTTTGACGAAATCTTTGTGTAAGACGATATCTCCGTCAATTTGTATAATATATTCTTTAGATGCTTTCGCAATAGCTTTGTTGCGGATGGAGGCCAGTCTGAAGCCTAGATCCTCATGCCAAACATGAATAATAGGGACTTCGGAGGAGGCTGCTAATTGATGAATTAGTTCTCTTGTATCTTCTTTAGAACCATCATCTGCAATGATAATTTCATCTGGAAGGAGAGATTGACGTAGCACGCTTTTAACGCATAATTCTAATGCGTCGCTTCTATTATAGGTGGATATAATTAGCGATGTACTTATGTTGCTCGCCATGGGTTTATTCATATAATTATTACTAAGTTAGTTAATAGTTAAGGGGGCTTGCACTAAAATTCTACAAATGTATACATTTTATTTGGTTGTGACAAGCGTTAAAGGCTTTTTTGCTAAACATTAGAGGGTTAGCATTCTTTTTTAAGAATAATATCCGTATCTTTGCTATCATTTTGTTATAATAACTAAGATAAATAGTGTGTTTGTAATGGAAAATTATCCGATAGAAGTTAGTATAATCATCCCTAATTATAACTATGCTCGTTTTTTACAGCAACGTATCGAGTCGGTATTGGCACAAACATATACAGACTATGAAATAATATTATTGGATGATGCTTCAACCGATGATAGTGTGTCTATTTTAAACCATTATAAAACAAATTCTCGTGTCGCTCATTTGGAGATTAATTCAGTTAATACAGGGAGCCCTTTTGCTCAGTGGCAAAAAGGTATAAGTTTGTCTCGTGGAAAATATATATGGATTGCCGAGAGTGATGATGCGGCTGATTCTTCTTTTTTGGAAAAAGCTGTTTCTATCTTAAATCAATATCCTCATGCTTCTTTCTGTTTTTTAGGTTCACATTGTATAGACGAGAAAGGGAATAAACTATCTACAGATTTTGACCGTTGGACTTCAAAGCAATTACTCCGTCCTTACAATATAGGTGTTTTTGATAGTGAAGATTATATAAAACAGAATCTTTATTGGCGCAATTATATTTACAATGCTAGTGGTGTTGTCTTTCGTAAACAATGTTTTGAACAGATAAAGGATTTGTCTTGTTTCTCAATGCGCTATAGTGGTGATTGGCTTTTTTGGATAGAGATGGCGAGGCAAGGGAGTGTTATTGAGTTATATGAAAAGTTAAACTTTTTTCGATTGCATTCAACAAGTACAACTGTTGAGGGTAACGCTTCAGGTAATGCGATTCTTGAAGATATTCAAGTAGTACATTATGTTGAATCATTTTCTTATCCAATAGGGCGTTATAAGCGTTTGATGCGACATGGAATGCTTTATAAAAATATAAAGCGTGCAAAAGTTGATCCGAAAATGAGATTGTTGTTGTTTGAAAAACTGAAAGGATGTTTTGACACAAGTGTGTGGACATATAGATGGGAACGAGTTAATAAATACATGAGTTTTTTGAATCCATGGCAACCTACAAGAGATAGAGATAGGTTGTAATGAATTGTGAAGTGCAATAAAGAAAAATATGGTTGACAAAAGAATTATAGCATTTTATTTGCCGCAATATCATCCATTTCCTGAAAATGATGAATGGTGGGGTAAGGGATTTACTGAATGGAGAAATGTGGTTAAGGCTAGGCCTCTTTATCGTGGCCATTATCAGCCACATTTACCGGCAGATTTAGGTTTCTATGATCTGCGTGTCCCGGAAGTTCGTCAGCAGCAAGCTGATATGGCTCGAATGTACGGGATTAATGGCTTTTGTTATTATCATTATTGGTTTAATGGTCATCAATTGATGGAGAGACCGCTAGAAGAAGTATTATCTTCTGGCAACCCTGATTTTCCATTTATGCTTTGTTGGGCTAATGAAAATTGGACACGGGCATGGGATGGTGGAAGTCGTCATATTTTGATTGCTCAAAATTATTCGGAAGAGGATGATCGTGCGCATATCCGTTATCTGTTAGATAATGTATTTAGTGATTCTCGATATATAAGAGTAGACGGTAAACCTGTGTTTTTAATTTATCGTTCCATGCTTTTCCCGAATATGAAAGAAACTATTCGAGTTTGGAGGGAAGAAGCTTTTAGTAAAGGAGTAGAATTGTATTTATGCCGCGTCGAAACGATGGATTGTTATGGAGAAGAATACCTTCAGGATGGTTTTGATGCTGCTGTGGAGTTTCAACCTTTCACTCATCAAATGAATGAATTTCAAAAAAAGAGAAATCCATTACGAAAGTTTGCTTATAATATAAATCGTCACCTTTTTAATACATGTAAGAAGAAAAAGATTGATTACTCGGAATATGTAGATTATATCTGTAAAACTCATTTTCCTGACTATAAAATGTATCCGGGGGTTACTCCAATGTGGGATAATACTTCTCGTCGAAAGCAAAAGATGTTTATTTTAGACAAGAGTACTCCCGAAAAATACGGTGAATGGTTATATTCGGTTATGAATAAATTTGTGCCTTATAGCAAAGATGAGAATTTTGTTTTTGTCAATGCTTGGAATGAATGGGCAGAAGGTAATCATTTGGAACCTGATTTAAAATGGGGATTCCGTTATTTAGAAGAAACAGAAAAGGTGGTAAAAAGTATGCAAGAAGATGGCTTTTAGATATAGGGAGGTGATTGTTTTTTTCTAGAATATATAATGTTGCTCGTGTTCGAGCCAGAGCTAGAGAAATCTTACAAAAAGATTTCTCTAGATATTAATTCGTAGAATTCTGTACCATATAAATTTGAAAAAGATTTTGTTTCTGCATTTACTATTGGTATAGGTGTGGCGAAAATTTTGCACTTCATTAAAAGCTTGTTTGAGAGGAACTGAACTTTTAATAATATGCTTTACTCGTTTATACTCTTTTTTTTCTTCTTTAAGGTCTAATGTCGGGATCTCTTTTCCTTTTCTATAAAATTCATTCCTTGATTGTATATAGTATATGTCATGATTTTTAACAGGAAATGCGTTGATCGTTTTATTATATATTTCTGTATATTCGTTGCCCATATCTTTTAAGGACTTCATATTTTTTAAAAGATGTCTGATTCTTTCCACTTTCTGTTTATACTCTTGTGGGGCTGATTTTATAGTTGAAATGAGTTTAAAGATATCGTCTAATGTACTATTTATAGGTAAAATCCAGCCGACATCAGCTCTTTTTACTCGTTCGGCAATTGCTCCTAGATCAAATGAGATTACGGGGATCTCTGAAATTAAACTTTCTGATAAGGTATAAGAATATGTTTCGGACCACATAGATAATAAGCAGATTAATTTTATGTCATTCTCTAGTAATAAGTTGGGAAGATCTTGTTGTATATACTTGCCGTGATAAACATAATTTGTCTTATTCTTATTGCATTTTTTGTTTGTTGTTTGTCCGAAAAGATGAATGTTTGTGTCTGTGCCTTTTACTTTCTCTGTTAATTCCTCTAAATATTTTAGTCCTTTTTCTTCTGTTATATATCCAATAAAGGCGATATTAAACTTTTTATTCTTCTTTTTATCTGGATTGTCATTATTAGGCTTTCTGTTTATTTTGTCATAACCATGTTCTACCACTTCGATTGTTAAATCCTTATATGTGTTCAGGAATATATTTTTTGTACTGTACGATGGAACAATGATCTTTTTTACGGTTTTAAGATTTTCATAAAACTCTTTTCTCCAAAGTGGAATGAAGTTGATATTCAGGTTGAATGTTTTTGCTATGCATGAACCACATCCTGCTGCGTTAGCATAGTTGCATAGAAAAGTTTCTTTGTTAAAGAGCTTCACAGAAGGACATATTGAATAAAAGTCATGTAAAGTATATATGACAGGGATGCTTCTTTCTTTTGCTACTTTGAATATATCCAAATACATGTGTTTTAAATGATGGATATGTATTAAGTCTATTTTTAAAGTGTCTATTAGTATTTTAATGTCTCTATTAAATGTATCATTATAGAGGTTTAATGTCGTATATTGTGAATATGGACCTAGGGTGGAGGTAATCTTGTCAAATGGTAAAAAAGAAGTTACATGATATTTAAAATCATCATCGGAATAATAAAGAACATGAAAATTAAATTCTTCTTTCATGTTTGTTATTAAATCATGTACATGTAAAGTTGTTCCTCCTATATTTTTCTTTTCGGCTTCTTTGAAATCATGTATTACAATTAATACATTTTTCTTAGAATGTGAATTAATGGCATAGCGGATATTTAACTGTATATCTGAAATTGGATTTTGTTGTACAAAGGACTCTGTGTTCTCGACGCATGAAGGATATCTACTTTTTAATATTTGTAGGTGAGAATTTATTAGCTCTGTTTTTTCTTGAGAAAATGACTGGGTTCCTTTATGGTAGATGTATGTGTTGTCACATAGTAGATGCCTATATCCAGCTTGTAGACATCTGTATGAAAAATCATTTTCTTCACCGTAGCCTTTTCCAAAAGTTTTTTCATCGAAGAGACCAATATTGTTTATGGCTTCTCGTTTAATATACATACAAAATCCATTTGCAGTAGGAATTTCAGGGAATAGGTTCATGCTGCATCTTTCAACAATTTCTGCATATTCCTCTATCGTAAAATCTGATGGTATCGTATTTTCTGACATAAAATCAGGTACGGATGCTAATGTCGCATTGTTAGATAGTGGAGTAACAGTTGCTATTGCAGCTTTGCTATATGCGCACTTTTGTATTTTAGGGAGCCAATTTTTCGTGACCTCTGTGTCGCTATTTAATAAAACAACATCGCGTGACGAGTGTTGCATCCCGATATTAACCGTTCGTACAAATCCTTGATTGCTCTCATTGTTGATTATTGTAATATTTAAAGATGGATATTCTGTTGTAAACAGGTTTAGCAAAGGAAGGATTCGCTGGTCTGTACTTTTATCATTGATAAGTAGTAAGGTATGTTTAGTAAGGTCTGTATGCTCAATCACAGTCTCTATACACTTCTTGGTAAAATCAAAAGCATTATAGATTGGTATTATAATATCAGTATCCATGGTGAATTAAAATAGATTGAGGTGAAGTACCACTTTGTAGAAGTACAGATTGTTTTTATACATAATGACACAAAGGTATAAAGAAAAAATAAGAGTGGCAAGTTATTAATCTCAGAGGTATAGATTTTAAGGCAATATGTTTTTCATCTAACTTAATACTCTGCTATGGCTTTTGATGTTATTTGGGTATAGGGAGCTTCCAAAATATAAAGTCAATTGTTCTTGTATAATTGATTGTTAGGTTTGTCTCTATTAGAATCGAGAATATCAGAAATTAAAGTGATCTTATTAATGCAAATCTTT
The DNA here is from genome assembly GCF_002632415.2 of Bacteroides celer. Classification (NCBI taxonomy): domain Bacteria; kingdom Pseudomonadati; phylum Bacteroidota; class Bacteroidia; order Bacteroidales; family Bacteroidaceae; genus Bacteroides; species Bacteroides celer. Next base: position 5,663,649 of record NZ_CP178209.1, on the reverse strand, counting down.
CATCTCATTTACTTATCTTTGCAAATGAAACTATTGAATAGTTAGAAAAATGAAAAATAAACTGGCAATCATTATACCTGCTTATAAAGCTTGTTTTTTTCGGGAGGTTTTAGATTCTATTGTAAGGCAGAGTAACCGTGATTTTACGGTCTATATCGGTGATGATGCCAGTCCTGATGATTTAGAATCAATAGTATCTGATTATAAGGATAAATTAGATATATTCTATTTTCGTTTTGAACAAAATTGGGGTGGGAGAGATTTGGTTGCTCATTGGGAGCGCTGTATTGAATTATCTGATGAGCCGCTGGTATGGCTTTTTTTAGATGATGATTTAATGCCACCAGATGCTGTAGAGCGAGTAATAAAGGTTTGGAAGAAGTCTGGAGAATGCGATGCTGTATTTCGCTTTCCTTTGGCTATAGTAGATGCGTATGGTGAACTGAAATATACTAATCCACCTTTTGAGACAGAAAGGATTTCTGGTTATGATTTCTTATTAGACAAGTTAAGTGGTAAAATATCCTCTGCTGCGTGTGAGTATGTATTTACACGTGATGTTTGGAAGAAAACAGGAGGGTTTGTTAGGTTTCCTTTGGCATGGTGTTCAGATGATGCAACATGGGCAAAGTTTGCGGATTATGCATCTGGTATTATTTCATTACCGGGAACTCCTGTTTATTGGCGGAATGCTGAAGATAAGAATATAAGTAATTCTACACGTTTTGATGGGGAGAAGCTTAAAGCTACCGGACTTTTTCTAAAATGGATTGGAATGAATTATAGATTAAATCTCCGGGAGTCTAGATTTCAAGATGCGTTGGTGGCTTATGTGAATGTAATACTAGAGTGTTCTGTAAGAGGAAATTATAGTCTAAAAGATTTGGTTTGTTTATATGCTATTTTGAGAAAACTCTCTCCTGCTGTGGCTTTACGTGTCCTACGTTCCCATATTTTGAAAGCCAAACTTTTTATTTGAGATAATTTCTTTTGATGAAATGTTCAGTCTATAATTTATCTCCTAGTTAGAAAGAGATGGTTGAATATTAATTTTATTGAAATACAAAATGAAGAAAATACTTTTTATTATACCTTGCGTTCCTTATCCTTTGAATTCTGGGGGAAATCAGGCTTTCTTTCAAATGGTAGACTATATCCGTCATAAAATGTCAGTTTCTGTGTTGTTTTATGCTTGGACGATTGATGAGGCAAAAAGGGTAGAAAAGTTAGAAGATTTGTGGGAAGATGTGGATTTTTATACTTTTGTTAAAGAGACAAAAGAAGAACCGGACTCTCCTTTAGTGCGAAATCCTTTTTATTATAAGTGGCTGAAAAAGCTCAAGATGTCTATTGAGCGTAAAATGCGGAGGCAGTTATTATCTACGTCAAACGGTACCGTTGATTTGTTGAAAGATAAAGATTTTGTACGTGAAAAGTCTGTTTTACCTAATTCTGTATATAAAGAATTTGATACACAATATATAGATTATGTTACAAAAGTAGCACATACAGGGTTTGATATCATTCAGGTAGAGTTTTATGAATTGATAGCATTGGGATATGTGTTACCGCAGAATGTACAGACGATTTTCGTTCATCATGAATTGCGATATATACGTAACGAGAATGAGATGAACCTTTTTCAGGCAATACGGCCTAGTGATCGGATGAATTTTCTTGTTGCAAAAGACTTCGAATGGAATGCGTTGCAGAAGTATAAGCATATAATTGCTTTAACGGAAGTAGATAGATTATTGTTAACTAGCTATTTAGGTCGTGAAGACCATATTTATGCTTCTCCTGCAGTGGTAAAATTTGAATCGAATTCAGAGACGGAGTTTATCCCTTGTGTTCATCGACGTTTTACTTTTGTGGGATATGGAGAACATTTTCCAAATCTAGATGCTGTTGTATGGCTTTGTAAGGAAATAGTTCCTTATTTACGTAAATGCAATTTTGAGTTCACTTTGCAAGTGGTTGGAATGGGATATGAACGCTATTCTGCTGAATTACGAACGGCTTGTCCTGAGATAGAGTTAGTTGGATTCGTTGAGAATTTGACCTCTTTCTTGCAGGGGAGCATTGCTCTTGTTCCTATTCGTATCGGAAGTGGTATGAGAATGAAAATACTTGATATGGTTTCTTCAAATGTTCCTTTTATTACAACTTCAAAAGGATTGGAAGGTATTCATTTTAACGACGGCGTAGATTGCTTGATAGCCGATAATACTGTTGATTTCGCAGATGCTATGATTAAATTATCTAATGATTTGGAGTTACAAAAAATGTTGGTTCATCAAGCTAATGACAAAATGAAGAATATGTATAATCCACAAGAAATGTTGGATCGGAGATTATCGGTTTATACTTCTATTCTTAAAGATGAATTTTAATGTTTTTGTTGAGCCTTTGATTCTATATTGTCATCTTGAAAACGTTTTAGATTCTTTACGCATTAACTGCTGCTATTCATTCTTGAATGATATGAAGTGGCAAAAAGATCTAATAAATTGTTTGAGAGACTTTTTATCTTTGGGAATATTGGCATTGGCTATTATCTGGGATAAACTGTATTGAGATACTAGATATTGGTCTGAGCTTTTTATAAAGCCGTTGAAATCTTTATTATCCGAGACTGCATCATAACTTTCATTGTGTTTTCTCCATAAAGTTAATTCCTGGGGAATGTAATAGACTTTATTGAACACACATATTTGTCTCCAAAGCCAGAAATCCAACCATGCGGGGTAAGGGGTGCTAAAATTAATATTTTGAATTACTTCTTTTTTTACACAAACGGCGGAGAATGTGGGGATATAGTTTGAATCAAGGTAGGGAAATATGTTACTGCCTGAATGTTTTTTGAGGAATGAGGAACTAAATTCTATATATGAATCATATTCAGGGTTATTTGATAGGTTTATAACTTTGATACCATTGACTATGAAATTTGCTAAAGGATTCTGTTGAATTGTATCTTGTAAATATTCAATATGGTTATTGGTCCAATAATCATCACTCTCACAGAATGCGATGTACTCTCCATTAGACTTTTCAATTCCTAATATTACAGTCTCAGCTAATCCCCTGTTCTGGTTACCGGGATGTGTGTATAGTTTTATGTTTTTAAAACGGTTGGCATATTCTTCTATTATAGGAAGGCTTTGATCTTTGCTTCCATCATCTACAACAATAACTTCAAATGATTTATTGGTTTGTCTGATTAAAGAATCTAAAGTCTCTTTTATATATTTAGCATAGTTGTACGAAGCAACGATAACTGATATCAATGGTTGTTTCTTCATTATTGTAGAATAAGGGTTAAACATAACAGTATCAGTAAGACACAGGATATTCCTAAAGTAACTAAATAGTATTTCTTATATTTCTGGTATTTAAGCTTATACTTGTTATATTTAGAAAAGAAAAAAGATGGATCTTTATATAAATTGAAAACTTCTTGTAGGTGATTGTATAACCATTTGTCGTCTTTTCTTCCCAGATAATCATAGAATTGAGTAAAATAATATACATATCCTGCATAGCCGCCAGGATTTGCATCAAAAACGATACGGAAAAAAGAATTATCAGTAATAAAACCAGCCTCATTGAGATTGCTACTAGGCTTCATACCATGGAAATGGATAAGTTTAGCTTTGTCATTGATACCCCAATAAGGTTTCCAATTATATTCTATTGGTAGTAATTCCATGTCTTTGAAGCATAATTCGTTTAAATATCCTTGGTCAAAAAGTCCGGATATGTTTCTTTCTCTATTTTTCATTTTAAGAATAAATTCCTCATATTTCTCTTTCATGCCTTGGATGTTCATAACTAATACTCCTGCATTAAAATATTCCATATCTTCCACATTACGCTCATATTCTGGGGCAGCTGCTAGATAAGTGGGATGTGGAAGTTCCTCAAGTAAAATGTCAGCATTGAAAATCACGTCTATATCAGAATAAAGAACATACTTTTCTTCTTTTTCCACAACAGGGATTTCCATTCTCATAAATGTTCCGAAAATTCGGTTATATTCGATTTCTTTCCCTAAATTCTGCAACATCCATTCACGCGGATATATCTCCATCAACTCTAGCTTATAGGGCAATTGATGGAGGATTATTTCTACATTGAATTCCTTTAATAAGTTATAAACAGGGTCATTGGTGTTGCCATCATATAGGCAAACTAAATGGAGAGATGTGTTTTTCCTAGCACTGATTAACATGACTTTTAGTAAATCAAGATAGTCTTTTCGAGTGACTATGGAGTCTGTCAGACAAATGTAACATTTCATAATCTGATATTTTTATTGCGTTATTTAATAGAGAACATTATAGATATATTTTTCACTCTTTTTTAGCCGAGTTTGTATTTGTCTGATTTTGTTTTGACCAATGGGTTAGCGTTTTAATATGCCCCAAATAATATAATTCTTCTTCAGTTGGTTTTGCGCTATTCATATACCAAGGTAAATGCCTGACGGAATAAGGGTAGCCGGTTCGAATACAGAAACAGTCTGGATCAATAGGTTCCCCGATAAAATAGGGCTTATATACAGCAAAGGTTGTATCTATTAAAGCTTTGAATATGTTAGGCTCTATTTCTTCTTTCCAGAAAACGCTTTCCCACTCTATAACTTTTTCTTTTAATTTATAATGATCTGGTAGGTCGTCTATGCAGATTGAGAAGCCAGCCTTCAATGCTTTTGGATATTTCTGTAGTAATAAAATAAATTTCTCAATAAAATCGTCAGGACAATTAGGGAGGATCTCTAAATCAGAATCGGTATAGGCATAATAAGAATCCTTGAATTGCTTAAATATCCCTGTTTCCCACAATGATAGATGCCCGACATTCTTATTTAACATATATACAGGGTATGGTAATCTTGTATAGTATTCTAATAGTGGAGGGTATGTTGATTGGTTATCAATAATATATAAATTATGGTATCCTTTACTTTCTAAGCTATGGATTAGCTTTGTTAGCATTTCCAAACGGTTGTAGTTATTAATAATGATAGGGATGTCTTTATAGTTGATTTTCTTTACTCCAAAGAACCTTTTTTTGATTTCGGGAATAAACCATTTAAGAAATAGCTCTTTAGACCTTTGAAAGTCTTGATTGAATGCTTTATATTTTCGAATCAACTTTCTTCTCATTTTTTATTTCTGTTAACAATGATGTTATACATTAGTTTTTTCTGGTTTATAGATTGCAAAGCTACTATTTTTTTTTGATTAATATTCGTCATTTCTAATATTGTATATTCAATGTTATTATTGTATGATGTTTGGATAGAGGTCGGCATTAGATTCTTTTAGATATTCAGAGTGACGACTTGAGGTGTTTATTATCTTTTTCTTTTAAGAAATCTTTCTATTAAAAATAAGAATTTAATATACTGTCGTGCTTTTCTTTGGATCCAAACAGTGTCTATGAGTTGTTGAACTCGGTGCTTTGATAATATGTCTAATGCCTGCTCTTGAGTTCTTACCTTCTCTTGAAGGGTAGTATGATTCTGATAAAACTCGCTAATCAAATAGGGAAAATTATTTTTAAAAAAATCGGAACGTTCTTGCATGATTAAGTTACCACTTTTAGGGTCAGAACTTATTCCATAAACATTAAAGTATGAGACTGCAAAATTTAGATGTTTTGTTGTGCGATTAAACAAAAGGATCTGTGTTATAAAAAAAGCCCAATCTGATATAATTCGGTATTTTTCTTCATATAGCATATTTTTAAAGAGTTCTCTTTTAATAAAAGTCGACGGATGTCCTAAAGAATAATTATATATAAAAGGTAGGGTCAATTTGTCGGGATAAGGGCTGATTTGTATATCATCAGCATTACGATACTGATATAAATCAGCATAGACAATATCTTCTGTGAAATTTTCTTTAAATACTCGTGCTAGAATGTCATTTTCTAACCAATCACCGGAATTTAAAAACAAAAGATAGTTGCCTTTAGCTTTAATAATTCCTTTGTTCATAGCATTATAGATTCCTTTATCAGGTTCTGATACCCAATAAGATAAATGTGATGCATACTTTTTTATAATGTTAATACTATTATCGGTTGAGGCTCCATCAATAATAATATGTTCAAAATCCTTAAAGGATTGTTTTTTCCATATACTTTCTAGAGTTTTCTCTAAGCCCTGAGCGTCATTTCTGTTAATTGTGATTATGGATAGTTGTGGCGTATTGTTTAGGTTCATTTCTATTGTTTTGGTTTATGATGATTGTTGTTGGTTGATTGTATATTAGTGTGCTATAATCATGTGGAAATTCTGTTTTTGTGCTTATAGGAGTCTCTAAGGATTTTTTCTATGATAATTATTCCTGCATTTTTTTTGCAAAAATAGTGATTTATGCGTAATAATATATGTTCAGTGATTAGAAAAATGAATAAAGTTTGGATAATTTTTGTGATATCTATATATGTTTAAAACAAAAAAGATAAACAAAAAAAAGAGAAACAAAATCTTTTTTTCAATCGTATAGTCTATCTTTGTACGAAAGGATCCTAAACCTGTTATTTTTATTTACTTATGGGCATATTTGAAAATCGATCACTCGTAAGCAGTGATAGACTGAAGCGATTGTTGCTTTTTGTATTGTTTTTGTTATCTGGACTAATGTTGTTAGTTGGATGTCATGAAGATCAAGAGGAAGAAGTTATATCTTCAATTTATAATGAAGATGATCTGAAATATGAAGATAGCCTGAAACAATATTTGCGAAATACTTATCCCTCTGTTATAAATAAAGTATCTGTAACAGAATCCTCTATTGAAATTGTGGGTAACTGTGTGGGTGAAGGGCATTTTTATTTGGGTGAGATCCCTCCTTATTTGGATGTTACAAAGATAGACAAGGCCCCATATAAGGTAGAGTTGACTGAAGCATCGTTTAGTATCGTATTAGATCGTTTTATTGAAAGAGAAGGTGTTTTATATGATCGGTTATTGTCAAAATGGGCTATTTTTCAAATGACAGATCTAGCAGACCAATTGGTGTCTCATGCACGACATGCAGATGAAATTTGGGCATATCAACATTTATCTCCTATTACATTGACTTCTAAGAAAGGACTGGGAGGTCTTACTGCAAATTCGTTTATATCAGATTTAAGTTTATTGGGTATTAGTAGTGCTACAATTAATGTTTGTATTACTCATTTTATGCATCTTACTCCCAAAGCAGGAGATATAGAACATCTGTATGGAGGAAAAACGTATTATATGGATGAAGAGTATCTCAATAATACTTTAGACAAAGTTTTATTAGAAGCAACAAAAAAAAGGAATATCTCCGTTGCGGCAATTATTTTAATTGATCCGGCTTCACGAAGTGTAGATACGGGAATTGGAGAATTATTACAGCATCCGGATTATAGTGAAGGAACTTATACGATGCCTAATATGACAACTTTGGAGTCGGTAAATTGCTATGCTGCGGCACTTGATTTTTTAGCTAGAAGGTATTGTAGATCAGATAATCGCTATGGACGTATCTCTCATTGGATTATGCATAATGAGGTTGATGGTGGGCTCTCATGGACAAATATGGGAGTGAAGCCTGTTACTATCTTTTCGGATACTTATATAAAGTCTATGCGTATGTGTTATAATATTGTGCGTCAGTATGATGAACATGCAGAGGTGTTCGCTTCTTTTTCACATTCGTGGACTGATATTTCTAATGTGGGATGGTATACTAGTAAAGACATTGTTGATTTGTTGAATACTTATAGTCGGGTTGAGGGAGATTTCCAATGGGCTATGGCATATCATAGTTATGCGCAATCATTATTTAATCCTTGTACATGGCTTGACCCGGATGCAACTTACTCTATGGATACAAAGTATATAACATTCAAGAATTTAGAGGTGTTGAATAAATGGGCTTTGTCTAAAGAAAATAAGTATAAAGGGACTGTTAAGCGTTCTGTATGGCTTTCAGAGGCAGGTGTAAATTCTCCTACATATTCAGATGAGGATTTTCAGAAACAGGCGGCAGGTTTTGCTTACGCATGGAAAAAGATAAACGCATTAGAAGGCATAGACGGAATACAATGGCACAATTGGTTCGATCATCCAGGTGATGGGGCTTGCTTGGGGTTGCGTAAGTATCTGGATGCAACTTATAATGGAGAAGCAAAGCCGGTTTGGTATGTCTATCAAAAAGCAAACACAGAAGAAGATGATGAATATTTTGAACAGTTTCTATCTGTAATTGGAATTTCTGATTGGAATATTATTGAAAAATTTTAATTTATCTGCATTATTAACTAAAACTGAAATTATGAAAATGTTAAGTATTGTTTGTGCCAAAAAACTGGAATATGTTGTAAGGCGTTGTGTTATGCCGTTGTTAATACCGTTTTTAATTGTGAATGTGATTTCTTGTGGTGATGATTTTGTGGAAGACACTGGAGGAGGTTCTATACCTCCTGAAGAGATCATAACTCCTCCTGTTTATATGCTATTAGATGGTCCATATAAATCAGGGGTAGTTTTAACTCGAAATGAGGATGATAGTTATATTATAGAAACTATTGATGGAGATCCGTGGGTTACGGGTGGCCGATTTAAGGAAGACATTCCAAAGGAATGTAATGTGCTTGAGTTTGAATACCAGACAATGATGGGTATAAGCAATCTGGAACTTTTTTTCGCAGATGCTGAAACCAATATTGATGCTTCTCATAGCATGAGTGCAGGGGAAGTTCCGGGTACTGAAACATGGAAATCTTTTAGCGTGCGTTTAAAACAATATCGTAAAGATTTTGATTGGGGGAAAAAGGGCGATTATTTGCGGATAGATTTTGGTAATGTTCCTGATAATACGATACAAATACGTAATATATGTCTGCGTGTAATGAATGAGGAGGAAAGGAAGGAAGAGGAGGAAGAAGATAATGAAATTCTCAATAAGGAAAAATATGAGCAAAATATAAAAGACTATCTAAATAAGGGTTATAATTGCCATGTGACTGATATCACCGTCGGGAAGGACATAATTAGTGTCCAGGGAAACTATCAGGGGGATGGAATTTTCTTTTTAGGAGAAATACCGCCTTTTGTTGATATGTTTAAAGCAAAAAAGATAGAATCTATATATAAAACAGTTTTGTCACAGAATTCTTTTGAAATCCATTTGAATCGTTATGCGGCTATTGGTGGTTATCAGTATGATCGTTTGTTATCTAAGTGGGCAATATTTAAGGAAGGAGTAGAAAAAGATGAGCAAGTATCTCATGCTCGTTATGTGGGGGCAGATGGAATTTATGTAAAACAAAATGTTGGAGCTATTCCATTAAAGTCTAAAAAAGGATTGGGGGGACTTATAAATCATGAGTTTCTTGCATCAGATTTAGATGAATTAGGAATCAGCAGTGCTACAATAAATATTCCTATTACAAATTTTATGCATCTTTCTCAACAGTCGGGAGATATTCCGTATGTGTATGGGGGAGTAACTTATTATTTTAATGAGGAGTATCTTAGAAGTGCATTTGATGTGGTATTGGAACAAACTAGCCAGCGCAATATTTCTGTTGCTGGTATTTTGTTGGTTTCTCCTGAAGGAGATGCTGGAGAACTTCTGAAACATCCGGATTTTAATGGCATAGCTCCTTATACCATGCCTAATATGACTACTATAGAGTCTACGCAATGTTATGCTGCTGCGCTTGATTTTCTGGCACAAAGATATAGTAAACCTGGTATGCGTATTGCGCATTGGATTATTCATAATGAGGTGGATGGAGGTAGTCATTGGACAAATATGGGAGATAAACCAATTGCTACATTTATGGATACGTATCTTCGTTCAATGCGTATGTGTTATAATATTGTACATCAATATGACCAGAATTCAGAGGTTTTTATTTCTTTCTCTCATGGATGGAATATTGCTGCTGGGGGCGGTTGGTATAAGGTCAGAGATATGCTTGACTTTATGAATCTGTTTTGTAAAGCAGAGGGAGACTTCTTTTGGTCATTGGCATGCCATAGTTACCCGGCTCAATTGGGGAATCCTTGTACTTGGGATGATGCTCAGGCTACTTTTTCTATGGATACAGAATATGTGACATTGAAGAACCTTGAAGTATTGGATAAATGGGTTAGTATCCCGCAAAACCAATATAAGGGAGGCATCAGGCGTTCTGTGTGGCTTTCTGAGGCTGGAACATGCTCTCCAAGTTATGCGGATAAGGATTTGCAGAATCAAGCTGCTGGGTTTGCTTTTGGGTGGAAGAAGATCAATGCTTTGGAAGGGATTAATGGAATCCAATGGCATAGTTGGTTCGATCATCTGGGTGATGGTGCTCGTTTAGGATTACGTAAATACAATGATGCGGAATATCAGGGGGAAGCTAAACCGGTATGGATGACTTATCAAAAAGCTGGTACTGATGCAGAAAATGAGTACTTTGAACAATACTTGCAGCGGATTGGTATTGATAGCTGGGAAGGTATCATTCAGAAGATTCCATAGCGGAGAGATTCGAATAGAGTTTCCTAGTGGTATAACAGCCTGCTTCAGTGGTATGGTCAAATCCCATGCCGCTATGCAATTACTCACTCAAATTTGCGGTTACCACGTTTTGCCTGAATGATAACTTCCTTTATTCGAGTAAGACAGATATGTGCAAAGGCATGAGCTCACTATGTGGAGTCATTCATGACAAAATGGGGTATGATGTCCGTTTGGGTGACTATTCATCTTTATAAACCGCCAGCGGACCACGATGAAGCTTCTGTATGCGGAAGGTGGCAGTCTTGTCCTGTATATAAAAAGGCTGTAGGAAGGAACTTTTCGCTTACCCGAATATGATCAAAAAAGCAAAGCATATCCCATGGAATGGCGTGATCTGGTCATGATGGCAGAAGGAATCAATGACGGATTCATCTATAATATTTCACATGTAGGCAGCAGGGAAAGTTAGAACGTTTTTAAATGGGGAACTTTTAGAAAAAACAAATGAGAAGTGCAGTAAAAAAGAATAACGGTGCTAAAAGTGTTGTTTTTAAAATATTTTGCCCATATTTATTGGATGTGAGAAATAAATGTTTATATTTGTTGCATTGTTAAACGTTAAAGACTATTATTATGAAGAAAATTTATCTATCATTACTCATTGTTTTTCTTTTTCAGGCATGTACCTCGGATATGGAGGAGATTTTACAAGTAGGTGAAGTAGAAACAAGTAAGGTTACAACTAGACAGGCGTCAGATGGAGAGTATGACTTGCTGGGATTTAGCTACGATATTACTGGCGATTATTTACATGTAGATAATGCAAAAAAAATGGTCGTAGATATCAAATCTTTTATTGGAGATCCCAATAATAAAGACCGATTTTATAATCCTGCAACAATAATTGCGAATGAAGACTTTTATGCTGGAGCAAATGTAGAGGAGTTTTTACAAGAAATAAAGGACAAGAGGGTAACTGGAGGATCGGGAGGATTAAAAATAGGGCCATTATCATTATCTGGTAGTGCTAAGGTAACAAAAGAAAAAAATGAGCGATATTCATATTCTAATAAATACTCATTTGCACGTGTAGATATTATAAAAAGGATAAAGAGACTTTATTTGGATGTTGTGGATGCAAATGATCTAATCCCTTATTTGTCAACTGCATTTATTAATAATTTAAATAAGATGACACCCGAACAGTTTGTTGAAGAATATGGTACTCATGTATTGCTTGATATATCTATTGGTGGGAGGTTACAATTTAATTATAGGTCTGTAATAACTGAAACTGATAACAATATTGAAAAGAAAAAAATAGTAGAAGCAGGAGCAAAAACGAGTATAGGAATCTTTGGTGCCAGTGGAAATGGTTCACATGAAACAACGGAAGTTAAAAATCTTAATAAAAAAAACTCAAATTGGGATGTTCAAATCAGTTATCATGGAGGTACTAATAGTGGACTTAATTATTCGTTAACTTCAACTGAAGGTTTGACGAGCATACAATTTAACAAGACACAATGGGAAGAATCTGTAAATGATAAAAATGCAGCATTAGTAGATATTAATTGGAATAAAACATTTCCTATATATGAATTTATATCAGATGTCACAAAGAAGCAGCAAATAAAAAAGGCGGTTGAAAACTACTTGGAAGGTAAAAAACTTCAGACAATGAATCTCATTCCAATGTATACACTATATGACATGAATGTATATGACTGTCTTTATACAACAAATCTAAAAGAATATATTAGCTATTCAACTAATAATGTGGCTAAAAACGGAGCTTGCTTTTATGTACATAAGACTCAAGAACCTAATACAATTCCAATTTATAGAGTTTATGACTCGAATGGACACAATCATATATATTTGGCTAGAGGAGGAGAAGCTGAACTTAATCAATATTTGTAACCATTCTATTTTCCGCCTTGACATAAGTTGTTAGCCGCCATATCTTTGCGCCGTAACCTTTAACAAAAATGATTATGGCAAAAGAAAAAGTAAACTATCAGGAGGTATATGACCTCTACCAGTTATGCAGCGAGACCAAGGATCTTCGGGAGTTCTGTGCTGATTATGGGGTAAATTACGACAAGTTCATGAACTGGCAGCGTCACCAACTGTGGAGTGAGAAGTTAGGCAAGACAGTCCAGGTTGAGCAGCCCAAGGTTGCCAAAGTCCAGATAACCGGGAAACCATGCAATAGTCCAACTGTGAAGTTGGAAGTGAAACAGCCTGAAGGTGAACCACCAATAAAATGGATTAAGTTACAGTTGGTGTCTGGCGCAACACTGTTCCTGAGAAACACCACCGTTCTTGATTTGAGCCTGTTGCTTAATAAAATGATAGGATGATATGCTTGGTCTGAGTGCTAACCTGAACTATTACCTGTTTAACGGTAATGTTGATTTGCGGAAAGGCATTTTCCGTCTGTGTGAGAGTATAAGGGAAGAAATGTCACTTGACCCGAGCGATGCGTCCAATGTATATATGTTCATGTCCCGGAACCGAAAGGTCGTGAAGATACTTCATTACGAACGCGGTTTTTATGTGCTTTACGAAAAACGTCCTGTTATGGGCAAATTCAAGAAACCTGTATTTGATGAAGTCTCCAGATGCTACCGGATACAATGGTCGGACATGGCTTATCTTACGGAAAGCATTGTAGTTGACAAGATGTACGTTAGTCCGAAAGGTTAATATTAACATGTTGATTATCAATAGAATAGTATAAAAATAAACGATAAAAAGTTTGCGTAACTGCCTGATTTTTCGTACCTTTATATCATGATTGATGAAAGAGCATACGAGTTACTTTGCTGTCAGCTGGGTCTGGCGAATGAGGAAAAGGCAGGGCTTCGCAAACAGGTAAACGAACTGATTGCGAGGCTTAAAGCAATTGAAGAATCCAACAAGGAGAACTCCAAGGCTCTGATGGAGACAATCAATGAGTTATCCGCAACAGTCGAGAACTATCGAAAGGAAATGGAACTTATGAGAAAGCAGCTTGGGGCAAAAGACGAGGTGAACAGAATGCTGGCAAACGAGATTTCCAATCTCAAGCTACAGCTTGATGACAGCAGGAAACACCGTTTCGGCCGTACCTCCGAGCAAAGAAGGCTGCTGAACAACCGTAACCTTGACAAGTCTGCAATGGAGAAGTCCGAGTATGACGGTTATGACAAGAAGGATGATGATAATAATAAGGCCGGTGTGTCACGAGGGCATTATAACATGATGCTATTGGCTGGTATCATGGAAATTTTGTCTGCAACTATCAAAGAGATGAGGGTAGGTCCCTCGCAATCGGTTTACAGGAACAGGTTGCAAACCATCACAAGCTGCGTTTTGAGCAATCAAAAAGTGGTGAACGTTGTGTGTAATAAGTCAGAAGATATGGTAAGGTATGTATAATGGAGTTGAATGTAAATGAACCGTTGATGAAGCATCGTTATTGTTATCAGATTACATCAGAAATAGGGCTTCTGCTACGCTCTATGATAAGAAGGGAGGTTACCTGTTTACTGTCCCTTTGGTGTACGGTGTGTAGGCGGCAAGACCATTATATAGGCTCTTTGATGGAACGTGAGAAGCAGATTGAGAATGTCAAGAGAAAATGCCAAAGACGCATGACACGTAAGGCAGAAAGTATCAAAGTCTCAATTTGTGGCGGATTTCTCCGTAGTAGTGTTGAAGTTCTTGTAATGAGAAGGGAGCGAAGGGGGAAACGTATTCAGCGGACTGTATTGTGCAACTTGATAAACTAAGGAGGACACAATGCAAGAAGCAAAACCATTTCAAATAGACAAAAGAATAATCTTTGAATCCTTTAAGAAAGTAAAGTTTAATAGAGGTAGTTCAGGCATTGATGGTATAGAGATGACCACTTATGAGCAAAACCTAGGTTCCAACCTTTATCGTCTATGGAATCGCATGAGCTCCGGCAGTTATATGCCTAAAGCAGTAAAACTTGTAGAAATACCGAAATCAAATGGTGGTAAAAGACCTTTAGGGATTCCCACTATTGAAGACCGTATTGCACAAATGGCTGTTGTTAATGTAATTGAGCCTCTCATCGAACCCTGTTTTCATGAAGATTCATTTGGTTATCGTCCGCATCGCTCTGCTCATGATGCCATAGCCAAGGCAGAAAGACGGTGTTGGAAGTATGCATGGGTTTTAGATATAGATATATCCAAATTCTTTGATACAATCGACCATGGCTTATTAATGAAAGCGGTGGAGAAGCATATCAATATAAAATGGATACTTCTCTATATAAAACGTTGGTTGACTGTCCCTTATCAGAGAAGTGATGGAGAAATTGTAAAGAGGGACATGGGAGTACCGCAGGGTTCAGTCATAGGTCCAATTTTAGCAAACCTGTTCCTACACTATACCTTTGATAAATGGATGTCTTATAAATATCCTCACATACCTTTTGAGAGATATGCTGATGATTGTGTTTGTCATTGCAGTACATTGGCTCAAGCTGAATACATAAAGGAAAGGCTTGGAGAACGCTTTACTGAATGTAAATTGAAATTTAATGAGGAAAAGACAAAAATAGTATTCTGTAAAATGAGCAGTCGTTCATCAAAGCACTATCATTGTACTTCTTTTGATTATTTAGGCTTTACTTTTAGATCAAGAGCAGCAAAAGATAAACGCAACAACGTCTTATTCACAAGTTATTTGCCTGCTATAAGCAAGAAATCGGTAAGCAGAATACATGAAACAATAAAATCATGGAATCTCAAACGTCTCCATAATCGAAGTCTACGATTTGTGGCAGCATATATTAATGATGTCGTAAGAGGATGGATAAACTATTATGAGAAATTTGGTAAAACAGAATTTTGGAAAGTTATGTGCCATCTGAATCGCTCTATTGCTTATTGGGCAAAGACGAAATATAAAAGACTTCGTCGTCGAGGTGTCATATCTGCTCATTATTGGTTAGCCTATATAGCTCAGAAAGAACCCAATCTGTTTTATCATTGGCAAGTAGGATATGTACCCTATGCACGTCAAAAGAAATGATTTGAATGCGAAGAGCCGTATGAAGGGAGACTTTCACGTACGGTTCCGAGAGAGGCTGAGGGTGAAATTCCCTTGGTCTACTCGACATGGTAACGAAACCAGTGGCAATACCTCTTCCGATAACGTGCCTGAACAGAACAGCAAACCTTCAAGAAGAAAGGAAACCGCCCCACGTGCAGAAAAGAGCAGGCTGAAGGTGGATAAGGTAGTTGTTCATGAAATAGAAGACTATTACCAACTCCCGGATGGTGCAAGGTTTATGAACCGTAACGGTATGCCTGATGTTTGGGAATACAGGGTCATAGAACATGTAAGGGCTCATAACGTGGAGCATGTTTACAAGGTGGCAAGGGTAAAGCTTACAGACGGCACTTTCACAAGCACCATGGAGCATCCGCTGAAAAATCTTGGAGGTATCTTCTCTCCTGAACTGCTTGCCCGCCTGCTCTGCCTAAAATATGACTTCAGCATGCCAGAAAACAGAGAGATAAGACTGCTTGCAAGAGAGGGCATCCACATAAGCAATACCACGCTGAACAGCTATATACATAACGGAATCGCCAAGCTAAAGGAGTTCATAGAAGATGTATTCAAGGAGTTTGTACAGAGAGCTAAATACCTTATGGTTGATGAGACCACCGAACTCGTAGGAGTGGAGACAAAGGAAGGGAAGGCTTACAGGAGAAAGTACTTATGGGCTTTCTTTGCCAAGCATATTAAGATGGTCTATTATCACTATAATAACGGCAGCAGGTCATCCGATGCGGCAAAGTCATTCCTGGAATATTTTATGGGAACCATATCCACTGACGGATATACGGTTTACAGGATGTACGATGGTGAAGACTCAAAGGTGCTTCATATAGGATGCTGGACGCACTGTAGAAGGTTGTGGGTTGATGCCCTGCCTTCAGACAGAACAGCGATGGACATAATAGATCCTATTGGTGAGATGTTCAGAAATGAAGACCTGTTCCGTATGATGAAACTCAGCGGTGAGCAGATTAAGGAAAGAAGGCTTAAGCTTACAGGACCGATTCTTGAACGTATCCATCATAAGGTGGTCATTATGATGCAGGATGCGAAGATTATGGCTAACGAACTGATGAGAAAGGCCGTGAACTATACGATACACCAGTGGAAATCCTTGAGAAATATCCTCAAGGACGGTTCAGCGGAAATCTCGAACAACCTCTGTGAGCAAAGGATGAAACCTGTAAAGCTGCTGCTCAAGAACTGTATGAACATAGGCAGTGAGGATGCGGCAGAAAACTCAGCATTCATCTTCTCTTTGATAGAGAGTTGTAAGTTAAATGACATAGCCTCTCAGGACTACCTGAAACACTTGTTTGAATGTATTCTTTATGGTAAGGACTGCGACAAGAAGGCGCTTCTGCCATGTTTCTATAAACCGGAATGTTAAAACAAAAATATTTTCTTACGGGCATTTTTATTTTATCGGCTGAAAGACAGCCGATAAAATTGTCGTGGCGGAAAATAGTATGGTTACTCAATATTTATCATGGACTCAGTATGAAGGAATTGAAGGATATGTATATAGCCCTTATCAAACACCTCCTGCTGGTACAATTCCTATTTATGCTTTCTATGCTGAAGAAAGTATAAACTGTATATTGGTAATGAATGAAAAAGAAGTGCCATCTTATTCAGAGTGGTGCACATATAATGGCATTGCATTCTATGCATATCCGCAGTAGGTAAAAGAAAGGGCTCGATTTCGAGCCCTTTCTTTTTATCATAAAAATAGAGGTTTACAAAATTGGCAATAAATTTGCTACTTATTAGATGTCATAATTAGGGATATTCTCAAAATAAAAAATATAAGGCAACTACTTCATTGCGAATTAGGGACATTTACAGAATATTTCTAAAAAATATAGCAGATGTAGGCTTGATTGCCGAATGAAAATTGGGTCCATGTAGTGTTGGAAAAACAACCATGTTCTTGCAACATACATATCTAGTTGTATGGTAATATGGACGAAGTCTTGTTTGTGATAGTTGATGACTTGTGTTTTGTAGAACATAAACTGACTGATCTGGCAATGGACTTCTATCAGTACGGTGGAAAGAAACTCTCATATTGGATTGGGAAATTCTTTTCAGCTTATATAAATGTTCAATGTTAAATAATCGCTACTATTTCTTTTTTGCATATACTGTTCCAATTCTGATAAGAAATAGCTGCATCATATAAATATCCAAATCGCTCATTTTCCTTCTATTGTTATTTCTAGAGGTAAAAGCGCATAAAAAGCTTCCATATCCTTCAAATTGCCATTAAGTTTGATTGAGAAACAGCTTCTATCCATGTTCTTTGCGATCATTTTCATATACAAATTCCGTGGTTGGGTTTCTTGTCGATTCTAAAGTCAAAATCATAGCTGTCGTGTTTTTACAGCTCATCTTCCATGTCGATGACAGACCAGAAGTAGTCGTTACCGGCATTAAATAAATCCAAAGGAAACCATCTTTTTTGAAAGTTCTCATCTAAGGAAGCGATTGGTGTTTGTTTTAGTAAATATCTGTTTACTTTATAGTATTTACTAAATGTATTAAGCTGTTTTTCATCTAGTGTTTTAGTAAAATCCAGTATAATATCGAAATGGATGGATTTAGTGAAATTGTAGGAGACAATATGACTTTTCTCTGTTTTAACAGTTAACAACAAAGATAAGTTATCACTGGATAAAGCATATGGTATCTTGATAAAAGACAAGCTGCTCCCGATATTTCCGTTTTTTTCTGCAACATAGTAAAAACTGATAGGATATTCTGTAAAATTAGCGAACTCACGCCGGATGGTACAAAATGGCGGAGTAAGTAAATGAATGTCGGATAATTTCAGTCTCTGTGTGGAGGGGCTGTTTAATCCGAATATAATGCCGTTGGCTATGGGATTTGTTTCCTTTCTTGATCCTTTAACGATTTGAGAGTTGTAAGACTCTTACATCCCCATTCCATTATGGAACGAAAGGTTTCAGGAATTCTCCGTGAGTATTGTATCAGCAGGTAGAATATTATATGGTAGATATAGGCTTGAGACACCTTTTGTTGAGAACGTGTTCATTTGCTGTTTGCAAACAGCAAAAAGTACGAGAAAATGCTGTTTGCAAACAGCAAATGATTATCTTTGTATCTCATAATACTAAGATATAGGAATATATGGAAACTCTTTTTGCAAAACAAGACCGTTTGTTGTCATTGACATCGACTGAGATTATAAGGACATTGATGCATCGAATCAATTGGGATGCTCAGTTGGTGGCTATTAGAGGACCTCGAGGAGTGGGGAAAACAACTTTAATGTTACAGTATATGAAACTGCATTATGAGGTTTATAGTAGGGACGTGCTCTATTGTACATTGGATTCTGTTTATTTCTCTAATCATACTTTGCTGGAATTGGCGGATGTATTCGTAAAGAATGGAGGAAAGCATCTCTTTCTGGATGAGGTACATAAATATCCGACTTGGAGTAAGGAGATAAAAGAAGTATATGACATGTATCCCGATTTGAAGGTTGTGTTCAGCGCGTCCTCTTTACTCAATATATTAAATGCTGATGCCGACTTATCCAGACGCTGTATCCCTTATGAGATGCAGGGGCTCTCTTTCCGAGAATTTTTATTGTTCTATAAACAAATGAGCTTTCCCGTATGTACGCTGGAAGAAGTCTTGACCTCGCCCGAAAAGATTTGTTCGGAAGTGAATAAAGTGTGTCGCCCTTTACCTCTTTTTAAGGAATATCTGCAATATGGATATTATCCGTTTTATTTGAAAAATCAGATAGATTATTATACAAGTATAGAACAGGTTGTTAATTTTATTGTAGAAACGGAATTGCCCCAGTTGTGTGGAATTGATGTGGGTAATGTGCGTAAGATAAAGGCCTTGTTGGGCATTCTTGCAACTTCTGTTCCTTTTGAGGTAGATATTTCCAAATTGTCAACAACTATAGGCGTTCATCGTAATACTGTCATCGAATATCTGAATAGCTTGGAAAAGGCGAAATTGCTCCATTTGCTATACGCGGATCTGTTGTCTGTCAAGAAGATGCAAAAGCCGGATAAGATTTTCCTGGATAATCCTAATCTGCTATATGCTTTAGCTTCTCATCCTGTGAAAATAGGAACGGCACGTGAAACGTTTGTGGTCAATCAACTTTCGTGTGACAATGAAGTGGAGTACGGGAAGAAAACCGGAGATTTTAGGGTCAATGGAAGATATATTTTGGAAGTTGGTGGTGAAGGTAAAACGTATGATCAGATTGCAGATGTGCCTGATTCTTATATTTTAGCTGATGGAATAGAAACGCCTTACAGGTGTAAATTGCCGATTTGGATTGTCGGCTTCCTGTATTGACGGGGAACCTGCAGGAAATATTCTTTCTTATAATGTCTGGGGCGTAAATAAGCGTGCATAAGCGGTTGATGGTAAGGTTAGAGTAGAGTTGCCGAATCTACCAATCCTATCCCGGTGATTTATCAGAGCGGATACCTCACCATTAAGGGGTATGATGAGCGTTTTGGAATATATCGTTTAGGTTTTCCTAATCGTGAAGTGGAGGAAGGATTTATCCGTTTTCTCCTTCCTTATTATGCGAATGTCAATAAGGTGGAGTCTCCTTTTGAAATTCTGAAATTTGTTCGTGAAGTGCGTGCCGGTGATTATGAATCTTTTTTCCGTCGCTTGCAAAGTTTCTTTTCGGATATTCCCTATGAGCTTGCACGCGAGCTGGAGTTACATTGTCAGAATGGATATAAAATATTTGTTTCTCATATTCTCATAAATATGATCTAAGTGTCAGATAATTAATAGAATAGACTATGAGAAATGTTTTGAAAATCGGTATTTATCATAGTTTTATTCACGAATTAGCCTTCATTTGGCTTATTTCTCATACCCGTTGAACTCATTTCTCATAATGCCCCGGGGTCGGTATATAAATAGGCTGTGTGGGCTTGCTTATATTCTGTAAGTAGCCCTGTGCCTTTAAGCGACGGATTTGTCTGCTGGCCATACTTTGAGTGAAACAGCAGAGTGACTGCATATTGGAACGGGTCAATACGGGGTGATTTGCAAAATATCCAGTGAGCTTCTTGTCGATCTCTTCTTCAGAAAGAGAAGCGGAATGTGGTTTGTATTTCGAACGTCGTAAATGAGTACTCATGCACAAACTTTTTAAATCTCTGTCAGCTTGGAAGTTAATGGACTTTAATCTTACTTTGTCTGCACGGGTGGTAAGTGAGTGCACGGGTTCGGTAGCCTGTAATGTAACCTGGAAATAGCCGATCCCATCCAGGTGTACTCGTTCTCCCTCGCACAGATGGTTGCCCATGCATCTGCTCAATTCCATTAGCATGGCTTCTACTTCCGCTTTCCCGAAAGTAGTTGCCATGTGGATTTCTCTCGCCAGCTTTTGAGTGGTTACATGTTGAAAATTAACCACCCGTGGGTGATAACTAGGTTCTTCCCCTTCTTTTTCCGGTTGGGGATTCTTATAAAACTCGAATTGTATTGCCATCTTTGTTTTAATTTAATGGTTATTTATATGTTATGTATTGATGCTCTTGGTGTATCTCGCTTTTATTCTTTTATTATTCAACCGCTATCCTGATTGTTCCACTACAGTGAACGGTCCTTTTCACTCTAGTAGACAGAACTTTTTACTGTAGTGAACAGGCCTATGTACTGTAGTGGAACGATTGGGATGCTCTTTCAAAGATACGACATTATTAGGTGAAAAACAAGTAATTAACTAGTTGTTTACATGAAAGAAATAGCTAGATGTTTTGTAAGATAAGCTTGGTGGGTAAATAGGAGAATAGCTGTATCTGACTATGAGAAATAACCTGAAAGAGTATGAGAAATAGCGGTTTTTTGAAGGAAATTGATGAGGAAAGTATGAGAAATACCTGTTTTAAAAATGTTTCTCATAATGTAATTATTTGATTACGCGTGCTTTATCTGGAATCTATGAGAATATGAGAAATGAAATTGAAAAATCTTTTCTAGTAGAGAGATTGAATAAGTATCCCCGGAAAAGTTGCTTGTCTGTAATATTTACAGTATATTTGTATCGTAATAATCGCCCTACAAACACATGCAGGACAAATAAATGAAGTAATGAGAATAACACTGGTGAGAGACGATGGCAAGGTGAACACTATGCGTACGTTGAGAATTGAACAGCTCGTGGAGCAAATGAAAGTGGAAACCAAAACACAGCCTGTCTCAAAAATGAGAGAAGTCCTGCCTTTTATGCTTCCGGGTGATAAAAATGACTATGTACAGAAAGTGCCGAAGCTGATACCTGCAGCTGCTTTTTTTCGCAAAGGCGGCATAACGACGATGAGTGAATACAACGGAATTGTGATGATTCAGGTCAACAACTTGTCCGGACACATGGAAGCGGATGAGGTGAAAGAACGGGTAAAGGAGCTTCCGCAGACTTACTTAGCTTTCACCGGTTCTTCCGGAAAGTCTGTGAAAGTATGGGTACGCTTTACTTATCCCAATGATCGTTTGCCGACAACTACTGAAGAAGCGGAGCTTTTTCATGCGCATGCCTATCGGTTGGCGGTGAAATTTTATCAGCCACAACTTCCTTATGATATCGAGCTGAAAGTACCTTCGTTGGAGCAATATTGTCGTTTAACTTTTGACCCGCACTTGTATTTTAATCCCGAAGCAATGCCTATTTATATGAAGCAGCCTGCCGCTATGCCGGGTGAGGTGACTTATCGCGAACGGGTACAAACGGAAACTTCGCCGTTGCAACGGCTTGCGCCGGGATATGAAAAGTGTAATGCACTTTCTGTTCTTTTCGAAGCTGCTTTTGCACGTGCGTTGGATGAAGAGACTGATTATCAACCGGAAGGAGACAAACAATCGCTGTTGATTAACCTAGCAGGACATTGTTTCCGTGCCGGTATTCCGGAGGAAGATACAGTGCGATGGTCTCGTGCTCATTATCGCTTGCCGAAGGACGATACATTGGTTCGGGGAACCGTGCGGAATGTATACCGCACTTGTGAGGGATTTGCGAGTAAAAGTAGTCTGTTGCCGGAACAATTATTTGTCATGCAGATGGATGAGTTTATGAAACGGCGTTATGATTTTCGTTTCAACCAGTTGACATCACAAGTGGAATGTCGCGAACGGAACAGCTTTAATTTTTATTTTCGTCCGGTGGATAAGCGGTTGATGGCAAGTATTGCAATGAATGCACATTATGAAGGGCTTAAGTTGTGGGATAAAGACGTGGTACGTTACTTGAATTCGGATCATGTGCCGGTTTATCAGCCTATCGAGGAATTCCTTTATGACCTTCCTCATTGGGATGGTAAGGATCATATTGGCGATCTTGCCAAACGAGTTCCTTGTGATCATCCTCATTGGGCGCAATTGTTTCGTCGTTGGTTTCTTAGTATGATAGCGCATTGGCGTGGAATGGGAAAGAATCATGCAAATAGCACTTCTCCTATATTGATAGGTCCACAGGCTTATCGTAAGTCTACATTTTGCCGGTTGATTTTGCCTCCATGCTTGCAGGCTTATTATACGGATAGTATTGATTTCAGCCGGAAGCGGGATGCCGAGCTATACTTGAATCGTTTTTTATTGATTAATATGGATGAGTTCGATCAGATTGGCATCAATCAGCAGTCTTTCCTCAAGCATATTCTGCAAAAGCCCGTTGTCAACACACGACGTCCGAATGCTTCGGCTGTGGAGGAACTTCGTCGGTATGCCTCTTTTATAGGAACGAGTAATCATAAGGATCTGTTGACGGATACTTCCGGCAGTCGCCGTTTTATCGGTGTTGAGGTGACTGGAGTGATTGATGTGGTCTGCCCTATTGACTATGAGCAATTGTATGCGCAGGCAATGGCACTGCTGCGTAGTAATGAACGTTACTGGTTTGATGAGAAGGAAGAGGCTATTATGACGGAGGCGAACCGGGAGTTTGAGCAGTCGCCGGCAATCGAGCAGTTGTTCCAGGTGTATTACCGGGTAGCGGAAGAGGAAGAAGAGGGAGAATGGTTACTTGCTGCAGATATACTTCAGCGGATACAAAAGGCAAGTAAAATGAAGATTTCTTCCGGACAGGTTAATTATTTCGGGCGTATTTTGCAGAAGCTGGGAGTAAAGTCATTCAGGAAAACACGTGGAGTTTATTATCATGTGGTGGCTGTTGGGCAAGGGTGATGATGAAATAATGCATGAGATGTGCATTTTATTATTTTATAATAATTATCTTTGCGTAATAACGTGAGATATATGAAGGCTATGATAAGAAATCCTTTTATAACAAGTGGATATGTGTCTGCTGATTATTTTTGCGATCGCCGTTTTGAGAGCGAACAGTTGGTACGCGAAGTGATGAATGGGAATAACCTGGCTCTTGTCTCTACCCGACGAATGGGAAAGACGGGGCTGATCCGTCATTGTTTTCAGTTTCCTGAAATTAAGCAGGGCTATTACACCTTCTTTATTGATATATATGACAGTCGGTCATTGCGCGACTTGGTATTTGCACTTAGTAAAGAGATTCTGGAAGTACTGAAACCTGTGGGGAAGAAAGCTTTGCAGAGCTTTTGGGAATGTGTGAAATCTTTGCAAGCCAGTATCTCTTTTGATGTGAATGGTATGCCTTCTTTGAATTTGGGATTAGGAGATATACAAGCTCCGGCTACTACGCTCGATGAAATCTTCCGGTATTTAGAGCAAGCGGATAAGCCTTGTTTGATTGCCATTGATGAATTTCAGCAGATTACCGGGTATGCAGAGAAAAATGTAGAGGCTACTCTCCGGACTTATGTGCAGCATTGTAATAATGCGCATTTCATTTTTGCCGGGAGCCAGCGGCATGTGATGGGGAATATGTTTTTGACGCCTTCCAGACCTTTTTATCAAAGTGTGTCAATGATGCATTTGGAAAGTATTCCTTTAGAAGAATACATTCGTTTTGCAGGTATGCATTTCAAACGTGCAGGCAAAGAAATAGAGGAAAGTGCTGTTATCACAGTTTATCAACAGTTTGAAGGAATCACATGGTATATACAAAAAGTGTTGAATACACTTTATGATATGACCCCGGAGTACGGAGTCTGTAAAGTGGAAATGGTGTCAGAGGCTATTCGGCAGATTATTGATTCATTCAGATATACTTATTCGGAAATCCTTTTTCGTTTGCCGGAAAAGCAAAAGGAGTTACTGATTGCTATCACTAAAGAGGGAAAGGCTAAAGCTGTTACTTCCGGTGCTTTCATTAGAAAATACAGACTGGCTTCTGCTAGTTCAGTCCAGGCAGCACTAAAAGGGTTACTGGAAAAGGATTTCGTGACTCAGGAAATGGGAATCTGTCAGATATATGATCGTTTTTTGGGGATTTGGCTGAAAGAGAATTATTAAGTCATTTTTCATTTATTGAAGAACGCTTTTCGATAAATCGCGTTAATAATTAGCTGAAACTACTGTCTGTTAATCAGTTTTATTGTATCTTTGCGGTCTTAACTTTTTTAATGGTAAATAATGAAGGAATTTCTACAACTAATGCGACGTTTCGTGTCGCCTTATAAGAAGTATATCGGCTGGGCTATTTTGCTGAATATTTTGTCTGCTGTATTCAACGTATTTTCGTTCACTTTCTTGATTCCTATTCTGAGTATTCTGTTTAAAACAGAAGGAGCGGATAAAGTATACCATTTTATGGAATGGGGTAGTGGTGATTTAGCAGATGTTGCCAAGAATAACTTCTATTATTACATATCTCAAATGATAATGGATAATGGTCCTACTATAGCCCTTATCTTTTTAGGATTGTTCCTGATGATAATGACATTGTTTAAAACAGGTTGTTACTTTGCTTCTTCAGCTGTAATGATTCCATTGCGTACGGGAGTGGTACGTGATATTCGTATTATGGTATATGCAAAAGTAATGCGCTTGCCAATGTCTTTTTTCTCTGAAGAAAGAAAGGGAGATATCATAGCTCGCATGAGTGGTGACGTGGGAGAGGTTGAAAACTCCATTACTAGTTCGTTGGATATGTTGATGAAGAGTCCGATTCTGATTCTTCTTTATTTTATCACTTTGGTTATAACTAGTTGGCAGTTGACGCTTTTTACCATCGTCGTATTGCCGGGAATGGGCTGGCTGATGGGAGCGGTCGGAAGAAAACTGAAACGCCAGTCATTGGAGGCACAGAGCAAATGGAGTGATACGATGTCGCAATTGGAAGAAACATTGGGTGGATTGCGTATTATCAAAGCTTTTATTGCAGAAGATAAGATGATTAATCGTTTTACCAAATGTAGTAATGAATTGCGTGATGCTTCGAATAAAGTTGCTATACGTCAGGCATTAGCACATCCGATGAGTGAGTTTTTGGGAACTATTCTGATTGTAGCCGTACTGTGGTTTGGTGGTACATTGATTTTGGGACAGAATGCAACCATCGATGCTCCGACATTTATCTTCTATATGGTTATCCTGTATAGTGTAATCAATCCGTTGAAAGACTTTGCTAAAGCGGGATACAACATTCCGAAAGGTTTGGCTTCTATGGAACGTGTGGATAAAATCCTGAAAGCAGAGAATAAGATTAAGGAGATTCCGAATCCGAAACCGTTGAAAGGTTTGAATGACAAGATTGAATTTAAAGATATTTCTTTCAGCTACGATGGTAAGAGAGAGGTGCTGAAACATGTAAATCTGACAGTTCCTAAAGGAAAAACGATTGCACTGGTTGGACAGTCAGGTTCCGGTAAATCTACCTTAGTCGATTTGTTGCCACGTTACCATGATGTACAGGAAGGTGATATTACCATTGACGGAACGAGTATCCGCGACGTCCGTATTGCTGATTTGCGTAGCCTGATTGGTAATGTAAACCAGGAGGCTATTCTGTTTAATGATACATTCTTCAATAACATTGCTTTTGGTGTGGAGAATGCGACAATGGAACAAGTAGTAGAGGCGGCGAAGATTGCCAATGCGCATGATTTCATTATGGAGAAACCTGAAGGATATAATATGAATATCGGTGACCGTGGCGGAAAATTGTCCGGTGGTCAGCGTCAGCGTATCAGTATTGCGCGTGCTATTTTGAAGAATCCTCCGATTCTGATTCTTGATGAGGCTACTTCTGCTTTGGATACCGAATCAGAACGTCTTGTACAGGAAGCGTTGGAACGTTTGATGAAAACACGTACGACGATTGCTATTGCCCACCGTCTTTCTACGATTAAGAATGCAGATGAAATCTGTGTACTGTATGAGGGTGAGATTGTGGAACGTGGTAAGCATGAAGAACTCATTGAGTTAAACGGTTACTATAAACGTCTGCATGATATGCAGCAGTTGTAATTCTTGATATTGCAATGATATTATTAAGTTTTGATACAGAAGAATTTGATGTACCTCGCGAGCATGGTGTAGACTTTCCGCTGGATGAAGCAATGAAAGTATCAGTCTATGGTACGAACAAGATACTGGACTGCCTGAAAAAAAACGGGGTGAAAGCTACTTTCTTCTGTACAAGCAATTTTGCAGAAAATGCGCCGGAGGTGATGCGGCGCATTATGGACGAAGGACATGAAGTTGCTGCGCATGGATGTGACCATTGGCAGCCACAGGCTTCGGACGTCAGTCGTTCAAAAGAAATTCTGGAACGCCTTACCGGCAGGACGATACAAGGTTATCGCCAACCGCGTATGTTCCCCGTATCAGATACGGGACTTGAACGGATGGGGTATGTATATAACTCCTCATTGAATCCCGCATTTATCCCCGGAAGATATATGCATTTGTCGGAGCCCCGTACCTGCTTTATGACGGGTAAGTTACTTCAGATTCCGGCTTCTGTAACTCCGTGGATTCGTTTCCCGCTATTCTGGTTGTCTTGTCATAATCTGCCGATGTGGCTGTATCAACTCCTGGTAAACCGGGTATTGAAGCATGACGGATATTTTGTGACTTATTTCCACCCGTGGGAATTCTACCCGTTGGGTGAACATCCTGAATTTAAGATGCCTTTTATTATCCGCAATCATTCCGGTAAAGGAATGGAGGAACGTCTGGATATGCTTATCCGCAAACTGAAAGAAAAAGGATATGCTTTTATGACTTACTCGGAATTTGCACAGATAAAACTGGCTGAACTAAATAAACCGGACGAAAAATGATAAAATTGGCTATTGTATCCCCCTGCTATAATGAGGAGGAAGTGTTGGAAGATTCGGCCGCCCGTTTGACAGCCTTGTTTGATGAGTTGGTGGCGAAAGAAAAGATCAGTGCCGACAGCTTTGTGCTCTTTGTGAATGATGGCAGCAAAGATCGTACATGGAGCATCATTAAGAAACTGCACGGAACGAATCCTTATATAAAAGGAATGAATCTGGCAAGAAACGTGGGACATCAGTATGCAATCATGGCCGGTATGATGACCGCTAAAGACTGGAGTGATGCCGTTATTACCATTGATGCCGATTTGCAGGATGATCTGAATGCGATTGAGGAGATGATCGATGCCTATACGCAAGGATATGATGTTGTATATGGAGTGAAAGTATCTCGTCAGGCAGACCCCGTGTTGAAACGTCTTTCTGCAACAGCCTTTTATAAATTACAGCACAGGATGGGAGTGGAGACTATCTACAATCATGCGGATTTTCGTTTTCTAAGCCGGAGAGTGCTGGAACAGTTGTCTCATTATCAGGAACGTAATGTCTATCTGCGTGGTATTATCCCGTTGCTGGGTTTCCCTTCTACTACGGTAGATGATGTGATCCGGGAACGGACAGCCGGAACTTCCAAATATACAGTGAGAAAGATGTTCAGTCTGGCTTTGGACGGAATAACCTCTTTCTCGGTAAAGCCCATTTACGGAATCGTTTATCTGGGAGGTATCTTTGTTTTTATCAGTATTTTGATTGGAATCTATGTTCTTTACGCATTGATTTCGGGTACTGCGGAACATGGCTGGGCCTCTTTGATGTTGTCTATCTGGTTTGTTGGCGGGGTTGTTTTATTATCCATAGGAGCTGTCGGACTGTATATTGGCAAGATTTATAAAGAGGTAAAACGTCGTCCGCTCTATAATGTGGAAGAAGTGTTGTACGATGATCAGAATAAGTAAGGCTATACTTGAGAAGCACCCGGATTGGCGGGATAAGTTCTGGCAGTTTGTTCGTTTTGGAGTTGTCGGCACTATATCTTCAGCCATTCACTACGGCGTATATTGCCTGGTCTTGTTGGTTGCGAATGCCAATATCTCCTTTACGACCGGTTATGCTGTGGGATTTGTCTGCAACTACTTCCTGACTACTTTCTTTACCTTTCGTTCCAAGCCATCCTCGCATAATGCGATTGGCTTTGGTTTTAGTCATCTGATTAATTACCTGCTTGAGATCGGTTTGCTGAATCTCTTCCTTTGGATAGGCGCGGGTGAACTGCTTGCACCGATACTGGTAATGATTATCGTGGTGCCTGTCAATTTCCTGATTCTTCATTTCGTTTATATCTATAAAGGGAGGAAATAACACTATTCAACCTCTTTTATTTAATTCATAAAAAGAAAAGGCTATTATGAAACGTTTTCTAAATCTTGTTGTATATATACTTACCATACATGTTTCGGCTTTGCTGGTCGCAGGACTGTTTCGCCTGGTACTTTTCATCTCATCTTATCATCAGTTGACCTCTGAAGCCTTGTCGGATAAGACACTTCCGATGCTTGCTTTTGTGCATGGTGTCTGGTTTGACAATGTGATAGGCTGTTACATCCTTCTGTTGCCTCTGGTGGTTGCGGTAGTGTGTGGAGTTTGCAACTATTATGGGAAAGCGTTGTTTCGTTTCTTTACGTTCTTTTTCAGTGTCTTTTATGGATTGGTTTATTTAATCAGTGCGTCGGACATTCCTTATTTTGCCTATTTCTTTAAACATATCAACTCTTCCATATTCGAATGGTTCGGTTATGCGGGAACTACCGCCGGAATGATATTGGGGGAAAGTGCCTATTATCTGTCCATCGGATTATTCCTTCTCTTTCTGGCCGGATTCGTAGTTTGGCTTATCTATCTGGCGCGTTATTTCCATCATCGTAGCCTTGCCATTTCCGCTCCGTTTCCATCTTGGAAGCGAGGAGGGGCGGTTCTGATCGGTGCTTGCTTAATCGGACTCTGCATCTTTGGAATCCGGGGGCGTACAGGCTATAACCCGATCAAAGTAAGTGCGGCATATTTCTGTCAGGATGCTTTTCTCAATCAACTGGGAGTAAGTCCTACTTTTAACCTGCTGACGAGTGTGATGGATGATATGAGACCTGAAAATAAATACTTGCATCTGATGGATGAACAGGAAGCCATCACCAAGGCGCAAGCTCTGCTCAACCGGCCGGGGGAAGCGAATGTGTCACCGCTGGCTGTTTATAGGCATCCTTCGATGACGGATAGCGTACAACGGCACCGTCCTAATGTTGTATTGATTATGATGGAGTCTATGTCCTGCAAGTTTATGAAGCATTTCGGGCAATCGGAGACCTTGACTCCTTTCCTGGATAGCCTGTATACCCGTTCTATCAGTTTCCGCAATTTCTATTCCGCAGGAATCCATACGAACCACGGTTTGTATGCTACCTTGTATTCTTTTCCCGCTATGATGAAACGGAACCTGATGAAAGGCTCTGTCATTCCCCGCTATTCGGGACTGCCTACCGTATTGAAAGAAAACGGCTATTACAACCTTTTCTTTATGACGCATGAAGGGCAGTATGATAATATGAACGCTTTCTTCCGGACAAACGGCTATGATGAAGTGTTCTCACAAGAAAACTATCCGGCTGATAAGGTGGTGAATAGCTTTGGAGTGCAGGATGATTTCTTGTATGACTACGCAATTCCGGTATTGAATCAGCGGGCTGCCACCGGACAACCGTTTTTTGCTACGTTACTGTCCATCAGTAATCATCCGCCGTATGTGATACCTCCTTTCTTCCATCCGAAAACAAGTGAACCGGAGACACAGATCGTTGAGTATGCGGATTGGGCTTTGCGCCAGTTCTTTGAAGAGGCGCGTAAACAACCCTGGTTTGATAATACGATATTCGTATTGGAAGGGGATCATGGCAAACTGGTGGGAGACGCCGAATGTGAATTGCCGGAGTCTTATAACCATATTCCGCTGATGATTTACTCCAGCCGTATTCAGCCGGAAGAGAAAACTACATTTGGCGGTCAGGTAGATATACAGCCAACGATATTAGGGTTGTTGAATATTGATTATTTACAGAATAATTTTGGGGTAGACTTGTTGAAGGAAGAACGTCCCTGTATGTTCTATACTGCTGACAATATGGTGGTGGGACGCAATGATACGTTACTCTATCTTTATAATTACGAGACTCAGCAGGAACTTACTTATCATATAGGTAACGGCAAATTGAATGCTGTTCCGATGGATGATAGCTTTTTGCCTTTGAAAGAATATAGTTTTTCCATGCTCCAATCGGCGGAGTTCCTTGTGAAGCATGGAAAAACGCTTAATTCTATACCTTTCACTCAACAATAGGAGTAGTCGTTTCGGTATTTTCAGGCTGTTGTTTTTTAACGAACTTGTATATCTTGGCTATTTGCCGGAGTACTCGTTTAGGGGATTCATATACCTCCTCAAACTGATACCCTTCTTTCTCGAATTCGGGAAGATATTTCTCTGCATCATTCGTGCCGATTAACAAGAAACCTTCCGAAGGACGTTTCTCATAGAAGTTGTCGAGACGATTGTGCAGATAGAAATTGAGTTCGAAATAATGTACGGGGTCACCTGCTGCATGCAGACTTTCTTCAATGAATTCGTACATCGTTCCTTCGCTTTCCGGCGCAACCTTTTCTATTTCTGTAGCGATGAATTTGACCGACTTCGAATTTAATGCTGCCGGCTGATAAGCACCGTCCAATGCAAGGTATAATCCCATTGTAAGCACAACGAGAGCGTATAGGAAACGGTTGTTCAATGCATTTTTCCGTTGATAGAACCACCAGTAGATACCGAGAATGGTAGGAATGGCAATCAGGAATAAGGCCCCTGCTCCGCTGATATTCTGTATTGCACGCATGAAATTAATATTGTCCTGCGCGTGACGACCCTGGAAAATAGTTTCAGGGATGAGTCCGCATTTTAATACGATGAAGCAGGTGAACAGTAGCAGGCTGATTACTGCAAGAATACTTCCGTATACCTTGATGACTTTAGATTGCTTCTTGACCAGATAGAATAGATATTTGGCAAGGAAATAAGCAATGAAAGGATAGATCGGCATCAGATATACACTACGTTTGCTCTGCGGAATACAGTAGAAGACGAAGATTACAACGATACTGGTGAAAGAGAATAAATCCACCGGGTCCATATTCTTTATCCATGTGGTGAAGCGTTTCCACCAGGCTGCCGGTTGGATGCTGAATTTATGGTAAGTCAGGCTGAACAGGGAGAGCACGACTAACAGTGTCCAGGGAACGTATCCGGCAAATAGGGTCACAAAATTATAATGCCAGGGGTTCACGCATGAATTGTAACTCATGGTATTAGTCATACGACCGAAGTTTTCTTCCATAACTAATGCCAGGAACTCTTCTCCACCTTGTTGGTAAGCAGCGACATACCAGCAGAAAGGCAGGATGAGTGAAAGAATGGCCCAGGCGGAAAGTAACAAGAATGCTTTGAAGAAGTTGACACCCCGGAGTAACAAGAAGATGCCTACCACTAAACATGGAATGATAGTACCTACCGGTCCTTTAGTCAGTGTTCCGCAACTCATCAGGAGAATGGCCAGCCAGGGAATACCTTTGAGTCCCTTCTCATACCATTTGTAGAGACAATACAGAGCGCCAACGGTGAGTGCTGTCAATACCATATCCACCCGGCAGTTTGCTCCGGCCCGGTGCAACTCAAAATTAGTCAGGGTAATAAAGGCGGCCAACAACGCCAGTTCCACTCCTTTTCTTTTGGCAAAGAACAGAAAGCCGCAGAGGGTCATGGCGATCAGGGCGATGGCAGACGGCAAGCGGGAGGTCATTTCTGTGACTTGCCCTCCGTTTACTGCTGCCGAAACAGCGGCTAT
This sequence comes from Bacteroides celer, assembly GCF_002632415.2. Lineage (NCBI taxonomy): Bacteria > Pseudomonadati > Bacteroidota > Bacteroidia > Bacteroidales > Bacteroidaceae > Bacteroides > Bacteroides celer. The sequence continues at coordinate 5,630,943 of NZ_CP178209.1, read as the reverse complement.
GCTCCAGTGGAAGAAAGGCGGTTTGTAAGCCATTTCTCCTCCGTTGTTTCTGGGTAAAATCCAGTTTCCGCTATCCAGCATGGAGTAGGAGACAATAGATTCGCGAGGCTCCCCTTTGGTGTGGTACTCCGATAAACCGAGGAAAGGCAGGATAGTAACTACGCAAATGACTAGTAACAGCCAGAAAGCTTTGTTTGAAGTCAATGTTTTCATCTTTATCTTATATTGAAATTTATGTTCTTTTATTTTCTGCCGAAGTCGGCCGGAATTTCTCCCCATTCTTTCGTTTCCCATTTCAGAATAGGGGTGGTATAGGTGTTTCCCTGCAACCATTTTTCTGCCCGTTCAATCAACAGAAAGAGTTCTTCTGTTTCCGGGGTCCGGGGGAGCTTGGTCTTGCACTTCTTCTGTCGTACCCAGCTGATGGCATTCGCGCTGTCACTGTAAATGGGCATATCGAAACCTTTCTTTTTCAACAACGCCAACCCGTGTACGATGGCTAGAAACTCGCCGATATTATTCGTGCCTTTCATCGGGCCGAAATGAAAAATCTCCTGACGGCTGGCAATGTGTACGCCGCGATATTCCATTGGTCCCGGATTACCGCTACAGGCTGCATCGACAGCCAGGCTATTGTCGATCACACAAGAGGGTAAAGTATCCGAAGAAGGTTTGGGACCTCCTGATTTAGCCTTTGCATTCTTGCCGATATAAGCATAGGGAGACATTGTCAACGCGCGTTCCGCTTCTTCGCGCGTGTCAAATGATTTGTATTTGGCAGCTTCATATCCTTTGATTTGAAGCTGGCAGTCTGTCCAGGAAGTATAAACTCCGGGGGTGACGCCTTCCCATACTACATAAAATTTCTGTTTAGCCATTTTTTCTGACGATAATTTTAGATAGTCAATGAATTGACGCTGCGAAGGTACAAATATATTCTCTAACTGAACAAGTTAGGGGGGCTACTTGTTATAAAAAAAAGAGAGTTTTAAGAATATAAAATAAGAAAGGAACTATGATGGAAAGATCTTTTAGTGAAGCTTTGAAACAACGTCGAACTTACTATTCAATTACTAATCAGTCACCTATATCCGATCAGGAAATCGAATGTATCGTTAATATGACCGTGCGCCATGTGCCGTCGGCATTCAATTCGCAATCTACCCGTGTGGTACTTCTATTGGGAGAATCGCATAAGAAATTGTGGCAGATTGTGAAGGACGCATTAAAGAAGATTGTACCGGCTGAAGCGTTTGTCAAGACAGAAGAGAAGATAGATCATTCCTTTGCCTGTGGTTATGGAACTGTACTGTTCTTTGAGGATCAAAAAGTGGTGAAAGGACTTCAGGAGGCTTTCCCGTCTTATCAGGAGAATTTCCCGGGATGGTCATTGCAGACTTCTGCCATGCACCAGTTAGCTATCTGGGTGATGCTCGAAGATGTAGGTTTCGGAGCGTCGCTGCAACACTATAACCCGTTGATTGATGAAGAAGTGCGCCGTGCATGGGATTTGCCGGAACATTGGCATCTGATTGCGGAAATGCCGTTCGGACTTCCTGTCGGCAAACCGGGTGAAAAAGAATTCCAGCCGCTTGAAGAACGGGTGAGAATCTTTAAATAAATCGGGAATGAAGAATGAATAATGAAGAATTGGATGGCATAATGGCTAAAATTCTTTATTCTTCATTCTTCATTCTTCATTAAATGATTAATTTTGTGAGCAAAATTAATCATTTATGGTTCGTATCTTCCTTACCGGCTATATGGGTGCCGGAAAAACGACGTTGGGTAAGGCTTTTGCCCGGCATATGAATATACCGTTCATCGATCTGGACTGGTATATTGAAGAGCGTTTTCACAAAACCGTTGGAGAATTATTCATTGAACGAGGCGAAACAGGATTCAGGGAGCTGGAGAGAAATATGCTCCATGAAGTAGCCGAGTTTGAGAATGTGGTAATTTCGACGGGGGGGGGAGCGCCTTGTTTTTATGATAATATGGATTTTATGAACCGGACCGGAAAGACTGTTTTTCTGGAGGTGCATCCGGATGTGTTGTTCAGGCGCTTGCGTGTGGCTAAACAACAACGTCCTATTCTTCAGGGTAAAGAGGATGAAGAACTGAAAGCGTTCATTGTTCAGGCACTCGAGAAGCGTGCTCCTTTTTATCATCAGGCACAATATATCTTTAATGCAGACGAATTGGAAGATCGTTGGCAGATTGAAACATCGGTGCAATGTTTGCGACAACTTTTGGGATTGTAGAAGTAACAGTCGTTATATTTTGTGTAATCGTTATTTGGAAAGCTGTGGAATGTGTGTAATTTGTGCCTGATAATGAATGATTATTGGGAGGAATTTTGCTGTATTCAGAAATCAGGTAGTTGTGATGTTCTCTTTTTGTTGGAACTTCGTTTTTTTTGAGACTCTTGTTTGTGCATTCGGTCAATATTTGTACCTTGCACTCGTTATGAGATTTTTTATTGACTAGTAACACAAAATTAAGGTAAAGTTCTATATCATGAAAACTTTAAAAGAGAAATTTGGGGAGTTATCCGCTAAAATTAAAGCATCCGGACAGCCTGCAAGGGTATGGTTTCCGCAGTATACACCGGCTTCATTGTTAAGTGCGGAAAACTGGTGGGAAGCATTGGCTGTATGTGAATATGCTTTGGACACAAAAGAAGACGAGAAATTAACAGAAGATTTTTTTGAACTGATATTCAGTGCTTTTGACTGTAACGTAGAGGTGGAACTCAACGCGGAAGAATATGAATTCTGGTGGGAAAAGGTGATGCAGGTATGCGACCGTGTGGCAGAGTTTAGCGGTGCGGGATGGGCGCAGAAGGGTGCACAATATTCCGAAGCCCGTTATGGAAAGCGGGACATGAGTTATTTGTTTCCATACTACGAGAAGGCCGCCGATATGGGTTGGGCTGAAGCGGAAGCAACTGTTGCCTATTGGCGATACATGGGATTCTATTGTGAACAAGATAAAGAAGAGGGTGAACGGCGTTTTGCAGCTCTCACTTCTCCCGAAGCTATTTTATGGGGAAAGCATTATCGTGCTTTTGCCGAAGAATTTACAGGGGATAAAGCAAAGGCATTACAGATACGGAATGAACTGCTTGCCGAACTGCCTGAAGGAGAGCGTTTGCGTGCTCATGTATATGCAGCGTTGGGGGATGCACTCGACAGGGCGGAAGGTAACGTGGCAGAGGAAGCTGCTTATTACGAAAAAGCCCTGGAAATAGTTCCCAATCTTTATAGTCTTAAAAATCTGGCTACGCTTTATTTCCGTTATCCGGAACTGAATAAACCGAAAGAACTGTGCTTTGAACTTTGGGAAAAGGCTTGGCATGCCGGTGTGTGGTCTGCCGCCAATTTCCTGGGATATAACTATCAGGAGGAGGAATGGCTGGATATGCCTAAGGCGATTGAATGGCTGGAAAAGGGCATGCTTTATTGTGAACCATACAGTGCGTATGAACTGGCATTGATCTACCTGTATAATGATGAATATAAGAACGTGGAACGTGGACTGATGTGTCTGAACCGTTGCGTGGAAGATAACTATATACAAGGTATCGAAGGACTGGCCAATGTCTATTTCAACGGTGACTTGGTGCCGGAAGACATGAATCGCGCGAAGGAGTTGCTGGAGAAAGCCATTGAGTTGGGTTCGGGAAGTGCAGCTTATCGTTTGGGCTGGATGTATGAACGTGGCTTCTTGTCTGAAGAACCGGATTATGTGAAGGCTTTAGAGTTTTATGAAAAAGCGGCTTCACTGAATAATGCCGATGGGTATTGCCGTGTAGCTCTTTATCTGGCTAATGGATATAGCGGTGTGAAGGACCCTGTAAAATCAAGGGAATATTATGAAAAAGCGGCCGAACTGGGTGCTTGCTTTGCCCTTGTGGAACTGGCATTCTTATATGAGAATGGCGATGTAGTGGAGAAGAATTATGAAAAGTCATTTGAACTGATTAGCAAGGCGGCCGAACAGGGTTATCCTTATGCAATGTTCCGTGTAGGACTTTATATGGAAAAGGGTGTTCTTGGCGAAGTGAAACCGGAAGAGGCTTTCGCTTGGTATACAAAGGCGGCTGAAGCGGACGATAATGATGCGATCTTTGCTTTGGGACGTTGCTATAGAGAAGGTATCGGAACGGAAGAAAACTGGGATAAGGCACTCGAATGGTTTAGTAAAGGGGCGGAAAAGAATGAAGCCCGTTGTCTGACGGAACTGGGGATGGCTTATGAGAACGGCAATGGCGTGGAAGAGAATCCTCAAAAGGCAGTGGAATATATGATGAAGGCTGCCGAGCAGGACTATGGTTATGCGCAGTTTAAGATGGGAGATTATTATTTCTTCGGTTGCGGTCCCTGTCTGGAAGATAATAAAACGGCTGTGGAATGGTATGACAAGGCGGTGGCTAATGAGATTCCGATGGCTATGTTGCGTATGGGTGAGTATTATCTGTATGATTATGACAGCCTGAATGAGTCGGAAAAGGCTTTTGCTTATTTCAAGAAAGCTGCCGAGTATGAATGGTACAGTGAAGGACTGGGTATCTGTTATGAAATGGGTATCGGAGTGGAAGATAATGAAACGGAGGCTTTTAAATATTATACACTGGCTGCGGATAATGGGAATACGATGAGTATGTATCGTACCGGACTTTGCTATTATAACGGAGTAGGTGTGAAGCAGAATTATGCCGAAGCTTATCGCTGGTTTACGGATGCGGCGGGGCATGAGAATATCGCTGCGACTTATTATCTGGGTAAGATGATGATGTATGGCGAAGGTTGTAACCCTGATCCGGAAGCTGCGGTGCAATGGTTGCTGAAAGCTGCCGAGAAAAACAACGATAAAGCGCAATTTGAACTTGGAAATGCCTATCTGACAGGAAATGGTGTGGAAGAAAACGATGAAATAGCCATGGAGTGGTTCGAAAAGGCCGCAGAGAATGGCAATGAGAAAGCTCTTAAAATCACCGGAAGGAGGAGGAAGTAGAAGAGGAACATGGAAAAAGAAGGAAATAATCTGTTTCAGGTCAATCTTAAAGGTATGATTGCCCTGTTGTCAGAGCACATTTATAGTAACCCGAATACTTTTGTTCGCGAACTGTTGCAGAATTGCGTAGATGCCATCACGGCACTACGCAATATTGACGAGAATTACAAAGGTCGCATCGATGTCTTTCTGAATGAGGACAAGACAGTGGTATTCCGGGATAATGGTATCGGACTGAAAGAGGAGGAAGTTTATCGTTTTCTGACTGTTATCGGGGAGAGTTCAAAGCGGGATACTCCCGATGCGGACGATTTTATCGGAAGGTTCGGTATCGGATTGTTGTCTTGTTTTGTGGTGACTAATGAAATCACCGTAGAGAGCCGTTCGGCAATGGGCGGACAACCTGTTTGCTGGTGTGGAAAAGTGGATGGGACGTATCAGCTGACTTTATCAGACGAAGAACGGCCCATCGGGTCGCAGGTGGTATTGCACCCGAAAGGAGACTGGATGCATCTTTTTGAATATGAAACGTTTAAGAAGATACTGGTGAGTTACGGGGAAGTGTTGCCGTATCCTATCTATCTGCATTATCAGGGGGAGGAGGAGTTGGTAAATACGCCTTCACCTGTATGGCTTGACCCGAAGGCGACTCGTAAGGAGTTGCTGGATTATGGGGCGAAAGTGTTTCAGTCGTCTGCTCTCGATGCTTTCCGGATCTATACTGAAAGCGGCAAAGTGGAAGGGGTGCTTTATGTCCTGCCTTTCCGTACGCAATTTTCAGTGCGCAACTCTCATAAGGTCTATCTCAAGCGTATGCTGTTGAGCGAGGATGATTGCAATCTGTTGCCGTCGTGGGCTTTCTTTATCCGTTGTCTGGTGAATGCGGACGGGTTGCTGTCTACTGCTTCCCGGGAGTCTTTGGTGAGTAATGACCAGCTGAAGGATGCCCGAAAAGAAATCGGGGTGGCTATCAAGGATTATCTGCGGGGATTGGTGCAGAATGACCGTGCCATGTTCAACCGGATTCTGGATGTTCATCACTTTCATATCAAGGCGATTGCTTCGGAGGATAATGAATTGCTCCGTTTGTTTATGGATTACCTTCCTTTTGAAACCAATAAGGGGTTGCGTAGCTTTGGAAATATTCGTTCGGCAAGCAATGTGATATGCTATACCAAGAATCTGGAGGATTTCCGGCAAGTGCGGCGTATAGCCGGAGCACAGGGTTGGCTGGTCGTGAATGCTGCTTATACGTTTGATGAAACTTTGTTGAAAAAGTATGTCCGTCTGAATCCGGAACTTACTTTGGATGAAATATCTCCTTCACGGTTGCTGGAGCAGTTTGGTGAAGTGGAGGCGAACCAGGAATCTCAGGCTTTTGAGGTGAAAGCGAACGAACTGTTGAAACGGTTTGGCTGTATCTGTCGTCTGAAGCATTTTACTCCGGTAGATATTCCGGTTATTTTTGTGGCGGAGGAAAAGGAGAATGCCGCTAAAAGTGCTAATAACCCGTTGGCGGCTGTGTTGGGGGCTGTGAATACTGCAAAGCTGATTCCGCCGACACTCACTTTCAATGCGGATAATGAAATGGTGCAGACCTTATTGCAAATACAAGGAGACAATAAACTGTTTCGGCATGTGGTGCATATATTGTATGTACAGTCGCTTCTGCAAGGTAAATATCCGGTAAACAGCGAAGAAATGGAGCTTTTCAACCATTCGCTAAGTGAACTGATGACTTCGAAAATGAATGATTTTATAAATTTCCTGAATTAAAGAAAGAGAATGAGATACACACTTGAAATACAAAAATTGCTGTTGCAGACACAGAATAAGAACCTGCATCCCCGCGAAAAAGCCAATCTGTTGAAAGAAGCCATCCGTATCGCTGATGAGAACGAGGATGTGGAATGGGCTACGGAGATGAGACTGGATCTTATTTATGAACTGAATCTTCTCTCGGCGGATGCTGAGGAGATTACCGTGTTCTCTAAAATTCTGGATGATTACGAGAATCACAAGGATGTGATCAAGGAAGATGACTTGTTGTGGAAATATAAGTGGATATGGGCTTGTACGTTCGATCTTCCGGAGATTCCGATGGAACAGGTGCAGGCAGTCGGGGAGGATTATAAAAAACGTATCCTCCGGAACGGATATTCTTTGCGGAGCTATTATCACCGCTGGTCTGTGGAATGTGTCTGGATGCGGCAGTATGACAAGGCGAAAGAATACATTGATAAAATGTTGAATGAGAAGATAGACGATCAGTCGTGTGAGGCTTGTGAATTGAACTTTATGCTGGATTATTATCTGGAAACAGGACAGTTTGATGAGGCTTACAGCCGCGCGCAACCGTTGATTAATAAGCAGGTCACTTGTTATGAGGCTAATCTGCGGGCCTACTTGAAACTTTCTTATTATGCGCAGAAAGCAGGTAAACCGGAAATTGCCGCTGATATGTGTGCACGTGCCGAAGAAGCGTTGGTAGGAAGGGAGAAGGATGAATATCTTTTGCTCTATCTGGGATTGTTTATTGCCTATTATATGATGACGAAGCCGGAAAGGGCTTGGGAATATGTCGAACGGTGTATCGGTTGGAGTTTGCGTACGAATACGTTGAAGAGTTATCGTTTCTCCTGTGATATGGTAGAGGCTTTGAAGTATGAAACTCGTCCGGAAGTCTCGTTGTCTTTGCCGGAAGAGTTTCCTCTTTATCGTCCGGATGGAATTTATCAGGTAAACGAACTTCGCAATTATTTCTATCAACAGGCAGAGGAGCTGGCACATCGCTATGACGCCCGTAACGGAAATAGTGGTTATCTGGACCGTTTGAAAGATTTAATGTCTAATTAATTGCCAACATGTAGATTAATCCGTATTTTTGCCGTCCAATTATTTACTAAAAACACTGAATAACAGAAAATGAGAAAGTGGCGTATTGAAGATTCTGAGGAACTCTACAACATCACAGGTTGGGGCACCTCGTACTTTGGTATTAATGACAAGGGTCATGTTGTTGTTACACCTCGTAGAGACGGGGTGTCTGTCGATTTGAAAGAACTGGTCGATGAGTTACAATTGCGTGATGTGGCAGCTCCCATGCTGGTGCGTTTTCCGGATATTTTGGACAACCGTATTGAGAAGATGTCGTCCTGCTTTAAACAGGCAGCCGAGGAGTATGGTTATAAAGCCGAGAACTTTATTATCTATCCGATTAAAGTCAACCAGATGCGCCCCGTGGTGGAAGAGATTATCAGCCATGGAAAGAAGTTCAATCTCGGACTGGAAGCCGGTTCCAAACCGGAACTCCATGCGGTGATTGCTGTCAATACGGATTCTGACTCATTAATTGTATGTAACGGATATAAAGACGAAAGCTATATTGAACTGGCTTTGCTTGCCCAGAAAATGGGTAAACGTATTTTCCTCGTTGTAGAGAAGATGAACGAACTGAAGCTGATTGCAAAGATGGCAAAACAGCTGAATGTGCAGCCTAACATCGGCATACGTATCAAACTCGCTTCTTCCGGGAGCGGAAAGTGGGAAGAGTCGGGAGGGGATGCCAGCAAATTCGGTTTGACTTCCAGTGAACTTCTCGAAGCGCTCGACTTTCTGGATAGCAAAGGGTTGAAGGATTGTCTGAAACTGATTCATTTCCATATCGGCAGTCAAGTGACAAAGATACGTCGTATCAAAACGGCTTTGCGTGAGGCTTCACAATTCTATGTGCAGCTGCATTCGATGGGATTCAACGTCGAATTTGTCGATATTGGTGGTGGACTGGGAGTGGATTATGACGGAACCCGTTCGTCTAATAGTGAAGGTAGCGTGAATTATTCCATTCAGGAATATGTAAACGACTCTATTTCTACTCTGGTGGACGTGAGCGATAAAAATGGCATCCCACACCCGAATATCATAACGGAGAGTGGACGTGCACTGACGGCACATCATTCCGTTCTTATCTTTGAGGTACTTGAAACTGCTACCTTGCCCGAATGGGATGACGAGGAAGAGATTGCTCCGGATGCTCATGAACTGGTGCAGGAACTGTATGGTATCTGGGATACACTGAATCAGAACAAGATGTTGGAAGCATGGCATGATGCGCAGCAGATCAGGGAGGAAGCGCTGGACTTGTTCAGTCATGGAATCGTAGATCTGAAAACCCGTGCACAAATTGAGCGTCTGTATTGGTCTATTACGCGTGAGATTAATCAGATTGCCGGTGGTTTGAAGCACGCGCCCGATGAATTCCGCGGACTGTCTAAATTGCTTGCCGATAAATATTTCTGTAACTTCTCGCTCTTTCAGTCGCTTCCCGACTCTTGGGCGATCGACCAGATATTCCCGATCATGCCTATCCAGCGACTGGATGAGAAACCGGAACGTTCGGCTACTTTGCAGGATATTACCTGTGATTCGGACGGTAAAATTGCTAATTTTATTTCTACCCGTAACGTTTCCCATTATCTGCCCGTACATACACTGAAAAAAACGGAGCCCTACTATGTAGCTGTGTTCCTGGTCGGTGCTTATCAGGAGATTCTGGGAGATATGCACAATTTGTTCGGTGATACGAATGCCGTGCATGTTTCGGTGAACGAGAAAGGATATAATATCGAACAGATTATTGATGGAGAAACGGTAGCGGAGGTGTTGGACTATGTACAGTACAATCCGAAGAAGCTGGTACGTACACTCGAAACCTGGGTGACGAAGTCGGTGAAAGAAGGAAAGATCTCTTTGGAAGAAGGAAAAGAATTCCTTTCCAACTATCGTTCAGGGCTTTACGGATATACTTATTTGGAATAACCGGCAAGGTGCCGGAGCCGGATTCTCCATTCGGTGAACTTATTAGAAATCAAGAAATGAGAGAAAAACTAACAGTTATTAAGGTGGGTGGCAAAATCGTAGAAGAGGAAGCCACCCTTCGTCAGTTGTTAAATGACTTTGCCGCTATCGCCGGACATAAAGTATTGGTTCACGGTGGTGGTCGTTCGGCTACAAAGATTGCCGCGCAACTGGGTATTGAAAGCAAAATGGTAAATGGTCGTCGGATTACCGATGCCGAAACTTTGAAGGTCGTAACGATGGTATACGGCGGATTAGTGAATAAAAATATTGTGGCAGGTCTGCAAGCACGCGGAGTCAATGCACTCGGATTGACCGGGGCGGATATGAACGTGATCCGTTCGGTGAAACGTCCGGTGAAAGAGGTAGACTACGGTTTTGTGGGTGATGTGGAAAAGGTGGACGCTACTTTGTTATCCGATTTGATACATAAGGGAGTGGTTCCGGTAATGGCTCCATTGACGCATGACGGACACGGCAATATGCTGAACACGAATGCAGATACCATTGCCGGAGAAACGGCGAAAGCGTTGTCGGCCCTGTTTGATGTGACATTGGTATATTGTTTTGAGAAGAAAGGCGTGTTGCGTGACGAGAATGATGACGACAGTGTGATTCCCCAAATCACCCGTGCCGAATTTGAACAATATGTAGCTGATGGCGTTATTCAGGGAGGTATGATTCCCAAGTTGGAGAATTCTTTTGAAGCAATAAATGCAGGAGTATCTGAAGTGGTAATCACCTTAGCATCAGCGATTAATAACTCTGGTGGAACAAGAATAAAAAAATAATTCAAAAAAAAGTAGTGGGCGACTGTAACTTTTCATATCCTAGCCCGTCATTATTATAGAGATGCAAGAAATCAGCTTCCGAAACGATATTTTGCCGTTGAAGGATAAACTCTTTCGATTGGCTCTCAGAATCACCCTGGATAGGGCCGAAGCCGAGGATGTCGTTCAGGACACCATGATAAGAGTGTGGAATAAGCGTGATGAGTGGTCTCAATTTGAATCGGTCGAAGCCTATTGCCTGACAGTGGCAAAGAATCTGGCGATAGATCGAAGTCAAAAGAAAGAAGCTCAAAACGTGGAACTCACCCCCGAAATGGAGGAAGAACCTGATGCAAACAGTCCGTATGACCAGATGATTCATGATGAAAGAATGAACATTATTAATAGACTGGTAAACGAACTTCCCGAAAAACAGCGGCTTATCATGCAACTGAGGGACATTGAAGGTGAAAGCTATAAGAAAATTGCAGGGTTGCTGAATCTGACAGAGGAACAAGTGAAAGTGAACCTCTTCAGAGCCAGACAAAAAGTAAAACAAAGGTATTTAAAAATTGACGAATATGGATTATAAGGATATAGAACAGCTTCTGGAGCGATACTGGCAATGCGAAACTTCCGTTGAGGAGGAAGCAACATTGCGCGACTTCTTCGCAAAGGAGGAAGTTCCGGCTCATTTGCTTCGCTATAAAAACCTGTTTGTTTATCAACAGGTTCAGCAGGAAGTAGGACTGGGCGAAGACTTTGATACACGTATTCTGGCAGAGGTGGAGCCTACGGTCGTAAAAGCGAAACGCTTGACACTGATCGGTCGTTTTATTCCTCTATTCAAAGCCGCTGCCGTGATTGCAATCATCCTTTCTTTGGGGAATGTGGCACAACATTCTTTCTCCGGAGATGACGGAAGTGTATTGGCAACGGATACCATTGGTAAACAAGTAACAGCACCATCGGTCGCTATCTCAAATGATGTGAAAGCGGAACAGGTTCTGGCTGATAGCCTGGCGAAGATCAACCATAAGGTGCAAGTTATAAACGAATAGACATTTTCATTTGCTTTAAACATATAATATAGTTAGTGTGCTTAATTAAAACAACAACGAAGGCGAAACTGTGAAGTTTTCAATTCTCTCAAATTTTTATAATGAAACTAACTAAATAAATGGGCTACCGCGTGATGCAGTAGCCCTTTTATGCTTTTAGACTGTATTTGTTCAAATTGTCTTTATTTGATCTGCCGTATGTTTTTCCGTGGAGCATCCACTTCTTGTGGATTGCCTTTATAAGCAATATCGCCACTTCCTTTCACGCGGGCAACCAGTTTTTGACTTGCATAACAACTGATGTTTCCGGATCCACTGATACTTGCATCCGTATTCTCTGCTTCTAAATCTGCGGCCTGAATGTTTCCCGATCCGGCAATAGCATATTTTGCTTGAATGGCTTTACCTTTAAGATTAATATTACCCGAACCTGAAATTCCTGCCTGACATTCCTGGCTCTCTATTTGTTGCAGTCTAACATCTCCCGATCCGTTAATTGAAACAGCCATTCTTCGGCAATTAAGCCCTTCTCCCTGAATGTTCCCCGAACCATTTATATGGAACTCGATATCTTTAGAGGTTTGTATTCCATTGATTAATTTTATATTTCCCGATCCGTTGATTGACAGCTTATTCAGTTCCGGAGCAAAAACTTTTATTTCCAGTTTTCCTTTCCATATACTGACATTCTTCTTGAATTTTATCATTAATGTATTACCGTCTACATACGTTTCTACAAGTGGTATAATGTTGTCGGAACCATGTATCTCCACGTGACTGCGTGTGTCTTGGTGATAACTGATATTGGCACTTCCCAATAGTTTGATTTCATTGAAATGATCGGCTTTTACTTCTTGGGAGATGTAGTTTTTGCTGCCTACTACGTGTTTTCCCTGCAAGCAAGAGCCGGCAGTAAGTACTAGAGACAATCCGGTGACTAATACGAGCAATAAACTTGTTTTCATAATTATGTTTTTCTATGATTGATATGACAGTTAGACGGAAGAAACTGATATAAAGTTGCATCTTCCGCGAAGTTTTTCATTGGAATCTTCTTTTTTATTACTTTTGTGGCTGTTGATAGGAGGATTATAATGGATAAGATCGTAGAAGATGACGAATTAGGACGTCTGATAGTGCGTGTCAATTCACGTGCGAGGAGTCTTGTGTTTCGTACAAAGAGTGATGCTGTTTATGTTTCAGTTCCTCCCGGCACTACATTGAAAGAAGTGAAGCAGGCAATCGAGAATCTGCGTGGTAAACTTCTGGCCTCCCGTCAAAAATTAGCCCGGCCATTGATTGATTTGGACTATAAAATTGATGCGGAACACTTTAAGTTGTCCTTGGTGTCCGGTGAAAAGGATCAGTTTCTGGCTAATTCCCGGTTGGGGGTTATGGAAATTGTTTGTCCGCCTCATGCGGATTTTACGGACGAGAAACTGCAAAGCTGGTTGCATAAGGTGATTGAAGAATCGTTGAGGCGGAATGCGAAAAGTATCCTTCCTTCACGTTTGGCTTCCTTGTCCAAGCAATGCGGACTTCCTTATTCGAGTGTGAAAATAAACTCCAGTCAGGGCAGATGGGGCAGTTGCTCGGCTCGAAAGGATATTAATTTGTCCTATTACCTGGTTCTGTTACCTTCTCATTTGATAGACTACGTGTTGCTGCACGAATTATGTCATACTCGCGAGATGAATCATAGCGAACGATTTTGGGTATTGCTCAATCAATTTACAGAAGGAAAAGCATTGGCTTTGCGGGGGGAATTGAGAAAGTATCGTACGGAGATTTAGAATACTTTATTGCCAGGATAGTGCTATCGTGTTGGCACACTTGTGTCAACACGCTGGCACAGTCGTGACAATGCGATGGCATGGTTGTGCCAATATGGTGGCACAGACTTAGTTAATACCTTTATTACTTGGCTAATTGTTTAATCCCGTCTGATTCTTTTTCGAACTGATAAGTTCCTCCTTTTTCACTAAGATCAAACGTAGACACTAATTCTGTGTTATTATCTACAATCAACAAGGCGCTCTGTTCGGCAAAACGTCCTATTTCTACAGTGTAAGGTTCTTCCGACATGGTTTTGTTGGAGATCAGACTGTCGTTGACAAATAAAGAGATAGAATCTCCGGCAAAACCTTTTACCAGACTGATCGTATAGCTTTCGATGAAATGACGTTCTTCCTGCTTTTCCCGTTGTAGCCGCATGCTCATATAGACAAAAATAACCACGACAAAAATGACGGCAAAAGCAAGAATTCCGTTACCTACCATAAACTGTTTATTTGTGTTGAGACGATGTGCCATAGTCGTTATTTTTTGAATTACGGCGTAAAGATACGAATATAGCACTGTTAATTCATACTTTTTTTCTTTAATGTTTTGTAGTCGAACAGATTATTTATATCTTTGCAACCGAAAACGGATGAAAGGTGGAGGGGCAATTAAGCTCCTTTTTTTGTTCTTATATAGCTAATAAATGATAGAAAAGAAAACTGTTTGTCAGATTGTAGAAGAGTGGCTGGAAGGAAAAGACTACTTTTTAGTAGAGGTAACCGTGAGCCCGGATGACAAGATTGTGGTTGAAATAGACCATGCAGAAGGTGTTTGGATTGAAGATTGCGTGGAGCTTAGCCGCTTCATAGAGTCGAAACTGAACCGCGAAGAGGAAGATTATGAACTGGAAGTAGGGTCGGCTGGGATCGGACAACCCTTTAAAGTTCTGCAACAGTATTATATCCACATCGGACAAGAGGTGGAAGTGCTGACCGGAGACGGACGGAAGCTGGCCGGTATACTGAAAGATGCCGATGAAGAGAAGTTTACGGTAGGCGTACAAAAGAAAGTAAAAACCGAAGGATCAAAGCGCCCGAAATTGGTAGAAGAGGACGAAACCTTCACTTATGAGCAAATAAAATATACTAAATACTTAATTAGCTTTAAATAGTTATGGCCAAAAAAGAAGAAACAATCAGCTTGATTGATACATTTTCGGAATTTAAGGAACTGAAGAATATCGATAGAACGACGATGGTTAGCGTACTCGAAGAGTCGTTCCGTAGCGTAATCGCGAAAATGTTTGGCACCGATGAAAATTACGACGTAATCGTGAACCCGGACAAGGGTGACTTCGAGATATGGCGTAACCGTGAAGTTGTGGCCGATGAAGATTTGACTAACCCGAATATGCAGATTTCGTTGAGCGAAGCACAGAAAATTGATGCTTCTTACGAAGAAGGTGAAGAGGTGACTGACGAGGTTATCTTTGCCAAGTTCGGACGTCGTGCGATCCTGAATCTTCGCCAGACACTGGCTTCCAAGATTCTGGAACTCGAAAAAGACAGTATTTATAATAAATATATAGATAAGGTAGGTACTATCATCAATGCAGAAGTATATCAGATCTGGAAAAAAGAGATGTTGCTTTTAGACGATGAAGGAAACGAATTGCTGTTACCTAAGACCGAACAAATCCCGAGCGACTTTTATCGTAAAGGTGAAACGGCTCGTGCAGTAGTTGCCCGCGTGGATAACAAGAATAATAATCCTAAGATTATCTTGTCACGTACTTCTCCCGTTTTCCTGCAACGCCTGTTCGAGATGGAAGTACCCGAAATTAATGATGGTTTGATTACCATCAAGAAGATTGCCCGTATCCCCGGCGAACGTGCCAAGATCGCGGTGGAATCTTACGATGACAGAATCGACCCTGTAGGAGCCTGTGTAGGTGTAAAGGGAAGTCGTATTCATGGCATTGTTCGTGAACTTCGCAATGAGAACATCGACGTAATCAATTATACATCGAACATCTCATTGTTTATACAGCGCGCTTTAAGCCCGGCTAAGATTTCTTCTATTCGTCTGAACGAGGAAGAGAAGAAAGCAGAGGTATTCCTCAAACCGGAAGAAGTTTCGCTGGCTATCGGTAAAGGCGGTTTGAATATCAAACTGGCCAGTATGTTAACTGAGTACACTATCGACGTGTTCCGTGAGTTGGATGAGAATGTAGCTGACGAAGATATCTATCTCGACGAGTTTAGAGACGAAATCGACGGATGGGTGATCGACGCTATCAAAGCTATCGGCATCGATACAGCGAAGGCTGTGTTGAATGCTCCTCGTGAGATGTTGATTGAAAAGACGGACTTGGAAGAAGAGACAGTGGACGAGGTAATACGCATTTTGAAATCGGAGTTTGAAGAAGAAGATCCTTCAATTGAAAATAAAGATGAAATTAAAGATTAAAAGTTGCGATACAATATAATGCAGCAGACTTTTATTTCTTAATTCTCAATTTTCAATTAAACAAGCTCCATTTATTCATTAATTTTAAAATATGACGATAAGGTTAAACAAAGTTACAAGAGATTTGAACGTAGGAATCGCGACGGTAGTTGAGTTCCTGCAAAAGAAAGGGCATACCGTTGAGGCTAATCCTAATACTAAAATTAGCGAGGAGCAATATGCTATACTCGTAAAGGAGTTTAGTACAGATAAGAACCTTAGACTTGAATCGGAGCGTTTCATACAGGAACGTCAGAATAAGGAACGTAATAAGGCATCGGTATCGATTGAGGGCTTCGAAAAGCAGCCCGAAAAACCGAAGTCGGAAGATGTGATTAAGACAGTCGTACCTGAGGATGCACGTCCGAAGTTTAAACCTGTCGGAAAAATAGATTTGGATAAATTGAACGGTCGTAAACCTGAAAAGGTAGAGAAAGAACCGGAACAGAAACAGGAAGAACCGGTTGTGGAACGGCCTGTCGTTAAACCCGAAGTGAAAAAGGAGCCCGAGAAGAGAGAACCCGAGGTGAAGAAGGAAGAGGTGGTGACACCTCCTGTTTCTGTAGTAGAGCCTACTCCAGTGGTGGTTGAACCCGTAGTAGTGCCGGAACCTGTAGTGGAGACGAAGCCGGTAGAAGTTGAAAAAGTAGTAGAAGAAGTGAAAAAAGAAGAGCCGAAGGTAGTAGTAGCTGCACCTGTGAAGGCGGAAGAACATAAAGAAGAAGAAAAGGTGGAAACTGCACAGGCTGAAGTAACCCCGGTAGCGGAAAAGGCTCCGGAGGATGATGGTGTTTTCAAAATCCGTCAACCGGAATTAGGCGCAAAGATTAATGTGATCGGTCAGATCGACTTGGCTGCATTGAATCAGTCTACTCGTCCCAAGAAGAAATCGAAGGAAGAGAAACGTCGCGAACGTGAAGAAAAGGAAAAAATCCGTCAGGATCAGAAGAAGTTGATGAAGGAAGCTATCATCAAGGAAATCCGTAAGGATGATTCTAAATTGGCGAAGAGCGGACCTAAGGACAGTGCGGAAGCGGCTGCTAACAAGAAGAAACGTAACCGTATCAATAAAGAGAAGGTGGACGTTAACAATGTTGCAACTTCCAACTTTGCTGCTCCAAGACCTAATGTACAGGGTAAAGGCGGCAATGGTAACGGTCAGGGCGGTCAGGCCAACGGACAGGGAAATAACAACAGAAGAAATAACAACAATAAAGATCGCTTCAAGAAGCCGGTTATCAAACAGGAAGTGAGCGAGGAAGACGTAGCAAAACAGGTAAAAGAAACCCTTGCACGTCTGACAACCAAAGGTAAGAATAAAACGTCCAAATACCGTAAAGAGAAACGTGAAATGGCTTCCAACCGTATGCAGGAACTGGAAGATCAGGAAATGGCAGACAGCAAGGTATTGAAGTTGACCGAGTTCGTTACGGCTAACGAATTGGCAACGATGATGGATGTTTCGGTTAATCAGGTTATCGCTACTTGTATGAGTATTGGTATCATGGTTTCCATCAACCAGCGTTTGGATGCGGAAACCATCAATCTGGTGGCTGAAGAATTCGGATTCAAGACTGAATATGTAAGTGCGGAAGTGGCACAAGCTATTGTTGAAGAAGAAGATGCTCCGGAAGATTTGCAACCGCGTGCTCCGATTGTAACGGTGATGGGACACGTTGACCACGGTAAGACTTCTTTGCTCGACTATATCCGTAAGGCGAATGTAATTGCCGGTGAGGCTGGAGGTATTACCCAGCATATCGGTGCTTATAACGTGCAACTGGAAGACGGTCGTCGTATTACATTCCTCGATACTCCGGGTCACGAAGCGTTTACCGCTATGCGTGCTCGTGGTGCCAAAGTAACGGATATTGCTATCATTATTGTGGCTGCCGATGATAACGTGATGCCACAAACGAAAGAAGCGATCAATCACGCGATGGCTGCCGGTGTACCTATTGTATTTGCAATCAATAAGGTCGATAAACCGACTGCAAATCCGGATAAGATTAAAGAAGAACTGGCTGCGATGAATTACCTTGTTGAAGAATGGGGTGGTAAATATCAGTCACAAGATATCTCTGCCAAGAAAGGTATGGGTGTGGAAGACTTGCTGGAAAAAGTATTGCTCGAAGCAGAAATGCTCGACCTGAAGGCAAATCCGAACCGTAATGCTACGGGGTCCATCATCGAATCTTCACTGGATAAGGGACGTGGATATGTAGCTACTGTATTGGTATCTAACGGTACTCTGAAAGTGGGAGACATCGTATTGGCGGGAACCAGCTATGGACGTGTGAAGGCTATGTTCAACGAACGTAACCAACGCGTCAAGGAAGCAGGACCTTCCGAACCGGCATTGATCCTGGGATTGAATGGTGCTCCTGCTGCAGGTGATACATTCCATGTAGTCGAAAGCGATCAGGAAGCTCGTGAAATCACTAATAAACGTGAGCAGCTGGCTCGTGAACAAGGTTTGCGTACGCAGAAGATCCTTACATTGGATGAGTTGGGTCGTCGTATTGCTTTGGGTAACTTCCAGGAATTGAACATCATCGTTAAGGGTGACGTGGATGGTTCTGTGGAAGCGTTGAGCGATTCGTTGATTAAGTTGTCTACGGAACAAATTCAGGTAAATGTTATCCATAAGGGTGTGGGAGCAATTTCTGAATCTGATGTTTCTCTGGCTGCTGCTTCGGATGCGATTATTGTCGGATTCCAGGTACGTCCTTCGGGTGCTGCCGGTAAGATGGCCGACCAAGAGGGCGTTGACATCCGTAAGTATTCTGTCATCTACGATGCAATCGAAGAGGTAAAGGCTGCTATGGAAGGTATGTTGGCTCCGGAAGTAAAGGAACAGATTACTGCAACCATCGAAATCCGCGAAGTATTCAATATTACGAAAGTCGGTCTTGTAGCCGGAGCAATGGTGAAGACCGGAAAGGTGAAACGCAGCGACAAGGCTCGTTTGATCCGCGATGGTATCGTAATCTTTACCGGAAACATCAACGCATTGAAACGTTTCAAGGACGATGTGAAGGAAGTAGGTACAAACTTCGAGTGTGGTATCAGTCTGGTGAACTGCAACGACATGAAGGTAGGCGATATGATCGAGACATTCGAAGAAATAGAAGTGAAACAGACACTGTAATAGGCAGTGCTGAATCAATATCAGGCACGGATTACGCGGATTTCACGGTTCTTTAATAAATCCGTGAAATCCGTGCCTGAATTATATCATAGAATAGAAGAATGTGGCAACGATTGATATAATTATCCTTATTGTAATAGGCGCCGGAGCGATTGTAGGTTTTGTAAAAGGCTTCATTCGTCAGTTGGCTTCTATTTTGGGATTGATAGTCGGTCTGTTGGCAGCGAAAGCTTTGTATGCCTCTTTGGCGGAAAAGCTTTGCCCGACGGTGACGGATTCAATGACAGTTGCGCAAGTGTTGGCTTTTATCATGATCTGGATTGCCGTACCATTGATCTTTGTATTAATTGCCTCGCTATTGACAAAAGCAATGCAGGCTATTTCGCTGAACTGGCTGAACCGCTGGTTAGGAAGTGGGCTGGGAGCACTTAAGTTTCTGTTGTTAACGAGTGTAGTGATTGGTGCGATAGAGTTTGTGGACAGCGATAATAAGTTAATTAGTGCAACAAAAAAGGAAGAATCTTTGTTATATTATCCGATGGAAACGTTTGCGGGGATCTTTTTCCCTGCTGCGAAGAATATGACGCAACAATATATATTAGAGAATAAAGATAAAGATGCAACAAGAACCCAATAAAATGAAACCCAATCAGAAAGACGAACTTGAAAAGAAGACTGATAATGAGTTTGTCCGGAAATTTGCGGAGGAGAAATATAAATACGGTTTCACCACAGAGGTGCATACGGACATCATTGAGCGTGGACTTAATGAAGATGTCATTCGTCTGATTTCATCGAAAAAGGACGAACCGGAGTGGTTGCTGGAGTTTCGACTGAAAGCGTATCGCCATTGGCTGACGCTGGAAATGCCTACCTGGGCACATCTCCGTATCCCTGAAATTGATTATCAGGCAATTTCTTATTATGCCGATCCGACAAAGAAGAAAGAAGGACCGAAGAGCATGGAGGAAGTCGATCCTGAACTGATAAAGACGTTTAATAAACTGGGAATTCCTTTGGAAGAGCAAATGGCTCTTAGTGGAATGGCAGTGGATGCCGTTATGGATTCTGTTTCCGTAAAGACTACCTTCAAGGAAACGCTGATGGAGAAAGGAATTATATTCTGTTCGTTCAGTGAAGCCGTGCGGGAGCATCCGGATCTGGTGAAGAAATATATGGGCTCGGTAGTAGGTTATCGGGACAATTTCTTTGCAGCGTTGAATTCCGCAGTGTTCTCTGACGGCTCTTTCGTGTATATTCCGAAAGGAGTGCGTTGCCCGATGGAGCTTTCCACTTATTTCCGTATCAATGCCCGTAATACGGGACAGTTTGAGCGTACGCTGATTGTAGCGGATGATGATTCGTATGTTTCTTATCTGGAAGGATGTACGGCTCCGATGCGGGATGAAAATCAGTTGCATGCCGCTATCGTTGAGATCATTGTGCACGACCGTGCAGAGGTAAAATACAGTACCGTTCAGAACTGGTATCCGGGAGATGCGGAAGGCAAGGGCGGTGTATACAACTTTGTGACCAAACGCGGTAACTGTAAAGGAGTGGACAGTAAATTATCCTGGACACAAGTGGAAACCGGTTCGGCAATCACCTGGAAATATCCTTCCTGTATCCTGACGGGCGATAACTCGACTGCTGAATTCTATTCCGTAGCTGTAACGAATAACTATCAGCAGGCAGATACCGGAACGAAGATGATTCATCTGGGTAAGAACACCCGTAGTACGATTGTAAGTAAAGGTATTTCTGCCGGACATAGTGAGAACTCCTATCGTGGGTTGGTACGCGTGGCCGAGAAAGCGGATAATGCCCGTAATTATAGCCAGTGTGACTCTCTGTTGCTGGGAGATAAGTGTGGTGCACATACCTTCCCGTATATGGATATTCACAATGAGACGGCAGTGGTAGAGCATGAAGCTACGACGAGCAAGATCAGTGAAGACCAGATATTCTATTGCAACCAGCGCGGTATTCCGACAGAAGATGCTATCGGACTTATTGTGAACGGATATGCAAAGGAAGTGTTGAATAAACTTCCGATGGAGTTTGCGGTAGAAGCACAGAAGCTGCTTACCATCTCATTGGAAGGAAGCGTGGGGTGATTTACTATTTGACAATTTACGATTTACTATTTGGCTGTGTGCTTATTGGAGGTAAATTGTCGGTAGTATAGGTTTTTAATAGTAAATAGTAAATGAAAAAATAGTAAATATAATCATGTTAGAAATAAAAGACCTGCATGCCAGTATTAATGGCAAAGAGATATTGAAAGGTATTAACCTGACGGTGAATCCCGGTGAGGTGCACGCTATTATGGGACCGAATGGTTCCGGTAAAAGTACGCTTTCCTCCGTATTGGTGGGTAATCCGGCTTTTGAGGTAACAAAAGGTTCGGTCACTTTTTATGGAAAGGATCTATTGGAGTTGAGCCCCGAAGATCGTAGCCATGAAGGAATCTTCCTTAGTTTCCAGTATCCCGTAGAAATTCCGGGTGTGAGCATGGTGAACTTTATGCGTGCTGCTGTGAATGAGCAACGCAAATATAAAGGTCTGCCTGCACTGACCGCCAGTGAGTTCCTGAAGCTGATGCGTGAGAAACGTGCGGTGGTGGAGTTGGATAATAAACTGGCTAATCGTTCGGTGAATGAAGGCTTTTCCGGTGGTGAGAAGAAACGGAACGAGATTTTCCAGATGGCTATGCTGGAACCGCGTTTGAGCATCCTCGATGAGACAGATTCCGGTTTGGATATTGATGCACTCCGTATTGTTGCGGAAGGGGTGAACAAGCTGAAAACTCCTGAAACAAGTACAATCGTTATTACCCACTACCAACGTTTGCTCGATTATATCAAGCCTGATATTGTGCATGTCCTTTATAAAGGTCGTATCGTAAAAACTGCCGGACCGGAACTTGCTCTGGAATTGGAAGAAAAAGGATATGATTGGATCAAGAAAGAAGTAGGAGAATAATTTTAGGCACGGATTACACGGATAACGCGGTTTTGCTCATGTATTTTAAACTGTGAAATCCGTGTAATCCGTGCCTGTAAATAAAAAAATATAAGCTATGATGGTTGAACAACAATATATAGAACTTTTCTCACAGACGGAAGCGATGATCTGCAAGCATAGTGCCGAAGTGCTGAATGCGCCTCGTGCATCAGCATTTGCCGATTTTGAGCGACTCGGATTTCCGACCCGTAAGATGGAGAAGTACAAATATACGGATGTGAGCAAGTACTTTGAACCGGATTTCGGTTTGAACTTGAATCGTTTGGCTATTCCGGTCAATCCGTATGAGGTGTTTAAGTGTGATGTGCCGAATATGAGTACCTCCTTGTATTTTGTGGTAAATGACACATTTTATAATAGAGCACTTCCCACAGGAAATCTGCCGGAAGGTGTGATTTTCGGCAGCCTGAAAGAAGTGGCCGAGCAACATCCGGAGTTGGTGAAGAAGTATTACGGTCAACTGGCAGATACCTCCAAGGATGGTGTGACTGCTTTCAATACCGCTTTTGCACAAGATGGCGTTGTCTTCTATGTGCCGAAGAACGTGGTGGTGGAAAAAACAATCCAGTTGGTAAATATCCTGCGTGCAGATGTTAACTTTATGGTGAACCGTCGCGTACTGATTATTCTGGAGGATGGCGCGCAAGCCCGTTTGCTGATTTGTGACCATGCAATGGATAATGTGAACTTCCTGGCGACACAAGTCATTGAAGTGTTTGCAGGTGAGAATGCGGTATTCGATATGTATGAACTGGAAGAAACACATACAAGCACAGTTCGTATCAGTAACCTGTATGTAAAGCAAGAGGCCAACAGCAATGTATTGCTCAACGGAATGACTTTGCATAATGGTACTACCCGCAACACGACCGAAGTGTTGTTGGCAGGAGAAGGAGCCGAAATAAATCTTTGTGGTATGGCGATTGCCGACAAGAACCAGCACGTAGACAATCATACAAGTATTGACCATGCCGTACCGAACTGTACCAGCAATGAGCTGTTCAAGTATGTGCTCGACGACCAGTCGGTAGGTGCGTTTGCCGGATTGGTACTCGTGCGTCCCGATGCACAACATACGAATTCCCAACAGACTAACCGGAATCTGTGTGCTACGCGTGATGCAAGAATGTATACACAACCTCAATTGGAGATTTATGCGGATGATGTGAAATGTTCGCATGGAGCAACAGTAGGCCAGTTGGATGAAGGTGCATTATTCTACATGCGTTCGCGTGGTATTGCAGAGAAAGAAGCCCGTCTGCTGCTGATGTTCGCATTTGTCAACGAAGTGATCGATACCATCCGTCTGGAAGCGCTGAAAGATCGTTTGCATCTATTGGTAGAGAAACGTTTCCGTGGCGAGTTGAATAGATGTCAGGGTTGTGCTATTTGTAAGTAACCACTAAAAAATAATGAACGTGGATATTCAAAAGATACGTGAAGATTTTCCGATATTGAGCCGTACGGTTTACGGTAAACCTTTGGTTTATTTCGACAACGGTGCGACGACACAGAAACCCCGTTTGGTGGTTGATGCGTTGGTGGATGAATATTATTCCGTCAATGCCAATGTGCATCGCGGCGTACATTATCTTTCCCAGCAAGCTACGGAACTGCATGAAGCTTCCCGTGAAACGGTACGTCAGTTCATCAATGCCCGTAGCACGAATGAAGTTGTCTTCACACGCGGAACAACAGAAAGTATCAACCTGCTTGTTTCCAGCTTTGGCGACGAGTTTATGGAAGAAGGGGATGAAGTGATTGTTTCCGTGATGGAACATCATAGTAACATCGTTCCCTGGCAACTGTTGGCTGCCCGCAAAGGAATTGCCATTAAAGTGATTCCGATGAACGACAAAGGTGAACTTCTGCTGGATGAATATGAAAAACTATTTTCCGAACGTACGAAAATAGTCAGTGTGGTTCATGTATCGAACGTACTGGGTACAGTGAATCCGGTGAAGGAGATGATCGCAACAGCTCATGCGCATGGTGTACCTTGCCTGATAGATGCTGCACAGTCTATTCCTCACATGAAAGTAGATGTACAGGAGTTGGATGCCGATTTTCTGGTATTCTCCGCCCATAAGATATATGGTCCGACAGGTGTCGGAGTGCTTTATGGAAAAGAAGAATGGTTAGATCGCCTTCCACCTTATCAGGGAGGAGGAGAGATGATTCAGCATGTCTCTTTCGAGAAGACCACTTTTAATGAACTTCCTTTCAAGTTTGAAGCCGGTACGCCCGACTATATTGGAACTACCGGACTGGCAAAAGCCCTTGATTATGTGAACGGACATGGCATTGAACAGATAGCCGCCCATGAGCATGAACTGACAACTTACGCTTTGCAACGCTTGAAAGAAATCCCCCATATGCGTATATTCGGTGAAGCAGCCGAACGGGGAGCGGTCATTTCCTTTCTGGTGGGAGATATCCATCATTTCGATCTTGGCACGTTGCTGGATCGTTTAGGTATTGCCGTGAGAACGGGGCATCATTGTGCACAACCTCTCATGCAACGTCTTGGCATAGAGGGAACTGTACGTGCTTCGTTTGCCATGTACAATACCAAATCGGAAATAGACACATTGGTGGCAGGGATTGAACGTGTCAGCAAGATGTTTTAAAGATATGAGCTGCTATTCCTGCGGAGTAGCGGCTTTTTTATTCTTTAACTAAAAAAAGATGCAGTCAAGTGCAGTGATTGGGACTTTCGTGCGTCTAATAAGTAAAGAAACAAAATGTTCATTGAATATCAGGAGGGTCGTGAGACCATGCTTATATTATATAAATTCTCTCTCTTTAACATTAATCGCAGCTATATCGTAAAAAATACGGTGTAGCTGCAACTTTTTTAGGGGACTTCCCCGTCTAATGGAATAGTTGTAACCATTGAAACAGCTGTTACGATTGAAGATGAATTGAATATTATTGTGTGTAAAAAGAAAGGGGAAACGCTCATAACAGCGAATCCCCTTTTTTATTGATTACTTCATTTCTTTTTATTCGGCAGTCAGCTCAATTACGCGGCTGAAAGCCTGATTTGTCGTGAAAGCATTGATCCCCACTTTCATCAGATAATCTCCTGAATAAGTATTCTCATTGGCAGCCAGATTCGATTTGGAATTCGGCATCAGGTTGATTTCTTTCACCTTATACATTTTCTTCACATCCAGTCCCTGAAGTTTTACCGGGAGCAGTTTCTCACCGAAACGTGGGTGGATATCATAGGTATAAAGTACAGCTTTGTTCTTATCCGGTGAGGTATACATGAGGGACATGTGGTTGCCATCGTAGGGAGAAACCAGTCTGTATTGATCGCCGTCCAGAATCACTTTTTTCAGACGCGTCCAGTTGGCAACCGCATTCTGGCAATAAGTCTGTTCATCTGCATTCAGTTCCTTCAGTCCGAGGTCAAAGCCCAGTTTGCACATACTTGCCACATCCGTACGGAACTTCACGCTTGTCTTCTTGTTCCAGCTGGTTACGTGTGCACACATGGCCTTTGCCGGGAAGATTTGTGAGAATCCCCACTGGATAAACAGACGTTCTATCGGGTCTGTGTTGTCGCTGCACCAGAATTCTGTGTAATATTTCAGAGCTTCGTAGTCGCAACGGGCGCCACCGCCGGAGCAGAGCATCATTGGCACGTTCGGATATTTGTCTTTGACACGTTTCAATACATTGTATATACCACGTACATGGTCGATATAAAGTTGTCCCTGTTTATTTTTTAAATATGGAGAATAAACATTCGTAATTGGAGAGTTACAGTCCCATTTAAAGAAAGCCACTTCCGGATTCTCTGTCAGGATCTTATCCACTACGCCATATACAAAGTCCTGTACTTTCGGATTGCTAAGATCGAGTACCAGCTGGTTACGGTAATAGTATGTTTCGCGGTTAGGCAGCTGGATAGCCCAGTCGGGATGCTTTTCGAACAACTCACTTTTAGGGTTGACCATTTCGGGCTCAATCCAGATACCAAATTTCACTCCGGCTTTTTTGGCAGACTGTACAAGGGCAGGAATACCGCCCGGCAGTTTGGATCTCATCACTTCCCAGTCACCCAGTCCGGCATTGTCACTGTTGCGTGGGTGCTTGTTGCCAAACCAGCCGTCATCCAACAAGAACATATCTACACCAAGATGTTTAGCTTCTTTCATCAATTCGGCAAGCAGTTCCTCATTGAATTTGAAGTAAGTATTTTCCCAGTTGTTTAATAAAGTCATACGGTCGCCTTGTCCGTCTTTCAGCTGATAGTTGCGTGCCCATGCGTGAAGGTTGCGGCTGGCTTCGCCCGTACCGTTGTTGCTGAAAGTAAAGATGAATTCAGGAGTTGTAAACACTTCATTCGGCTTCAGTTCATAATCAGATGCATAAGGATTGATGGCGGGGATTACACGGAGGTTACCTACGTTGTCCACTTCGAAAGTGAACTGGAAGTTTCCTGTCCATCCGATAGTACCTAGCATGGCACGTCCCTGCCCTTCCTGTGCCGGTTGTTCAAAACCAAGCTCAAAGAACGGGTGGGTGTGCATGGCAGCACGGCTTCCCAGTTTGGTGTCGATCACCTTTTTACCGAACAACAGAGGTTGTGTGCTCATTTGTGCTTCTTTTGCCCAATCGCTGCTGAATTCTGTCAGGTAATATTCGTTTCCGGAGAAATAAAGCATGGTGGAAGCATAACGCCATAAGGTCACAGGCTTCTTTTCAGCATGTTTGATTTCACTCCACGTCTTGATGACGTTTTCTTTCGGATAAGCGATGTAATGCAGTGTGACTTCCACCGGGTATTGATCGTCTTTTAGTTGAATGATCGTTTCCGTTCCGCCCGCCACTGCCTTCTGCTCGGATGATATATAGCGGAGAATCGTACTCGGGTTCCCGTCATTGTGCGTGATGGCTACAGCCGGTTCAAAATAATCTTCGGCGCCGGAGCCCGGATATACTTCCCATCCGCGGGTGGATACGCTACCGTCACTTCCTCCTTTTACGTAAGGAGAAAAGTTGTTGATGTCTTTCTCGTTCAGTAACTTATCGCCCAGATAAGCCTGATAGAGTCGTCCGTTAGGAGCTACTTGGAGAATTAAGTCAGTGTTGTCCGTTGCGATGCGGATAACGTTCTTTTCTTGGGCGTCCACTTGCGCCAGGGTAAACAATGCCATAAGTAATACGAAAAGTTTCTTCATGGTTTTTTAATAATTAATTAGGTATTAGTTAGTTTGTGGGCATAGAATGCCGCAAAGATAATTATAATGGCATAGAAATGAATCATTTCACCACAGATTATTTCTTTCCTCTGTATACTCGGTGTCCTCTGTGGTGAAATAGAAATGTTCATAACCAGTGCAGAAATAAGGGATAAAGTAAATAACCACAGCATGTTCATTTGTTTAAAGAGATGTATAAAAGATAGAATGATTCAGCTTTATAAATTCTTTCTTTTTTTACTTGCTTATTTCGTTTGATTTCCATACTTTTAGCCTTCGTAAACCCTTTAAAAATTGATCCTATGGACAACATTCTTTTCTGGCTGGTTCCAGTCGCTTCCGTGTTAGCCCTCTGCTTTGCTTGTTACTTTCATAAGCAAATGATGAAAGAGAGCGAAGGTACACCCCAAATGATAAAGATAGCTGCTGCTGTGCGCAAAGGAGCTATGTCTTATCTGAAACAGCAATACAAAATAGTAGGCTGGGTATTCTTGGGGTTGGTTATTCTGTTTTCAATTATGGCCTATGGCTTTCATGTACAGAATGCATGGGTTCCCATTGCTTTTCTTACAGGCGGATTTTTCTCCGGACTTTCCGGATTTCTAGGGATGAAGACGGCGACTTATGCATCGGCTCGTACCGCTAATGCTGCCCGCACTTCTCTGAATGCAGGGTTGAGGATTGCTTTCCGAAGCGGCGCGGTGATGGGATTAGTTGTAGTTGGTCTGGGATTGCTCGATATATCTTTCTGGTATCTGTTGTTGAATGCAGTGATTCCTGCTGATGCGCTGACACCTACTCATAAACTCTGTGTAATTACTACTACCATGCTGACTTTCGGTATGGGTGCTTCTACGCAAGCACTCTTTGCCCGTGTAGGTGGTGGTATCTATACGAAGGCAGCCGATGTTGGAGCCGACTTGGTAGGTAAAGTAGAAGCCGGAATTCCGGAAGATGACCCTCGTAATCCTGCCACCATTGCCGATAATGTCGGTGACAATGTCGGTGACGTAGCCGGTATGGGAGCCGACTTATATGAATCTTACTGTGGCTCGATTCTGGCAACAGCTGCACTGGGTGCTGCTGCTTTTATCCATTCGGCAGATACAGTGATGCAATTCAAGGCGGTTATTGCTCCGATGTTGATTGCAGCTGTTGGTATTATCCTTTCTATTATAGGTATATTTGCTGTCCGTACTAAAGAGAATGCAACTATGAAAGATTTGCTCGGTTCGTTGGCTTTCGGTACGAACCTTAGCTCCGTGCTTATTGTTGCAGCTACATTCTTAATCCTGTGGTTCTTGCAGCTTGATAACTGGATTTTGATTTCTTGTGCCGTAGTAGTCGGATTGTTGGTAGGTATTGTCATCGGACGTTCTACGGAATATTACACTTCCCAATCCTATCGCCCTACCCAAAAACTAAGTGAAAGCGGTAAGACTGGACCTGCTACCGTTATTATTTCCGGTATTGGTTTGGGTATGCTTTCAACGGCTATTCCTGTGATCGCAGTGGTTGTCGGTATCATAGCTTCCTATTTGTTAGCTTCCGCAGGTGATTTTGCCAATGTCGGTATGGGACTGTATGGCATCGGTATTGCAGCTGTTGGTATGCTTTCTACCTTAGGTATCACATTGGCAACGGATGCTTACGGTCCGATTGCGGATAATGCGGGAGGTAATGCGGAAATGTCCGGCCTGGGTGCTGAAGTTCGCAAACGTACTGATGCGCTCGATTCATTGGGTAACACAACTGCCGCCACGGGAAAAGGTTTTGCTATAGGTTCCGCTGCACTGACAGGTTTGGCTTTGCTGGCTTCTTATATTGAAGAAATCCGAATCGGTCTGACACGTCTTGGTAATGTGGACCTGACTTTTGCAGATGGAAGTTCTATCAGCGTAGCAAATGCCACTTTTATCGACTTCATGGATTATTACGAAGTACACTTGATGAATCCGAAAGTACTTTCGGGCATGTTCCTCGGTTCAATGATGGCTTTCCTGTTTTGTGGTTTGACAATGAATGCAGTAGGGCGTGCGGCAGGACACATGGTTGACGAAGTGCGCCGCCAGTTCCGTGACATAAAGGGTATTCTGACTGGAGAAGCCGAGCCGGATTACGAACGTTGTGTTGAAATATCGACAAAGGGTGCGCAGCGTGAGATGGTTATTCCTTCCTTGATTGCTATTGTTGCTCCGATTCTTACAGGATTTATCTTTGGTGTTCCCGGCGTACTCGGTCTGCTGATTGGTGGCTTGAGCAGTGGTTTCGTATTGGCTATCTTTATGGCTAACGCCGGAGGTGCATGGGATAACGCAAAGAAATATGTGGAAGAAGGTAACTTTGGTGGAAAAGGCGGTGAAGTGCATAAAGCAACCGTAGTAGGAGATACAGTAGGTGATCCGTTTAAAGATACCTCCGGTCCGAGCTTGAATATTTTGATAAAGCTTATGAGTATGGTCGCCATTGTGATGGCAGGACTTACTGTTGCTTGGAGTTTATTCTAAAAAAGCAGAAGAGAAATAAGAAAAAGGAGACAAAACAAGTCTCCTTTTTCTTATTTGAATTACCTTTGTGTCAAAATAGAAGCAATAAATATGTTATTACCTTATTTGAACGAGAATCTGATTGAGGCCGGATGTGATGAGGCCGGTCGTGGGTGTTTGGCGGGAGCGGTATATGCTGCTGCAGTTATTCTTCCGAAGGATTTTAAGAATGAACTGTTGAATGATTCCAAACAACTGACGGAAAAGCAACGTTATGCATTACGTGAGGTAATAGAGAAAGAAGCGATTGCTTGGGCGGTTGGCATTGTGTCACCGGAAGAAATTGATGAAATAAATATCCTGCGGGCTTCTTTTCTGGCGATGCATCGTGCAGTGGACCAGTTGTCCACCCGTCCCCAACATTTACTGATCGACGGTAATCGTTTCACTAAATACCCCGGTGTTCCTCATACTACAGTAGTGAAAGGAGACGGGAAATATCTTTCAATAGCAGCAGCTTCTATTTTAGCCAAAACATATCGAGACGATTATATGAACCGCCTTCACGAAGAATTTCCGTATTATGATTGGGACCACAATAAAGGTTATCCAACTAAGAAACATCGTGCCGCCATTGCCGAACGTGGCACTACTCCTTACCATCGCATGACGTTCAACCTGTTGGGAGATGGACAGTTGACTTTGAACTTCTAAGGTCGCTTTATTTCATTTTGCACATATTTTCTACATTTTTTTGCAGAATAAGCACGATTTTGTTACGGATAACCGTGAAATTGTTCCGTTTAGGCTAAAAAAGTGTTGCCTAGTGCTTTTATTTGTTATTGAAATGCTATATCTTTGCGAACAATAATAAGAATTAAAAAGTTTAAAATCATGGCAACGAACAAGCTATTATGGTCTTCTAAGCTCATTGGGGTATTTTTTATTATGTTGGTTTGCACTCTTTCTGCAAATGCACAGTTTTTACGTACTTCCTATTTCATGGAAGGTACTCACTATCGTCAACAACTGAATCCGGCTTTAACACCGACTAAAGGTTACTTCAATCTTCCGGTGATCGGTGCTGTCAATGCAACGGTTGGTTCTACTTCGTTAGGTTATCAGGATATCATTGACATTATTGATGATGGCGATGATTTCTACACTAAACCGGATTTCATGAATCGTCTGAAAGATAATAATAAACTGAATGTAAACTTCAGTACAGAAATTCTTTCTGCAGGATGGTATAAAGGAAAAAACTTCTGGTCATTCAATATTGGTCTTCGTACAGATATTGGTGCTAACCTGACAAAGAATATGTTTACCTTCTTGAATGAGATGGAAACAGTTGAAGAAAACTGGAGAAATAGTAACTATGATATTAGTGGTCAGCAATTGAATATCAATGCTTATACTGAAGTTGGTTTAGGACTTTCACGTCAGATTAATAACCGTTTGACGGTTGGTGCTAGAGTGAAAGCTTTATTGGGTATTGGCAACATGGAGTTGAAACTTAATAAAGTTGCGATGAATGCTAATTTGCCTAGTGATGCCCGTATTAATCAATTACAGGATCCAGCATATTTATCTAGTTTGGGTGTTGACGATATTACGAAGTTAAG
The DNA here is from genome assembly GCF_002632415.2 of Bacteroides celer. Classification (NCBI taxonomy): domain Bacteria; kingdom Pseudomonadati; phylum Bacteroidota; class Bacteroidia; order Bacteroidales; family Bacteroidaceae; genus Bacteroides; species Bacteroides celer. The sequence continues at coordinate 5,599,441 of NZ_CP178209.1, read as the reverse complement.
AAGTGAAATTGAGGGCTACCATGCTAATCTGGCAGTAGATGCTCATTTGGAAAGTTCTTTCAAAGGATTGAATTTGAAAAAGGAAGATGGACAGGATTATATTAGTGATTTCGAATTTGAGAGCAAAGACATGGGAATCGCAGGTTACGGCTTCGGTATTGACTTGGGAGCGTCTTACAAGATTATGGATAATCTGACTGTATCTGCTTCTATTTTGGACTTGGGGTTTATATCATGGTCGAAAAGTAGCACTCAAATAGCTAATGCTAAAGCAGCAGGCATTGATATGAAGGGAAGTGACTACACATCAGGTATTGATCCTAATAATATCCCTGGAAGTATTACTGCTATTGAAAATAACATAAAGGATTTGCAGACGGATGCTAATGGATATATGGAGCGTGTTAGTGGCGGTGACGTACTTGACTATGAAATGTTGCAACTTAGAACGGAAGAAGCAAGCAAGTCCCGTAAATCTCGTCTTGCTTCTACCCTAGTATTAGGTGCAGAATATGGATTCTTCAATAACAAATTAGCAGTAGGTGTATTGTCAACAACTCGTTTTGTACAGCCTGATGCTCTTACAGAATTAACATTCTCTGCAAACTACCGTCCGAAAAGCTGGTTCAATGTAGCACTTAGCTACTCAGCTATCCAGTCAGCAGGTAAATCTTTCGGTCTGGGTCTGAAATTAGGTCCTCTGTTTGTCGGAACTGACTATATGTTCTTAGGTAAGAACTCTAACTCTGTGAACGGATTCGTTGGAGTTTCTATTCCGTTGGGCGGAAGAAAAGCAAATAAAGAAGGATAAGATATTTTAATTTCTCTCTCTAAACATTCTCTTTTAATTAATTCTCTATCGAATAAAAAACGTATAATTTACAGTTTACCGTCTTAGAGTCCTCTAAAGGATCACAGATGGTGAGCTGTTTTTTGTATTAGAACCATTTTATCTTCCGGAATATCACAAATGCAAGAGTTGACAATCCAATGGAGAAGAGTACAATCAAAGAGAAAGCGAAGGGTACCTCTTCCAGATGAATATCCACATTCATACCATAGAAACTGGCAATCAATGTCGGGAGCATCAGGACGATGGATAAACTTGTCATACGTTTCATGATCGTATTCACGTTATTGGAGATAATAGAGGCAAAAGCATCCATTGTTCCCGTGAGAATATCACTGTAAATATTCACCGTGTTAAGTGCCTGTTTCAATTCGATAATAACATCCTCCACAAGTTCTGTGTCCAGATAATCCGTATCCTGGAAGATAGTTCTTAACTTTCCTATCATTACTTCATTTCCGCGGATGGAAGTGTTGAAGTAGACAAGTGTTTTCTGCAGTCTCATCAGCCGGAGCAGGTCCTCGTTGCGGATGCTTCGCTCCAGTTCCTTTTCTGCGGCGCTGATGTCTATGTTTATCTGCTTTAGATACTTCAGGAACCACACGGCAGAAGAATAGATGATCCGGAGAATCAGATCCAGTTTGTTGCGCACAACAATCCCTTTTCGGCGGGTGTGTTCAATAAAATCCGGTAATAGATCAGTGTTATGATAACAGACGGACACAATGATCTCATTGTTGGTGATGATACCAATTGGTACGGTGCTGAAAGGCAGAGTGCTGTTTTGCGCAATCTGTACAGGGATACGAAGAATGGTCAATAGCCAGTTACCTTCCGTATCCGTACGCGGACGTTCGTCCGTATCGGCTATGTCATTAAGAAATGATTCGGGTACGTTGAGAGTTTGAGTTAGAAATTCAAAGTCATCGTTATTCGGGCATACTACATTTACCCAGCTGTTAGGAAGCCATTGAGCTTTTTCCACAAAGCCAGCTTCACAATAAAGATACGTTCTCATCTTATTGCCTCCTTTCGTTTGTTTGACACGAGCAGAGGCATCAGGTTTCAATGACTCTGTTCGCTTTAATTAATACTAGTTGTGCACGTTCGCGGGTTTGAATCGTCCATATTTCTATGATTTTATTTTTAAAGCGATGCAAAGGTACGGAAAAATGAAGTAGGTTCCGCCTTTTGTATCGTGTTTTTCGATCAATATATTGAAAGTACTTTTACAAAGTAAGAAAAACATCCATAGCCTGGTGCACTTCTGCCCTGTAACTTAACATAGATTAAACGTTTACGTAACCATCTTTTTTGTACCTTTGCGCCCGAAAATCAGAGTGATAATTTAAATATTGAAATATTATGAGTAAGAAAGCCCTTTTAATGATCCTCGATGGTTGGGGATTAGGTGACCAAAAGAAAGACGACGTAATCTTCAACACGCCCACTCCTTACTGGGATTATCTGATGACTACTTATCCTCACTCTCAACTTCAGGCAAGCGGTGAAAACGTAGGTTTGCCCGACGGACAGATGGGTAACTCGGAAGTAGGTCACTTGAATATCGGTGCCGGACGCGTGGTTTATCAGGATTTGGTAAAAATCAATCGTGCATGTGCTGATAATAGCATCCTGAAAAATCCTGAAGTCGTTTCTGCTTTCTCTTATGCAAAAGAAAACGGAAAGAGTGTTCACTTTATGGGGCTGACTTCTAACGGTGGCGTACACAGCTCACTCGTTCATCTCTTCAAACTTTGCGATATCGCTAAAGAATATAACATCGACAATACATTTATCCACTGCTTCATGGATGGTCGTGACACTGACCCGAAGAGCGGTAAAGGCTTTATCGAAGAACTTTCTTCACACTGTGAGAAATCTGCAGGCAAGATTGCTTCTATCATCGGCCGTTATTACGCTATGGACCGTGACAAACGCTGGGAACGTGTAAAAGAAGCTTATGACCTGCTTGTAAACGGCATAGGTGAGAAAGCTACCGATATGGTTCAGGCCATGCAGGACTCTTATAATGCAGGTGTTACAGATGAATTCATCAAACCGATTGTGAATGCCAACTGCGACGGAACAATCAAAGAAGGTGATGTGGTTATCTTCTTCAACTACCGTAATGACCGTGCCAAAGAGTTGACTGTTGTATTGACTCAACAAGATATGCCGGAAGCCGGTATGCACACTATCCCGGGCCTGCAATATTACTGTATGACTCCGTACGATGCTTCTTTCAAGGGTGTTCATATCCTGTTTGACAAAGATAATGTATCTAATACATTGGGCGAATATCTTGCTTCTAAAGGCTTGAGCCAACTTCATATCGCTGAAACAGAAAAGTATGCACACGTAACATTCTTCTTCAATGGTGGACGTGAAACTCCGTTTGACAAAGAAGATCGTATTCTTGTTCCTTCTCCCAAAGTGGCTACTTATGACTTGAAGCCGGAAATGAGCGCTTTCGAAGTAAAAGACAAACTGGTGGCTGCCATCAACGAGAACAAATATGATTTCATCGTAGTGAACTTCGCTAATGGTGACATGGTAGGTCATACCGGTATTTATGAAGCAATCGAGAAAGCTGTTATTGCTGTAGATGCTTGCGTGAAAGATGTAATTGAAGCTGCCAAAGCACAGGATTACGAAGCAATTATCATTGCTGATCATGGTAACGCTGACCACGCTTTGAACGAAGACGGCACTCCGAACACTGCTCACTCTTTGAACCCTGTTCCTTGTGTTTACGTAACTGAGAACAAAGCTGCGAAAGTAGAAAACGGTCGTCTGGCAGATGTTGCTCCGACTATTCTCAAGATTATGGGGCTGGCTGTTCCGGCTGAAATGGACGGAAAAGTGTTGATAAATTGAGAATTGAGAATTAAAAATTAAAAAATGATAGCTAAGAATAATGCTATTCATGTTAAATCGTATGCGTTTGCTATTCGTATAGTAAACGCATACAAGTTTTTAGTAGGATCTGAAAAAGAGTTTGTTTTATCAAAACAATTATTTCTCAATTTTTAATTCTCAATTTAAGATGATACAAATAGGTGATGTAGTAGTATCTCTTGATGTATTTCAGGAGAAGTTTCTTTGCGATCTGGGTGCCTGTAAGGGTGCTTGTTGCATTGAAGGTGATGCCGGTGCTCCGGTAGAGCTGGATGAGGTGATGGAGTTGGAAGAAGTTTTGCCGGTTATCTGGGACGAACTGGCTCCGGAGGCACGTGCGGTGATTGAAAAGCAAGGGGTGGTATATACGGATCAGGAAGGTGATTTGGTGACTTCTATTGTCAATAATAAGGACTGTGTGTTTACTTGTTATGATGAGAACGGTTGTTGTTATTGCGCAATCGAAAAGGCCTATCGAGCGGGAAAGACTGCTTTCTATAAACCGGTGTCCTGCCATCTTTACCCTATCCGGATTGGAGATTACGGACCTTATAAAGCGGTGAATTATAATCGTTGGGACATATGCAAAGCAGCGGTTTTGCTGGGAAAAAAAGAGAATCTTCCCGTATATCAGTTTCTGAAAGAGCCTTTAATCCGTAAGTTCGGTGAAGAATGGTACAAAGAACTGGTTACTGTTGCCGAAGAACTGAAAAAGCAACAATATATTTAAATTCTCTTCCGGTTCTTGCGTATGCAATATACTTGATATAGTAAAATACACAATGCGATTATTATTCCGCATGCCGGTATCATCCATACTTCCGGATGAATAATAATCAAGAAGATACAAGTGGCGATCACACAGGAAGTCAATACAATAAGAAACAACCTGATCTTTGCAAATAACGGATTAGGAGCAGTAGTTTTCATTTTCATAGTTATGTTTTCTTTGCTTTTTATGCAAGATAGTGATTTTGTATGGAAAACGTTTCTGCTGTTAGCTTTTATTAAGAGATAGGCAGTTGAACTATTCGAGCATAAAGACCCTTTGGGCAAAAGAAAAACGCCGATCGAAGGATGTTCCTTCGCCATCGGCGTTTCCTCGTTGTAAGATGTGAGGTTGGTTTATAAAACGTAATTATTTAAATTATGTGTCGATATTTGCATACGTTGCATTTTCTTCAATAAACTCGCGGCGTGGTCCTACATCTTCACCCATTAACATAGAGAAGATATAATCGGCTTCTGCAGCGTTGTCAATATTTACTTGTTTCAACATACGGTTTTCGGGGTCCATAGTTGTTTCCCACAATTGCTGTGCGTTCATTTCACCCAAACCTTTGTAGCGCTGTGTATGAACAGCACTTTCCGAACCGCCACCGTAAGTATCGATAAACTTCTGGCGTTGTGCATCTGTCCAGCAATACTCTTCTACTTTACCTTTTTTGCAGAGGTAGAGCGGGGGAGTAGCGATGTACAAATAGCCATTCTGAATAATCTGTGGCATATAGCGGAAGAAGAACGTCATGATCAGTGTGTCGATGTGAGAACCATCGACGTCGGCATCGGTCATGATGATGATCTTGTGATAGCGCAGCTTTTGGATATTCGCTTCTTTGCTGTCCTCGTCAGTTCCGATAGTAACACCGAGGGCTGTGTAGATGTTACGGATTTCATCACTTTCCAAAGCCTTGTGATACATGGCTTTCTCTACGTTCAGAATCTTACCGCGCAATGGGAGGATAGCCTGGAACATACGGTTACGTCCCTGCTTGGCAGTACCACCTGCCGAATCTCCCTCGACGAGGAATAATTCACATTTCGTTGCATCCTTATCCGAACAGTCGGCCAATTTACCTGGTAGACCGCCTCCTGACATTGGGGACTTGCGTTGTACCATTTCACGGGCTTTTCTTGCTGCATGACGTGCGGTAGCGGCGAGAATCACCTTGTCTACAATCGTTTTTGCTTCCTTCGGATGCTCTTCCAGATAATATGCCAATACTTCCCCCACTGCCTGGTCGACAGCGCCCATCACTTCGTTGTTACCCAACTTCGTTTTAGTCTGTCCTTCAAACTGTGGTTCTTGCACTTTTACGGAGATAACGGCAGTCAAACCCTCGCGGAAGTCATCTCCCGAGATTTCAACCTTCACTTTTTCCAGCATCTTGCTGTCTTCGGCATATTTCTTCAACGTACGGGTCAGCGCACGGCGGAAACCTGCCAGGTGTGTACCACCTTCAATGGTGTTGATATTGTTAACGTATGAGTGAACGTTTTCGGAGAATCCGGTATTGTACATGATAGCCACTTCAATAGGGATTCCCTGTTTTTCCGAGTTCAGATAGATAACGTCGTTAATCAAGTGCTCGCGTGAAGACTCGATAAAACGTACAAACTCTCTCAAGCCTTCTTCTGAATAGAACTGCTCACCCTTGAAGCTTCCGTCTTCGTTCACAACTCGACGGTCGGTCAGGGAAATACGGAGACCAGCGTTCAGATAAGCTAATTCACGCAGGCGTGAAGCCAGAATCTTGTAATCGTATACCGTTTCTGTAAAGATGGTATTGTCCGGCCAGAATTGTTGGCGGGTTCCCGTGATGTCGGCTGTACCGACTTCTTTTACAGAGTAAAGCGGTTTACCGATCTCGTACTCCTGCTGGTAGATTTTGCCATTACGGAATACTTGCGTAGTCATGTGGGTAGACAGCGCATTTACGCAAGACATACCTACACCGTGCAAACCTCCGGATACCTTGTAAGATCCTTTGTCGAATTTACCTCCGGCGTGCAGTACAGTCATGGCAACTTCCAGTGCCGACTTCTTTTCTTTCTCGTGATAGTCCACCGGAATACCGCGTCCGTTGTCCTGTACTGTGATTGAATTGTCTTCGTTGATTATTACTTCGATATGGTCGCAATATCCGGCCAATGCTTCGTCGATAGAGTTGTCAACGATTTCGTATACCAAATGGTGAAGTCCCTTGACGCTGATGTCACCAATGTACATCGCAGGGCGTTTTCTTACTGCTTCAAGACCTTCCAATACCTGGATACTATCCGCAGAATAAGACCCGTTATTGGGAGTGATTTGTTCTTCGCTCATAATTGCCTTTCTAACTTTAATAACAGAGCAAATATAGTGAAAATTGTCGACTTGACGAAGAATAATCAGTGAAAAATAAAGAATGTGAGTGGATTCTCCGCTATCTTGATAAGTTTGATATTCAATGGGTTATAAACAAGAAAGGCCGAACTTAAAAGTTCAGCCTGGATGCTATGTAGAATTATAAAATTCTTTCTATTAAGCGAGCTTGTTGATGTAAAGAGCTAACTTAGATTTCAGATTGCTAGCTTTGTTCTTGTGAATAATATTCACCTTAGCCAACTTATCCAACATCTTTGTAATGCCTGGGTACATTGCAACTGCTTCTGCTTTATCAGTAGTTGCACGAAGCTTTCTAACAGCATTTCTCATGGTCTTGCCATAATATCTGTTGTGAAGTCTTCTAGTCTCTTCTTGTCTGATTCTTTTCAGTGATGATTTATGATTTGCCATCTCGACTAATCTATTTTTTTAGTTCTTTATTCTTTTAACTTGTAGCCCGTGGGGGAATCGAACCCCCCTTTCAAGAATGAAAATCTTGCGTCCTAACCGATAGACGAACGGGCCATCCTATTGTTGCATTTCTGCGTTTTGCTTTCTCGAATCTGTGTTTGTTTCTCGATTGCGGATGCAAAGGTAGGAACTTTTTTGAAACTGACAAATGATTCATGGGAAAATTTTCGTGGAATATGTATTTTTTTTCAAAGTAACCTTCGTTTTGCGTTGATATTCAATGGGATATAAGCTTTTGCTTTTTGTAAAAAAGCGTCTTTATTATGTAAAACCTTCGAGGAACTGTTTTTGAATATACCTTATTATATATAATGAAATACAATCTATGTGCTTATGACTCTTTTTATAGCTGGCTATAATAATGTATTGTTGAAGCATGATTTCTTTTTTTTTGTTGTTAATGCCTTTAAAAACTCTCTGATTACTATCTATTTTTTGTAGTTTTGCTTCGGATTGGAAACGAGGTTATTTGGTTATGTTGCAAAAAACGAAAGGAATAGTTCTTCATACATTAAAATACAATGATACTTCTATCATTGTAGATATGTATACAGAGTTGTCCGGCAGGGCTTCTTTCCTTGTAACAGTACCCCGTTCACGGAAGGCGGCTGTAAAATCCGTACTTTTCCAACCGTTGTCTTTTATCGAGTTCGAGGCCGACTATCGGCCCAATGCAACACTCTATCGTGTGAAGGAAGCGAAATCCTTTTATCCATTTTCTTCCATACCTTATGATCCGTATAAGTCTTCGATGGCACTTTTCTTGTCGGAGTTTCTTTACAGGGCTATCCGGGAGGAGGCGGAGAACCGTCCGTTATTCGCCTATCTGCAACATTCTATCATTTGGCTGGACGAGTGTGGAGAGGGATTTGCCAATTTCCATCTGGTTTTCCTGATGCGTCTTTCGCGTTTTCTGGGGCTTTACCCGAATCTGGAAGATTATCATACCGGCGATTACTTCGATTTATTGAATGCCTGTTTCACTTCCATTCGTCCCCAGCTACATTCTTCTTATATCAATCCTGAAGAGGCCGCCCGTCTCCGTCAGTTGATGCGCATGAACTATGAGACCATGCATCTTTTCGGTATGAGCCGTGCGGAGCGTACTCGCTGCCTGACGATCATGAATGATTATTATCGTTTGCATCTGCCGGACTTTCCGGCATTGAAATCACTGGAGGTATTGAAAGAACTGTTTGATTAATTAGTAACTTCTCTCCATCTGCTTGCTATATATTGTTTTAGCTCCGTTTTAGCGTCCGCCACTGTATATGGTAATTAATCAGGTGATAATAACACTTCTTAATGTGGGTTTGTATGCTGTTCCTGAAAATATATGTTACTTTTGTCCGTAGAGAATAAAAGAGCATGAACAAGAGAGAAAACAATATGAAAAGATTCCTATACCTGACAATCTGTCTTCTCATCCTGGGGGAGTTTTATGGTTGTAACGGAGACGTGTTTGTCGATGACTTCCGTCCTTCCGATTCCGAACTGATGCTGGACGGGAACGGGGATGTTGCCACTATTCAATTTGCAGCTGCCAATTGGGATTGGTTAGCAATGTATACAGCTTCCGGTCTTCCCATTCAATATAAAGTATATGATGCGGACAATCGCCTGGTAACAAATGATCAAGGTCCATTGCTGAACGGATTAGGCAAGATTGTGTGTGTCGGGGAGATGATTGATTTCACCATCGAACGTGTTCATCCCGAAGAAGTGAAGATAACGGTGGGCGAGAATGCCCTTTCCGCTCCTTTTCAATTTCAGCTCACGGCAAGCAACGAGTATGAGTGGCAGGAGATACACGTCGAGATCTCTCCGGCAGACAGATATGTAATGGATAGTATTATTTATTCTTTGGATGCATATTCCTACGATCCGGAAAACAAGATAGAGAAAAAAGAAGGTGTCTCCTTTCATAACTTAACAGATGTTTCGTCTACATACACGTTTTTTCCTTTCGAGTCTTTTTACCATTTTATGAGATTCAAAAGCGATGTGCCCGAAGCTTTTCAACTACTGGGTGAAGCTGGTCTGACAGTGGAAATACCAAGCATGAAAGAGGGGTATTTAGTGATGAACGGCAAACGGGTGCCATTTATTTCTGAGCAACAAATGTTGCCTTGCCCCAATACAGAACAGAAAGAAGACATAATTCCTCCCCGAACTTCTCGATATTACACCTTATCGATGGTGTATGATTGGCTGGAAACGAGATATACCCTCTATGTTTCTCACTCCAAAACCAAGAAACAACGAATCATAACCGGCACGTTACAAAGCAGAATGCCTGTAAAATATAACATAACACACAAGGATATCCCTTTCAATAACTAGCATATCAATGATTAGAAATAGGAACTCCGTACGGTTGCTGTGCATCCTTTGCCTCCTGGTACATCCGGCAATCAACGCAAATCTGGAAGCCCAGACAATCATCGGACAACGGAACGATAGCGTCAGCCATCCCCTGATCCGCCATCAACTCGGCTTCGACATTCGCCCGGGCTATATCGTCTCCACCCATAGTTTTCTGCAAGGAGACAATGTGCAACAAAAGAAAATCGACCAATCGCTTTCCTTCCATTTCAAGTACGCTTTCAGATTCAGCAAAGAATCCAATCTCGGCAGGCTCTTTCCTCATACTTATCAGGGTATTGGCGTTTCCTACCATACCTTCTTTAGTCCCGTTGAATTGGGAAATCCGGTGTCGGTATACGCTTTTCAAGGGTCACGTATCGCGCAACTGTTGCCCCGCCTATCGCTCGATTATGAATGGAACTTCGGAGCTTCTTTTGGCTGGAAGAAATATGACGAACTATCCAATCCGCAAAACGTGTTGGTTGGCTCCAAGATCAATGCATACATCAATCTCGGCTTTTTGCTGAACTGGCAAGTTCACAGGTATTGGAAACTGGCGGCAGGCGTAGATCTCACCCATTTCTCCAATGGAAACACGCATTATCCTAATGGCGGTCTTAATGTTATTGGAGGAAGAATCGGCATCGTACGTGCTTTGGGCGCGGATGAGGCGCCCGGTTCCATCACTCCCGGATGGCTCTTTATAAAGCCTCACGTCAGCTATGACTTGGTGATTTACGGAGCCACCCGCAAAAGAGGACTGATTGGAGACGATGTGTCGAGTCTGATTCCCGGTTCGTTCGGAGTGGCGGGCGTCAATTTCGCCCCGATGTATAATTTCAATAACTATTTTCGGGCAGGGCTTTCTGCAGATGCGCAATATGATGAGAGTGCCAATCTTAAGGAGTATAGAGTGGGCGAGTTCTACTCGGGTGATTTGAAGTTTCATCGTCCTCCTTTCCGTAAGCAATTTGCCATGGGGTTATCTCTTCGGGCAGAACTGGTGATGCCTGTTTTCTCTATCAATGTCGGCGTCGGTCGGAACCTGATATACAGTGGGGATGATACAAAAGGGTTCTACCAGATTCTGGCTCTCAAAACTTATGTCACCCGGCATTTGTTTTTGCACGTGGGATATCAGTTGAGCAAGTTTAAAGACCCCAGCAATCTGATGCTGGGACTTGGATATAGATTCCATGACAAACGATGAAAGGGCAATCTTCGTTTGTTAATAACCTCCTTTTTCAATTTGATTAAAATGTAAGTCCTCCTAATTGGATTATTCCATTATCTTTCCAAATATAATTAACTTTTACTTCTGTGATACCGGCGTCAGGATATCGTTGCTGATATTCTGCTGTTTTATCACTCTGTAGGATATATCCGTATCCCAATGATATTCCTGTAGCAAATTTAAAACCGAACTTCTCTGCTTTATCGTCATACATTAAGGTTAAAAAGGTAATATTCCATTCGTATGTGCCTTCTCTGAATATTCCCGAATCAGTTTTCATTGTGAACTTTTTGGTTTCCTGGTTGAATGTATAAGTAGCACCAATGAATGGTTTATCTTTTTCTCGTAACTCAATTTCTATCTCTGGGGGGATTCTTAGATCCACTGCTTTTATTATTACTCCCGGATAATCAGGGTTACCTTTTAGCGGAATTCCCCAGTTGACAATTTCCGGACTGTTGAAGTATTTGACATATACGGAGATTTCACATGCTATCTTATTATTGTCGGTATCGATAAGTCGTATCATGGTGTTCCCACTTTTGTAGGTAGTGATATATACGCTCATTTCGTCAAGAGTTGCAGTCGCAATTTCTTGATTTTCTGATTCTAACCTATAGTTGTGCTCTGTTAAGTCTGTTTCTATAATGACATGCCATGTGTCTCCTTCCCATATAGAGACTGATTTCTTTTCGACTTCGTATGGCTCCTCTTCAGAGCAACCATACGAAGATGCCAGTAATAATACAATTAGCAAAAGTCTATTGATTCTCATACTTTTAAATATTTTTTATAAATATATGCTAATATGGGAGATAATCCCTTTGTTTTACCGGGTAATAAAGTCTTTATTGCTTATTCCACGTAGACTTCTACGACCGTAAAGACATTGTTTGAACGGATATAAAGGTCAAATGTTCCATAAGGTCCGTTGACTATGTCAGGTGCTTTAGTTAGGGTTATTCTTAATTTGTTATTGGCAGATGTTACATTTAAGCCTTTTTTCCCTGCGCTATGTTCTTTCAAGAAAAACTCAATATTTTGGGGTAATGCTAATTCAACCGTTTCACCTATACGGTGAAGACTTCCAATACCATACCTATATGCAGGCAACCCATTATTGTTAGGGAAAACAGATATATATTTTACAATTGCACCGATAGTCATGTCACTATTTACTATTTTAGATACAACATAGGCTTGATAATAACTTGCTTCTACTTGAATAGCGTGATTGCCTGACGGGAAATCTATAAGTGTATTTTTATCAAAAATCTGATAAATATGTCCGGGCGTAACCGCTACTTCGTGTGTGAGGTTGGTTAATGAGGGTAGAATATCTGCTCCAACTCCTGCGCCATTTCCTACGTCAGAAATGAAATTAGAAGATGTGACGAAGTTATTAGCTTCATTGATATAAGTTTTTGATTCACCTAAATCGGTTTTTCCATTATGCTCATTAAGCATATTGAGTGTGATGGTATCTGCCGGATCATCTGGCGTGTCATCATCACTACAATTAACGAAACACATAGTACAAAGGGATAACAAGAAAATCCCAACTATTTTTTTTGTATTCATTTCTTTTTAATTTTTTGATTTATCAGGAACTTAGTTTGACTTGGTGCTTACAAATATTTTATCGATATAATAGTCAATACTCTTTGAAGCATTGCGGAATAATAGTTGAAGCTTGTATTTCCCTTTAGGATATTCTTCTTGAGAAGGTAAAAAGAATCTTATTTTGACACTTTCATGAGAAGGTATTAAATATCCAAGATCATTTTTTACATAATTATCCGGATAAACTAAAGGAATCCATGAATTATTACTTTCTCTATAGTGCAAGAAAGTATTGCTAATATAGATAATTGTATCGTTTGTATTATTAGTAATTTCTGTTTTCAAGAATCCGTCTTTTGAGCAGGGGTCTTTTAATAAAAAGCACACTTTTATATGCTCATTTTCTCTTGTAATAAATTCTTTCCCTTGCATTTGTTTTTCTTCTACAATCGTTTCTCCTGGCTCGATGGAATTAATGAAATGTGATATATCCATTTTATATGAATTAAGAGAGTCGATACTATTCTCATAATCAAGGTTCACAGTATTTCTTGAATTACTTGTTTTATTATGACAACTGATTAACATGAATAAAACGATTCCATTGGTTATCAAAATAGATATTAATTTGAGCATAAGTTAAATATGAAATGAACTAGATAAGTTACTTATCCAACCCATTTGTGAATATTATTTAAAATGGGCGTTTAATTTTGATGCTATATTATCAACCTTAACAAATATAGATGTAAAAGTTATACTTCCTTTAGATCTATACTCTGATAGATTGTTAGCTTTCATTGTCATGAATGAAATACTAATTAATACTAATTAACAATAGTGCAATACTTAGTAACTACTCAGGTATCTTTTCCTGAAAATTGAAAAAGTAATCCAAACTCTCTTACCTGTTGAAATGTATCTGATAACTTTATGCCAATCCCCTTTCTCTATTATCCCCTAGATATTACTTTTGCATTCAATGATTGAGCAGGTAACAGACATATCTAAGTTCTTATCGGAGATGAACGAGAAATTCTCTTCGATGGAGCAAACTATATCTGAGCAAGGTGCTGATATTAGCCGTCTTTATCGTATTATTGATCAGAAGGATAAAGAGATTCATGTATTAAAGAAACGTTTATCCAAATATGAAGGACCTGATAAGGATAGTCATAATAGTAGTATTCCTCCTTCCCAAGAATCGCTTCCTGCCAAAGTCCTCCGTCGGACACAGTCTTTGCGCAAGAAGTCAGACCGTAAGAACGGTGGTCAATTTGGTCATCCCGGCTCTACTTTAGAAACGAGCACTTCTCCTGATTTTATCGAAGAACATAAATCTGACTATTGTGAATGTTGCGGCAGTTCTTTGACTGGGGCTGAGTCTATTTGTAGCGGAGTCTCCCAAGTGGTTGATATACCTTTACCCCGTCCCCAAGTAAAAGAACATCGCTCTTTTGATGTGACTTGTTCTTGCGGCCACATTAATAAATGCCCGCTCCCCAAAGAATGTAGTAAACGGATTTCATACGGCAAGACTATTCAGTCTCTGGTGTCTTTTCTTAGCCATGTTCAATGTGTTTCATTTGAACGTATCTGTGAAATACTCAAAGAAATTTTCTCTTTGTCTATTAGTCAAGGTACAGTGCGGAACATGCTTACTAAAATAGGGACTAAATCAAAAACTGTTTGTGACCAAATTCGCAGGCGCATAGCCGAATCCACAGTTGTTGGCGCTGATGAAACGGGACTATATGTCAATAGTGCACTTAATTGGGCATGGATATTCCAAACGGATCAGTTAACCTATGTATACCAAGACAAGTCCAGAGGAATGAAGGCTATAAACAACCATTTTCCTGATGGATTGCCCAATGCTGTATTAGTCACAGATCGACATGGTAGCTATTTCAATATGGAAGTAAAGAATCATCAGGTATGCATTGCACATCTGTTAAGGAACATTCAATACCTTACTGAACTTGACCCTAAGCAGAACTGGTCTAAAAAAGTGAGTACACTTCTTAGAGAGGCGATACACATCCGTAAGACTACAAGCTTTGAAGTAATACCAATAACCACTATAAAAGACAGATTGGACCGATTGCTAAATGAAAGCGTAGCACATCTGCATGAGGATTTCCAGAAGTTCAAAAATGGTCTCTTCAAATGTAAGGATTATCTTTTTACCTTCCTGCAAAACCCAGATGTTCCTTATGATAATAATGCCAGCGAAAGAGGTATTCGAAAAATAAAGGTAAAGCAAAAAGTCAGCGGATGTTTTCGTACAGAAAAAGGGGCTAACACTTTTATGAACGTCCACTCCGTTGCTGAAACCGCTAAGAAAAACGGAAATTCTAAATACAAGGCTATTCTTGCTGTTCTTGAACAGTGAGAAGTATCAATATGACTTTATACCTGAGTAGTTACAATACTTAGTTTTCTCATATCTTTAATTGTTTTTTGCAAATTTACGGAGAAATGAGGGGGGAAGCAAGTAAAGTACGTTTTTGAACGTGGACAAACAGACTTTGATAATCAGTTGTTTATGGCTTTTTACGTGGACATTATCTTATGCTATAGATTGTTTCTACTGAAAACATGATTATTAGTGTATATTTTCGATTAAGTATTCATATAATGTAGCATTATTATCCGGTAATGTGATATCTAGTTTTCTTCTAAGTCTAAGACGTCTTTTTCTTACTGAATCAACTGTTATATTTAATAATTTTGCTTCAGTGTTAGTGTCGAACCCATACATGTAAAGACAGCAATATTGAAAGTCTTGTTCTGATAAATCCGGACATAGACTATATATGTATTTATAAAGACTTGGATAGATCTGTGTTATTTCATCTGTGATAAGTTTCCATTGTTTTTCTGTTATTAATGGCTTATCATTTCTTGGTTTATTTTTATTTGCCAGGTATGTTAGCTCCTTGAATAGTGGTGAGTTCTCTAGAGATTTATTTTGTAATTCCTTGTAATTGGCACTTAGAAGATTTATTTCTTCCTGCATTTTATTATAGTTCTCATTTTTCTCTTTGAGTGTGTCTGACAATCTTTTTTTCTTTTCCAATTCTAATGACACATAGAACAAATTCTCTTTTATCTGGTTTAATTCATCCCGTTGTCTTTGAATTTTTTCTTTTGCTTTTTTGCGATATAATAGGTATCCTACCATTATAAACAGTAACGTTACAATGCAGATAATTGAAATTATAATGTAGCTTTGTTGCTTAATTTTTAATCTATCGACTTCTTTGCTGATTTTTAGGTGATTATATTTGGATTCTATATCTAGTATTTTGGATTGGCTATCTGCATATACAATAGAATCTACCATATTAACATATTCTTCCAGATTGACAAGAGCTTCTTTATCGTTTTCTTCTGCATTATAAATTTGATAATATAGATATTTAATGCTACATGTATATTGGGGGTTATCCTGTGGAATCTTGGATAATAATTCTTTAGCTTTATTAATGGAACCTGATGTCGTATATAAGTCAATCAATGCTACATAGTCGGGCATTTTCTCTCTTCCTGTCAATAATGCTTTGAGGAGATATTTTTCGGCTTTATCATATTTATTTTGCATTGCATAGATGTTTCCTAAAGCATTGTTGATTGATGCAGTAACTTCGATATTTTTAGTTTTATTTGCTACAGAATCAGCTATAATTAGAATATGTAGAGCATGTGATAATGAATCCATTTCTGCATATTCACGTCCTACATCTCTTAATGCGCAAGCATAGCTATCTGTATTCTTTTCTTTTTTGAAGCATTCGGCAGCAGCCTTATATTTTTTGATAGCTTCTGTCCGCATGAATTTTTCTCTGTACAAATCGCCTATATAGTCGTATATATATCCGGTGAGGTTATTAAGCTTATTCTTTTCTGCAATATCCAAAGCATTAGTATATATTGACATTGCTTTATCATAATCTCCATCAGCAAAATAGGAACGACCTAAATAAATCAAAATTTGCACTTGTTCGTCAGGGCTACCATATGAGGAATACCATTCATAGGCTCTTTCTAATTGGTAAGTTGGTAGGATGCTATTAAAAATTTCGTCTGTAATCTTTCCTGACAACATACACCAGCGTGCAAAAGTTTTGTCGTCTAGTTTTCAGGAGATGATATGCTGTTTAGTAGGTTGGATGCGCTGTCAGGATTTATGGCAATGGCTTTTTCTACTTCATTTAGCAGTCTGTCAAATACGGATTGTTGTTTATTGCATCCTGATAGCACTAATATAGATGTTATAATTATAGCAATACTCTTTCTCATTTGTCTGTCGTGGTTTAGTTTCGTTGTAAAAGTAATCTTTATTTTCTATATTATGCTCTTTTATAGGGAGATTATTTTAGTTCGGGAAATAATAATTAGTACTGTCTATATCATACATTATATTAATTTCAAATGTGCTTTTACTTTATTAAGTTCATGTGATCTAATTTGATTATTTTCCAGCTGTTAATAGACTCTTTCTTATTTATAGTGAGAAAAGTTCCTTTCTATTAATACCTAAATTACTTTACTATAATTCTAAACTTGTTTTTCATTAATCGCAATCTATAATTGCAACTTGCAATTATATAAATGAAGCTTTTGATTTTATAAATGAAAGCTTTGTTTATAAAAACAAAAGCTTCATTTAGAGATTGCCTTTAATGTTAGTAATCTTTTCTATTAGTGAAAAGGAAGTTTGGCATCAATAGAGAATAAGTTTATATCTAATAGATTGGAATCAGTCTATTAATCAAAATTCGGCAGAAAGGTATAGTGAATCGGGTGAAACCTATGTGAAAGGCAGCCCTTCACCCGAAATCCCTTTATTCATCGATGTTTCAGAGTGGTGAAGGAGGTGAATGTCGTATTTAAAGAAAAGTTGCAGATGTGTGTAAGATAAAACATCTTGCACGCATCTGCAACGGTATCTTGCACAGGTTTATACTGCTATTAATCAAATAGATAAACTCTGGTTATTGTAGGGTGCAAGATAAAATCGAAATAAAATCTTCTGTGGAAATCCCGGAAGTTATCCCAAAAGCTCTTTCACTTTTGCAGAAATGGCACGCCCTTCTGCAAGACCAGCTAATTTCTTGGAGGCAACTCCCATTACTTTACCCATATCTTTACCGCTTGTAGCACCTGTTTCAGCGATAATTTCCTTCAATGCAGCTTCCAGTTCTTCGGCGGTCATTTGTTTCGGCAGGTATTTCTCCATAACGGCTACCTGGCCTAATTCTACGTCAGCCAAATCCTGACGACCCTGTCCGATATAGATTTCAGCAGAATCTTTTCCTTGTTTCACAAGTTTCTGGATAATCTTCAGAGCAGCATCATCTGTCAATATATCGTTAGCTCCCGGGGCAGTCTTAGCTTCCAGGAAGAACTTCTTTATATTTCTCAAAGTTTCAAGGGCTACTTTGTCTTTCGCCTTCATTGCGGTTTTAATGTCTTCGCTGACTTGATCGAATAAATCCATACTATTATAGTTAAAAATTAAAGATTAAAAATTAGATCTGAAGCCTGATTTTGCGAGTTTATAATTTTCGTTCTTAGTTCTTTGTTTAGAACGTAATCACGCCGTTGTCATCTGTAGCTTCTTCCGTGGCTACTTCCTCTTCCAGAGCGGCTTTCGTCCGGATTTTGGTAAGAGTAGTCTTATCACGCATATAAGTGGGAGAATCTTCTACCATGGCGATGATGTCGTCGTTGTCCAGATCTTCCGTGTTGAAAAGATAGATGTGGCGGCGTTTGCGGAGGCTCTTGCTTCCGATATTGCTGGCGCTTTCGCCGTATGCCTTGCGGATACGTTCTTTGTTCTTCTCTTTCTCTTCTTCCAGTTGCAGTTGACGTTCTTCCTCTTCCTGGCTGCGTGCAGCATGCAAGCTGTCCATTCCGGGAACGTCTTCCACACCGAATCCGGTTGCCAATACGGTGATTTTTACTCTTGTTTCCAGTGAGTTGTCGATGGCAACACCCCAAATCACTTCCACCCCTTCGCGGAATTTGCTCATGAACTCGTGTATCTCGTTCATTTCCTCCATCATCAGTTCCGACGACGGGCAGAAAGATACGTTCAACATTACTTTCTTGGCATTGAAGATATCATTGTTGTTGAGCAACGGAGAATGCAGGGCATCGTCGATTGCTTTCGTCACACGATTTTCTCCTTCGCCGAATCCGGTACTCATGATTGCTACTCCACCATCTTTCAGGATGGTTTTCACATCGGCAAAGTCAAGATTGACTGTACCCCGCATGGTAATAATCTCGGCAATGCTCTTGGCAGCAATGGAAAGAGTATCATCGGCTTTGCCGAAGGCGTTCATAAAAGTAAGGTCGGCGTATATTTCGCGCAGGCGTTCGTTGTTGATAACCAGCAAGGCATCAACATGCTGGGCGATACGCTCTACGCCGTCCAGTGCCTGGATAATTTTCTTTTCTCCTTCGAAGATAAAGGGGATGGTGACGATACCGACAGTCAGAATATCCATTTCCTTCGCAATGCGGGCGATGACCGGTGCAGCTCCTGTTCCGGTTCCTCCTCCCATTCCGGCGGTGATGAATACCATCTTGGTGCCGTCGTTCAGCTGGTTTCTGATATCTTCTATACTTTCTTCGGCGGCGTCGCGTGCCCGTTCGGGACGGTTGCCGGCTCCAAGCCCTTGCGTGATGCTACGGCCCAGTTGCAGTTTCACCGGGACAGGTGATTCGGCTAATGCCTGGTTGTCCGTGTTACAAAGAACGAACGTTACATCATGGATGCCTTCCCGGTACATGTGGTTTACAGCGTTACCACCACCACCACCTACACCAATCACTTTGATGATCTTCGGTGAATCTGTCGGGAAATCGAATTGTACTATCTCGTCCATATCTTGATTGAATTATGAATTACGAATTATGAATATTGATTAACAAGCTGCTGAAGGTTACTTCATATCGTCGTCGGAAAAGATTTCTTTCGTCAACGAATCGATCTTGCGTTGAATCCAACTCGGACCTGCTTCTCTTTTCCGTCTTTCTTTCTCTTCCTTTTCCTTTTGCTTGCGAAGTTTTTCCGCTTCTTTGGCGGCTAGCTTGGCTTCCCGCTCTTCTTCTTCTTTCTTGAGACGGGCGATGCGGGCCTGTTCTTTCAGTTCCTGATCGTCCTCAAACATATCCACTGTCTTATGCACTTCCGGCTCCGGTTTGGAGACTGATGGTGCAGGAGCAGCTTGCGGAGCAGTTTCCGTCAGGCAGCAGTTCTGGTTACCTTCAAACAGGAGCCCGAACAAAGTGTTCTGCGAACCGTCTTTCTTCAGTATGTTGTTGGGCGCATGAACCGTATTGCGTGGGAGTTTCGCCATCCGTATCTTTTCTATCTTGCTGCGTTTGCGCAAGGTTTCGTCCAGATTCTTCAGGTTGGCGGCCCCTCCTGTCAAGATGATTCCTGCCAGCAATTTGTCCTCGTAGCTCGATAGTTGTATCTGGTTCCATACGTTGGCAACGATTTCCTCGGCACGGGCTTCGATGATATTGTTAAGATCCGCCACTTTGATGATACGGTTGTCATCATCCAGTTTGCAGGTTGCTTCTTCCTGTTCGGGGTCCTCTTCATAGAGGGCGTCACCGTAGGCTTTTTTCAGGCGTTCGGCTTCTTCCTCCTCCATTTGCAGGGTGGTGATGTCACGCGTGATGCTGTTGCCTCCCAAAGGCAATACAGTCAGGAAACGGAGAATGTTATTCTTATATACAGAGATGGTAGTTGTGTCTGCTCCGAAGTCGATCAGTGCACAACCCGAACGGCGTTCGCTTTCTGTCAGTACGGCATTTGCGGTTACTAACGGAGCGATCAGTTGGTCGGCAATATCAATTTTAGCCTGTTGGAAACAGTGCTCCAAGTTCTTACGTACGGAAGCACGGGCAACGATATTGAGGAAACGTCCTTCGATGTGGCTTCCTACCAGACCTACCGGATTGGCTTGCAGGTTATTACCTACCTTATATTCTTGCGGAGCTACGTCCAATATATCCATATCAACCACCGGGATGGCAATGTTCTCATCACCGATAGCGCTTACAAGTTCTTCGGATATGATAGCTTCTTCCTCCAGATCGCGGCTTACTACATTGCGAACTGTGCGGAGTGATTGTCCGCCGATGCCTACATATACCTTGGCAATTGAGTTTTTCAACTCACCTTCCAGTCTGTTGATGATCGAGGTCAGGCTTTGCGCTGTCTTGTCCAGGTTGAAGATGACTCCTTTACGAATGAACGTAGAAGAGTCTTCCTGAGCATACGCTAACACCTGCATGCTTCCGTCACTGTTCTTTCTTCCGGCCACACCGGTTATCTTCGATGAACCAAGTTCAATAGCGGCGATAAATTCTGTTGTTGCCATAGGGTTATTTAATTTACTATTTTACTATTTACAATTTACTATATAGAGAGACTGTTTACTTATCATCTATCACTTATCAACTACTCTCGTTTTGTGCAGATAATCTGGTTGCTGAATTCGAGATTGATACGTGAATATTTGTTCCAGCCTACCCGGTTGAGTCCTTTTTTGTAGAACTCCTTCAAACGTGCCAGTTTATCTTCAAAGTTCTCCAGTTTTCCGAGATAGACCAGATGGTCTCCCACACGCGGCACCAATTCGATGTTCTGGTCGGGCAACACATGGATCTGCTCTATCTGGGCGTCCCAGAATTTATTATTATGCAAAAATACACCAAACTTATATAAATCCTTCATTGCAAACGACTTTTCTACGTTTCCGGTGACAATTACCCGGTGAGCGACGCATTTTGCTTCCGGTGGCATGACGGTTCCTTTGTTGTCAAGGTAGTAGTTTTGGCCGTTGGCGCTCATGACCCGGAGGATAGGAATACGTTGTGTCACTTCCACGCACACTTTGCCGCTGGGTGTTTTGTAGCATTCGGCTTCGTCAATCAACGGATGTTTGCTTAGTTCCCGTTCCAGTGACTTGGTGGAGATGCGTTCCATCTTCTTCCCGATGGGGTAGATCCCTTTCTGCTGAAGGATACCTTTCAGCTCTTCTTTGGTGATGAAGCCAGCGTATGCGGTATCCTTGATAACCAATTCCATGTCACGGCAGGTCTGGTCGGCAGGCTTGCGGTTGAAAGCGGTGATAGCTACGGCAAGGTAAGCTATGAGCACCAGCATGACGATGGATAGAAGGATTCTTTTAATCATAATCAAAAATTAAAGATTAAAAATTAAAATGCTTGCACTGTTTCGGACAGGCTGCCGGATGATTATTCATTTATCTTTTTTCTAATAGTTCCTTTATTTCGGGGACATAGTTATCGATGTCTCCGGCTCCTAAAGTAATTAATACTTCAATGTTTTTATCTTTCAGAATGTTCAGTATCTCTTCCTTTTTGCACATACTTTTTTCGATACCCGGACGGAGATTATCATAAATCAGTTTGCTGGTGACACCCGGAATTGGTGCTTCGCGTGCCGGGTAGATGTCTACCAGAATCACTTCGTCGAGTAACGACAGACTATCGGCAAAATCCTGATAGAAGTCGCGGGTGCGGGTATAGAGATGAGGCTGGAAGATGGCTGTGATCTTCTTGTCCTTGTAAAGTTCGCGCATAGACAACACGCTCTGTTTGATTTCAGAGGGGTGGTGTGCGTAGTCACTTAGAAAGACAATCCGGTCGTTCTTGAGTTTGAAGTCGAACCGGCGGTCTACTCCTCGGAAACTTGCCATACCTCTTTTAATTTCTTCATCGGTCACCCCGTTGAGGTGTGCCAATGCCATGGCGGCTACGCCGTTCTCTATGTTGATGCTTACCGGAATTCCCAGTTGGATGTCGTTGATACGGGTGTCCGGAGCAACAAAGTCGATGAATATCTCCCCGTTTCCGATACGGATGTTTTCTGCATGGAAGTCGCCTTCGTCACGTGAGTAAGTGTAGACACGAACGTCCGGCTGCACTTTGGGTTGCAGAGAGATGCCTTTACGGATAATCAGTGCGCCACCCGGTTGGATTAGCGTGGTGTAATGTTCGAAACTTTCCAGGTAGGCTTGCTCTGTTCCGTAGATGTCCAGATGATCGGGGTCGGTAGACGTGATTACGGTCATATAGGGTGACAGCCAGTGGAAAGAACGGTCGAATTCATCCGCTTCAATCACAGTGTAAGGGCTTGCTTGAGAGAGTAGCAGGTTGGTGCCGTAATTCTTTGAGATTCCTCCGAGAAAAGCGGTACATTCCACGTGCGACTGGTGGAACAGATGAGCTGTCATAGTCGATGTGGTTGTTTTCCCGTGGGTACCTGCCACACACAGACCTTTACTCGAGTGGGTAATCGTTCCCAATACTTGGGCGCGTTTCTGTATTTCGAATCCGTTGTTGCAGAAATAAACGAGTTCTTCGTGTTCCTGCGGAACGGCCGGAGTGTATATGACTAACGTACTTTCCTTGTCTTTGCAGGCTTCGGGAATCAGGTCGACGTTTTCTTCATAATGTATTTGTGCGCCTTCGGAGATTAGCGTTTCAGTCAATGGAGTAGGAGTACGGTCATATCCTGCCACTACCTTTCCTTTGAAAAGGAAGTAGCGTACAAGTGCGCTCATGCCGATGCCGCCGGCACCTACGAAATAGACTGATTTTATCGTTTCTATATTCATTTCTTCTGTCTTTTTATTTTAGTGCAGATTACGTTGTTTGATACGGGCATTGTGTCGTTACTTCAATCTGCGTAATCCGATCGTCCATTTATCTGTTCTTTGCTTCCGCCAGCTTAATGACCTCTTGTGCGATGATTCTCGCTGAATCGGGTAAAGCCAGTTTGGCGATATTCTCTGTTAGTTCTTTCAGTTTCTGCTCGTCGTTGACAGTGGACAGGGCTACGTCCATCAAAGTGGTTTCCGCTTCACTGTCTTTGACGTAGATAGCTGCCTGCTTGTTTACCAACGCCAAGGCGTTCTTGGTCTGGTGGTCTTCCGCCACGTTGGGCGAGGGCACTAAGATAACAGGCTTGTGCAGCAAACAGAATTCAGAAATGGAACCTGCTCCCGCACGGGAAATAACCAGATCGGCTGCTGCATAAGCGGCTGCCATATCTTTGATGAAATCCGTTACATATAAATTCGGAAGTGCTCCTGCCGCTTTTACGGCTTCTGTCACTTGCGGATAATAGTATTTGCCCGTTTGCCAGATAAACTGCACGTCCGTGTTTTCCTTGATGGTTGTCAGACTGGCTGTCAGCGTGTTGTTGATGGTGCGTGCACCCAAGCTGCCACCTACAATCAGGATTGTCTTTTTGCCGGGCTGTAAGTGGAAAGAACCTAGCGCTTCTTCTTTTGACGGCATATCCTTTGTCAGGTTCTGGCGGACGGGATTACCCGTCATGATAATCTTGTCGGCAGGGAAGAACTTTTCCATTCCGTCATAAGCTACACAAATCTTACGAGCTTTCTGTGCCAGGAGTTTATTGGTAACTCCGGCATACGAGTTTTGTTCCTGGATTAATGTGGGGACTCCCATCATTCCGGCAGTCTTTAGTGTCGGCCCGCTTGCATATCCGCCTACACCTACCGCCACTTGCGGGCGGAAGTTTTTGATTACTTTGCGCGCTTTCCATTGGCTGCGCATCAGTTTAATCAATACGGATACATTTTTCCATAAATGTTTGCGGTCGAATCCGGCTATCGGAAGTCCGATAATCCGGTAGCCTGCATCGGGAACCCGTTGCATTTCCATACGTCCTTCAGCGCCTACAAAGAGAATTTCTGCGTCGGGGCGTAGCTCTATTATAGCGTTTGCGATAGAGACGGCAGGAAAGATATGTCCTCCTGTTCCTCCACCGCTGATGATAATTCTAAGTTCTTTTTCCATCATACTGTTTTCTTCTGTCCTTTCTCAACATTTACCGTTCGTTGTTTCTGCTATCATGCTCATCTTCAAATTTGGCGTCGCTGTTCAGAATCTGCGCTGTCGGTTCGGCTGCGGCCTGTGCTTCGGAATTGGCTGCGGCATCCGCCTCTATTTGCAGTTGGATCTGTGCATCGTGCGCTTTCTGTTCTTCCAGATGAGCGGTATATCGGCTTACGCTTAATATCATTCCGATATAAGCGCAGTTGATTAACGTACTTGTACCTCCTTTGCTGACCAGAGGCAGGGGCTGTCCTGTGACGGGGAATAACCCGACGGCAACCATCATATTCAGTATTGCCTGTGATACCAACAACAGCGCAATACCCATGACGAGAAAGGCGGGGAAGGTTCGCTCGCACTTCTGGGCGATTCGTCCGGCTCGCATCAGCAACCATAAATAGAGGAACACCACAAATATTCCTCCTACCAGTCCCATTTCTTCAATCACAATCGCGAAGATAAAATCGGAGAATGCCTGGCTAAGGAAGTCACGTTGTATCGAGTTTCCCGGACCTTTGCCTACTACATGGCTGGTTGCAATGGCGATTCGCGCGTGTGCAATCTGTGCGTCTTTGTCAATATCAAATTTGGCTGCCGGCACTTCTTCTTTCTCAAAGAAACCGGAAACACGATTCTGCCACGTTTCGAAACGGTGAAGTCCCGGAGTGTTGTGCAGTGTTTTGGCGGGAATAGCCATCAGTATGCCTACGGCAACACCGCCTACAAGCCCCAATATCCCCAACATCCCGAACAGTTTCTTGGAAGATACCCGTCCGATGAACATCATCATACATACCACTCCGAACAGCAGCATTGCTGTTGAAAGGTTTTCCGGTGCGATGAGCAGGAATACCAGTCCGGTGAGGATCATGATATATTTAAATGCATTCGGATTGGCCCCATATTCGTCCTGCCTTTTGGACAGGATGAATGAGACGGCAATGATTACCGCCATCTTTGCCAATTCCGATGGCTGGAATTGCAATCCCATAAAGGTCATCCAGCGGGCTGCCCCGTTGACACGGTCGCCTGTGATGATACCCATCAGCGTGACAAACGCCAGTAGGACCAGAGATACCGGATATAGAAAGACCGGAAATACCTGGAACCATTTGTAGGGAACATTATGCAGAAATACGACTACCACAGCTCCCACCATCAGGATGATGGAGTGTTGCGTAATCGGCCCCCAATGGTCGCCACTTTTGTAAGTCAGCGTCGACGCTGCCGAAAACACCTCGATGATCGAGATGAGGCAGAGACAGAGGAAGATAATCCAGATTACCTTGTCACCTTTGAATATGTTCTTTAATAAATCCAATCTTGCAGAATTTAAAAATTAATAATTAGAAATTAAAGGGCACGGACACATTCTTTAAATTGGTCGCCACGGTCTTCGTAACTCTTGAAGAGGTCGAAAGAAGCGCAGCAAGGGCTTAATAATACCGTTTCACCTTTCTTTGCCAGTTTATAGGCTGCTTCTACGGCATCTTTCATGCCGGTTTGCACATCGGCTACCGGCAGACCGAAACGGTCGAAGAATTCGTGAAGCTTTTCGTTATGAAGTCCCAGATATACCAGTGCTGAACACTTTTCGCGTACCAGGTCTTCAATTTCAGTATAGTCGTTTCCTTTATCTTTACCACCGAGAATCAATACCGTTTTGGTAGTCATGCTTTGCAGGGCATACCAGCAGGAGTTGACATTCGTGGCTTTAGAGTCGTTAATAAAATCAATTCCGCGCACACGTGCCACCTTTTCCAACCGATGTTCCACTCCCTTGAAATCGGAGAGGGCTTTCCGGATGTTTTCTTTGGCGATGCCGGCAAGGTTTGCCGAGATACCGGCGGCTAAAGAGTTGTACAGGTTGTGTTGTCCTGTCAGGGCCAGTTCCTCTTGCTCCATGTTGAAGGCAATCGGTTCGGTGATTTTCACTTCGTGATCTTCTACGTATGCAATCGCTCCATCCTCTTTTACAGCGGCAAAAGGATACAAGTGAGCTTTCAGACCATGTTTTGCCAGTTCCTGTCTGATGATAGGGTCATCGTTCCAGAAGATGAAAGCATCGTCCGGTGTTTGGTTTTGGGTGATGCGGAATTTAGCGTCGATGTAATTCTGCATACAATGGTCGTAGCGATCAAGATGGTCCGGAGTGATGTTCATCAATACGGCGATGTTCGCACGGAAGTTATACATATTATCCAGCTGGAAAGAGCTAAGTTCGATAATATAGTAATCGTGGTAATCTTCGGCTACCTGCAAAGCAAGGCTTTTGCCGATGTTGCCTGCCAAACCTACGTTCAGACCTGCGCTTTTGAAAATATGGTAGATCAGGGAAGTCGTTGTGGTCTTCCCGTTAGAACCTGTAATACAGATCATTTTGGCATCAGTATAGCGTCCGGCAAACTCTATCTCGGAGATCACCGGTGTACCTTGAGCTTTCAGTTTCAGGATGATCGGGGCGTCATTCGGGATACCGGGGCTTTTGATTACCTCGTCGGCATTCAGAATGAGTTCTTCGGTATGGTGTCCTTCTTCCCAGGCAATCTGATGGCTGTCGAGAAGTTCCTTATACTTGTCCTTGATAGCGGACATGTCCGAAACAAACGTCTCAAATCCTTTGACTTTAGCGAGTACGGCTGCACCTGCGCCGCTTTCGCCAGCTCCTAAAATTACTATTCTTTTCATCTACAATAATGTGCCCTTATTTTCTAATTGATTGATTTATCTATTAGCTGTGCACATCTTTAAAAGTTAATAATCGGGTTAATACTCTCTATCTATAAAACTTGTTTTCCGTATGGAAACTTGGCTCCGGCACCTTGCCGGTTATCTTATTTTAAGCGTTATAATCGTTATTGCTGCCAATACAATCGTTACAATCCAGAACCGGACGGTAATCTTTGATTCATGAAACAGTTGGTCGGGTTTGGTGAATTTCACCGTGCATCCCGGTTCAATCAGGCTCATCGAAGTGCGGAAGTGATCGTGAATCGGTGTACGCTTGAACAATCGCTGTTTCACACCTTTTCGTTTTCCCGCCTTATAATAAGCCCGTTGCAGGATTACCGACAGGTTTTCTACCAGGAATACACCGCAAAGAATCGGTATCAGCAACTCTTTGTGGATGATGATGGCAAACACTGCGATAATACCGCCAATAGTAAGACTGCCTGTATCTCCCATAAATACTTGTGCCGGATAGGCGTTGTACCATAAGAAACCTATCAGTGCACCGATAAAGGCGCAGATATAGATTACGAGTTCTTCCGAGCCCGGAATATACATGATGTTCAGGTAGCCTGCAAATTCGATATGCGATGATACATAGGCCAGTACCCCCAACGTTGCACCGATAATTGCCGAGTTCCCGGCTGCCATTCCGTCCATACCGTCATTCAGATTGGCGCCGTTTGATACGGCGGTAACCACAATGATTGTGACAATGACGAACAATATCCATCCGGCTGTTTGCGCATGTTCTCCCATGAACGAAACCAGATCAGCATAATCAAGGTTGTTGCTCTTGAAAAAAGGAATCGTTGTCTGGGTAGATTTCAGATCATTCGTTCCGTGTATCACTTCCATCTCCCGTCCCGGATTATGCACTTCGATATTCTCACGGATCACTACGTCCGGACTTAAATACAAGGTCATTCCGACAATTAAACCTAAACCGACCTGACCGATAATCTTGAACTTGCCATGCAAACCCTCTTTGTCTCTTTTGAAGATTTTGATATAGTCGTCTGCGAATCCGAGCGATCCCAACCATACGGTAGTGATCAGCATCAGTATCATGTATATGTTATGCAGTTTACCTAACAATAAACATGGGATCAGGATGGCTACAATGATGATGACACCTCCCATGCTCGGCACGCCTACTTTATTGACGCCGAACGGGTCGGTTTTAGCATCACGCTGCGTTTCTGTGATTTGTTTCCTTTTGAGTAGGTTGATGAACTTATCTCCCCAGATACTTGAAATAAGTAATGCGAGGATAACCGCCATCAAAGCACGGAATGAAGTATATCCGAACATTCCCGCTCCTGGAAAATTGAGCTTATGTAGCCATTCAAATAGATAGTATAACATAAATAATTTGCCAATTTATTGATGTGTTGTTATGCCGGTTGCTGTCGGATAGATAACGAAGCCGGTCGGCATATTAGCACAGTCTATTCATTATTTAAAAATTTCTTTGAGTACTTCTTTGTCATCAAAATGATGTTTCACTCCTTTTATCTCCTGGTAATTCTCATGTCCTTTTCCGGCAACGAGAATTACATCTCCTTTCTCCGCCAGCATGCAAGCCGTGCGAATCGCTTCTTTACGGTCGGCAATGCTTAGTGTTTTCTTCATATCTTCCGCATCCAGTCCGGCAAGCATGTCATTGATGATGTCTTGCGGCTCTTCAAAGCGCGGATTGTCGGAAGTGATGATGACGCGGTCACTCGCTTTGGCAGCTTCCTTTGCCATGATGGGGCGTTTGCCCTTGTCGCGGTTACCGCCGGCGCCTACCACGGTAATCACTTTTCCTTTTCCTTCAAGCACTCCATGAATAGCGTTCAGTACATTAATGAGAGCATCCGGGGTATGTGCATAATCAACAATCGCCGTAATTCCCTGCGGTGAGCGGACCGCATCGAAGCGTCCGGTTACCGGATGAAGTGTGCTAAGAGCTACAAGCACCTCTTCCTCTTTCTTGCCTAACAGAACTGCCGCCCCGAATACCGCCAACAAATTGGAAGCATTGAACTTTCCGATAAACTGAACTGCCAGTTCATGATTGTTGAAGTCGAGCAGCATCCCTTCGAAATGAGACTCTAATACCCGTCCTTTAAAGTCGCTGAGACTTCTCAATGAATAAGTATAGACCTTCGAACGTGTGTTCTGCGTCATTACCAGTCCGTTTTTATCGTCCAGATTGGTCAGGCTGAATGCATTTTTCGGCAGATCGTCAAAGAATTTCTTCTTCGCTTTCAGATAATTCTCTACTGTTTTATGATAGTCGAGATGGTCGCGGGTCAGATTGGTAAAGATCCCTCCTGCAAACTTTAGTCCACTGATACGTTTCTGTGCAATCGAGTGGGAGCTGACTTCCATGAACACATATTTGCATCCTTCATCTGCCATCCGTCCCAACAGACAGTTCAACGTGATTGGATCAGGAGTAGTATGTTCTGTCGGAATCGGTTCATCATCGATGTAATTGCAAACGGTAGAAATCAATCCCACCTTATAGCCGAAATAACGGAATGTATTATATAATAAGGTAGCGATCGTTGTTTTTCCGTTCGTTCCGGTAACGCCGACCAGTTCCAACTTGGAAGTCGGGTCTCCGTAGAAGGTAGTGGCAATTTTTCCTACCGCATCTTCGCTGTCTTTTACTCGTACATAGGTGATCCCCGCTACAGGTTCTTCCGGCATATCCTCGCAAAGGATGGCGATTGCTCCTTTTGCGATGGCAGCAGGTATATAAGCATGGCCGTCGGCTTGTGTGCCACGCATTGCCATGAATAGCTGTCCGGCTTCCACTAGACGGGAGTCTATGTTGACACCGGTGATTTCTATGTTTGAATCTCCGGCTACCTCTACCGGTTGGATTGCTTTCAGTAACTCATTTAATAACATCACTCTATTCAATTTTTAATCTTTAATTTTTAATTAAGCGTAAGCGTCACCGTCTGTCCCTTCTTGACAATCGTTCCGTTGGCTATCGACTGGCTTTTTACTTTGCCTACGCCGACCAGATTGACTTTCAATCCTTTGCTTTCCAACAAGTACACAGCGTCTTTCGCTCCCATACCTATCACACTCGGTACAAAATTCTGCATATTGCTCCGGCTCTCAAGAACCACAGCTTGTGGGGCAGAATGGGTATTTCCCCAAACCTCTTTGCCCGAATCAGCGATTTTGCCTTGTACGTTAATCTGCAGCTCTTCCAATACTCGTTGCGCTTCGCGCATCTCTCCGGCTTTTACATTCGGAATGACTACGGAATTAGTATCAATCGCATTGGTCAGCGGTAACCGCAAGTCTTTGGCATACACCCTTTCTGCAATCTTGCTGAACACACTACCTGCCATTAAACCTCCCGAAGCCGGTAATCCCGGTTTCTGGATAGAGACAATCATGCTATATTTAGGTGCTTCTGACGGGAAATACCCGCAGAAACTAACCAGATAATTTGTTCTTCCCGTTTTGTATCCGGCTGCTCCCTGTGAAATCTGCGCCGTTCCTGTTTTTCCTGAAACGTGGAACTGCTTGCTTCCCGCAGGTTTGGCAAGTCCTTCACCAACCACTTTTCGGAGAATCTCACGGATCTGTGCCAAAGTCTTATCCGAACAAATCTTGGGATTGATTACCTCTGTCGGATATTCTTTCACTACTTCCCCGTCCTTCATGGCAGCTTTGACAAACTTCGGACGCACGGTGACTCCGTTGTTGGCTATCCCATTATAGAATGTGAGAATATTGATCGGTGGAACCTGTGTCTCGTAGCCGATACTCATCCACGGCAATGTTGTCTTTGCAAAATAACGTTCTTTCGGGCCGCGTATATTCGGTTTTCCTTCTCCCGCAATCTGCAGGTGTAACGGCTGGTCGATGCTCATCCGTTTCAACCCGTCTACAAATTTCTGCGGGTTGCTGCTGTAGAAATGGTCTATAATATAAGAGGTACCCACATTGGACGAAACCCCTAGAATTTCTGTAACAGTCAGCTTTCCATATCCTCCGCGATGCCAGTTATGGTCTTTCATGACACGTCCATACATCGGCATCTGGCCGTTGCCGGTATCTACCACATAGTCCGGCGTGATCTTTCCGTCTTCAAGAGCTACCATGATAGAGGCCGTTTTGAAAGTAGACCCCGGCTCGAGCATATCACTAATAGCATTGTTGCGCATTTCGTAGTACTCACCGTCTTTGCCTTGCATCATGTTGACGATGGCTTTCACTTCTCCGGTACTTACCTCCATCAATACCACCACACCCACGCTCGCATTCAGCTCTTTCAGCTTATCCACCAACGCCTTCTCGCAAATATCCTGCATACCTACATCGATAGTACTAATCAGATCGCAACCATCAACTGGTGGCACATCGACAATGTTCAGGTATTTGTTCATCACCTTCTGACGGTGTGTCAATCCGTCCCGTCCTTTCAGGATGGTGTCGAAAGCAAGCTCGATACCATTTCTCGCTCCTTTGGCTGTGTCTGCATACACATCTCCCAGTGTACGGGCAGCCAGTGAACCGAACGGTTTCTTACGCTGATTGTAAGCCTGTTCTTTGAATCCGCCTTTATAACGGTTCAAACAGAACACAGGCAATCTCTTTACCTCTTTATATTGTATATAGGAGATACGTTTCGGATAAATCAGATAATTGCGGCTTTTTGCCTGGCGTCCTTTTTTGAGATGTGCCTTGAATTGTGCCGCGCTCTTGTCCGGGAATATCTTGTGAAGTCCGATACAGATAGAATCCATGTTTGCATTGAGGATAGAATCTCGTCGTGCCTGATCTTTCTGCCTGCGTTTTTCGTCCTTTTCACCGGACATAAAGTCCATATATATTCTGTACTCGGGCAGAGAGCTGGCCATCAGTTTACCGTCAGAAGAAATAATGTTTCCACGATTAGGTTTCACCGTCACATTTTCTTTTACGAAACGATCAGCCACATCCTGCCAGTATTGTCGTTCGGCAAACATGGTGATGCCTGCTTTTACAACAATAGCTACTCCTATCAACGCCATCAACAGGATGACGAAGAAGTAACGGGTCATTATGTTCTTTTTATTAACTGCCACAGTATTTGTCTTTTAAACGCTTAACTATCATTTATCAACTATCCACTATCATCTATTTAATAAGGTAAGGAGGATTGGTTGATGTTTGCAAATCGCTTTCCTTACTCGATATATAATCTTCAATGCGTGACTGGCGGCTCTTTTCCATCAGCTCTGAGCTGCGAGTCAGTGCATCGTATTTAATGTCTGTCAATTCCTTTTTCAGCCGGTCTATTTCGATCTGTTGCTGTTGACTGGCATAACGATTGTGAATGTAGAAGATGATGAATACCATGATAAGTACCAGCAACTTCGTTTGACGGCGGAAAAAATCGGTAGCCAGAATGTCTCCACCCAGAATACTCTTCAGAGAGGTGCGTTTTTTCTTCTTGTCCTCTTCTGCTTTCTTGTTTACTACTTCTTCTTCCATATCTTTTTATTTCTTTTCTGCAATTCGTAATTTGGCGCTTCTCGACCGCGGGTTTCGTTCTATTTCTGCCTCGTCGGGAACGATTACCTTATTGTTGACAAGGCGGAAAGGCGTTTGCAGATTGCCGAAGAAGTCGGTTTCCGCTTTTCCTTCTACATTGCCTGTCTTCATGATGTTTTTCACCATTCGGTCTTCCAGCGAATGATAGGTGATAACTACCAGTCTGCCGCCCGGCTTTAATGCCTCCGTAGCAGCCAGCAACATCTCCTTCAACGCCTCCATCTCTTGGTTTACTTCAATTCGTAGTGCCTGGAACACCTTTGCCAGCTCTTTCTTTTCGCGTTCACGACCGAAAAGCGGTTTGATGATTTCCAAAAACTCACCGATGGTCCGGATATTCTGTCCGCTTCTGGCTTTAACGATGACAGAAGCCAGTTTGCGGCTATTCTTTAGTTCCCCGTACAGGTAGAGGATGTTTGCAAGACGTTCTTCATCATAAGTATTCACGATATCTGCTGCTGTCATACCGGCACGCTTGTTCATACGCATATCCAGTGCCCCGTCAAAACGGAAGGAGAAGCCACGTTCGCTATCATCGAAATGATGGGAAGATACGCCGAGGTCGGCCAGGATCGCGTCTACCTGTTCGATGTCGTGATAACGCAGGAAGTTGTGCAGATAGCGGAAGTTACTGCGCACGAAGATGAAATGAGTATCGTTGACAATGTTCCGTTCAGCATCCTCGTCCTGGTCGAATCCCAGCAGACGTCCGCCTTCTCCGAGCCGTGAAAGGATCTCGCGCGAATGTCCCGCTCCTCCGAATGTAACGTCTACATACGTTCCATCCGGTTGGATATTCATACCGTCAACGCTTTCTTTCAGCAATACAGGTACGTGATATGTCAATTCATCTTTCTCCATCTTGTCTATTATCATCGTTCATAATTTCTTCTAATGCTGCACCGAACTCTTCGGGTGACATGAAAGGCTGTTCTGTCCGTTCTTTCGCCCAGATCTCTATCTTGTTATCGATGCCGATAAAGCGAATATCCCCATGGATACTGCAAATCTGTAAATACCGTTTCGGAATTAATATGCGCCCGTTGCTATCAGGTGTCACTATTTCAACGTCGCTCACGAATTGCCTGAAAATAAGTTGGTGTTTGCTATTCCATTTGTTAAGTCTACTACGTAGCTCGTTCAACTCCTCGTTCCACACGCTCTCGGGGTATAGGGTTAAACAGTCTTGAAATACGTCTTTACGCATAATAAGCCTCTCTTCGGAAGCGGCTTGTAATTGCTTCCTGAAGGTGGCGGGTATGAACACCCTTCCTTTGGCGTCCGCCCTGGCTTCAATATTTCCTAAAAAACGTATCATTACCTTATTATAATAAGCGACCGTAAAAGTATGAAATTCCCCACAATTCCCCACAACTTTCCATAAAAAACTTTCAGAGAAGTTTTCAACAGAATGTTAAATGTCTATTTGCTTGAAAATGATATGCCTTCGAGAATGCTTTACTGGTGGGGAGCCCGTGGGCGTAGAACGGAAAAAATGTCTGTATAGGTAAAATTTAAATAATGTGGTGGGAGAGATTCTTTTTCATGCAATAGAGGTTTATCTGACACCCGGGTCTCAGTGCACCCGACACCCGGGTGTCAGATAGGTTGAGACCCGGGTGTTGTATGTGCTGACACCCGGGTGTCGGACAACTAATCTTCGCAATAAAAGAAAAGGCAGAATATACCGGAGTATTTCTGCCTTTTAATCATTATCAAAACTAAAAATCTGCATTAAAGAAATATGTGATTCAAAATCACTAAGTTTTATATAGTTAAGGTCTAGCGGAAGTCTTTCAATTCTTCCTGTAATTTCTGGCGCGTGAAGAAAATACGGCTTTTTACTGTACCCAACGGAAGGTTCAGCTTTTCCGCAATTTCACGGTATTTGAATCCTGAAACGTGCATCGCAAACGGAACTCTGTATTCTTTGGGGAGTTTGTTGACTACACGGTGCATCTCTTTCAGGTCGTATGCTCTTTCTGTATTTTCAGAACTTCCGTCCTGTGGCAAATTCAGATGATAAAGGTTATCAGTCTGGTCGATGAATGTCTGGTCGCGGACTACCTTGCGGTAGTTGTTTATGAATATATTACGCATGATGGTATACATCCATCCTTTGAAATTTGTATCAGGGGTATATTTATCTTCATTATCTAATGCTTTTAATGATGTCTCCTGCAACAAATCGTTTGCTTCTTCACGGTCAGTTGTCAGTTTATAAGCGAAGCGTAGTAATTCATCCTGTACTCCTACTAAATCTTTTCTGAAGCTTAAACTTTTCATAATGTGTTGCTTTTTAAAGGTGAATATTCGTTTGTTATTTTCGATGCTGCAAGTTTACGTGAAATTAAGAAATCCGGTAGGGGGAAATCAGACGTTTTTTGTCCGAAAACTATCCGCGGATAGTTTTTAGGTCATTTTTGATAGTTTTTGGGTGGTGTTTTTTATATGTTCTGAACTTAAATCCTGCATTTTCTACCAAATTATTGCGATTAATAAAAAAGAACCGTTAATTTTGTGCCATCATTTTTATTTGAAAAGAATGACTGATGACTCTTTATTTTTGATCGATGTCGATAAGATACTTCGGGCAAAGGCTCCGAAGCATTATAAGTACATCCCTAAGTTCGTGATTTCTTATCTGAAGAAAATTGTTCATCAGGATGAAATTAATGTATTCCTGAATGAGTCGAAGGATAAACTGGGAGTGGACTTTCTGGAGGCGTGTATGGATTTTCTGGATGCGAAAGTGGACGTGAAAGGCATTGAGAATTTGCCAAAGGATGGTCTGTACACTTTTGTTTCCAATCATCCGTTGGGCGGACAGGATGGTGTTGCGCTTGGTTATGTGTTAGGAAAGCACTATGAGGGGAAGGTGAAATACCTGGTGAATGATCTATTGATGAATCTACGCGGGTTGGCTCCCCTTTGCATACCTATTAATAAAACCGGCAAGCAGGCAAAGGACTTCCCGAAGATGGTGGAAGCCGGATTCCAGTCCGACGATCAGCTGATTATGTTTCCTGCCGGACTGTGCTCGCGCCGTCGGAATGGAGTGATTCGCGATCTGGAATGGAAAAAGACATTTGTAGTAAAGAGCATACAAGCAAAACGTGATGTAATACCCGTGCATTTTGGGGGCAGGAATTCTGATTTCTTTTACAATCTGGCAAATGTTTGCAAGGCACTGGGTATCAAGTTTAACATTGCTATGTTGTATCTTGCGGATGAAATGTTTAAGAATCGCCACAAAACTTTTACTGTCACTTTTGGCAAACCCATACCCTGGCAGACTTTTGATAAATCGAAAACTCCTGCGCAGTGGGCTGAATACGTAAAGGATATTGTTTATAAACTGTAACTGATAGAACAACTATAACAAGGAATATGGAAGAGATTATTAAACCGGTAAGCAAAGAACTGCTAAAAGCAGAATTGACGGAAGACAGACGCTTACGAATGACGAATAAGAGTAATAATCAGATTTATATTATTACTCATCAGAATGCTCCTAATGTGATGAGAGAGATTGGTCGTTTGCGTGAGATAGCTTTCCGTGCTGCTGGTGGAGGTACAGGTTTGTCAATGGATATTGATGAATACGACACGATGGAAAACCCCTACAAGCAGTTGATCGTATGGAATCCGGAAGCGGAAGAAATTCTGGGCGGTTACCGGTATCTGCTTGGTACGGACGTGCGTTTTGATGAAAAAGGCGCGCCAATTCTGGCTACTTCCCACATGTTTCATTTTTCTGATGCTTTTATTAAAGAATACCTGCCGCAGACAATTGAGCTGGGGCGTTCGTTTGTTACGCTTGAATATCAGTCTACCCGTGCCGGAAGCAAAGGATTGTTCGCTTTGGATAATCTGTGGGATGGGTTGGGAGCGTTGACCGTGGTTATGCCGAATGTGAAGTATTTCTTTGGCAAGGTGACCATGTATCCTAGCTACCATCGTCGTGGCCGTGATATGATTCTTCATTTCCTCAAGAAACATTTTTATGACCAAGAGAAGCTTGTTACTCCGATTGAACCTCTGCAACTTGAGACTTCCGAAGAAGAGTTGAACGCATTGTTCTGCAAGAATACTTTTAAAGAGGACTATAAGATATTGAATTGTGAAATCCGTAAGTTGGGCTATAATATTCCTCCGTTGGTAAATGCGTATATGAGCTTAAGCCCTACGATGCGTATGTTCGGAACAGCTGTCAATTACGAGTTCGGTGATGTGGAAGAAACCGGTATCCTGATTGCTGTAGACGAAATTCTTGAAGATAAACGAATTCGACACATCCAGACGTTTATTGAAAGCCATCCGGATGCGTTGAGATTGTCTTCTTGTGAAGGGGAAGAAGTGTTTACTCCTAAAGTGGTTACACCGCAGGCAGACTGTTCCCGTTAATTTTACGATAAAGATCAAGAGCAAAGACGTCGGTCATTCCCGATATATAGTCAAGTACCGCCTGTATTCTTTTATAGAGTACGGGCGCTTTTATATTGTATTGACTGGAAACCCGGTCGATCAGGAGTTTGGAATAAGTCTTTTCGGGTGAGGTTACGGCATCTATCATCAATTCGAGCAGGGTGCTGATGATGCGGAATCCCGCCAGTTCAACATCCAGTACGTCCCGTGAACGGTAGATTTTATTGATAGATACTTCGACGCTGTGTTTATAGGCTGCTGCCGGACGCTCGGCTATGCGCTTGATTAGTGATCCTTCGAACGTGCCGGACAGTATTTCTTGTTCATGATCTAAAAAGACACGGGTACACTCCCGGATCAATAAACCGATGACGGAAGAACGCAGGTAAGCGATTTGCTCGTTGACATCGTTGACGATCAGGAATGTTTTCCGGAGATGTCCTTGCCGTTCTTCGCTGAAATAGGCCATTAATAGCTCCTTAGTCTCTTCTATGGTGAGGATTTTCAGTTTATATGCATCCTCAATATCCATCATCTGATAGCAGATGTCGTCTGCCGCTTCAACCAAATAAACTAACGGGTGGCGTGCATACTTCAAAGGATGTTCGTTGAGCAATATCAGTCCTAATTCTGTTGCAATTTTGCGGAAGCTTTCTTCTTCGCTGACGAAAAAACCAAACTTGGATTTTGTTCCTGCAAGGCTCGATGAAAAGGGGTATTTTACGATAGAAGCCAGGGTGGTGTATGTTAGAACGAATCCGCCTTTGCGACGTCCCTCGAACTGATGTGTAAGTATCCGGAAGGCATTTGCATTTCCTTCGAAATGTGTCAAATCTTCCCATTCCATCGGAGAAAGTTGCTCTCCGTTGGGCTGTTTCTCTTTCAGACGAACTCCTTTCCCTTCAGAGAAAAAAGTGGAAATGGCCTTTTCGCCTGAATGACCGAAAGGCGGATTACCCAAATCGTGTGCCAGGCAAGCAGCCGAAACGATAGAACCGATCTCCGGCAGGAAAGAATCCTGAAGTTCCGGATGACGTTCCAGAAGTGCTTTGGCAACATCGTCCCCGAGTGAACGGCCAACGCTGGCGACTTCGAGACTGTGCGTAAGTCGGTTGTGTACAAAAACGCTGCCCGGTAGAGGGAATACTTGCGTTTTGTTCTGTAATCTGCGGAAAGGAGCCGAAAAAATAAGACGGTCATAGTCCCGTTGGAATTCGGATCGGTTTTCCTGTCGTTCCTCATGGAATTCTTCCATTCCGAAACGTTTCGCTGATATTAATTGGTTCCAATTCATCATTTTTATTTACGATTTAACGATTTGCGATTTGATGATTGATGAATGTGTCAATTGACAGTTGGTACATTAGCACCTTGCCTTATTAGCACATTATTTATTATTTAACTGCAAACTTAACTATTTTTCAGTTCAAAATGTGTATTTTCGCTTGTTAAATCTGCTGTCCGAGATATTTGTCGTTAAAGATAAAATAGGTTCGGGGGTTTGACTGAATCGGCGGTAGACTTGATCTGTATTAATCTTTTTACTTCTTATTTATATGAAAAAACAGGTTACAGCCTTTATCTGTATAATCGTTTTCAATTTTGAAGCCATATTCGCTTCTACTGATTTCTCTTTTAAAAGGTATCAGGTGGAAGACGGACTTTCGCACAATACGACTTGGTGTTCGATTCAAGATAGCTATGGCTTTTTGTGGATTGGCACAAGTGATGGACTGAATTGTTATGATGGTTGTGGCAACAGGGTGTATCGGAATGCTTTGAATAATAAATATTCTTTGGGTAATAATTTCGTCAGTTCCCTTTTGGAAGAAGGGGAAAATATCTGGGTAGGAACAAATTCGGGACTTTATATCTATGACCGTTCTACTGACCGCTTTTCTTATTTTAATGAAACAACACGGTATGGCGTATTTGTCAGTAGTGAGGTGAAGAAAATCATAAAAACTCAAAGCGGTTTGATTTGGATTGCTACGTTGGGGCAAGGTGTGTTTATTTATGAACCAGTGACAGGTGTGCTGACACAGAATAGTATTCATACTTCTTTTGTTTGGGATATCTGTCAGAGTTCAGATTCCCGTATTTATGTTTCTTCAATGCAGGAAGGACTATTTTGTTTTGATGAGAAGGGAACCTTTCTGCAAAATTATCCGGTTCTGTCAGATTCAAACATAGGCAGTCAGAGAATCAATTGTCTCTATAGTATTAAGAATGAAATATGGTTTGGCGTAGGTACTAATTTATTAGGTTGTTATCAGGAAGGAAGCTCGGATTTGAAAACTTATGATACGTCTGCACAGAATTTTGGTGCTATTCTCTGTTTGATGGATTATAACGAAAAAGAATTGTTAGTTGGTACGGATAATGGATTGTATCTGTTCAATCGCGACCTTAAAACATTTCGTAGAGTCGATTCTCCCTTTGGCTTGCGGGCATTGGGCGATCCAACTGTTAATGCAATGATGTGGGATGCCGAAGGTACACTTTGGGTGATGACTAACTCCGGCGGAGTGAGTTACATGACTAAGCAATTGAAGCGTTTTGATTACTATTCCCCTATCTCATTATCAGGTACATTAGAGTCTGGCAGGGAGATCGGTCCTCTTTGTGAAGACCAGAATGGAAATATCTGGGTGGGGACCCGGAACGGGTTATGTTTTTTCAATACACAAACTTGTTCACTTTCGGAGTATACTTTAAAGACTGTGGATGCGAGATATGACATTCGTAGCTTGCTGCTAGATGGCGACCGCCTTTGGATAGGAACCTATGCGGAAGGGTTGCATGTGCTAAACCTGAAAACTGGAGCAGTAAAGAGTTATGTCCATTCTCGCGATATTCCCTATACAATTTGTAGTAATGATGTCTTGAGTCTCTTTAAAGACCGAAAAGGAGATGTTTTTGTTGGAACAAGTTGGGGGTTATGTCGTTACAATTCGCAATTGGATAATTTTGTGACAATCATTCATGTCGGCTCTATGGCTTCTGTAACTGATATTTATGAGGATATGTACAATAGTCTTTGGGTTGCGACCTCAAATAGTGGTGTCTTTCGTTATAATACAGTGAACGATCGTTGGGAACATTTTGAACATATACGTGAAGATACAACAACTATTACCAGTAATTCTGTGATTACATTGTTTGAAGATATGAAAGGAACAATGTGGTTTGGAACCAATGGAGGAGGATTATGCTCATTCTCCAAAGATACGGAGACTTTCATTGACTTCGACCCGGAAAATACATTGTTGCCTAATAAGGTTATTTTCTCTATAGAACAGGATCGGACCGGTGATTTTTGGATTTCCTGTAATGCCGGATTATGCCGCATTAATCCCGTGTCTCAAAAGAACTTTCACTTATTTACCGTAAATGATGGTTTGCAAGGTAATCAGTTTACTGCACAGTCTTCATTGAGATCGTCCACAGGGAAGTTCTATTTTGGAGGAATCAATGGTTTCAATGTATTTGAACCGGGGCAGTTTACGGATAATACCTATCTTCCCCCTGTTTATGTTACTGATATTAGTTTCCCTTATTTGACAGATGAACAAGAAGTGAAACGGCTGCTTCGTTTAGATAAGCCCTTCTATAAAGCAGATAAGATCCAATTACCCTATACAAATAATAGTTTTACAGTACGTTTTGTAGCACTTAGTTATGAAGATCCACACAGAAATCGTTATACTTATATGTTGAAAGGTATTGATAAGGAGTGGATACATTCATCTAATAATACGGCCTCATACACCAATCTTCCAGCTGGGGAATATGAGTTTTTAGTTTGTGGCTCTAACAATGACCATCACTGGAATGAGAAAGCGGCTTCCTTATGGATTGTGATAACTCCGCCCTGGTGGCGGACTAGTGTCGCTTATTTTATGTATATACTATTATTTCTGTGTACAGCTTGCTATATTGGTTGGCGTTGGAATCTCTATGTCAAGCGTAAATATAAACGTCGTATGGAGGATTATCAGGTTGCCAAGGAAAAAGAGATGTATAAATCGAAAATCAATTTTTTTATCAGTCTGGTACATGAAATACGTACTCCTCTTAGTCTGATTCGGATCCCTCTGGAAAAGTTGAGGGAAGAGGAAAAAGAAGAAAGAAAAGAAAAATACCTTTCGGTGATGGATAAGAATGTAAATTATCTGTTGGGAATAACGAATCAGTTACTTGATTTTCAGAAGATGGAGAGTGGAGCATTGCAACTTAGCATGAAGGAGTGTAGTATTAATGCGTTGGTGAGTGATATATTCAATCAGTTCAATGGTTCTGCAGATTTGCAAGAGTTAACAATCTGTCTTAGTTTACCTCCTGAAGAAATTAGTATGATGATTGATTCGGAGAAAGTTAGTAAAATTTTGGTAAACTTGGTAGGAAATGCTATTAAATATGCAAAATCTCAAGTCGAGATGCGGCTAATATTATTGGGCGATAGGGTAAATATAATAGTGAGTGATGATGGCCCCGGAGTCCCTGAAGGTCAGCAAAATAAGATATTTCAGGCTTTCTATCAATTGCCGGATGATCCGGTGGCAACGTCTACAGGTACAGGGATTGGTTTGGCATTTGCCAGATCTTTGGCAGAAGCTCATCATGGAACTTTATCATTAGAAAATAGGATGGAAGGTGGTTCCTCATTTATATTGTCTTTGCCGTTGGAAACAGTAGTAACGGAAAGTATTCCGAATGAATTTGCTGAAATGCAGATGATAGATGTGGAAGGAAAAAAAATGCCGGATTCGGAGTTTGGAAATAAGAGATTCATTGTTTTGTTGGTGGAAGATAATGTCGAGTTATTAAATTTGACCAGAGAATCTCTAAGTGATTGGTTTAAAGTTTTTTCTGCCTGCAATGGAAAAGAAGCACTGGAAATACTTTCACGTGAGAGTATTGATGTCATTGTAAGTGATATTATGATGCCCGAAATGAATGGTCTTGAACTATGCAACTATATAAAATCAGATCTAGTTTACTCTCATATTCCCGTTATCTTGTTGACAGCGAAGACAACGTTAGACTCAAAAGCGGAAGGTTTTGAAAATGGTGCTGATGCATATATTGAGAAACCATTCTCTATTAAGCAGCTCCATAAACAAATCGAAAACTTATTAAAACTGCGACTGGCCTTCCATAAGTTGATGATTAATCTTTCTGGAAGTCCGACTTCTTCATTGGCGGATTTTGCTCTTTCACAAAAAGATGTAGAATTTATAGAGAGGGTAAATACGATTTTGTCGGAACTGCTTGCTGATGAGAGTTGCTCGATAGATTTGTTAGCAGAGCAGATGAATATGAGTCGTTCTAATTTTTCCCGGAAGATAAAGGCTCTGTCTGGTATGCCGCCTCATGATTATATAAAGAACTTTCGGTTGAATAAGTCGACTGAACTAATCATGAGTGGTATACGAATAGCTGAAGTTGCCGAACAGTTAGGGTTTACTACTTCTTCGTATTTTGCAAAGTGTTTTAAAGAAAAGTTTGGGGTATTACCGAAAGATTATAAAGGATAACAGCTAGTTCCTATCACTCGTGGGGGTGCCAGACGGCTTTTGAAGCAGGGTGCTTTCCTTTTGGGGGATTCCTAAAATGGGAATTCCATTTTCATCCCATTCTATCTTTTGTATGCGTGTTGTCCGACCGTCCAAAACGAACATGTCACGAAGGGCGTTTCGAGCGTGGTAAAGTATATACCATTCTTTCTTGTCGGGTGAAGGTATGAAACACAGGCTACCGGGGCCATACACATGATTCTCTGGTGCTTGTTTGAATACAGGTTCCAGAGATTTCTTCCATGAATTCGGGTTGAGAAGATCGCTGTTAGCATCAGCTGTTAATAACCCTACACAATAATAAGGTGTCCAGTTACCGCTTGCAGAGTAATATATTAATAATTTGTCTTTGTTTTTGGAACGGAAAAATTGTGGAGCTTCATTCACATGAATAGGATAACCGGTTTTATTGCCATCTATACTGATCCATTGACATTCCCATTCGTATTCAGGTTTGGATATTAATATACGGTCTGAGGCTAGTGTCCATGGATTTTTCATTTCAGCGATATAGATACATTGGGTTTCTTGATAAATTCTTCTGGTTTCCCATCCGCACCAGATTAGATAACGTTTGCCATTATGCTCGAAAGGATTAGCATGAATAGCCAAGTTATTATTTTTATCGGTCGATATTCTTCCTTTCATGACAAACTCTCCTTTCATGGGATCGGGAGATTCATTTTCTAGCACATATATCTGACGATTGTCTATATTACCATCATCAGCAGCGCAATAGATATACCATTTATTGTCCATATAGTGTATCTCTGGTCCCCAAAGATGAGATATACCCGAGGCATTTTGGGGCGAATATACGTTTTTTTTTGCTGCTTTTGCCAGTTGTGTAATATCGTCAGTTTCCCATAATATGATACAGTCTGCTAAACTTTGAGTATAGTAATATTTTCCTTCATGAAAGATGGCCCATGGCTCGGATCCTCCACCTATGACAGGATTTGTGTAGAAAAGTGTAGAGTCAATGCCTGTTTGTTTATCAGTCTTTTTGCTTTGGCATGATAGACAAACGATAAGCAATATTAAAAATAAGCAATTTTGAAATTTCATAGTGCTT
This sequence comes from Bacteroides celer, assembly GCF_002632415.2. NCBI lineage: Bacteria > Pseudomonadati > Bacteroidota > Bacteroidia > Bacteroidales > Bacteroidaceae > Bacteroides > Bacteroides celer. Next base: position 5,555,614 of record NZ_CP178209.1, on the reverse strand, counting down.
TCTTTACTAAGATACTTGCAAAGAAAGCACAAATTATTTAATTCTGGAGCTGTTTGATTAGTTTTTATTGTTTGTTAGTTAGGAATTAGCCTATAATTAATACCCTCCTTTCTATATTTGCAATTAATAAACCTTTGGATCCATTGGCTATTAAATCTTATATTAACTAAATTTATTATTATGATGAACAGGAAAGGAAAAAGAATGAATGTTGTTAAGGCATTTTGTTTATTTACTTTGCTTGGGTGCTTCATTGGCTGTAAAGACGATGAAAAGAAGAAAGAGCAAGCTTTTAATAACGATTTGCCTATTGAAATTGTGGGTTTTGAACCTCAAGAAGTTACTTCGCGCACGCAACTCCTTATCTATGGAAAAAATTTCGGAAATGACCCCTCTTTGATTCACTTGAAATTAGGAGGTGTGGATACAAAAGTGGTGGGTTGTAACAATGAATGTCTATATTGTATGATTCCTCGTAATTCGAATAAGGGAACTATCGAGATTTCTATTGGTGATCAGACCGCTATGGCTAACGATCGATTTACTTATATCTCGAATACACAGGTTACTACATTGTGTGGCTATGTAGACGAGACTGGACGTTATGAAGTAAAAGACGGTTCGTTCGACGAATGTGGCTTGAAGTGCCCGGCTTGGCTAAGTATTGATCCTCAAAATCCGAACCATATTTATATGATTGAAGAGAATAATAGTATCCGTTTGATAGATGTGGAAGCGGAAAAAATGTCTACTGTTATAACGGTAGGGCAGATGAATATAACGAGTCCGCGTACTTTGAGTTGGAGTCTGACCGGTGATACTCTATTTGTGAATAACTGGGCAAATTCGGAAGCAGCTCCGGCTATTGTTATGCTTTTGAGAAAAGACGAATTTAAGAAGCCACATGTACTTCTTTCTGGTCGTAAATTTATTATTGCGGCAATTACCCATCCAAAAACTGGTGATATATACTTTACTCAAGAATCTAATGGTAGCGTTTATCAGTATAGTATATCAACGGGAGAGGTGAAACAAATGTTTACGGTAGGAGGATCTTGGAAATGGATATATCCTTATTTTCATCCGTCGGGCGACTTTGCCTATATCGTTCGGCCGCGTGAAGGTACTATTTTAAAATCTAAGTTTGATAAAGAAACCAATCAGTTGGAAGCTCCCTCTGTTTTTGCGGGAAACTGGCATTGGGGGCATAGAGAAGGGGTAGGAACCAATGCTAATATGGGAGTTTTGTGGCAAGGAGCTTTTGTGAAAAATGAGGAATATGCGAATCAACATAAGGAGGACATATATGACTTTTATGTAGCTGACGGAGAGTTATGGGGCACACATCCGGGTGATTTGATATGGCGGGTCACTCCTACAGCTGAAGTTATCCGCTATGCCGGTCGTGGAAGCACGGCCATGGATGGTAACCATTGGGGCTATGTGGACGGTGATTTGCTTAAGGAAGTTCGGTTCAATGGTCCGCACAGTATTGCATTCGATGAAGAAAATAAAATCTTTTATATAGGTGATCAGTATAACCACCGTATTCGTCAGATTATTGTTGAATAATAAAATATCCTGTAAATTATGAAACAAAAACTATGGGCTATCATAGCTTTTCTATATTGTTTTATGTTAGGAATAACTGCCCAGCAGAATAACCAAAAACAAATTGTGGTGTCCGGTGTAGTGACCGATGCCAATAATGAACCGTTGATTGGTGCTAATGTGACGGTGAAGAATGTGCCGGGATTAGGTGTTATCACTAATATTGATGGAAAATATACCATTAAGATGCAACCCTACAACCGCTTGGTGTTCTCCTACATCGGTTATGAGACTCAAGAGATTTTAGTGAAAGAGGAACATACTGTCAATGTGGTGATGAAAGAGAATAAGGAGACAGCCTTGGATGAGGTAGTCATCACTGCTACCGGTGCGCAGAAGAAGTTGACAGTGACGGGTGCAGTTACTACCGTCAATGTAGACCGGTTGAAGGCGTCACCTTCGGGTAGCATTTCCAACTCACTGGCAGGAAACGTAGCGGGTGTGATAGCCCGTCAGACTACTGGCCAGCCGGGAAAGAATGTTTCTGAATTTTGGATTCGCGGTATCTCTACCTTTGGGGCTGGGGCAGGTGCATTAGTTCTGGTGGACGGATTTGAACGTGACATGAATGAACTGAACTACGAAGATATTGAATCGTTCACCGTGTTGAAAGATGCTTCCGAAACTGCCATTTACGGTTCGCGCGGTGCTAACGGTGTGGTATTGATTACCACTCGCCGTGGTAAGGTAGACAAGATTACCATTGATGCCAAGGTAGAGACCATGTACAACACCCGTACTTTTACGCCTGACTTTGTGGATGGCATTACCTACGCCTATATGGCGAACGAGGCACGCCGTACGCGCAATCTCGAACCTATCTACACCGGCAACGAGCTGCAAATCTTGAAACAGGGTCTCGACCCCGACTTGCTACCCAATGTAGACTGGATGGACGAATTGCTGAAGAAAGGCGCTATGAGTTATCGTGCCTCGTTGAATTTGAGTGGTGGTGGACAGAATGCACGCTATTTCGTTTCTGCCAGTTATCTCGATGAAGGCGGTATGTATAAGGTGGACAAGTCTTTGAAAGACTATAACACCAACAGTAACGCCAAACGTTGGAACTATCGTATGAATGCGGATATCAATATTACCAAGACTACCCTTTTGCAGGTGGGTATCGGTGGTGCGTTGAAGAAGATGAACGAATCGGGCTTGACTTCGGATCAAATTTGGACCAGTCTGTTGTTTCAGACTCCCACTAGTATGCCCAAAATGTATTCCAACGGTTACGTGCCAACTGATGCGGGTGGTAACCTTAATCCTTGGGTGGCATCTACTCAATGTGGATACAACGAACAGTGGTGGAACAATATTCAGACCAACGTCACTTTGAATCAAAAATTGGACTTCATCACCAAAGGATTGAATTTTGTGGGACGTTTCGGCTTTGATACAGATAACTACAATTATATCCGCCGTTTCAAATGTCCTGAGTTATGGAGTGCTGACCGTTATAGAAAGGATGACGGTTCCATCAACTTCACCCGCCAAAAGAAAGAGCAGGTGATGGATCAGACTTCAGGCAATAGTGGAGAGCGCAAAGAATATTTTGAAGCGGAACTTCAGTATGCCCGCAATTTCAAGGGACATATGCTGAACGGAACATTGAAATACTCGCAAGACTCCAAAGTGAGAACACAGGAAATCGGTAAAGAAATCGTCAATTCGCTTCCTTTCCGTCATCAAGGGTTGGCCGGTCGTATTGCCTACAACTGGAACTATCGTTATTTCTTGAACTTTAACTTTGGCTATACTGGTTCAGAAAACTTTGCTTCTGGTCATCAGTTTGGTTTCTTTCCCGCCTATTCGACTGCCTGGAACATCGCCGAAGAACCTTTTGTCAAGAAGAACCTGAAGTGGATGAATATGTTTAAAGTGCGCTATTCGTGGGGTAAAGTAGGCAACGATAAAATGTATGAGCCCAATGGTGTACAGATACGTTTCCCTTATCTCTACACAATAGGTTATGGCGGTGCCCCTGCTAATTTTTGGGGAGATCATAACGGATATTATTCTGCGTTTGGAGGATATAACTGGGCGGATTATGGTTATGGAAGTCCTGGTACTACTATTTTTCAAGGTTTGCGCTATACATCGTATGCTAACCCGGGTGTGACTTGGGAGATCGCCACCAAACATGATGTAGGTTTGGACATGAGCATCTTTGATGACAAATTCATGCTGACTGTGGATTATTTCCAGGAAAAGCGTAAAGGCATCTTTATGTATCGTAAATTCTTGCCTGCTACCGCCGGTATTGAGGGCGGGATGACCAATCCGAGAGCTAATGTGGGCGCAGTATCCTCTAAAGGTGTCGACGGTAACATGACCTACAAGCAACAAATTGGCAAAGTGCTTTTGACTGCACGTGCTAATGCCACGCTCTCAAAGAACGAAGTGAAGGAAAAAGATGAACAAGAGAACATTTATCCTTATAGGATGGAGCGTGGCTACCGTGTCAACCAGGCTAAGGGATTTGTTGCATTGGGCTTGTTCAAGGATTACGATGACATCCGTAATAGCCCCAAACAGACTTTTGGCAATTATATGCCGGGCGACATCAAGTATAAGGATGTCAATGGCGATGGTATCATCGACAATCAAGATCAAGTGGCTGTGGGGGCTACTACCGTACCCAACTTGGTATATGGTATAGGTGTCTCCGCACAGTGGAAAGGTTTGGATGTGAATGTCCATTTCCAAGGAGCCGGGAAGTCTTCTTTCTTTATTGATGGAGAGGGGGTGCGTCCTTTTGCTAGTGGCAACCGGGGTAATTTCTATCAGGAAGTAATAGGCGGACGTTGGATTTCAAAAGAAGAATCGGGTACAATAGCTACGGAAAATCCGCATGCCAAATATCCTCGCTTGAGCTATGGCTACAACGGCAACAACAACCGCAACTCATCTTACTGGTTGCGCAATGGGTCTTATCTGCGTTTGAAAACGCTGGAAGTGGGCTACACACTGCCCAAAAAGATCGTAAATAGAATCCACTTCAACAACATTCGTATCTACATGATTGGCACCAACCTGATTACGTGGTCGAAGTTCAAGATGTGGGATCCGGAAATGAACAGCAGTAATGGTGCAACCTATCCGTTGGCCAAGTCTGTCACTGTGGGATTAAATGTTAACTTATAACAAAATGAAAGATATGAAATGGTTATATAATATGGTTATCACGTTTTTTGCTGCTGGCTGTTTGACGGCATGTAGTGATTATTTGGAGGTAGATTCCAATTTCAAAGACCGCTTGACAATTGAAAAAGTATTTACTGATAAGGATTATACGGATGCGTGGCTTTCCAATACTTATTCTTATTTGCGAGGCCAAAATCAAGATGTGGGTGGAAAAGAGAGCGTGCCTACGAATTTTGCCGATGACATTTATTGGGCGGATTGGAATAATGCGGGAAATGGTAAAAATACCAATGGTAGTTATTATTCTTTTTTCAGAAATGTGGAATACAATGAAAATTGGTATCAGGATTCTTATAAAGCGAGTTATTTAGGAATCAACAAGGCCTGTGTTTTCTTGAATAATATCCACATGAACCAACAACTCACAGACGAAGAACGGGCTGATTATGCGGCACAGGCGCGTTTTGTCCGCGCCTATTACTATTGGTTGCTGTTACGCAAATACGGTCCAATCCCTTTGATTCCTGATGAAGGTGAAGACTATATGCAGGACTATGATGGCTTGGCTCGTCCGCGCAACACCTACGATGAGTGTGTGGAATATATCACTTCCGAATTGGTGAAAGCGGCACAAGATCTTCCGTTGGAACGTGGAACCAACAACATCGCACGTCCCACCCGGGGCGCTGCTTTGGCTGCTCGTGCTAAAGTCCTCTTGTATGCCGCCAGTCCGCTAATGAATGGCAATACTGGCTCTTATGCGCAGCAAATGGTAGATGACAAAGGTAACAGACTTCTTGCTGCTGAATACGATGAATCGAAATGGGCTAAAGCTGCCGCTGCCGCCCGAGACGTAATGGAATTACCGGGAAATAATGATGGTCATCGCTACCAATTGTATGTAAAGAGCCGCATTACAAGTGGAACCGAAGATTATCCGGAAACAATAGAACCGTTTAAGGATAGAAATTTCTCGGAAAACAACTGGCCATACGGATATGCGGACATTGATCCGTTTGAGTCATATCGTTCCGTCTTCAATGGCGAACTCTCTGCTTCTGAAAATCCGGAGTTGATCTTTTCGCGTGTGGATAATATAGCTGTTAATAATACATCAGCAGGAATCACTTCACCGGATGCTATTGCAAATATGGTGCTTCACCAATTGCCTACACTGGCCGGAGGTTGGGGTGTTCACGGAATGACTCAAAAGCAGTGTGACGCGTATTATATGAATGATGGTACGGATTGTCCGGGTAAGGATAAAGAGATTGGAAGAGGAGATGGAAGCAGCCGGCTAACCGGTTACGTGACTTCTGATGATGTGGATGCCGGTCGTTTCAAACCGCTGCGTGCAGGTGTGTCTTTGCAATATGCTAACCGTGAGCCTCGTTTCTATGCGTCAGTTGGTTTTAATGGCAGTGTATGGAATATGACTTCATTCGGTGGCAAGCAAGGAGCTCCCCAGCCTAATCAGCAAGTCTGGTACTATCGAGGGACTTCAGAAGGATATAATGGTGGTAATCGTATATTTACAGGTATCGGCATCAAGAAATATGTGAATCCTTATGATGCCAAATATCAGAATGAGCTTTTGTACAGACAAAAAGCAGAACCGGCTATTCGTTATGCAGAAATTTTATTGATTTATGCCGAAGCGTTGAATGAATTGGGAGAGGGAGCAAGCTACGACATCCCTTCTTGGGATGGAAGTATTACCTATACAGTTAGACGTGATGTGGAAGAGATGAAGAAAGGTATTCAGCCTGTTCGTATTCGGGCCGGTGTTCCTGATTATTCACCTACAGAATATCAGAATCAGGATGTTTTCCGAAAGAAGCTGAAACGCGAACGTCAGATTGAGTTGATGGGCGAGAATCATCGTTATTATGATTTGAGACGCTGGAAGATAGACACTCCTTTAGAGGAAGAAACGTTGATTTACGGATGTAATATGCTGATGGATGACGGTCATAAAGATCTATTCCATACACCTGTGGCTATTATGTCATTGCCTGTTCGCTTTGTGGAGAAAAGCTATTTCTGGCCATTTAGTCATGAACAGTTGCAACGTAACAAGCGTCTGACGCAAAACCCGGGATGGACTTATTATGATTAATCTTTATATGACAATGAATATGAAAGAAAAAATATATTATCTGTTATTTGCCGTGTTGATGGCTTTGTTTTGCACGGCTTGTAATGAAGAATGGACCGATGAACAATATGAGCATTATGTTTCGTTTAAGGCACCGATGGATTATACGAGAGGTGTAACTGATATTTATGTGAAATACAAGCTGAATGGTGCGGTGACTTATCAACTGCCGGTTATTATGAGTGGCTCTACATTGCCCGGACACGATACAGAAGTGCAGATAGCGATAGACTCGGACACGTTGAAAAGTATCAATTGGGAGTATTTTCACAATCGGACAGATCTATATTATAAGGAGCTTACCTCCGATTATTATGAGGTGGAGAACATGAATGTGGTAATTCCGGCAGATGATTGTATGGGATTGTTGAATGTCAATTTTAAATTAGGTGGGATAGACTTGGTAGATAAGTGGGTATTGCCGTTTACGATTAGAGAAAGTCCTACCGGCAGTTATACTCCTCATCCTAGAAAGAACTACAAGAAAGCATTGTTGCGTGTTGTTCCTTTTAATGAATATTCCGGTATTTATTCAACAACCACAATGGAAGTCGGTTTTACTGATTCGGGGACTAAAATGACTACTAATACGCGTACGGCATTTGTAGTGGACGAACATTCTGTTTTCTTCTATGCAGGCTTGATGAATGAAGAAGAACTGGAACGTGGAAAGTATAAGATAATCTTCAGGTTTAACGATGACGGGACGGTTACGCTTTCTGCACCTGATCCGGACATTCGTTTCAATCCGATAAAAAATCCAACTTGGAAATTGGCGGAAAAAATGGACGTTTCGTTGCCATATCTAAAACATAAAACGATTACTATAGAAGGATTTAAATATGAATTTGATGATGTCACATCTGTTCCTGGTACTCCTATAAGATATGTAGTTGAAGGGACTGTGAATATGGAACGTAAAATTAATATTCAGATTCCGGATGAAGATCAAGCAATCGAATGGTAATAATTTGTAAGTCGGAGTGATATGTATAAATGGATTATATTAATGTTGGGATTATTTGCGTCACTGACCGCTTGTGCCAAAGTTAAGTTATCTCCTTTATTTTCCGATAATATGGTACTTCAGCAAGAGGCTGAAGTACCTGTTTGGGGAAAAGCATCTCCAGAAATGCGAGTTATAGTGATTCCTTCATGGAGTGGGGAGAAATATGAGAATATAGCTGACAGGACGGGTAATTGGAAAGTAAACATCAAAACCCCAAAAGCCGGGGGACCTTATCATTTAGAAATAACGGATGGAGAAAAAGTAAGATTGGAGAATGTAATGATTGGTGAAGTATGGCTTTGTTCCGGTCAGTCGAATATGCAAATGCCAGTAGAAGGATGGGGCAAAGTGAAAAACTATCAACAAGAGGTGGCACAGGCCAATTACCCGGATATACGCTTGATGACTGTGAGTAATACTATTAGTCTAAGTCCGTCGCAGGAGTTTACTGCTGTCGGAGGAGGATGGCAAGTGTGTTCATCGGTTACTATCCGGGAGTTTTCAGCAACAGCCTATTTTTTCGGTAGGGAAATAGCACGCACGCAGCAGGTACCGGTAGGACTTATCTGTGCCCATTGGGGCGGTACTAATATAGAGTCGTGGATAAGTGCTCAAGCATTGGGCGAAGTTCCCGATTTTGTTGAGCAATTGAAGCTTATCCGAAGGTTGGGAAACAAGGATTGTGATTTACAGGCGGAGGAAGAACAAAGGCAGGCAAAGATTTTGTCGTTAGATAAAGGAATGAGAAATGGAAAGCCTTTTTGGAATACTCTTTCTTATAATGATGAAGGATGGATATCTCATTCTTTCCCCGGAAATATCGAAAAGACTTTTTCAGATTTTGATGGTATTGTTTGGGGGCGAAAGACGGTGGATATTCCAGAACAATGGGAGGGAAAAACGTTGAGTTTACACATGGGGTATGTGGATGACGAGGATATTACTTATTTTAACGGAATCGAGATAGGGAGCACGAAAGGATATACTCGTTCCCGTACTTATGAAATACCGGGTAATTTAGTAAAAGCGGGCAAAGCTGTAATTACTGTTCGTATCGTGGATACTGGAGGAGGGTGTGGCATCGGAGGTGAAATGAAGTTGAGCAAAGATGTCGGAGACTGGATTCTTATATCTGGTGAATGGAAGTGTAAAGTTGCCGCTCAATCTCATATTGACCCAGTGTTTGAGATGAATCCGAATGTGCAAACTGTGCTTTATAATGGGATGATTCATCCATTGGCACCTTACAAATTTCGTGGGGTTATTTGGTATCAGGGAGAGAATAATGTAGGGCGTGCTACACAATATAGGATATTGCTTCCATTACTTATTCAGAGCTGGCGTGAGGAATGGGGGAATGATTTTCCTTTCTACCTTGTGCAATTGGCTAATTATTTAGAGAGAGCAGATGAACCGGGAGACTCACAGTGGGCTGAATTACGAGAAGCGCAGCGTCAGACAGCTTTGTATTATGACAATGTGGGTATGGCCGTTACCATAGACATCGGCGATATGAATGATATTCATCCCAAAAACAAACAGGAAGTAGGGCGTAGACTTGCCTTATTAGCACGTGCCGATACCTATGGTGAGCGGATTGTTTGTAGTGGTCCGGTTTATCAGACTTACCGTGTGAAAGGAGACAGGGTTATTCTCTCTTTTGAGTGTGCAGACGGAGGATTAAAAACGTCTGATGGAAAAAAAATGACAGGGTTTGCCATAGCAGGGATAGACGGAAAATATCATTGGGCGGAAGCTGAAATCTGTGGAAATGAAATCATTGTATCATCGGAAATGGTAAAACATCCTTTGACTGTTCGCTATGGATGGGGAGATAATCCTACATGTAACTTAATTAACGGTGCAGGATTACCGGCCTCTTCATTTCAAACTTTACGTTAAACTTAAAAAAACAAGAAAAATGAAGAAACTTAACTTTTTATTTTTAGGCTTATTATCTTTTATGCCAATCTGGGGATGTAACGATGATGATTCATTACCGGAGGCTGTTGTTGAAGTCAAGGAAGGGCATAATGAAGATATTGTATCAGTCATTGATTATGATATTAAGAATGATGGAACACTGATTGGTTCTCAACTTAATAATTTGGTCGGTCAGTCTTATGGGAAAACGCTTTATTTTCCTGCCGGAACTTATAACTTGACGGAGCCTATCGTTCTGCCATTGGAATATACCAAAAATGTAAACCTTATTTTTGATAAGAATGCAACGGTTAAAAGTGATGTCCATTTGGAAGCATTGATTAAAGTAGGTTATTCAGAAACCTATTTTACCGATGTTTCACATCGGCGATTCTCTTATATCGAAGGAGGAATACTAGACTGTTATAATGCAGATAATGGAATTCTAGTAAACGGAAGGAAGCAGTTGGTGCAGATACGTACGATGAGTCTGGTGCGAGGACGTAATACACATATCCGCATACACGTTCCTGAAGGTATTGGAACTGGTGGAACGGGTAGCTCGGATACAAAGATAGATAATGTAACAATTCAAGGCATCTCTTCGAATGATAATGTATACGGTATCTATATAGATGAATCTTGTTGTGATTGTAAGATATCTGACACTTTTATTTATTGTACAAAAGAAGCTTTAGTTACGAAATCTGCCGGTCATATATTGAACAATGTACATATTCTTTCTTGGGATACTACCGGAGGGACCCATCTTGAGGATGGTAAGAATTACCGTTCAACAGTCGGAATACGTATAGCTAGTGGCGGATTTTTTGTTTTCAATCAAGTCTATTATGATACGATTGATAGAGGAATCGTCGTGAATGAGGGTTATAGTCCGGATTTGATGCTGGACCAACAGATTTCTTTTTCATATTTGAATAATTTTGGAACCAGCTTTATTCAGGCAGAAGGGAATAACCCCAATTTGAAAGTGAAGTTGTCCAATTCTACTTTTACTGTATTAAATGATAATTTTAAGATTCTAGATTGTCCTGTTGATTTGGTGGGATGGGATATTGCGGATAAGTTTTCTTTCCTGAATTGTGTAGTTGCTAATTCACAGCGTTTGTATCCTTACGAAACGACTTTGATGCAGAAGCTTAGAGGGGTAAGTTCTGACGGGATAATATGGACAACTTTAGCTAATTATGATATGAATTGGAATGTATTAGGGGCTGTCATTTCTTCTCCAATGCGGAATACCCTTGAGATAGATTTAGCCGATAATTTGACTGTAAAACTTAATTTTATGTTTAAAGGCGTTGAACCTCTCTTGCAAGGTTATGAAGTGCTGGGAGAGGGAGTAGAGGATATTGAATTTGGATATGCTGTTTCCGGTCAGTTCTGTGTGTTGCTGTTCAGGGCAAAAAGGAATGCTTCTTTCAATCCAATCATTTACGATACATTAGGTTCCGGGCGGTTTATGCCGACTCCGTATAAAGGCAAAAAATATACGCTTGTTGATTATGGGTTAAGTGATTCGGATATTAAGATTTTATCTCATTAATGTAAGTATCTAAATAATGAAGTGATTATATAATAAGTAATAAACATGAAATATCAATACTTGTTATTAGGCGTTCTATATGGGTTGTTATTGTCTTCCTGTTCATTGTCGGCTGAAGAAGGAGATAAAGAGATGGATCGATATATTGCCAATCTGATGGGAAAGATGACACTGCACGAGAAGTTGGGCCAATTGAATCTTCCTTCCGGGGGTGATTTGGTTACTGGTAATGTAAATAGTGCCGAACTTACGAAAATGGTTCGTAACCAGGAGATTGGAGGATTTTTTAATGTGAAAGGAATAAGAAAAATTGTTGATTTGCAGCGTATAGCCATTGATTCTACCCGTTTGGGAATTCCTTTGCTGGTAGGAGCTGATGTTATCCACGGTTATGAAACCATTTTCCCGATTCCTTTAGCGCTTTCTTGTAGCTGGGACACACTAGCTGTTGAACGTATGGCACGCATTTCTGCTGTAGAAGCCAGTGCGGATGGTATTTGCTGGACATTCAGCCCGATGGTTGACATTTGTCGTGACAGTCGTTGGGGGCGTATTGCAGAAGGTAGTGGTGAAGACCCTTATTTGGGTTCCCTGTTAGCAAAAGCCTATGTACGCGGTTATCAGGGAAATAATATGCAGGGAAAAAACGAAATTCTTTCCTGTGTAAAACACTTTGCATTATATGGCGCATCCGAATCAGGGAAGGACTATAATGTGGTTGATATGAGTCGCCAACGTATGTATAATGAATATCTTGCCCCATACAAGGCAGCTGTTGAGGCAGGTGTGGGTAGTGTGATGAGTTCTTTCAATTTGGTGGACGGCATTCCGGCTACGGCTAATAAATGGTTACTGACCGATTTGCTCCGGAATGAATGGGGCTTTTGTGGGTTGTTAGTGACGGATTATAATTCTATCGCCGAAATGTCCTCACATGGGGTTGCTCCTTTGAAAGAGGCTTCTGTACGTGCTTTACAGGCGGGTACGGATATGGATATGGTTTCTTGCGGTTTTCTGAATACATTGGAAGAATCTCTGAAAGAAGGGAAAGTTACGGAAGAACAGATTAATGCCGCTTGTCGCCGTGTATTGGAAGCAAAATATAAATTGGGCTTGTTCTCTGACCCGTATAAATACTGTGATACCCTGCGTGTGGAAAAAGAACTTTATACGACTGCTCATCGCGCGGTGGCGCGTGAAATCGCAGCTGAAACATTTGTTCTGTTGAAGAATGAGGATCATCTGCTTCCGCTCGAACGGAAAGGTAAGATTGCTTTAATTGGTCCTATGGCTGATGCCCGTAATAATATGTGTGGGATGTGGAGTATGACATGTACTCCTTCCTGTCACGGGACATTATTGGAGGGAATTCGTTCGGCAGCAGGTGATAAGGCTGAAATACTGTATGCGAGAGGTAGTAATATATATCATGATGCGGAACTTGAAAAAGGAGGAGCTGGTATCCGTCCGTTAGAACGCGGCAATGAACTGCAATTGTTGGATGAAGCTTTGCATACGGCTGCCCGTGCAGATGTGATTGTTGCGGCTTTGGGAGAATGTGCTGAAATGAGTGGTGAATCGGCTTCACGTACGGAACTAGGGATTCCTGATGCTCAACAGGATTTGTTGAAGGCGCTGGTGAAGACGGGTAAACCCGTAGTGTTGCTTCTTTTTACAGGGCGTCCGTTAGTTCTGAACTGGGAGGATGCCAATGTTCATTCTATCTTGAATGTCTGGTTCGGTGGAAGTGAAACAGGCGATGCTATTGCTGATGTATTGTTCGGTAAAGTGACTCCGGGCGGCAAGCTGACTACGACTTTTCCCCGTTCAGTGGGACAGCTTCCTCTGTACTATAATCATTTGAATACAGGTCGTCCCGATCCTGACAGTCATTCTTTTAACCGTTACTCCAGTAACTATCTGGATATGAGTAACGAACCTCTTTATCCTTTTGGGTACGGTTTGAGTTATACAAATTTCTCTTATGGGAATTTACAACTTAGTTCGGATGTACTGTCCAGAAATGGGGAGTTGACAGTGTCTGTGACTGTAACCAATGACGGAGATTTTGACGGATATGAGATCGTACAAATGTATCTGCATGATATTTACGCTGAAATATCTCGTCCAGTGAAAGAGCTGAAAGGCTTTGAACGTATCTTCTTGAAAAAAGGAGAGAGTCGTGAAGTTAAGTTTGTTATCACGGAAGACGATTTGAGATTTTATAATTCAGGATTACAATACGTTTATGAACCGGGAGAATTTGATGTCATGGTAGGAGCAAACTCTCGTGATGTGCAGACTGAACGTTTTAGGGCAGATTGATCGTATATAAACTTTCTTTTTCTAAGATGTAAATATTCTTTTGATTATAACTAAATTATGGTTGCCGCTTTGGACTACAAAACAGAAACTTTCGGTTGTAGCTAAAGGCGGCAACGTTGTGATTGGAAGTTCCGTTTATCATTTGAACTTAAAGATGCTTGACTTATCTTTTTATTTAGGATTTAGTTGTTTACCATTCGCAATTTGGTTGCAGGTACATTATTTAACTGCAAACTTAACTATTTTTCAGTTCAAAATGTGTATTTTCGCCCGTTAAATAGTAAACATGCATTTATGAATATTCAAGTTATCAATAAATCGAAGCATCCGCTTCCGGCTTATGCCACCGAATTGTCCGCAGGAATGGATATCCGTGCTAATCTTTCTGAACCTATCACACTGGAACCGTTGCAACGTTGTCTGGTGCCGACAGGATTGTATATCGCTCTGCCGAAGGGATTTGAGGCGCAAGTTCGTCCACGTAGCGGGCTGGCGATAAAGAAAGGTATCACGGTACTTAATTCTCCGGGTACGATTGATGCGGATTATCGTGGAGAAGTTTGTGTCATTTTAGTCAATCTCTCGTCCGAGGCTTTTGTTATTGAAGATGGCGAACGTATCGCGCAGATGGTGATAGCAAAGCACGAACAGCCTGTATGGCAGGAAGTGGAGGTGCTGGATGAAACAGAACGGGGAGCCGGTGGTTTCGGACATACCGGAGTATGATGAATGCTTAATGGAGAAAATAGAATGAAGATAAAAATAGGATGGCTGTTCGTGACGGTATTGATGCTCACTTCATGTGGGGGAATCCAGTCTGTGCGTACAGCAAAAACAACAGCGAAAGCAGATGGAGCTTCTTTAATGAAGGAAACATTGCTTTCTGCTGAACAACAGCGTAAATATGACTACTTCTTCTTGGAAGCCATGCGGATGAAAGGAAAGAATGAGTATGATGCGGCATTTGGATTGCTACAGCATTGTCTGGATATCAACCCCACTGCTTCTTCTGCGCTTTATGAAATATCGCAATATTATATGTTCCTTCGCCAGGTGCCGCAAGGTCAGGTTGCTTTGGAGCAGGCAGTGGCTTTTGCGCCTGATAACTATTGGTATAGTCAGGGATTGGTCAGTTTGTACCAGCAACAAAATGAATTGGATAAGGCTGCGGCTTTGCTTGAGAAGATGGTGACCCGTTTCCCGTCGAAACAGGACCCTTTGTTCAGCCTTCTTGATATTTACAGTCGCCAGGAGAAGTATAATGATGTCATTTCTACATTGAATCGTTTAGAGAAACGTTTGGGTAAGAATGAGCAGCTGTCTATGGAGAAATTCCGGATTTATCTTCAGATGAAAGATGATAAGAAGGCATTTCAGGAAATAGAAAGTCTGGTACAGGAATATCCGATGGATATGCGTTATCAGGTGATACTGGGAGATGTATATCTTCAGAACGGGAAAAAGCAGGAAGCTTATGATGCATACCAGAAGGTACTGGCTGTAGAGCCTGATAATCCGATGGCTCTCTTCTCGATGGCTTCTTACTATGAACAGACCGGGCAGAAAGAATTGTATCAACAGCAACTGGATACGTTGTTATTGAACAAAAAGGTGACTTCTGATACTAAAATCAGTGTCATGAGACAGGTGATTGCGGAAAATGAACAGTCGTCCGCTAAAGATAGCACTCAGGTGATTGCCTTGTTTGACCGGATGATGAAGCAGGATATGGATGATCCGCAGATACCGATGCTTTATTCTCAATACCTGTTGTCGAAGAATATGGAACAAGAGGCTGTGCCGGTATTGGAGCAGGTGGTTGATCTGGATCCTACCAATAAGGCGGCCCGTTTGATGCTGGTTAGTGCGGCGGTGAAGAAGGAAGATTACAAGCAAATTATCAAGGTCTGCGAACCGGGCATTGAAGCTACTCCGGATGCGTTGGAACTTTATTATTATCTGGCTATCGCTTATCATCAGGCAGAACAGGGAGATAGTGTATTGAGTGTTTGTAATAGAGCATTGGAACATATAACTCCCGATACCAGAAAAGAAGTCATTTCAGATTTTTATTCTATCATGGGGGATATTTATCATACCAAGAAACAAATGACGGAGGCTTATGCTGCTTACGATTCGGCTTTGGTATATAATCCTTCCAATATTGGCGCATTAAATAATTATGCTTATTATCTGTCTGTGGAACGTCGTGACTTGGACAAGGCGGAGGAGATGAGTTACAAAACGGTGAAAGCCGAACCTAATAATTCGACCTATCTCGATACTTATGCATGGATTCTTTTTGAAAAGGGAAACTATGCCGAAGCCCGTATCTATATTGACAATGCAATGAAGAACGACGGCGAGAAGAGTGATGTGATTGTGGAGCATTGCGGAGATATTTATTTTATGACCGGCGATGCGGAAGGTGCGTTGAAATATTGGAAGAAGGCACTGGAAATGGGTAGCGAGTCGAAAACGTTGAAACAGAAAATAGAGAAGAAGAAATATATTGCGGAATGAAAAGAATCATTTATCTACTGTTGTTGGTGGTAGTGGTGTTGGCCGGCTGTAAGAGTTCGAAGCACTTGGCAACTTCGGAAACTAAGACTTCGACAAAGGCTCCGACATCCAGTTACCTGGCTTCCAAGCTTCAGTTGACTATTCCCGGCAAGAAAGGAAGTATGTCTGTAGGGGGAACCATGAAGATGAAAACTCATGAGCGGGTACAAATCTCCTTATTGATGCCTATTCTGCGTACGGAAGTGGCACGTATAGAAGTTACTCCCGACGAAGTTTTATTGGTAGACAGGATGAATAAACGCTTTGTTCGTGCCACTAAAGCTGAATTGAAAAATGTATTGTCGAAGAATGTGGAGTTTTCCCGTTTGGAAAAGATATTGATGGATGCCTCTCTTCCTGGTGGAAAGACAGAGCTGACAGGAAAAGATATAGGAATTCCTTCATTAGAAAAGGCAAAAGTCCAACTTTATGAGTTCTCCACACAAGAGTTTTCGATAACTCCGACGGAACTGACGTCCAAATACAACCAGATTCCCTTGGAAGAATTAGTAAAAATGCTGGTAGCTTTATTATGATGAAACGTTTCTTTGTTATTCTAATCAGTTGCCTTTGGTTGGCAGTTCCTCTTTTCGCTCAATCGAACAAGTTGATTCGTGAGCTGGAAAGTAAACGCGGTGCGCTGCAAAAACAGATTGCCGAATCGGAATCTATATTGAAGGATACAAAGAAAGATGTGGGAAGCCAGTTGAATAGTCTGGCTGTGTTGACCGGACAGATTGAAGAGCGGAAACGCTATATCATGGCTATCAACAATGATGTGGAGGCTATCCAGCGTGAGTTGGCTTCATTGGAGCGCCAGTTGCACGGGTTGGAGAAGGATTTGAAAGATAAAAAGAAGAAATATGAAGCTTCTGTCCAGTACTTGTATAAGAATAAGTCGATAGAGGAGAAGCTCATGTTTATTTTTTCGGCAAAGAATTTGGGGCAGACTTATCGGCGTATGCGATATGTCCGTGAATATGCCACTTATCAACGTCTGCAAGGGGAAGAAATCCTAAAGAAACAGGAGCAGATACGCAAGAAGAAAGCGGAACGTCAGCAAGTGAAAGCCGCCAAAGAGAACCTGCTGCAAGAACGTGAGAGCGAAAAGGTGAAGTTGGAAGAGCAGGAAAAAGAGAAGCGTACGTTGGTGACTAATCTGCAAAAGAAGCAGAAAGGATTGCAGAATGAGATAAATAAAAAACGCAGGGAAGCCAATCAGCTGAATGCCCGCATCGATAAATTAATTGCGGAAGAAATAGAGCGTGCCCGTAAGCGTGCGCAGGAAGAGGCTCGTCGTGAAGCGGCTGCCCGTAAGAAAGAAGAAAGCAAGGAGGGAAAATCTGTTGCAACGGAAACGACCGCTAAATCGAAACCTCTTGAGGCTTATACCATGAGTAAGGCGGATCGGGAATTGTCGGGTAACTTTGCCGCGAATCGCGGGAAATTGCCAATGCCTATATCCGGCGCTTATATTATCACCAGCCGTTACGGACAATATGCCGTAGAGGGTTTGCGCAACGTGAAACTGGATAACAAGGGTATTGATATTCAGGGAAAACCGAGTGCACAGGCACGTGCCATTTTTGATGGAAAGGTGGCGGCTGTATTCCAATTGAACGGATTATTTAATGTCCTCATTCGTCATGGCAATTATATTTCTGTTTATTGCAATCTTTCTTCTGCATCCGTCAAAGCCGGTGACACGGTGAAGACGAAGCAATCCATCGGTCAGGTCTTTTCTGACGGTACGGATAATGGACGGACGGTATTGCACTTCCAGTTGCGTAGGGAGAAAGAAAAGTTGAATCCTGAACCTTGGCTGAACCGATAATTGAATAAAAAACACGTAGAATGAAGTTAACTAAAATACTAATATGCTTGCTGATCTTCTGGACCGGAACACTATCCGCGTCTCCTTATTTTTCGTTCAAGAAATATCAGGTAGAAGATGGATTGTCTCATAATACCGTGTGGTGCGCCCTTCAAGATAGTTATGGCTTTATCTGGTTGGGTACCAGTGACGGACTGAACCGTTATGACGGGCGGGGCAATAAAGTGTACCGGAATGTTCTCAACGAAAAGTTCTCATTAGAAAACAATTTTGTAGAAGCCTTGATAGAGGTGGACAAGAATCTCTGGGTTGGAACAAACTCCGGACTTTATATTTATGACCGGGATACCGATCGTTTCTCTTACTTTGATAAAACGACACAGTATAATGTGTATATCAGCAGTGAGATTAAAAAGATTATCAAGACGGAAAATGGTCTTATCTGGATTGCGACTTTGGGACAGGGATTTTTTATTTATGATCCGAAAACAGAGGTGTTGACTCAAAATAGTGTTCAGACATCTTTTGTATGGGACCTCTGTCAGAGTGCTGATCGGAAGAGGGTCTATATATCTTCCTTACAGGAAGGACTTTTGTGCTTTGACGAAAACGGCAAGTTTCTCCGGACGTATGAAATCTCATTAGATATAAATGCTTCCGATAGTTATAAAGTGAACTGTATTCAGAATATCGATGGAGATATTTGGATTGGTGCGGGAAGTAATCTATTGAGCCGTTTGGATGAACGAACTGAAGCTATAGACAATTACAGTGGTTCGGCATTTAATTTCGGAGCTGTTCATTGTTTGTTGAAGTATACGGATAAAGAGCTGTTGGTAGGAACGGATAACGGGCTTTATCTGTTCGATCAAAATACAAACACATTCCAGCGGGCGGATAATCCCGCCGATCCGAGAAGTTTGAGCGACCAGACTATCAATGGAATGATGTGGGATGCCGAAGGAGCTCTTTGGGTGTTGACCAATTTGGGTGGAATCAACTATATGTCCAAGCAGACTAAACGTTTTGATTATTATTCGCCTGCCTATCTGTCCGGAGTGCCGGGAGCGGGGGAGGTCGTTGCTCCTTTCTGTGAGAATAAAGATGGGAATATCTGGATTGGAACTCAAAGCGGTTTGTATTTCTTCAATGTTGCCACCCGGGAACTTTCTCCTTATGCAATAGGAACTAAAAATCAAAAGTATGACATTCGTTCTCTAATGCTGGATGGTGACTATTTATGGATCGGTACTTATGCCGGGGGAATACGAGTTATCAATTTACGCACAGGGGCAGTGAAAGCCTATACTCATTCTCGTGGAATCCCCAATACGATTTGTAGCAACGATGTGTTGTGTATTTATAAAGGACGAAAAGGAGAAATTTATGTAGGAACGAGTTGGGGATTGTGTCGTTATGACGCTGCTCGAGATAACTTTATGACCATCACCAGTGTTGGTTCAATGGTTTCTGTTGTCGATATCTATGAGGATATGTACAATCATCTCTGGATTGCGACTTCCAATAGTGGTGTGTTTTCTTACAATACAATGAATGCTCATTGGAAACATTATCAG
This sequence comes from Bacteroides celer, assembly GCF_002632415.2. Lineage (NCBI taxonomy): Bacteria > Pseudomonadati > Bacteroidota > Bacteroidia > Bacteroidales > Bacteroidaceae > Bacteroides > Bacteroides celer. The sequence goes on along the minus strand of NZ_CP178209.1, from coordinate 5,535,901 downwards.
CATGAACGGGAAGATTCGACTACGATCACCAGTAATTCGGTCATTACTTTATTTGAAGATGCGAAAGGAACCATGTGGTTTGGAACGAATGGGGGAGGACTGTGTTCTTTTGATGCTAAAGAGAAAAGATTCATTGAGTTTGACCCGCATAATACTTTATTACCTAACAAGGTTATTTATGCGATTGAGCAAGATCAGGGAGGTGATTTCTGGGTATCCAGCAATGCCGGAATCTTTAAGATTAATCCTGTTACCAAAGATCATTTCCGCCAGTTCACGATTAATGACGGCTTGCAAGGGAATCAGTTTATAGCTCGATCTTCATTGAAATCATCCGAAGGAAAATTGTATTTTGGTGGGATCAATGGCTTTAATGTATTCCAGCCGGAACAGTTTGTAGATAACAAATATATTCCTCCGGTTTATGTGACCGATATTCGGTTACCTTATCAAACCGATGAGCAGGAGGTGAAGAAACTGCTTCAGTTGGATAAACCGCTTTATATGGCTGATAAGGTGACTTTATCTTATGAAAACAATAGCTTCTCTATTCGTTTTGTCGCTCTTAGTTTTGAAGACCCGGGGAAGAACCGGTATTCTTACATACTTCGGGGAGTGGACAAGGAGTGGATTCTGAATACCGATAACAATATGGCTTCTTACACCAATTTGCCTCCCGGTGAGTATTTGTTCGAAGTCAGAGGCTCTAATAATGATCGTCAGTGGAACGAGAATACTACCACTTTAAAGGTGGTGATTACTCCTCCCTGGTGGCGTAGTACCTTTGCTTACTTCGTTTATGTGCTCATGCTGTTGGGATGGATCGGCTGGATGGCTTGGCGATGGAACCTCCGTGTTAAACGCAAATATAAACGGCGGATGGAAAAATACCAGACTGCCAAGGAACAGGAAGTTTATAAGTCGAAGATTAGCTTTTTCATCAATCTGGTACATGAGATACGTACTCCGCTTAGTTTGATACGGCTTCCTTTGGAGAAATTATTAGAGAAAGAGCATGAAGGAAAAGATCTCAAGTATTTGTCTGTGATAGATAAAAATGTAAATTATCTGTTGGGGATTACTAATGAATTGCTTGATTTTCAGAAAATGGAGAGTGGTACGCTGCATCTGAATTTGAAAAAGAGTGATATTAAAGAACTTGTCAGTGACGTTTATAATCAGTTTACAAGTCCTGCTGAATTAAAAGGTATTGATTTGCAACTGACTGTGCCTGAACAAGAACTGGTGTCTACGGTGGATAGGGACAAATTAAGTAAGATTCTTGTCAATTTGATGGGAAATGCCATCAAATATGCACATGCGCGTATTGACTTGAAGCTGCTTGTCACTGATGGGGGATATGAGATACAAGTGAACGATGATGGTCCCGGAATACCAAATGAACAGAAACAAAAGATATTTGAGGCTTTCTATCAACTGCCTGACGATAAGGTGGCCACAGCAGTAGGCACTGGCATCGGGTTGGCTTTTGCGAAGTCTTTGGCAGAAGCTCATCAGGGAGATTTGCGTCTGGAAGATAATGTTGGAGGTGGTTCTTCGTTTATACTGTCTCTTCCGGTCAAAGAGTGGGAGACGGAAAAAACGAGTGATATTGTAGAAATATCCCCGGAGCATGCGGATGCTTCTGAAACGATTTCTTCGGAGTATTCAGGGAAGAAGTTTACAGTTCTGTTGGTTGAGGATAATGTTGATTTGCTGAATCTGACTCGTGAGTCATTGGCAGAGTGGTTCCGTGTGTTGAGGGCTTCCAACGGTCGTGAAGCGCTTGAAGTGCTTGCGCAGGAAAACGTGGATGTTATAGTGAGTGACGTTATGATGCCGGAGATGGATGGGCTGGAACTTTGCAGTAAGGTGAAGTCTGAAATCTCTTATTCACATATTCCGGTTATTTTGTTGACGGCGAAAACCACTTTGGAGTCTAAAGTCGAAGGACTTGAATGTGGAGCGGATGTATATGTTGAGAAACCATTCTCTGTTAAACAGCTCCATATGCAGATCGAGAATCTGTTGAAGTTGAGGCAGTCTTTCCATAAATTGATGGTGAGCTTGGCAGGAGATACGGTTGCTGTTTCGACAACGGATTTTGCGATGTCTCAAAAGGATTGTGAGTTTATAGCTAAGATACAGGGAGTAATAGCCGAACAGTTGGCGGATGAGAACTTCTCGATAGATACTTTGGCGGAACAGATGAATATGAGCCGTTCTAATTTCTATCGGAAGATAAAGGCTTTGTCCGGAATGTCTCCTAATGATTATTTGAAGACACTTCGTATGAATAGAGCTGCTGAACTGATTGTGAGCGGTACCCGGATTTCTGAAGTGGCAGCGCAGGTAGGATTTACTTCTTCCTCTTATTTTGCGAAATGTTTTAAAGCGCAATATGGTGTACTGCCTAAGGAATATACAGGTCAGCCTCCGATTTCAGGTGAGGCTTGATAAAGAAGGGATAAAAGCATATAAAAAAACTCCTGTCGTGCAATATCATTGGATATTTTCCGACAGGAGTCAAATATAAAATAATTAATCGAGTACTCTTTCTAATTAATTGAGTAGGCTTTATTTCTTTTTTTGTCCCGGGTAAGGTTCTACCATGCAACGTTTAGCCCATGCTTCGTAAGCCTTTGTCATTTCAGCTACTTTTTCAGGGTATTGTGCTGCCAGATTATGCATTTCGCTCCGGTCCTCATTCAGGTTGTATAATTCCCATTTAGCGTTTTCTCCCGGACGAACCAGTTTCCAACCGTCATTAGAGAGGAATGCACGTTCATTGTAATGTTCGAATCCAAGGTAGTCATGTCCTTCACGATGTCCGGTCTTGAAGATAGGAACCAGACTCTTGCCTTCCAATGGAATGATGTCATTTCCTTTATATTTGGTAGGATAAGTGGCGCCTGCCATATCGATACAAGTAGCCATGATGTCCATCACATGTCCGATTTCAGGGGTCATCTTGCCGACATTCTTCTTGATACCTTTCGGCCAATGAGCAATCATCGGAGTACAGATACCTCCTTCATAAGATTTGGCTTTCCAAAAACGGAACGGTGTGTTGGCTACGTTTGCCCAGCGTGCTCCCAATGAAGCATAAGTTGTTTCCGGTCCAGGCAGTACTTCTTTGTTATGAGGGTAAACCATTTTCTCTCCTTTACGTGTCATATCAGGACGGTCATTTTCTCCTGGAGAGTAGTTCTGGCAATCTTCATTACTGCATCCGTTATCGGAAAGAAATAGAATCAGCGTATTTTCAAGTTGTCCTGTCTTTTCCAGGGCGTCGATAACTTGTCCTATTCCCTGGTCCATACGGTCGATCATGGCAGCATGAACAGCCATGGCACGAGCATCCCATTCAGCATGTGGGTTATCTTCCCATTTATCTTTGAACTGTCTATCAGACAGGAAATTATCCATGTTAGGGAATATACCAAGCTGTTTCTGACGTTCGTAACGTGCATTACGAATGGCTTCCCAACCTACTTTATAGGTATCCTTGTATTTTTCAATATCTTCCGGCAGTGCATGCAACGGCCAGTGTGGTGCTGTGTAAGCCAGGTACATAAAGAATGGTTTATCGTCTTTGGCATACTCTTTCACTTCTTTCACTGCACGGTCTGAAAGCGCCTGTGTGATGTAATATCCGTCGGGTACTTCTTTCACGGGTACTTCACCTTCTACCAGACTGAATGGGTCAAAATAGTCTACTACTCCGTAGATAGTACCATAGTGGGTATCAAATCCGCGATTCACCGGATAATGACAAAGATCAGAATAGGTTTCGTGGTATACGTGATGTGCGAGCCATTCGCGTTGGTCTTTGCGTAGTGGAGTTTCTGCGATGTGCCATTTACCTACCATGCTGGTAGCATATCCTGATTCTTTCAATACCTCTGCGATAGTAACGGCATTGCGTGAGAGTGTTCCCCGGTAACCCGGCAGGTGGTCATCGAAGGTCATACGTCCGATTCCTGCCTGATGTTGATAAAGTCCTGTCAACAGGGAAGCACGCGTCGGACAACTCCGGCTGGTGTTATAGAAATGATTGAAACGTACTCCTTGTTTTGCCAGTTTGTCCAGATTAGGTGTGTGAATTTCACTACCGTAGCATCCCAGGTCGGAATAGCCTAGGTCATCTGCAAGAATTACCAGGATATTGGGTCTTTGATCGGACTTTTTTCCTTTGGCCTCTGCTGCAGAATGTCCTGCAACCATCAAGGCGGTTGGTAATAGTAAAAAATTAGAATTCATAAGTTTAATGTTGGTTTATAATTTGTTTTTCACTGTATTACTCTTTTCCTTTGTCTTTGTTTTCCTCATACCATTTACATACTTTCTTGCTCAACTTGGCAACCAAATCAGGATGCTCATTTGCGATATTATTCTTTTCGAACTTATCCTTTTCCATATCATATAATTGCGCATCGCTTCCGTCACCGTTCACTAATAATTTCCATTTTCCACTGCGTATAGCTAAATGGGGGCTTCTGTCATAAGGGTTCCCTGGAAAGCCAAAATGTTTGTTTCGTCCGAAGTCCCACATTAAATCGGTCTTGCGTTTGGCTTCCGATTTACCGAGAAGAACTTTTGAATAGTTCTGTCCATCGCCTTTGTAACCTTTTTCTGTTTTGATTCCGGCTATAGAACACAAAGTCGGATATAAATCTACTGCGCATAATACAGACTCGTTATTTACTTGTCCGGCTTTAATTTTCTTTGGATATCTAACGATGAACGGCATGCGGATTCCCCCTTCATAAAGACTATTTTTAGTTCCTCTCAAATAAGCGGAACGTACAGATTTAAAGCTGGGTGCAGGACCATTGTCGCTAGTGAAAATAATGATTGTATTTTCTCCCACTCCCAACTCATCCAGGGTTTTGATGAAACGTCCGAGTTGTTTGTCCATCTCCGCTAGTACAGGAGCAAATGCTTCTTGTGTTTCCCAGCTTTTTCTTTCCTTTTGTTTGAATTCCGGTACCCAAGGGGTATGCATATCATCCGGCCATAGATTCAGGAAAAAGGGTTCGTCTTTATGCTTTTTTACAAACTCAATACTTTTATCTACAAAGTATTCGGTACGTCTCCAACGTTTTACACTGTCTTTATCCGACCATATCCACTTGGTTGCAGTGATTGTTGGATCCGGATCCGGACTTTCGTAGGTTGATATGTATTCGTCAAAACCGTAATTCTTAATAGAAGGAGCGTTATGTACGTCACGTCCGCCTCCCATGTGCCATTTTCCGATGTGTCCTGTTGAGTAACCTGCATTTTGGAAAGCACGCGCCATTGAAGGCAACTTATCATCCAGGAAATTACGTTGTTCGCATCTCTTATTAGCAGCTTTGTCATTCAGAAAAGTGTTGATTCCCACTTCAAGAGGAAAGAGACCTGTGGTTAATCCACAGCGGGATGGAGAGCTAACCGGCGCAGAAGAGTAATATTGGTTGAATAATAGTCCGTCCTGTGCCAACTTGTCAATATTGGGGGTAGGGACGAATTTACCTCCATAACAACCTATGTCACCGATACCCATATCATCGATATAAATAATTACTACATTAGGTTTTGTTTCTGCTTGTGTATTAGCAATGGGGAGTAGGGCTCCCAGCCAGGGTAAATGTTTTTTCAGATTCATAATTATTGTGATTTAATTAACTTCAGTTTTTCATGATGACTTTTCGCAAAAGTAGGGAAGATATCAGAGAAGGAAGGAAAAATACTAATCAATAAAGGAAAAAAAATGGTAGAATGATAGATTTCTTCTTTCTTCTATTGAGAAAACAGGAATAGAGAAGCTCGTAGAAACCGAGAACTTCTCTATTCTTCTAATTATTCTATGATACGATCATTGGAGAAGGTATCTTGAATGGGAGCTTTACTTCGCCACGGTTTTAGTCAGTAATTGTACCCATGAGTATTTAGTGTTTTCTACCCAATTATCCGGTGAGACTTCGATAGTACCAGTTTTTGCTGTTATTTTTTGTATGCAAATCAATCCTTTCTTTCCATTGGCAGTTTTGAACAGGTAAACTTTATCTGCCTGAATAGCTAAGACTTCGGAGGTTGGATCTGCCAGATTTTCTATCGGGGTTGCATCTACTTGGGAGATTGCATTAAATTCTGATTGTGATAAAGAGGTTTCAGCAAATAATGTGTGTTGTAAACCATTAATTGTCATCAAGCCATAATCACTTCTTTTAGCAGGTGAAACAAGAGCTGGTACAGCTTCGCTTCCTGAAGGCAAGATAATATCTCCGAGTGAGAAATCGACTTCGTTTGTATATTTCATGGCATCAGCAGCCATATAGGTGCGTCCAAGAAGCCATGTTGCATAATAACAACCATAATAAGCTGAAGCTGTCTCTACTATTTCTCCATCTTTTCCGTAATCCGGATCGGAGAATAAAACAGAAGGAGTAATCTCTACCAATAAGTTACGTTGGTACGTATGGCCGTCGGTACCTAGAACGACTACTGTAATACAGGCATTCTCTTTTAAAGAAGTAAACTTGTAAGTTGTTTCGTAATTAGTCGTTCCGTCTGCAAATGACTGGGCAGTTTCTTCTATCAGACTTCCCTGCATTCCGGTTTTGGAGTCTGCCTGATAAATTTCAAAACTCATGATTTCTCCCTGTACTTTGACGGTTGCCGTGTATTCAGCAATCCCTTTCGTTAATGATATTCTATTATTCTGATCGACACCCGCAAATTCGATTTTGACAGGTGCTTCATAATCAACTTCATATTTATCTGCACAACCGAATAATCCAAATAAACTGATTGACAGAATTAATGCAATTATACTATTTGTTTTCATGACTTTATTTTTTTTAAGTAAACATTCTATTTAGATTAGTATCCTGGATTCTGGTAGATATTCGGGCAGTTATTAACTTCATCCTGTGGTATTGGAGCCAAGTTCATGCGCTCGTTATAGTTTCGTGTATCTAAAGTTACCCGTTGATATTCACCGTTAATTTTCTTTATTCCGACAGCCGGTAATCTCATTACATCTTTTGCTATCAGCCATCTTCTTATATCAAAGAATCGATGATCTTCAAAACAAAGTTCTACACGGCGTTCTTTGCGTATGCGTTCCCGAAGGGTTGCCTGATTATAATCTGCGGCCAGTAAGTCTGTCGTGATACCGGCACGGCGACGTATCCTGTTAAGCTGGGCTATTGCTTTTTCTCTGGCTGTATTCGTATCTTCAGCCTCATTCTCGGCTTCTGCATAATCGAGCAGGATTTCTGCATATCTCATCATTGGAAAGTCCATGTAAGTGGTACCACCTTTTCGATGATCGATACGGTCATCCAGGAACTTTGTCAGGAAGTATCCGCTTCCCCATCTATATGATTTTGACAGGTCTATTGCAGCTGGCTTACCGTTGACTAAAGGCCAGGTAGCACCATCACATAGAATACTCTGCGCCAAACGAGGATCCCTGTTAGCATAAGGAGAATTTACATTGTAACCGGAGTTTGGGTTGATGATGGCTTTCGTATTTGATTCGTAACCGAGAATGGGCTGTGATCCGTCGAGCATATCATAACAGTCTACCAGCCATTGGTTCGGGCAAGTCAGTAACTCTTTATTTACATTCCAGGGGTCAAAGGCAGGCATCATTCCGTAAAGGTCATTTGCCGGTGCACGGAGAAATCCCATGATTACCTCACCATTGGCACGGGTATTGAATAATCGTGTGTAGCTCTTTTCAGGAGTGGTCGGATCTTCATATAAACGATAGAAATCTCCATTGTCAGCATATTCAATCATATCGTAGGCAGCATCAGCCGCTTCTCTCCAAGTTACTCCGGACGCATTGTGTAAGGGACTTGCTGCATAAAGTAATGTGCGTGCCAGATAGCCTAGGGCTGCTCCCCGGGTAGCTCTTCCGTAATCTGCTGCATCGTATTTGTCGGGCAATACTCCCGGCTCTGCAAGTTCTTTGAATTCATTAGCAATCCAACGGACTGTGGTTTCTAACGATTCACGTTTGATTTCGTCATAAAGTAACGGATCGAGTTCTTTGTCTCCGATTACTAATGCTCCGTAGAAACTAAACAGCTCGTGGTGATACAATGCACGCAGAAAGCGTACTTGGTTTTTCAGGGAAATCTTCTCTGCATCCTCCAATGGTGAACGGTCTACGTTGTTCAGGAATGTGTTTGCAGAACGGATGGCCTTATAGTAGAATATCCATGGATGGTCACCGCCAATCAAACCTTTGGAAGCATCAATTCCCCCTTTGATAAATTTCTCGAGTTCGGGAATAACTGCCCCTCCGGCACGGGTTGTATTTCCGGCTCCATCGTCTGTTGCGTTGTCAAGCATACAAGGCGAACCACCAATGTTTGCCAAAAAAACAAAACTGCCAAGGCGGTCTCTCCCCATGCGCATACGTGCATACAAGTCGTATGCAACTTTGCGGGTCAATGTAATGTCCGAATAAACTTTCTCTGTATCCGTCAGATCCAGTTCGGTTTCTTTCATCAGGCTATCTGCACTACAACTTGCAAGCAGGACAGCCGTTACAAAGGATATAAATAGTTTTCTCATAAATTATTCATTTCAAACATTAGAAATTCAGGTTGATACCAAAATTTATTACTTTTTGTTGTGGATAGAATTGTCCATTACTATTGTTCGATGATTCAGGGTCTACCTTCTTTACGTTGTCCCATGTAAAGAGATTGTAGGCATTCGCATATACTCTAAGTGAACGTACTCCGAATTTTTTCAATAGTTTGCGAGGTATAGTGTAACCTAACTGAATGTTTTTCAAACGTAAGTATTTGGAGTCTTTCAACCAATAGTCAGATTTATAATAATTAGGATGCGCGGCAGTGGCTGCCTTAGTGAAACGTGGGTACGTTGCTGTTGCTGCTGTTTCCGGTGTCCATCTTCCGATATGCTCTTCGTAATAATTACCCCAGAAATTATCCCATGCAATATCCTGTTGCAGATAGATGGATGAACGGGCAGCTCCCTGAAGCAATATACTAAAATCAATTCCTTTCCAGTTCAAACCGGCAGCAAGAGAGAAAGTCATTTCGGGTACCGGATTATAGCCGATAGGAGCTTGGTCGTTAGAATCGATCACTCCATCATGATTCAAGTCTTTATATTTAATATCTCCAGGTCGGCTTACTTGTCCGAATTGAACGGGAGAACTTGCTATATCTTCATAAGAGCTAAAGAAACCGTCGGAAATATAGCCGATAAACTGTCCGATAGGATTTCCCGTTTGTGACATATAGGCATAGGGCTTTACAGATTCACTTTTCTCTACAATTTCATTGTGTGCATATCCATAAATCCCTTTTATGGAATATCCAAAATCTCCTTTTTGATCTTGATAGCCTATTTCCAGATCATATCCCTGATTTGTTACGACACCATAGTTTATGGGAGCCAATCCGTTTGAACCGGCTGCTTGAGAATATCTTTCCGGTTCACATAGGATATTACTACGACGTTCTTTAAAAAAGTCGATACTGGCAGATATTTTGTCTTTCAACCATTTGGTCTCAAGTCCTAAGTTGTATTTCCGTGCAACTTCCCATGTGATATTTTCATTGGCGCTTTTTCCTTGAATCAGACCTTTAATCGCAGGATTATGTGTCTCTCCAAAAGTGTAGCCTAGTCCTTCATCGTATCCTGAACGATAATAGTAAGAGAAACCTCCCAGCTTGTCATTACCAACTTCACCATAAGAGAAGCGTAGTTTAGTAAAACTTAAGATAGGGTTTTCTTTAAAGAAAGGTTCGTTAGTCAGTACCCATCCCACTGATGCTGCAGGAAAGAGCTGATAACGGTGTCCTTCCGCGAAACGGTTTGAGCCGTTATAGCCTGCGTTAACTTCGAATAGATAGCGATTCTCATAATCATAGTTAACACGTCCTACTAAAGCCTGATAGATATGAGGTACATAAGAATAGCGTCCACCGGGAGTGGAAGTGTAACTCATATTATAAAGTACCAATCCAGATATATTATGTCCGGAGAAGGATTGCTTATAACGAACTGCCGCTTCAGCATACTTCCGATGTGTAGCTGCCGTTTTATTGGTGGCTTTTGTTGGCAACACCATTTCAAGTCCTTGTTTATAAGTCCCGTTTACAGGATTATATTGATAGATATTGGGACGCTGCTGTATGCTTCGGTTATTGCTCCAGCCTGCATCGTAAGAGAATTTTCCGTCTATACTTAATCCTTTTAACAGTTTCCTTAGGTTATATTTAAAAGCAAAATCTGTCTCAAGTTTGTTATTGAAATTAAGAAAAAATCCTGAATAGCATAATGTCACGAGTGGATTCTGTCTCCATATACCATCGGCGGCGGCATAAGTTCCATTCGCATTTAAGATTGGGAATGCTTGAGGAGAATTGCGGTAGAACATGCCGAACAGACGCAGTGCTTCCTGTCCGTCAGCATCATAGCCATAGGGGCGGTTCTGACTTCCGAAACGATAAGCAAGATTCACGGATACCTTGAAATCTTCAGTTAGGTTGATATCGATATTCGAACGAGTGGTGAGCCTACTGTACTTATATTCCGAATTAGAACCTTCTTTGTATAAGCCTTTTGCTACATCGGGTGAGGCTGCTAAAAGAGCTTGTATTGTCTCATGTTCTTTAATTTTGTCTACGTCTGTCTCAAACATACCGGTTTGAGTGAAGTATCCAACGGAAACGAAGTAACGTACTGTTTTATTTCCGCCGGATAGGTTTACATTGTATTTCTGTTGGAGACCATTTTTCGTAAACATATCTACAAAGTCATTGTCCGGGTGTGTAAACGGGCTTTTCTTGGTACGATAGAGATAGTTGTCATATTCTGACAGGAAAAGACCGCGAGTATTACCTGTATCGGAAGGGTCAAAGCCATCATTGATAGCCCCCTCACGCATGAATCTTGAAACGGATTCTGCATTTAGGGTTTGAGATATACGATTGAAGGAAGTGACACCGAATTCAGATGAGAAGGATATTCGAGTCTCTCCTTCACGACCTCGGCGGGTAGTTACCAATATCACACCATTTGCTCCTCGTACACCGTATACGGCAGTTGCAGAAGCGTCTTTTAATACAGAAATGGTTTCAATATCATCAGGGTCGATTTGCGCCATAGGTCGTTCTACCCCGTCAATCAATACTAAAGGGCTAGAGTCGTTCAATGAAGCACGACCACGAACGAACATCGTAGCCTGATCACCGCCGGGACGTCCGCTCTCTTGTCGGGTTACTAGTCCCGGGATGCGGCCACCTAAAGCGTTTGTGACACTTGATACAGGCATACTTTTCAAATCTTCGGTCCCGACATTAGAAATAGAACCGGTCAGAGATACTTTTTTCTGTGTTCCATATCCCACCACAACAACTTCATCTAATTGTGCAATGTCTTCTTCCAAAGTGATATTGATAAAAGGATGATTCTTTTTTATGGCAATAGATTGTTCTATAAAGCCGATCATTGAGATAAGAAGTGTTTGCTCTGCTTTGTTGGACAATGTAAGAGTAAATTTGCCATCCAAACCAGTCACTATTCCATTATTAGTCCCTTTCTGAAGGACAGTAGCGCCAATCATCTCCATTCCTTGGGCATCTTTAACAATTCCGCTAACTTTGGTTTGGGTACAGACATGCCAGATGGAGGAGGTTAAGCATATGAATAATATTATTATCTTTTTCATGTTTTCTATCTATTAAATAGTTTTGATGCCCGTTACCAACCTGGATTCTGTTGGATGGAAGGGCTTTCCTTGATTACTTTCAGAGGAATAGGATGATAATACATGTAATCTTTAAAATTGCGTGCTTCATCTACTGTAATGCGTGTATAATGAAGCCCGGAAGCATTTTCTTCTACTTTCATTCCGATAATAGGTTCTCTAAGTTGATTGCCATCCATCCAACGTCGCAAATCGAAGTAACGATGTTCTTCAAAACAGAGTTCGATACGGCGTTCTTGCTTCACTTTTTCCATAAAGTTGTTATCTGTCACCCCATTAAGAAATTTATCATTTGTTCCGAATCCTGCTCTGGTACGTATTTTTTGTACGGCTTCTATTGCTGTCAAACCATAGCCTTCTGGATCCGCACTCATGCCGTAAGCGTGATGCATGGCTTCTGCGTAGGAAAGTAGGATATCAGATAAGCGAATCATCGGGAATAAGTGGAAAACGGTACCCACATTGGCCTGTCCGAAGTTCAGTGTTTTGTCCAGGAATTTAGCTAAATAATATCCCGTATTGGTCGAACGGTTCTTCACTTGGTTGAGTCCGTCTATGGTTGTGTTATCACTAATTCGCGTATAAATGGTATTCTTTCCATAAACCGAACCGTCATATCCGATAATTGCTGCCAAACGCGGGTCTCTGTTAGTATACATGCTTGCACCGTCAGAAGAATGGGTATAATCGCTTCCATCTTTCATGGTAAATGCATCGATCAATTGCTGTGAAGGTACTGTACCTCCTCCCTGATCTTTTGAGATTGTAGGGGGATAATGTCTGTTTTCCAGACCATTGTCCTTAGCAGCCGTATAGAATAGGATATATTCCGGATTAGGATTGGCATTGATAAAGATCTTGTCGTACGTTTTAGCAGCAGTAAGAGCTATCAGATTATATTTTTTATTTCCATTCGGAGATATTGTTCCGTCTGCATTTAGATTGATTACATCTGCACAAGCTTTGGCTGCAAGTTTCCAACGTTCCGTCACATCCGAGCCGTCAGTATAGCCTAGTAGTGGATCGTTATTATCCGTTCTGTTGTAGAGTGGGCTTGCGGCATAGAGTAATGTCTTGGCTTTAATAGCAAGTGCCATTCCTTTAGTCATACGGCCATAAGAACCATTTCCACCTTCCGGATCAACTTTCAACACAGCGGCAGCACTCTCACATAACTGTACGATGTGATTGACGCAGTCTTTGAAAGAGTCTCTTGCCTTTGTCTGCAGTTCAGGATCGTCGACTTCGTAAATACGATCGACAATAGGAAAGCCTCCGTAGTGTCTTAACAGGTTAAACTCGAATAAGGCTTGTAAACATTCAGTTTCCGCACAATAGGTATCTTTAAATGTCTGGATGTCTTCTTCTGTCTTATTTTGTAACACCAAGTCAGCCTCACGCAAATATTTGCGGGCAAAAATGGCCTGTTGAATTCCCTTGTATGACTTATTCCAACATTCTTCAATCGGATTTGAAGAAGTGACATACCCACGAGACAACTTATGAATATCCGAATCTATGATTGTACTTATTCCATCATTGGTGGCTGCATCTAAAAAGGCATTTCTTACGTGGTTGAAGCCTTCGGGAATATATGCATACACCTGATTAATCGGTTTCAGATAGTTCTGTTCATTCGTAAAAATATCATCAGGCTGGGCCCAGTCATAGGGCATGTCATCCAGATAATCACAACCGGAAAATGTTAGTGTTGCGCTTATTGCCAAATAAATTATCGATTTTTTCATGCTATCAGAATTTTAAGGAACAACCTATACTCATGTTTCTCGTCAAAGGAGCTGCCAGTGAAGGAGCTTCAGGATCAACCCATTTATATTTTGTCCAGGTAATCAGATTCGTTCCGCTAAGGAAAAGTCTCAATCACTTAAGATGGATTTTCTGTATCATTTTTGTAACCAATGGGGGGCAAATGATAATAAAGCTCATGCAGAAGAACTGTTTACGATTCAGGATGCCAACTGGGAATTTAACTTTATCGTTCATCCATCTGGTGATTATGTTTATATGATGGTACAGAATCAGCACTATATTCTCCGTTCAAATTATGACAGAGTTAACAAGCGGCTTACAACTCCGTATATCGTTTGTGGACAACCCGGACAAGCGGATTATAAAGATTTGGCAGGAACAAAAGCACGCTTGAATAAACCCGGACAGGGAGTCTTCGTATTTAACAAAGAGTATGAGGATGCGAATAAAGAGGATTGTTATGACTTCTATTTTACAGATCGTAATAATCACTGTATACGTAAATTGACTCCGGATGGAGTAGTCTCTACTTTTGCCGGAAGAGGAAGCACAGGAATGAATGTACATGCTAATGGATATGTGGATGGCCATTTACGTGATGAAGCACGTTTTAATTATCCTTATGCTTTAGCTTATGATGAAGATACAGAAACTTTTTATGTGGGTGATGTGAACAATCATCGTATCCGGAAGATAGCATTAGAAAAGATTCCTGAAGCGACAGAAGAACATCCGAAAGAGAGTCAACCGGAAGAGGGAGAACAATAACCGAATAAAAGAAAAAACACATGAAAATAAAGAATTTTATCACCATTTGTTTGTTACTGGTTTCTGTTGCCACTTTTGCGCAGAAAAAAATTGAAGTAACGGGAGTAGTGACGGATACGAATAAAGAGCCACTGGTCGGTGTCAATGTAACAGTAAAAGATCAGGCTGGCTTAGGAGCAATTACGGATATTAACGGACGTTATAAAATTAGTATTGAAGAGTTTTCAAGACTAGTATTCTCGTACATAGGTTTTGATAAACAGGAAGTATTAGTGAAAAGGCAGTAGGTAGTCAATGTAATTATGAAGGAATCTGAAGCAAGTGAGCTTGATGAAGTCGTTATTACAGGAACCGGTGCACAAAAGAAGTTAACTGTGACTGGAGCGGTGACTACCGTTAATGTAAATGATCTGAAAGCAAATCCGACAGCAAATCTTTCAAATGCTTTGGCTGGTAATGTGGCAGGTGTTTTAGCTATGCAGACATCCGGTCAGCCTGGAAAAAATACTTCGGAATTCTGGATTCGTGGTATTTCCACTTTCGGAGCTGATAACTCGGCTTTAGTGTTAGTAGATGGATTTGAGCGTAGTCTCGATGAAATTAATATTGAGGATGTTGAATCGTTTACTGTTTTAAAGGATGCTTCTACTACAGCAATTTACGGTCCTCGTGGTGCTAATGGTGTAGTATTGATTACAACAAAACATGGTAAAGCTGGTAAAACCAATATCAGTGCTAAAGTGGAAACATCTTATAACACACGGACTATCACACCGGAATTTGTAGATGGGTACACTCATGCTAGAATGATGAATGAAGCACGTATTACTCGTAATCAAGAACCGATCTATCAGAATGATGAATTGGAAATTCTACGTTTAGGACTTGACCCGGATTTATATCCGAATGTAGACTGGAAAGATGTATTATTGAAAGATGGAGCAATGACTTATCGTGCTAATGTGAATATGAATGGTGGTGGTAGTACAGCACGTTATTTTGTTTCGCTTAGCTATATTAGTGAAGAAGGTATGTATAAGACAGATGAAGCAGTTCGTAAAGATTATAATACCAATCCCGGTAGTCAACGATGGAATTATCGTTTGAATACCGATATTGACATCACAAAAACAACTCTTGTGAAAGTCGGTGTTTCCGGTTCTTTAAAGAAACGTAATGCCCCTGGACAAGGTGGAAATGTATGGGCATCGTTAATAAATCAAAGTCCGATTAGTATTCCAGTAATGTATTCCAATGGTTATGTACCAGCATTTGGAAAAGAAGATGATCGTTCCAATCCATGGGTATTGGCAACACAAACTGGATATTTTGAAATCTGGGAAAATAAGGTTCAGACTAATATTTCTTTAGAACAGAAGCTGGATTTTATTACTAAAGGCTTGCGTTTTGAAGGTCGTTTTGGTTTCGACACTAACAACACAAACGAAATTAGCCGTAAAAAAATGCCTCAAACATGGCGCGCAGAACGTTTTCGAAATACTGATGGGGAAATTACTTTTAAAGAACAGCGAACCGAAGAAAAAATGACTCAAAGCTCTATTTCAACAGGTAACCGGACTGAATTCTTAGAAGCAATTTTACACTACAATCGTGCATTCAAAGCGCATCACGTAGGTGGTACTTTAAAATATAGCCAAGATGCTTATCGAACCACAGTAGATATTGGTACAGATATAAAGAATGGCATTGCCAAACGTCATATGGGCTTGGCAGGACGTGCTAGTTATAACTGGAATTATCGTTACTTCATAGATTTTAACTTTGGTTATAACGGATCAGAAAACTTTGCCGATGGACATCGATTCGGATTCTTCCCCGCTTTTTCTCTGGCTTGGAATATTGCAGAAGAGAAATTCATTAAGAAACATCTGGAATGGATGAATATGTTCAAGCTACGTTACTCTTATGGTAAAGTTGGTAATGATAAATTAGGTGAACGTTTTCCTTATCTATATACAATTGCTAAGTCATATAAAGAAAATAATAAAGACGTGAACTTTCTTGGATGGAATTGGGGTGATTATGGTTATGGCAATTCTTATGATGGTATGGCATATACTCAATTAGCTTCTGAAAACGTTACTTGGGAAATTGCGACAAAGCACGATATAGGTGTAGACCTTTCTTTGTTTAATGATAAGTTTACAGCCACTGTAGACTATTTCCATGAACAACGCGATGGTATCTATATGGAACGTAAATATCTACCTGGCATAGTAGGAATTGTGAGAAGTAACCCCAAAGCAAATGTGGGTAGCGTACGTTCCCAAGGCTTTGATGGTCATTTTGCCTACAAACAGAAAATAAACAGAGTGAACCTCACGGTTCGTGGTAATTTTACTTATAGTAAAAATGAGATATTGGAGAAGGATGAAGAAAATACTGTTTATCCTTACCAGACAGAAGCGGGTTACCGTGTAAACCAAGCTAAAGGTTTGATTGCATTAGGTCTTTTTAAAGATTATGATGATATTCGTAACAGTCCTCAACAGACAGCATGGGGAAAAGTACAACCGGGTGATATTAAATATAAAGATGTTAATGGAGATGGTGTAATCAATGATGGTGACAAAGTAGCTATCGGTGCGACTACCAAACCGAATCTGATTTACGGATTTGGTATCTCTGCACAATGGAAAGGATTTGATTTCAATGTCCATTTTCAAGGAGCAGGAAAGTCTTCATTCTTCATTAATGGTTCTACGGTATTTGCCTTCAAGGATAGTCAGTGGGGAAATGTTTTGGGAAATTTAGTAGCTAATCGTTGGGTTGATGCAGACACAGCAGCTAAACTTGGAATTCCTGCTAATGAAGATCCGAATGCTTCTTATCCACGTCTTAGCTATGGTGGAAATGATAATAATCAACAAAAGTCCACTTTCTGGCTAAAAAATGGTTCATATTTACGTTTGAAGACTTTAGAAGTAGGGTATACATTGCCTAAATCAATTGTAAATAAGATTAAGTTCAATAATATACGTGTATTCTTTATTGGTACCAATTTATTGACATTCGCTAAATTTAAAGAATGGGATCCGGAATTAGGAAGTTCCACAGGGGCGGAATACCCACTGTCTAGGGTAATGACTTTAGGATTGACTGTTAATATCTAATCAATATGTGTGAAATGAAAAAGATATATAAGTTTTGTATAGGTGCCCTGTTAGGGGCAATCACCGTTTCGTGTGTAGACCAGCTGGATTCGGATAAAAATTTTAAAGACCGTATGACGCTGGAAGATGTATTTACTAATGAAAAATACTCGGAAGAATGGTTAGCTCATGCTTATTCCTATCTTAAAGGAGAGAATATGGATGTTGGAACCAAAGATAATATACTGTGGTGTTTTGCCGATGATATTTATTTTGGTGACCGTGATATTTATAACACCTTTAAAACAGGGACTTATAGTGAAGGAGACCGACAATCATGGGGAGCCAGTTATAAAGGCATTCGTCAGGCATCCATTTTCATTCAAAATATCGACATGAATATGGAGTTTACAGAAGCTGAAAGAGCTGACCTGAAAGCACAAGCCCGTTTTGTACGCGCTTACTATTATTGGTTATTACTCCGTAAATATGGCCCTGTTCCTTTATTGCCGGAGGAAGGACTCGATTATACAGCCAGCTATGATGATTTGGCTTGTCAACGCAATTCCTATGATGAATGCGTAGAATATATCGAATCAGAAATGCGCTTGGCGGCTAAGGACTTACCTTTGGACAGGGGAGCGAATCATACCTCTCGTCCTACTAGAGGAGCCGCATTAGCAGCACGCGCAAAAGTTCTATTATACGCGGCGAGTCCTATTAATAACCCTCGTCCTGAAGATACCGAAAGATTTACAGATTTGGTAGATCATGACGGAAGATGTTTGTTAGCACAGGAATATAATGAATACAAATGGGCCAAAGCCGCTGCAGCAGCAAGAGACGTTATGGAACTCCCGGGAAGCAATTATGGACACCGTTATGTGTTACACACTGTGAAGAAAAGAGATGAAGCCGCTGCAGGTTATCCGAAGACACTTCCTCCTTATTCTGATAATGATTTTGAAAATGCTGATTGGCCAAATGGATATCGGGACATTGACCCCTTTGAATCCTATCGACAAGTTTTTAATGGAGCCCTGTCTATGTTTGATAATCCTGAACTTATTTTTAGTCGTGGACAAAATCAGGGTGACCGCAATCTTGCAGATATGGTATTACATCAATTGCCTACCAGTGCCAATGGCTGGAATACACATGGTATGACACAAAAGATGTGTGATGCTTACTATATGTATAATGGCTCTGAGTTTAACAGACAGACATTTTTGGACACTTGCCAAGTTGAGAACCGTTTTGTGTCTGAAAAGGAAGGGAAGGCAGGAACATATCCTTATTTAAAGAAAGGAGTATGGAAAGAGTATGCATGGCGTGAACCACGCTTCTATGCTTCAGTTGCTTTTAATGGTTGTGTATGGCCTCTATTGAATAATTCAACGCTTAAAGATCCTAAACCCGTAGAGCAACAGGTATTTTATTATCGTGGTAATGGTAATGGATATACTAACTCCAATTTTTGGCTTCGCACTGGTATTGGAATCATGAAATTTGTTCATCCGGACGATACCTCTGCGGCAAAAGGTAATAAGGACTATGTCAAACTAAAAACGGAACCTGCTATTCGTTTTGCTGAAATCTTATTGATTTACGCTGAAGCTTTGAATGAGTTGGAAGATGGCTCTTCATACGACATTCCATCTTGGGATGGCTCTGCCAGTTATTCTGTCAAACGTGACATAAATGAAATGAAAAAAGGTATTCGTCCTGTTCGTTGCCGTGCAGGGGTTCCCGATTATACATTGCCAGAGTATCAAGACCGGAATGTATTCCGTAAGAAATTGAAGCATGAGCGACAGATAGAGCTCATGGGAGAAGGACATCGTTATTTTGATCTCCGCAGATGAAAAGACGCTCCGATTGAAGAGTCAATGGAAATATATGGTTGTGATGCTCTTATGACTGAAGAAAATAGAGCAGCGTTTCATTCACCAATTGTAGTCAATGAACTTCCAACTGCTTTTTCTCGCAAATTATATTTCTGGCCTATCAGTCATGAGGAGTTGAAACGCAATAAGCTGTTGACACAAAATCCGGGTTGGACATACAATGATTAATTTTAAAATGATATAAGTATGAAAATTATATATAATTGTTGGTTTGCATTATGTATGTTGCTCTTGATCACTTCTTGTAATGATGAGTGGAAAGATGAGCAGTATCGGCAATATATTTCTTTTAAAGCACCTATAAAAGATAAAGATAATGGGGTAACTCCAATATATGTGAGATACAACCCTGATGGAAAAGTACGCTATCAGTTACCGGTTATAGTTAGTGGGTCAACTACGAACGAACAAGATATAGATGTCCATGTAGCACTATATGAGGATACCTTGGAAATATTAAATAGAGAACGTTTCAGCGGGCGTACAGATTTATGGTATACGCTATTGGAGGAAGATAAATATGAATTCCCGGAAATAGTTCATATTCCTGCAGGAACATGTGTGGAACAACTAAATATTGATTTTGATTTGAGAGGAATCAATATGACAGATAAATGGGTGTTGCCTCTAACTATCGTTGATGATGCTTCTTATAATTATCAAGGTCATCCACGTAAAAACTATGCAAAAGCATTATTGCGTGTAATTCCTTTTAACGATTATTCCGGTTCATATAGTACAAGTACAATGGAAGTGTATATTCGAAATGCAAATGGAAGTACTGATAATAAACCGATGGTAACCAATAATCGTACAGCATATGTGGTAGATAATAATACTATTTTCTTTTATGCCGGTTTAATGAGCGAAGATTTATCAAGAGATGAACGGGAGCTCTATAAAATATATATACGCTTCAATGAAGACAAATCATTGAGTATGTGGGCAGATGATGAAGAAAAGATTGGATTTAAGCTATACGGTACTCCTGCTTACAGTATAACGGAAACTATGGATGCTACACGACCTTATCTAAAACATCGTTATGTTTCATTTACTATTGAATATGATTTTAAAGATGTAACTTCTCGAAATCAAGAAGTTCTTTACAAAGTTAAAGGTACAATGCTACTTGAACGAAACCTTAATACCCAGATTCCTGATGAGGATCAACAAATTGAATGGTAAACAATAAAAATTGTCTAACAATGAAATTGTAATCGACTTACAGATTAAATCACCACAATAATTTATATTCAATATAAGATCAATAATAAACAGCCTGCCATTGTCTGAATCCAGTTCAATGACAGGCTGTTTAAATTATAATTACTTACAGCATGTTGCGGATATGATTATAAAGAATCTGATATAAATAAAAGAATTCAAGTTAAAAGAAAAAGGAATTTTGCAAATTCACTTTTAAAGATTAAATTTGCAAATAATAAAATGAAAGCAGCAATGATAGAACGAATATTGAAATCCAAGCTAATTGAAATGGCAAATAAATATCCGATTGTCACATTGACAGGACCTAGACAGTCTGGAAAATCAACATTATTGAAGAATTCCTTTCAGGACTATGAGTATGTGTCTTTGGAAGATCCTGATATGAGATTATTTGCTACAGATGATCCGAGAGGATTTCTTTCCACCTATCCGGATAAAACAATTATCGACGAAGTTCAAAGAGTTCCGTCACTTTTCTCTTATATCCAAACGCATACCGATAAAGAGAATAAAGAAGGTATGTATATGCTAGCTGGATCTCATAACTTCTTATTAATGGAAAGCGTGAATCAATCATTAGCTGGACGTACGGCAGTACTCAAGCTACTACCGTTTTCGCATTATGAAATGGAAAAAGGAGGAATATTGTCATCCAGTGTAAATGAAGAAATTTTTAAGGGAGCTTATCCACGTATTTATGACAAAGCTATAAATCCGGATGATTATTATCCTTTCTATATACAAACATATGTAGAAAGAGATGTGAGATTATTACGTAATATTGGGGATCTAAGTAAATTTATTAAATTCCTCAAATTATGTGCAGGTCGCATAGGGCAATTATTAAATCTTTCATCATTAGCAAATGAATGTGGAATTTCTGTCACAGCAGCTACTAACTGGTTATCTATATTAGAAGCAAGTTATATCTGTTATTTACTGAAACCAGATTATAACAATTATGCCAAACGATTGGTAAAAACTCCTAAGTTATATTTTTATGATACAGGGCTAGCCTGTTCTTTACTCGACATACAAAATGCAGAACAAATAACTACTCATTTTTTACGTGGAGGATTGTTTGAAAATCTTGTCATCAATGAATTTGTAAAAGAATCCTATAATAGAGGCGTCGAACCGGGATTATCATTTTGGCGTGATAGTACTGGCAACGAGGTTGATTTATTAAGAATGGTTGGCGGAAAACAGTATGCATATGAAATCAAATCAGGAGCAACCTATTCACCTGATTTCTTTAAAGGTGTTTCAAAATGGGCTAAACTATCCAATACTCCAACGGAACAATGTTTCGCGATTTATAATGGGGATAGGGATATAAAAACATCTGTCGGTCAAGTGAATAGATGGAATCATTTTAGTCTGTTTTAAATCGCCACTAATATACCATGTTCTTATTCCATCTTATTTAAAATTCCTGAAACTACATTTGGGGGTATATCATTTTTTATCATACATGAATTGTTGATATTTTATTCTAGAATTAGAATTCGTTGAAACAATCTGGGATACCTCAAATACAAGAAATAAATCATTTTTATAGACTACAAAAACACTTGAAAAACCAACTAATTACAACACAAAAACAAGACATGTTAGCTATACACATCTGATAATAAGCAAAATAACTAAAAAGTCTTAGTTTGGACAGGACCCAGAGAATCAACTTTGCACAGATGACTTCGCCGGACATTGGGCTCATAATGCCAATCTTTCAGTGAAAGCTATCATGGGCGTAGCCGGATACAGCGAAATGGCTCGTATGCTCGGTTTGAATGATGTCGCAGATAAATATGCAGCTACAGCCAAGCAAATGGCAACAAAGTGGGAGGAAATGGCAAATGAAGGCGACCATTACCGTTTGGCTTTTGACCGTAAAAACACTTGGAACCAAAAATACAATATGGTTTGGGATAAGTTGTGGGATCTGAAATTATTCCCTAACAATGTAATCGGGAAAGAAATTAATTATTACTTGACAAAACAGAATCCTTATGGACTTCCTTTGGATTCCCGCAAAGAATACACAAAATCCGATTGGATTATGTGGACAGCAGCTATGTCCTCAGATAAGGAGACCTTCCAGAAACTCTCTGATCCTGTCTATAAATATATCAATGAAACAGTATCTCGTGTACCTATCAGTGACTGGCATCATACTGACAGAGGCAGATGGGTAGGCTTTAGAGCGCGTTCGGTAATCGGAGGATACTGGATGAAGGTATTAATGGATAAAGTTCAGAATAATCAATAATTTAAATCTAGTGTATTATGAAATGTAAAACTATGAAACATGGGAGCATAGGGCTACAGTGCATGATGTTGGCATTCTTCTTTGCAGTCTGTTTTAGCAGCTGTAAAGATAGTAAAGATGAGACATCAGCGCCTTATGACCCGAATCAACCAGTAGAGGTAACGGATTTCACACCCAAGTCGGGAGGTGGAAAGAAGAAGATGATTATCTATGGCAGTAACTTTGGAATAGATCGTTCTATTATTTCTGTTAAGGTGGGTGGGAAAGAAGCTATTGTTGTCAGTGCTAAAGGCAGCACTATCTACTGTTCTACACCGGAAAGCTGTTTCGAAGGAACTATTGAAGTAAAAGTCGGTGAGCAAACTGTGATAGCGTCAGAAAAATATAAGTATGATCCACAAACGGTAGTAACAGACTTATGTGGTGATGTAGATGAATTAGGGCAGGGAGATATTGTAGACGTTGGCCCGTTCGACGATTGCGGAAAGATAGATTACCCTTTCTGGTTCTCTTTTGATCCCCAACATTCTAACATCCTATATTTGTCTCAAAATAATGGGCTTTTGAGGGTACTGGATCTGGAACAGGAAATGATCTATACCAAGAAACTGGATAATATTAACCGTGCAACTACTATTACATGGACTAATGATGGTGATATGATATTGGCCGCTCCTCAGAATGGTGGTCCTGAGAATAGAAACAATATTATTTTAAAACGTGGCAGTAGTGCAGATAGACAGGATTTCAAAGAGTCCAGCTGGATAGCCTTGGCACGTGGTAATGCTTGTAATGGATCTATGGTTCTTCCACAAACGGGAGAGCTCTACTTCAATCACCGTGCTACAGGCAATGTATACAGATATAATTTTGAAGAGAACGGTTATAATAACAATCCAAAAGTTCCCGGTGGAGAAGGGTTGAATGATCTTCTGGCATTTAGTGTACCTAATCAGACGGTCGACTTTAGTATGGTTCCTCATCCGACTGGTAAATATATTTATATTATCATGCATGAGTCACATTATATACTTCGCTCCAATTATGATGAAGAAACTAAAAAATTGGTAACTCCGTATATCGTATGCGGACAATCCGGTCAGGCTGATTATAAGGATCTTGTAGGTATTAATGCACGTATCAATGCACCAGGGCAAGGTGTCTTTGTGTTTAATGAAGAGTATGCGCGTCAAAAGAAAGATGATTGTTATGACTTTTATTTCGCAGACAGAGAGAATCATTGTATTCGAATGTTGACCCCAGATGGAGTGGTTTCTACGTTTGCGGGACGCGGTTCCGCTTCCGCGAGTAGCTATAAATGGGGCAAGCAAAATGGAGAAGTGCGCGAGAGAGCTCGTTTTAACAAACCGGTAGCTTTGGCCTATAATGAGGAAACAAAGACTTTCTATGTAGGTGATTGGGGAAATAATAAGATTCGGAAGATTGCTAAAGAACAGGCACCTGAAGATTTAGATGGAGAAGAATCCAATGATAATCAGAACCAAGAAAATCAATAAAAAGAAGAACACATGAGAATAAAAGAATTTATTACGATTTGTCTGTTATTAGTCTCTGTTTCCCTTTTTGCTCAAGAAAAGACTATTGAGGTAACAGGAGTCGTAACGGACACGAATAAAGAACCATTGGTTGGTGTCAATGTGACAGTAAAGGATAAGCCAGGCTTAGGAGCGATAACAGATATCAACGGGCGTTACAAAATTAATATTGAAGAATTTTCTCGTTTGGTATTTTCGTACATTGGTTTCGATGCGCAAGAGATATTGGTGAAACGCCAGAATCTGGTCAATGTATCGATGAAAGAATCGGATGCCAGAGAAATTGACGAAGTCGTAATCACGGGAACAGGTGCACAGAAGAAATTGACTGTGACTGGTGCGGTGACGAATGTAGATGTAGAGGTCTTGAAATCAAATCCTTCGGCAAATCTTTCTAACGCGCTGGCCGGAAATGTGTCAGGTGTCCTTGCCATGCAAACTTCCGGACAACCGGGCGTGAATACTTCTGAATTCTGGATTCGAGGTATCTCCACTTTTGGTGCCAATAGCTCTGCATTAGTACTGGTTGATGGCTTTGAACGCGATTTGGATGAAATCAATATTGAAGATATCGAATCTTTTACAGTATTGAAAGATGCTTCTACGACGGCAATTTATGGTCCTCGTGGTGCAAATGGTGTAGTATTAATCACCACTAAACATGGTAAGGAAGGTAAGATTACGATTAATGCCAAAGTGGAGACCTCTTATAATGCGCGTACTATTACACCGGAATTTGCAGATGGCTATAGTTATGCCATGTTGATGAATGAGGCACGAATTACTCGTAATCAAGAGAGAATCTATCAAGATGACGAAATGGAACTTCTGCGATTGGGACTTGATCCGGATTTATATCCGAATGTAGATTGGATGGATGTATTGTTAAAAGATGGAGCCATGACCTATCGTGCCAATCTGAATATGAGTGGTGGTGGAAGTACTGCACGTTACTTTGTATCTCTTAGCTATATTAATGAGGAAGGGATGTACAAAACGGATGAATCCATGCGTAAGGACTACAATACTAATCCTAGTAGTCAACGTTGGAATTACCGTTTGAATACAGATATTGATGTAACAAAGACTACTCTTGTAAAAGTAGGTGTATCCGGTTCTTTAAAGAAACGCAATGCACCGGGACAAGGTTCTAATGTATGGACTTCATTAATGGGACAGAACCCAGTTAGTATTCCTGTCATGTATTCTAATGGTTACATTCCTGCACATGGAGTAGAAGATAATCGCAAGAATCCTTGGGTACTTGTTACACAGACTGGATATAAAGAAATCTGGAATAATAAGATTCAAACAAACATTTCTTTAGAGCAAAAACTGGATTTTATTACCAAAGGTTTGCGTTTTGAAGGCCGTTTCGGGTTTGATACGAATAACCAAAGCGAAATTAACCGGATAAGAATGCCGGAAACATGGCGTGCTCAAAGAGAACGCGATGATGACGGAAACCTGATTTTCAAGCAACAAAGTGCCGAGCAACCGATGGAACAGACAAGTTCCTCTACCGGTGAGCGTCGTGAATTTTTAGAAGCCTATTTACAATATAATCGTGCATTCCATGCACATCATGTGGGCGGAACATTGAAATATAGTCAGGATGCTTATCGGACCACGGTTGATATTGGAACAGATGTGAAAAATGGTATTGCCAAACGTCACATGGGATTGGCCGGACGTGCCAGCTATAACTGGAATTATCGCTACTTTGCCGATTTCAATTTTGGCTATAATGGTTCGGAGAATTTTGCTGACGGACATCGTTTCGGCTTTTTCCCAGCCTTTTCTTTGGCTTGGAACATAGCGGAAGAGAAGCTTGTTAAAAAATATCTGAAATGGATGAATATGTTCAAATTACGTTACTCTTATGGTAAGGTTGGTAATGATAAAATGGACGTACGTTTCCCCTATTTGTACACTATCAAGGATGATGGAAATGGTTGGACTTGGAGTGATTACGGTTCGCCGGACAATGTGTATACGGGAATGCAGTATACGCAGCTCGCCTCTAACAATGTCACTTGGGAAATTGCAACCAAACACGATGCGGGTGTGGACTTATCCTTATTCAATGATAAGTTTACGGCTACTGTAGATTACTTCCATGAACAGCGTGATGGAATCTATATGGAACGTAAATATCTACCTGGCATTGTGGGTGTGAATAGTAATCCGAAAGCGAATGTGGGAAGTGTCCAGTCGAAAGGTTTCGATGGAAACTTTGCTTATAAGCAAAAAATAGGAAAAGTCAATCTGACTGTTCGTGGTAATTTTACTTACAGCAAAAATGAGATTCTGGAGAAAGATGAAATGAACGCAGTTTATCCTTATCAGAATGAGGCTGGCTACAGAGTTAATCAGGCGAAAGGGTTGATCGCTTTGGGATTATTTAAGGATTATGATGATATACGCAATAGTCCGCAGCAAACTAACTGGGGAAAGGTACAACCGGGTGACATCAAATATAAAGATGTCAATGGAGACGGAATTATTAATGCCAGTGATGAGGTGGCAATCGGTGCGACAACGAAGCCTAATCTGATATATGGTTTTGGTGTCTCTGCACAGTGGAAAGGGTTCGATTTTAATGCACACTTTCAAGGGGCAGGTAAGTCTTCGTTCTTCATTAATGGTTCTACTGTATATGCCTTTAAAAATAGCCAGTGGGGAAATATCCTGACGAACTTAGTGAAAGACCGCTATGTCGATGCGGAGACAGCTGCCACATTGGGTATTCCGGCCAATGAGAATCCCAATGCTTCATATCCCAGGCTTAGTTATGGAGGAAACGATAACAATTATAGAGCTTCTACCTATTGGCTCAGAGATGGCTCTTATTTACGCTTGAAAACATTGGAAGTAGGTTATACATTACCGAAATCGATTGTGAACAAGATGCGGTTTAACAAGATACGTGTATTTTTCATAGGTACCAATATCTTGACGTTTGCTAAATTTAAAGAATGGGATCCGGAAATGGGAGTCTCTAACGGAGAGAAATATCCGCTTGCTAAGACATTTACTTTGGGATTAACTGTGAATATCTAATTAAATGCATGAAAAATGAGAAAGATATATAAACTGTATATTGGTATTATATTGAGTGTGATTGCCGTCGCTTGTTCGGATAACCTCGACTCAGACAAATATTTTAAAGACCGTCGTTCTTTGGAGGATGTTTTCACTGACAAGGAAAACACGGAAGAATGGTTAGCGCATGCCTATTCCTTTTTAGGTGGATACAATCTGGAAGTATCCAACATGCTTAATACAATCACTAATTTTGCCGATGATATCTACTTCGGTGGTAACAGTCTTGATGCGTATAAGACATTCAAAACAGGTACTTATGATGAGAGTTACCGACATTCGTGGAATGATAGTTATAAAGGAATTCGTCAAGCATCTATCTTCATTCAAAATATTGATATGAATACGAAGTATACGGAAGAAGAGAGAGCTGATATGAAAGCACAGGCACGTTTCGTTCGCGCTTACTATTACTGGCTGTTGCTTCGTAAATACGGTCCTGTACCCTTGTTGCCTGATGAAGGACTTGATTACACTGCTGATTATGATGATTTGGAAATTCAACGTAATTCGTATGATGAATGTGTGGAATACATCGAATCGGAGATGCGCCTGGCAGCTAAAGACCTTCCTCTGACGCGGCCCATCAATCAGGTAGCGCGTCCTACTCGGGGAGCAGCATTGGCGGCTCGTGCCAGAGCATTGTTGTATTCAGCGAGCCCTATCAATAATCCCCGTCCGGGAGATCCGGATAAGTTCTCGGATTTGGTAGACTACGAAGGAAATTGCCTGATGTCTCAGGAATACAATGAATATAAGTGGGCTAGGGCAGCGGCTGCGGCAAGAGATGTAATGGAACTCCCCGGAGAAAATAACGGTCGCCGTTATGAACTCTATCACAAAAAGGCTACTAATATTGCTGAACCCGGATATCCTGCTACTATTGCCCCTTATCAGGATGGCGACTTCTCGACAAAGACATGGAACGAAGGTGGATATAGTGATATAGACCCTTACGAATCTTACCGGGCAGTTTTCAACGGTTCGTTAGCGATGTATCAGAATCCGGAGTTGATTTTCAGTCGTGGACGTAACCAGGGAGCAAACAGTATTGCTGAAATGGTGAAACTCCAGATGCCGAAGACTTTAGGTGGAGGAAGTAATGCTTATGGTATGACACAAAAGATGTGTGATGCTTATTATATGGTAAACGGAGACGAATTCAGCAGAGAACATTTTAAAGAAGAGTATCCTTCCGGCACGCGTTTTGTTACCAAAAAGGAGGTTGAAGCAGGTACATATCCTCAACTAAAAGAAGGTGTATATAAGGAATATGCGAATAGAGAACCGCGCTTCTATGCTTCTGTTTCTTTCAATGGTTGTGTGTGGGCTTTACTGAAAAATGCAGAGACGACAGACTATAAGAATGACGTAGAGAAACAAGTCAACTATTATTATGGTATCAATACTGACGGTTTCTCCGGTACAGGTATTTATCTGCGATCCGGCATCGGTATCATAAAGTACGTACATCCGGACGATACCAACCGTAAAGAGGTAAAAGCGAAAGCAGAACCTGCCATTCGTTTTGCTGAAATCCTGCTAATCTATGCCGAAGCCTTGAATGAACTGGAAGATGGATCCTCATACGACATTCCATCATGGGACGGATCTACCAGTTATTCCGTCAGACGTGACATTGATGAAATGAAAAAAGGGATCAGACAAGTACGTCGCCGTGCAGGTGTTCCTGATTATACAACACCGGAGTATCAAGACCGGGAAGTATTCCGCAAGAAGCTGAAACGTGAACGTCAGATTGAACTCATGGCCGAAGGGCAACGTTATTTCGATTTGCGTAGATGGAAAGATGCAGAAGTGGAAGAATCTAAGAAGAATTACGGATGTAATTTCTATATGTCGGATACAGAGGAGCAGAGAGAGCAATTCTATACTCCGATTGAAATTGCGGACTTACCTACTGCCTTCTCGCGTAAGCTCTATTTCTGGCCTATCAGCCACGATGAGCTAAAACGTAATAAACGGTTGACGCAGAATCCGGGATGGACATACAATGATTAATCTCCTAATAAGAATATGATATGAAGAATATATATATTTATTTAAGTTTATTGGCTGTCATCGTCTTGGGAACCGCTTGCAATAATGAGTGGGAAGATGAGCAGTATGAACAATACGTATCTTTCAAAGCGCCTATCGCTTCAGGAGGCGATGGTGTTACTACCATCTACGTCAGATATAAGGATAATGGAAAAGTGACCTATCAGTTGCCTGTCATTGTCAGTGGCTCTACAGTAAATGGACAAGACAGAGATATACATATAGCAGTGGATATGGACACATTGAAAACGTTGAATATCGAGCGCTTTAGTCTTTATCGTCCGGAATTGTGGTATACGGAAATGGAGGAAGATAAATATGAATTTCCCGAAACGGTACATATTCCTGCCGGTTCGTGCGTAGAACAATTAAATATTGATTTTAATCTACAAGGCATTGATATGTTGGAGAAATGGGTTTTACCGTTAACCATTGTTGATGATGGAGCCTATGATTATCAAAGTCATCCACGTAAGAACTATGCAAAAGCTTTGTTGAAGGTAGTACCTTTTAATGATTATTCCGGTTCGTACACGGCTTCTTCCATGAAAGTGTACACTTATATAAATGGTAAGCCTGATACGAATGCAAGAACGACGAACAAGCGTACAGGATATGTGATAGATAACAATTCCGTATTCTTTTATGCCGGTCTGATTAATGAGGATATGGATAAAGACATACGTAAGAAGTATAAAATCAATGTACACTTCAGAGAAGATGGAACATTGGATATGGAACCGGACGATCCAAGTAACGAAATGGAATTCAAACTGATAGGAACACCTATCTATAGTAGTACATCGATTATGGATGCTACACGTCCTTATCTGGAACGTCGTTATGTTCAAATCATGTTTGAATATGATTTCCAGGATTTTACCTATGGTGGAAGTGCAACGGAAGTGATTCCCATCAAATATAGAGTGGAAGGAAGCATGACGCTTCAGCGGAATATCAATACCCAGATTCCGGATGAAGATCAGCAGATTGAATGGTAATCCTATAAATAAATAGTAATAGGGAAGATATAGGAAATTATATCTTCCCTATTCGCTTATAATAGATTATGATTAGCTGCTCCCACCTTTGTTTACCTGTTTTTTTCCTTTATTGATTTGTATTTTTCCCTCTCTCTTAAAAAACTTCCCTACTTTTGCTCTGTAGGTCAGTCACACAAAAACCGACAAAAAATACAGTTAATTAAATCAGAATAATTATGAACATCAAGAAACATTTGCCTTGGCTCGGAGCTTTGCTACCTGTGGCCAGTATGCAGGCAGAAACAAAACCGAATGTTGTCATCATCTACGTAGATGATATGGGAATCGGAGATATCGGTTGTTATGGAGGTAAGTTTGTTCCTACTCCGAATATTGATAAGATAGCGCAGGATGGATTGTTATTCAATCAGTATTATTCATCCGCACCAGTCAGCTCACCTTCACGTTGCGGATTAACGACAGGCAAATTTCCTATTGAAGTAGGAATTAATACCTTTTTAAATAATAAAGCTAGCAATAAGAAGTGTGAACAGCGTAACTTTTTGAGTGACGAGAATCCTTCCATGGCACGTGCTTTTCAAAGTGCAGGTTATGCTACCGGGCATATAGGTAAATGGCACATGGGAGGCGGACGCGACGTACATAACGCTCCTTCTATTAAGAATTATGGTTTCGACGAATATATATCGACGTATGAAAGCCCGGAACCGGACCCGGCAATCACTGCTACCAATTGGATCTGGTCGGCTAAAGACAGCGTGAAACGCTGGAGACGTACCGAATACTTCGTAAATAAGAGCATTGACTTTGTCAAACGTCATAAAGACCAACCCTTCTTCCTGAATCTGTGGCCGGATGATATGCATACTCCTTGGGTACCGGAATTTAAGCAAAAGGAAAACAAAAGCTGGAATACGGAAGAAGCCTTCATTCCTGTTCTTGCTGAAATGGATAAACAGATCGGACGTTTTATCAAAGCACTGGAAGAACTGGGATTATCAGAAAATACAATCGTGATTTTCACCAGTGACAATGGACCGGCTCCTAGCTTCCAATCCGCTCGTGCTGCATATATGAGAGGAACAAAGAACAGTCTTTACGAGGGTGGTATCCGTATGCCGTTCCTGATTAAATATCCCAAGAAGATAAAGGCAGGACAAGTGAATAACGAAAGCGTGCTGTGTGCAGTCGATTTATATCCGTCTTTATGTGCGATAGCCGGAATTGGAACAGAGAAAGGTTATCAGGGAGACGGACAAAATTATGATAAAGTTCTTTTAGGTAAGTCGAAAGCTAAACGTAAAACGGATTTGATGTGGGATTTTGGCAGAAATGAATTCTTTAAAAAACCGGGAAACCCACATGACAGAAGTCCTCATCTAGCTATCCGCAGTGGCAACTGGAAACTGCTGATAAATAGCGATGGAAGTGATGCGCAGCTATACGATATAGAGAAAGACAAATTCGAAAAGAATGATATAGCGAAGTCACACCCGGAAGTAGTCGCTAAGTTGGGTGAAAAAGTTTGTAAGTGGTTCGATGCGAACAAAGACAAAGGAAAAGAGTGATACAATGAAAAACAAATTAAAAATAGACATTAAACTTATGAATTCAAAATTATTTCTATTACCAACAGCCCTGATGGTTGCCGGTCATTCTGCGGCAGAAGCAAAGGGCAAGAAATCTGATAAGAAGCCTAATATCCTGGTGATTCTGGCAGACGACCTTGGTTATTCCGATTTGGGATGCTATGGTAGTGAAATCCACACCCCTAATCTGGACAGACTGGCAAAAGAGGGCGTACGTTTCAACCATTTCTATAATGCCAGTCGTAGTTGTCCTACACGTGCCTCTTTATTGACAGGTCTTTATCAGCATCAGGCAGGTATCGGCCGTATGACCTTTGACGGGCATTTGCCGGGATATCGCGGTACACTTTCACGTAATGCCGTTACTATTGCCGAAGTATTGAAAGAATCGGGCTATACCACCAGTATGGTTGGAAAATGGCACATTGCCGAAACACCGTTGCGTGACGATCAGCGTGAATGGCTGGCCCATCACGTCGTTCATGAGACATTCTCTGATTTATGTCATTATCCCGTAAACCGTGGCTTTGACTCTCATTACGGAACAATTTATGGAGTGGTGGACTATTTCGACCCGTTCAGTCTGGTAGAGGGCGAAGTGCCTGTGAAAGAAGTACCGGAAGGGTATTATATCACACAGGCTCTTTCAGACCGTGCCGTAAAAGAAGTGAAAGAGTATGCGAAAGATGACAAACCGTTCTTCATGTATCTTGCCTACACTTCACCTCACTGGCCACTTCACGCACTTCCGGAAGATATTGAAAAATATAAGGATACCTATAAAGTAGGTTGGGAAGCCATCCGTAATGCCCGTTACGAACGTCAGAAGCAGTTAGGTATTTTCCCGGGAATGGATGATTTCCTGTCCGAGCGTCAGTTTAACGACAAATGGGAAGATAATCCGAATGCCGAATGGGATGCCCGTGCTATGGCTGTTCATGCTGCTATGATTGATCGTATGGACCAGGGAATCGGTCAGGTTATCGATGCGCTTGAAAAGACCGGCCAGTTGGACAATACATTGATCCTTTTCCTGTCTGACAATGGTTGCAGTAATGAAGAATGTCAGAATATGAGTGGAGGAGAAAATGACCGTCCGGATATGACTCGTAAGGGAGAGAAGATTATATACCCACGTAATAAAAAGGTATTGCCTGGCCCGGAGACGACTTATGCTTCATTGGGAGCTCGCTGGTCAAATGTAGCCAATACTCCGTTCCGTTTCTGGAAAGCGAAAGCCTATGAAGGAGGTATCTGTACTCCGATGATTGCGCACTGGCCGAAAGGAATCAAAAAGAATGTGGGAGGAATGACTCCTGAAATCGGACATGTGATGGATATTATGGCAACCTGTATCGATATGGCGGGAGCTACTTATCCTACTAAATACAAAGGAAATGATATCATCCCGATGGAAGGAAAGAGCCTGCTTCCTATCTTCAAAAACGGACATCGTGAAGGGCATGATTATCTTGGTTTCGAACACTTCAACGAACGCGCTTTCCTTTCTAACGATGGCTGGAAACTGGTTCGTCCGAAAGATCGTGAACAATGGGAATTATATAACCTGAATAAAGATCGCAGCGAGAAGCATAACTTGGCTGCCCAATATCCTGAAAAAGTAGCGGAAATGGCTAAGGCATACGAAGCATGGGCGAAACGCTGCATGGTAGAACCTTACCCGGGACAGAAAAAACAGAAAAAGAACTAATAGCTATTGTTTGAGTACAAGCATTTATAATCATTAAATGAATAATGGGGATGAAGGATTCCGAATCGGGAATAACTTCATCCCCATTCATTTTATAGGGGAATTAAATAACTAATTCAGTAAGAAACAGATGGACTATTGCTCTATTTTCCCAATGGTAGAATACCTCATACTTCCTATCTGTCCATCTTTACCCAGCGTTTCCGCTTGAATAATCAACGGAGTGGAATATTGGTTATTATAACATTCAATCACCGCTTTCCCATTTCCATCAGCTTGTACGGATGGATTCCAGTATAACGTCCGTCTTTTATCTACTTTATCCATGTATAGCTCCTTGGTAGGGTAGGCAGGAGAATAATATTCCAATGGACGGGTATATCCCTGAATAACAGTTTGCCGGGTACCTAATACAGCACTTTGGCTCTTATTCAACACATCGCGTCTGGGCAGGGGAATCAGGTAGAAAACACTATATCTGTCCAGTTTGCTTATGTCGACTCCCGTGCTATCGGTCACCTCGGACATCTTTGTATTTTGGATAATGTCGTCATCAATACCTCCGGTGCCTTTGCTAATGATGATAGAAGCCAATCCGTCCACCTCGGTCAGCATCATTTGAGTTTCTGTTTCAGACAAAATGTGATTATCCATAATATAGCAGATCGGTTTCTGACGATACGTATGCTTGTCATTGGTGCGATCCCAATAAAATTGCGGACTCAACTTTTCCATTAATTCGGGAATGGTGGTGACAATCTTTCCATTATCGCGTAATACATCCACCGAACGGCGTACATCGTAATAAGCATCAATACTCTTCTCGCTGATCTTGGTAGCCATGTTGCTTCCTTGCCGGCGTTTACTTTTTATTTCCACCTCATCCAATACATAAAGTCCTTCTACCTTCCGGATAGAATCCATGTATAGAGAATCAAAACTCTCGGCTTTCTGTTGCCAGTAGGCCAGGTCTTTCCATTCTGGATGAAGCTCCTTATAGCCGTAAGCCCGCGGAGCGGGGGAGAAATTACGGTCGATCAGGATAGAAGCATCCTTATTACGTTCTTTACCGACTTTCCGGGTTTGGATCACCGCTTCTGTTGTTCCTTCAAAATCTTCCACCGGAATGGTGAAACGGCCGTTTTCATCGGTCACGGTTCCTCCGGTTATGAATTGATCGTCCTTCTTCACTATCACGCTAAGTGCAATATCTTTCAACTTATTCTTGAGAATGGTTGATTTCACTTGCCCGTTCAGTACCAATTGCGCTTCCGGCAATTGAAGCGGAGTGAAAGGAGCGGTAGAGATGGCCTGGCTCATGTCGTATTTACGCCATCCGTGCACCATCAATAAAACATCCAGTTCGGTTTGCTTTCGCGGAGACGGGGATGCGAAGTAATAACCGGGTTGATGGATATATCCTTTCAAATCGGAGGTTAACAGCAGATCCGTGAAAATATTGTTGTCATACTCCAGATAATCCGACCGGACACCGTCTCGAATACTGACCGACAATTCTCCGGATACAGGTTCTCCCTTAGCATTCTTTACTTGCAATTCGCAACGAATGGGAGCGTAGGGGGCGTACACCTCTTTCAGTCCTTCCGTTGATATTTGCAGGGGAGCACGCGGATTGGCAAAGACAAAACGTTCGCACAATGTATTACCTGCCCGGTTGATGAGGCTGACCTGCAGTACACCTGCCGGTAGTTTACGGGTGGGCAGAATAAACTCCTGCGGAGCATCCGCCCGGCAACTAATCAGCTGGTGGATAGATGGACGCCCTTGATGACTGATAAATACAGCCAATGTGTCTTGAGGAGTGGCGGCATTACAGGATACTCTCACCAAAAGAGCACCGGCATTACTGACAGTACTCAAAACATACCCGTTAGGCAATGCCTGTGGAAGTGTGAATTCATATTTCTTTCCTTGAAAACTGACTTTAGCAATTGCGGGTTGATCGGAAGGGGTATATTCAAAATGTCCCATTCCATCGTGCAAAGTCTCGAAAGAGGTGATCTCTGTTCCTTCTTTGGTATAGATCGTCCCCGATAATTCAATATTCCCTCCATTCTTACTCTCCGCCTTGAAAGCGACCTGCGAAGTCACCCCCTCTACTAATTGTCCTCCTTCGGGGAAAAAACGCACATTTAACTTCTCCTCCGTTTCAGACGGGCGGTTCTCCATCGACGAACTTAATTCGTAAGTCGTGATACTACGTTCCAGTTTATCGCTATTGGAAAGCTGATAAATAGGAAAAGTGCGCGAAAAATATTGTGGTTCATTAAAAGCAAGCATCCAGCGCGTATAAGCGCGTACCTCATAGTAACCGGATAGCATTGAATGAGGAAGAATGAATTGTCCGTTCCCTTCTCCCTGCGTCAGCTTGATAATTTGTTTATCTGCTATATGCCCTGTCTGGTCTACTAACTCCACATACAGAGGGCGGCTGATTAGACTGAAAGTCTGTTTTTCGGCAAGGGTGACATAAGCTTTGAACCAAATTGTGTCACCGACATAATAACTCGTATTATCAAAATGTAAATACGCTTTCTCCCGTGGAAAGTTGTTGGCGAATGTTTGTGCCTGGTTCATGTATTGTTGGAATACAACCTTGGCGGGAGGTACTTCTCCTGACACATACGCGGTCAGGAGAGTACACAATACGGATATCACTAAGATTCGCTTTTTTATCATGATAGCTTATTCTTTAATTTTCAAAGATCTGTTACTTGGGATCTTTTCGAAAATAGTTTTAATTCGTTTCATTTCCAGCTTGGGACGACGATCATAGTAGTAGATACCATTCTTTTCCTGCTCAATATCTGTCAGTTGAGTATAGCAGAATCCGGTCACCTCTTTAGCATTTGCTATCGCATCCATAAATCCCTCCAATCGTTCGTAGAAACCTTCTTCACTTGTAATCGTTTTGCCATATCCCCATGAAGCCTTGTCTTTATGTTCCCCGGTCCAAAGCATTCCGCCAAACTCTCCGATGAAGAACGGTTGATGATTGTAGAATGCTTGTTTTTCATTAGGTTTTAAGTAGCGTGCGAAACGCGCAGTATCGGACTCATAATTACGGATTCCCCAGATATCCGTCAGGAAATGGGTATCGCCGGCAATGCCGTTGACTAATCGTGTGGGGTCAATAGCTTTCGTCAGGCGGTATGTATCAATGATTAAACGCGGCATCTTGCCGGATATAAGAGTATAAGGATTTTCGAGCGGCTGATTGAAGGGAACCCATGCGATGATGGATGGATGATTATAGTCCCGCATAAGTATCTCCGACCATTCCGTCAGGAAATAGCGGGCTGCCTCTTCTTCTTTATAATCCATTCCCCAGTTGGCAGATTCTCCCCAAGTAATAAATCCCAGTTTGTCGGCCCAGTAATGGAACCTTTCTTCAAATACTTTTTGATGAAGACGGGCGCCGTTGAATCCGGCCTCTTTGCTAAGCAGAATATCATTCTTTAGTGCTTCATCAGTGGGAGCGGTCCAGATACCGTCCGGGTAGTATCCTTGGTTTAGCACAAGCCGTTGGAAGTAAGGTTCGTTATTCAGATAAATCTGTCCGTTGGAAGTGTGTACTTTGCGCATTCCCACGCGCATTCCCACGTATGATTTTACCTCATCGATAACCTCCCCATTGGCATTTTTTATACGGTAGGTTATGTCGTATAGGTAAGGGTTTTCCGGACTCCAGAGTTTCATGTCCTTAACCGGGAGAACAACGCTGGAACCGTTATTACATTTCACCACTTTGCGACTTACCTGACGACTGTTGTCATATAAAGTAATTTCCAGTGTCTCATCGTTCGAAGAACGATAAAATTCCGGTGTGACGATTAATTGTTGTTGATCGATATCCGGATTCGTCCGGGCAGATCTCAAACCATACGGAGAAACGGCTTCTAGCCATACCGTCTGCCAGATTCCGGTGACACGGGTATAAAAGCAACCGTATGAATTATACTGGGTAGATTGTTTGCCCACTGCTTGAAGCCCTGAACGGGTCTTGTCAGCAACAAAAACGACCAAGCTATGCGTATTTCCCGGTTCTACAGCCGGAGTGATGTCCAGCGAGAAAGAAGAACTGCCCCCGTCATGATTGCCGAGATAGTTTCCGTCGATGTATATTTCTGCGTGATAATCTACTGCACCAAAGTTCAACATGATTTTCTTATTTTTCCAATTTTCAGGTATGGAAATAGAACGTTGATACCACATTTGTTCGATGAAATCCGTGTGATTTACTCCTGATAGTTTACTTTCGGGACAGAAGGGGACGGTGATTGTGTTGCTTAACTGCTTTGCGGTAGTTAATTGTCGGTTCTTTCCAGAATTCGACAAATCGAATTCATAGGTCCATGTTCCGTTTAAATTAATCCATTCGGCTCTTTCGAACTGCGGACGTGGATATTCCGGACGGGGAATATCATTGGTCGCATTTACTGTAAAGGATAGTAGTAAACCGACCAAAACAAGCTGTGTCTTTCTCATTTTGTTACTTTTTAGTTTTGCGTTTCTGAGTGATATCTTCAACGTATTGATTTGATACAAAGGTAACGAGATTGAAATTTAGAACAGGAAACTATTTGTTCAATAAAGGACAAAAACTGTTCATTGTTAAAATAAATGCTGATCGAGTAATTATGTGTTTTTTTTGTGGATATACCTGATTTTGTTCTTTATTGATTAGCATTTTTCCTTCCTTTTGCATAAACTTCTCTACTTTTGTTTTCCAGATAATTGATAATACTATGGTAAAGAAGAATTTCTTAATGACTGCCCCCTTACTGATGGCATCGTTTTGTTCGGCACAGGAAAAGCCGAACGTCGTACTGATTATGGTAGATGATATGGGTTATTCCGATATCGGCTGCTACGGTGGAGAAATACTGACCCCTAATATTGATGCATTGGCATCCAAAGGAGTACGCTTCACCCAATTCTACAACACTTCACGTTCTTGCCCCGCCCGAGCCAGTTTAATGACAGGACTGTATCAGCATCAGGCAGGTATCGGGCAAATGTCCGAAGATCCGTTTAAGCAAGAGAATCAAAAGAGCCCGAACGACTGGGGAGTGCCGGGATATAAAGGATTCCTCAACCGGAACTGTGTCACAATAGCCGAGGTATTGAAAGAAGGAGGCTACCATACTTATATGGCAGGTAAATGGCATCTGGGAATGCATGGAGAAGAAAAATGGCCCTTGCAACGGGGATTTGAACGTTTCTACGGCATTCTGGCAGGAGCTTGCAGCTACCTTCGTCCATCAGGAGGACGCGGGTTGACGCTGGATAACACCAAACTTCCGGAACCGGAAGCACCTTATTATACAACAGACGCATTTACCGATTATGCAATCCGCTTCGTTGACGAACAAAAAGACGACAAACCTTTCTTCCTTTACCTGGCATTTAACGCTCCTCACTGGCCCTTGCAGGCAAAAGAGGAAGACATTCAGAAATTCACCAAAATCTATCGTGAGAAAGGATGGAATGAGATTCGCGAAGCAAGACGGAAACGAATGGCTAAGTTGGGAATTATCGACTCGAACACAGAATTCGCCGAATGGGAAAACCGGAATTGGGACGAACTGACGGAGAAAGAAAAAGATGAAGTAGCCTACCGGATGGCAGTTTATGCAGCACAGGTGCATTGTGTAGATTATAATGTAGGAAAATTGCTGGATTACCTGAAGAAGAATCATAAACTGGACAATACGCTTGTCATGTTCCTGTCCGACAATGGTGCTTGTGCCGAACCTTATGCAGAATTGGGAGGCGGCAAGGTGTCGGAGATCAACGATCCGTCTCACAGTGGGATGCCTTCTTACGGAAGAGCATGGGCGCAGGTTTCCAATACTCCGTTCCGCAAATACAAATGCCGTTCTTATGAAGGAGGCATTTCTACCCCTCTTATCGTGTCGTGGAAAAACAATCTGAATAATAAAAAAGGGGAATGGTGCCGTGTTCCCGGTTATCTGCCGGACATTATGCCGACTATTCTGGAAGCAACAGGAGCTGCTTACCCGGAAACTTATCACGGTGGAAACAAAATACATCCATTGGTAGGCAGCAGCCTTCTCCCCGCTATTCATAAGAAAACAGACTCTTTACACGAATATATGTACTGGGAACATCAAAACAACAGAGCAATCCGTTGGGGTAACTGGAAAGCGATCCGCGACGAAAAAGGAAAAGAATGGGAACTGTATGATGTGGTTAAAGACCGCACCGAACGTAACAATCTGGCAGAACAACACCCCGAAGTACTGACGAAACTGGTTACCGAATGGGAGAAATGGGCGAATGCTAACTTTGTATTGCCTAAACATCCGAAGAAATAAATAAGGGAGGAACACGAAATGAATAAATTACTATTGAGTGCATCCGTTGCATTGGGTGCTACCAGCCTGTCTTTTGCGCAGCAAACGGAAAAACCGAATTTTCTGTTGTTCATAGCCGACGACTGTTCTCATTATGACCTGGGTTGTTATGGAAGCGTTGATTCGAAAACTCCGAATATCGACCGTTTCGCTACACAGGGAGTACGTTTCACGCAAGCTTATCAGGCTGTTCCGATGTCGTCACCTACCCGTCATAATTTATATACCGGTCTGTGGCCAGTACGTAGCGGCGCTTACCCCAATCATACTTGTGCCGATAAAGGAACATTGAGTGTCGTGCATCATCTGCAACCACTGGGCTATAAAGTTGCATTGATTGGAAAATCGCATATCGCTCCGAAATCAGTATTTCCTTTCGACCTTTATGTACCTCCTCTGAAAGGAGGGGAATTGAACTTTGAAGCAATTCAGAAATTTATCTCCGACTGCAAAGCAAACGGAGAACCCTTCTGTCTGTTTGTCGCTTCCAATCAGCCGCATACCCCCTGGAATAAGGGAGACGCTTCGCAATTTAATGCAGATAAGCTAACCTTGCCCCCTATGTATGTGGACATTCCCCAGACACGCGAATTGTTGACTCATTATCTGGCAGAAATCAATTTCATGGACCAGGAGTTTGGCAACGTCCTTTCTATCCTGGATAAAGAAAAGATGACAGATAAATCTGTTGTCGTATATTTGAGCGAGCAAGGCAACAGCCTGCCTTTTGCCAAATGGACTTGTTATGATGCAGGAGTACATTCTGCCTGTATCGTTCGCTGGCCGGGAGTGATTAAGCCGGGAAGTGTGAGTGATGCATTGGTAGAATACGTCGATATTGTTCCTACTTTTGTCGACATAGCAGGAGGAAAGCCACAGGCGAAAGTGGATGGAGAAAGCTTCAAACCGGTGTTGACAGGTAAAAAGAAAGAGCACAAAAAATATTCTTTCTCCCTTCAGACCACGAGAGGTATCAATGCCGGATCGCCTTATTACGGAATCCGTTCGGTATACGATGGCCGATACAGATATATTGTCAATCTCACTCCGGAAGCTACTTTCAAGAATGTTGAAACCAATTCTCCTTTGTTTAAAGAGTGGGAGAGCCTGGCGGAGACAGATGCTCATGCAAAAGCAATGACGACTAAATACCAGCATCGTCCTGCTATCGAACTGTACGATGTGAAGAATGACCCGTATTGCATGAAAAACCTGGCGGAAGATGCGACACAAACCGCTACCATCAGCCGATTGGATAAAGAATTGAAACGTTGGATGAAGGATTGTGGAGACGAAGGGCAAGCTACCGAGATGCGTGCCTTCGAACACATGCCGGGAAAGAAAAAATAAGCCGTCACACATCAAACGAATAAAACACAGAATGTTATTTATAAATCGTATATCATGAAAAAAGAATTTTTTGGTTTGCTTTGTGGATGTACTCTGCTTCCGGCATTTCTTCATGCACAGACAGAGCGTCCTAATATTGTGATTGTATTGGCCGACGATTTGGGTTGGGGAGATGTCGGATTTCATGGA
This sequence comes from Bacteroides celer, assembly GCF_002632415.2. Taxonomy (NCBI): domain Bacteria; kingdom Pseudomonadati; phylum Bacteroidota; class Bacteroidia; order Bacteroidales; family Bacteroidaceae; genus Bacteroides; species Bacteroides celer. Next base: position 5,494,120 of record NZ_CP178209.1, on the reverse strand, counting down.
AGTGAAATCAAAACTCCCTGTCTGGATGCTCTGGTTGGAGAAGGAGTGGAGCTCGAACGTTTTTATACCTCTCCTATCAGTACACCTACCCGTGCGGGACTGATGACGGGACGTTACCCGAACCGTTTTGGTGTCCGTTCGGCTGTTATTCCGCCTTGGCGTGAAGACGGTCTGGACGAGAATGAAGAAACGATGGCCGATATGCTGGCACGCAACGGATATAAGAACAGAGCCATTATCGGTAAATGGCATCTGGGACATACGAAGAAAGTGCATTATCCGATGAATAGGGGCTTTTCACATTTCTACGGCCACCTGAACGGTGCAATAGATTATTTCGACCTCACGCGTGAGGGTGAATTAGACTGGCACAATGATTGGGAAACTTGCCATGACAAGGGATATTCTACCGAACTGATTACCAAAGAAGCCATCCGCTGTATCGATGCTTACGAGAAAGAAGGTCCGTTTATGCTGTATGTAGCTTATAATGCACCTCACACTCCGCTGCAAGCACAGGAAAAAGATATTAAACTTTATTGTGATAACTTCGACAGCCTGACACCGAAAGAACAGAAAAAAGTGACTTACAGTGCAATGGTTTCCTGTATGGACAGAGGAATCGGAGCTATTGTAGATGCCTTGAAGAAGAAAGGAATAATGGACAACACTTTCTTTATCTTCTTTAGCGATAACGGTTCTGCCGGTGTTCCGGGATCCTCATCAGGACCATTGCGCGGACATAAATTCGACGAGTGGGACGGAGGTGTACACGCACCGGCTGTTCTCTGTTGGAAGAAAGCGGAGAAACAATATAAGAACTTGAGCTCACAAGTGACAGGTTTTGTTGACCTTGTTCCTACATTGAAAGAACTGGTAGGAGATCACAGTCGTCCGAAACGTGAATATGACGGTATCAGCATACTCCCTGTATTGAATGGTAAGAAGAGCTGCATCGACCGCGATTTTTATCTGGGACACGGAGCCGTAGTCAATAAAGACTATAAACTGATAAGAAAAGGCATGAAACCGGGACTTGATTTGAAACAGGATTTTCTGGTTGAGTATAAAACAGATCCTTACGAAAAGAAAAATGCCAGCATAGGAAACGAGAAGATTGTGAAAGCATTGTATCAGGTTGCAGTGAAATACGACACCATTACTCCTTGTCTGCCGGAAGTACCCTATGGCAAAGGCCGTGACGGATTCAAAGCTCCCAAAGAATGGAAAGTAGTACGTTAATGATGTTGACCCAATAAATTGAAAATAATACAAGATGGAAAAATCAATGATTAGTATGTGCCTCCTAGGCGGATTGGCGATAGGAAACGGGTTTGCCCAAACTCCTTCGAAGCCTAATATTCTATTAATCATAGCCGACGACTGCTCCTATTATGATATAGGTTGTTTCGGGGCTGTAAACAACAAGACTCCTCATATAGACGCACTGGCGGAGCAGGGGATAAAATTCAACAATGCGTATAACTCCGTTTCGATGAGTACGCCTACCCGTCATTGTGTTTATACGGGGATGTATCCGATGCATCATGGTGGTTATGCAAACCATAGTTCGGTCAATGCCGATGTAAAATCTCTTCCCACTTACCTGGGAAATCTGGGCTACCGGGTTGGATTAGCCGGAAAATGGCATATCAAACCTTTGGCTAACTTCCCGTTCGAAGATGTACCGGGATTCCCCAAAGGATGTACAAGCACAAATACAGATTATCATACCAAAGGTATTGAGAAGTTTATGGAACGCGATTCTTCCCAACCTTTCTGCCTGGTATTGGCTTCTATCAACTCGCATGCTCCCTGGACGGGTGGTGACGCTTCCGTCTTCGACCGGAAGAAACTTCAGTTGCCGCCTCAATTTGTCGATACGGAAGTAACGCGTGAATACTATGCCAGATATTTGGCAGAAGTCGGTCTGCTCGACCAGCAGGTGGGCGACGCCATGCAGATTCTGAAAGATAAGAATTTGTTGCAGAACACGCTCGTTATTTTCATCTCCGAACAAGGTACGCAATTTGCCGGAGCTAAATGGACGAATTGGAGTGCAGGTGTCAAGTCGGCGATGGTTGCTTCCTGGCCAGGTGTCATTAAACCGGGTGTGGAAACTTCTGCCATCGTGCAATATGAAGATCTTCTTCCTACGTTCATTGACGTTGCAGGCGGAGAAATTCCTGACGTGATAGACGGAAAGAGTCTGCTGGGCGTATTCCAGGGAAAAACAAAGACACATCATAAGTATGCTTATCATGTTCACAACAATGTTCCCGAAGGTCCGGCCTATCCGATTCGCTCCATTTCAGACGGACACTATCGTTTGATCTGGAACCTGACTCCGGAAGAAACATACGTGGAAAAACATATTGAAAAGGCAGAATGGTATCTCTCCTGGAAAGCACAGGATTCGGATCGGGCACATAAAATATTGAACCGTTACAAGAATCGTCCCGAATTCGAGCTATATGACATCAAGAAAGATCCGTTCGAGATGAATAATCTGGCGGATGTGAAGAAATATAGTAAGAAGAAAGCCGAACTGACGATGGAACTGCAAAAATGGATGAAGCAGCAAAATGACACCGGAGCTGATAAAGACCAGCCACGCACCCCTAAGAACAAGCAGAAGAAAGCAGCCAATGCATAGCATTCCACAATTCTATCGTTATTTGCTCTCTGAAAGAGATTTTATTTTTTTATTTCTCATTTCTCATAAAATCTCGATAATTGGCTTGTAATCAAATGTATATAGTATGAGAGATGTTTTTAAAACAGGCATCTCTCATACTTTTTATAGATATTTTAACGGAAAAAGGGCTTTCTCTCATGCATTTTTCAGTGATTTCTCATACACTTCTCATAGTTCTATCGTGCATTTCTCATGCACTTCTCATCGAAATTGCACGGATGATGGGGACTGTAAACGCTTACATTGAAAACAGATGAAGAGCATTCTCCGTTCAAACAACCTGATATCCTCCTGTTTTCCATTCGTTCTTGCCTTGTTATTGATAAAGCATCTATATCGTTCCACTGGAGTGGCACGATCTGTTCACTAGAGTGCACAGGCCTGTTCACTGGAGTGAAAGGAACCGTTCACTGGAGTGGAACGAAAGAGATGGCAGTAGGATAATACGGGCATGCCGCTTGGAAAACATGAAGGCATAGGCGATATCACCTATTAACTACGGTTTTAATACATTAAATAAGTAGTTATTCATAATTATTTCACATATGTCGAAATTGCATTATCTTTGTCTCGAACCAAACCGCAAGACAAATGAAAATCAAGAAATTGACGTTGAGCGATTCCGAACGTCGGGAACTTACCACCGGTTTCCGTACAGGCGAAAGCCATTGTTTTCGTATGCGTTGCCGCGCCATATTGCTCAAAGCAGAGGGCTTGAGTGCGCCCCAAGTGGGAGCACAAACGGAAATGACCGCCCAAACCGTTGGCAGTTGGGTCAAACGTTTCGAAAACCAAGGAATCCAAGGATTATATACACGTCCGGGACAAGGTCGCAAAGCCATCATGGACTGTTCGGACGAGGAAGCTGTGCGCAAAGCCATCGAGTCGGACCGACAGAGTGTGCGTGCAGCCAAAGAAGCCTGGCAGAATGCTTCGGGCAAGGAAGCGAGCGAATCGACGTTCAAACGTTTTTTATCCGCATTGGCGCAAGATATAGACGTATAAGAAAACGTCCTAAGGGTAAGCCCTCGCCGCAGCTCTATGCGTATAAGACCGAGAAGCTGCAAGAACTTGAAGTACTTTTTGAAAAAGGCTCCATCGACCTCTTCTATGGTGACGAATCTCATATCTGCACGGAAGGCTATGTCCCTTACGGGTGGCAGTTTTCCGGAGAAGACGTTTACATTCCTGTCGAAAAAGCCAAACGGCTCAACATCTTTGGTATGATTGACAGGAATAACCGCTTTGAAGGTTTCTGCACCTGCGATTCTGTTGATGCAGAGAAAGTCGTGGATTTCCTCGACAGGTTCTCTTTCAAGCTCAACAGAAAGACATTTGTTGTGCTTGACAATGCAAGTGTACACCGTAATGAGAAAATAAAGCGAATGCGTCCAATATGGGAAAAACGGGGACTTTTTCTTTTCTACATTCCCCCATACTCTCCTCATTTGAACATTGTGGAGACCCTTTGGCGTATTATGAAAGGGAAATGGCTCCGACCGCAAGATTATGTCACTACAGAATCGCTGTTTTATGCCACAAATAGGGCTTTGGCGGCGATAGGAACACAACTGAATATTAACTTTAGTCATTATGCTGCTTAATTTTGATTAGTTACTTATATGAATAAACTAATCACAATCTCTTCTGCACTTCTTGCAGTAACTGTTGCAAAAGCGCAAACACCCAATATCGTGTTTATATTGGCTGACGACTTAGGCTACGGAGACATCTCCGCCTTTAATCCCGAATCTAAAATTCATACTCCTAACATCGACAAGCTGGCCGAGCACGGAATTGCCTTTACGGATGCCCATGCTTCCTCCGCTTTATCCACTCCTTCCAGATATTCTCTCCTGACCGGAAGATATCCGTGGCGTACCAAACTGAAACGAGGCGGTCTTGATGGTGATTCGCCTGCTATGATCGACCCTGAACGTCGCACAATCGCACAAATGTTTTCAGCCAACGGATACAATACTGCTTGTATCGGCAAATGGCATTTAGGCTGGGACTGGGGATATACGGACAATGGCAGAAGCATGAAAGATATTGATTTCTCGCTTCCAATCAAGAACGGACCTACCGACAGAGGATTTGATTACTACTTCGGCATCCCTGCATCACTGGATATTTCTCCCTATGTTTATGTGGAAAACAATAAAGCAACCTCTATCCCCGATCATGTAATAGAACCCCAGAAAAAGAACCTGGCTTTACTGATGCACGGAGGAATGGCAGGGGCCGACTTCAAACCGGAAGAATGTTTTCCCAACATCATCCGTCACAGCCTGAACTATATCAATGAGCAGAAAGGCAGTAAGAAACCGTTCTTTTTATATTTGCCTATTACTGCTCCTCACACACCTATATTGCCTTCGAAAGAATTTCAGGGTAAAACCAGTATCGGCCCTTATGGTGATTTTGTAGTCATGATAGACGACATGGTGCGCCAAATTGTAGAAACATTGAAGAAGAATAAACAACTAGATAACACCATCATCGTATTTGCTTCGGACAATGGCTGTGCTGCTTATATAGGCGTAAAAGATATGGAAAAACAGGGACATTTCCCCAGTTATATCTACAAAGGTTATAAGAGCGATATTTATGAAGGCGGTCACAGAATCCCGCTCATTGTCTCCTGGAAAGGAAAATACGGGAAAGAGACAAACAATTCTTTGGTTTCATTGATTGACTTTTATGCTACCTTTGCCCAAATGCTCAATCACAATTTGGAGACGGAAGAAGCCGTTGACAGTTATAGTATGTGGCCGATATTGAGTAAGAAAGGCACTTCCGCCCGTAAAGACCTGGTACATGAAGCAGGAGAGGGGTATTTGTCTTTACGCACTCCCCAACTGAAATTGGTATTTTACGGAGGTTCCGGTGGTTGGACATATCCCGTTAAACCTGTTGATGTGGCTAAATTCCCCCCGATGCAATTGTTTGATATCGTGAAAGATCCTTCGGAAAAAGAAAACATCATCGGTGACAAACGTTATGAGAATGAGGTGAAAGAGATGAAACGGACTATGAAGAAATATCTGGAAGAAGGACGCTCTACACCCGGTGAGAAAGTTTCGAATGATACGGAGAATAGCTGGAATCAGGTAAAGATCTTCATGCAGGAAGAAGAGTAAACCCATCGGAAAAAATAAAAATATAAAAAACAGCACCCTGAATATAGACCTTCAGAGGTGCTGTTTTAAATTCAACAAGGAAAAGAGTATTGTGCTAATTATTCTTTATTCAGAGAGTTACAGATTTTTTGATTGATTTCTCTGATTTTAGCTTCATCCATTTTGATTACTTTACGGTCGTAAGTGAGCAGACCGTTGATTTCACCTTCTACGTCTGTTGTCTGAGTATATACGGCAGCAGAGAATCCTTTCTGGATCAATTCCAACAGATGTCTGCCATATTTAATGTATTCGTTTGTTACTTCGTCCGATGTATTGAACTTCACATAACCCCAGTTTTTCTTGTCATTCACCCAAGTGTTTCCTTCTACTACAAGGCCGATACCTCCGTACTCACCCAATACGGTAGCACGTCTCGGATCGTAAAGGAACATGTTTGGTCCCGGATAGTGGTGAAGGTCGAGAATATCGCCACAAGTGTAGTGATTACCACCACTGGCAGGATTCACCAGTCGGCTAGGATCGTATTCTTTGGTCCAAGCTACGATTTCCGGAGTTTTGAATTGTCCCCATGCTTCGTTGAAAGGTACCCATACAGCGATACTTGGATAAGAGTACAGACAGTCGATGATTTCTTTCCACTCTTTGCGGTAGTTAGCTTCGGAAGCAGCAGAACGGATTACTTCTGTACCGTTGAAATAGTTGCGTGCCTGCCACTGTGGGCTAGGGCCACCGTTCGGCATATCTTGCCATACGATCAATCCCAACTGGTCGCAATGAGTGTACCAGCGTGCAGGTTCTACCTTGACGTGCTTACGTACCATGTTGTAGCCGAAGTCTTTTGTCTTTTTCAAGTCATAAACCAATGCTTCATCTGTTGGTGCAGTATATAAACCATCAGGCCACCATCCCTGGTCGAGCGGACCGAACTGGAAGTAGTCTTTGTTGTTCAATTGCAGGCGAGTGATGCCATTCGGACTCTTGCGAACAGAGTATTTACGCATAGCAGTATAGCTCTTTACTTGGTCTATTGCTTTTCCGTCTTTATACAGGGTCACTTCCATATTGTAAAGGAAAGGAGAGTCTGGCGACCATAGTTTAGCATTAGCAGGCATTGCCAGTTCAACGGGTACTCCGTTCAACGCTGCACCTTTGGCTACAAGATTCTTGCCATCGAATACTTTTACTTCCACTTTGTCTGCAGAAGTTGTGTTGGCAGCCACTTCTACCTTAACAGAGTTATTATCAATATCAGGAGTAGTTTTCAGATTAGCAATGTATTGTGTTGCCACCGGTTCCAACCACACTGTTTGCCAGATACCTGTAACCGGAGTGTACCAAATGCCATGAGGGTTTGCTATTTGTTTTCCTCTGGGTTGTTCGCCACGATCTGAAGGGTCCCATACTTTTACTACCAGGTCATTATTTCCTTTATTAAGTACGGAAGTAATATCGAAATAGAAAGGAGTAAATCCACCTGTGTGTTCACCTACCTTTACGTCATTCACCCAAACCTCTGCTTTCCAGTCTACTGCTCCGAAGTGCAACAGGACTTGTTTGCCACGCCAGTTGGAAGGAACGTCGAAAGTGCGTTGGTACCACAATTCTTCTTTCTCGTTTATCATTTTGCCTACGCCTGATAAAGACGATTCTACGGCAAAAGGAACAAGAATATCACCCTGGTAAGCAGCAGGAGTAGGATCACCCTTTTTGGTGATTGCATATTTCCAAAGCCCGTTCAGGTTTTTCCAGTCACTGCGTTCCATGATAGGACGCGGATATTCCGGCAATACGTTTTTAGGATCAAGCTGTTCTCCCCACGATGTCTTGATTTTGTCACCGGCAGGTTTCCATTGAGCAAAAGTCGAACTGCATAGAGCCAATGCTAGTAGCATTGTTAGAAAATTCTTTTTCATGTTCATGGTATACATTATAATTAGTTATTGAATTGATATCCCATAAGAAGGAACATTGCAAAGAAAGTGGAATTAAAAGAAAATAAAGGAAATTTGCCGTTCAAAAAACAGCAAAATCTCTTCTTTTTCTATATAAAATCCCGTATAAAGTTACTTTTGATGATAAATACCGGAAAGAGTGGTCAGTTTTTATTCTTTGTTGAATAATTGTTTTTATTATTTGTCAGCAGTTTTTGTTCCTGATGGTTTGGGAAGTTTCGTTCCGGCCTTGTCCGGAACACCCAATACAGGCATTCCGTCTTTGTCCCATTCTATTTTTTGTAGGCGGGGAGAACGTGAGTCCATTGCACCCGGAGCATCATTCGGTATCTGACGGGCATGATACACCATATAACATTCTTTTCCATCCGGTGAGGGAACGAAAGAACTTCCACCGGGGCCAAAAACTTCATTCTTCGGTTCCTGTTGGAATACGGGTGTCGGATGTTTCTTCCAGGAAGCGGGGTCCAGCAGGTTGGCATTTGCATCTGCTGTCAGTAATCCTACACAATAGTAAGGCGTCCAGCTACCACTGGCGGAATAAAAAATGCATACTTTGTCTTTATTCTTCGGTTGGAAAAAGTGAGGTGCCTCGTTCACATGAATCGGATAGGCCGTTTTACTGCCATCGGGATTGACCCATTGACATTCCCACTCATATTCAGGTTTGGAAATCAGGACTCTGTCGGAGGAAAGTGTCCATGGATTTTCCATGGAAGCAATGTAAATACATTGTGTTTCGCTGTCAATCCTGCGTTTTTGCCATCCGCACCAAATCATGTAACGTTGTCCGTTGTGCTCGAAGGTACTTGCATGAATCGCCCAGTTGTTATTTTTGTCGGTCGGTATACGACCCTTCATGACAAACTTACCCTCTGTGGGAATAGCAGCCTCGTTCTCAATCACATATATCTGGTGATTGTCCATATTGCCATCGTCTGCGGCGAAGTAAATATACCATTTGTTGTTGATACGATGTATTTCGGGAGCCCATAGGTGATGCGAATTACTAGGGTCGTTCGGTATCCATACCGGCTTTTTAAGACTGTCATTCAAGTTGGTTATATCACTCGTTTCCCAAAGTACGATTCTGCTTTCGGAACCTTGTGTGTAGTAATATTTTCCTTCGTGAAAAACACCCCATGGTTCTGCTCCTTTTTCGCGCAACGGATTCGTATAGGTATCTCCTGTTATTGTTTCCTTTTCCGGCTCTGTTTTCTTCTTGGGTTGGCAAGATGCACAAATAATGATTAAAAGTACAGTTAGTAATGAGATTCCGCTTTTCATGGTATTTTTCATTTTATAATGACACTGCAAAGAAAGCACAAAATCTTGATAAATCATCTTTTTTTTTGCAGATTGGTTAGTATTTATCCTTAATTGGCTCATAATTATTGAATTTTCTATTTGTTTTTTCTCATCTTTGTAGCACGAACTTTAAAATTGATATTATATGAAACTAAAACATCTTATTCTTTTCAGTATTATTTGTTGTTCCCAGTCTGTATTTGGACAAAAAGCCGGTCAGCAACCAAAGACAAGTGGCAATCCTGTATTTCCGGGCTGGTATGCCGATCCGGAAGGAATTGTGTTCGGAGACGAATACTGGATTTACCCTACGTATTCGGCGCCTTATGACGAACAAACTTTCATGGATGCCTTCTCGTCTAAAGACCTGGTGAACTGGACAAAACACCCGAAAGTGTTATCGAAAGAGAATATAAGTTGGTTTAAACGTGCTTTATGGGCACCTGCTGTGATTCATGCGAATGACAAATATTATATATTCTTCGGTGCGAATGATATTCAAAGTAATAACGAGCTGGGAGGTATTGGTGTGGCTGTGGCCGACAATCCTGCCGGACCATTTAAGGATGCACTGGGCAAACCTCTGATTGATAAATTTGTAAATGGTGCACAACCGATCGATCAGTTTGTTTACAAAGATGATGACGGACAGTATTATATGTATTATGGTGGCTGGGGACATTGCAATATGGTGAAGCTGGCTCCGGACTTGTTGAGTATCGTACCGTTTGAGGATGGTACCATCTATAAGGAAGTAACTCCCGAAAAATATGTAGAGGGACCTTTCATGTTGAAACGTAACGGTAAATACTATTTTATGTGGTCGGAAGGCGGTTGGACCGGACCGGATTATTGCGTAGCCTATGCGATTGCCGACTCACCATTCGGACCTTTTAAAAGAGAAGCAAAAATATTGGAACGCGATCCTAATATTGGAACGGGTGCCGGTCATCATTCTGTTGTGAAAGGTCCGGGAGCAGACGAATGGTACATCATTTATCATCGCCATCCATTGGGTGAAACGGATGGAAACGCTCGTGTGACCTGCATTGATCGCATGATTTTTGATAAGGACGGAAAAATAAAACCTATAAAGATGACTTTCGAGGGAGTAGAGGCTAGCCCATTGAAGTAAAATCTGAAAAGTTCAGCCCATCGGTAATTAATATTTTAATAAAGATGGGCTTTTTTTGATTTATTGTTTTATTTTTGTCCTTATAAATCTAATATACTTATTATAATGAAATCGGATATACATACTCTCTCTGATTCCCTTTTGTGGAAAAGGTTTCTCGAAGGAGACTCGAGTGCGTATACCCAAATATATAATCAAACAGTACAAGATCTGTTTCGATTCGGATTATTATATACTTCGGATAAAGAATTAATTAAAGACTGCATACATGATGTGTTTTTGAAAATTCACATGAATCGTGCAAAGTTGGCTCCAACAGATAATATTGCCGCCTATTTGACAGTGGCGTTGAAAAACACTCTTTTTAATGCGCTGAAAAAAACAACAGATTCTCTCCCGTTTGATGAAATAGGTGAGAGAGAAGATACGGTTGACGACTCTCCTTCCACTCCGGAAACTATATATATTAATAATGAACAGGAAAAACAAGTTCAGACAACCGTACATTCTATGATGTCTGTATTGACGGACAGACAGCGCGAAATTATTTATTATCGGTATATCAAAGAGATGAGTATCGATGAAATCAGTAAGGTGACAGATATGAATAATCAGTCTGTTTCTAATTCTATTCAACGGGCTTTGGGACGTATCCGCGACTTATTTAAGAGAAAATAAGAGAGAATAACCAGCCCATTTTTCCTGCCTATCAAAAAAAGTGGAAAAAACTTCGAAAAAGGTGAGTATAAAATGAAAGTACAACTGTTATTCATACGTAAAGACAATGAAAATGATGAACTCTGAACAAGAACATACAGATTTTTCCCTATATACTTTTGAAGAATTTCTTCAGAATGATTTCTTTGTTTCTTCTATGAACTATCCTACGGAAGAAACACAGAAGTTCTGGGATGAATTTGAACAGATGAATCCTTCTAATATAGATGAATATATCGCTGCAAAAAGATATTTGGAAGTTTTTTCGAAAGAGAAGGGTGAGGTACTTTCAAACCAGGAAACGGATGATTTATGGATTCGTATTCAAGCGACTAATATAAATAAGGAGAAAGCGAGACGCAAGAACTATTTCTTAATAGGATTGAGTGCGGCTGCCAGTGTGGCTATTCTTGTGGGATGTTTCTTCTTTTTGAAGAACTATTCTTCGGCTCTGGATCCGGACATTGCCACATTTGCTGTGAATACGAAAGCCGATTTGCCTTTGACGGAAGAAACACTGTTGATTTTGGCAGAAGATAATGTCGTGAGTTTGAAGGAAAAAGAAACAGAGATCACGTATGATTCCGTAGAAATCAAAACGAATCAGGAAAGTATACAAAAGGAGAAATCGGCAACTTATAACCAATTGGTTATTCCACGTGGAAAACGTTCGGTATTGACGTTTGCCGATGGATCTAAAGTCTGGGTGAATGCCGGTACAAGGGTGGTTTATCCGGTGGAGTTTGAACAAGACAAACGTGAAATCTATGTGGATGGTGAAATCTACATAGAAGTGGCCAGAGATGAAAATCGTCCTTTCTATGTGCGGACCAAAGATATGAATGTCAGAGTGCTTGGTACTAAATTTAATGTAACTGCGTATGAATCGGAAGCAATTAGAAGTGTAGTGCTGGCACAAGGATGTGTTCAGGTGGAGACAGACCGGACTCCTAAAGCCATTCTGGCTCCTAATCAGATGTTCAGTTCTGCCGATGGAAAGGAAAATATAACACAGGTAGATGTAGAAGAAGCTATATCATGGGTGAATGGACTCTATTATTTCCAAAGTGCTGATTTGGGAATCGTTTTGAAACGTCTGTCTACCTATTATGGCATTAACGTAGAATTTGACCCAGCGCTAAGTAAAATAAAATGTTCTGGAAAAATCGATTTGAAAGACAACTTTGAAACAGTAATTAATGGATTAACCTTTGTTGCACCAATCTCTTATGCCTATGATGAACAATATAAGACGTATCGAGTCGTAACGAAATAGATATGAAAAAATAAGATAAAGAATAAATCTAATTCCTGAATTTTATGGTAATTTTTGTAGAAAGTGGATGATACACGCTATCATCCAACTGGGACGTGTGTACCCAATAATGTTTAGATACAGAAATAATATTATGAGAAAATTTTAACATGTTTAATATGAAAAATGCAATTAGAGAACGAAAGAGTAAGGTTCTCGGGCTATTCCTTTGCTTTTTACTTCTCGGAATAGACTACTCTTTCGCAAGTTACAACAATTATTCTCAATTTAAGACCCTCTCGGTCAGCGTTAATAACTCGACGTTGAGAGAAGTGCTTAAAACGATAGAGAAAAGTAGTCAATTTGTTTTCTTCTACTTAGATGATGCTGTGAACTTAGAACGTAAGGTATCTATCGACAGTAAGAATAAGAAGATAGAAGAAATTCTTTCTGAACTTTTCGAGGGTACTTCATGTACTTATCGGATCTCTGACAGACAAATCTTTATTTCCGGAAATGCATCGGCTCCTAATGAACAGCAACAGAATAAACGGAAAATAACCGGACGTGTTACTGATGTAAAAGGGGAACCGCTTATTGGAGTGAACGTTACCGTGGATGGAGATGCAAACGGTTCGATTACCAATATGGATGGTTTGTATGAGATATTCGTAACCAAAAAAAGCGTAGTGCTTAAATTTACTTATATAGGTTTTAAAACTTCAGAAATACGGACGAATGCATCTACTAATATTTACGACGTGGCCTTGGAAGAACAGGTGAACGAGTTGGAAGAGACTGTGATTGTTGGTTATGGTACCCAGCGTAAAATAAGTAATATCGGCGCACAATCTTCTATGAAGATGGAGGATATTAAAACACCTTCTGCCAGTTTAACTACAACGCTGGCAGGTCGTTTGGCCGGTGTTGTAGCCGTGCAACGTACGGGAGAACCGGGTAAAGATGCCGCTGATATCTGGATTCGTGGTATTTCTACTCCCAACACTTCTTCTCCGCTGGTATTGGTGGATGGAGTGGAACGTTCGTTCAATGACATCGATCCGGAAGACATTGAATCGTTGACAACACTGAAAGATGCATCGGCAACGGCTGTGTATGGTGTGCGAGGTGCTAATGGTGTGATCCTGATTAAAACCAAACCGGGAAAGGTGGGAAAACCGACAGTGAGCGCGGATTATTATGAATCGTTTACCCGTTTCACGAAGATGGTTGATCTGGAAGACGGTATCACTTATATGAATGCAGCCAACGAGGCAATGCGTAATGACGGTATTGCTACAAAATATACGGAGGACCAGATACGTAACACGATTGCGGGAAAAGATTCTTATTTGTACCCGAACGTGGATTGGTTGAAGGAAATCTTTAATGATTGGGGACACAATCGTCGTGTGAATGTAAACGTGCGGGGTGGTAGTGAAAAGGTCGCTTATTATGCGTCAGTCAGCTACTTCAATGAAACTGGTATGACGGTGACTGATAAGAATATCAACACCTATGATTCCAAAATGAAATATAGCCGTTATAACTTTACCACTAATCTGAATATCGATGTGACTCCTACTACTAAAGTGGAGATCGGTGCACAAGGTTATTTGGGAGAAGGAAACTATCCGGCCATCTCTTCTGCTGATTTGTATAATGCGGCAATGTCAATTTCACCGGTTGAATATCCGAAGATGTTCTTTGTCAACGGACAAGCCTATGTGCCCGGAACTTCAACTAACAATAACTTTAATAACCCTTATTCACAAGCTACCCGTCGCGGATATGATAACCTGACGAAAAATCAGATCTATTCCAATCTGCGTATCACACAGGATTTGGATATGCTTACTAAAGGACTGAAATTGACTGCCATGTATGCGTTCGATGTATACAATGAGATACATGTACATCAAGACCGTGCAGAGTCTACTTATAACTTCCTGGATACAAGTGTTCCTTACGATATGGACGGACAACCCATTCTGCAACGTATTTATGAAGGAAGTAACGTGTTGAGTTATAAACAGGAAACAAGTGGTAATAAGAAAACTTATCTGGAAGCTTCCCTGAACTATGACCGGACATTCAATGACGATCATCGTGTCAGTGCACTGTTCCTGTTCAACCAGCAATCCAAACTGTTGTATCCGAAAGGTACACTGGAAGATGCGATTCCTTATCGTATGATGGGTATTGCCGGTCGTGCCACTTATTCATGGAAAGACCGTTATTTTGCAGAATTCAACATCGGTTATAACGGCGCCGAGAACTTCTCACCCAAACATCGTTTCGGAACTTTCCCTGCATTTGGTGTAGGTTGGGTTATCTCGAACGAGAAATTCTGGCAACCGCTGTCAAAAACTGTTTCTTTCCTGAAGATACGCTATACGGATGGTAAAGTAGGTAATAGTGAAGTTTCCGACCGTCGTTTTATGTATCTGGACCAGATGAAAGAGAACGGTGATTATGGTTATAAATTCGGACCGAACGGAACAAAATGGTCTGGTTATGAAACAGTAAATATGGCTGTTGACTTAATTTGGGAAGAATCTCGTAAACAAGACTTGGGTATTGATATAAAACTGTTTAATGACGATCTGTCTATTGTATTCGACTTGTTTAAGGAACGTCGTGAGAACATCCTGTTGAAGCGTGAGCATTCTATACCTTCATTCCTGGGCTACAATACATCTGCTCCTTATGGAAATATTGGTATCATAGAAAATAAAGGATTCGATGGAACGATAGAGTATAACAAGCGTATAAATAAAGACTGGGTACTTGCGCTTCGTGGTAATATCACCTTTAATAAGGATAAATGGATTCAGGGAGAATTGCCGGAACAAAAATACGAATGGATGAACCAGTATGGACGTAACATCAATGGAGTTAAAGGATATGTGGCCGAAGGACTGTTCACTCAAGCTGAAATAGATGATATGGCACGTTGGGAATCGTTGTCGGATGCCAATAAAGCAATCACTCCCAAACCTTTTGCTTCACAGTTTGGTACAGTAAAGGCGGGAGATATCAAATACAAGGATTTAAACAATGACGGTCAGATTGATGCGTACGACCAGACTTACATTTCCCGTGGGGATGTGCCGACAACTGTTTATGGTTTCGGATTTACCGTAGGTTGGAAAGATTTGTCGGTAGGTATGATGTTCCAAGGTGTAGCAGGAGCCGAACGTGTTTTGAATGGTAGCAGTATTAATCCGTTTAACGGCGGTGGTGGTAGCGGTAACCTCTACTCTAACATTGGCGACCGTTGGACAGAGGAAAATCCGGATCAGAATGCCTTTTATCCGCGTCTGTCTTATGGAAGCGAAACAACCAGTAATATTAATAACTTCCAGAAGAGCACATGGTGGGTGCGTAACATGAACTTCCTGCGTCTGAAGACATTGCAGGTATCTTATAACCTGCCGAAACCTTGGGTGAATAAAGTTCATCTGAAGAATGCGGCTGTATATGTAATGGGAACTAACCTGTTCACCTTGAGTCGTTTCAAATTGTGGGATCCGGAGTTGAATACCGATAATGGTGCTTCTTATCCAAATACGACTTCTTATTCAGTTGGTATTAATTTCACATTCTAAACAAAAAGATAATGAAAAAATATAATTATATAATCGTTAGTTTGCTGGCGTGTCTCTTGACGACATCTTGTAATGACTATTTTGACCAGGTGCCTGATGACCGTTTATCACTCAAGGAGATTTTCACAACCAGAGATGGAGCCTTGCGGTATCTTTCGAACGTATACACATTCTTACCGGATGAATTTAACCAACGTCAGGTGCATGAAACAAGTCTGTACCGTACTCCCGGTCCCTGGACAGGTTCCAGCGACGAAGCAGAGTGGACAAATGACAATAAAGGGAAATTGATAAATAACAACTCAATCGATGCTACCGAAGGAACGATGGTATTGTATCGCTGGAAGAGCTGGTTTTCAGGTATTCATGAAGCGGCAGTATTTACAGAAAATGTAGATCAGGCACCGCTGACTGTTACAGAAAGAAATCAATGGAAAGCGGAAGCAAGAGCTTTGCGGGCGATCTACTATTTTTATTTAGTACGTACTTATGGTCCGGTTCCTTTGCTTGAAAAGGACTTCCCGATGGATACTCCGAGCGATGAGTTGCAACTCCCGCGTAATACGGTAGACGAGTGTTTCGATTTTATCGTATCAGAACTGAAAGGTGCGCAAAACGATGGTTTACTGGATGATGCTTCTACCGACAAAGTGTCCGGATATGGCCGTATTGATAAGGCGATTGCACAGGCGTTTATCATCGAGGCATTGACTTATCGTGCTAGCTGGTTGTTTAATGGTGAGTGCAATTACTATTCAGACTTGGCTAATACGGACGGAACAAAACTGTTCCCTAACAAACCGGACGAAGCTACCAAACGTGCCAATTGGCAGAAAGTGATTAATGAATGTAACACTTTCTTCTCTAATTACGGAAGTCGTTATCATTTGATGTATACCAATAAGGACGGTGTTTCTGTTTCCGGTCCGGACTCGGAAGGCTTCAGCCCGACGGAATCTTATCGCCGTGCAGTAAGAACCCTGTTTTCTGAAATGGGTAACAATAAAGAAATGATTTTCTATCGTTTGGATAATGCTGCCGGAACCATGCAGTACGACCGTATGCCGAATAGATCCGGTAATACGACCAACTATAGAGGCGGTAGCTTGTTGGGAGCAACCCAAGAAATGGTAGATGCCTATTTCATGTCAAACGGAGAATCTCCTATTTCCGGTTATAGTGCTGACGGAGTCACTCCGATTATCAACGAAAAATCCGATTATGTAGAAGAGGGAGTTTCTACAACAGAATACAAGGGAACAGACGGTACCTTATATGCACCGACAGGAACCAGAATGATGTATGTTAATCGTGAACCTCGTTTTTATGTAGACATTACCTTTAGTAATTCAAAATGGTTTGATGGAACAGAAGGCGATTATATAGTAGATTTCACTTATAGCGGAAGTTGTGGTAAAGAACAAGGTAGCAATGACTATACAAGTACAGGTTATTTGGTGCGCAAAGGAATGGATTCCGGCGATCGTAACCAGAACTTGGTTTGTGTGCTCTTGCGTCTGACTAATATTTATTTTGACTATATCGAAGCGCTTGCGCATGTCAGCCCGACTCATGAAGACATCTGGACGTATATGAACATGATCCGTAAGCGTGCGGGTATTCCGGGATACGGTGAAACAGTCAATCTGCCTAAACCGACTACAACGGAAGAAGTCATGGAGCTGATTCGTAAAGAGAAGCGCATTGAGTTGAGTTTCGAAAACTGCCGTTATTTTGATGTACGTCGCTGGGGATTGGTAAATGAGTATTTCAACAAGGCAATTCACGGTATGAATGTCAATTATGACGGAAATGAATTCTTCAAACGTACGGAGATTGTGAAGCGTATTTTTGACCGTCAGTACTTCTTCCCTATACCACAGGGCGAAATTGATATTGATAAAAACTTGGTTCAGAATACAGGATTCTAAATACTGATTATAAAATAGAAATTATGATGAAACAATATATTTTCTCTGCAGTTTGTCTCATGTCCGGTGTCCTTTGTATGTCCTCTTGCAATGAGGATAAACAGGCAAAGCCATATACCCCGGATTACGAGATTGTACCGGAGTATACCAATGCGGATACCTGGACTGCCTATGAAGCATTTAATGATAACTTGCTGGATACCGATAAGAACATTTATAAAACAAGTACCGCTTATACCGCTGCTACCGACCGTAATAACGGAGCTGCCGCTATCTGGTGCCAGCCGATCTATTGGGATATGGCCATGAACGCATATAAACGTGCAAAAGCGGAAGGAGATACGGAAAGAGAAAACAAATACAAGCAGTTGTGTGATGATTTGTTTGCCGGAAATAAAGCACATTATGTAAACTTTGATTTCGACAATAATAATGAGAATACCGGCTGGTTTATCTATGATGATATACAGTGGTGGACCATTACTTTGGCACGTGCTTACGAATTATTTAAAGTGGAAGAGTATCGCAGTCTGGCAGAAGCAAGTTTTGCACGTGTATGGTACGGTTCTCCCCGTGTAGGTGATACGGGTTCTTATGCAGATCCTGAAAAGAATTTGGGTGGAGGTATGTTCTGGCAATGGCAGCCTATCGGCAATCCGAATGAAAATGCTGCCGGTGATGGTAAGATGGCTTGTATCAATTTCCCGACTGTGGTAGCTGCATTGACCCTTTACAATAACGTTCCTGCCGATCGTGTGGCTGATCCGAATCCGGAAAGCTGGAGTAATAAGTACGGTGATTTTACCCGTCCGCATTATGAAACGAAGGAAGCTTATCTGGCAAAAGGAAAAGAAATCTATGAATGGGCTGTGAAGAATCTGGTAGACAGCAATACCGGAGAGGTTGCCGACAGCAAGCATGGTGAAGGCAATCCGGCATGGTCGGACCATGTGTACAATCAGGCCACTTTTATCGGAGCTTCGTTATTGCTTTATAAAGCTACCGGTGAGAAAACATATTTGGACAATGCAATTTTGGGAGCTGACTATACAATGAATACCATGTCCGGAACGTATGATTTACTGCCGTTCGAGAGTGGCGTGGAACAGGGTATTTATACCGCTATCTTTGCGGAATACATGGCCATGCTGGTGAATGATTGTGGCCAGACCCAGTACGTACCGTTCTTGAAACGTAACATTAATTACGGCTGGGCTAATCGTGACCGGACACGTAATTTGTGTGGTGGCGAATATCATAAGGCACAGATAGAAGGCGCTACTATTGACAGCTATAGTGCATCCGGAATACCGGCATTGATGTTGTTGTTTCCGGCAGATAAATAATTGTAACCCATAAAAAAGAAGAATAATGAATACGAAATATTCAAATTGGAAAATGTGGTATTATGTGTTATGCATGGTACTGACACTTCAATTGGCGGCTTGTTCTGAAGAAACGCATGACGAGTATACTGCGGCTCCTGAAATAGAAGATACCTATATCGACCAACTGGATGCATTGATTGCTGAAATGACCGATTTGCAGCAAAATTCAGACTACGGAGATAAGAAAGGACAGTACCCCACCGAAAGCCGGGCAATTCTGACAGATGCGATAGATGATGCCAATCGTGCGGTACTTTTAATCAAATATCAGCAACCCTCTCCGTCGGAAAGTGAGAAACAACGCTATGTGGCAGAAGCCAAGGCGTCTATAGAACAGTTCAAGAGTACGATCCGTACAGAAGACGCTGAAACAACACCGGCTGAACTGTTTGTGGACGGACGTGGTGATGGTGGTTCTTATATCGATTTCGGACGTAGCGAAGAATATGTCAATTTCGGAACCGAAGGAAACCAAGCCTTTACTGTTGAGTTTTGGGTGAAAGTAACCAAAGGTGGTGGAAAAGACCAGAATGTGTTCCTGTCAACTTATATGGGCGGTGACGGATGGCGTAATGGCTGGATGATGTACTGGCGTAATGCAGACGGTGGTATTTATCGTGCAACTTGGGGCGAAACAGGAGGAAATATCTGTGAACCGTCACTAAAGGCACCGGAAGATGGAGAATGGCAACATTTCTTGTTTGTGTACAGTGATAAAGGCTTGCCGGGCAGTCCGGAGCTTCGTGCGAAATTGTATGTGAACGGAGAAGTGAAAACAACCGAGGGAAGCGTGGGTAACAGGTTCTATAATTCGAGCAACTATGCCAACTATAATGCACCGATGACCGCTTTCGGACGTTATATGCGTACCAGTGATAATCTGTTTGAAGAAGGCTTTGCCGGTTATATGAAGAAAATCCGTATCTGGAAAAGCGCAAAGGATAACGAATATGTTCAGAATTCTTATAATGGAACGGCTGAAGTGACGGGTAAAGAAGCAGACTTGGCGGCAGCATGGGATTTCATGACCAAACCTTCCGGTTCGGGTAATGAAGTAATAGACCTGACAGGCCGTCATACTGCTAAGATTATCGGTACTTACGAGTGGCAACGTATTGTTGAATAATAATGTAAAAACGATGAAAAACATGAAATGTTTAACTAATAAATGGAGAGAGGGAGCAATGCTCCTCTCTTTCCTCCTGATTTCTAGTCTGGCAGGGATATTTACCGCTTGTGACGATATTGAAGACGAGTATATAACAGATACACAGTTGAGTATCTTGCAGGAAAATCGTGCGTCATTGAACTATTTATTGAAGAATTCAACTTACGGAACTGCTCCCGGGACATATCCTGAAACCGGAAAGGATATATTAAATGCCGCTATTACCGAGTTGGATGCACTGATAACACGGGTAGAAGCTGGTGAGGAACTGGATGAAACAACTTTGGAAGCTGCTGTAGCAAAGGTAAATCAAGCGATTGACGAGTTTAAAAATTCAAAATATTATAATCTGTCTCCGGAAGCACAGCAATATATCAATAATTTACTGGCTAAGGCAGATGAAATACTTGCAATCGTTAATGATGAAACGAGGTGGGGAAATCATCAGGGACAATATCCGGTAGAAAATAAGTCGGTTTTGGAGAGTGCAGCTAAAGACTTGGAAAGTCTGGCTGAAAGAATCAAATCCGGTTCCATCACAGATATGACGCAGGAGATTTATGATGAGGCTATTGCTGCTGCCGATAAGAAAGTAGAAGAAGTCGAAGATTCTGCATGGCCGGATAACAGTCAGATTACCTGGAATCTGTTTGTAGATGGAAATGCCGGTTCTTATATAGACTTTGGTTATAGCGAGGATTATGTGAAGTTTGGAGAGGATGACAATCAGGCATTTACGATTGAACTTTGGGTGAATATTAAAGAATATTGCAATAAGCAGGGAGAAGACAACTGTACTTTCCTTTCTACCATGACCAACGATCCTTATTGGAGCGGATGGCGTGCCCAGGATCGTACAAAGGGATTGTTGAGAACAATGGTTGCTCACTGGCAAGATAATAATCACACAAATCCACAAGAATGGGAACCGGGATGGAAAAAGTCGGACAACTGGACCAAAGATCGTTGGACGCATTATGCATTCCTCTTCAGGGATAAGGGATTGCCGGGATTTGATACTCCGACAGATGTGAAGTGCTATTCCATGATTGATGGTACGAGACAAGGTGAAGTCATTCGTGTGGGTGAGTCCTGGAGAACGTATATCAATAAACAATCCATAGCCAATCAGATTAAAATGACCGGATTCTGTATGATGGACAATAATGGAAATCGTAACGAATGGTTCTCCGGTTACATAAAGAAGATCCGTATCTGGAAAACAAACCGGACAGAAAATCAGGTATATGCTTCTTATATGGGGAATGAAGAAGGTGTAAGTGCCGATAATCCGAATTTGGTAGAAGCCTGGGATTTTGAAGTGAAAGGTGATCAGCCTACTCAAAGTGCTACCAGCACAATAACAGGTTTGAAAGGCCATACGGCAACATTGGTTGGTGATAACTGGCAATGGATTGAATCCACAGACATTACAGATAACAAATAATTGTTTACCGGAATGAGTTTTCAATAGGTAGATTAAATATTCCCCTTATCTCTGTCATAAGGACAGAGTAAGGGGAAATTATTCTCCAATAACCCTTTATTAATCCTTTATTTTTATTGTAGAAAAGTGTTTTGGTCTGTATTTGTTCTTTATTGAATAAATATTATCGTTTTTTTTCAGCTATTTCTGCAATCTTTGTAACAGGAAAAATACTATAAACTTATAAACTATCATGAAAAGCAAAATTCTTTTGGCTCTGACACTACTATTGGGAGCATCAACTACTATATGGGCAGTCGGCAATTCAGGAAAAGCAAACCAGAAGAAGCACGCATATACGAACGAAGATGTATGGGCAGCTTATGAAGGATTTAATAATACACTACTAGACTCCAATAAATATATTTACAAGACAAATTCGTCCTATCCAAGTGCTGTTGACCGTGGCAATGGAGCAGCGGCTATCTGGTGTCAGCCTATTTATTGGGATATGGCAATGAATGCCTATAAACTGGCAAAGGCACAGAAAGACAGAAAGAAGACAAGTTATTATAAAACACTCTGCGAGAAAATATTCGCAGGGAACAAAGCGCAATATTGTCAGTTTGATTTTGATGATAACAATGAAAATACCGGCTGGTTCATCTACGATGACATCATGTGGTGGACTATCAGCCTGGCACGTGGCTACGAACTTTTTGGAGTGGATGAATATCTGAAACTCTCGGAAGCCAGTTTCAAACGGGTATGGTATGGCTCGGAAAAAGTGGGTGATACAGGTTCGTATGACAAAGAAAACGGAGGTATGTTCTGGCAATGGCAACCCATTCAAAATCCGAAACCGAATAAATTCGGTGATGGAAAGATGGCATGTATCAACTTTCCGACAGTTGTTGCAGCATTAACCCTCTACAATAACGTGCCTGAAAATAGAAAAGAATCGACCGACAAACGGCCGGATTATCAGACGAAAGCTCAATATCTTGCCAAAGGTAAAGAAATCTATGAATGGGGAGTGGAAAATCTCTTGGATAAAGCAACAGGAAAGATTGCCGATAGCCGTCATGGAAATGGCAATCCTGCCTGGAAAGCACATGTATACAACCAGGCAACCTTTATCGGAGCGTCCATACTGCTTTATAAGGCGACCGGAGAGAAACGTTATCTGGACAATGCTATTCTGGCGGCAGACTATACAGTGAAAGATATGTCTGCAGAACATAAAGTGCTACCTTTCGAAGGTGGTATTGAACAGGGTATCTATACTGCCATCTTTGCGGAATATATGGCATGGTTGGTGTATGATTGCGGACAAACCCAATATCTCCCGTTCCTGAAACGTACCATCAAAACAGGTTGGGCAAACAGAGATAAGACACGGAACGTATGTGGAGGCGAATATTATAAAAAGTTGCCGGAAGGTGCGGAAATCGACAGTTATTCTGCTTCCGGTATACCGGCATTGATGCTTTTGTTTCCGGCTAAGAAATAAATAGAAAACGACGGAATTTGCGTAAAATAGATTAAATAAACAGGTGATTTAAATTATGAAACAACAACTGATGATGCTGTTACTGGGAACAGCTTCTGTATTTTGTAGCTGTGAGACCCAGGTAGAACAGCACGAGAAGAATGAATTACGTGCTCCGGCATATCCGCTGGTGACAATTGATCCTTATACTAGTGCATGGTCTACTACGGACAATCTATACGACAGTCCTGTAAAACATTGGACAGGCAAGGACTTTCCTTTGCTTGGCGTTGCGAAAGTAGACGGACAAACCTACCGTTTCATGGGAACGGAAGAACTGGAACTACGTCCTTTGGTAAAGACATCCGAACAAGGTAGCTGGACAGGAAAGTATACCACTCAACAGCCTGCTGACGGATGGCAGAATGCCGGATTCAATGATAAAGCCTGGAAAGAAGGCGAAGCTGCCTTCGGAACCATGGAGAATGAACATACAGCCAAAACCCAATGGGGTGAAGAATTTATCTGGGTACGCCGGGTAGCTGATATTCAGGAGGACTTGACAGGAAAGAATGTATATCTTGAATTCTCTCATGACGATGATGCTATTATTTATATCAACGGCATCAAAGTGGTAGATACAGGTAATGCTTGTAAAAAGAACGAACGGGTGAAACTGTCGGAAGAAGTGGTAGCTTCTTTGAAACCGGGTGAGAATCTGATTGCAGGCTATTGTCATAACCGGGTAGGAAACGGACTGCTGGATTTCGGATTATTGGTAGAATTGGACGGTTATCGTTCTTTCCATCAAACAGCACAACAAACTTCTGTAGACGTACAACCTATGCAGACTTATTATACATTTACTTGCGGTCCGGTAGATTTGAAACTGACATTTACCGCTCCTATGTTCATGGATAATCTGGACTTGTTGTCACGTCCGGTCAACTATATTTCTTATGAAGTAGCCTCCAATGACGGAAAGAAACATCAGGTTGAGCTGTATTTCGAAGCATCTCCGCAATGGGCAATCGACCAACCTCACCAGGAATCTGTTGCCGACAGCTTTACTGACGGCGATTTGTTATTCCTTCGTACCGGAAGCCGCAATCAGGATATTCTGAAGAAAAAGGGTGATGATGTTCGTATCGACTGGGGACATTTCTATCTGGCAGCTGAAAAGGAAAACAGCACATCTGCAATCGGTGACGGCAGAGAGCTGCGCAAGAACTTCGTAGCCAATAAACTGGAAGCTCCTACCACAAACGGTTATGATAAACTGGCTTTGGTACGTTCATTGGGCGAAACACAAAAGGCTGATGGCCATCTGTTGATCGGGTATGATGATATTTATTCTATCCAATACTTTGGTGATAACCTGCGTCCTTACTGGAACCGTGAGGGCAATGAAACGATTGTTTCCCAATTCCAGAAAGCGGAGAAAGAATACAAGACACAAATGAAGAACAGTGCTGCTTTTGACAAGAAACTGATGGAAGAAGCTACTGCTGCCGGTGGACGTAAATATGCCGAACTTTGTGCATTGGCTTATCGTCAGGCATTGGCTGCACATAAACTGGTACAGGCTCCGAACGGCGACTTGGTATTCCTTTCTAAGGAGAACTTCAGTAATGGTTCCATCGGAACAGTCGACCTGACTTATCCGGGAGCTCCGCTGCTTTTATACTACAATCCGGAATTGGTGAAAGCTACCATGAACCATATCTTCTATTATAGTGAAAGCGGAAAATGGACGAAACCATTTGCTGCGCATGATGTCGGTACTTATCCATTGGCTAACGGCCAGACTTATGGCGGTGATATGCCGGTAGAAGAATCGGGTAATATGGTAGTATTGGCTGCTGCCATTGCAAAGGTAGAAGGTAATGCAGATTACGCACAGAAACACTGGGAAACCCTGACTACGTGGACAGACTATCTGGTAGAGAACGGACTTGATCCGGCCAACCAACTTTGTACCGATGACTTTGCAGGTCACTTTGCACACAATGCCAACCTTTCTATCAAAGCAATCATGGGTGTTGCCTCATACGGTTATCTGGCAGATATGCTGGGCAAAAAAGATGTGGCTGAAAAGTACACACAGAAAGCGAAAGAAATGGCTGCCGAATGGGTGAAAATGGCTGATGATGGTGACCACTATCGTCTCACATTTGACAAACCGGGAACATGGAGCCAGAAGTATAACTTGGTGTGGGATAAACTGTTGAATCTGCAAATCTTCCCTAAAAATGTTGCAGAAACGGAAATAGCTTACTATCTTTCGAAGCAAAATAAATATGGTCTTCCGTTGGATAACCGTGAAACATACACAAAGACCGACTGGATCATGTGGACAGCTACATTGGCAAATGACAAAGCTACCTTTGAGAAATTTATCGAACCCGTATATCTGTTTATGAACGTTACACCTAACCGTGTTCCGATGTCCGACTGGGTATTTACAGACGAACCGAATCAAAGAGGCTTCCAGGCACGTTCCGTTGTAGGTGGATATTATATCAAAATGCTTGAAGGAAAACTGATTAAATAAAACAAAAATACCATGAAGAAACTAGCTCTATTCGCTTTTACGTTACTTAGTGCATGGGCTATGACTGCAAAAACAATTACCGGACCGGTGGACTATGTTAGTCCGCTGGTTGGTACGCAGTCAAAGCACGCATTATCTACCGGAAATACTTACCCTGCCATTGCGCTGCCTTGGGGAATGAACTTTTGGGTTCCGCAGACTGGTAAAATGGGCGATGGATGGGCGTATACGTATGACGCTGACAAGATCAGAGGATTCAAACAAACCCATCAGCCAAGTCCCTGGATCAATGATTACGGTCAATTTGCCATCATGCCGGTAACCGGTAAGGCAGTATTTAATCAGGATGAGCGTGCCAGTTGGTTCTCTCACAAAGCTGAAACGGCTACTCCTTATTATTACAAGGTATATCTTGCCGATCATGATGTAGTGACCGAAATTGCTCCGACAGAGAGAGCAGCTGCTTTCCGTTTCACTTTCCCCGAAAACGACCACTCTTATGTAGTGGTAGACGCCTTTGATAAAGGTTCGTTTGTGAAAGTAATCCCTTCGGAGAACAAGATTATCGGTTATACCACTAAAAACAGCGGTGGTGTTCCTGCCAACTTTAAGAACTACTTTGTACTGGTATTCGACAAACCGTTTACTTATACGGCTGCCGTAACCAGTGGTGTGATTGACACCAACAAACTGGAAGCGACAGACAATCATGCCGGTGCACTGATCGGTTTCAAAACCCGCAAGGGCGAACAGGTAAATGTGCGTGTGGCTTCCTCTTTTATCAGCCCTGAACAGGCGGAACTGAACTTGAAAGAGCTGGGTACGGACAACATTGAACAGATTGCAGCGAAAGGCCGCAAGGTATGGAACGATGTTTTAGGACGTATTGAAGTGAAAGACGATGATATCGATCATTTGCGTACCTTCTACTCTTGTCTGTATCGTTCAGTATTATTTCCCAGAAGTTTCTACGAGATAGATGCTAAAGGAAACGTGATGCACTACAGCCCTTATAATGGTGAAGTGCTTCCGGGATATATGTTTACCGATACCGGTTTCTGGGATACGTTCCGTTGTCTGTTCCCATTCCTTAACCTGATGTATCCATCCATGAACACAAAGATGCAGGAAGGATTGGTGAACACTTATAAAGAAAGCGGATTCCTGCCGGAATGGGCAAGTCCGGGACACAGAGGTTGTATGGTTGGAAACAACTCCGCTTCCGTAGTTGCCGATGCTTACCTGAAAGGATTGAAAGGATACGATATTGAGACATTGTGGGAAGCCGTGAAACATGGAGCGAATGCAGTACATCCGAATGTTCGTTCTACCGGACGATTAGGACATGAGTATTAT
Source organism: Bacteroides celer (assembly GCF_002632415.2). Lineage (NCBI taxonomy): Bacteria > Pseudomonadati > Bacteroidota > Bacteroidia > Bacteroidales > Bacteroidaceae > Bacteroides > Bacteroides celer. Next base: position 5,466,983 of record NZ_CP178209.1, on the reverse strand, counting down.
AATAAATTGGGATATGTACCTTATAATGTAGGTATTAACGAGAATGCAGCCCGTACACTGGAATATGCATACGATGACTGGTGTATCTATCAATTGGGTAAAGCCTTGAAGAAACCGAAAAAAGAGATTGAAATCTTTGCAAAGCGTGCAATGAATTATAAGAATCTCTACGATCCCGAACACAAACTGATGCGTGGTAAGAATGAAGACGGTACGTTCCAGTCTCCGTTCAATCCGTTGAAGTGGGGGGATGCCTTTACGGAAGGTAATAGCTGGCATTATACCTGGTCGGTATTCCACGATCCTCAAGGTCTGATCGATTTGATGGGTGGTAAAGACGGATTCAACCAGATGATGGATTCTGTATTTATCCTGCCTCCGATTTTCGATGAAAGTTATTATCGAGCCGTTATTCATGAAATCCGTGAAATGCAGATTATGAACATGGGCAACTATGCACATGGCAACCAGCCGATTCAGCACATGCTCTATATGTACAACTATTCCGGCCAACCCTGGAAAGCGCAACATTGGATTCGTGAAGTGATGGACAAACTTTATACTCCTGCTCCCGACGGTTATTGCGGTGATGAGGACAACGGCCAGACTTCTGCCTGGTATGTATTCTCGGCAATGGGATTCTATCCGGTATGTCCGGGTACGGATGAATATGTCTTGGGTACTCCCTACTTCAAGGAGATGAAGCTGCATCTGGAAAACGGAAAGACGGTGACTATCTCCGCTCCGAATAACGGAGACGACAAGCGTTACATTTCATCAATGACATTGAACGGTAAAGAATATACCAAAAACTATCTGACCCATCAGGACCTGTTGAATGGCGCTAGCATTTCTTACAAAATGGATGCGAAACCCAATCAGCAACGTGGTACCAAAGAGTCCGATTTCCCTTATTCTTTCTCTAACGAATTTAAAAAGAAGAAGTAATCATGAAGAAACAGATTAAATATATCAGTGCAGGTATGCTGGCAGGTATGCTTCTCTGTGGCGGGCAGTTACAAGCCTCCAACCGTATGACGGAAATGCATGTATGTCTGGCGGATGCTATTCAGAAAGATAACCGCCCGGAAATATCCAATCGTTTGTTCCGTTCCAATGCGGTAGAGAAGGAGATTCTCCGTGTACAGAAACTTTTGAAGAATGCGAAGTTGGCATGGATGTTTACCAACTGTTTCCCGAATACACTGGATACAACCGTACATTTCCGTAAAGGAAGCGATGGCAAACCGGATACGTTCGTATATACGGGTGATATTCATGCTATGTGGCTACGCGACTCCGGTGCACAGGTATGGCCTTATGTGCAATTAGCTAATGCGGACCCTGAACTGAAAGAAATGCTGGCAGGTGTTATTCTCCGCCAGTTCAAATGTATCAATATCGATCCGTACGCGAATGCTTTTAATGACGGCGCTATTCCTGATGGTCATTGGATGAGTGACCTTACAGACATGAAACCGGAGTTGCACGAACGTAAATGGGAAATTGATTCCTTGTGTTATCCGTTGCGCTTGGCCTATCATTACTGGAAGACTACCGGAGATGCAAGCATATTCAACGAAGAATGGATTCAGGCAATCACTAATGTACTGAAAACATTCAAAGAGCAACAACGCAAAGACGGAGTAGGTCCTTATAAATTCCAACGTAAGACGGAACGTGCACTGGATACTGTGAGCAATGACGGTCTGGGAGCACCGGTGAAACCAGTCGGTTTGATTGTTTCCAGTTTCCGTCCTTCGGACGATGCTACTACGCTTCAATTCCTGGTTCCTTCCAATTTCTTTGCCGTATCTTCTTTGCGTAAGGCAGCCGAGATCCTGGAGAAGGTAAACAAGAAGACAGCTTTGTCTAAAGAATGTAAGGACTTGGCGCAGGAGGTGGAAACAGCTTTAAAGAAATATGCGGTGTATAATCATCCTAAATATGGTAAAATCTATGCATTCGAGGTAGATGGTTTTGGAAATCATCATCTGATGGATGATGCCAATGTGCCGAGTTTGCTTGCGATGCCTTATTTGGGTGATGTGAATGTGAACGATCCGATTTATCAGAATACCCGCCGTTTTGTGTGGAGTGAGGACAATCCTTATTTCTTTAAAGGCAAGGCAGGCGAAGGAATCGGCGGACCGCATATCGGTTACGATATGGTATGGCCGATGAGTATTATGATGAAAGCCTTCACAAGTCAGAATGATGCCGAAATCAAGACTTGCATTAAGATGTTGATGGACACGGATGCTGACACCGGCTTTATGCACGAATCTTTCCATAAGGATAATCCGAAGAAATTTACCCGCGCATGGTTTGCCTGGCAGAATACTCTTTTCGGTGAGTTGATTTTGAAGTTGGTTAATGAAGGAAAGGTAGATTTATTGAATAGTATACAGTAATATGCTGACATAGTAATTTGAACGCGGATAACGCGGGTGATGCGACTCTTTTTCTGATGCAAAATTAGAAAAAACGCGTTATCCGCGTCGTCTGCATCTAAATATGAATAGCTGAAAACTAATATTTAAAAAACAATTGTATCATGAAAAAGTTATGTGTATGGGCAGTTGCCGCCCTTTTAATGGCAGCTTGTACTCCGAAAGCTGAAAAGGCTACAGATTCCGGTTTATTGCAGAGTAAATTCCAGACAGAAGTAGATGGAAAGAAGACTGATTTGTTCACTCTGCGTAACAAGAACAACATGGAAGTTTGTATCACGAACTTCGGTGGACGTATTGTTTCAGTGATGGTTCCCGACAAGGACGGAGTAATGCAGGACGTAGTGCTTGGCTTCGATTCTATTCAGGACTATATCAGCAAACCTTCGGATTTCGGTGCGACTATCGGACGTTATGCCAATCGTATCAATCAGGGACAGTTCACCTTGGATGGGGTAGAATATCAGCTTCCCCGCAATAACTACGGTCATTGTCTGCACGGCGGACCGCAAGGATTCCAATACCGGGTGTTTGATGCAGCATTGTTGAATCCGCAGGAATTACAGTTGACTTACCGTGCAGAAGACGGTGAAGAAGGTTTTCCGGGAAACATCACTTGTAAAGTGTTGATGAAACTGACGGACGATAATGCCATCGATATTCAATACGAAGCGGAAACAGACAAACCGACGATTGTAAATATGACCAACCACTCTTATTTTAATCTTGAAGGCGATGCCGGCAACAACTCCGGTCATTTGTTGATGGTGGATGCGGACTATTATACTCCGGTGGACAGTACCTTCATGACAACTGGCGAGATCGTTCCGGTAGAAGGAACTCCGATGGATTTCCGCACCCCGACTCCGGTAGGCGAACGTATCAACGACTATGATTTCGTACAGCTGAAAAATGGCAATGGTTACGATCACAACTGGGTATTGAACACGAAAGGCGACGTAACTCGTAAATGCGCTTCTTTGAAATCACCGAAGACTGGTATCGTACTCGACGTTTATACTAACGAACCGGGTATTCAGGTATATGCAGGTAACTTCCTCGATGGTTCGCTGACAGGAAAGAAAGGCATTACTTACAACCAACGTGCTTCCGTATGTCTCGAAACACAGAAATATCCGGATACTCCGAACAAACCGGAATGGCCGTCGGCTGTACTTCGCCCGGGCGAAAAGTATACAAGCCAATGTATCTTCAAATTCTCTGTTGATAAATAGGTTATAAAGGCAGTTCATGTCATTGAAGAACGGGTTGTCTGATTAGAGATTATCCGTTCTTTATTTTAATGTAATTTGTTGGTGCTCAATAGGGCTCATAGGGAAATTAGGATGATTTCCGGAAGTAGTAGAATAGACGAAATGAAGAAAAATAAAACGAAAGGACTTTTTGCATCGATAGTGCTTGGAGTGGCGGTTACAGCTTGTGCGTCTGCTTCTTCTAGTGGTACGGTGACGGTAGTGGACCGACCGGACATACAGTCCGTCAATACCAATTATATCGGGTATCGCGCTCCGCTTCGACCGTTGAATTTTATAAAGTTGCCGGTAGGTAGTATTCAGCCTGAAGGCTGGGTGAAGAAGTATCTGGAGTTGCAACGTGACGGTCTGACCGGACATTTGGGAGAAATCAGTGCTTGGCTGGAAAAGGATAATAATGCCTGGTTGACAACCGGTGGCGATCACGGCTGGGAGGAAGTCCCTTACTGGCTCAAAGGGTATGGCAATCTAGCATATATCCTGAATGACCCGAAGATGATTGAAGAAACCAAATATTGGATTGAAGGTGTATTTGCCAGTCGCCAGCCGGATGGCTATTTCGGTCCGGTCAATGAACGTAACGGCAAACGCGAACTTTGGGCACAGATGATTATGCTCTGGTGTCTGCAATCTTATTATGAGTATTCTCAAGATCAGCGTGTCATTGACCTGATGACGAATTACTTCAAGTGGCAGATGACTGTTCCCGATGACCAGCTTCTGGAAGATTATTGGGAGAAAAGCCGTGGCGGTGATAACCTCATCAGTATCTACTGGCTTTACAACCATACTGGGGATGCTTTCCTACTCGAATTAGCCGAGAAGATTCACCGTAACACAGCCGACTGGACGAAATCCACCTCCTTACCTAACTGGCACAATGTAAATATCGCCCAATGTTTCTGTGAACCTGCCACTTATTATATGCAGACCGGAGATTCAGCGATGCTGAAAGCCTCTTATAATGTCCATCATCTGATTCGGCGTACTTTTGGTCAGGTTCCCGGAGGTATGTTCGGTGCGGACGAAAATGCTCGTCTGGGATATATCGATCCCCGACAGGGAGTGGAAACCTGCGGCTTGGTAGAACAAATGGCTTCTGATGAAATCATGCTTTGCATGACAGGAGATCCCATGTGGGCGGAACACTGTGAAGAAGTAGCGTTCAACTCTTATCCGGCTGCCGTGATGCCGGACTTCAAGGCATTGCGTTATATCACTTGTCCGAACCATGCCATCAGTGATTCGAAGAATCATCATCCGGGCATTGACAATCGTGGCCCGTTCCTTTCGATGAATCCTTTCAGCAGTCGTTGCTGCCAACACAACCATGCACAAGGCTGGCCTTACTTCATCGAACATCTGGTATTGGCAACTCCCGATAACGGAGTGGCAACAGCTATTTATGCAGCTTGTAAAGCTACAGTGAAAGTGGGTGACGGCAAGGAAATCACTCTTCACGAAGAGACAAATTATCCTTTTGAAGAAGCTATTGCCTTTACTGTTTCTACCGGTGAAAAGGTCGCTTTTCCGTTCTATCTTCGTATTCCTTCATGGACTCAAAAGGCGGAAGTGCGGGTGAATGGCAAGAAAGTAAGTGCAGCTCCTGTAGCGGGAAAATATCTTTGCATCAATCGTGAGTGGGCGAATGGTGATCGTGTGGAATTGACTCTTCCGATGTCTTTGTCTATGCGTACCTGGCAGGTTAATAAAAACAGCGTAAGCGTAGATTACGGACCTTTGACTTTGTCTCTTAAGATTGCAGAGAAATATGTAGAGAAAGACAGTCGGGAGACAGCTATCGGTGATTCAAAATGGCAGAAAGGTGCTGATTCGAAAAAATGGCCTACTACTGAAATCTATCCGGATAGCCCCTGGAATTATTCATTGGTATTGGATAAGAAAGAACCTTTGAAGAATTTCAAGGTAATCCGTAAATCCTGGCCGACTGACAACTATCCTTTCACGGTAGCCAGTGTACCTTTAGAAGTAAAAGCTATCGGTCGTCCGGTACCTGAATGGAAGATAGACGAAACAGGACTGTGTGGCGTATTGCCGGAAGAAGATGCGGTGAAAGGTGATAAAGAAGAAATAACATTGATCCCCATGGGTGCAGCACGGTTGAGAATCTCTGCGTTCCCGAACACAAAAGAATAAATTAATAACTAGAAAACTTAGAATAAATGAAACGTATTGTTTTTTTAGATTACATCCGTGTGTTTGCATGCTTTCTTGTCATCCTTGTTCATGCCAGTGAGAATTTCTACGGTGCTCCCGGATCCACCGATATGGCAGGCCCGCAGTCTTTTCTAGCGAATGAAGCAGACCGGCTATGGGTATCAGTATACGATGGCTTTTCACGTATGGCAGTACCCCTGTTCATGATAGTTTCCGCCTTCCTGCTTGCACCGATGAAGGAAGAGCAGTCTATGTGGCAATTCTATCGCCAGCGCTGTCTTCGCATCCTTCCACCGTTTTTCATATTCATGATATTGTACAGCACTCTACCTATGTTGTGGGGACAGATAGACGGAGAAACATCTATGAAGGACTTGTCGCGGATATTCCTGAATTTCCCGACGCTAGCCGGACACTTGTGGTTTATGTATCCTCTGATAAGCCTTTATTTGTTTATCCCAATTATATCCCCCTGGTTGAGAAAAGCCACGGCTAAAGAAGAACGTTTCTTTATAGGGCTGTTCGTGTTGTCAACCTGTATGCCTTATCTCAATCGTTGGTGCGGTGAAGTGTGGGGACAATGTTTCTGGAATGAATACCACATGTTGTGGTACTTCTCCGGTTATCTGGGCTATCTTGTTCTGGCACATTACATTCGTGTACACCTTACCTGGAACCGTTCCAAACGTTTCACTATAGGAACTATTTTAATGGTGATCGGTGCTGTATGGACTATTTATTCATTCTATGTGCAGGCTATACCCGGCGAACTCCATTCCACACCTGTAATAGAAATAGGATGGGCTTTCTGTACGATTAACTGTGTGCTTCTCACAACGGGTACATTCCTTATGTTTACATGTATCAAACGTCCGAAAGCTCCCAAGTTGGTGACGGAAACATCGAAACTTAGCTATGGTATGTATCTTATGCACATATTCTGGCTCGGACTGTGGGTGACTGTGTTCAAAGATACATTGGCGCTTCCCACTGTTGCCGCTATACCATGTATCGCAGTGGTTACGTTTATCTGTTGTTTTGTAACAACCAAGATCATTTCGTTTATACCGGGCAGTAAATGGATAGTAGGATAAATATCCGGAAACAAAGTAGCATATACTACTGACTTCAAGCAGATGATCCTAGGCTATAAACAGTAAGATTTTGAATAGAAAATCAGGAATAACTTGGTTATCTATTCAAAATCTTACTGTTTATAGCTTATTTTCCTCTTAATATCCTCTTTCTCTTTTCACCTCTTTCACTCCTTTGTAAACACTTCTTTACCAGTTTTTTACGGGTGAACCCTCCCTCTGTTTGGAGCTTTATGCCGCTTTCATCGGTTTCACCAAATATACATTCCCATATTTGGTATGTTTGCGGGTGACACCTGCCGCAAGCAAAACTTGCGCGAACGTAGCCGGATTACTTCCACGCATGGCAGCGGGGTTATACATTTTCAGTCTTCTGAATATGTCCGAAGCCGAGAGCCGTTCGCTTCCCTCTTCATCATCTTTAGCTATCCGGAAGCAGGCATGAAAGACTTCCTCTGCCGGACACGGATGATAAAAAGCGGCGTTGTGGCGTTGCAGTTCCCGTTCCTCTTCTTTTGTGAACCAGTAGCGGATGCCGGAGAGCAGTTCAGCTTTCAGTTGGGCATAGATCTGATCGTGCATGATACCTTCGCAGTCGATCAAATGTTCTGCTTCAATGCAGATGAATCGCCGGCTACCGGTGGGATCGGTGAGCAAGTCAAAACGGTTGCTTGTACCGATGAAAGAAGCGATGCGCGGCAAGTTGCGGAAATTCTTTTGATAAGCTTTGCAGATATTCAGGTTTGCCATTTGCATCAGATTCTTCAATAATGGCATTTGCTGCGTTCCGTATTTGTCAAATTCATCCATGTTCAGAAGTCCCATTTCGGCAAGTAACCTTTCCGGTTTTCCTTGTGCAGACAGTTTCAGGTTGTCCATGTAATAACGTGACAATGCCGGCGGCATCAGTGCCTTGCAAAATGTGGATTTTTGTCGTCCCTGCTCGCTGCTGACAAGTATGGGGGCTACGCTGTTGGCATGTATTCCCGTCATGCCTAACCATTGGGCGGTGAGTCCCAGCATCCAGGTATGAAAGCTTTTTATCCAGAGCTGATTGTCAGAGACACGCTGCGCCAAAGCCTCCAGTCTGTCTGTCCCATCCCAGCCGGGCAGTTCTTCCATGTAAAGCCGGAAAGGATGGTATTCAGGAATACAAGTGGAATAAATGTAACGGCTCAAGTCTTTATCCCAGCAGGATATGCCCTGGTCGTGTGCTTCCATGCAGAAAGTGTTCAGTTCCCGCTTACTTACAGGTTCGAAAGGAACGGCACGTTTGTTGGCAGGACGATATTCCGTTTCTTCCGTCAATAGGTTGTAACGAAAATCATACTGTTTTTGCAGGAATGTACGTACCTCTTGGGTTAATCGGACCGGTTGTTTGCGTTCTGTCTCTTTCTCCCTTCCAGTAGGTGGTGCAGTGTCCGGCAGGGGAACGGTATATTTAGTTTCATGACATTTTAGCGTTTTCTGTAGCTCTTTGTCTGTTTTCTCAACTGCATCTTCTTTGTTTTCCTTCATTTGAAACAATTTTAGTTCCTTCAATACCTGTCTCCATATCAATGTTATTGCATTCATTATTTTTTCTATTTTTAAGTGATTAAAATCGGTTTATTGTTCAGCGCTGATACTGCGAATGTACTATCGGATGATATCGGTTTGCAAGTATTTCTCCGGAAAAAATATAAATTTCTACTTGACTGAAGAAGGCGGCTTCTTATCGTCCTTTTCTCTATTTTTTATCGTATCTTTGACGAAGAGTTATTGTAGATTCACTTTCGTGGTCCAATCAAATGACAAGAGTGATTTAATTGGATAACGAGTGTGATTTAAATGAACCACGGTAGTGGTTTGATAATAAACTTAAAGTTTTTACATGAAATATATTCACTATCAAAACGTTAACTACTAATGGCTATACTTTACGATTGGTATGAGAATCCCGGTGAGTCCGACGATTCGGAAGAGAAAGGTTTGCATCCCCGCATTTTTTTGAATGGTAAGGTGGGAACGGATAAACTGTGCCGGATGATTCACGGACGCAGTTCGCTTTCCGTAGGTGATGTAAAAAATGCGTTCGAGATGCTTGCCCAGATTTGTGGTGAAGAACTGCGCGAGGGGCGTGAGGTGCATATTGAAGGACTTGGCTATTTTGCTCCAATCTTGCGGAGTACACAAAAAGTGACTCGCAGCACTAAGAACAAATGGTTGAAAATGGAGTTGAAAACAATCGGTTTTCGTCCTGATGCCCGTTTGCGGGGAGAACTTAGAGGTGCCAAAGTCAGCCGGAGCAAGTATGCACGCCATTCGGAATCCTTGTCGGCAGTAGAGATAGATATGCGGCTGAAGGAATATTTCGCAGATCATGACGTAATGCTTCGCTACGATTTTCAGGAGGTATGCTGCATGACACGGACTACGGCGAATCGTCATCTCCGGCGATTGCTGGAAGAAGGTAAATTGAAAAATATCGGCAAACGTATGCAGCCGATTTATGTGGCTTCAGCAGGTTATTACGGGGTGTCTCGTGATGTGCTCCGGCGGTAAGCGGAACTATTTGAAGTGTGTAGGTGAAACCTTTGAAAGTAGGATGGAAGGGCTTTTCATGGTCGCTTTCACCCGCTTTCCTGCTTTGGGTGGAGGTTTCAGGAAGAAGGTGAAAGCGGTGAAGGATGTAGTCTTATAGATGATTTACTTTCATTGTTTGATTGAATAGTAAGGCTTTTTTAGTTATCTGTTAAATTGATAATATATCTGCTTAGAGGGGATTATTTAATAGCATCGAACTTCAGTGTCCCGTTTACGTCGATAATTTTCAAAGTACGGTTACCCTTTATTCCCATATCAATGAAATTGACCTTGTATAAACCATTTCCCAATGCAGTTACTGATGTTACTTTAGATATGTCGCTTGGTCCGTCTTGCATACCTGTTCGGAAGTTCCATATCGCATATCCTTCGCCGTCATACTCGTAGTTATCTTTCAGCTGCTTTTGCAATTTGGCTGTACAATGCTTTTTTACTGCCGGAACATAATTCTTTGCTCCAAAAACGTAGTTTGCGTAGAAATCTTTGATGAACTGAATGGTTTTGGTATTGTCCACTTTAGGTGATTGTAGAATAATGGCAGTCCCATTGGCGAGAACAGCCTCATTGTCGAGACAACAAGCTTGAATTTGTATGGGTTGTAGGGCAAATCCTAGATGAATGATATATAAAAATAAAATCTTTTTCATATTCGTATATTATGTATTTTAAAAGTCTTATGTAGATTTAGCGACCTATTGCAAAGATAGCGTTAATTACGAAAAATGAACGAAGTATGTGAGAAAAAGATAATAATATCATATCAAAAGATGAAATGAATTGTTCAAAGCCATTTTGATAAGAGAGGGGGATGAATGTTATAATTAGGGATGAATAGGGGATATTTCGTTTATCTATACATTGCAGGGCAGCCGGATAGTAGCCTCATTGATTGTACTATTCTATTAAATGATATAGATTTAATGTGTATCTTTGTAGGAAATGCAAAATAAAATATGGAATCAAAATAAATAAAATCAGATAATTATGAAAAACATTTTCCTTCCCAAAGTAATGATGTGCATAATTGCACTGTTTACTTTAATTTTACCAGCTTCTGCACAAAAAACAAATGCGACAGATGAGTACAAAGAAACGTTGAAAAAGATTATGGTACTTTCCGGTGCTTCGGCTACTACGGATGACTTTCTCCAGAGATTATCATCTATAATGAAATTGAATGCGCCGAAAAAGGATGAGGCTTATTGGAATGAGTTCTCTAAGAACTGGAAAGAGAAAGTAGAAAATAAGGTGTTTGAAATGTATATGCCTGTTTATGAGAAGCATTTAACATTGGAAGAATTAAAAGCTGTTGCTGCATTTTATGAATCTCCCGTAGGTAAAAAATATAAAGAGGCTTCATTGGTTGTTATGCGTGAGACAACGCCGTTGTTAGTGCAGCAACTCCATACAGAGATGTCCAAAGAGGTAATGCCGGAGAAAAGTGAACGAGTAAAAAGAGGTGAACAGCGGTTGAAAGAATATGAGCAAAAGCAGAAGCGTGATAAAGAATTATATGCACAAGCCTATATGCTTCCAAGCGATAGTCTAGTTATAGTTCCTGAAGAAGTGTATGAGAAAGCGTATGAGAATGGGAGGTCTACAACTCCTTCTTTATATTCGATTGAAAGGAGAAAGAATGATACTAAAGTGACATTCATACAACCTATTTATTGGGACTGGCAATGGTTGTATTATAGTCCGGGATTTAAGATTATCGATAAGAAAAGTGGCGATGAGTATAATGTACGAGGATATGATGGTGGAGCTCCGATGGGTAGGCTGTTGGCTGTCAAAGGATTTAATCATAAATATATTTATATCAGTCTTTTATTCCCGAAACTGAAGAAGAGTGTGAAAGAAATAGATATTCTTGAGTTGCCGCACAAAAAAGATAAAGAACAGTTGCCTTCTAATGATGATGGAAAGTCTAAATCATATTTTAATGTAAAGGTGAAGGATTATCAGGTCGTTTCCGATAAGAAAAATAAGAAGATCTATTATTAGTTCAAATGATTATTAGAATTTGAAATGACAATAGCGGGTATTGAACATGAGTGTGAACTGTTTTTTTGATATAAACTTATTCCGTATGAGAAAACGAATTATGATTTTATGCACGTTTTGTGCTATTGCTATATTTTCTTCTGCCCAAGAGAAATTCTCTATCCGAGGTATTGCTGATGAGGAATTGAATAATCAATTGTTGTATTTATGCCTGATGGGAGATGGAGAGCAAGCTAAAGAAGTCGTTTGGGACAGTACAACAGTGGAAAAAGGTAAGTTCTCTTTTTCTGGTGTACATCAGATGCCGGATATTGCAATCATCAAGGATATGGATGGAGAAACCTATCCGTTGATTTTCGAAAAAGGAGAAATATCAGTAAATATTGCTGCGAATAAGAGAGGGGGAACGCCTCTAAATGATTCATTGAATATAGCTTTAAATCGTATGCAGCTAATAATGGATAATATGTTGAAAACATCAGATAGTATTTATAAGTTAATGACTGGAATGAAATCTGAAGAATTTGCTGATAAGATGGTGAATGATACTGCATTTAGAGCAAGATATGATAAAATAGAGAAGAAATTTCTTGCACAAATGGATTCAGTATCACATTGTATAAAGGATTATAAGAATAGTATAGTGGGGGTATATCTTTTCTCCGTTGGAGGTATGATGATGCCTTTTGATGATATGAAGATTCTGATGAAAGAAGCTTCGCCTATGTTTTCACAAAATAATTTGGTGAGAAATATTGTGGAAAAGAAGAACCAAGCAGAGCTCCGAATGAAGGCGGAACTTGAAAATAAAATGACTCCGGAACAGCGTGAAGAACAAAAGAAACGGCAGGAGATGGATGCCAAGATAAAGATTGGCGAACGTTTTCCGGATGCTAAAGTGAAAGACAATGCTGGCAACATGAAGCTCTTGTCTGATTATGTGGGTAAGGGAAAATATGTCTTGATTGACTTTTGGGCTTCATGGTGTGGACCTTGCCGGCATGAAATGCCCAATGTGAAAGCTGCTTATGAAAAATATGCTTCTAAGGGATTTGAGGTGATTAGCATATCCACAGATCGGAAACTGAAACCTTGGCGGGCTGCTGTTGAAGAACTTGGAATGAATTGGGTACAATTGTTGGATGTGGATGCTTCTGATATATATGGTATCTATGCTATACCCAGAACTTTCCTTGTAGATCCTACGGGAATTGTTATAGACAAAAATTTAAGGGGTGAAAAACTGGAGGAAGCTTTATCGAAGTTGTTTGAATAATCGTTGCTTTGTTTTTATTGTATGGGTGAATTGATAGTTGAGAACTATATAATAGGATAACAATTATCAATTCACCAATGACTTTTATTAAATCAGAAGTCCGTCCAATAACTCTAAATAAAGTCCGATAGCTTCTTCTATTTCTTTTAACATGATATATTCTTCTGCCGTGTGTGAACGTGACGAACGGCCCGGACCAATTTTTACCGATGGGAAGGACATTAGTGCCTGGTCGGACAATGTTGGAGAACCCAAAGGAACGCGTCCTAACTTCATAGCTTTCTGTACAAATGGGTGCTTTTCGTCAATTCGTGAAGAATTGAGGCGGAATGAACGAGCTTGGGCTTCACAGGAAATATGCTTTTTGATTTCAGCAAACAATTCTTCATTTGAGTAAAGCTCGTTACTCCGGACATCGACGATGAAAGTACATTTATCGGGAATCACATTGTGTTGTGTACCGGCATTGATAACAGTGACACTCATCTTCACGGGACCCAACAAGGGTGACTCTTTCTCAAAACGATAGTCACGGAACCAGGCAATATCATCTAATACTTTGTAAATAGCATTGTCTCCTTCATTACGCGCTGCGTGTCCCGCCTTACCTGTGGCAGTAACATCTAGTACCATTAATCCCTTCTCGGCAATGGCAGGTTGCATCTCTGTAGGTTCACCTACTATGGCGAACGAAACAGGAGGGAGCCCCTGTAATACACTCTCAATTCCATCTTTACCTGAAACTTCTTCTTCGCAAGAGGCCAGATAAATCAGATTATATTTCTGTGAAGTGCGACATAGTTGCAGGAACACCTGTAATAACGAAACAACGCTGGCACCGGCATCGTTACTTCCTAATCCATATAACTTACCGTTTTCTTCACGTGGAGTGAACGGATCTTTCCGCCAACCGTTAACAGGTTTCACTGTGTCTATGTGGGAGTTAAGTAAAATAGTCGGCTTCTTCAGATCAAACATCGGACTAAAGCACCATACATTGTTTCCTTTACGTCCCGTCTGCATACCTGCCATTTCAATATAGTTTTGCAGGAAATCCGCAGCTTGGGTTTCTTCCCGGCTGATTGAAGGAATACTAATCAGTGATTTAAGCAGGCTTACAGCCTCTGTTGTCATATACGGAATATCATATTTCATAGTGCAAATCTTTTATCTATACCTTAATATTTGCACAAAGATAGTCGTTTTGAGCAATAGTTTCAAATAAAACTAATACCTTTGTACCATATTTACTAATACAAAGAGTATGACTTATCATCATTTATCTGTCCTGGTCCATCGTCAGGCCGAAAAATATGGCGACAAGGTAGCCTTAAAATACCGTGACTATGAGACAGCTCAATGGATTCCTATTTCATGGAAGCAGTTCTCCGGAACAGTACGGCAAGCAGCTAATGCTTTCGTGGCATTGGGAGTGGAAGAACAAGAGAATATCGGTATATTTTCACAGAATAAACCCGAATGGTTCTATGTAGACTTTGGTGCATTTGCCAACCGGGCGGTTACCATTCCGTTTTATGCAACGAGTTCACCTGCGCAGGCGCAATATATCATTAATGATGCGCAGATTCGTTTTCTTTTTGTCGGTGAGCAATACCAGTATGATGCCGCTTTCAGTATCTTTGGTTTCTGTTCTTCTTTGCAACAACTGATAATCTTTGACCGTTCGGTGGTAAAAGACCCTCGTGACGTATCATCTATCTATTTTGATGAATTTATGGCGACGGGAGAGGGATTGCCTCATAATGATACGGTAGAAGAACGTACGGAGCGGGCTTCTTATGATGACTTGGCAAATATTCTCTATACTTCCGGCACAACGGGGGAACCGAAAGGGGTTATGCTTCATCATTCTTGTTATCTGGAACAGTTTCATACACATGATGACCGTTTGACGACGATGTCGGATAAGGATGTATCGATGAACTTCCTTCCATTAACACACGTGTTTGAGAAAGCATGGTGTTATCTCTGTATTCATAAAGGAGTGCAGATTTGTATCAATCTCCGTCCGGCAGATATACAAACAACCATTAAGGAAATTCGCCCGACACTGATGTGCAGTGTTCCCCGTTTTTGGGAGAAGGTGTATGCAGGGGTACAGGAAAAAATAAACGAAACAACCGGGTTGAAGAAGGCACTGATGCTGGATGCTATCCGGGTAGGTAGAATCCATAATCTGGATTATCTGCGTCTGGGAAAGACTCCTCCGGTGATGAATCAACTGAAATATAAGTTTTACGAAAAGACTATCTATTCTTTGCTGAAAAAAACAATCGGTATTGAGAATGGTAACTTTTTCCCGACTGCCGGTGCTGCCGTTCCCGATGAGATTAATGAATTCGTTCATTCGGTAGGAATCAATATGGTGGTAGGATATGGACTGACGGAATCTACGGCTACTGTATCTTGTACACTGCCGGTTGGCTATGATATCGGTTCGGTAGGTGTTGTACTGCCGGGGATTGAAGTGAAAATCGGTGAAGACAATGAAATCCTGCTTCGGGGTAAGACGATCACAAAAGGCTATTACAAAAAAGCGGAAGCCACAGCTGCCGCTATTGAGCCGGATGGCTGGTTCCATACAGGTGATGCCGGTTACTTTAAAAATGGACAGCTTTTCCTGACGGAACGTATTAAAGATTTATTCAAAACATCAAACGGCAAATACGTCGCTCCGCAAGCTTTGGAAACGAAGTTGGTCATTGACCGTTATATCGACCAGATTGCCATTATCGCCGATCAACGTAAGTTTGTCTCGGCTCTGATTGTTCCTGTATATGGATTTGTGAAAGAGTATGCCAAAGAAAAGGGTATTGAATATAAGGATATGACGGAACTGTTGCAGCATCCGAAGATTGTAGGATTGTTCCGTGCCCGGATCGATACACTTCAGCAACAATTTGCGCACTATGAACAAATCAAACGTTTCACTTTACTGCCTGAGCCATTCAGCATGGAACGTGGAGAATTGACTAATACACTGAAACTGAAACGGGCGGTGGTTGCCAAGAATTATAGTGAGCAGATAGAGAAGATGTACGAAGAAAGTGAGAAATAGGCGATAAGCGGTTTATCGTTAAAAATGAAACGATAAACCGTAAATGATAAATCGGAAACAATAAAGAGTGTATTGGAGCTCTCTTTAAAAGTATTACCCCTGTTACAGTTCAATTTGTAACAGGGGTAAACTTTGTGTTTAGGGGGGGCTTTGACACCTGCTAATTATTTATGGCCGGTTCGTTTCTTTTTAGTATCCGAAAATCTGTTCTTGGGTCAATTCTTCAATAGGACCTACAGCTTTCAATTTATCCAGCTCCAAATCTTTCTTATCTCCCAGGATGCAATAAACATACGTACGTCCTTTTACCCATTGCTTTTGGAAATCGACAATATCTTTTAGCGACATGTTCTGTATGTCGTTGTAGAGCTTGATGCGCGGGTCTACGTTTTGCCCTAAATCTTGTGCATTGATATAACTCCAGATAATGTCACCTTTGATGATACGTTCGGTGCGCAGACGGTTGGTTAATCCGTCTTTAGCCAGTTTGAAAGCAGCTTCGGATTCCGGCATATTATTGATGATGTCATTAAATGTAGTGACGGCATCAATCATTTTGTCGTTTTGCGTGGCAATCTGTGTACGTAGTACATAGGGATACTTCAAGTAGCTCGGCGGCATTATGCTAGCCCAGGCGGAATAAGCCAATCCACGTGTTTCACGCATTTCCTGGAAGACGATAGAGTTCATGCCCCCTCCGAAGTATTCATCATATAATGCGCGGATAGGTTCAATGGCAGGATCATACTTCTTATCGAGATTGGATATCTGTGCCATGTATATTTGCTTGGCGTCATAAGGAGCTACTAGAACTTTAGTAACGGGAGTTTCGAGATAAGCATACTCGTTTCCGGCAGGAATATCCTTCAGGGCTGCCGGAACCTGATGATATTGGTTGATGGTAGCCAGTAAATCTTTGCTGCTGCTTGGGCCGTAGTATAAAATACGGTGCTTGTAGCTGTTCTGATTGTGAATCCGGTCTACCAGTTCCTGTGGATTCATATTTGTCAGTTCCGCCTCCGTCAGTAGATTGGTGGCAGGGGATTTGGGACCGTACATGGCAAAGCTCATCAAACGGGAGAAGTTCTGTCCCTGATTCAGTTTGGCGTCCGAACGGGCTTTCAGTATATCGCTGGTCATATTAGTATAGGCTTCCTTATTAACCTGCGCATCTGCCAGTAGCTTTTCGAATAATTGTACGGCAGCAGGCATATTCTCATTCAGTCCGGAAAGTACGACATACGTGCGTTCGTTACCCGGAGAAACATAGAAAGTACAAGCCAGGCGATAGAATTCACTTTTCAGTTCTTCCGGTGTCATGTCCGAAGTACCGAGATATTCGAGATAATCGAATGCTGTTCCCAAAGCTTTGTCATGGTTGTTTCCCATATCAAAGACATAAATCAATTGGAACAGGTCATTGGCTACATTCTGCTTGTAAAGAACCGGAATATCCGATTTTGCCTTTAATTGGCTCATATCCTTTTGATAGTCGAGGAACACAGGCTCAATCGGTTTAACTGCGCTTTCCTGTACCTCCACAAGGAACGGACTGGCTACATCACGATTGGTTATGATAGGAGTAATCTCCGGTTTCGTCATCTTCTTTTCGTTCGGGTCTTTTCCTTGCTTTTTGTAGATAACGGCATAATTATCTTCTTTCAGGTATTTGTTGGCGAACGCTACGATGTCTTCTTTGGTCAGTTTGGCCATGCGGTCGATGGCAGTAACTTCATTTTTCCAGTCTGTGCCGTTAATAAATGAGTTGACAAACATATCGGCACGTCCTTCGTTGCTTTCCATGTTTTGCAGTTCACCGAGTTTGAAATTGTTGATGTTCGCTTCCAGCATTTTCTCGTCGAACTCTCCGGCACGGAGCTTCTTGATTTCGCTGAGTAGCAAGTCTTTTACCTCTTCCAGTGTTTGTCCTTGTTTGGGAAGTCCTCCTAACAGCAATGCAGAGTAATCTGCCAGTCCCATCGGGTAACCGTAGCTATTCAACACTTTCTGCTGCTGGTTCAGGTCAAGGTCGATAAGTCCTGCCTTTCCATTGTATAATACTTGCGAAACGACTTGCAGGATTTCAAAGTCTTTGTCGGATACACCGGGGAATCTCCAAGCCAGTGCAACGCTTTCGGCATCCGGACCTAACACCTCTTTTACAACAGGTTGCGTGATTGGCGCCTCTTTCGGCAAGTCCAGTTTCGGAAGTTCCGGATTGGGTTTCAATCCACCAAAATATTTATCGATTAATGCAATCGTTGCATCCGGGTCTAAATCGCCGGACATACAGATTGCCATATTATTAGGCACGTACCATTGTTTATAGTAGTTCTTAATGTTCGTGATAGAAGGATTCTTCAGGTTCTCCTGTGTACCTAACACAGTCTGCGTTCCATAAGGATGCTTGGGGAAAAGAGAAGAAAAAATAGCTTCCTGCACTTTGCTGTTGTCACGGGTGAGTGACATATTTTTCTCTTCATATACAGCTTCCAATTCAGTATGGAAACCACGAATCACATTGTTTTCAAAACGATCTGCCTGAATCTTCGCCCAGTTTTCTATCTGGTTGGAAGGAATGTCTTCCTGATAGACCGTCTGGTCATACCAGGTATAAGCATTGCTGCCGGTAGATCCGATGGCTGCCATTAATTTGTCATATTCATTAGGGATAGCATACTTGGAAGCTTCGTAAGAAAGGCTGTCGATGGTGTGGTAGATCGCCTTACGTTCCGCTTCATCTGTAGTCTTACGATAAATTTCGAACTGTTGTTCGATTGCATCCAGCAGAGGCTTTTCGGTCGCGTAGTCTTGTGTGCCAAACTTGTCGGTGCCTTTAAACATCAGATGTTCGAAATAATGGGCAAGTCCCGTCGTTTCTGCCGGGTCATTCTTCCCGCCCACTCTTACTGCGATAAATGTTTGTATGCGCGGAGTTTCCTTGTTTACGGTGAGGTAAACCTTTAGTCCGTTGTCCAGTGTGTAAATGCGGGCTTTTAGCGGGTCATTGGGCACTGTTTCGTAGCTATACTTCTTTTGTGAGCTACAGCTGCAAATCACTAATGCCAGGAAGAGTGATAAGCAAGAAAGTTTCAATCGTTTGTTCATGATATGACAACATTTTAATAACAAAAACAAAGGTAGCAGAATTTTGCTTATCTTTGTCCCCGATATCTGAAATTTGTAAATAATAAAATTGTAAATCAAATGATTACTATTGAACAACTTAAAGACGTGAAAGAGCGCACTGATGCGCTGAGGAGGTATCTTTGACATCGACGGGAAGAAAATTCAAGTCGAAGAAGAGCAATTAAGAACACAAGCTCCGGGATTCTGGGATGACCAGAAGAGAGCCGAAGCTCAAATGAAACTGGTGAAAGACCTGCAAAAGTGGATTGAGGGTTACAACGAACTCAAAACGCTGGCAGACGAACTCGAACTGGCATTTGATTTCTATAAAGAAGAACTGGTGACTGAGGAAGATGTAGATGCTGCTTATGCAAAAGCCAGTGAGGCGGTAGAGGCACTCGAACTCAAAAATATGCTTCGTGATGAAGCCGACCAGATGGATTGTGTGCTGAAAATCAATTCAGGTGCCGGTGGTACGGAAAGTCAGGACTGGGCTTCCATGCTGATGCGTATGTATCTGCGTTATGCCGAGACGAACGGTTATAAAGCTACCATTGCCAACCTTCAGGAAGGGGATGAAGCCGGAATCAAGACCTGTACTATCAATATCGAAGGTGACTTTGCTTATGGTTATTTGAAAGGAGAGAACGGTGTGCACCGTTTGGTCCGTGTTTCTCCCTACAATGCGCAGGGTAAACGTATGACCTCTTTTGCTTCTGTGTTTGTTACTCCGTTGGTAGATGACAGTATTGAAGTTAATATTTTGCCTGCCAATATCTCTTGGGATACGTTCCGAAGCGGTGGTGCCGGTGGACAGAATGTGAATAAGGTGGAGTCCGGTGTCCGTTTGCGTTATCAGTATAAAGACCCTTATACCGGTGAGGAAGAAGAAATCCTGATCGAGAATACCGAAACCCGTGACCAACCGAAGAACCGTGAGAATGCAATGCGTCAGTTACGTTCTATCTTATATGATAAGGAACTGCAGCACCGTATGGCAGAACAGGCGAAGGTGGAAGCCGGTAAGAAGAAAATCGAATGGGGTTCTCAAATCCGAAGCTACGTATTTGATGACCGTCGTGTGAAAGACCACCGTACCAACTATCAAACCTCGGATGTGAACGGCGTGATGGATGGCAAAATAGATGGTTTTATCAAAGCTTATTTGATGGAGTTTTCTTCACAAGAATCATAAAAAATAAAATTAGCAAGAGTTATTTTTGGAAAGTTAATAGATTTGTACTTACTTTGTTAGCGTTGAACTTTAAAGCTAACTATTATGGGTAAGGTGAAGAAAAAAGTAGCAATTAGTAAGAAAGAAGAAGAACAAGCCCAGAAGGTTGTCAAAATAGTGTTCGTCTCATTAATTATTTTGGCATTGATTATGCTGATCGCATTTTCCTTTTTCGGCTGATAAGTTCGCCACAAATTATACGGTTAACCCAGATTGTTTGGTTATTGATAGGATAAATATCAAATCCGATCTGTGTTAATCTGCGTAATTTGTGGCGAACTCTTTGTTTTGTAATGCATTTGTGTTCTCTGTAATATAAATGTAACTTTTTTGTCATTTTCCCGTAGTTAATTTGTCATCTCCGTGTATCCTCACAGTTGTACTTTTGCCGTGAATTTAGTAGCAGACAACTGAAATGAGTAGAATCACAACAACCGTCGTTATGCTTTTGCTGGCGACAATGGCCTTTGGACAGGCAAAAGAAGATGCAGGGGATGGTAAGATGCTGGATAAGCAGACCATGGAGTTTAAGGATTATCTGCCGGAGATTCACGGAACAATCCGGGGAAAGTACGAATACCAGACAGAAACAAGTGAAAGCCGTTTTGAAGTACGTAATGCACGCTTCAGTGTTTCGGGAAATGTGCATCCGATAGTTGCTTATAAAGCGGAAATCGACCTTTCCGATGAAGGCTCTATCAAGATGCTCGATGCGTATGCACGTATTTTTCCGGTGAAAGACCTGAATTTTACGATTGGTCAGATGCGCGTTCCTTTCACAATAGACGCTCACCGTTCACCACATCAACAGTATTTTGCAAATCGCTCATTCATAGCTAAACAAGTAGGAAATGTGCGTGACGTTGGTTTTACGGCTGGCTATACGAATAAAGGTGGCTTCCCTTTTATCCTTGAAGGAGGATTATTTAACGGCTCCGGTTTGACCAATCAAAAGGAATGGCACAAAACGCTGAATTATTCCATAAAAGCACAGCTATTACCTAATAAGAACTGGAATCTGACACTCAGCACCCAAATGATAAAACCGGAAAATGTGCGTATTAATATGTATGATGCCGGTATTTATTATCAGAATGATCGTTTTCATATTGAAGCGGAATATTTATATAAAATGTACGGGCATGAAACATTCAAAGATGTTCATGCAGTGAATAGCTTTATTAATTACGATTTGCCATTGAAAAAGGTATTCAATAAAATTTCTTTCCTGGCTCGCTATGATATGATGACCGACCATAGTGATGGCAAAATGGATGAAACGACAAAAGCCCTGATTATAAATGATTATGCTCGCCATCGTGTGACAGGTGGAATCACATTAAGTCTTTCCAAAGCCTTCATTGCCGACCTCCGGCTGAATTTCGAAAAATATTTCTATAAGAACTCCGGAATCCCTAAAGAATCGGAACGGGATAAAATCGTGATTGAATTCATGACGAGATTCTAAATGATAGTTGATAGATACTGACTAATAACTATCAACTATCATTTATCAACTATCAACTATTTTAATTATCTTTGTGTCATGGCACAAGAAATAGAACGTAAATTTTTGGTTACCGGTGAATTCAAATCTTTGGCTTTTGCGCAGAGTCGCATTGTACAAGGGTATATCAGTAGTGCTCGTGGGCGTACTGTTCGGGTTCGTGTTCGGGATGATAAGGGGTATTTGACGATAAAGGGAGCCTCTAATGCTTCCGGTACCAGCCGTTATGAGTGGGAAAAGGAACTGCCTTTATCAGAAGCGGAAGAATTGATGAAACTTTGCGAACCGGGGATCATTGACAAGACCCGTTATTTGGTGCGCAGTGGCAAGCATATATTTGAAGTCGACGAATTTTATGGTGAGAATGAAGGTCTTATCGTGGCTGAAGTAGAGCTTGAGTCAGAAGATGAGGTTTTTGTGAAACCCGGTTTTATTGGTGAGGAGGTAACCGGAGATATACGCTACTATAACTCACAGCTAATGAAAAAACCGTATAAAACGTGGTGAACGTTAACAAATAAACCGTATATTTGTTCTTAGTATAAAAAAGAGAGCAGTGTATGGATATGGAACAGTTATACGGTTATGTGCCGCGTGAATTGGTTACTTTTGTTTTAGTTACTTTGTTTTCATTACTAATCGGACTTTCGCAGCGTCGAATCAGTCTGAAACGTGAGGGTGAGACTACTCTTTTCGGAACCGACCGTACTTTTACTTTTATCGGTATACTGGGTTACTTGCTTTATATACTCGACCCTACGGATATGCGTTTATTTATGGGAGGCGGAGCCGTGTTGGGATTACTATTGGGATTAAACTACTATGTAAAGCAATCGCAATTTCACGTCTTTGGCGTGACTACCATTATTATAGCTCTGATTACTTATTGTATGGCGCCTATCGTAGCTACCCAACCTTCCTGGTTTTATGTCATGGTGGTCGTGACAGTGCTTCTGCTGACCGAGCTCAAACATACTTTTACGGAATTTGCGCAACGAATGAAGAATGATGAAATGATTACGTTGGCAAAGTTCCTAGCTATCAGTGGTATTATCTTGCCGATGCTTCCACATAAGAATTTGATCCCGGATGTAAATCTCACTCCTTATTCTATCTGGCTGGCAACAGTGGTGGTATCCGGTATTTCTTATCTTTCTTATTTATTAAAGCGATATGTATTCCATGAATCCGGAACATTAGTCTCCGGTATTATCGGCGGATTATATAGCAGTACGGCTACTATCTCGGTGCTTGCCCGTAAAAGCCGGAAAGCCTCGGAGCAAGAAGCCACTGATTATGTTGCTGCCATGTTATTGGCTATCAGCATGATGTTTCTGCGCTTTATGATATTGATACTTATTTTCAGTCGAGAAATCTTCTTGTCTATTTATCCGTATCTATTGACTATGGCAGTGGTGGCAGCTATTGTGGCCTGGTTTATTCATTCCCGTCAAAAGCGTTCCAACGACCAGCCTGTTGAAGAGGAAGAGGATGATAGCAGCAATCCGTTGGAATTTAAAGTTGCTTTGATTTTTGCCGTACTCTTTGTTATATTTACTTTCTTAACTCATTATACACTTGTTTATGCAGGTACAGGCGGATTGAATCTCCTTTCTTTTGTATCCGGTTTTAGTGATATCACTCCTTTCATATTAAACTTATTGCAAAATACGGGTAGCGTTGCTGCATTGATAATTACTGCTTGTAGTATGCAGGCTATCATCAGTAATATAATGGTAAACATGTTCTATGCTTTATTCTTTGCTGGGAAGGGAAGTAAACTTCGTCCTTGGATTCTGGGAGGATTTGGTGTAGTGATTGCTTGTAATCTCGTGTTGTTGCTGTTCTTCTATATTTAAAGAGGCTTTTAGGTATAAAACAACTGTTATTTGTATGGACGAGATAGATTCTTAGATTTATTTTAGAATAAAATGCTCATGTATATAATTCCATAAAAATATCCCTATCTATTTTTACTTGATATTAATAGATAGGGATATTTGTAGAAAGAGCCTTTACCAAGACCAGTCGCTCTCTTTGTAATTTGCTTCTACTGCTGTCTCGATCTCATCAGGTAGATTATGATAGAAATCAAGCCCGGTTATGGATTCTAACTCATCGATAGATTTTGCACATGCTTTAATATTTTTTGATTTGTCGCTTTTGTGCTCTATATAAAATCCAATAGCTTTGTACTGTCCATTCTTGTAAGATAAGATTGTACTGAAGTAATATTTAGGTATCTTGACACCATACGTACCTGTTTCCAGTATTGCATAATCTATGGATGTTCCTTTCACAATGTAAGTTGTATCTTGAGGATTTGACACCTTTGCCCACTCCTGTACTTTGTTCTCTATCGCATCCCAAGTACTTCCACCTTGGTTGAATCCGGTTATTAGTTGCGGACTGATATTAGAATAATAGAATGTCTGACTATTTGCTTCACGGCTATATAATCTGTCACTTGAAGCTACCATGTGTCCTCTATTATACGGTGAATAGTAGTCTTGTTTGTCAGTCCTGTATTGTGCCGGAATATTAGTATCTGGTTTATAATCGTCTTTACGATCCACATTCTTTTGAGAAGTCACATTGTCAAAAGTCAATGCTACCCAACGTACATGTTTTTTCGTACAATCGTATTCATAACTGTAAGTGACAGTCTTTTTTCCATTCTCTGTAGTTGTCCAGGTATGAAAAATGTTCATGCTTCCACCTTTCAGTTTAGGAATTTCGATTCTTCCTGCATACCCTGATGGATTAGGGTCCGGATCAGGATCAGGATTTGAACCATTGCCTGCTAATTGTTTGAGTGTGAATTTGGCCTCCTCTTTTCCGGCTGTGATTGTAATAATGACACTTCGTTCAGCTCCGGTATTTGCTTTCATATATCCACTGATAGAGCCATTTCCATTGCCGGATGTTCTACTCAATGTACACCAAGTCTCACTACTTGAAGCCTGCCATGTGCCATCAGCTTTTACACGAATGATAAATCCGCCTCCATTGGCATTGATTTGTGTTTGGTCAATAGAGGCAATTCCTTGATTGGTATTGCCTGAGTTGTCTGGAAGTTCAGGCGAATCCTGTTCACTACATGAGATTGCAGTGCTACAAGTTATGAACAGGATGAATAGTTTAAATAATGCTTTTGTCATTTCACTTCTTTAATTAGATAAATAATAGTAGGCAAGTGATCGCTATATCCGTTTAGCCATACACCACCTGCCTGTGTCCGTTTAGGATATCCTTTATATTTTCCTTCTTTTTGGAACATAAAATCACGGCTGAAGATTTCATGTTTATAGAATTTCAGTGTACTGCGGTCAGTGCCCAACAAATTTCCGGTGAATACAATTTGATCGAACAAATTCCATTTACCTTTGTACATCAGAGTTCCATATCCTTTCTTCAAAGTATCCCACCATGGATTGTACAAGTCTGTAGGACCTGCATCAACAGGTTTCCGTTTAGCTCCAAGTGCTACAGCCATACTTTTATCCATCGGGTCATCGTTCATATCCCCCATGATAACAATTTTGGCTGCGGAGTCTTCCCTTAACAGTGAATCTTTGATAGCTCTAACTTGTTCTCCTGCGCGTTCACGTGCTGGAGAAGCGGCAGCTCTCGAAGGCCAGTGATTGACGATAAAGTGCATTTTCTCATCTGCGATATTGCCGCTGGCAATCAGGAAGCCACGTGTCTTATGCACTGTATCATTGATATATACATAAGGTACGAGTTTACTATTTGTCAGTTCAAACAATTTGGGATTATAGAAGAAAGCACAGTCCACACCACGTTGATCTTCTCCTTCGTAGTGAACATATCGGTACCCTCTGTCTGCTAAAGCCGGTTGCTTCAGTATGTCTTCCAATACTCTGTAATTTTCGATTTCAGAAACGCCGATAATGGCGGGACCCATTGGCAACTTGTCGGTACTTAACAGGCTTAATATTTCCGACATGTTTTTCAGCTTAGCCTTATACTTCATCGTATTCCACTGATTAGTACCGTTAGGAAGATACTCGTAGTCATTCTTACCTTCATCGTGAATGGTATCAAACAAATTCTCCATATTGTAGAACGCTACACTGTAGAGGGCAAATTTCTTTTCCTGTCCATAGGCCATGAGGACGAAAAGAGCGAGTACACCTAAAGTCATTAAGCTTTTTTTCATCTTTGAAATTGATTTTAAAAGTGGGTAATTTGTCATTTGTATGACAAATATCTAAAAAGAAAACGAAAAACCCACCCTTACGAGTTACTTTTTTTGTAAAAAACATTGTTATTTATAAAATTCTTTGTTATTTTGCGTAACAGCTTATTTCATTTGTATTGCAAAGCGAAAGACCAATTAACATTAATATAAATTAAATTATGAAACAACGACTAGGGTTAGCGATCGTGCTATTTTGCTTAATGCCAGCACTTTTTGCTCAGCAAAAGGCAAAGCAAAACGCCCGTGAGGACAATGCTTCTTTCATGTTTACAGAATCACAATTGAATGAGGATGATGATGCAGCACAGAGCACATCTGCATTGGTCACTTCTAACAATGATGTTTATCTGTCAAATGTAGGTTATCTGTTTAGCCCAATGAGATTTCGTGTGAGGGGATATGATTCCCAGTATAGTGACATGTATATCAATGGGGTACAGTTTAATGATGCAGAAACAGGACGTTTCAGTTACGGATTAATAGGAGGATTAAACGATGCTACCCGTAATAAGGAGGGGATCGGTCCTTTTGAAATTAACAACTTTACTTTCGGAGCCATAGGGGGAGCTTCCAATATCAATTTACGTGCCAGCCAATATGCGGCCGGTTCAAAACTCACCTTATCAGGTAGTAACCGCAACTATATCTTGCGTGGAATGTATACTTATTCTACAGGTCTGATGAATAATGGATGGGCCTTTACCGGTTCATTGGGATATCGTTGGGGTAACGAGGGAAATATTGAAGGAATCAAGTACAACTCTTTTTCTTACTTCCTCGGTGCAGAGAAAGTATTCAATGATCGCCATAGTCTTTCTTTGGCAACTTGGGGAACACCTACAGAGAGAGGGCAGCAAATGGCGGCAACTGAAGAAGCCTATTATTTAGCAAACAGTCATTATTATAATCCGAACTGGGGATATCAGAATGGAGAAAAAAGAAATGCGCGTATTGTACGCCAGTTCGAGCCATCAGCCATCGCTTCATGGAATTTCACCATTGATGATAATAAGAAACTGGTGACGAGTGCCGGATTCAAATATTCCAATTATGGTAAAAGTGCTTTAGGCTGGAATGGTAATGCAGCCGATCCGCGTCCGGATTATTATAAAAAATTGCCTAGCTCTATCTTCGACGTGTGGGAATCCGTTCCTACTGCCGATGAACTGCAGCAGTTTAATGAGGTTACTGATAATTGGAAGAATAATAAAGCTTATCGTCAGTTGGATTGGGATGCTCTTTATTTTGCCAATAAACAAGCGAATGCATTAGGTAAAGAGACGCTTTATTATGTGGAAGAACGTCACGACGACCAGTTAGCTTTCAACTTAAGTTCTGTATTCAATCATCAATGGAATGAGCGCAATAGCTATGTTGCCGGAATTGCAGTGAATACAACCAAAGGTATGCATTATAAGAAAATGAAAGACTTGCTGGGTGGACAACTTTATACGGATGTCGACAAGTTCGCAGTACGTGACCATGGCGCTAGTTCCAGCATGGTGCAGAATGACCTCGATAATCCTAACCGTCGTATTGGTGAAGGTGATAAATTTGGTTATGACTATAACATCTATGTGAATAAGCAGAGCGCATGGGTACGTTATCAGGGTAATAATGGTGGATCATTAAATTATTTTGCTTCCGGTAAAATCGGATCTACACAAATGTTCCGTGATGGCTTGATGAGAAACGGACGTGCGCCATTGAAATCACTAGGTAGTAGCGGTACGGCGAAGTTCCTAGAAGGCGGTATAAAAGCTGGTCTGAATTGGGCTATCAATGGCAATCATTCCTTTACGTTGAATGCCGGATATGAAGAACGTGCACCGCTGGCTTACAATTCTTTCATCGCTCCGCGTATTAAGAACGATTTTGTGAGAGATTTGAAAACAGAGCGTATCATTGGTGGTGATTTGACTTACAACTTCAATACTCCTTGGGTGATGGGACGTTTGACGGGTTATTACACTCGTTTCCAGAATCAAGTAGAAATGGATGCTTTCTATAACGATAGCGAAGCACGTTTCACTTATCTTTCTATGAACGGTATTGAAAAGGAACATTGGGGAATAGAAGCTGCTGCTACCTTTAAATTGACAAGTGAGCTGTCATTAACAGCTATCGGTACTTGGAGCGAAGCTAAGTATACCAATAATCCGGATGCTGTGTTGACGTATGAAAGTGAGAATGAGTCAAACCTCGACCGTGTTTATGCTAAAGGTATGCGTGCCAATGGCACTCCGCTTTCTGCTTATAGTCTTGCTTTGGATTATAACGTAAAAGGTTGGTTCTTCAATTTGACAGGAAATTATTATGATCGTGTATATATCGATTTCTCAAGCTATCGTCGTCTTGGCAGTGTATTGGATAAGAATGGTGCTGGTGTAGATGCTAACGGAAATCCGGTTCTCAATGTACCGGGTCAGGAGAAACTGGATGGCGGATTTATGTTGGATGCTTCTATTGGAAAATATATCCGTTTGCGCAATGGAAAGAGCATTAGTCTCAATTTAAGTTTGACTAATATCCTGAACAATACAGATTTGCGTACAGGTGGTTTCGAACAAAACCGTGATGATAATTACAAAGACGGTGACGCACGTGTTTACAAGTTTTCCAAGAATTCTAAGTATTTCTACGCATTCCCGTTCAATGCTTTCTTGAACATTGGTTATAGATTTTAAGAATGTGTAGTTATCAATCCAAAACAAAAAGAAAGGAAGAAACAATTATGAAGAAATTACTATCTATATTATGTACCGGATTACTGCTATGTGGCGCAGGCCTCACTTCCTGTGAGAACTATGATAATCCGGTGACGGGAAATGCTTATGGCAATAACTCGATCCCGGAAGGACGTACGATTTCAATAGCGGCGTTGAAAGAGAAATACAATGATTTCATCGATACAAGCAAAGATACTTATACGACTATCGAAGGTGAAACGCGTATTGAAGGGGTAATTACCTGCGATGATGAAAGTGGAAACTTGTATAAGAAGCTCGTGGTGGCAGATGAAACAGGAGCGATCGTTATTGGTGTTAATGCAACCGGATTGTATGCATTCTGCCCGGTAGGTCAGAAAGTAGTGATTGACTGTAAGGGTTTGCAGATAGGTAGCTATCGTAAACAGGCGCAGATCGGAACTGTTTATAATAATGCAGTAGGACGTATGCCGGAATATGTATGGAAACAACATGTACGTTTGATAAACGAACCTAAGTTATACTATTCGGAATTGACACCGATTGAAATTACTACTCCTGCCGAACTTGCTGCTATAAACTTGAAAGAAGCTCCGGTATTGGTTACCTTCAAAAATGTGAAACTTACCGAAGCAGATGGAATTGCGACTTACGCTCCGGGTGATGAGGGATCGGTAAAACGTTATTTTACTTATGCCGATGGTACGGAGAGTGGAAGTAACTTATTCCTTTATACCAGCGCTTATGCTAATTTTTCAATGGAAGTGATGCCACAGGGCAGTGTAAATATTACAGGTATTTTATTGCGTTACAATAACCAATGGGAGGTTGTTGTTCGTACTTTAAACGATATCAAACGAAATAATTAATTCAATTAACACATATAATTATGAAAAAGATTCTAAATGCTTTATTCTTGACGCTGCTTACAGTGTTCACATTTAGTTCATGTAGTGATGTACCGGCTCCTTATGATATATTGGGAGAAGGTGATGTTCCGGGACTGACGGGTGATGGTACGAAAGAGAATCCATATAATATAGAAGCTGCACAACAGAAACAAGACGGTTCCATAGCTTGGGTGCAAGGATATATTGTGGGTGCTATAGAAAATTATGAAGATCCTTCTGGAAGTGCGAAATTCGGAGCACCATTTACAGCGAAAAATAATTTGTTGATAGCCGCTAGTGCAACAGAAACAAATGTAAAGAATTGTGTTTGTGTGCAATTAAGTTCTGGAACAGAGCTGTATTCGAAATTAAACCTTGCAGAAAATGCCACTAATTTGGGACATATTCTTGCTATCCAGGGTTCATTGGAAAAATTCTATGGATTTCCGGGAGTGAAGAGTACAACTGCAGCGACATTAGATGGTAAAGATGTTGGTGGAAGTGGTGAAACAGATCCGGATAATCCTCTCGGACTGGATGATTCTAATCCTGTGAATTCATTCTCTGCTACTTTCGATGATGCAGTAAATAATAACGATTATCTTTTGGCAAATTGGTATAATGTAGCTGTTATTGGTGGCAGACGTTGGCAAGGAAAAGTCTTTAATGCAGATAAATATATTCAAGCAACTTCTTACAATGCTTCAGGTAGTAGTTTTGAATGTTGGTTTGTAACCCCAGCTTTCAAGGTTGATGAAATTGCAGATAAGACAGTTTCTTTCAAGTGTGCAGTTTATAATTATGCAACAGCAGCTGCTAACTCTAATTTGGAAGTTTACTTCTTGAAATTAGTAAACGGTAAGATGGAATCTAATAAGTTGACAATTGATGGTATGCCTACAACTGATAATACGTGGGTATCATTGGAAGCTAAGTTGGATAGTTATGCAGGTCAAACAGGTTTTGTTGGATTCAAATATACCAGCACGAGTAGTACAGACGCTTTAAGTTATCGTTTGGATGATATTCAAGCAGGAAAAGGCCAAGGTGGTGGAGAGGTTCCTGAACCTGATCCGGAAGAGAATTCTGTTTTTACAGAGACCTTTGGTGCAGTTGTTGGTGCGAATACAAATGTTGCTGATTTTACGGGATGGGATAATGCTAATTTTACTTTTACAGTAGCTGATCCAAAATGTAATATTCGGGCTAAAGCACATATGACAGAAGCTAATCGTACAGAACAAACTAAAGTTAATAGTATATGGTTTCCTGCCAAATTTGATCATACGTTCACTATTTCAGGAATAGATGCATCAAAATATAGTAAATTTATTGTTAAGTATGAATTGGGAGCCAATGTGTTTAGTGCAGGAAACTCTATTGATTTGAATGTATTGAAGGTTTCACTGGATGGTGTAGAAGGTACAGCTGCAAGTAAAGTCGTAAGTAAAGACAATAATGATGCGAATGTCTTTTTCGACATGCAGGTGGAATTAAGTGTGCAAGGTACGGCAAATTCTACATTAAAATTCTCAGCGACTGGAACTGATAATACTATGGGATTACTTCTTTATAATGTTAGATTAATTGGTGTTAAAGGAGAAGGTGGAGATCCTGAACCGGGTGATGCTGATGGAACAGAAGCACATCCATATTCTGCTGCAGATGTAATAACACTTAATAGTACTCAGAAAGGTCCTTTTTATGTGAAGGCTTATATTGTTGGTGCTGCAGATGGTGCGATGAGTAAAATTCAAACATCTAATTTTAGTGTAGATACTAATATTGTAATTGCTGACAAACAAGGTGAGACAGAAGTTAGTAAACTGGTTCCTGTACAGCTGCCTTCTGGGGCTATCCGTACAGCGTGGGCATTGAAAACTAATCCAGACAAGCTTGGAAAACAGGTTATTATTCAGGCTAATTTGGAAAACTATTTTAGTACTCCTGGATTGAAATCTCCAACTAGTATTACAGAGGTGGGGAAATAAAAAATAGTTGTAAGATACAAGAAAGCTGCCCTCCACAAGAGTGGCAGCTTTTCATCTTTTAATGATTAATTATAATTTAATGTTTAGGAAGAAGGAAATGAAGTATAGAGGAATTAATGTGTGGGTAGCTTGTTTGTGTTTGCTTTTAGCTGCTTGTGATAAAGATGATAATAACGACTCCAATAATTTTGCCACCGGCATCGTAGAACTTCCTGCTCTCCGCAATGGTGCAAACGATGTGTTTGTAACACACTACACCACTTTCAATGGGCAGAAAGTAACCTCTTTCAGTATGGAATACGATAAGAGTAAGAAGCATTCCCGTTGGGTTGCTTTTCGATTCGATAATCAAACTAGACTGCAAGGGGCAACTCGTGGCGATAATTTTATTCCGGACCCTTCTCTTGATACGGAATATCAGCGTACTCAAGTAGATTTTGGGAAAAAAGGTTATGATAGAGGGCATCTTTGTGCTTCTGCCGACAGACTTTATCGACAAGAAGCTAACGACCAAACCTTTTATTACACGAATATGAGTCCGCAACGGAACAATTTTAATACAGGTGTTTGGTTGGCATTGGAAGGGCAAGTACAGTCATGGGGGCGTAGCTGTACAGCTTCAGATACCTTGTATGTAGTAAAAGGCGGAACGATTGATAAGGAAGAACAAGTCAAAGAATATATAGGTGGCGACCGTAGCAAGCCTGTTCCTAAATATTATTATATGGCTTTGTTGTTTAAAAAGGGAGATTCTTTCAAAGCAATTGCTTTCTGGATGGAACATACGGACAGCAAACCGTCAAAAACAATAAAACTTGTTGACTATGCGTTATCAATAGACGAACTGGAAGAAAAGACAGGAATCGATTTCTTCCCAAATCTGAATGATAATCTGGAAAATGCACTTGAGGCTACGTATTCAACAAAAGCGTGGCCGGGATTGGAATAAGATCACCACGTTAATAATAACAGTCTCTTTTCAAGGCGGGGTATACTTCAGGATTCTACCACCCATTTTTCGATATTACGGGTTTTCTCACTGAAGTTAATTCCTATCTTGAATAGTTTCCGTCCATCCGCTTCGAAAGGTAGCGCATAGCGTTTGTCATTAATTTGCTGCAAAGCCTCTTCTGCTGTTCCGTTTAGCTTGAATTCCATTATATAAATGAACTTCTCTGTCTGTAGCACGAGATCTATACGCCCGTCATTAGTGTGGTATTCCACCTTGGTATAGAAGCCAACCAGCTTGAAAACGATGAAAAGTACGTTCTCATAATGTAGTTCCTGCTCCCGGATTACTTCGTAAGTCGTATCGGCAAAGAAACTCTGCAGGCGGTGGAAGAAAGAATCATAATCTCCCGTTTCTACTTCACGGACGAATTTTTGAACTTCAAATGGGGATTCCACCTTATTCACATTCGCGTAAAAAGGAAGCAGAAAGCGAATGAATCCTTCTTCTACTTCACGGTTGGGGAAACCTAAACGGTATATGCCAAAACGTTCGTCATATCCTTTAATGGTGAGGTATCCGCTTTGGTAAATCACTGGAATCGGGTTGGTTGATTCGGAGTCGATGCTATTCAGTACTTGTGCATCAGTTTCTTCGTGTGCCATCCGTTCCAGATCATAATGATGCTTTTTTAGTAACTTAACCAGATAGGTAGGTGTGCCCGTTTCAAACCAATAGCTACCGAACTCTTTATATTTGAAAGCATTGAGCAGACTAAACGGATTATATATGCCGATAGAATTATGCGTAAAGTGATAACCGTCATAACAGTCTTTTAATTCTGTACAGAGCCTATCATATGTTATTCCGCGTGCATCTGCGAATTCATGAAGTTCTGTTTCCAGATTTTCGTGAATTTCCTGGTCGCTGACACCGCAGATTTCAACATAATCCTTCCGCATTGATATGTCATCCAGATTATTCAAGTCGCTGAACACGCTGACTTTGCCGAACTTGGTGACACCGGTCAAGAACGCGAACTTTATGCACCCATCCATTGTTTTAAGTGCCCCATAAAAAGGTTTTAAAGTATCCCGGAATTTCTTTTGTAGCTCTTCGTTACCGATGGCTTGCAGCATAGGTTTATCATATTCATCTACCAGAATGACTACGCGCTGTCCTGCCTGCTTGCAGGCGCGTTCAATGATGCCGGCGAAACGCAGGGAAAATGACCGTTCGGATGGCTCGGCTCCATAGAGCTTTTCCCAAGCAGTCAGCGATTTTTCGAGTATATTATCTAGGCTCTCCAGAGTGTCATATTTCTCGATATTAAGGTCCAGATGTAGTATCGGATATTTAATCCAATCCTTTTCCAACCTTTCTACAGCCAGTCCTGCAAACAGTTCTTTTTTTCCTTGAAAATAGGCTTCAAGAGTAGAGATGAGCAGACTCTTTCCGAAGCGGCGCGGGCGGCTTAAGAAATAATAACTACCGGTTTTTACCATTTGATACATCAATGCCGTTTTATCAATATAGAAATAACCGTCATTACGAATCTTTTCGAAATTCTGTATACCAATGGGATAAATTTTAGTGCTCATATACTCCGGTTTTATAAATCAATTACACAAAGGTAATAAATTTCCGGGTACTTCATAGCTTTTAAAAAAAGGAAAGTATAAGTATAGTTGCTTTTAACTGAATGAGGTGTAGAAAACAGTACGTACTGTTTGTGCAGAAACGAGTTAAACGGTACGCTAATGAATGGGTCAAGGGTGAGGGATGGTGAGGGTAGATTTATAACCTTTTATTTTATTATTTTCTATACTATCTCCTTTTTTATCTATAAAAAAAAATACGAAAGTTATAAATCTACCCTCACCATCCCTCACCTTTGACCCATATCTTATAATAAAAAGATAACGGGGAATCTTAAAAACTCAATCGTCTTTTTCAGATTTATCACAACGTTTTCAGAATACTCCATTATTTTATTCAAAACAGTCTGGAATGAATCAAATTTCAGGGATATGGCTGTCCTGAACCAAATCTCCCAGGAATTACAATTGGGCCGGTTTGCTGAATATACATAACTTCTAGCATTTATTCCCATATTTCCACCACATTAAAAAAATATGTATATCTTTGTCGTACGCTTTCTGCTCATCAGCGTGATGAAACTAGTAGAAGGCGCTATATATTACTTAATTGAGTATATGTGTATTATCTCTCTCTTCCTAAAATTAGCAACTTTTGTACGGAGAGATGATTCGACAGATACTCCACGTTAACGACTGTATATCAACATATCCGGTAAAGATGTGTTATATATAAACGATTGACGTGGGTGTCTGTTGTTATCATTGTCTAGTACAAGGGTATTGCTAGCCTTAGGAGGTAGATAATGGTGCAACAGCATCCACGTCTTTTTTGTGTCCGGTCGGTTATGATTACCCCAAAAAGTCTAACCTAAACAATTTCCCGTCCGCCCGAAATACAGAAAACGTGAATGCCCGTTGCTCCATATAAACAAAATAATATTCAATCTTTATTGTGGAACACATTAAAACAAAAGCATTATGCCAAAATGGATTAGCGTAGAAGAAGCGGCGGCCAAGTATGGAATCAACAAAGAAGTAATCTGGCTTTGGGCGGATATGAAAAGATTCCCGATGTCGTATGAGAAAGGTATCACCACTGTTGATGAAGAAAGCCTTATCGGGTTCCTGCATCAGAATAAGGATCGAGTTACAGCCGAGTATATCGATACATTGGAAGACCTATGTATTGGAAAAGCAAATATCTGTAACTTATATGCTGAAATTATTGGCTGTCAAGACAAGGAACTCTTGTATCAAAGGGAGCAAATAGCTCGAATGAAAGAGATACAAACAGCTATGAAAAGGCAAAACAGCCGGCTCCGGGATTGTGAGAAAGTGTTCACGAAATATGAAGAGAACTTTAGTACCTGCTGGATTGGAAGAATCTGCGCTCACTTAAGGCGGCTGATACGGTTGATGCGACGGTAAATACCATTCTATCTCATTTTAAACCCTGAATAGATATATTTAAAGAAATCCCTAAACAGAAATGTTTAAAAATACTAGAAATATACTGTAGTAAGATTTTTTATCCATTCGTTTTATATTCTTAACTCCGAAAAATTCGTAAGTGTAGATAAACCAACTACTTTTGGCTCTCGAATTTGCAGCATTTTTGAATGTCTTGCGTCTAATAAACATAAACTAATATATTTCTAGTCATGAAACACAGACTGTTACTACTAATTCTATTCGTATTCGCTACCTCCGTGGCGGGGTGGGCACAAAAATCCACGGCTCCTTCTTATACAGTCAAAGGAGTACTTATTGATTCTTTAACACAAGAGGGAGAACCGTATGCTACCATCAAAATAGCAAAGAAAAATGCTCCGGATAAAGCAGTCAAGATGGCGGTGACTGGGGCGAATGGTAAATTTCAGGAGAAACTGAATGTCGCTGCGGGTAATTACATCATCACTATTTCTTCGATTGGTAAAGCGCCGATAGTAAAGGAATTTACTTTAAAACCGTCCGTGAAGGAGGTTGACTTGGGCACAATGATTTCTTCAGAAGCCAATAACGTATTGAAAGGAGTGGAGGTAATTGCACAAAAACCTTTGGTAAAGGTAGATGTGGATAAGATTGAATATAATATTGAAGATGACCCGGACTCAAAATCGAACAGTATATTGGAGATGCTTCGGAAAGTGCCTTTGGTAACGGTGGATGGAGAAGACAATGTACAGGTGAACGGCAGTAGCAGTTTCAAGATACATGTGAATGGAAAGCCCAATAATATGATGAGCAATAATCCGAAGGAAGTACTGAAAAGTATGCCGGCAAACACAATCAAATATATTGAGGTGATCACTTCACCGGGAGCTAAATATGATGCGGAAGGTATCGGAGGTATTCTGAATATCGTCACAGTGGGTACCGGATTTGAAGGATATACGGCTACTTTCAGAGGAAATGCCAGCAATAATGGGGTAGGTGCCGGCACTTATGCAATGGTAAAACAGGGCAAACTGACGGTTTCTGCCAATTACAACTATAATTATAATAATAGTCCGCGCAGCTATTCCGACAGTTACCGGGAGAATTATGAACCTGATAAAGAGAATGAAAAGTTCTTGGAGTCGGAAAGCAGTTCCAAATCGAAGGGTAATTTCCAATATGGCAATTTGGAAGCCAGTTACGAGATTGATACGTTGAGGTTGCTGACCGTGGCTTTCGGAATGTACGGTAGCAGTGACAAAAGTAACAGTGGCGGAAATACGATTATGCACGGAGCTGACCGACAGGATTTTGCGTACCGTTATAGGACCGACAATCATGGAAAAGGGTCATGGTATTCTATCAACGGAAATATAGACTATCAGCGTACTTCCCGAAAGAATAAAGAACGAATGATTACGCTTTCTTATAAAATCAATTCCCAACCCCAAACGAATGATTCATATAATACTTATCTGGATATCGAGCCTGATGAGAATAAACTGGATATCATCAAAGAACTGTCATTGAAGAATTTCCATTCGGACGGAAAGACGAATACGATGGAACAAACCTTCCAGGTGGACTATACTACTCCGATTGGAAAGTTGCATACACTTGAAACCGGTGCTAAATATATTTTCCGGCGCAACTCCAGTGATAATCGGTTTTATGACACCGAAGGGGAAAGTGAAAACTATGCATATAATGAGAAACGCAGTAGCGAGTACCGCCATCTGAATCATATCATTTCCGCTTATGCCGGATATACGCTGAAATACAAGGATTTTACTTTCAAACCGGGACTTCGTTATGAGCAAACCATACAGGAAGTGAAGTATCTGGTCGGTGCAGGCGAGAATTTTAACTCGAACTTTAGCGATCTGGTTCCTTCCGTCTCTTTGGGAATAAAACTAGGCAAGACGCAAAACCTCCGCGGTGGATATAATATGCGTATCTGGCGTCCGGGCATTTGGAACTTGAATCCTTATTTCGATAATCAGGATCCGATGTTTATCAATCAGGGAAATCCGAACCTGAAAAGTGAAAAGAGCCATTCGTTTGATTTGTCTTACAGCAGTTTTACGGCCAAGTTCAACATCAACCTCTCTTTGCGCCATTCTTTCAATAACAATGGAATTGAAAGAGTCAGTCGCTTAATAACCGATAAAGACGGAGAAATATTTGAAGGTGGTCATAAAGCTCCTTATGGTGCTTTGTATAGCACGTATGATAATATTGGTAAAAGCCGGGAAACAGGATTGAATTTTTATTTGAACTGGAATGCTTCTCCCAAAACGAGGATTTATATCAATGGGCGTGGAAATTACAGTGATTTGCGGAGTCCTGCTCAAGAGTTGCATAATTATGGATGGAATGCTTCTGCGTATGGAGGAATTCAGCAGACTTTACCGGGAAAAGTCCGTTTGAGCTTGAACGGAGGTGGAAGTACACCGCGTATCAGTTTGCAGGGGAGAGGTTCGGGATACAATTATTATAGCTTGGGATTGAGCCGTTCTTTCCTGAAAGAGGAACGTCTTTCTTTGAATATTTATTGTAGCAATATCGTAGAGAAATACAGAACTTACAATAATCACACGGAAGGAGTTAACTTTATCTCGAAAAGTTCGAGCAAGTATCCAAGCCGGTATTTTGGCTTTAGCGTCAGCTATCGGATTGGAGAGTTGAAAGCCAGTGTGAAGAAAGCTGCACGCAGCATCGACAATGATGATGTGAAAGGTGGCGGAGGAGGTGGAAACACTGGTGGCGGAGGTGGTCAGTAGACCACTTCCACGCACCGTGGTTCCCACTTATTTCTGTCTCACATCTTGCTTGTTGGTGTTAAAACCAAGTTTGGTCAATCCGGCTTGTACGTCAGGATGGCTCATGAAAAGGTTCCATAACAACCCTGTCCGGTAATTTTCGATCATTACAGCGATAGGTCCCTGATCGATAGCCAGATACCGTTGCGGATACCAATTATCCGTTTCGCTGAAAGCATCATAGAATCCGAAAGGACCGAACACTTTATCTCCCATACCATACAAATGGCGCATTACCTGCATGGAATACTCCGGTGTATAGACAATCGATGAAAGTGCGGCGGTAGGAGAGATGACTCCTTTGTCGTCCTGCTCGTTGGGTGAATGAGCTGCATATCCATCAACGGAGTAGCTGGCAGTCAGTCCCCAACAATCCGGTCCGAAACCTTTGTAATGTTTGGGGTTGCGGATGCAGTAGGCACGGTTGACTAATGTCAGGTTGCGCATTTCGTGGAAGTAGCTGGGGCAGTATTCATCTTTCAATCCTACCGGATCGAGTCCGAGGAAAGAATATTGAGCCCAGAAAAGCGGTCCGGCTTCCGTGCCCTGATAGCGGAGATGCAATTCGATTCCTTCTACTTTATGGGGAGAGACGATGGCTCCGTTCTGTGCCCAACCGTCATGATAAACGGCTGCAGGTACTCCATGTGTAGGAGAAGCGGCGGCAAGAATATACATAATCATACATTCGTTGTAACCATGTACGGGGAAATTCATTTCCCAGCCATACGTCGGACTCCAATGCCAGTAAAGGACATTTCGCCCGCCTTTCCGGTACCAGTCCCAGTCGACATCCCGCCAAATCCGGTCGATACGTTGAGCGAGTGCTTTCTCTTTCTCATTTCCGTTGACGTAATATTGGTGTACGGCAAGCAGACCTTGTATGAGGAAAGCTGTCTCTACGAGGTCACCTCCGTTGTCTTTCTGGCCAAACGGTTTCACCTTTCCGGTGTCACCATACCACCAGTGGGGGTAGGCTCCGTGGAAACGGTCTGCTTTTTCGAGGAAAGAAACGATGCGTTCCATGCGCGTCCGTCCTTCTTCGCGGGTGACATAACCGCAGTCGATTCCCGCAAGGATAGCCATGATGCCGAAACCGCTACCGCCGGAAGTGACTACATTGGCATCATTTTCAGGATATACGCCGTCCACATGATACCGTTCGGGAGCCAGACCGCTATTCGGTTCGGCACCTTCCCAGAAATAGAGGAAAGTCCGTCGCTGAACGGTGTCCATCAGGGCGTCGTCCGACAGGGAGTCGGTGGCGGCAGTAAGGTTGTCATTCTTGCTTTTCCCTTTACAGCTTTGGAAAGTCAGGGCGATGGCGGATAGAAACAGTAACATGAGCGGAAGTGCGCTCATCACTGCGATTCTTTTATATTTATCGTTCATAATCAAGGTCATAATTTATAGGATTAGGCACGGATTACACGGATTTCACGGTTTTAGGAATTGTGGTTACATAAAACAACAGCGTAATCCGTGTAATCCGTGCCTAAAAGTTTAGTTCAATGTAAATTTCGCAGTTTTCACATCCCGGCTGTTCGTGCCGATCATCACTTCAAAGTCGCCCGGTTCGGCAACCAGTTGCAGGTCATAATTATAATACCGTAGCATTTCCGGTGCAATCTTGAAACGGACAATCTTCATCTCTCCCGGTTCCAGGAATATTTTCTGAAAGCCTTTCAATTCTTTGACGGGACGGGTGCTGCTGCCTACAACGTCACGGATATAAAGCTGTACTACTTCCGTGCCGGGCCATGTGCCGGTATTGGTAACTTCCACTGCTGCGGTCAATGATCCGGTCATGTCCATGCTGGAATGGCTCAAGTCGATATCACTGTAAGAGAAAGTAGTATAAGAAAGACCGTAACCGAACGGATAAAGCGGATCATTATCCACGTCGAGATAGTTACTGCGGAATTTCTCAAACCATTTACCTTCTTTCAAAGGACGTCCGGTATTCTTGTGCGCATAATAAAGAGGTATCTGGCCGACGTTCTTCGGGAAAGTCATAGTCAGTTTACCACCCGGATTGACATAACCGAAGAGGGCGTCGCCAATGGCGTAAGCTGCTTGACTACCTCCAAACCATACATTCAGAATGGCGGGCACGTGTTCCTGTTCCCAAGTCAACGTAAGCGGACGACCTGTAAATAATACCAGTACTACCGGTTTGCCTGTCTTTAAAAGCTCTTTCAACAGATTCTGCTGTACATCGGGAATGTTTAAATCCGTGCGGCTGCTACTTTCACCACTCATTTCGGAAGATTCGCCTAAGGCAGCGATGATAATGTCCGACCGGCGGGCTACGTTCAACGCTTCATCCAACAATTGTTGGTCGGTGCGGTTATCGCGGTTCAGGGAACGGCCGAACATCGTTGCCCGTTCTTCGTAACTAGCATCACTAATCAGATTACTTCCTTTGGCGTACATGATATTCGCTTTTCCGGCAGTCATCTCTTTCAGTCCTTCCACGAGAGAAGGGCAGCGGTCGAGCACGGCTGCTACGCTCCATGTACCCGGCATATTACTCCGGCTGTTTGCCAACGGACCGATCACTGCAATATTTCCTTTCGGATTGAAAGGCAGTAACGGATTTCCGTTCGGATTGCCGTCGGGACTGTCGTTTTTCAGAAGAACGAAACTTTCTGCTGCAATACTGCGGGCTGCGTCGCGATGCGCTTTGGTAAAGATATCGCGTGCCGGACGTTTCGGATCGCAATATTTATAAGGATTATCAAACAATCCCAGTTTATATTTGGCTTCCAGAATACGGTGGCAAGCCGTATTTAGCGTTTCCATAGAGACTTTTCCTTCCTGAACGGATTTCTTCAATGTCCCCACAAAGCCTTCGCTTACCATATCCATATCCACTCCGGCATTGATGGCACGGGCGGATACCGTTTGAAGATCACCGATACCATGGTCGATCATTTCTGAAATACCCGTATAATCGGTTACCACAAAACCGTTGAATCCCCACTGTCCGCGGAGAATGTCTGTCATCAGCCATTTGTTGGCAGTGGCCGGAATACCATCCACTTCATTAAAAGAAGCCATCACGCTACCTACACCTGCTTCAACGGCTGCTTCATACGGCAGCATATAATCATTGAACATCCGCTGCCGGCTCATATCTACGGTGTTATAGTCACGTCCTGCTTCTCCCGCACCATATAGTGCAAAATGCTTTACACAGGCCATGATTTCATCATTCCGTTCCATGTTCTTCCCCTGATAGCCGCGCACCATCGCTTCGGCAATCATAGCTCCGAGAAACGGGTCTTCGCCGCTGCCTTCGGACACACGTCCCCAACGAGGGTCGCGTGAAATATCCACCATCGGGCTGAAAGTCCATGAAATGCCGTCGGCACTGGCTTCTACGGCTGCAATGCGGGCCGATTCCTCAATGGCTGTCATGTCCCAAGTGCAAGACAGGCCGAGTGGGATAGGGAACATCGTTTCGTATCCGTGAATGACGTCCATACCGAACAGCAATGGAATTCCTAAACGGGATTGTTCCACAGACTGCTTCTGTACTTCACGTATTTTCTCCACTCCTTTCAGGTTGAACAACCCTCCCACTTCGCCTTTCTTGATTTTAGCGGCAATATCGCTGCTTTTGGCTTGTCCCGTGGTAATCTCTCCGGTGACGGGGAGGTTCAACTGTCCGATCTTTTCTTCCAAAGTCATTTTGTTCATCAATACGTCGATGAAGCGATCCATATCCTGTGGCGACTTCTGTGCCGATGCGGTCAGAAAACCTGCGGCAAACAACAGGACGGATAGACTTAACTTTTTGTATATCATGCTATTATTTCTACTTTTATATCCATTCATATAAAGTCCTCCCTATATGTTGAATGTCCGGCACCGAGGAGGACATTGTTCGACACCGAGGAACAGTAGTTTCGGCACCGAGGAAACAACCGTTCGGCACCGAGGAACTTTCTTATTGGTAGTCGGGGTTCTGTACTAACACTCCCTTAGACTTGTCGATCTCTGTCTGTGGCAGTGGAAGCAGTGCGTTTTTGTCCTGATAATTGGTTTTACCGGCTGCGTGCAACACTTCTTTTGCAATGCCCCAACGAACGAGGTCATAGAAACGGTCGAATTCCAATCCTAATTCCACACGGCGTTCGTGGCGGATGGCCTCACGCAATTCTCCCTGATCGGTAGTCGTCACTTTAGGCAATATATTGCTATTGGTGCCTCTGGCGCGTGCGCGTACTTGTTCCAAATAGTCGATTGCTTCACCCGGAATACCTTTTTCATTAGCTGATTCGGCTCCCATCAGCAGTACATCTGCGTAGCGGATCAGACGAATGTTTACCCAGAATCCTTTGTTGGTATATTCTTTACGCAATGCCGGGTCGGTATAGGCTTTCTTATTGAAATAAGCACCCATTGCCGGGGAAACCGGAGACTCGCCGTATGGTTCGTTGGTGTTTTCCGGTGTGATAGGATCGCTGTCCGAGTGGCGGAAGTAGAGTAGGGTAGAGTTTTTGCGTGGATCACCCTGTTCGTATGCTTGCGCCATATACTCTGTTGCCATGTGCCATCCCCATCCCAAGTCCCATTGACCTGCTCCGCGTACACCTTGTACTTCACAGAACTGGCTACCGATAACGGTACTTTGAGGAAGAGCGGCAGTAGCTGTACATTGCAACTCGAATATAGAACCTCCGTTATTTTCACCATCATCCGTGAAAATCTCATTATACGGAGTCTTTAAGTTGTAGAGCCCCTTTTTGATGACGTCGGTGGAGGCTGTGTACATATTGTTCCAGTCGTTGCGCATCATATAAGTACGCGCGTGTAAGGAACGGGCAGCTCCCCAAGTCAGTCGTCCGGTGTATTCGCTGCTCCATGTTTCCGGCAATGACTCTTCTGCTGTTTTCAGGTCCTTGTCGATTTGCTCATAGATTTTATCAGCACTTGTCTTCGGGATATTGGCTTCCGAAGCATCGTTGATTTTATAAGTCACCAAAGGAACTTCGCCGAAAGCTCTTACCAGATTGAAGTAGCAATAAGCACGGAAGAAAGAGGCCTCTCCCTTATTGATGATGTCTTCAGTTTCTGTTTGTCCGGCTGTTTCTTTTTCTGCAATGGCATCAAGAATCTCATTACATTGGTAGATGATGGCATAATTCTGTCCCCAATAAGCACCCAGTAGGCCGTTGGTCGGTGTATACACAAAATCATCATACATTTCGGCTACATCAGAGCCATCGCTGGCAATACTTCCTTTTTCCGAATCTTCCGAACGGAAACAGTGGATGGCAAAAGCAGGAGGGCCGGCTGTCACATTATAGTTACGCATCATCGTATAGACATTATAAATCTTCCCGTTGACCAGAGCGTTCGGATTATCATCTTCCGTAAACTGTCCTTGTGGACTACGATCCAGAAAGTCACTACAGCTGCCTAGAAATAATGTAGTTGAAGTAATAAGGGTTGCAAATATATATTTATTCAGTTTCATATAATGATAGTTTTAAAGATTAAAGTTGTGTTCCGCATGGAAAACTGGCAGTGGCACCTTGTCACTAGAATGTTAGGTTGATACCGAAGGTATAGACTGCAGGTACAGGATAACTGCCGTTATCTACTCCGAATGCGGTGGCAGTTCCTCCAAGTTCGGGAGTATATCCGGTGTTATGTTTCCATGTCTTCAAGTTCTGTATGTTGACATAGACTTTCAGAGCTTGCAGACGTATTTTGGCAATTAAGCTCTTGTCGAACGTATACGCTAACTGTACGTTGCGGATACGGAAGAATTTGCCGTCCTCAATGTAATAGTCGGAGTTGAGGTTGTTGATGGAATGTTTGGTGTTCAGCAACGGTTGGGTGTTGGACGTACCTTCTCCGTGCCAGCGGTCCAAGCGTTGTTCCAGGTAGTTGAACTGGGCAAAATTGTAGTTATCCCATGTACGGAAAATCTTGTTTCCACCTTGTCCCATCATGTCGATGCCTAACGACCAATTCTTGTAGTCTACTCTGAGAGAAAAACCGTAAGTGACCTTTGGAGTCGGGTTGCCTATCATGGTACGGTCTTCCGGGGTGATTTCTCCGTCACCGTTCACATCGGCGAATTTCAGGTCACCGGGGGTAACGGTAGCCAGTGTATTTTTGGGTGATGCGTCAATATCCGCTTGTGACTGATAAACGCCTGCCACTTTGTAACCGTAGAAATATCCGATAGGATAACCTGCCATTGTGT
This sequence comes from Bacteroides celer, assembly GCF_002632415.2. Lineage (NCBI taxonomy): Bacteria > Pseudomonadati > Bacteroidota > Bacteroidia > Bacteroidales > Bacteroidaceae > Bacteroides > Bacteroides celer. The sequence continues at coordinate 5,422,320 of NZ_CP178209.1, read as the reverse complement.
AACTTTGCTGCTTATCTCCGGCAATGATGGAATATCCTTCCTGAACAAGACTTTTTACCTCATTCTTGATAGTAGTCAGGTTGGCACTGACGGAATATCCCCAATCACCAATCTGATCGCGCCAGGTTACAGCCATTTCCACTCCTTTATTCTGAATCTCTCCCAAGTTTCCGATACCGGGGATAGTTCCGGAAATTCCGGGAACTTCGGCTAACAAATCTTTGGTATTCTTCTTATAGTAAACACCCTCAAAATGCAAGCGGTTGCGAAGCAGGTTCGTTTCAAATCCGGCTTCCCAGGCTTCTACTTTTTCCCAACGCAGGTTAGGATTAGGAAGATAGGCAAGCTGGTATCCGGGATAAATGATGGACGGTTTACCGAATACGGCCGAATAAGCATTGGTCAATAAGGGTTCGGCAGGATAGGCTTTATCCAGGTTCTGGTTTCCTAACGTACCGTAAGATGCTTTGATTTTCAACATATCCAGCCATTTGATGTCTTTCATAAATTCTTCTTCGGACATCAACCAACCTCCACCCAGTGAGAAGAAGTTCTGCCATTCATTGCCTGTGTAGGAGAAAGCGGAAGAACCATCCCGGCGGAAAGAACCGTTGAACAAGTATTTGCCTTTATAGTTGTAGATCACGCGTGCAAGTACGGATAATGTACTGCGTTCCCATTGAGTACTTCCATTGGTAGCGGTAGCTGCATCGCCGATGCTGACAAACCATTTGTCCGGATTATCCGGAATAACCAGTCCGACCCCCTGCTTGCGTGCTCCGTCCAATCGGCTCAACGAATTGTAGTAAGTAGTAAAACCGGCGGTAGCTGTCAGGTTATGGTTGCCGTTGTCGAAGCTGTTGGTGTATGTCAGCAGGTAGTCACTCTGCACTTTCGTTTCATTCTCTTTGAACTGGCTGACCTCGGTCTTTCCTGTTCCCAAAGTAGAAACACCTCCGTTGACAGTGGCATCATATACTTTCACAATCGGCGTATACGTACGCCCGTTGTTCGATGCATAGTCCATGGAGAACATGGCTTTGAAAGTGAAATGTTTCAGGAAGTCTACCTCACCGTAAATGTTACCGGATGCCCGGTAGTTCTCTGCTTTGGTAGTATTCGCTTTCAATTCGACGTCTACCATCGGATTGTTGATCTGCGCTTTCTGGAATTCGGGCAGAGCCGTATATAATCCATATTCTTCGTTATATACCGGAGCGATAGGAGCCGAACGAAGAGCGTTCAATACCTGTTTGGAATCTGCAGGAAGCATACGTGCTCCGTTAAACTGGAATCCGACTTTCAAAAAGTCTGTAATCTTATAATCATTACTGGCATTGATGGTCACCTTGCTGAATTTCTCATGCTCGATGTTTCCTTGTTCGTAAGAGTAGCCTACGCCCAGATAGAAACTATGTTTGGGGGAAGCTCCTGTAATACTGATGTTGTTGTTGGTAATGAAGGCAGTTTGGAAAATCTCGTCTTGCCAGTCTGTATTGGCATCCCAACCGCTATAATCGAAAGGGTCATCTTTCTGATTGGCGAGCTGTTCGTTATATAGTTCCTTGAATTGTGAACCATTCACCAATTTCACTTTATCTACCACTTTCTTGAAACCGAAAGAAGTATTGATATTGACCAGTGTCTGTCCCTCTTTGGCTTTCTTTGTGGTAATGATGATAACACCATTCGCACCGCGAACACCGAAGATAGCCAGAGATGACGGGTCTTTCAGGATTTCCATGGATTCGATGTCCTCCGGATTCAGGAAATTGATGTTGTCATTGAATAATCCGTCGACAATGTACAGCGGTTTATATCCGTTGATGGAGTTTGTTCCGCGAATACGGATTTCCGGGTCCGATCCGGCTCGTCCGGAGTTTACAATCTGCACACCTGCCACTTTCCCCTGAAGGGAAGATAGCGGATTCATTGCCGGTTTGTTGGCTAACTCTTCTCCTTTGATATTGGTGATAGAACCTGTCAAGTCTCTTTTCTTTGCACTACCGTATCCGATAACGACTGTTTCGGCTAGTACTTGTGAATCTTCTTTTAAAGTGACATTGATGACGTTCTGTGTCCCCACTTTAATGGTTTGCGAAGTCATCCCCACGTATGAAAATGCCAGTACGTCCTCCGGAGTGACAGAGATTGAATATTTACCGTCCATGTCCGTGATGGTTCCGGTGGAAGTTCCTTGTACGAGTACCGATGCGCCGATTAATGGTTCATTGGCAGCGTCCGTCACTGTTCCTGTCACCGTCTTTGTCTGTGCAAAGGCTGATGCAGAGGCCAGTAGCAGGCAAACAAGCGTCATGATGCTCTTTGACCTGATGGCTTTTTTCTGAAGATGTTGTAAAAGTCTAGTCCTCATTGCATTAAATTTTTCCATTTGTTATTATTTAGGTTGAAGTCTTTTTTCTGCCGTCTTTTGGCAAGAGTAACAAAGGAAACAAACGAAATTCAAAAAAGATTTTGGAAAAAAGAGGGAATGGTTGATTTTAACACTAAAAGAGAGGTGACTGTTGAAAAAAGTCAGGCACGAACAACACCGGTTCGTGCCTGAATAATGAGATGAGGATTACCCGTTGGGGGAGGTATATCCTATATATACGCTGTTCGTTTTATGATTCCCTGTTTTAAAACATCTGTTCCGCAGTGGTCATACATTGAATGACATCTTCTTTGCTGCCATTGAAAGGACCTGATTTCTCTATTTTTAAAGTTGACATGGCTGCTGCAAAACGTCCGGCTTCTTCGATGCCGGCACCCGATACCCGTTGGTATAGATACCCGATAGTGTAAGTGTCTCCACACCCTGTTGCATCTACCACTTCTTTGGGTTTATAAGCCGGAATACGATAGAAGTCTTTTCCGTCGAAAATAAGTGATCCCATGCTTCCCAAGGTGACAAGCACTTCTTTCACGCCCCATTCATATAATTGACGGGCAGCTTCATGTGGATCGGAAAGACCTGTCAGCACTTCCATCTCGTGCTCGTTGACTTTCAGGAAATGGATATATTGCAGAGCCTCCCGCTTATCTGTCCAATCCACCGGATAGACGTGAGTGTCACGCACTTCACGTAAATAGCCTTGTGAGTCTACTGCAATCAACCCTTTTTGAGATAGTTCTTTGATTACTTCCAACGAGAAGTCGTCTGCCAGCAGAGAGCCGAGATGGTAGATTTGCGCATCTATATCTTTCAGCTGACCGGCAGTGAACGGATCGGCTTTCGCTAATACACGTTGAGTACGGTCGTCCGGATTGGCGCCATAGATATTCTCGAAGTATACGGAATATTTGCTTGGCAGGGCGGTTACATGAATACCCATTTCACGTAGTTGCTCCACGACGTTCATTTCAGTGGCACCAACTGCTGTTACTAAAGCGTAATCGATGTCGTTAAAATGGCGGATGGCATGTGAACAATAAAAAGCCGTTCCTCCCGGCATATAGACAGTGTTTTGGGGAGTGACTACTTTGTCTAATGTGATGTGACCGATGCAGCAAAGTTGATGTTTATTCATGTCTAACCAATTAAAAAGCCTCCAAGATAGTATCTTGAAGGCTTCTAGTTTATTTTTAGTGCGGCTGATAGGACTCGAACCTACACGTCTCACGACACCAGATCCTAAGTCTGGCGCGGCTACCAATTACGCCACAGCCGCATGCGTAGCTTTTTTGTTTAGCGGTGCAAAGATAGGAAGATTTTCTGATTTGGCAAATAATTCGGCAATAAAGTTATTCACTTAAGATTTCGAATGCCTTTTCAATCAGTGGATCTTTCTTTTGTGATTCTATGTCACCCTGCTCTATCCCTTCTTCCAGAATCTTATCCATGTTTACGTATACATCAGGTTTTATTCCATCTTCCAATGACTTTCCATACTTATCAAAGTGGGGGCTGGCAGAGAAGCGGACGCTCCAGCCATTGGGTAATTCTGATGAAAATGGTAGTCCTGATCCACCACCGGTCTGATCGCCCAGCTGGATGATTCTTTTATCCTCGTTATCATTGTTTAAACTGCGCATTATGTTAACAAAATCATTTGTGGCACTATAACATCGACGATTGGTTAGTATCACGACCTTTTTTTGCCAACGAATACTGTTGGAGGGTTCTAAATAAATGGGTTCCATCTCTGAGAAATCATTGTGTCCCGGACCTGTCTTATGTTGGATATATCCTGTTAATGCCAGTTTTTCAGTGAACCGGGCAGCTATGCGTGAAGAATTGGTTAGATTACCTCCTCCGTTATCACGGACATCGATAATTAGTCCATTGCAGATTTGTAAATAGTAAAGGACCTCATCCAAATTGCCATCTCCAACTCCGGCACTGAAACTTTCATAACGTATGTATCCTATGTTATTGTCGAATATTTTATATTTAAGACCAGCGGATGTGCGATAGCCTGAATTGGCACTACCCAGATAATAGTTATAAAGAATATCTTCTCTATAATTCCAAGGGTAGCCCTGATACCATGCATCGTAATAAGAAATACGACTGGCAGAAGATAGATTGACATGCCCGTCTTTCAAGATATAAAGCATTTGGCTTAGGATGTCGAACAGGTCATCATTAGACATTGACGGAATAATCAGTTTGCTGTATTCGTCATGAACAGCATCCCAGTCAATACCTTTCGTATCCAGGAAACAATACTGTTCGTCAATGATCTTCCATAGTTGTTCGAAATTACCTCTGGGATCATTGGCGTAGTCATCTTCCCCAATGCAACCAGTCAGCACCGGAAGGCAGCAGAGCAGCCAAAGTATTTGTCTAATCTTATTTCTCATCATTAATTGATCTCTCACTTGAAGTTTCAACATTAAATTTTGTTCTCTTAGTAAGCTCTAACCGATGAAGGAAGAGCGGTTCCTTTCTTATTTCGGATACGGTATAGGTCTTTCACAAATCCTACCATGAATACGTGTGAGTAGGTATGTGTCTTGATATTGTTAACGTTGGATTGCTGCAAATCAGCCAGGTAGCTGAAGCGCATTTTGGTATATCCTATCGGCAGGTCGACGGAGAGCATCTGTCGCAACGAAGGTTGATTGTGCAGGGAGGTAAATTTTATTACTCCACTCGAATTTCCCAAAGAGAATATCTCGTAATAAGATTGTCCGTAGTGGGGAGAGAACATCACTCCCATAACCGGCAGATTGACCTGATAACGAAGCACCATCGGATACCGTTTGATTTTCAGGTGCCAAATAGCCATTCCGGAGGCATCCAGATTGACGTATGCCCGTGCGGATGCCGGATTGTTGGTGTTCCGGAGATTATAGACAAAGCCTCCGTTGACATCTATCAATCCTCCGGCTAATAATTTGAAATTATCTGTCAGGCGGAACTGGTAATGTAATCCATAGTTCCAGTTGACTAATCCGGAGAAAGTGTTATTGTTATCGGCCCGGTTGTGCGTATAGCTGATGTTTGCCTGAAAGAAGTTCTGCACAGATACATTTCCATCAAACAACTTGGTCATCCGAATCAATTCACGGGAAACACGGAAGTCGATTCCTTTGTATTCCTGCGGTGAAAGATAGGTGTCGAAAACGTTAGTAAATCCGACACCATACATGGTGGCACGTGTTACATACCGATGGGCTTGCAGACTGTCGATCTGCGCTTGTAATCTTGTGCAAAGGGCGAACAGGATGCAACCTGTCAGCCCCAGGTATATTAGTTTTTTCTTCATCAGAATAATTTCATCTGCCCGGTGATTTCATCAATAATATCGCCTTCGCTCTTGCCGCTGTCCGGATCCAGATTTTCCGGCTCCTCTTCAGGAACTTCCTGTTGTTCTTGTGAGGGTTCGGGGAAGCGAGTTGGTTCAAGCTCATTGATCGTCTCCACTGCATAGGTAGTAATACGTTTTCCCTTGGCTTTGAAACCTTTGACAGCAATGAATTCATCCGCATCGATATTCAACGGATCACGGAAATTGTCGTGTCCGCCAAATATGACTTCCAGACGAGGATAGTACTCGTCGGTCAGCAGGATCAGACGGTTGTTCTTATTTTCTCCCAAGTAGTTTTGTTTACGGTTGGAGGCCTCAAAACAGAAACGTTTCAGATACGGATAATTCTGTTGGTCGGCATCGTAAAGCGCGGCAGTCCATATCTTGTTAGGATCAAACTTCTCCACGATGCTTACATTATCTTCATAGTGGTTGCTCAAGTCGAAGTTGGTAGTATAGAAATCACCGTTGTTCAGAACAATCAATATGCTGTCGTCGCTTTGGAATTCACCCAGATATTCACCTCGTCCGTCATAGTTGAGGCGGAGTATGTCACGGTCAAACCATACTTTACGTCCACCGAGCGTGGAACCTCCTTTTTGTTTCAGGGATATCTTATGTACCGGCAAGCGGGTAAGAATCACGCCTCGTGCCTGACGTCCCTTGATGCTGACCTCACTGAAGTCATGCTCGAAAATGATACGACGTACACGCGGATTCGGTTTCAGTGTCACCTTGATGATTTCGGCTTCTCCATTCGGATTGGCGCTGAAATAGGTAATCCGTGATTCGGGAGTTCCCTGTGTGACATCATATTCGCGGTCGCGAACTACAGAGGTCACGGCGAAACGTTTTACGTATGTCGTTCCTTCTTTTCCGTCGCGGTAGGCTACATTGTAGATCGTACGTTTATCGTTCTTCTTAAATACATTGACATAGAGAACGTTTTTGCCGACGAATTTCTTGTCGGCAACAGGAGTAACGATATACTTACCGTCGCGGAAGAAGATAATGACATCATCGATATCCGAACAACATGCCACGAACTCGTCTTTTTTCAAGGCTGTTCCGATAAATCCTTCTTCGCGGTTGATATAAAGTTTCTCGTTTGCTTCTACTACTTTGGCAGCTTCGATGGTGTCGAAGTTACGCAGTTCTGTACGGCGCGGGAAGTTCTTGCCGTATTTGTTTTTTAACATCTGATACCAGTTGACGGTATAATCTACGATGTGAGCCAGATGATTATCAATCTCGGCCACTTCTTCTTTCATCTTGGCAATCAGTTCATCCGCTTTGTCCGAGTTGAATTTCAGAATACGCCCCATTTTGATTTCCATCAGTTTGAGAATATCCTCTTTGGTGACTTCACGGATAAATTTCGGATAATAAGGTGTCAGGCGTTCGTCAATATGAGCACAAGCTGCGTCCATATCTTTGGATTGCTCGAACTCTTTGTCCTTATAGATGCGTTCTTCGATAAATATCTTTTCGAGCGAAGCAAAGTGCAATGCTTCCAGTATTTCGTTTTTCTTGATTTCCAGCTCCTGCTTTAGCAAATCCAGCGTGTTGTCTGCCGACTTTCTCAAGACTTTGCTGACAGTGAGGAAATGAGGTTTGCTGTCATCAATCACGCAGCAGTTGGGTGAGATACTTACTTCGCAATCGGTGAATGCGTACAATGCATCGATTGTTTTGTCCGATGATGTACCTGGTGCCAGATGCACTAATATTTCTACGTTGGCAGCTGTGTTGTCATCTACCTTGCGAATTTTGATTTTTCCTTTATCAACAGCTTTCAGGATAGAGTCGATCACTGTTGAAGTGGTTTTCCCATAAGGGATCTCTGTGATTGCAAGTGTTTTGTTATCAATCTTGTTGATCTTGGCACGTACTTTCACTGCTCCGCCACGTTCTCCGTCGTTGTATTTGGCTACATCAATCGAGCCGCCTGTCTGGAAATCGGGATACAGTTGGAATTCTTCCCCACGCAGATAGCTGATGGAAGCATCACAAAGTTCGTTGAAGTTATGCGGCAATATCTTGGAAGAAAGTCCAACGGCGATACCTTCCACTCCCTGCGCCAGTAATAACGGGAATTTCACAGGAAGAGTGACTGGTTCCTTATTTCGTCCGTCGTATGACAATTTCCATTCGGTAGTTTTGGGATTGAAGACAACATCCAGCGCAAACTTGGATAAACGCGCCTCGATATAACGGGGAGCAGCCGCACCGTCTCCGGTGAGGATATTACCCCAGTTACCCTGGCAGTCAATCAACAGGTCTTTCTGTCCCAACTGTACCAAGGCATCCCCGATAGAAGCATCCCCATGCGGGTGGAACTGCATGGTGTGTCCCACAATATTTGCCACTTTGTTATACCGCCCGTCATCCAGACGTTTCATAGAATGCAGGATACGACGTTGCACAGGCTTTAAACCGTCATTGATGTGAGGTACGGCACGTTCCAGAATAACATATGAAGCATAGTCCAGAAACCAATTCTGGTACATGCCTGTTAACTGATGTTTTACGCTTTCGTCCCGCGCGTCCGCCGGTTTGTAGTCTGAATGTTCTTCCGTTATCTCGTTGATTTCGTCACTCATAAAATTCGTATATACTATAATTTTAACGCATACGCACGCAAAAATACAAAAATAAAAGAGATTTCGATGAAAAACGGTGAATATTCCGTGTGTTAAAAGGGTATAAATCAGCTTTACGGAAGGAAAATAGAAAGGCATATCCTATCAAAGACATGCCTTTCTGTAAAATTATAACCTAATGAAAAAACGAGAAATGGGTACATGCTTTAAACCCGTATTTCCCAACCTTTTTCGTACTCTCTTCCCCAAAGTTTATTAGCTTCCAAATCGTTAAGAATTCGTCCGCTTCCCGGATCAATCTGTAATGAATGTCCGACACGTTGGGCAATATTACCTAATTGTACCAACTGGGTACTGATACAGGCATCTACAATTCCGGAATTTAACTTTGTTCCTTTACGAATGGCATCAAACCAGTTTCGGAAGTGGAAGGCATCCAACTTTTCGGATGGATTCAACAGATTGCCGGTCTCAAATTTTAAATCACTTTTTACCTCTTTAATCGTTTTACCTTTTATATCTGCAATTTTATATTCATTGCCACCGCCAATGAAGAGAGTTCCGTTTTCTCCATAAAATGCGGTTCCTACTCCATATCCGTCTACCGGCATCGTATTACAACTACGTCCTTCCCATGAAAAAGATGCTTCGTCGCCAAATTGGAAGGTGATAAGTTGTGTGTCAGGAGTTTGCCAGTCGTCTTGAAAACGATACCGACCTCCGATAGAATCAACCTTTGTAGGATAATCTACGCCCAATCCCCAGCGGAGTATATCAACAAAGTGGGTTCCATTGTTGAGCGCTTCACCTGTTCCCCAATTCCAGAACCAATGCCAGTTATAATGGATGAAATTATCTTTGAAATCTGCAACACGTGGGGCAGGACCTTGCCATAAATCCCAATCCAGATAATCAGGTACAGGTACAACTTTCCCTGTTCCAATGGAAGGGCGATTATTGACATACCAAGATTTGGCATATCTCACTTTTCCGATAGAACCGGATTTGATTTCTTCCATAGCTTTAATTACATTGGGAAAGGAGCGGCGTTGGTTACCCACTTGAACAATCCGGTTATATTTCAAAGCGGCTCGAACCAACATTTCATTTTCTGCCGGATTATGACTGGTCGGTTTTTCCAGATAAACATGCTTTCCGGCCTGCATAGCCATAATGGCTGCTTTGGCATGCCAATGGTCAGGGGTAGCAATCACCACTGCTTCAAAATCGTTCGACTCTAACATCTTACGAATGTCTTTTTCTCCTTTGGGAGTACGTCCGGTTATTTTGTGGATAGCAGCCTGGCATTTTTCTAATGCTCTAGAGTCTACATCGCAAATGTAAGTTACTTCACAATCTGGAAGTTTGGCAAATCCTTGCGCCAGGGCCTTACCTCTCGAATTCACTCCAATGACTCCGATACGTATTTTTTCGTTAGCTCCCAGAATATCTTGATAACGGCTTGAACCGAATCCTGGAAGTATGCTTCCTAATGAAAGTGCAGCTGTGCTTGCTACTGTTTTTTTGATAAAATCTCTTCTTGTTGTCATAGTATCTATTTTTCTCCAAAATTAGGTTGTTATTAGAATATGTGAATGAGCTTTTCCGTCAATTCTCCTTCAAAAAACGTAAATCTCTTATTTTTTTCTTCGGAAAAGGTGGATTGAGAATGTTATGATTCCTCGAGGAATCCATAAGATAAGATAGATGAAAAAACTAATCACGATGACATACCCGATTTGGGATATTATTTCAATCCATGGGCGGGAATAGATAATGATTGCAATTACGTTGATGATAAATGCAAGCAGGAAACTTAGAAGAAAGATATTCCTTTCTTGTTTCAACTTTTTTGAGGTGATAATAATATCTTTCATAGTTTAGAATTTCATATAGGGTATTTTATATTCGTCGGGGAAGAGGATATGGCGTTGTTTATCCATTGCTTGATTCCCAAGTAAGCAAAGGACCGTAGAACAATAAGCCTCTTCTACTACATTCTGTGCTTTCTCTCCAGTGATACAAGATTGGCAGAAAGAGGATAGAATGATATCTGATCCGTCTTTATCTGCTCCGATCATACTTAAACCACTGTTAACGTGAATATCTCCGTCAATGATAAAATGTGGAGTGTATTCCATTTTTGTTTCCGGTCGCCAACTAGGTCCCGCTGTTGGTATAGCGGCAAAAGCTTTGTCTTTTACCTGGTCAATCAGTTGGCGGATGCCCGAAGTAGAATGGTCTTCTTCCAGGTAATAAATACCTTTGGCCATATCCATCGTACCTTTACTTCCCAGAATTTGGTCTTCCATTCCGTTGAACTTGTTGGCGATTAATGATTCGTAGGCAATCTTGGTTCCGTCGGAATATCGATAAGTCACATTTACACTATCGTATACTTCACGACCGTCTTTCCAGTAAACAATATCACCCATCCCCATGATACTTACCGGCATTCTTTTAGCTGCCCAATTGCATACTTCCAGCTGGTGACAGGCCAGTTCGGTCATTAATCCGCCTGAGCTTTCTTTGTACAATCGCCAGTTGATTTTATGTTCCAGTTCTGGTGAGGGGACGGGACGGCGCCAGTCTGCATTTCTGAACCAATGGCAACGCATTCCTACCACATCTCCGATCAATCCGGAATGAATCATTTGCATCCCTTTGATATACTTCTCGTCATACATTCGTTGCATACAAAAGTAGAGTACTTGATTGGTCTCTTGATATGCATCGTAAATTGCCTTGCATTCTTCTAAAGTACGTGCCATTGCTTTTTCGCAGAAAACATGTTTGCCTGTAGCCAAAGCATCCAATACAATAGGAGCGTGCCAGTTTAGTGGTGTGGATATGATGACTCCATCGATATCTTTCGATTCCAGCAGCTTACGGTAGTCTGTATAGGACTTGGCATCCGGGCAAAGCTCCAATGCCTGCTGAAGATTGGGAGCATAATTATCACATACGGCAACAATTTGCGCGTGTGGAATTTCTTTGAGGTTATGAATGTGGTATTGTCCTCTGGAACCAGTGCCAATTAAAGCGATTCGTGCTTTTTCATGCTTGATCTCTTTTAGCTTTTCAGGGGTACAGGAAGTAAGCCAGGGAGTGGTAGCTAATAAAGCAGTTCCTCCGGCAACATATCCCAGGCTTTTTATAAATTGTCTGAGTTCTAAGTCTACTCCTTTTTCTTTATGTTCTTTCATATCATAAATTGTATAGGGTTGCTTGTATATTATTGAACTTTTCTGAAATCTTTCTTTGTTCTTGTTCATTGGCAATCATCCAGACCGTACTGAGAACTTCGGCTTCCAACGGATCGGAGGACAGGATAGAACTTGCTTTTCGTTGTTCATTAAATATGCCTGTAAGCGGATTCATAATGTGTCCGGTATATTGTAACGTATTGCCGGAAGTGGATAATGTTGTATCCTGTAGATCGAATTCTTTTAGAAGAGACTGATTGTACGGGTTCAGAAAGCTGACTTTCCAACAATCTCCATAAGGATGATGTCCTATGCCTAGGATCGAACTGTTTCCAAAATTAGCAAATGCATCACTAACATTCTCTTGTTCTATGAATTTTTTTATTTTTTTTAAAGCATATCCTTTGGCAAAACCTCCAAAATCAAGTGAAATATTAGGAGATATGAAGGAGATGCATGAATGTTCATGAAGTTGTATTCTGGAGAAGTCTTTTAATGTAATGTCGAATAAGTGCGAAGTGGTTTCATAATAGTATGAGCAAAGTTGCAAGATTGATTCCATCTCTTTGCTGATTTGAATCTTGTTTTGAGAAGTATGATTATTAATCTTGGAAACTTCACTATGAGGATCAAAACGATTTAATATTTTGTCCAATCGCTCCAGTTCATAGGTAATATCTGCCCAAAGTGTATTCACTCGGTCGATATCGGAATGAATGAGCAGGATATCGAATCGGGTCCCCATGATATGAGGAATGAAGCCATGAAACATGGCTTCATTTTCATAATATTTGCATCTTGTTTCTAACACCTATTGTTTTGTTTATTTGTTTCCTTTCTTTGCCATTTCTACAGCAGTAGTAGTAATGTAATATTTAGCTAGTGTATTTTCATTTTCCCATTCCGGCATATCCTGATTGTGTACATAATGCAGGAAAGCCTTTGCCACTTTGCTGAAATGTTCTTCGTGTCCTAATCGTTTTTCCTGTGGTATGTCAATCAGATAAGTTCCATTCTTTTTGTTTTTGACAGATAAGAACGGATAAGTTATTTGAAGCTGTTCCACTGTTTTTTGCAATTGAGCTTCAAATGTCCGATTGTCAATGTCCGGTTCTTTCTGTATATATAGCTCTTTTACAAATCCATTTTTTTCATCCTGAACGATTTTTAAAGTGGCTTTACTTCCTTTCTTTATGGAAGTAAATGTATCTCCTCCGTTAGTGGGTGGAGTATAATTCCATGTGACTTTCATTCCTATACAAATCCCTTTAACGGTATAGTTGAGACTTCCGTTTGCCATCACCTCCAATACATCGTTTTTTATGTATCGGTTAAGATAAGCGGGAAAAGAATCGATTTGTGTCGATTGACTGAACTCTGCTAATGTAATTGGAGTTGGCCAGTGTTTGGCGGCATTCACGGTGACATCCGATTGATAATGAATCGTTTCATCAGGAAAACATTGCCAGTTGATGAGGTCGATCAGATGTGTTGTAACATCTGCAATGCCTTCTCCTTGTTGCTCTACATCGTAATACCATGCCGGGCGAATTAATGGCTTGCCAGAAACTGTCTTGAAAAAATGATGCACGCTTTCCATTATGACAGATGGATTGTCCGGTGAACCTTTTTGTAAATCTCCGAATAATTCCGTCTGATGCAAAAGCTCTTTTTCTATGATATTGAGGATATCATAACGTTCCGTCATCAGATCGTATAAAAGAAGATTCTTTTCTTTGGCGAGTTGATAGGCTTCTGTCAATAACTTGAAATCCTGTGGATTGATAGCCAGTGGCTTATCGGCAAGGACATGATATCCGGCTTTGATAGACTCCATGATATAGCGCGTCTTTTTCTGATTGTTTCCAGCCAATACTACTACATTACCTTTATGATCGGCAAGCATTTTCTGGAGATAATCATCTCCGGTATATACTTGTTTTTTCCATGTCGTAGGAGATTCCGCCCGCTGGTTATAAGAATCAATGCTTTCCAGATATTGATTGACGCCTGTTCCTTCGGGGGCATATATCCGGATGGTGTCACTGACATCTGTCAATTTCTCTTTTTGAAGCAGGCTGGCATGGAAATGTCCGGGATCGAGTACTACTATTTCCAATTGGGGTAGATCATTTGTCTCCATCCTATTCGCAGCTTGCTTTTTCGAGAAAGAACAAGAAACGACTATAAATAAAATTGCTATAATGGCAGTCCCTTTATATATAGATTTCATTCTCTTACTTTTTATAAGTTTTGATTAGTTTTCGGGCATCTTTCCAACCTTTTTGATAAGCTTCTTCCAATGTGACAATTCTTCCATTCTCTGTTTTACTCATATTGGATGCTTTCATGAAAGTGAATATTTCGATTGTCTCTTCTTTGGAGATAGGTGAAATTCCTGTTTGAAAGTATTTAAGAATCTGCTCAAGAAGCGCTTTATAACCTTGGTAACCTCCTGCGGCTACTGCTCCTTTTGAAGTATAGGCAGTTCCACCATAAATTTGCGGTCCTTTTATAATCGCTCTGAAAGTTCCGATTCTACCATCTTTCCATCGTCCTACTACTATATCCCCTCTATCTGAAGACATCCGGTTGACTGATTCGCATCCTGTCCCCATAATTGTGTATAATGTTTCTACTCCATGAATACCATAGAAACCGAAATCCGGATGCGTTGGTTCCACTTTGTGAGGAGAATAACAATCGGCTCCAAGGATTTTGCCAAATTCTCCATTTCTTAATTTCTGGTTTTGAGGAGTAAATCTAAGAGCAGAAGAGGAAAAAACAGGCGCATTGTATTTTTCTGCCATTTCATAAATAGCGATTGCATCTCCTAAAGTAGCTCCGATAGGTTTGTCAATATAGCATATCTTACCTGATTTGAATACCTCGACGGCTTGTTCCAAATGTAGTCTGCCGTCATTGGTTTCCAAAAGGACACAGTCTACTTTTTCCAGTAAATCTGCTATTGATGAGGTGATTTCCACGCCATTTGCTTTGACCTTTTCAATGTATCCGGGGATTCGTTCGTAACTGGATTGAATAGTCTTTGAACCGTACGGATACGCTGCTACTACCCTAAAACCTTTGGAAAAGGTCTCATCCGAACCACTATTAATCAGTTCGGTGAAAGCGGTGGAATGGGATGTGTCCAGACCAATAATTCCGATCCGCATAACTTTTTGTGCGTGTATACTGAAGCTGATAGCCAGTAGTATAAGAAGAAGTGAGATTCTGTTTTTCATAATCCTTTATAAATTAATTCTTTCTGCACTTTCCGGGTCCAAATATAATGAAGAATTTTCTTTTCTTCGCAATATGCTGGCCGGACATTTTTCTGAAACTTCACCATAAACAGTCTGATAGACTGCTTGAGCTTTATTTTTGAACGGGACGATACAAAACATCCATTCAGCTCTTAGCAAAGCCGGTATCGTGAGTGTTAAAGCTTCTTTGGGTACTAAGTCTAGTGTCATGAAGCATTTTTCATTGACTTGCTGTTGGCGACATATTGGATCCAGCTCAACTACTTTCACAAGTTTGGGATCATTAAAGTCTGCTACATCCGGATCATTGAAAGCAATATGCCCATTTTCTCCAATTCCCAGACAAACGATGTCAACCGGATGCTTAGTCAGCAAGTCTGCATATCGCTGACATTCCTCTTCAAGGTTTTCCGCCAGACCATTCAGATAGTTGACTTTCTTGAAAGGAACTTTGTCAAAGATACGAATTCTAAGGAAATGTCCAAAACTTTGTGGGGCTTCCGGATGTATACCGATGTATTCATCCATATGAAAAGCGTTTATTCTGGTCCAGTCGATGCGTTTGTCATGAATCAGATGACTCAAAAACTCATTTTGTGAGGGGGCAGCGGCGAAAATCATATTTATTTCCGGTTTGCTTTCCAATAAGCGACAAATTTGGTCGCCGACTTCTTTTGCGGCTGCACTGCCCATCTCTTGAATGGACGGGAAAATTCGAACTGTTAATTGTTCCTGCTGAAAAACTTTGGTCTTCGTTTCATTTAGTATAGATAACATGGCCTTTTAATATTGTATTATTTATATTTATTTGATTATCAAAAATGACTATGTCGGCATCCTTACCGATTTCTAAAGAACCTTTTTCTTTGTCAATATGAAGAATACGGGCGGGCGTCAGGCTCATCATACGGACGGCGTCAATGAGAGGAACACCGGCTAAATATATCATGGTTCGAACCAGTCGGTCGGTTGTTGCAACACTACCGGCAAAAGCTTTCCGATCCGGCATTTTGGCCACTCCGTCTTCGATAATGACTTTCTGACCGTTGTTGAGGCTACCTAATATCGATTCACCGTCCGGCATACCCGCTCCTCTCATGGCATCAGTGCAGAGGGCTGTTTTATCAACTCCTTTGAACTTGTATACGAATTGGAGCAGGGGTTTCGGAAGATGTATGCCATCGGCAATAATCTCCACTGTCATATCTTCAATCAAGTAGGTGGCTTCTACTACTCCGGCATAGCGGAAAGCATTTTTGCGGGTCACTGATGACATGGCCGAATAAAGGTGGGTCACATGTGTATAACCTGCTGTAAAGGCTTTCTCAACTTCTTCATAAATCGCGTCGGTATGAGCGATGGAGGGGAGAATATGATGTTGTTGCAGAGTTTGCCCTAGTGCTAGAGCACCCTCCAACTCAGGAGCTACGCTCCAACGGATAATATCTTTTGAGGCTTCCAGAATGGCATTATATTCTTCTGCTTGCGGCTTTTTCAGGAAGTTCGGGTCTTGCGCACCACATTGTTTCGGTGAAAAGTAAGGTCCTTCCAAATGTAAACCGATAAACTGCGAACCATTGATATTCATTTCTTTGGCTTTCCGATATACGGTAAACGTCGTCATTAACTCCTCAATAGTGCTGGTGAGTGTGGTGGGAACCATTGCGGTAGTACCATACTTGGCATGTGTCTCGGCCACTCCGAGAAAAGCCTCAACAGTACCATCCATGAAGTCATGTCCTCCTCCTCCGTGGATATGCATGTCGATGAATCCTGGTGAAACATAATTCTGACGGGCGTCTATTACCTTGTCACCGACGAGCGGTTGATAGCTTTCATTGGGAATAATCTGCTCAATTTTTCCATTTTCGCATATCAATGTTTGGCCCATTTCTATGCCTGTTGGCAGAATGAGTTTTCCATTTGTTATGATGAGTCTTTCCATATTATTTCGTTTTTAATTTATTTCCAGGAGTCTATTTTATGACCTTTAACTGCAAAGAAAACCAAATATAAAAAGCAGGGAATCAATACCCAATAACCGAAACGCAGACTATACATATCTGCCAGATGACCATATATCAGAGGCAGAATGGCATTGCCGCATAATCCCATGATAAGAAGAGAGGAACCGGTTTTGGTGAATTTCCCCAGTCCATGAATGGAAAGTGGCCAGATACCTGCGTAGATTAAAGCATTCGGGAAACCCAATGCATTCAGAAAGAAAATGGAGGCATTGGCATGATGACCGAACAGGGTTACTTCAAAATCTGCAAATACAACTCCGAATGAAAGGAGTAATCCGGTGATGGTACACCCTATAAGTGCATTTTTTTGTGAAACATATTTGGGTATTAACAGAATCCCCAGCAGATAACCAATCATAGTGCAGGCCAATGTATATGAGGGAAATGTTTTAGCTTCGAGCAGGTCCATACCCATCGAATTGGCATAATTAATGATTGTATCAATTGCGATAACTTGTGTTCCTACATGAAGAAATATAGCCACTGCTCCCAAGATAAGGTAAGGAAAGTCGAAAATACTTTTTCTGGTGTGATGGTGGCTACCTGTATCTTCCGTGCTGTTTTCTTCGTCTGTGTTGATTTCAGGCAGAATGGAGTAACGGATACCGATACCGGTAAACAGTAAAATAACGCCTAGAACAGCATAAGGCACAATGACGCGTTGTATTAATTCGTCAAGCATAGCGTTCTTTGTGACTATGTCTAAAGTCCCCGATTCTATAGTGGCAAAAAGCTCCTTGTCGGTAACATTTAATATCAATGCAGCAAATATGAGTGGTGAGATGATACCTGCGAATTTATTGCATATTCCCATAATACTGATTCGTCTGGCGGCACTATCAATAGGACCGATAATAGTGACATAAGGATTAGCGGCAGTTTGCAATATGGCTAATCCGGTGCCGATGGAAAACAGACCGGCCAGGAATATCTCGAACTGACGGGCTAATGCTGCCGGAACAAATAAGAAAGCTCCTAAGGCGGTAAGCATAAAACCATACATAATACCTCGCTTGAATCCCACTTTCTTGAGAAGTACTCCCGAGGGGATAGCCATTACAAAGTAGGCGATATAAAATGCAAAGGCGACAAAATAGGATTCGAAATGTGTCAGTTCACAGGATATGCGGAAGTATGGAATCAGTATGGCATTGACCCACGACACAAATCCGAAGATAAAGAACATCCCTGCCAGAATTGCAATTGATATGTAGTATGTCTTTTTGCTGCTTATAAGGTTATTGTTTCCCATGTGTTTTTTATTTTTTCAGTTCGAAATCTTTCTGTAATTTGATGTCCCGTGACGATGCGCCTATTAATACTGTAAACATACCTGGTTCGTCTTTCCAGCGTTTACTTTCAGTATCGTAGTATTGTAAGGCGCGGCGCGGTAACTTGATAGTGACTTGTTTGGATTCACCCGGTTTTAAGCCAACCTTAGTGAACCCTTTTAATTCTTTAAACGGGCGTTCTACAGAACATTTGTTTTGATGCAAATATAACTGTGCAATTTCCTGGCCATATCGTTTTCTTGTGTTAGTAATGGTGAATGATACGGCAAACTCTGTGTCCGAGTCTTTCCATACAGGTTTCATCTTTATGTCTGAATAAGTAAAAGTGGTATAGGATAATCCATAACCGAATTCAAATTGGGGGACTACACGGTAAGTATCGAAGTAGCGGTAGCCGACCATAAGCCCTTCCTTGAAACGGACGGTGTCGTTTATACCCGGATATTCTCCAAATACGTGATCAGGCATATCTTCCAGATGCTTACACCAGGTAGTAGTCAGTTTTCCCGAAGGATTGACTTCTCCAAACAATGTACGTGCCAGTGCATTTCCTCCTTCCATCCCTAGAAAACTGCCGTGCAGTAATGCCGTAGCATCATTATACCATTCTCCTATTTCGACGGGGCCACCGGAGATTAGTACCACTACAGTGTTGGGATTAACCTCCAGGATACCTTTTAATAATCTGTCCTGTTGGTAAGGAAGCTTTAAATTCGGCTTATCGTACCCTTCACAGTCAGAACCATGTTCGTGGGAGGTTCCACCTATATAGATAACCAATTCTGCTTGGGCAGCTGTATTGATTGCTTTCTTATATAGCTCTTCATCGGATTTATCAAATTCGTTCGTGAACCAATGACCAACCTTATACGCCTTTTTACTCAATTGATAACCGGGTGCATATTCGATCCGGGCTTTTCCATCTAAAAGATTTTGTAGCCCTTCCAAAGGAGTAACTTCATATTTAGCTTTAAGTTTTGTACTGCCACCTCCTGCTGCAAATACTTCGGTCGCATTTGCGCCAATCACTGCGACATTCTTGTATTGTGCAGGGTCTAGTGGTAGCATATCTTTGGAATTCTTCAATAATACCAATGATTCCTCCGCTATTTCTCTGGCAGCCTTAGTATGGGCAGGTATTGCAAGTTTGGCTGCCATACCTGTAGTGTCATAAGGAACTTGTCCTATTAAATCAAGTCGAATCATCAATTTCAGAATATTGCGTACTTTTTTGTTGACGGCTTCTTCCGGAATCTCTCCATTACGTACTTTCTTCAATAAAGGATCGGCTAAATAATATTTATTGAAAGCATATTTCCCATTTTCTTTGATGCTTGTTCCCATTTCGACATCCATACCGCACAGAGCTGTTCGCTCTGTGTTATGGACTGCATTCCAGTCCGATACGACTAATCCGTCAAATCCTAGTTCATCACGAAGTAAAGTATCAAGAAGATAAGGACTTTCCGTACACCACAACCCTCGAACCTTGTTATATGCCGCCATGGCTGCCATGGCTCCACCTCGTTGTATGGCAGCTTCAAAAGCCGGAAGATAAATTTCGTGTAAGGTGCGTTCGTCTACTTCTACACTCACTTTGTACTGGTTGTATGCCTGGCTATTCAGAGCAAAATGCTTCACACAAGAGGCTACTCCCTGTGACTGTACTCCTTGTATATATGGAACAGCCAGTTCACCGGAGAAGAAAGGATCCTCGCTGAAATATTCCCAATTACGTCCATTGAGTAAGGAACGGTGAATGTTGACTCCCGGAGCCAGGCTCACATGCTTACCGCGTGCTTTACATTCAGCTCCAAGAACTTCTCCATATAGCTGTGCCAGATCACGGTTCCAAGTAGATGCTAAGGCGCTTAATGCAGGTAGATAGCTACATGCGTCGTTATCCCATCGGGCGGATTCCCACCCATTGGCTACTCCCTCAAATCTTACTCCGTGAGGTCCGTCGGAGTAGTGCAGGTCGGGGATGCCAAGCCTTGGAACACCGGTACTTGAAAACATCGTGTTACTGTGCAACATTCCAATTTTCTCTTCCAAAGTCATTTGTGATAATAAACTTTCTATCTGTTTATCAGTACTTGCTACTTTATTACCAGTCAGACAGGAGGAGAATATAATCAGAATCAGCCAGCTATATGGAGTCAGTCTTTTCATACTAGAATACTTGTTGTCTTTGATTATTTTGAATTATTCTTTCTTGTTTCAATTTCACTGTACACAGCATCCGGGATCAAATCAAGCCAGTAAGGATCCTGGACGAGTTCCTTGTACAGTTCAAGTGCCAGAGGGTCACTTTGCAGACGGCGGTCACCATTCTCTGCATTTTCGTGATTCTCCCATACGACGGCCTTGACACGTGGCTCTTCATCCTTCAGCTTAAACCATTCTCTTACCCATCTCTGGTGGTCGCATGTGCTGGAGTATCCTCCTTCACTAATCATGATAGGCTTGTCTGCCGATACCTGCTTGATTCCTTGCATCAGTGTGAGCGGATATCTTCTTTCTTCCGGATAAGTAGCACTAAGCGATGGTGGATAACAGCTTACTCCCAGCCAATCTACATACATATCTCCTGGATAATAGTTTTTCATTGCGTTTGCTTCTGTACCTGGCATGCTTACACTGTTGGGTGACCATACGAAGACATTGTAGGCAGTGACACCCAACTGTTCTGCAATGTTATACATACGTCTCCAAGCCTTGACATAGTTTGTGGGATCTCCGTAATACGGAGTCCAGCTTCCATTCATTTCGTTGGCTGGTCTGAACCAGATAGGTCCCATGTCACGTACTTTTTGGGCAGCTACTTCGGCGAAGTATGATTTGTGAAAATCGTCGAGTTCGCCATTTGCCATTTGTTGGGTGGGAATGACGGGCAGCCATCCGTAAAGGAAGAATCGGTATTTGCCCTGATAGTTTTTTCCCCAGTATTTCTCACGTACTGTTTGCATTTCGCTGAAATTTCGTCCCGGTTCCATATTCTGATACCATAAGATCATAGATAGTTGCTTTCCCACCAATTTTTCAAATAAGGCAACGGCACACTGGTCAGTACTTCCTTCGCGGTCTTCCGGATCGAATCCGTATAATGGTGGGAATGCTCCATGATAACACCCTTTTTCGGGGACGTACTTCATGTCATTATGAAATTCTCCCATTACCTTGATTTCGTCGATGAGCATCATCGTACTGGTGGAAGCTGAAGATTTGAGAGTCGCTTTCACATATCTGCATGCTACATTACTAAAGTCTGTTTTTCCCCAAGCGTCCGACTTTCCGTTGCTGTCGGAATAGGTAATTGGTGAGGCTGCTTTTTCCCATTGGCTTTTGTCCTTGCTGGTTGATACTTCTATTTGAGCAGGGAATACAATTTGTGATGTCGGATCGGAAATAGCATGTACTGATACTTCTGTGATATTGCGTAATGATCCCAAATCAATTATTACTTCTACAGTTTGTGCATCCCAACCGACTCCTCTGTTTTTAGTCGAGAGGGTACCGGTCTCCTCATCCGTCAGTTTGGTGCCGGATGTCCAGGGATCGAGAGGGGCTTTATCAGCATAGGCACTGTTGGCTACAACATTCATTTTATAGAATTTGCCTGCCGCCACATTAATAATGCTTTGTTCATTTGGATCTTTGGGCTTATTTGGATCAAAAGTAACTTCCCATGATCTCGTTTCTTCTGCATTGCAAGCGTATATGAGTATTGCAACTGCTATTAACCATAAATTTTTTAATTTCATATTTAGTGGTATATTATAAGGTTGATTACTGGTTGTTTGTATTACATATCAATACAGTCATATTGGTAGCAGGCGATGCCTCCATTAGAGAATACGAGATAAACGTATAGATAATAACCATTTTTGGCAACTTTAAATACGACATCTCCGGTTCCTTCGGTGTTTTGACCGGAATTCTCGAGACCTCCATATATCTTGTCCGGACATACTATTATTTGGTTGTCGAACGAGCCGCTACTAAGATCATACATACGGACAGCATCAGAACCAGTTACGGCATAGTTGAAACTATTTACATGATTGTAAATGATATAAGGTACTTTGTTGAACACGGCATAGTCTACGGCATTGATCATTGTGTTACCCGGAGCACCCGTATTTGCCGCTTTTATGCTATTGTCTGTTCCTTTAAACCAGTAGAAATAGCGTTTGGCAGAAGTATCTGTGACATGGCTGGCCAAGAAATAGTCACTTTGAGTATCAGTGTCATCAGCATAAATCACATCCGCCCATTTAATCCAGTTTGAAGTCAGTAGAGAGGAACTCATAATGACAAATTCCGGACTTTGTGATTGTAAAGTACCATTTATGACACGCCAACGGGCGAATTGCACTTTACTATCCTTTTGGAATACCGGAGTTGTGATAAGGGCATTGGCATCCAAATCTCCTTGGATAGAGATCTTCCAACCAAATCTTATGTTAGTGCCAGTTTTATATTCAATATATTTCTGTGGTTTCTCATTCACTCCATTAGCTTTCCATACAGTGAAAGTACCTCCTGATGGAGTATAGCTGCAGAATAAAATATTATTTCCCCGATCTGCTGTTGCATGGAAGTTTGAATTATCACCGGCAAATTGGCTGATATCCATAGAACCTGCTATTTCTCCGGTCTGGCTATTTAAGTAAATGGCACGATCATTGGCACGTTCGTTGATGACAACATATTTGTCGACTACTGCAAGTCCGGTTACTTTACCCGGTAGCAGAATACCGCTTATTTCAGATAGTCTTTTAGACCATAATAGCTTACCGCTTCCTTGGCGAATACCTGCAACAGTTTTTTGCGGAATATCTTTTTTTACCGTATATGTTGCTTTATCTATGCCATTCTGTGCTGTGACGACGATGGTCTGTTCTTGTTCATAGTCTAGTGCTTCTGTTTCGGGGTTGGGACTGCATGTTGCTCCATGTGAGATATCAATGTTAGCTATCTGCTCCCCTACATTATCTATGGTTACTAATGAAATTGTTTTTTCGTTTTCATTAATGACTCCCAATAGCCCTATGGCAGGAATATCGAATTTGGTGATGCTACATTCGTTGCTCTTACGGATTTCACCTATTACTTTGAATTCGGTACTAGTCCCGGAAGTCTGATCTTTCACTGTGATATAGTTGTCTTGGGTAAGATCCATATAAAGTAATGGTGGAGTTACACTGACATTATTCGCTAAACTGGCACTCAATCTTACCCGTTTTAGTGCAGAGGTCGGCAATACATTATCCGACAATTTGGGATAATTGTATGGGAAAACAAATGTGATTGAATGATTGGTATAATCTATCTCACCTTTGAAACTATTTTCGCTGCTGTCATCGTTCGGAAACGATGCAGTGATGCTGTTGATACCTTCGCGTTGAATGTCAGAACCCAACTCTTCAGGACTGTGACAACTAGTTACTCCCCATAGAAGAACTAATGCCTGGATGATTGATATAATTTTGTTTTTCATTGTTCTAAGAGTTTTATTGTTATTTCCATTCATCATATTGCTCAATCAATGAGTTATTCTTCAATTCTTCAGACGGTACAGGAAGGACATATAATTTCTTTATAAACTTGCGGTCCTGCCCGTCGCAATCAACATATTCGTATGTATTGGTAGCGCCAATGATTTTGAAGCCATGTGTGCGATAGTTGTTGTATTCAATATGGGCTAATTCCCAACGACGCATATCCCAGAATAAATGACCTTCATAGGCTAGTTCAACCTTTCTTTCATTTCTGTAATCTTTGAACCAAGCCTCGCCTGTAGAGGATTTACCCGGTAAATTCACTTTTACTCTGGCGCGTACCTCATTCATTGCACTTTGGGCTTCCCCGATCTTATTGAGTCGATAAGCTGCTTCTGCTTTGTTCAATAAAACTTCTGCATAGCGAATTTCAACCCACGGTTGGGCGCTTTTCCCATTTTTGACGTCTGTCAGCGTTTCATCTAACAATTTCCTTAAAAAATAACCGGTTGTGGTTTTGCCGTATGAAGTACCCTGTTCCCGGTAAGGCATAAACACACCATTCTTTCCGTCAAGGCTGCAATCCATCTTTTTCCCTTTCCAGGTACATCCTCTATAGATTACAGTTGCGGCGAAGCGAGGTTCCAGTTGGTCGTATGGAGGAGTTTCATCAGTAATGCCATGCCAGGGTGTCCAGTCTATCTTTTCTCCATTTTTGCTTTCATAACATTCTACCATTTCCTGGGTAGGAGTTCCTGTTGAACCATTGTCATAACCATCACATTGTGGTACATAATACCGGTCGAAAAGATGATTAGGCCCGTTGGCAGCATCATAATCAAACTCCAGAATCGCTTCTTTATTATTCCCTTTCCATGCATCTTCATATTTGTCCGTCAGACCATATAATTTGAGTGCAATTACATTATTAGCAGCATCATAGGCATCCTGCCAACGTTTGGCATATAACATTGCTCTCGATTTCAGTGCATAGGCTGCTCCTTTGGTGATACGCCCTTTATTTGCCGCATCCCATTCCTTGGGTAAATTATTGGCTGCAAAATCAAGATCGTCGGCTATGAATTGCCAGGTTTCTTCAGCACTGCTGCGGGCTTTATTAGTTGATACCGGCAGATCGTCATACAAGATGACACCTCCATGCCTTTTGGCTAACTGGAAATATACAAATGCACGGAAAAAGCGTACTTGAGCTTCCCAAAGCTTATTTCTGTCTGCTGAAAATTCGGAATATTTTCTTTGTAGAGATAGAAATTGGTTTGTTTCTCGGATCTGTTTGTATGCTGTTGAACGTAGCCAGATACTGTATAGACAGTTATCCGGAGAGATAGCATCCGGTGTTAGTACATAAAGATTAGGATGGCCGGCTCTGTGTCCCAGCGTATATGAACCATACTTAAATGCGTCAGTCAGACTTTCTGTAAAACTTCCGTAGAATTGGGCCTCCCCAAATTGACCGTAATCATGCAGGAGGGGATAGAAACTATTCACATATTTGTCAACCTGGGTTTCATCTTGCCAGATGATTTCATCACTAACGGTAGTCGTTTGTTTTACTTCATCCAGCCAGTCGTTGCACGAACTTAAAGTCAGCAACATAAAGAAGAGTGATATATTAATACATAACTTTTTCATATAGCGTATATTTTAGAATGTGATTTTAGCTCCAAGTGTATAAGTCCTTTGTTGCGGATAATATCCATTGTTTACAGCTGGAGATTCCGGGTCGATGTTGTACTTGGACACAGCGCTGAAAGTCAGAAGGTTGTATCCCTCAACATAGAGGCGAAGAGCTTCCACTCCCAATGGACTCAACCATTTTTTAGGGAAATTGTATCCTATTTGCGCTGTTTTTATTCTCAAATAGTTTCCGTTACGATACCAGAATGTGGAGGCCAGCCCGTTATTCAAACTTCTCGGATTGATTTCCAGACAAGGGAACTCTGCATTTGTATTTTCGGGTGTCCAGGAGTTTGCCACCAGATAGACTGGTGCATTGCCATTCTGATAGAATGGACGCGTGAAGGCCGTAGCGCTTTGGATTCCGGATGAACCGGTTGCCGTATATACTCCGGTTAATGCAACATCGCTGCCAAGCCCCCATGATGCCAAAATATCAAAATCGAATCCTTTCCAGTTACCAAATAAATTGAAAGAACCTGTGTGGGTCGGTCTTGAACTTTTACCTACATACCCCTGATCTTGATTGACGGTTATAATACCGTCTCCATTTCTATCCATATACTTGATATATCCGGGATAAGCCGGTCGGTCGGGCATGGTAGCGGAGTTGGCTATCTCTTCCTCACTCTGGAACAATCCTTGGGCAATGAATCCCATTTTCGAACCGATTTGCTTTCCGGTCAGTCGTCTGTATTCCGGTGTATTTTCAGAGTCACCTGCATATTTGAGCCATCTTCCGTATGCGTATGACCAGATTAATTTGGCTCCATAACTGAAACTTCCAATTCTGTTCTGATGTGTAAAAGTGACATCAAAACCCTTATAATCTGCTTTGTTTACGTTTGCAGTTGAAAAATAATAGCCTCCCATGGAAGGAGTGTGCGAACCGGTTACGGAAGATAATTTGTCATATTCATATTTATAAAAAGCATCCAGTTCCATTCCTAATAATCCATTCCATAAAGTTACATCTACTCCGATATTATAGTTGAGGCATTGCGCCCATGTCAAATTGGGATTTCCCAATACGGACGGATAGATAGCTGTTTGACTGGCTCCGCCTATTACTACAGAATTGGGGGATGTGCTCATCGTATTTCTCCATTGGAAAGGCTGGATGCCGCTGGTTGCAGTTTTTCCAATACCTGCTCTTAATTTCAGATTGTCTACCCAAGTAGCATGAAACCATTTTTCATTATTGATTCTCCAGGCAAGAGAGAGACCGGGCAGGGTGACCCAGCGTTTGTTCATACCACCAAACAGATAACTACCATCGTGGCGTAGTGAAGCCTCCAAATAATATTTGTCAGCGTAATTGTAGTTCAAACGACCTACAAAACCGGCTACACGTGTCTGGCTGCTGCTCCCCGAAGGTATAGCAGGTTGCTCTTTCCCCTCTTTGGTGAATCCTGTGATTTGGTTCAACTCATCCAACTGAATGAAATCTAATCCGGTTCCCGTTACACCGAGATTGTTGCTATTACGTTCCCGTGTTTCGGCCAGCAATAATACTCCGATCGAGTGATCTCCAAATTTGTTATCATACGTGATACTGGTTTGCGTAGTGAACTCTTGGGCGCGTGATGCCGATTCGGATAATATAGGTGTATCTTTCAACACACTGTAGTCCTTATGGTAGGTGAGTGTGGTAGTGGCTGCATTAGGTAAATCCATAATCATGACTTCATTCGGCTTGGTCAACTGTTTAGTCATCCCATGAACTAAGTCGTACGCTCCCTGAAATTTTAAACTTAATCCTTTAAGCCAAGGTGTGTCGTATTTCAGACTGAAATTAGACTGCATATATGATTGGTTGGACCTGTTATATCCTGAATCGTATATGGATGCGATAGGAGCTACCGGAGAACCGGAAGTCGGGGTTGAAACATCGTATATTTTCCCATTATATTCATAAGTGTCCTGTACATATGGCAAAGCGTAGCATACCTGTTGGGGAATATTCATCCAATCATCCGGATCGGCAGAAAATTTGGGAGCATCCCGTTTTTCTATACGCCCCGAAACACCTAATGACAGACTAAGTCCTTTAGCTAGCTGTGCGTCGATATTAGAACGAAGATTCATTCGACGGTATTTGAACTTATCTATATTTCCTTTTTCCTCCAGATAACCGATAGATGTGAAGAAACGAATCTTTTCACTTCCTCCTGATGCTGAAATATTATGATGTTGGCGAACACCGGTTCCATATACTTTATCGTACCAATTGGTATTTCCCCATCCGTCGACACCCTCGCGCATTTTGCGCACCATGTCGACAGTAAACACTTCCGTATCACCTTGTAGAAGACGGGCTTTATTGTACCAATAAGCATATCCCGGTCCGTCGAGCCATTCTTGTTCTTCTGCATTCTGGCTGATACCCACAGTACCTGTATAGCTAATGGTGACTTTATCTGTTTGTCCCTTTTTGGTTGTGACAATGAATGTTCCATTTGCGTCCAGACCATAAACGGCTACGGCTGATGCATCCTTTAATACAGACACAGATTCTATTTCATTCGGATCGAGTCCGTTGAAGTCACTTGCGCTTCTTCTGATGCCGTCAATAACATAGATGATACCACTTTGCCCGCGTATGGACAAGGAGGCATTATCCGCACCGGGTTGTCCACTGGCTTGTACGGCGGAAATACCGGCAACACGTGCACCGATGATATTACTGATTCCCATGGTTGGGGCTTTAAGGATTTCTTTATCGGAGACAGTAGATATGGCGGCGGTCAGACTACCGCGCTTTTGAGTTCCATAGCCTACCACTACGATTTCATCCAGCGAGGAAACATCTTCTTTAAGAGTGATATTGATATTCGTCTTATTACCTACTTTGACTTCCTGGCTGACCATTCCGATATAGGAGAATACCAATACGTCATTCTTATGGGCATTAATGCTATATTTTCCGTCAACATTTGTAATGGTACCGACATTCGTTGCACCTTTGACAGCTACAGATACGCCAGGTAATGGTTCATCATTACCATCTTTCACAAACCCTTTTATTACTTCTTGTGCAAGACAATCGAGAGTGCACATTAAAAGAGTAATAAACAACGAGGTTACTAACCTTGGATTCCATCTGATTTTCTTCATTGCATGATAAGTTTTTAAATATTAGATCGTCGATTTGAAATTTTAATTTCTAACAATAGTCTCTTTAGACCGGTTAACTAGTTAATGATACAAAAGTATTCTGTTTCAAAGACATGTGCGGTGGCAAAAACGAAAAACTATCTTCAAAAAACGAAGAATAATGCATTGTTAATCTTCTTTTGGCGTTTTTCTTTTTAAGAACCATTCGAAGAACTTATATATAGTTTCGTTTGATTCGGGAGTAGGATCATGTTTGGGCCTGTTCGTCATTGCCACTCGATGATGATAACCCAAAAGCCGGTTGACTGCGACAGAGTGATTTAATGGAATCCATCTGTCTACATTATCAGAATAACCTCCTGATACGAGAAATGGGCGAGGAGCCAATAAAGAATGGAGTTCATGTAAATCATGCCCCTCTTTACATAGCCTGGCATAGACACTTGTTGAAGAGTTATTGCCGTTGTTGCTCCAGATCTTTTTCCAGGGTGGGGGATAATACCCCAAGTACCAAGGTTCCCAATAATTGATATAATTATCTTTGGTTTCATCAAAGACGATACCCGGATCACTCCAGGCGGTGCAGGCAAACTTTTCGTATAAACAAGAAGCAAACATAGCCCATTTAGCACCGTAGGAGTGTCCCATGATACCAATTCGGGTAGAGTCGACACTTTCGACTCTGGCTAATACTTCCCATGCATTGGCTGCCGCATAAGCAAGTACTGAAAGAGGTTGCATAGTGGAGTTGTTAATAGTCGGGTAATAGAGAGAGTAAGTCTTATCTTTGGTGGTCTGTTTAGTTCCTATTGAGAGAGTAACGAATCCTCTTTTGGTTAATTGGTAGGCGAAATCTCTATTAGCTTTTCCTCCCCATCCGATAGCTGTTTCCGGTTCGTAGAATACTGTGATAACGGCAGGATGTTTCCCTTTCTTATTTGGTTCCAGTAAATAGCCGTAAGTCTGTTCCAGAGGAGTCCAATAAAAACGCACTAAATGTTGTTTGAAATCTTCGCGTTCTGTGGTTTTTATAATCTCCAGTTTTTGATTGGTGATGATAGCCGGCCAATGACCGATCAGGTTCAACCATTTGTCTTTTATTTCTTTTCTTCGTTTTAGCCAGTCGTCTGCGTTTTTGACTGTATCTCCATTGTAAAATAAAAGAGGATTGCGGTAAGTTCCAAATTTCTCCTGATACAGTGGTGGTGGGGTAAAGTAGGCGGATAGCTTCTTCCAGTTTCTTTTTGTCTGGTTAATCTCTAATCTTTTGCACCCCATTATTGAGGTGACCCCCAAATAAATAATAATAGGATAGATAATCGTTCTTATTTTTCCTCTTATAGTATGTTTTTGCATAGTATTAATATCTAAAATGTATTTCGAAAGGTATGAAAACAAAGGTAGGTCATTCTCATGAATGATCTTAATGTCAAAACGAAAAACAGTCTTCAGAAAGCGTTTATTTTATCTTTGTCTAGTCTTTTTCTGCCGGTATTCAATAGGTGAACATCCTTTGAATTTCTTGAAAATCCGGGCAATGTTATTATAGTCTGTAAAGCCTACTTCCATTGCTAAATCGGCCAATGGACGGTCGGTTGTGAGCAGTAGATCTGCAAGATGATTACACCGGCAATTCAGAATATATTGGTATATAGAGGTATTCAGTGCGTTTTTGAATTTCACTTCGAAGTTTCTGCGGGATAGCGGAATGTTTGCAAGCAGAGACTCTATGGTCAAATCGGAGTTGTAATGTGCATCTATATATTTCACTACTTCGAGAATATAAGGGTCTTTAATATTGTGTTTCTCCGTCGATTGGCGTAGTTCGATGCGGATGGGGTTGATAACAATATTGAAAGTGCCTTCATGTTCCTTCTTTATTTGTTGGTGGATGAGTCTGCCGATAGAATATCCGCCTCTTTCTACTTCGAGCTCTATGGATGAAATGGGAGGGTCGGAAATATTACACATCAGTTCGTCATTGTCCACGCCTAATAAAGCAATTTCTTCCGGAATAGGAATATTCGTCATTTTGCAAGTTTCAGAAATGAACAGGGCGTGCGCATCGTCACAACAAAATAGAGCGACTGGCTTTGGGAGTTCCTGCAACCACTGGCTTACCTCCATTCTTATCTCATCTTCCTGCTTATCCGATTCGAAACTGAAAAATTCGCCTCCGATACGTTTTACCTCCTGCCGATAGCCTTCGCAGCGTTCGTCAGACCAAACCACTCCTTTAACACCGAAATAAGCAAAGTTGCGAAACATTCTTTTGGCAAAAAACTGGGCTGCCATTCTTCCCGTACCTTTATAATCACCTGTCAGATTAGAGTAAGTGACGCTCCGGTGATGGTAGTTTTGTAGTACTACCGGAATATTCAGCTCCTTCTGCAAATCGATCGTATCGTTATTCCACTGGCCGATAATGGCGTCGGCTTTCCATTCTTTGGCCCATTTCAAAATGCCTTGTTCGCCATGCATTGCGCTATAATAAGAAGGTAGCCGGTAAAAGAGCCAGGGACCGTTTTCTTTGGAGTATTGGACAAGTCCCCGTAGCAGTTTCCTGTCAAATTCGCTTGAATAGTCTATCAATAGAAGAATCTTAATCATAGTTCTATGTTTTTCTTTAGTATAATGTAGGGATGCACAAATATAGAAGAATTCTTTTGTTCTCTCGCAATAAAGACTTAATTTTGTTGCAGCCAACACTTATCTGACACCCGGGTCTCATGAGCACTGACACCCGGGTGTTGGTATGTTTGACACCCGGGTCTCAATGGTGTTGACACCCGGGTGTCAGATAGAACACGAGTATAAACGAAAAAAGAAAGGAGTATAGACGATGGCAGTGCCTTATGTAGTGAGAAAAAAAGCCGATTTAACATCGGGAGAAAGAAAAGAATTATGGTATGGTGTACCCAAAAAACTGATAGATCCGATTCGGAATAGAGAATTTGCTGAGTACATGGAAAAACGGAGTGGATTTCATCGCGGGCAGATAGATGGTATATTGACGGAAATGGTTGATGCTATCCGTAGTCTGTTGTCTATCGGACAGCCGGTTACTATCGAAGGACTTGGCACCTTCCATACGTCACTGACCAGTCCGGGATTTGAACGCCCCGAACAGGTAACTCCGGGAAAGGTGTCTGTTTCACGTGTCTATTTCGTGGCTTGTCCTGAATTTAGCCGGGAAGTGAAAAAGATGAAATGCATGCGTATTCCTTTTAATCTGTATATGCCCGAAGAGATGCTGACCAAAGAAATGAAGAAAGCGGACCGGGAGCAGGAGCGGGAAGAATATGACCGTATGGTGGCACCGGAAATCGATGAAGAAGTTCAGGAATAAGATAAATTAATACCCTCCCTGTCTTATTTATGAGATAAATCCCTATCTTTGTGGCACTTTTTACGAAAAAAGCAAATTCAAATTAATAGATATAGAAAAGAAAATGGCACAAGAAGACGTTTTTAAGAAGCTTGTATCGCATTGCAAAGAGTATGGTTTCGTATTCCCTTCGAGCGATATCTACGACGGACTAGGCGCTGTGTATGACTACGGTCAGATGGGCGTTGAATTGAAAAATAACATCAAGAAATACTGGTGGGACAGCATGGTGCTGTTGCACGAGAACATTGTCGGTATCGACTCTGCCATCTTTATGCATCCTACTATCTGGAAGGCTTCCGGACACGTAGACGCATTCAATGACCCTTTGATTGACAATAAAGACTCTAAGAAACGTTATCGTGCTGACGTGTTGATCGAAGATCAGCTGGCTAAGTATGACGATAAAATCAATAAAGAAGTAGCGAAAGCTGCCAAGAGATTCGGCGAATCTTTTGATGAGGCTCAATTCCGTTCTACCAACGGACGTGTATTGGAGCATCAGGCAAAACGTGACGCACTTCACACTCGTTTTGCTAAAGCTCTGAACGACGGTAATCTGGAAGAATTGCGTCAGATCATTATTGATGAAGAAATCGTATGCCCGATCTCCGGTACAAAGAACTGGACAGAAGTTCGTCAGTTCAATCTGATGTTCTCTACTGAAATGGGTTCTACTTCCGACGGAGCCATGAAAATTTATCTTCGTCCGGAAACTGCACAGGGTATTTTTGTAAACTACCTCAATGTACAGAAAACGGGTCGTATGAAAGTTCCTTTCGGTATCGCACAGATTGGTAAGGCTTTCCGTAACGAGATCGTTGCCCGTCAGTTCATCTTCCGTATGCGTGAGTTCGAACAGATGGAAATGCAGTTCTTTGTAAAACCGGGAACTGAACTTGACTGGTTCAAGAAATGGAAAGAAATCCGTCTGAAATGGCATAAAGCTCTTGGATTCGGCGATGCAAGCTATCGTTATCACGACCACGATAAACTGGCTCACTACGCAAATGCAGCTACTGATATTGAGTTCCTGATGCCGTTCGGATTCAAAGAAGTGGAAGGTATCCACTCTCGTACTAACTTCGACTTGTCTCAACATGAGAAGTTCTCCGGCAAGAGCATCAAATACTTCGATCCGGAACTGAACGAATCTTATACTCCGTACGTAATCGAAACTTCTATCGGTGTTGACCGTATGTTCCTTAGCATCATGAGCGCGTCTTATTGCGAAGAACAGCTGGAAAATGGTGAAAGCCGTGTGGTTCTGAAATTGCCTGCTGCTTTGGCTCCGGTGAAACTGGCAGTTATGCCGTTGGTAAAGAAAGACGGTCTGCCTGAAAAAGCCCGTGAAGTTATTGACAGCCTGAAGTTCCACTTCCATTGCCAATATGACGAAAAGGATAGTATCGGTAAGCGTTATCGCCGCCAGGATGCTATTGGTACTCCGTACTGTGTGACAGTCGATCATCAAACATTAGAAGATAACTGCGTGACATTGCGTAACCGTGATACCATGCAACAAGAGCGTGTCGCTATCTCTGAACTGAATAACATTATTGCAGACAGAGTAAGCATCACTTCTCTATTGAAAACTTTACAATAAACCTTTAACGAATGAGTAAAAAGATCTATTTATTCTCCTTAGTATTGCTGGCTTTGGCGTTCACTGCTTGTAGTGAAACGGAAACAGTAGACAAGTATGATAATTGGCGTTCACGCAATGAATCATTTATTGATTCTTTGGCAAATGTGTTTGAAGCGGGAACTGACCCTCTGTTACTACGGATTAAAGTGGAACAAGGCAATGATTATATTTATTATAAGACGAAAACTCCGATCACTGTGAATAGCGTACATACGGAAGTTCTCGGAGAGAAGCCGACATCCACAGCGGTTGTGAAGGCTTTCTATAAAGGTACGAATATATTGGGTGAACGTTTCGATGGTTTTGAGGGAGCTGATCCGGTGGATGGAGATTCGAATGCCTCTCAACCGGATACCCCTCCAGTGTCATTCGATTTGTCAGGTAGTGTAATAGAAGGCTGGAAAGAAGCAATACCTCATATGAAAGTTGGTGAACGTTGGTTGATATATATACCTTGGAAATATTGTTATGGCAGTGCTGGAAATAGTAATACAACTCTCATTCCTGGTTATTCAGCTTTGATTTTTGATATTCAACTGCTTGATGCAGATAGTATTCAGAAGAAGTCGGAGCCGTCAAAAGATTAAAAAATATATTGTTATTTAAGAAAAAGTTATTTGATTGTTTATAGAACGTCAAATAACTTTTTCTTTTTTAGGTATAAATCGCGTCTCGTTTTTCTTTTTTCTTATCGTATTTTATACTACTCTCCCTAATCTGCAAATGTGTCGGAATCGTTACCTGCTTGATTGTCTTATCTCCTTTTATCTGATCGATAAGTAGTTGGCAGGCAGTTTCTCCCATTTTATAAGTTTGATGTGATACAGCAGATAATTTCGGTTCCACATAATTAGCATGCTGCTCGTCTGTATACCCGATGATTGCCACATCATTCGGAATCCGGAGGCCATGGTTTTTGACGACTTCCATTGCTGCGAAAGCCAATGTGTCATTCATGGCAAGAATAGCATCCGGAGGCTGTGGAAGTGACAGTAAAGTTTCTGTGGCAATCTTGCCTTCCTCATAATCAATCTTCCGGCAGACTACCAGCTCTTTTTCGATGGGAATATGATTCTCACGCAAGGCTTCCAGATAGCCATGTTTTCTTCTCTTTACAATATCCAGATGATTAGCTCCTCCGATAAAAGCTACCCGTTTACTTCCATTATCCAGGAGATGTTGTGTAGCCATCTGTGCGGATTGTGCCCCGTCTGCTATCACCGATGAAAATTGGTCGGTCAGGCAAACACGGTCGAACAGGATAAGTGGCATATTAATGTCTTTCAAGGCGGAGATGTGGGAGAAATCGGTTGTTTCTTGAGACAAACAGGCGATGATACCTTCCACGCGCATATTGACCAGATTCTCAATATTTCTTTTTTCGTGCTCGTAAGACTCATGCGAGGTCGTGATAATCACAAAATATCCGTTGGCAATAGCCATATTCTCTATTCCATTCAGAATTGATGCAAAGAAATGAGTGACAATATCCGGAACGATCACTCCGATGATACGTGGTGCATTCTTCCGCAGGCTCATGGCAAAAGGATTGGGACGGTAGTTCATCTCTTTAGCCAGTGCCTTTGCTTTAGCACAAAGTTCACGGCTGATTTCCGGACTATCTTTTAGTGCCCTGGATACAGTAGGAATTGATACCCCCAATGCTTGGGCGAGATCTTTGAGTGAAGTATGTTTCCGGTTTTCCATTTGAAAGTCTGCAACTTAGATTCTTTTTACAAAGAAAGCACATTCCCGGAAAATTAAGAGCATCTGAAGCAATATTTTTTACGTAAACCGTTACGTTGGTTTTTCGACCGCTCTCTGCTGCACTGAAACTATTACTGACCTATTTTTGTCGCATACAAAATGATTTAAAACCTAAAAGTATGCAATACCATGAAATCGGAAAGACAGGGATGAAAGTATCATCTCTTAGTTTTGGAGCTTCTTCTTTAGGAGGAGTTTTCCATGATTTGAAAGAAAAGGAAGGAATTCAAGCAGTGTTTACTGCTGTTGAGGCAGGAATGAACTTTATCGATGTGTCTCCTTATTACGGACATTATAAAGCGGAAACTGTTTTAGGGAAGGCGCTTAAAGATCTTCCTCGCGACCGTTATTACCTTTCTACCAAAGTGGGACGTTATGGAAAAGATGGAGTGAACCTGTGGGATTACTCTGCAAAGCGTGCTACCGAAAGTGTGTATGAGAGTATGGAGCGTCTGAATATAGATTTTATCGATCTGATAAATGTACACGATGTGGAATTTGCCGATTTGAACCAGGTAGTTAATGAAACTCTGCCTGCTTTGGTTGAGCTGCGTGAAAAAGGAGTGGTAGGACACGTTGGAATTACCGACTTGCAACTCGAAAACTTGAAATGGGTAATCGACCATTCACCAAGCGGTACGATTGAATCTGTGCTTAGTTTCTGCCATTATTGCTTGTGTGATGATAAATTAGCAGACTTCCTGGACTACTTCGAATCCAAAGAAATCGGCGTGATTAATGCTTCTCCCCTTTCAATGGGACTGTTGAGTGAACGTGGCGTGCCTGCCTGGCATCCGGCTCCCAAACCTTTGGTAGAGGCTTGCCGTAAAGCAATGGAACATTGCAAAGCTAAGAATTATCCGGTTGAGAAGCTGGCTATGCAGTTCTCCGTCAGCAATCCCCGTATAGCAACGACTTTGTTTAGTACGACTAATCCGGAGAATGTGAAAAAGAACATCGCTTTCATCGAAGAACCTATTGACTGGGAACTCGTTCGGGAAGTGCAGGAGATTATCGGAGAGCAGAAACGTGTAAGTTGGGCAAACTCATAAAACAGCGTCATTCGTATGGACTATACAATTATTGATGCGCACGCCCATCTGTGGTTACGACAGGATACTGTTGTGGACGGATTGCCTATCCGGACTTTGGAAAATGGCCGTTCGGAATTTATGGGAGAAATCCGGCAAATGGTTCCGCCCTTTATGATAGACGGAGTGAATAGCGCGGAAGTCTTTCTTTCGAATATGGACTATGCGCAAGTGGCTGCGGCTGTCATTACCCAAGAGTTTATTGACGGTATTCAGAATGATTATTTGTCGGAAGTCGTTTCCCATTATCCCAACCGTTTCTTTGTTTGCGGAATGTGTGAGTTCCGCAAACCTGGATTTCTGGAGCAGGCGAAAGAGCTTATAGCCAAAGGTTTTAAGGCTATAAAAATACCTGCCCAACGCTTGTTGTTAAAAGAGGGACGGGTAATGCTGAATAATGAGGAAATGATGCAGATGTTTCATTCTATGGAAGAACGGAATGTCATGCTCTCCATCGATTTGGCTGACGGAGCAACACAGGTTCCCGAAGTGGAAGAGATTATTCAGGAATGTCCCCGCCTAAAAATAGCTGTCGGGCACTTCGGAATGGTGACACGTCCGGACTGGAAAGAACAAATCCGCCTGGCACGTCATCCCAATGTGATGATTGAATCCGGCGGAATCACCTGGCTTTTCAATGATGAATTTTATCCTTTCAAAGGAGCAGTGAAAGCCATTCGGGAAGCGGCGGATTTAGTTGGCATGGAGAAACTGATGTGGGGATCGGACTATCCGCGCACCATTACAGCAATCACTTACAAGATGTCATACGATTTTGTGGTGAAGTCTTCCGAGTTGACGGAAGAGGACAAAAGACTCTTTTTGGGAGAAAATGCCCGGAACTTCTATGGATTCACGGATCTCCCCGTACTTCCTTACATCAAGAACATGTCCGAATGATGGAGAAAACATCCTTATCGTAAAACTAGATTTATACCATGAAAAAGAATACATATACAATACCTTTAGCGTTGGTTTTCTGCCTTTTCTTTCTGTGGGCGATAAGCAGCAATCTGCTTCCCACGATGATCCGGCAATTGATGAAGACATGTGAACTGAACACCTTTGAAGCCTCTTTTACCGAGACTGCCTACTGGCTGGCTTATTTTATTTTCCCCATCCCCATAGCGATGTTTATGAAACGTTACAGCTATAAGGCGGGAATTATTTTCGGACTGGTATTGGCTGCAATCGGAGGCCTGCTTTTCTTTCCTGCTGCCATTTTAAAAGAATATTGGGCTTACCTCTGTATCTTCTTTATTATCGCTACGGGAATGTGCTTTCTGGAGACAGCTGCCAATCCGTATGTGACGGTTTTAGGAGCACCCGAAACAGCTCCCCGCCGATTGAATCTGGCGCAGTCTTTCAATGGACTCGGAGCTTTTATCGCTGCCATGTTTTTGAGTAAGCTCATCCTTAGCGGAACTCATTACACACGCGATACCCTACCTGTTGATTATCCGGGAGGCTGGCAGACCTATATCCAATTGGAAACGGATGCCATGAAACTCCCTTATCTGATATTGGCTATACTGTTGATTGCCATAGCTGTTGTCTTCATCTTTTCAAAATTGCCGAAGATTGGGGACGAAGGAGGAACGGCTTCTTCCGATAAAACGACTTCTTCGAGTAAAACGAAAGAGGGCAGCCAGAAAGAAAAATTGATAGACTTCGGTGTATTGAAGCACTCACACTTGCGGTGGGGAGTGATTGCGCAATTCTTCTATAACGGCGGACAGACGGCGATAAACAGTCTGTTCCTGGTTTACTGTTGTACTTATGCCGGATTGCCGGAAGATACAGCGACTACTTTCTTCGGATTGTATATGCTCGCATTTCTTTTGGGGCGTTGGATCGGTACCGGATTGATGGTGAAATTCCGTCCACAGGATATGCTACTGGTTTACGCCTTGATGAATATTCTTTTGTGCGGGGTAGTGATGATATGGGGAGGTATGATCGGGCTATACGCAATGTTGGCTATCTCTTTCTTTATGTCTATAATGTACCCCACGCAGTTCTCATTGGCGCTAAAAGGACTGGGGAGTCAGACAAAGAGCGGTTCGGCATTTCTGGTAATGGCTATTGTCGGCAATGCCTGCCTGCCACAGTTGACGGCTTATTTCATGCATGCCAATGAGCATATCTATTATATGGCCTATTGTGTGCCGATGATTTGTTTTGTCTTCTGTGCATATTACGGCTGGAAAGGTTATAAAGTAATCGATTAATAAACTTATTATCAAACATATCCAATGAAAGCAGTTCAAATTGTCAATCCCTCCGAAATGAAGGTGGTTGAACTGGAAAAACCGACCGTTGGTGCCGGTGAAGTATTAGTAAGAATCAAGTATGTGGGTTTCTGTGGCTCTGACCTGAATACCTTTTTGGGACGTAACCCAATGGTGAAGTTACCGGTAATCCCGGGACATGAGGTAGGAGCGGTGATTGAGGAGATCGGTCCGGATGTTCCGGCCGGCTTTGAAAAAGGGATGAACGTGACATTGAATCCATATACCAACTGTGGTAAATGTGCTTCTTGTCGTAATGGTCGTGTCAATGCTTGTGAGCATAATGAAACGTTAGGGGTACAGCGCAATGGAGTGATGTGCGAATATGCAGTTTTACCTTGGACGAAGATTATTCCGGCTGGTAATATCTCTCCTCGCGATTGTGCGTTGATTGAGCCGATGAGTGTCGGATTCCATGCGGTATCTCGTGCGCAGGTAATCGATAATGAGTTTGTGATGGTTATTGGCTGCGGTATGATTGGTATCGGTGCCATTGTACGTGCTGCTTTGAGAGGGGCAACGGTCATTGCTGTCGACTTGGATGACGAGAAACTGGAACTGGCGAAAAGGGTAGGTGCTTCTCATGTGATTAACTCCAAGACAGAAAATGTACACGAACGGATGCAACAGATAACGGAGGGCTTCGGTGCCGATGTGGTGATTGAAGCTGTCGGCAGTCCGGTCACTTATGTGATGGCGGTGGATGAAGTCGGTTTTACAGGACGGGTCGTTTGCATTGGCTATGCCAAAAGCGAAGTAGCTTTCCAAACGAAATATTTCGTTCAGAAAGAACTGGATATCCGTGGTTCCAGAAATGCGTTACCTGCCGATTTCCGTGCGGTTATTAATTATATGAAAGAAGGCAACTGTCCGGTGGAAGAACTGATTTCGAAGATTGCCAAACCGGAAGGAGCTTTGGAAGCTATGCAGGAATGGACGGCTAATCCGGGAAAGGTGTTCCGTATACTGGTTGAGTTCTGATAAGTTCTTGTAATAAGAATAGTTGTTGATGCCTGTTGTTTCGGGTATGTAATAAGTGAGAGGAGGCTGAATACAGTCTCCTCTCTTTGGGAGATAGGGTGATGTAACATGAGTAAATATAGATGTAACATTCTTCATTCGATATGTAGCATCACAAAGAAATCATGTAGCATACTTTGGGCAATATATCTGTTTGCATTTTCTATTTTTGTGATGTGGAAGATAACAAGAAACATTTTAAATAATTAGCTTTCAAATAATAGATAATGTAGCCAGTTAATAAAAAAAACGATGATTATGCTGAAAACAAAAATCAACACTATTCTACTGTGTACTCTTTTTACATTGTTCTTCCCGCTATCAGCCGGAGCACAATACCGTAATCCTATTCTTTATGCTGACGTGCCCGATATGTCGGTATGTCGTGCAGGTGATTACTTTTACATGGTTTCCACTACTATGCACCTGATGCCGGGAGCGCCTATCATGCGTTCGCCGGACATGAAACATTGGGAAACTATCAGCTACGTATTTCCCCGCATTGACGATGGTCCCCGTTATGATCTGCTCGAAGGCACTGCTTACGGGCAAGGACAATGGGCATCATCTATCCGCTATCATGACGGTAAATTCTATGTATGGTTTACAGCCAATGGCGCGCCCGGACGTGGGTTTGTTTATACTGCGACAGATCCGGCCGGTCCCTGGAAACTTCTTTCGCGTCCCCCGCATTTTCATGACGGTTCGCTTCTGTTTGATGATGACGGGCGGGTGTATCTCTTTCACAGTACGGGACATCTTACGGAGTTGAAACCCGATTTGACCGATGTACTTCCCGGTGGCATCAATCAGCAAATATTTGAGCGGGATGCTGACGAACAAGGGCTGTTGGAAGGTAGTTCCGTCATCAAGCATAATGGAAAATATTATTTGCTGATGATTTCTATGGATTGGAGTATTCCCGGCCGTCTGCGTCGTGAAGTATGCTATCGTGCCGATAAGATTACCGGACCTTACGAAAAGCGTGTCATTCTTGAAACGGAGTTCGACGGGCATGGCGGTGTTGGTCAGGGATGCATCGTAGACGGGAAAAACGGTGAATGGTACGGACTGATTTTTCAGGATCGTGGTGGCGTAGGGCGTGTGCCGTGTCTCATGCCTTGTACATGGACGGAAGATGGTTGGCCTATGCTGGGAGACAAGGATGGGCGCATTCCGAATGATACCACTTTATCGTATATGTCAATGGATGGTATCTGCGGTTCGGATGATTTTTCCGCTTCCGGGCTTTCCCTCTATTGGCAGTGGAATCATAACCCCGTCGATCAGGCATGGAGCCTTACCGACCGTCCCGGATTTCTGCGTTTGAAAACCTCCCGTGTGGTAGATAACCTGTTTGTTGCTCCCAATACGTTGACTCAACGTATGGTAGGACCGAAATGCATGGGCACTGTCAGTCTCTCTCTGGGGGGTATGAAAGATGGTGACCGTGCAGGATTATCGGCTTTTAATGGTGACAGCGGTGTGCTTACGATTGAAAAGAACGGAAATAAACTGTCTCTTGTGATGAGTGAACAGAAAAGTGTATTTGAGAAAACGAAGCGTGCCATTAGCCGTGTGGATATGACCGAACAAGCCCGTATACCTCTTAACAAAGAGCTTGTCTACTTGCGTGTGGAAGGTGACTTTACCAATGGACGGGATGAGGCTCGTTTTTCTTATAGTCTTGATGGGAAAGCATGGATACCTGTTGGTCTGCCTGTCAAGATGAAATTTGACTACACCCGTATGTTTATGGGCAGTAAGTTTGCCATATTTAACTATGCTACACGTTCTGTAGGCGGTTATGTAGATGTGGACTCTTTTGATTATTCGTTCTGTGATGCGTCAATGTAACAAACAAATATGTATTTGTAACCAATGAAACATTGTTTTATTGGAAAATAGGCTATTTTTGTTTCCAAATTAATCATAACTAATAAGTATAATATTATGAAAAGAGGTTGGATACCGATTATGGGTGTTTGTTTGGTGTTATCGTTTTCGGCATGTAAGCAATTGCTGCCTTACCAGGACACTTCTTTAGCGGCGGAACAACGGGCGGAGGATTTGTTGCCTCGGTTGACTTTGGAAGAAAAAGTATCATTAATGCAAAATGCGTCACCTGCTATCCCCCGACTGGGAATTAAAGAATATGAGTGGTGGAATGAAGCGTTGCACGGTGTGGGGCGTGCCGGATTGGCTACTGTTTTTCCCCAGTCTATCGGTATGGGAGCTTCTTTTAATGATTCATTATTATATGAAGTGTTCAATGCCACTTCTGATGAGGCTCGCGTAAAATCGCGTATTTTCGGTGAAAGCGGCGTGCTGAAACGCTATCAGGGATTAACATTCTGGACACCGAATGTCAATATATTCCGTGACCCTCGTTGGGGACGCGGTCAGGAAACATACGGTGAAGACCCTTATCTGACAGGACAAATGGGAATGGCTGTAGTCCGTGGTTTGCAAGGACCGGAAGATGCCAGGTATGATAAGCTGCACGCATGTGCCAAGCACTTTGCTGTTCATTCAGGTCCGGAGTGGAACCGGCATAGTTTTGATGCGGAGAATATAGATCCCCGGGATTTATGGGAAACCTATCTGCCTGCTTTTAAAGATTTGGTACAGAAAG
Source organism: Bacteroides celer (assembly GCF_002632415.2). Classification (NCBI taxonomy): domain Bacteria; kingdom Pseudomonadati; phylum Bacteroidota; class Bacteroidia; order Bacteroidales; family Bacteroidaceae; genus Bacteroides; species Bacteroides celer. The sequence continues at coordinate 5,380,011 of NZ_CP178209.1, read as the reverse complement.
CGCATGTAAAGGAAGTGATGTGTGCCTACAATCGTTTTGAGGGAGAGCCTTGTTGTGGCAGCAATCGCCTGTTGATGCAAATATTGCGGGATGAATGGGGATACAAAGGCATTGTAGTCTCTGACTGTGGAGCGATCTCCGATTTCTATAGACCGGGAACGCATGGGACTCACCCGGACAAGGAACACGCTTCGGCCGCTGCTGTGCGGACAGGTACAGACCTTGAATGTGGAAGTGAATATGCATCACTGGCGGATGCTGTAAAAGCTGGTTTGATTGACGAAAAAGAAATAGATATTTCATTGAAACGTTTGTTGACGGCACGTTTTGAACTGGGAGAAATGGACGAACAACCGGCTTGGTCGGAAATTCCAGCCTCTGTGTTGAATAGTAAGGAACATCAGGCATTGGCTTTGCGTATGGCCCGTGAATCATTGGTGCTCTTGCAGAATAAAAACAATATCCTGCCTCTGAATACCCATCTGAAAGTAGCTGTTATGGGACCTAATGCCAATGACTCCGTGATGCAGTGGGGAAATTATAACGGTATTCCGGCACATACGGTTACCTTATTGGAAGCTGTCCGTGCCAAACTACCGGAAGGACAAATCATATACGAACCGGGTTGTGACCGTGTGGACGGAAAGACACTCCAAAGCCTGTTTGATGAATGTAGCATAAATGGTAAACCCGGTTTCTTGGCAGAATATTGGAATAATCGTGATCGTGAAGGGGAAGTGGTCACTACTGACCAGATTTCCACTCCGTTCCATTTTGCAACAACAGGGGCTACTACGTTTGCGCCCGGTGTGGAAATTACTAATTTCTCGGCTCGTTATGAATCTGTCTTTCGTCCTTCGCAGTCCGGTGATGTTGCTTTCCGTTTTCAATTGGATGGTGAAGTGACTCTTATTATAAATGGTGAGCAAGTGGCTCGGAAAATATATGTTAAGAATCCGACGAACCTCTATACGTTACAGGCGAAAGCTGGAAAAGAGTATCATATCGAGATTTTATTCAAACAACGGAATGAAAGGGCTACACTTGATTTTGATTTGGGCAAAGAGGTCGGGATCGACTTGAACCTCGCAGTGAAGAGAGTAATGGATGCTGATGTGATTCTTTTTGCTGGTGGAATTTCTCCAAGTCTGGAAGGTGAGGAAATGCCGGTAGAGGTTCCCGGATTTAAGGGTGGTGACCGTACGGATATTGAACTTCCGGACGTTCAACGTGATTTGTTGAAAGCTTTGAAGAAGGCTGGTAAAAAGGTTGTCTTTATCAATTATTCCGGTTCAGCTATCGGACTAGTGCCCGAAACGACTACTTGTGAAGCGATTCTGCAGGCATGGTATCCGGGACAGGCGGGTGGTACAGCTATCGTTGATGCTCTTTGGGGAGAGTATAATCCCGGTGGACGCCTGCCGGTCACTTTCTATAAGGATGTGAATCAATTGCCGGACTTTGAAGACTATTCCATGAAGGGGCGTACCTATCGATATATGCAACAGCAACCACTTTTCCCATTCGGTCATGGGTTGAGTTATACTACGTTTACTTATGGAGAAGCTAAATTGAGCAAGAATACAATCGCCAAAAGTGAAAATGTAGTATTGACTATTCCGGTAAGCAATGTCGGGCAACGTGATGGAGAAGAGGTGGTTCAGGTTTATTTGAGACGTCCGGGTGATAAGGAAGGTCCCCGTTATACCTTGCGTGCTTTCAAACGCGTTCATATTCCGGCAGGGAAAACTGAATCAGTAGCTATTCCTCTTACTGGTGTGAACTTTGAATGGTTTGATGTAGAGTCGAATACGATGCGTCCGTTGGAAGGTACTTATGAATTACTGTATGGAGGAACTTCTGATAGAAATAAGTTGAAAACGATTGTAATGAACGTACAGTAATACCGCTTTGGAATTTTGTTTATTTTTACAGATAGACAATCCGGATTTATTTATTGAATGAATAAAGAAAGAACGACCTTGTTCCTTTAAAAGGAACGAAATAGGGCTTCGTGTGCCCCTTAGGGCATATGGAGCCTTTGTTGTACGTTTTCTATTTTTTATGGGGGTTACTTCTGTATCTGTATTTTTTTTCAGCAGTTTCCTAATGTCCTGTGCTTGCTTTTATACTTGTTTTTTCAGCCTTTCTTGATTCCAATCTCCCTTTTTTCCTCCTTTTTCTTTCTATCCGGTGTTTTTACCGTGTTTTCCGTTATGTATATCCACAGAGCCTCTCTCCCAGGACTTCATTCTTCCTGTGAATATATTTTCTTCTTCAAAAAGTACCGTTCAGCGGTTTGGAACTTCCTCTTCCGGGTGGCGACCTGGCTGGTCTGAAAACTTCAATTGTAATCATCTGCGCCCCTCCGCAATGCTTGCATAAGTTATACTCCCTCCATTTGTCTTGGCAGAGTTCTTTCCACTTGGCTCTTTTCCTTTTAAGTGGTGCCGGTGGTACTTTCATCCTTATCTGTATGCTTGTCAACTTCCTTCTGTTGCATGCTGCCAGGAATCCGTAATGCCTGATACGTACAAATCCTGCCGGCAATATATGCCTACTGAACCTGTGTACGAACTCTTCTCCCGTGAGTGTCATCATCTTATGTTTTCCCCCATCCCTGTAATCCTTATAGTCAAACATGACGGCTGTATCTGTAATTCCCTTAATCCTGGCATTACTGATGGCTGCCCTGTGTGAGTAACGCCCTAAGTATTCTATGACCCTTTCCACGCCTTTGAACGGTGCTTTGCTATATACCACCCATTCTTTTTCAAACAGCTTCTTTCTTGTTGCCTGGGGTACTTTCACATGTTTGCTCCACTCTTGCATGAACTTGGCTCTGAACACCCTGCCCATGGCCCTGACCGGGAATAGAAAAGGACTGTCCTGATTTGCCCCTGAGATCTTCCTCCATTCCCCCTTGTCATCTATCCCTCCTTCGGGCACTACACAGTGCAGGTGGGGGTGGTAGTGCAGGTTACTTCCCCATGTATGCAGGATGGCTACCATTCCCGCCTGGGCGCCTTTATTGGCAGCGAAGGCTGCGAGTGTCTTCCAGGCAGCGGCAAACAGGCATGAACAGGTGTGTCTCATATTACCCAGTGCCAGTGAATGCAAGTCGGCCGGCAAGGTAAATACCACATGGAAGTATTTCACGGGCAACATATCCTCTTTGCGTGCCTGTATCCATACCTCACGTTCGGCTCCCTGGCATTTGGGACAATGCCGGTCCCGGCAGCTGTTGTAACTAACACGTACGACTCCACACTGGGGACAGGCATCCACATGCCCTCCCAAAGCGGAGGTACGGCACTGTTCCAGGCGTGAGAGGACCTGGAGAACCCTGCCGCAGGGATGATGTTGGCTGATAAAGGATGATTTGAAGCGGGAAATAATCTGACCGACCTCAAACTCCGTCCTCATGGCTGCGTATTGTTATATCCCACTCCCTCAAGACGGTCCAGTGGACTGAAGGCGTAACCTCCGGCAGGAAGATTGACAAGGTGAAGATAAACCAGGGTTGTCTTTATATCGGCATGTCCCAGAAGGTCACGGATGCGAAGTATATTTTCGCCCATCTCCAGCAGGTGCGTGGCGTAACTGTGACGAAGGGTATGAAGCGTGCAGGGTTTAAGGATGCAGGACGAATGAACCGCTTGTTTAAAAAGATAGCGGATCTCGGAATCTTCGATTTGTCCGCCGAAACAATTGTTGAAAAGATATACCGCGGGTCTGTACTGGATGAAATACTCCCTGAGAAGAAGCAACAGGTTGCCGGAAAGGGGGACGTACCTGTCTTTTCTACCTTTGCCCTGGCGGATGAAAACCTGCATGCGCTTGCTGTCAATATCACAAATTTGCATATTGACCAGTTCACGTAAACGCAGCCCGCAAGAATAAATCAGAGACAGCAGGGATTGGCTGCGGATATTCCCGCAGTGCCGCAAAAGGCTGATCACTTCGGACTGGGAAAGAACAACCGGAAGTTTCTTCGTGCTACGGATACGGGGGAGAGAAAAATTAAGTTCGCTAAGATGCATCGTCTTACGATAACAGCGGAGACTGTAAACCGTGTGCTTGAAATAGCTCAAACCCGGTGAAGGAGTGCGAGAGAGCAACATGCTGAAATAATCGCGGCAATCATCTTCGCTTAAGTGTTCAGGAAGTTTTTTGAAGTGAAAGCTGATAGCAGCCAACTTATGGCCATAACTTTTTATACTACCAGGAGAATACTGCTCAATAAGAAGTTGTTTGGAAAATTTTTCGTAACTTTGACCAAACCCCGAGATGGAGTCACTGGCACGCTGAATAAAATTTGCCATAGTGGAGAATGTTTATTGGTTGAACATTGGAAATATCACCACTAAAATCAGCAAAAAAAAAGGAATCCCGCATACAGATAGCAAACTTTAGCTATTACGTATGCGGGATTTAGTACAACGGGGGCTTTCCTTTAAAGGAAAATGAATATTTGCTAATTCTTGATATTCAGCATTTTATATGATGGGAAATAAAAGTGCTGAAATAATAGGTAATGTAGTTATTTATCTTACCATTTTTCTGTTTTGGGGCTTTTTGTTACATCAGAAAAGAATCATGTTACATGTCTGTGATAAATGTAACCTGTATATAGATGCCTGTATCATGATTGTACATATATGATAAAACCGAATCGATACATTTGCAAACACTACTATGGAACAGAAAATTATAGAAAATAAAAAGTGATAATATGAGAACATTAAAATTGATTTTGTCGGGCTGGCAATCTGTGGGTCTTGTCGTATTTATTGTGCTGTTTTTTAATATGGAGGTGAGTGGCAAGGGTAAAATAACAAAAAATACTCCTGTCTTTACGCAATTTATTTATCAGGGGGAGGATGCTATTTATCAAAACAATCCTTTAAAGCCAGGTGAGTTCTATAATCCTATTTTGCAGGGTTGCTATCCCGATCCGAGTATAACGCGGAAAGGTAATGATTATTATTTAGTATGCTCATCTTTTGCTATGTTTCCCGGGGTACCTATTTTCCATTCTAATGATTTGGTCAACTGGAAACAAATCGGTCATGTGCTGGACAGAACGTCACAATTAAAGGTTGAAGATTGTGGTATTAGTGCTGGTGTATATGCTCCTGCTATAAGATATAATCCCAATAATGATACGTTTTATATGATAACCACTCAATTTTCCGGTGGCTTTGGAAATATGGTGGTAAAGACAAAGAATCCGGAGAATGGCTGGAGTGATCCGGTCAAACTTCAATTTGAAGGCATTGATCCTTCTCTTTTCTTTGATGATAATGGCAAGGCATACGTGGTACATAATGATGCTCCTGCTAAAGCAAACGAGCGTTATTCGGGACACCGTGTCATAAAAATATGGGATTATGATGTGGAGAATGATAAAGTGGTTCCGGGAACGGACCGGATCATAGTAAACGGTGGCGTTAATATAGAAGAAAAGCCGATATGGATTGAAGCTCCTCATATCTATAAGAAAGATGGACGTTATTATTTAATGTGTGCGGAAGGAGGAACCGGAGGCTGGCATAGCGAAGTCATTTTTGTAAGTGATCATCCGAAAGGACCTTATTTTCCGTCAAATAATAATCCTATTTTAACTCAACGCTATTTTCCTGCAAATCGGGCGAATAAAGTAGACTGGGCTGGTCATGCAGACTTAGTGGAGGGACCCGACGGAAAATATTATGGTGTATTTTTAGGAATACGCCCCAATGAGAAGAACAGAGTGAATACCGGACGCGAAACTTTTATTCTTCCGGTGGACTGGAGCGGAACATTTCCCGTTTTCGAGAATGGGCTTATCCCTATGAAACCTACATTGAAGATGCCTTCGGGAGTTGAGAACCAAACAGGGAAAAACGGTTATTTGCCTAGTGGCAACTTTGTCTTTAAGGATGATTTCTCCGATAAGACATTAGACCTTAGATGGATCGGTCTTAGAGGTCCTCGTGAAGATTTCGTTGATATGACCGATAAAGGGTTGCGGATCATCCCTTTTACCTCAAATATCAATGAAGTGAAACCTACTTCTACCTTGTTCTACCGTCAGCAGCATAATCAATTTACAGCGGCAGCAACCATGGAGTACAAACCGAAAAATGAGAAAGATTTTGCCGGTATAACATGTTATCAGAATGAAAGATATCACTATGTTTTCGGTATCACTAAAAAGGGGAAAGACTATTACCTGATACTGCAAAGAACCGAAAAAGGACAAGCGAGTGTCCTGGGTGAGGTGAAGATAGAAACAGAGAAACCTGTGACACTGCAAGTAACAGCCAATGGAGATGATTATCGTTTTAATTATTCGATTGATGGCAAGGGTTTCCTAAATTTAGGAGGAACCGTTTCCGGCGATATTCTTTCTACTAATGAGGCTGGTGGCTTTACAGGAGCAATGATCGGACTGTATGCAACATCTGTTGGTTATTAATTAGAAACCTTATCATTCCAAATTATGAAAATACATCATCTATTTTGGGGTATATGTTTATGCTTCAGCACAAATATTTTATTCGCACAGAACTATCAGAAAACATCGTCCGGCATCAAAACCACTGTAAATGCAGTGGATATAGAAGTACAATTCTTTGCGCCTGCTGTGGCGAGAGTAATAAAATCGCCGGAAGGTGTTGCCTATGAAAAACAGAGTCTTTCTGTAATTGCCAAACCCGAAAAGGTAAGTTTCAAGGCTGATATACAAGATAATAAGATTGTATTGAACACCAGCGAACTAAGTGTCAGTGTGGACACCGGGACGGGAATTGTTTCTTATTTCTCAAAGGATGGCAAGTCGTTATTGGCAGAGAAATCCGGTATGCAGTTTATCAATTTCGATGATGCCGGGACAAAAACTTATCAGGTTTATCAACCTTTTATATTAGATAAGGAGGAAGCTATTTATGGTTTGGGACAATTGCAAAATGGAAAGATGATTCAGCGGAACATGACTAAAAATCTGATACAGGGAAATGTGGAAGATGTGTCACCTTTCTTCCAGTCTACTAAAGGATATGGTGTGTTTTGGGATAACTATTCGCCGACTCTTTTTACGGATAACGAAGTTGAAACATCTTTCCGTTCTGAAGTAGGTGACTGTGTGGATTATTACTTCATGTATGGGAAAAATGCCGACGGTGTTATAGCACAGGTACGCAGCTTGACCGGGCAAGCACCGATGTTTCCTTTATGGACTTATGGTTACTGGCAAAGTAAAGAAAGATATAAGAGCCAGGAGGAAGTGGTAGACGTTGTTCGTAAATATCGTGAATTGGGTGTTCCCTTGGATGGTATTATTCAGGATTGGCAATATTGGGGGCATAACTATTTGTGGAATGCGATGGATTTCCAGAATCCGACTTTCAATAATCCTCAAAAGATGATTGAGGATGTCCATGCGATGAACGCACACATGGCTATATCTATCTGGTCGTCATTCGGACCGATGACTAAACCTTATAGAGAATTGGACAAAAAAGGGATGTTGTTTAACTTCACTACCTGGCCGCAATCGGGATTGGAGTCATGGCCCCCCAATATGGAATATCCTTCCGGTGTAAGGGTGTATGATGCTTACAATCCCGAAGCACGTGATATTTATTGGAAATATCTGAATGATGGAATTTTCAAGCTGGGAATGGATGCCTGGTGGATGGACTCTACCGAACCCGATCATCTGGATTGGAAGCCGGAGGATATGGATACCAAAACCTATCTGGGCTCGTTCCGTAAGGTGCGCAATGCTTATCCGTTGATGACTGTCGGAGGGGTTTACGACCATCAGCGTGCAGTGACTTCGGACAAACGCGTGTTTATTTTAACCCGTTCCGGATTCTTGGGGCAGCAACGTTATGGTGCAAATGTATGGAGTGGTGATGTCGCTTCCACATGGGAGAGTTTTAGAAATCAGATTCCTGCCGGATTAAACTTTTCTTTGTGTGGTATGCCTCACTGGAATAGTGATATTGGTGGCTTTTTTGCAGGACATTATAATAAAAGCTGGAATGATGATAGTGCTTCAAAAAATCCATTGTATCAGGAGCTTTATGTGCGTTGGTTGCAGTTTGGAACGTTCAATCCGATGATGCGTTCGCACGGGACGGATGTTTATAGGGAAATCTATAAGTTCGGAAAGAAGGGTGAGCCTGTATATGATGCTATCGAGAAAATGATAGGTTTGCGTTACTCTCTGTTGCCTTATATTTATTCTACTTCTTGGGAGGTGAGCAATCGCCAATCGAGTTTTATGCGCGCTTTGATGATGGATTTTGTAGATGACAGAAAGGTGTGGGATATCAATGACGAATATATGTTTGGAAAATCGCTCCTTGTGGCTCCGATTGCTCATGCACAATATACACCGGAAGCTGTGGTAAAAGTCTCCGAAGAAGAAGGATGGAACAGAGATGGAGCGAAAAAAACAAAAACTGACGTTGCTGTGGATTTCATGGAAACGAAATCTACCAAAATATACTTACCGGCAGGAACGCTATGGTATGACTTCTGGACGAACGAGAAACACGAAGGCGGAAAGGAAATTGCCAAAGAGACTACACTGGATGTTATTCCATTGTATGTAAAAGCGGGTAGTATTATTCCTGTCGGTCCACAAGTTCAGTATGCAACTGAAAAACCGTGGGATCATCTTGAATTGAAGGTGTATGCGGGTGCGAATGGAAACTTCATTTTATATGAAGATGAATTTGATAATTACAATTACGAAAAAGGAGCTTATACGGAAATTCCAATTTCTTGGAATAATGCATCTCGTAAATTGACGATAGGGGCAAGAAAAGGTGCGTATGAGGGAATGTTGAAGAACCGTAAGTTTACTGTAACTCTCCAGGACGGGACTCAAAAAAAAGTCGATTATAATGGAAAGGCTATTTCTGTAAAGTTTTGATTGTAATAGAATGTGTGATTATGCCAATAGAGAAGAATCTAAAAAGTAGAAATATGGTGAAGTTTTTTATAGTAATGGCTATGTTATTGGGTAGTAGCGTTGCAAGTGCAGAAAATAAACAGATAACAAGTCCTGATGGAAAGCTGGTAGTAACAGTCGCAGATATGGATGGAAGGCCCTCTTATTCTGTTAGTTATGACAATGTTCTCTTTTTGAAACCATCTCCATTGGGGATGATTGCAAATATAGGAGATTTCTCATCGGGGATGTCGCTGGAGAAGAATGTTTCAACAAATAAAATAGATGAAACATACGAGTTAGCTTCTATTAAGCAGAGCAAGGTTCGTTATGTGGCAAATGAAGCTGTATTTTCGTTTACACAACAAGGGAAAACAATTTATGATGTTATATTCCGCATAAGTAATAACGATGTTGCTTTTAAATATAAGATGTATCCGCAAGGTGAGACACTAAGTTGCGTGGTTAAGCAAGAAGCCACAGGATTTGCGTTTCCTGACGGAACCACCACTTTCCTTTGTCCGCAAAGTAAACCGATGGGGGGATTTGCCCGTACTTCTCCAAGTTATGAGACGTCTTATACGGCAGATGATGTCGCAGGCAAAAATGGCTGGGGAGAAGGGTATACATTTCCCTGCCTATTCCGTAATGGAGATAATGGTTGGGTGCTTGTTTCCGAAACGGGAGTAAATGGTGGATATTGTGCGAGCCGTCTGTTGGGACACAAAGGAGGAGTGTATACCATTGGATTTCCGCAAGAAGGTGAAGCAAATGGGAATGGTACGGTTTCTCCGGGGATAGCATTACCGGGCGAGACGCCTTGGCGTACTATTACTGTGGGCAAGACTTTGGCTCCAATAGTGGAGACAACGGTTCCTTTTGATGTTGTAAAACCGCTTTATCCGGCAAAAGGAGAGTATACGTATGGACGGGGTTCATGGAGCTGGATTATCGGTATGGATGGAAGTACTAATTATAAAGAGCAACTCCGGTATATTGATTTTTCGGCAGTAATGGGGTATCAGTCCGTGTTGGTGGATGCCTTGTGGGATAAACAAATAGGACGTGATAAAATTGAAGAATTGGCTAAATATGGGAAGGACAAAGGGGTAGCTCTTTATTTGTGGTATAATTCGAATGGGTATTGGAATGATGCTCCGCAAACTCCGAGAGGTATTATGGATAATGCGATAGCCAGACGTAAGGAGATGAAATGGATGCAAAGCATTGGTATCCGTGGAATAAAAGTTGACTTTTTCGGAGGTGACAAGCAAATGACTATGCAGTTGTATGAGGATATCTTGTCGGATGCAAACGAGTACGGTCTTTTAGTTATTTTCCATGGATGTACTTTGCCTCGTGGCTGGGAACGTATGTATCCTAACTTCGCATCGAGTGAGGCTGTATTGGCTAGTGAAAATCTTCATTTCTCTCAAGGCAGCTGTGATCATGAGGCCTTTAATGCTACTTTGCACCCGTTTATTCGTAATACTGTGGGTAGCATGGATTTTGGAGGTAGTGCATTGAACAAATATTATAATGTGGATAATGCTCCACGGGGAAGCCGGCGGGTGACATCAGATGTCTACGCACTGGCTACGGCGGTTCTATTTCAAAGTCCGGTACAGCATTTTGCTCTGGCACCGAATAACCTGACCGATTCTCCGTCGTGGGCTATTGATTTTATGAAAGAGGTTCCAACGACTTGGGATGAGGTACGTTTCATTGACGGTTATCCTGGCAAATACGTTATTCTTGCCCGTCGTCATGGAGACAAATGGTATATTGCCGGAGTAAATGCGCAGAAGGAAACACTGAAACTTAAAGTTAATTTGCCGATGTTCTCCAATGGAGAAAAGGTGAGACTGTTTAGTGATGATAAGGCATTACAGGGTGGTGTGAAACAAATAGAAATAGGGAAGAAACAAGAATTACAATTGGCTATTCCTTGCAATGGTGGAGTATTAATAACCAAATAACCATTTTAAATAAAAGAATATGAGAAACTTTAAATTTTTAGGCGTGTCGTTTTTGTTGGCAATCACTGCCGCTACTTCAGGAACTGCACAAAATCCTATTATACAAACAAAATATACTGCCGATCCGGCTCCGATGGTATATAACGATACCGTTTTCCTTTATACAACCCATGATGAGGATGATGCCGAAGGATTCAAAATGTTGGACTGGTTGCTTTATACCTCCACTGATATGGTGAATTGGACCGATCACGGAGCGGTCGCTTCTCTGAAGAGTTTTGATTGGGTGAAACGTGATAATGGTGCCTGGGCAGAACAGGTCATCGAACGTAATGGCAAGTTTTACATGTATTGCCCGATTCACGGTAATGGTATTGGCGTATTGGTATCCGACTCTCCTTACGGTCCTTTTAAAGACCCTTTGAATAAACCATTAGTTTGGCAAAAAGAGCATTGGGATGATATTGACCCTACCGTATTTATTGATGATGACGGACAAGCGTATATGTATTGGGGCAATCCGAATGTTTATTATGTGAAACTGAATGAAGATATGATTTCATATTCGGGGGAAATAGTCAAATTGGCTGATAAACCGGAACATTATCAGGAAGGTCCGTGGGTATATAAACGTAACGGTCATTATTATATGGCTTTTGCTTCTACTTGTTGTCCGGAAGGGATTGGCTATGCTATGAGCGACAAAGCTACCGGACCATGGAGTACAAAAGGATATATTATGCGTCCAACGGAAAGAACCAGAGGAAATCATCCCGGAATTATTGATTATAAAGGCAGTTCTTATGTGTTCGGCCTAAATTATGATTTGCTTCATCTGGAGACTTTCGACCATAAAGAACGTCGTTCGGTATCTGTTGCAAAAATGCATTATAATCCGGATGGAACCATTAAGGAAGTTCCTTATTGGCAGGAGACGAAACTGGAACAGATTGAAAACTTTAATCCTTACCGTAGAGTGGAAGCCGAAACGATGGCTTGGGGATATGGTCTGAAAGCTGAAAATCATAAGAATGGTGGTTTGTATATAACCGATATTGATGATAATGAATATCTGTGTGTGCGTGGTGTCGACTTTGGCAAGAAGGGAGCAAAGAAATTCAGTGTAAGCGCAGCTTGTGTTGAAAAAGGCGGAATGATAGAAATTCGTCTGGACAGCACGGAAGGTCCGGTAATAGGCTGTGTCAGTATATCACCAACAGGAGGACTGGATATATATAAACAGATGTCATGCCGGATAAAGAATGCAAAGGGTGTACATGATCTTTATTTCTGCTTTAAAGGAGAGAAAGGAAACAAACTTTTCAATCTGGATTATTGGGAATTTGAATAGCTTTTATTCAAAAAAAATAAGATTGTAATGTGCTTATAATCAGTGTAATTGTTTGGGTGTGCTACAAGGGGAAAGATAGATGTAACATTGAAAATGAAGATGTTATTTAGGAAAAGAAGCCCGTAACATAATTATGTTTGTAGTTTTATAAGCTGGCATATCTTTGCAGAAAAAGATCAGTAATTCATATTTGATTATAAAGAAAATAAGAGGTATTATGAAGAATACACAGGTAATACAATTAATGTCAATCGTCCGGCTCTCCATATTTATGTTGGGGATAACAATGATGTCATGTAACTCAAAGAAAGAACAACAATTACCGGCTATTGGAAAATCTGTGGCTCTCTTTGATTATTTTTCTTATAAAGGAAATGATGATTTTTATATTTCCAATCCTCTGTCAGATGAAGACTATTTCTATAATCCTATTTTGCCGGGATGGTATTCTGATCCTAGTGTTTGCACAAATGGAGAAGGTGATTATTTCCTGGTAACATCTACATTCACTTATTTCCCCGGTGTTCCTATTTTTCACAGCAAAGACTTGGTGAATTGGAAACAGATAGGGCATGTGTTGAACCGTGCTTCGCAATTAGTGAATATGGAAGGACAGAAAGTGAGTGGCGGTATTTTTGCTCCGGCTATTTCTTATAATCCGTATAACAAGACATATTATATGGTAACAACCAATGTCGGAGCCGGGAATTTCTTTGTTAAGACGCAAGACCCGTTTGGTGAATGGTCGGAACCCGTCATGTTGCCGGAGGTCGGAGGTATTGATCCTTCTTTCTTTTTTGATGAAGATGGTAAGGCATATATTGTTAATAATGATGAGGCTCCGGATAATAAACCTGAATATAGCGGACACCGTACTATACGCATACAAGAGTTTGATGTGAAAACAGATAAGACGATCGGTCCCCGTAAAATTCTTGTAAACAAAGGAGCTCAACCGGCAGACAAACCAATTTGGATAGAAGGCCCTCATTTATATAAGATAAATGGAAAGTACTTCTTGATGTCCGCCGAAGGTGGAACGGGAAACTGGCATTCGGAAGTGATTTTCCGTGGTGATTCTCCGATGGGTAAATTTCTTCCATGGAAAAACAATCCGATTCTGACGCAAAGACATTTGAATTCTGACCGTCCTAATTCGGTAACCTGTGCTGGTCATGCAGACTTGATTCAAACAAAAGAGGGAGATTGGTGGGCTGTTTTTCTGGCTTGTCGTCCTATTAATAATCAGTTTGAGAATTTGGGACGTGAAACATTTATGATGCCGGTGAAATGGAGTGAAGACGGATTCCCGTACATGACACAAGGAGATGATTTAGTACCTATGATTGTAAAACGTGAAGGTGCGAAACGCGATACGATAGTTACTTATGGTAACTTCGAGTTAATAGAGAACTTTGATTCTCCTGTACTTGATATGCCATGGATGACTTTAAGAGCTTCTGCTTCCGATTTATATTCATTGACGGAAACGCCCGGATATCTGACCTTGAAGTGTGCAGATATTAGCGCTACGGAAAAGAAAACTCCGGCATTTGTCTGCCGTCGGTTACAACATCATAAATTTGAATGTACTACCCGTATGTTGTTCAATCCTTCTAACGATAAGGAAACAGCTGGAATGTTATTGTTTAAAGATGAGGCGCATCAATATTTCTTCTGCTTGAATAAAGTGGGTGAGAATAAAAATATTTCTCTGAAACAAATCGGTGAAAAGGAACAGACATTGGCTTCAGATGAAATAGACGCAGATACAAATGAGGTATATTTGAAATTAGTATCTCAAGGAATTGGTTACGACTTCTATTATTCTATTGATGGTGAAAAAAGCTGGAAACTGCTTTGTAAAGATGTAGATCCCAGTTATCTCTCTACTACAACGGCTGGTGGATTTACCGGTACTACAATTGGATTATACGCTACTTGCAAATAATTGTTTTTTTTATATAAATCTAATACTAGCAACTATGAGTGATATTTATAATGATAGCTAATGCAATTAAAAAAAGAATGATGATTAGAAAACAATGTAGTTAATTAACATCTTAAACTAATGGTAATGAAAAATGTAACGAAGAAAATTCAAAAAATTCCTTACCTGTTTCTCCTTATGTTGTTTAGTTTTGTAACAGCATCAGCACAGAAAGGGATAACGGTGAGGGGAGCGGTTCTTGACAGTAATGGTGAGACAATCATTGGAGCCTCGGTAACTTTAAAAGGTAATAATTCAATAGGTACAATTACAGATATAGATGGCAATTTTGTATTGACTGTGCCCAGTGAGAAGTCTATCCTTATTGTTTCGTATGTAGGAATGAAACCACAGGAAGTAAAAGTCGTTTCTAAAGGTCTTATTAAAGTAACATTGGAAGATGACACCAAGCAACTGGAAGAAGTGGTTGTGGTGGGTTACGGACAACAAAAGAAAGCGTCTGTGGTAGGTGCTATTGCACAAACCACTGGTGAGACATTACAGCGTGCAGGTGGTGTGTCGAATGTGGGTGCGGCATTGACGGGTAATTTGCCGGGTGTGGTGACTTCTGCCTCTACTGGTATGCCGGGTGACGAAGACCCGAAAATTGTAATTCGTAGCGTTAGCTCGTGGAATAATAGCGAACCGCTTATCCTTGTGGACGGTATCGAACGTCCGATGAGCAGTGTGGACATGAGTTCTGTACAGTCTATATCTGTATTGAAGGATGCGTCGGCAACTGCTGTTTATGGTGTGAAGGGTGCCAATGGTGTCATTCTTGTAACCACTAAGCGCGGTAACGAAGGTCGGGCCAAGATTGACGTAAGTATGAACATGACGGCTAAAGTGGTTTCTGCTCTGCCGGGAAGAATGGAGTCGGCGGATGCGTTGTATGTGCGTAATCAGGCTGCCGAATATGAGTTAGGCTTGAATCCTGCTTCTTGGAATAAAATATTGCCGATGGAGACGATTGACAAATATCGCCATCCTGCTAATTTGGAAGAGGCCGAACGTTATCCGAACGTTGACTGGCAGAAAGAGCTTTTCAAAGATTATGCCATGTCATACAATCCGAGCATCAACCTGTCGGGTGGTACACGCCACGTCAAATATTTCGCTGCGGTAGACTTTCTGCATGAAGGTGACTTGTTCCGCGAATGGGACAATAACCGTGGTTATCAGGCAGGTTACGGATTCAACCGTATTAATGCACGTAGTAATTTGGACTTCAAGATTACCAAAACTACCGTATTGAAAGCCAATATTTTCGGTTCTTACGGTGTGAAGAAATCACCGTGGGGAGTTGCCGACGATTCATTTGGTGCCTCGCAGTTGTGGCAGGCTGCCTACAGTTCTCCGTCAGACGCTTTCTTGCCCCGTTATTCCGACGGTACGTGGGGATACTACAAGCCCAATTCGCAAGGTGCGCCGAACTCTGTGTTGAATCTCGCCAATGCAGGCTATGAAATGCTTACTACTACCCGCGTCAATACTGACTTTGTATTGGAACAGGATTTGAGTTTCCTCGTAAAAGGATTACGTGCAAGTGCCATGATTTCGTGGGACAACGTGTTTGTGGAAGCCGGTCGTGGTGTCAATGACTTGAATCACGGGACGCAGACCAAATGGATAGATCCGGAAACAGGTGAGGTGCATTATAGCAACGCGCAAACCGACTCTAAAACCGGACTCGATTTTCAGGAAGGTATCTTGTGGTCTACAGCAGGTGGTGCTGTGCGGGACTGGTCTACTCAACGCAATCTTTTTTATCAAGGACAATTGTCATGGAGCGGCAAGTTCGGTGACCACGATGTCAGCGCCATGGGAGTGTTCAACCGTACCGAACGAAGCACTGGTAGCGAATTCCCTCACTATCGTGAAGACTGGGCGTTCCGCGCCACTTATAGTTATGGCAACCGTTATTTCTTGGAATACAACGGTGCATACAACGGTTCCGAGAAGTTTAGTCCCGACTATCGTTTCGAGTTGTTTAACTCAGGTGCGTTGGGCTGGATGATAAGCGAAGAAAAATTCTTCAAGCCTCTCCGTAAGTGGGTAGATATGTTGAAAGTACGTTATTCTATCGGTGAGGTAGGTGACGATAATCTTGGTATTCGTTTTCTATATGCTACACAGTGGGCTTACGGAGGTAAGTCTTTCCACGGTTTGAACAATCGAACCGAGTCTCCTTACACTTGGTACAAGGAAGCTACGGTAGGTAATCCCGATGTACATTGGGAAACAGCTTTGAAGCAGAATATCGGTGTTGATTACGCTTTCTTCGATGGTTTGCTTGCCGGTAGTTTGGAATTTTTCTATGACAAGCGTTCGGACATTCTTGTAGCCGGCGACAAACGTGCCACTCCCGGTTATTTAGGAATTTCCGCCCCGGCTGCCAACTTAGGACGCGTGCGTACGAAAGGATACGAATTGGAACTTCGTGTAAATAAAACATTGAACAACGGTCTTCGTCTGTGGGGTAACTTCAATATGACTCATGCTGAAAACAAGATTCTCAAATACGATGACCCTGTGTTGCGTCCCGCATACCAGAAGTCGGAAGGATTTGCCATCGGACAAGACCACGCTCATCTTACGGCAGGATTTGCCAACACGTGGGACGAAGTATTCGCCATGCCTACACACAATACGATGAACGATCAGAAATTGCCCGGACAGTATATCACTATGGACTATAATGGTGATGGCGTGATAGATGCCAACGACAGCGCTCCTTACGGCTATACGGGTACTCCCGAAAATACGTACAACGCTACTATCGGATTCGATTACAAGGGATTCAGCTGCTTTGTACAGTTCTATGGAGTGACCAACGTCAACCGTTATGTGGGTTTTACTTCCTTGCACAATAACGTGAATACTGTATTCGACGAAGGAGTATTCTGGTCGAAAGATCGTTTTGATGCAGATGCTCCCATGCCTCGTATCAATTCTACTCCGAGTTATTATGAAGGTACTCGCTTCCATTACGACGGTTCGTTTATTCGTCTGAAGAATGCTGAAGTGGCTTACACTTTTACACAACCTTGGGTAAAGAAAATTGGATTGAACAGATTTAAAATATTCCTGAACGGAAACAACCTTTGGGTATGGTCGCGTATGCCGGATGACCGCGAATCGAACTTTGCAGGTACGGGATTGGCTTCGCAAGGTGCTTATCCTACTGTACGTCGTTTCAATCTGGGTATTAAATTTGACCTTTAAAACATCATCGAATTATGAAAAAATACATTATAAAATATGCTGTAATGGCTTGTTTGAGTCTCGGATTGACGGGTACGACTGCTTCGTGTACCGACTATCTGGACAAGGCACCCGAATCGGATGTCACTCCGGAAAATGCCTTTAAGGACTTCCACAATTTTCAGGGATTTGTAGAAGAGCTTTATGCTTGTATTCCCGACATGGCCAAACAATACTGGTCAAACTCTTGGAACTGGGGTGAAGACGAAGTGATTGGTGTAGACTGCAATTATCACATGGGCTATAAAGTGGACCAAGGCGACTTTTGGGGGTGGCAGGCTGAACACGACGGCTGGGGGGCCGGATTTATGGATTGCAAAACTCTGAATCTGGACTTTACTACTCCGAACGACGGATTCAGATGGAACCGCGACTTGTGGCCCGCTTCTTGGTACGGAATCCGTAAATGTAATACGGGATTAGCAAATCTGGACCTGCTTACCGATGCAACGCAGGAACAGAAGAACGCCATTGCCGGACAGCTTTATTTCTTCCGCGGGTGGTTTCATTTCATGCTGATACAATATTTCGGCGGATTGCCTTATATAGATAAGGTGTTGCCTCCCAACGAAACATTCAACGAGCCGCGACTCAGCTATCACGAATGTGCCGACAAGGCTGCCGATGATTTCCGGATGGCTGCCGATCTGCTGCCTATTGATTGGGACAAGACATCTATCAGCCCGAGCACGAAAGGATACAACCAACTGCGCATCAACAAAATCATGGCACTGGGCTATTTAGGTAAAAACTACTTGTGGGCAGGAAGTCCGTTGATGAACAAGGTGTCCACAGGAAGTGAATCCTACAATCAGGAATATTGCCGGAAGGCTGCCGAAGCGTTCGGGGAGTTGCTTACGCTGGTAGAGAACCGACAGACGCAATATAGCTTGGTGGACTTTGAGGACTATTCCGACCTCTTCTACACATACGGAAAGAATGCCCAAATGCCGGGTTCTACAGAAGCATTGTTCAGAGGATTGGTGGCAGATGGCTGGCAAAACTCAACTTTTGGTTTAGCTCTTCAGTTTGTGCCTGCCAGCTATAAGAAAGATAACAATCCGCAACTCTCGCCCACAGCCAACTATGTACACTATTACGGTATGGCAAATGGATTGCCGCTCGACGACCAGGAATCCAAGTGGGACAAGACTCATCCTTGGAAAGGACGCGACCCACGTTTCTATCATGATATTCGCTTCGACGGTTCGCCTATGGTATCTGATGCAAAAAAAGATTCGGAGGAGGTCGGTGACTTAGCCGTTGCATCCCTCTACACAGGCGGAAACGCCCGTGACGACCAGTTCGGAAGCCGTACCGGATTCCTGCTTGGCAAGTTTATTCCGGTGACAGCCAATAAATGGGATGATGGCTGGGGATGGAGTCCGCAGATGCATATCTATTGCAGCTATATGCGTCTGGCAGACATTTATCTGATGTATGCTGAAGCTGCGGCAAATGCTACCGGCTCGTCTACAGGAAAGTCAACCAACTGTACACTTACGGCACTGGCCGCAGTCAACACCATCCGCAAACGTGCGAGAGTAGAAGGTGTCAATGCCAAATATACCGGTTCAATCGATCTGTTCAACAGTGAGATTCGCCGCGAACGTGCGGTAGAACTTGCATACGAAGGACACCGTTTCACTGACTTGCGTCGCTGGTTGCTTATCGACAAGAAACCTTATACCGAAAAGACTGCTGTCGATT
The DNA here is from genome assembly GCF_002632415.2 of Bacteroides celer. Classification (NCBI taxonomy): domain Bacteria; kingdom Pseudomonadati; phylum Bacteroidota; class Bacteroidia; order Bacteroidales; family Bacteroidaceae; genus Bacteroides; species Bacteroides celer. The sequence goes on along the minus strand of NZ_CP178209.1, from coordinate 5,360,767 downwards.
TCCAACGGGTAGGCGACCTTGCCGAGAACCCTCAGGAAACAGCTGTAAGCGGCTATACATATCGGGTAATCGTGACGCGTAATTTCACGGAGAAGCATTACTGGTTGCCTCTGAAATTGTCTGACGTGACCTTGTATCCGGAGTTCTATCAGAATCCGGGATGGTAAACAAGTGACTTATTAAACGAAATAGAATATCATGAAACAAATTCATAAAAATATAATTCTTAGCGCCGGACTATTGTTTGCTTCTGCCGGGCTGATGGCTCAGACGGATGTGGAGAAGACTGATACATTGGCTCAGAAAGTGAATGTGGCTTTCCGCACAGTGGACCGGGCGGATTTGATGGGTGGTGTCTCGTCCGTCAATGTAGAGGAACTGACTAATAAAAGTTATTCGCTGTACAGTCTCGACAATATGCAATCTTTAGTGGGAGGTTACAACGGACAATTATGGAACATGGGCGAAGCGTTGGTATTGGTAGACGGAGTCCCTCGTGAGGCAAACAACATTCGTCCTACCGAAATAGCCCAAATCACATTCCTCAAAGCAGCGCAAGCCGTGGTGCTTTACGGCAGCCGTGGTGCGAAGGGAGTCATTCTTATCACCACGAAGCGCGGATGCGATAAAGACTTGCGGGTGAGTGCGCGTGCCAATGCCGGTATCAATGTGCCTAAAAGCTATCCTAAATATCTGGCTTCTGCCGAATACATGACGTTGTATAACGAGGCGTTGCGTAACGACGGGTTGGATCCCGCTTTCTCGGATGAGCAGATTTACAACTATGCAAGCGGAAGTAACCCTTACCGTTATCCGAACATCAACTTCTTTTCCGATGACTATATTCGGAAGACAAGTCAGGACTATAACGGAGTGGCCGAGTTTTCGGGCGGCGGACGCTACGCCAACTTCTATACGAACATCGGTTACGAGAGTTCCAACGACTTGCTCAACTTCGGTGAAAGTAAGAACAACCGCAATTCGCGCCTGAATATCCGCGGTAATGTGGATTTGCGTATGAACGATTGGATCAGCGGTTGGGTAAATGCAAATGCTATCTTCTACGATTCCCGTCACGATAAGGCAGACTACTGGGCTAACTCGGCTACGTTACGTCCGACTGCTCCCGGTTCGGCGCCTCTTGTACCTTTCATTCCCATTGAGTTTGTCGATAAAAACGATGCTGCTTCGTGGACGTTGATCAATAATAGCAATTACCTTATTGACGGCAAATATCTATTGGGAGGTACGCAGTTGAACATGACTAATCCTTTTGCTGCCATGTATGCGTCCGGTTATCAGAAAGCTACTTCACGTCGTTTCCAGTTTGATGCGGGAATCAACCTCGATTTGTATAAAGTACTGAAAGGATTGTCATTCCGTACACAGTTCTCCGTAGACTACGGAACTTCTTACATCACTTCTATCGACGACGACTATGCAGTGTATGAAGCCTCTTGGAACAATGCTTTCGGAGGCGACCGTATTACTTCATTGACTAAGTACAATATGGACAAGCATACCGGTACGCAAAACGTATCGGGCAGTACGGCGTATCAGACCATTTATTTCTCTGCACAGTTCGGCTATCAGAACACTTTTGCCGACAATCATCATGTGAATGCATTGTTGTTGGCTCAAGGCAGCCAGCAGACCTATTCGGGTACCTACCATCGCACTAGCAATTCCAACTTGGGTTTGCAACTCGATTATAACTATGCCGGTAAGTATTACGCCGATTTCAGCATGGCAGCGGTTCATTCCGCCAAATTGCCCGAAGGCAACCGGATAGGGCTTTCGCCTTCGTTTACGTTGGGATGGCGTCTTTCCGAAGAGGGTTTCCTCAAAGATGCCGATTGGCTCGATAACCTGAAACTGATGGCAGGCTATAGTGTGCTCAATCAGGATTTGGATATCAGTGATTACTACATGTATGCTACCAAGTTTACACAGGCAGGTACGTGGTGGGGATGGAGCGAGGTAAACAACTCGATGCAGACCACCGACTTCCTGCAAGGTGGAAACCCCGACCTCGGCTACATCAAGCGTAAGGAATTTACGGTAGGATTGGACGCTTCTCTTTGGAAGGGATTGGTGAGACTCAATGCCAATTACTTCGTAACCAATACCGAAGGATTGCTGGCGCAGCCCCAAAATTATCCGTCTTATTTCCAGACTTATTATCCGAAGTCCGATATGCGTCCTTATATTAACATGAACAACCAACGTCGTACGGGTGTGGACTTGAGTGTAAATGTGGGCAAAAAGCACGGTGACTTTGAATGGAATGTGGGGCTTGTGGGTATGTACTACACCTCCAAGAACACCAAATGGGACGAGAATGTGAAATATGACTGGCTGAAAGCCGAAGGTGAGGCGATTGATGCTTTGCGCGGATATCAATGCATCGGATTCTTCAAAGACGCTGCCGATGTGGAAAGCTCGGCAAAGGTGAATGCTAATACCAAACCCGGTGATTTGAAGTATGTAGACCAAAACAACGACGGTGTCATCAATGAGCAAGACCAGGTGGTATTGGGCAAGTGGGGTGCTTCCTGGGTGATGGGTCTCAACCTGACTGCCAAGTACAAAGGCTTCACATTGTTTGTGGCAGGCACCGGATCGTTTGGTGGCAAAGGACTGAAGAATAATAGTTATATGCACGTGTATGGCGATCGCAAATATTCTGAAGTGGTTCGCGGACGCTGGACGGAAGAGACGGCAGATATCGCCACATACCCGCGTCTCACAACACAAGGTGGCGACCTGAACTTTGTGGCTTCCGACTTCTGGTTGTACGACACTTCACGTTTCGATTTGAACCGTGTTCAATTGTCTTACGACTTCCCGGCTGCTATGCTGAAAGGCAAACTTGTGAAAGGTTTACAAATCTATGCCAACGGAACAAGCCTGTTGACCTTGGCGAAGGAGCGTAAATATATGGAGATGAATGTAGGGACTTCTCCCCAATGCCGTTCGTACGCACTGGGTGTAAAGGTAGACTTTTGATGGGTCTCTCGTTGTAGAATATAAAAATATAGAATAAATAAGTCATGAAGAAAATTATAACAATATGTGCCTTTGCCGCTTGTCTGACCGGATGCGATGACTTGTTCGAACCGGCTATCGAGAACAACCTCGGACTGGAATATATGTACGAGAATTCGCAATATGCCGAAGGAATACTGGCAAATGCCTATACACGCATACCCTGCGCAGGCTATTCTTTCAACGACGTGGCTACCGATGACGCTGTGAGCAATGATGCGGAAAACAGCTGGCGTAAAATAGCCTCCGGCATGTGGACGGCAAACAACAATCCTGCCGACCGTTGGACTTCCTGCCGTTCCGCCATACAGTACATCAATCTTTTCCTTGCCAATGCCGACAAGGTGAAATGGGCGAAAGACGAAGTGGTGGCGCAGATGTTCTGCGACCGTGAGAAAGCGGAAGCCTATGGCTTGCGTGCCATGTATATGTATTACCTCCTCGAAGCCCATGCGGGCTATACCGAAGACGGTGTGTTGATGGGGGTGCCCATCCTGACCGAACCGGAAGCAGCCGGATCCAATTTCAATGTGCCCCGCAGCACATTTGTAGATTGCATGAAGGCGTTGAAAGAAGACGCCCGGTTGGCACTCGAAGGATTGCCTTGGGAATATGGTGACGCAGCGGAAATGCAACGCTTGTCTGCTAAATATGCAGGAGCAGACCAAGGCAAAGTCACCCGTGTGTTTGGCGCAAACTTTATCGGCCGTATGTCCGGAAAGGTGGTGGAAGCGTTTGTGGCAAAAGCGGATTTGCTCGCTGCCAGTCCGGCATATAGTGACCAGTCAGGCGTTGATTGGAAAACGGCTGCTGCTAGTGCTGCAAAGGTGCTGAATCATATCGGAGGGGTAGACGGTATGGATCCTACCGGATGGACATGGTATTGCAATGTAGATGATATTGAAAAACTTAGCCCAACCGAATCACCTGCTGAAATTCTGTGGCGTGGTGAACGTGCCAAATCCCTCTCGCTCGAAGAAGATAACTTCCCGCCCACACTCTACGGTAACGGACGTATCAACCCAACTCAAAATCTGGTGGATGCATTCCCGATGCTGAACGGTTATCCGGTGTCTCATCTGTCCGGCGAATATGATGAAAATCTTCCGTACGCCAACCGTGACCCGCGCTTGGCAGCATACATTCTCTATAATGGTGGCAAGGCAGGCAATACGAATAAGGAAATCTTTACGGCAGCCGACGGAACTACCAATGATGCGCTGAACAAGGTGGTAGGACGTTCTACCCGTACCGGATACTATCTGCGCAAACTGTTGCGTCAGGACATCAGCCTCGACCCGAATGCGAAAGCCGACCAGTATCATTACACACCGCGCATCCGCTACACCGAGATATTCTTGGCGTATGCCGAAGCGGCAAATCAGGCGTACGGTCCGCAAAATAAGGGCGGCAACAGCTATTCTGCTTATGACGTGATGAAAAAGTTGCGCTCCCGTGCCGGCATTGGTCGCGACAATGGTGATGCTTACTTGGAATCCATCAAGAACGATCAGGCGAAGATGGCGGAACTTATCCGCAACGAACGTCGCATCGAACTTTGTTTCGAAGGTTTCCGTTTCTGGGATTTGCGCCGTTGGAAGAGCAATCTGACCGAAGCTGCCAAAGGGATGAATATCAGTGGAACCCGTTATACTCCGATGGAGGTAGACAAACGCTCGTTCAGTGAGTATATGTATTACGGTCCTATTCCTTATTCGGAAGTTCTTAAGTATGACGAACTGAAACAGAATCAGGGTTGGTAAACCGATAGTGTAAATTTAATAAAATGCTAAAGCATACAATGATTATGAATAAGACAATAATGAAATGCATGGTCCTTGGCTTGTTGTTTGCCGGCTGTGAAAACGGAGACAAAGAATTCGACGATTACGAATATCAGACCATCAGTTTTGCTACTCAGACTCCTATACGCACCATCACATTGGGCGAAGATGTATATCCTACCGAACAAGACAATGAATATCGGATGCAGATCATCGCTACATTGGGCGGTGTGTGGTCAAACCGCAAAGAGCGCACAGCACAGATTGTTATCGATGAAAGTTTGTGTACCAATGCTTATTTCGACAATGGCAAGCCGATACTTCCTATGCCTAAGGAATATTATACTTATTCTTCGGAACAGGTGGTATTTCCCAAAGGAGACATTTATGGACGTATGGACATACAGTTGACCGATGCTTTCTTCAATGATCCTCTCACGCCCGAACTCACCTATGTCATTCCGGTACGGTTAGCACAGGCTGCAGACTCTATCTTGGCGGGCAAACCTAAAGTTGAGTCTCCCAATCGCTTGAATGTGGCAGACTGGGACGTGCTTCCCAAAGACTATGCGCTTTATGGGGTGACCTACAAAAACAAGTATGAGGGCGTTTGGTTGAGTCGTGGCACAGACCAGCTCGACATCAATGGCAACACTTCTACGCTCAACCGTAACCCGCAGAATATAGAGAAAGCAGACCAACGTACATTAGGAACTATTGCCCTCAACAAAGTGCGTTATCCTCTTTCGCTTTCGGTGGATGTGGTGAATGAGAAAGGCGAATCTTCCAAGCAAACGTTGACAATGGACTTGGTGATAACGGTTGACGACAACGGCAATTGCTCCATCACTACCGACACACCGGGGGCTCAGGCAAGCGGTTCGGGCAAGTGGACCTATCATGGTGCCAAGAAAGCGTGGGGCGACAAAGACCGCGACCTGTTCGAACTGACCTATGAAGTGACTTATGCGCCTTATGTGTTGAATGCTGTGACCGGTGAAACGGGCACTGCCAAATGTAGCAGCACGGACGCGCTGGTGTCACGCGACAGACAGAGCAAATTTGAAACTTTTAACGTGAAGTTGAAGTGAACCGCAATCTAAACAATTTAAGAAAACTACATGAAGATGAATAGAAAAAATAATATGGTATGGGGCACGCTGGTAGCAGCTTTGCTGGCTTCTTGCGTGGATACCGAGATTGCCGATGTCACGGTGACAAAACCGGAGTCGATAGCGCAATACGAGTATCTGAATGATTATGCCCCGCTGAAATCGTACATAGACCGTGCAGCTAATCCCGATTTTAAATTGGGATTAGCGTTGGCAGCCAACGAATTTATCGAAGTAGGATTGGTATTTCGTTTAGCGGAAGCCAACTTCGACGAAGTGACCGCAGGCAATGCGATGAAATATGCTTCGTGTGTGAACGATAAAGGGGAGATGAATTTCGAAACTGTGGATAAATTTGTCACTGCCGCCCAAGCTGCCGGAATTACTATATATGGACATACATTGGCTTGGCATGCACAGCAGAATAATAAGTATTTGAATTCTTTGATTAAAGACAAAGAATTGCCGCCCTCTGTAGGAGAAGGAAATTGTTTGCATATCAATACTTCTGAAGCGAAGGCGAATCCATGGGATTGGCAAAATTACTATGATTTGGAATCTCCTCTTTTACAAGGGAAATCTTATGTATTCTCTATGAGAACCAAGGCTTCATCAGCTGTGACATTTCCGCTTTGGATAGAAACACCGAATGCTGGTAATACACATTATGGCATACCACAGATTTCAGCAGGAACTACATGGAGCACAATAAGCATTGAATTTACACCTAATAGTGATTGTTCTCGTTTGTTATTCAATTTCGGACAGTTTGGAGGAGATCTTTGGTTTGATGACATGGTGCTGGTTGAAAAAGGTTCTGAGCAAAATATGATAAAGAACGGAACTTTTGAAGAAGGAAATCTGCCTTCTAATTGGTCTAAACCAAGTTGGCATGCGCATTCTTATTCAATTATACCTACACCGGGAGATGCGGCAGTAGAGATTTTAACTGACATCATTACTAATGGTGATGCGCAAGGCAGTGAAACTACCAATTTTGTTTCTACTCATGTGGGAGGAGCTAATGCTGCTTGCGATATTGTTGATGGAGTAGGTAAAGACGGTAGTCGTGCTTTCGTTGTTACTTCTGCTGGTGGAGGAACAAACAGTTGGGATACTCAATTCTTTTTGTATGCTGACCGTCCGTTGGTGGAAAATGATGTTGTACGTATCTCTTTCGATTATCGTGCAGATACACCCAATAATTCTGAGTCTCAGGCTCATGCTGCCCCTGGAGCTTATATTCATTATGATGGTGGGTGTGCTGTTAGTTTCACTACGGAATGGCAACACTTTGAAAAAACTATTACTATTAACACTACCCTTTCTCCTGAGGGAAACATGCAGACTTTTGCATGGAACTTGGATGTAGGCGCGCCCAATACACCTGCTAATAAATATTATTTTGATAATATCAAATTGCAAATAGTTACTAAAGGTAACACTATTCCTCTTACTCCCGAAGAGAAAAAAGAAGCGCTTACTCGGGCAATGAACAATTGGATTGAAGGAATGATGAAAGCTACTGGTGGTTACGTGACTACTTGGGATGTAGTGAACGAAGCTATTTCAGGTGGTGGCAACGACGGTGAAGGTTTCTATGTCTTGCAATCTGCATCTAATGCCGGTGCTGACGCTGCCAATAATTTCTACTGGCAAGATTACTTGGGTAGTGAAGATTATGTTCGTATTGTTGTAGCTGCCGCCCGTAAATATTATGCAGAAAACGGTGGTGTTAAACCTCTCAAACTTTTCATCAACGATTACAATCTGGAATCCACTTGGGATAACAATCAGAAAGCCAAGAGCTTGGTACACTGGATAGAGAAGTGGGAATCTGACGGTGTGACAAAGATTGACGGTATCGGTACACAGATGCACGTGGCTTATCGCGCCAATGCTGCTGACCAGCAGAAGCAAGAAGAACATGTAGTGAAAATGTTTGAAATCTTAGCCAAGAGTGGCAAACTCGTGAAAGTATCTGAGCTGGATATGGGATATGTGGATGAAAGCGGCACTACGGTGTTGACAAAGGATATGACAGAAGAACAACATAAAGCGATGGCTGAATATTATAAGTTTATCGTGAAGAAATACTTCGAGATTATTCCTGTGGCACAGCAATACGGCATCACGCAGTGGTGTGCTACCGATGCTCCCGGTGCCCCCGGTGATTCTAACTGGCGTGGCGGTGAACCTGTAGGTTTATGGGATTCCAACTACAACCGTAAGCATACTTATGCCGGTTTTGCTGACGGATTGGCTGGTAAATAATAGAGATTGATAAGAAAAGGCAGCGGGGCATATAACATGAATCCGCTGCCTTTATTGTTTCAATAAAAGTCGGATAATAATGAAAAACATATTATTTATTTTAAGTTTGATTATTTGGTGTAGCTGTAGTAATGAAATTCTGTTTGATATAGATAAAGTAGGAGATATAGTTACAAGGGCTGCAAATTCGGATAGTACATATTGTTTTGGGGCTTCAGATTCGGATGTAGTGGAGGACTTTGTTATTAGTCCGAAGGATGACTCACAACCTCTTAGTAGAACTTTATGTTCCTATGTAGAGGTTAATGGAACAAAAACATTATTGCAACCTGAAATAGTGAGTGGTCCTTCATGGTTGGATTATCTTATATGTTTTCAGTATTATGATATATATGTTCTATCGGTAGTAGCCCAGGACAATACTTCCTCTCTCAGAAGTGGAAAAATTGTATTGAAACAGCCGGGATCTAATAAAACATTAACAGTTGGTATTACTCAAAATGGAATTGATAATCGCATAATGATTTCAATGAAAGAACTGTATTCCAATCATCCTATTTTTACTGCCACGACAACTTATCCCGTAAAAAAAGATATAAGTTGCAGAATCCCATACGAAGCATACAATGATGGTGGAAAGTATGAGAGTAGTGCATCAATCACTATTCCTAAAGGGGAAACGAAAGGAACTTACGAAATGGATTATAACGGCTCTCCGTTAGTTTTTTATCATGGTGATATAAAAGGCTATAAATTGTATGAAGGAACTATCAGTGGTGACGGTATTTACAACTATAGTTTTTATCGCTATTGGTAGTATTGTTATTTTTGCAACAACTATTATGTAACATCAACATCATTATGAAAAAGATAATTTATTTGCTGGTGTGGATAGGCATGACTTTGGCGTCTTGCTCAGACGAAAGCTCTCTTCCTATACAACCGGAGATTCCTGCCGAACCGGAAACACCTAAGGACGAACCGGCTCCGGAGAAAGACTATCATCAGTTGCCGGTGTTGCACGTAGAGGGGCGCTACCTTAAAAACGAAAAGGGCGAGACGGTCAATCTTCATGGATTTACACAGACCTACAGCCCCTTTTTTAACGATAACGCATGGACTAACTATGACGTGCAGTCGTGTCTCAGCTATAACAAACGTATGGTAGACGGAATTGTGGCTGCCGGATGGAAGTTCAACTTCGTGCGGATGCATCTCGACCCTTATTGGAGCGATGATACTTCAAAGCCGTTTGTACGATACGAAGGGCACGAACGCTTTTCCGAGACCCGTTTCCGCAAGTATCTCGACGAACTGTTTGTGCCGATGGCGGAGTATTTTGTATCTAAGGGAATGTATGTGGTGATGCGCCCGCCCGGGGTATGCCCCAACGAAGCTCCTTATCAGGGAATAGAGGTGGGCGATAGCTATCAGCAGTTCCTGCTTAACGTGTGGGACATCGTTTCGCAACATCCTAAAGTGAAGAACAATACGGACATCATGTTCGAACTTGCCAATGAACCGGTCAACATCAAAGGGACCGACGGCGCCTATGGTAGCACCTCCGATGCCTGCTTTGCCAATGCAAAGATTTACTTCCAGTCCATTGTAGACAAGATAAGGAGCCATTGCCGTAATATCATTTGGGTGCCAGGCTTGGCCTACCAGTCGCAGTATGCCGGGTATGCCACCCACCGCATCGAGGGCGATAACATCGGCTTTGCCGTGCACTGCTATCCCGGATGGTATGGCAGCGATGCCGAAAAAGACAGTGGCGAGGGAATCGGCTCTTCCACCGGTGGCGGCTACGAGCCCTTCCAGCGCGGATGGGATACGCAAGTAGGTCCGGTGGCGGCGATTGCCCCCATCATGGTGACGGAAATAGACTGGGCACCTTTGAAATACGATGCCACTTGGGGAAAAAGCATCACAGGCGAAGCCGGTGGCAAGGGCTTCGGCGCCAACTTCAAATATATAGCCGACAATGCGGGAAATGTGTCGTGGCTCTTTTTCACTACAAGAAGCCACGAGCTGGCAGCGTTTAAGGACGTGCCGGGTACAGAGGGCAACTATACGTTCCTCAACGATCCCGAAGCCTGTCCGTGGGCAATGTATCATTGGTTCAAGGAGTATGCCGAGGGAGTGACCGTCAATGGCGAGCCCGAGAGACTGGAACTGATGGGCGAGCAGGCGACACGCTCGTTGCAGATGGGAGGAGTGCACTACCTGAAAGTGAAGGCGGTGTATAAAGATGGCACCTCGCGAATGGTGACTGCCGAGGCGACTATCAATAGCTCGGACGAACAAGTGCTGAAGGTGGAGCCGACTGGCAAACTGGTGGCAGTGGTACCAGGCAATGCTACGGTAACGGTGACTTACCGCACAGCAGCGGGAAACAGCATGCAACAGACATTGCAGGTGACGGTGGTTTCGCCTTTTGTGCTGACGGAAGACGTGTTTGACCCTTCGATATGGGAAGAAGGCACCTTTGACGAAACGACCCGCATCTTGGTGACAGGCAAATATGGCTTTGGCGGATGGAAATACCCCGGCGGACTTGACTTGTCGGGCTACCGGAGGCTGACCGTGGAATTGGGCAACGACAACGAGTGCGGTGTCTCTTTCCGCCTTTTTGACAAGAACGACTACTGGACGAAGCCCGCCACCTACGATTTCGGACAGACACGCAGAGTGGTGGTAGATTTGCAGCAGATGAAAGATACTGACGGCAATAGGGTAGACCCGTCGCACCTCTACATTGTCGGGTTCTGGTCGACTGGTGGCAAGCCGATTGTGATAAGCAGCATGAAGTTGGAATAAATATAATATAGAAAGATAGTAAATGAAGAAGTTATTATTGTTGAGTTGTTTGTTGTGTGCAAGCCTTTGCGCGGTTGCACAGGATGCAAACTTTTACATTTATCTGTGCCTAGGGCAGTCTAACATGGAAGGCAATGCCCGCTATGAAGCACAAGATACGCTGGTGGATGCACGCTTCCAAGTGTTGGCGGCGGTAGACAATAAAGAGTTGGGACGCGTGAAAGGCGAATGGTATCCCGCCCGCGCTCCGCTGTGCCGTCCGAACACCGGGCTGACACCGGCTGATTATTTCGGACGGACCTTGGTAGAAAACTTGCCCCCGCATGTGCGCATCGGAGTGGTGCACGTGGCGATAGGCGGGTGCCGGATCGAGTTTTTCCAGAAAGACAAATGCGAGGAGTATATCAAAACAGCTCCCGACTGGATGGTGAATACGCTGAAAGAGTATGACAACGACCCGTATACCCGTTTGGTGAAGATGGCACGCATTGCACAGAAAAGCGGTGTGATAAAAGGGATACTTCTACATCAGGGCGAGTCGAACACCGGTGACAAGGAGTGGCCCCAAAAGGTGAAGAGCGTATACGACAACCTGCTTGCTGACCTTCATCTGCAGGCTGACGAGGTGCCCCTGATTGCCGGTGAAGTGGTGAATGCCGACCACGGTGGTGTTTGTGCAGGCATGAACGAGGTAATTGCTATGTTGCCGCAGGTGATAAAGAACTGCGCTATTGTCTCCTCCAAGGGGTTGAGCTGCGCTCCCGACCATCTTCACTTCGATGCTGCCGGTTACCGGGTGCTGGGACGCCGCTATGCGGCACAGGCACTCCACCTGATGGGCATTGAACTTCCTTCGCCCGATGATGTGTGGAAGCACACAGTGGCAGCCCCCACCAATATGCACGGCAGCGACTTCCCTCGTATCGACAAGGACAACCGTGCTTATTTCCGTTGCTACGCTCCCGATGTGAAACGCTTGCAGGCAGACGTCTGCGGCAAGAAGTATGAGATGGCCATGGACGAGCACGGCTGGTGGAGCGTGAAGACCGACCCGCTGCCGGTGGGATTCCACTATTATTTCCTGTTGGTAGACGGATTCAGGGTGGTAGATCCCTCTTCGTGCACCTTCTTCGGTTGTTGCCGCATGGCGAGCGGCATCGAGATACCCGAAGGGGCAGAGGGCGATTACTATCGCCCGCAGCAAGTGTCGCATGGGCAAGTGCGCTCCTGCACCTATTATTCGGAAGCGAAGAAAGAGTTTCGTCGTTGCATGGTGTACACACCGGCAGAGTATGAGTCTCACCCCAAAAAACGCTATCCGGTGCTCTACTTGCAGCACGGCATGGGAGAAGATGAAACCGGCTGGAGCACCCAGGGATATATGCACTACATCATGGACAACCTGATAGCCACCGGCAAGTGCGTGCCCATGCTCGTGGTGATGGATAGCGGAGATGTGGAGACTCCCTTCGTGCCGCGTCCGGGGAAAGATGTGAACGAAGAGCGTGCGCTTTACGGCGCTTCTTTCTATGATGTCATTTTGAAAGACCTCATTCCGATGATAGACCGTACATTCCGCACCAAGACCGACCGCGAACACCGTGCAATGGCAGGCTTGTCGTGGGGAGGACACCAGACGTTCCAAACAGCGTTGCCGCGTCTCGACATGTTCTCCTACATTGGCGGGTTCAGCGGGGCGATTTTCGGGCTGGACGTGAAAACGTGCTTCGACGGTGTGTTTGCCGATGCAGGTAAGTTCAACAAGAAAGTGCATTATCTCTTCCTCGGCTGCGGCACGGACGAACAGATGGGCACGAAGCAGTTGGTGGAGTCTCTCCGCAAACTGGGCATCAACGTGGCTTATTATGAATCGCAAGGCACCGGCCACGAATGGCTCACATGGAGACGCTGTCTGAAAGAGTTTGTTCCACACTTGTTTAAACATTGAAAATGATATGAATCTGAAAGCAAAACTTGTGGCGGCATTATTGCTGCTTGGAGGTGCTCTACCCCATGAGGCAGGAGCGCAAAATCCGTTTGTGCAAACCTGTTATACGTCAGACCCTGCTCCTATGGTGCATGATGGCACATTGTATGTCTATACGGGACATGATGAAGATAAGGCTGATTTTTTCTGGATGCAGGAATGGCGCGTGTATTCTACCAAAGATATGGTGAACTGGACCGATCACGGCTCTCCTCTTGCCATCGAATCATTCGACTGGGCGGACGACCGTGCCTGGGCAGCACAGTGCATCGAACGTAATGGTAAGTTTTATTGGTATGTCTGCCTGCATTCCAAACTTTCCAATACGATGGCAATCGGTGTTGCGGTAGGCGATTCGCCTGTCGGTCCTTTTAAAGATGCCATCGGCAAACCGCTTCATGACGGGAGCTGGGATTATATAGATCCTACCGTATATATAGATGATGACGGTCGTGCTTATCTGTATTGGGGAAATCCGAATATCTATTATGCAGAATTGAATGAAGATATGATTTCTTTGAAAGGTGGAGTGGGCAAACTGGAACAGACTGTTGAGAGCTTTGGTGCACCTAATCCGGAAAAGCGTGTCAAAGGTGTTAAGTATAAAGATACTTATACAGAAGGTCCATGGCTTCATAAACGGGAAGGAAAATACTATCTTCTTTATGCTGCCGGAGGTGTACCCGAACATATTGCCTATTCCATGAGTGACGGACCTCTTGGTCCGTGGAAGTATATGGGAGAAATCATGCCTTTACAAGATACGGGTTCGTTTACTAACCATTGTGGAGTGATAGACTATAAAGGCAATTCTTATTTCTTCTATCATACGGGTAAGCTGCCGGGTGGTGGAGGCTTCGGGCGAAGTGCGGCGGTGGAGCAATTTAAGTATAATGCTGACGGTACTTTCCCGATTATTAATGCTACCCGGGAAGGGGTGTCACCGGTAGGTATGCTCAATCCTTACGAAAGGGTGGAAGCTGAAACTATTGCGTTTTCTGAAGGTGTGAAGTCTGAACCCAATGCGAAAACCGGTATATATATATCTGAAATTCATAATGGAGATTATATAAAGGTACGTGAAGTGGATTTCGGCAAAAAATCCCCCAAATGGTTTACTGCTACCGTTGCCAGTGCCCTTCGTGGCGGGACACTTGAAGTACGTACAGACAGTATAAGCGGACCATTAATTGCGGAACTGACTATTCCTTCAACGGGAGGTTGGGAATGCTGGAAAACATTGCAGACTGATATTGTAAAACCGGTCACAGGAATACAAGATATTTATTTTGTATTCAAAGGACGTAAAGGCTGCAAACTGTTTAACTTTGATTGGTATAAGTTTAACAGATAAACATGCTAGAGAGCAGTTGGGTTACTCTTCCTTTTTACTCAACTGCTCTTTCATATACATTGAAGGCGGCATTCCATACAATTCTTTGAATGTTGTCGAGAAATTATTAGGATCAGTGAATCCTGTTAACATGGCTATCTCGGATATGGTATGCTGTTTTTCGGACAATAAACGAGCGGCTTCTTTTAAACGTATATTACGTATAAAGTCACGGGTTGTCTGGTTGGTGAGCTCTTTGAGTTTCCTGTGAAGATGTACGCGGCTGATACCTACCTCGGTGGTGATTGTCTCTATTGTCAAGTTAGGGTTACTGATGTTTTCATTGATCACTTTCATAATACGTTCCATCAATTTCTCATCGGGTGATTTCACTTCCAGTTTCTGAACCTTGTTCTCCAGGTTTTGCTGGCCTGTAAATACTTTGCGTAACTGCTGCCGTGTATTAATCAGATTTTCTACCGTCTTTTGCAGAATTTCGATATTGAATGGCTTCATGATATAGGCGTCGGCTCCTGTATTCAGACCTTCAAGGTTGTCTTCTTCCCTCGTTTTCGCGGTAAGCAAAATGACTGGGATATGGTTGAGGTTTACATTCTGCTTGATCTTCCGGCATAAGGTGAGTCCGTCCATTTCGGGCATCATGATGTCACTAATGACTAAATCCGGAGTCTTCTTAAATATTTGCTCTAATGCTTCTTTACCATTACGGCTTTCCATGATATGAAATTTGTCCCCAAACTCCTTCGCTATATAATTTCGGATTTCTTCATCGTCTTCTACAATTAATACGTGATATTTAGTTTTTACCCTGACTTTCTTTTCTTCCTCATTTTCTATAATGGGAGAGATGACAGGAACAGTTGGTACGGCTACTGTTACCTTTTGCTCATTGTTGTCAACTTCTTCAGGTCGTAGATGCTTGTTACCCAACGGTAATCGGATAATAAAACGGCAACCCGGTTGTTCTTTATTATTTTCTACATAGATAATTCCATGATGTAATTCCACTAATGAACGAGTAAGATGTAATCCTATTCCTGTTCCGCCTTTCGGATTCTGTTGGCTGTTACGGATCTGATAGAAACGTTCGAAGATATGTTCTTTTTCCTGTTCATCGATGCCTGTTCCGGTATCCGCGATAATTATTTCGGCATATTGTTTCAAGGGATCGGGCAGTGTATTATCTTCTCCCGTACGGATGGTAATATCTATGTTTCCTTTTTCAGGAGTAAACTTGAAGGCATTAGACAGAATATTCAGGATAATCTTATCAAAATTACCTGTGTCTACCCATACATTCAGTTCCCGGAGCGTACTGTGAAGTTGTAGTTGGATATTTTTTGTATTTGCCTGTTGACCGAAAGTTGTACATAAATCTTCTATAAAAGGAATAATATTGGTCTCCCGGAACATCAGGAACATTTGTCCTTTATCAATTTTCCGAATATCCATTAGTTGATTGACAAGATTCAGAATACGTTCCGCATTTCTGTAGATAATATGATATATTTTCAGGCGTTCATTGTCCTCCTCATTCTTAATCAGTTTCTGTAGAGGGCTGATGATTAGAGACATCGGAGTGCGTATCTCGTGAGAGATGTTGATAAAGAACTGCAATTTTGCTTCATTGATTTGTTCGGTATGGATATGTTGCAGCATTTCCTGATGCATTCTGTACCGATGTCTGATCTGAAGAATAATGATAAATATAATGGTCAGTAGTAATAAGGAGTAGATAACTTTGGCCCACCATGAAGCATACCATGCAGGAGATATAAAGATGGTAATTTCTTTTATATTTGAATACACAGTGTTGTCTTTTGCTCTGATTTTAAAGTTATAGGTACCGGGTTTCAGATTGCTGAATGAGATACGGTTTACACCTTTGGGCAAACTAATCCATTTTTCATCGTTGATAGAATAAAGGTAGTTGATGTGTTCGGGGGCATTTAATTCCAGAGTGGCAAACTCGATACTGAACACATTGTCTTTATGGGATAGATAAAACTCTTTTGCGTTGAATACAGGGCAGTTGATAATATTGTGAATACCGGATTTCATTCCTTTTCTAACCGGATTGTTATGCAGGAAAAAGTCGGTAATCCGGATATTCCATGTTTTTGCCGGATTGATAATGTCTTGCGGATTGAAATAGGTGATACCATTCATTCCGCCAAACCAGATAATACCTTGTTTATCTTTGAAGGAGGCATTCTTGTAGAACTCATTTCCCTGTAATCCGTCGCTGACATAATAATTGATAAATTTGTTGTTTTTCTTTTGGAATTGGGAAATTCCGGCATTGGTGCTTATCCAAAGAAAATCTTTTCCATCTCCTTGTATGGCATATATTGTATTACTGGGCAATCCGTCTGCAGTAGTATAAGTGGTTAGTTCTTTCGTTTTTTTATTCCAACCGGATAATCCTTCGGAACTGCCCAACCAGACAACTCCGTCGGCATCTTCAAAGATTGAATAAATAACATTTTGTGAGAGTATCTTATGACTTTGAAAATCAGGACTGTCAAGGTCTATACAGTTGACGCCGTCATAAGTTCCGACATACAGTTTATTATCATCGGAATAGTGTAGGCAACCTATCCATTCGTTGATTAGAGATGTCTGAGATTGTACGGATGTAAATTCTTTCGTTTTCAGGTCATAGTAGAACAAACCGAATCCCATTGTCGCAATCCAGAGACGCTTGTTTTTATCTTCTGCGAAATCATATACACGTTGTATATAGTTGTTGTTCTTATCTACCAGTTTGTACTGGTAATCGCATAATCCTGTCTGTTTGTTCAGTTTTCCCATACCGTTGATAAATGAACCAATCCACATATTGTGTTCGGAGTCTTCATACAATTTAATAACAGTTGAGGGTACTGAATGAGGATGGGTGGTGTGTGAGAAATGTTTTGCCGGCTCCAATTTTTCTGTAAGGGCATAAATACCGTCGTTATCCGTTCCCACCCATAGAGTCCCGTTATTATCTTTGCAGAACGAAGTAATGCAACAGGAGCCTATGCAATTTTTATCTGTTGATTTATGTCCGATATACTTAAAGCTGTTGGTGCGGGCTGGGATTAATATAACTCCTTTCTGGTAAACAGCTAACCATAAGTTACCCGAATTGTCCTTTAGGATGGAGTGTATTTTCGAGTTCCCCGAATCGAAATAATTATTGTCAAACTTGTATTCGGAGATTTCGTGTGTTCGGATATTATAAATGGCTACTCCCTTGCCGTCAGTGCCGATATACAATTCATTGGGTATACCGGAATAAAGGAAGCAAACAGGAAGTTCTCCTTTCTCTTTCAAATCGACCGGAACAAAGGTTTTACGTTCTTTATCGTAAATGAATAGTCCTTTTCGTATACTTCCTACATAAATGTTGCCTCGTTGATCCTCACATATACTTTTGACGTATCCGTTGTCTTTAGACAAGTGTAACGTAAGCTGATTGTCGGGAGTGAGTTGATATACTCCTTCTTCCCCTTTTGCCATCCATACATTTTGTTTTTTATCTTCAAACAGGCTTCCGGGTGAAGTGACTGCAATATCGACTTTCCGGACAGTCAACAGATGGTCTTTGATGTCCAGCTTGCACAACACATTTCCAGATACCCATATCTCTCCGTTTTTTCGCTCGATGAAAGAATTAATGTTGCTTTCAAGCGTTTCTCCGGTATCTTCCAATTTGGCAAGTGGAGTAAAATTGTCCGTGGCCGGATCATACATTTGAATTCCTATATATGTGCCGATAAGCAAATGACCTTTACTGTCTTCAAAAACAGTACGAACAAAATTGTGGGCTAACGAATGTTCGTTATTGGGCTCATGTTTGTATATGGTAAATTTAGCACCGTCATAACGGTTCAGACCATCTTCTGTTGCAATCCAAATGAAGCCGTTCCGGTCTTGATATATTTGATTAATCAGACTACTGGAGAGCTCTTTGTCAGTAGTGAATAACTTAGGAGATTGCCCGTTGCATAACAAAGAAAACAATAATAATAGAAAAGTGAATACATTTTTCATAGTTATAGATCGTTGTTTGTTGTACAAAGAAAACTAAAAACCTAAATATAACCTAATAAAAAATGAATATTTTCATTAGGCTCCGGGAGTACAATCGGATGTTGTAACATCGTTTGTAAATAATGTAACATGAGAAAAGATTTATCCCTTCTTCTGTATTATTGTTTTCCTTCGATTGTATTTACAATATAGGTTTTACCCGCCTTTGTTTCGATGTCATATTCATAAACCTTCTGCAGTTTGGGAGATTGCGCACTTACCCCTTTGGCTACAAGAGGTCGTTTGATAGGAGTGGTGGCGAATAATCTATTTGAGCACTCTTTCCCGTTTACTTGTTTTAAGCCTTTCCCTTTCAGTGGGACATAAGACCGGATGCGGAGCGTACCGCCTATATTCGATCGGATGATCGCTTTATTTAACACATTGTTTTTCCAGTCCATATCGACAGTAAAGTTTCCACGTGCCACCAGCCCCTTCACACTTCCTTCTTCCCATGCATCAGGCAATGCTGGCAATAAATGCACGGCACCGTCATGACTTTGGAGCAACATTTCCGCTACTCCGGCTGTATAACCGAAATTACCGTCAATCTGGAAAGGCGGATGGGCATCCAGCATATTGGGGTAGGTACGCCCGTTCGGATATTCTTTAGCCAAGTGATCGTTGGGCAATAGTTGAATCATATTTTTGATGATCTGGAAGGCATGGTTTCCATCCAGCATGCGTGCCCAGAAATTGACTTTCCAGCCGATACTCCAACCGGTAGCCTTATCACCGCGTTGAAGCAATGTGTTTCTTGCTGCCTGGAATAACTCGGGATTTGAGTATGGAGAAATTTGATTACTCGGATATAGCCCGTACAAATGTGAAATATGACGGTGCTCGTCCTTGGAATTGTCAATATCTTCAAGCCATTCTTGTAGTTGGTTATGTTTTCCTATTTGCATAGGTGGCAATTTCTCTAGTGTTTGTTTGAGGGAGTCTTGGAAAGAGGGGGCTTCACCTGCGATGTATGAAGCCAATAAGGTATTATGCAGTGCATCAAAGGCAATCTGGTTATCCATGGTGCAACCTGCCGTGATAGGACCGTGTTCCGGTGACACAGAAGGAGACACTACCAACCATTTATACACTGGATGTTCTACCAAGAAATCCATGTAGAACTGCGCTGTTCCTTTCAGGATGGGATAGTACTCTTTCAGGAACTCTTTATTTCCTGTAAAGAGGTAATGTTGCCAGATATGTTGTGCTAACCAGGCTCCCCCACTAGGCCACATTCCGGCTGCAGCAAAGTCTACAACTCCGCAAATTCGCCATAAATCAGTATTATGATGCGCCATCCATCCCCTACAATCATACATAGTTCGGGCTGTTTCTGCTCCTGTGACAGATAAATCTTTCAACATAGAGAATAGCGGACTATGTGTTTCACTTAAATTAGTGACTTCTGCCGGCCAATAGTTCATTTCTGTATTAATGTTGATGGTGTATTTACTATCCCAAGGTGCATGAGTACTGTTGTTCCATATACCTTGCAGATTAGCCGGTTGCCCACCCGGTTGCGAAGAAGAAATCAGCAGATAACGTCCATAATGGAAAAGTAGAGCTGCCATTGCCATGTCTTCCCCATTTCCGAAGTTTTCAATTCGTTTGGGAGTCTCCAGTTGGGAAGCTTTGCCTGCCGGTAATGTAAGGCGTACACGGTCAAATTGTTTTTTATAATAAGCGATATGGCTTTTGAGAGCTTTTTCGTAAGGTATTTGCATTGCTCTTTTCAGATATTCGCTGGTCCGGTGGGATTCATTGGCGCTGACATTCTGGTAGTTTACGTAGTTGGTTGCTGCCGATATATAAAGGGTTGCTTCTGTTCCTTCATTTATTTGGAGCGTATTTCCTGCCGGGCGGAGAGTGCCATTCGTTTTTACCTGGATTTGACATTCTGCCCGTAGTGCGGCTTTCAAACCTTCCTGCTCTTTCCCTTGACAGGTGACGGTCAGCTTATCATTCTGAACATTCACCTTATGTACTAGAGGGAAGTTATATGCAATAGTAAAGTTCAGTGCGTTTGCTTTACTTGCTTTGATATGCATAATAATGACATTATCAGTAAATGAAGCAAAAGTGGTGCGGGTATAAGTGACGTCATCCACTTGATAACGGGTAGTTGTCGTTGCATTCTCCAAGTTCAGATCGCGGTAAAAGCCGGATGCGTTTTGGTGTTCCGGAAATTCCAGATAAAGGCTACCTAATGTCAGATAGCTCATTCCGTGTTGCCGGGTTAAGAAGTTGGCGTCAATGAGTCTTTGCGCTTCCTTGTTTCTCCCTTCAAAAATCAGTTTGCGTACAACCGGTAGCACATGTATGGCATTCGGGTTATTATTATTGTATGGAGAGCCTGCCCAAAATGTTTCTTCGTTGAGTTGTAATTCTTCGCGTTCGATTCCGCCATATACCATGGCTCCAAGACGGGAGTTGCCAATAGGGAGAGCTTCCGACCAATTTTGTGCAGGTTGACTATACCACAGTTTCAGGTCCTGTCCTGAAACAAGGTTGCTTATTAATAGGAATAATACAAAAAAAGTGTTTCTGTTCATATTGTATGGATTTGTAGCAAAGGTAGCTCATTTCCCAATACAAAAGGCAAAATACTGTTTCTGAAATCTACCTTGGAAGTAACTTCTTTCCATATTTATGTTACTAATATATATGGTGTATGTTCCACAGGGTAAAATAATAACTGCTGTTTTCTTTTTGATTTATTATCAGCCTTGCCCTCTTGTCATATAGCTTATTTGCAGGCTGATTAAGTGGGAGGTATAAGAAGGGAAGCTGGTATAGTTGCGTTGGGATGCCGGTATTGTTCCATTAAAGTACCGGTATCATTAATTTCCCACGGCCGTGACAAGATCTTCCCACGGCCGTGGTAGGAACTCGTCACGGCTGTGGGAAGAAGCTACCACGGCCGTGAAGAATTAAGTATACCGGCATCCTGATCGAACAATAGTTATTGAATGATATAAGTATGCCGGTTGTATGACGGATGTTTAATGGAGGCTTTTCTTGAAAAGTAAGTAAAGCTGGATAGGAGATATGGGAGAGCAAAATCATAAAACAATAGGCTGACAATAAAACTTATAAAATGTTATTGTCAGCCTATTGTCAGGGCTTATTGTCAGCGTCTAATGTGCTGGAAATCATTTGTCTAATGAATAGAAATGACGGCTGACAATAAGAACTGCAAAATTTATATGTAAATACAATCAGTGTGAGTAATTGACTTGTCTCTACATTGATCTTACGTTTCACTGTAACCGGATATTCTACTTTGCAGATAATTGGTAATTGAAAAGTATATAAAAGCAGGCTCAAAATGATGCAAATATCCTTCTTCATAAATACTATATTTAATGAAATTATCTTCTTTGTGTCTTAAATTCCAAGAATGGTTTATTTTTTGTCTGTACTGTGACACGATGCAAAGATAGTTGGTATTGATAAGAACGGGCTTTGGGTATGTTTCAATTATTTATACTGTTGATACCAATCTACTTTTTCTTGAAGTTTTTTCTTCGGAGATAAAATGAAGAAGTGTGAACAAACTGCTTTGTTCAATAAATGTTTTTGATTTTGTTTCAAAATCTTTTTGTATTGTATCTATGAGGCTGTCGGATGAATAATGATGGTTAATGTGTCATATTCCGTATTAATAAGATTGGTATGTGATGCGTATAATATAAGTTGGTTAAACAAGAGTAAGTAGAGATTTTAATGATCTTGAGAATATCGGTAAGCGTCAATTGCATTCTTAACCGAACCGTGTAACAGTAACAATTTTTGTGCATGGTCATGATTTAATCCTAGTTCCTCCATAATCATCCTGGTGCCTCTTTCTATCAGTTTATGATTACTAAGCTGCATGTTTACCATCTTATTTCCTTTCACCCGTCCGAGTTGAATCATCACCGACGTACTAATCATATTCAGAATCATTTTCTGTCCGGTACCCGATTTCATCCGGGAACTGCCTGTCACATATTCCGGCCCTACAATCATTTCGATGGCGACATTTGCCTCTGCCGCCATTGGAGAATCGGGATTACTGGTGATACAACCTGTCAGGATACCGTGTTTACGGGCTTCCCGTAAAGCACCGATTACGTACGGGGTAGTGCCGGAAGCGGCAATGCCGATAACGGTGTCTTTTTCGTTGATCTGGTGTTCGACGAGTTCTTCCCAACCTCGATTTTTCTCATCTTCGGCTCCTTCTACCGGATTGCGCAAGGCTGTATCGCCTCCTGCAATCAATCCGATAATCCAGTTGGGAGACATTCCGAAAGTAGGAGGAATTTCGGAAGCATCCAATACTCCCAGGCGACCGCTTGTGCCGGCCCCCATATAAAAGATGCGTCCGCCTTGTTTCATGCGGGGCACAATCTGATTGACAAGCTCTTCAATTTGTGGAATAGCCTTTTGTACGGCTAACGCTACTTTCTGATCTTCCTGGTTGATATCTTCTAAGATCTCTCGCACAGATTTCTTTTCCAGATGATCGTAAAAGGACGGTTGTTCGGTTATCTGCATTTTTATAATTACTAGTTATAAATTACAATAGGTAAAAGAATTATTGTTGATGGTATTGAATCAGCCCTTCCATCGGACTTTGAAGAATCTTACCGATCTGAATACCTGTTGTTTGCGCAGCCTCCTGCAAAATCTCCTTGTAACAGTGAGCTACGGAACCAATAAAATGTACCGGATATTGCTTATAATCATATTGCATCACGTTTCTGCGGAGAAAAGCGATAAAGCTGTTGAGTACTAGTGAACGGATAGCCGGTTCTTCCAAGTGCTGTGCAAGGAAGGGAGAGAGACTAGCCAGAAAACGGTTCGGGAAAGGCTGGCGATAAACACGGTCGATGATTTCGGGGGCCGTCAGGTCGAACTGTTTTAAGAAAGCTTCTTTGATGGCGGGTGGAAGCTGGTTTTTCAGTACATCGCCTACCAGTAGTTTTCCTAGGACTGCGCCGCTTCCTTCATCTCCCAGGATGAATCCAAGAGGGGAGATGTTGTTGACAATCTCTTCACCGTTATAGAAACAGGAATTGGAACCTGTGCCGAGGATGCAGGCAATCCCAGCTTCATGTCCGCATAGTCCGCGGGCAGCGGCAAGCATATCCGAGTAGGCTTTGATGTTCCCGATGACGGGCAGGCTGTCGGCAATAGCCCGCCGGAGGACGGGAGCCTTTTCGGGAGTGCATCCTGCACCATAAAAAAAGACGGAGTTGATCGTTCCTTCCGGTAGTTGTGGCAGGAGGGAATGTGTCAGCTCTTGTTGAATTTCTTCTTCTGATTGGAAGAAGGGATTAATTCCCTTCGTTCCCATTCGTTTGATTGGGGTGTCGTTGAAAACGATGCACCAGTCGGTTTTTGTAGAACCACTATCTGCAATGAGTATCATATCTTTGAGTTTTTTATTGTTTCTTTCCGAAAGAATCCTCCAGTCGGTTGCGAATCATTAATGAGGCGACGATACCGGGTAGGGTACAAATACAAACCCAGATAAAGAAGTTTGTGTATCCGAGATGTTCCTGTATCCATCCGGCAGGCATACCGGGAATCATCATGCCTAGTGCCATAAATCCGGTTCCGATAGCATAGTGCGCCGTTTTGTGTTCACCTTCTGCTATATAAATCAGATATAGCATATAAGCGGTAAAACCGAAACCATACCCCAACTGTTCGATCGCTACACAAATGGCTATAAATATAGGATTGTCCGGGGTGGCGGCAGCCATCCATACATATAATAGATCGGGAATGTTGATGGCTAATGCCATGGGTAATATCCATTTCTTGAATCCGTCACGGGAAACGAGGAAACCACTAATGATTCCACCGAGCAATAAAGCTATGACACCTATCGTGCCGTAGATCATTCCGACAGTTGCTGTGGATAAACCCAGTCCACCTTTATCGGTCGTGTCGAGCAGGAAAGGAGAAGCTATTTTGGCTAACTGTGATTCTCCCAACCGGTAGGTGAGGAGGAAAAAGAACATGAGACCGAGGTTCTTTTTCTGAAAGAATGTGACAAAGGTCAGGAGGAAATCTCCCAACAACTTACCCGGTGTGAGTCCGGGACGTTTAATGTCCGAATCAGGATGGGGGAGGATAAGCCGATGATAGATAGTAAGAGCCAGAAATAATCCGGCAAGGAGGTAGAATGTAATACTCCATGCCAGGGGAATATTGTTCTGTGACGTTTCCAGCCATCCTGCCAGCATGACTAGAATTCCCTGCCCGAAAATATTGGCAAGCCGATAGAAAGTATTCCGGATACCGACAAAGAAAGATTGTTCCTTATTATTGAGTCCGAGCATATAGAAACCGTCTGCTGCGATGTCATGCGTAGCGGAACTGAACGCCAACAGCCAGAAAAAAGCAAGAGTCAACTGTACATAATGAGCAGTCGGAATAAAGAAGGCTATTCCTGCAAATCCGGCAGCGATGAAACCTTGCATGGCAATAATCCAGGCACGCTTCGTTTTCACCAGGTCGACGAATGGACTCCATAGCGGTTTGATAGTCCAGGGAAGATAGAGCCAGGAAGTGTATAAGGCTATTTCCGTATTGGATAATCCTAAACGCTTGTACATGATAACAGCAATCGTCATTACCGCTACGTATGGCAGCCCTTCTGCGAAGTAGAGGGTGGGTATCCAGCTCCAGGGATTTCTTTTTATAGTGGGGGTTGTCATGGTATTATTCTTTTTTTATTGATATTGTTTCTCGAGCGTACTGCCGGGGTAATAGTGAGACAGTATTTCTTCATATTTGTAACCTTGCTCTCCCATTACGGCAGCACCAATCTGGCAAAGTCCTACTCCATGCCCCCATCCGGCTCCGGTAAGGATGAATCGTGAAGGGATTTTATCCTCTTTATGTCCTTTTTCCTCATATTCCTTGTCTACTACGAAGGCGGAACTATACAGATGAGAAGTAGATAAGGTACGGCGTATTTCCAACTCTTTTCCAATGATGAGTGTCCGTAAGGTTCCTACAATCTTTAGTCGGACAAGACGTCCGGATGTTCCCCGTTCTACAGGAATTAAATCAATGATTTGTCCGAAATCAATCCCTGAACGTTGATGAATCAGTTCTGAAAGCTCCTGCTGCGAATAACTGACTTTCCAACGATAGAAGTCTGCTGTTTCCTGATCGTAGTTGTTTAGTACTTGGCTTAGAATTTTCTTATCCTGCGTATTACAAAAAGCAACAGGTGAGGTACGTATCCATTTATCAGCTTCCGCCTCTATGTTCAAATCGGGAAGTTGTTTTTCAGTCTTGCTATCCCGTTGTCTGATTAGATAAGGATGCTTTACGTTTTCCCAACAATTTTGGAACTCTTCAAAAGCTCCGCCACAACATTTAGAGAAACGGGCATCACAAATCGCTCCTTTATACATCAGCACTTCCCCCCGCGTGGCGGAGACTGCTTCGATGGCTTGTGGTGTTGAGGCTCGTGTAATTCCCTGATAACGCTGGCAATGATCATCGGCACATACATCGAAATTTCTATGTGCTTCATGGTCATACCATTTTATAAATTGAGAATGGAGAGTGGAGAGTGGAGAGTGGGCTGCGCTATCCGGCTGCACAGTAACTCTCCACTCTCCATTCTCAACTCTCAACTTATTAAGTAACCAGCTTCGGGAGATGACGGCGTGAGCCTTTAGTAGTTCTAAAGAAGCTGTTGCGCTCATTTCGGATGAAATTACACTGGTAAGATATTCTTCAATGGAAATCACATTGATGGCGGTTAGTTGTTCTCCTTCGATGATAATCTTTAATTCCCCTTTGAATTTCTGGACTTCTTTGCGTTCCCAATGGAAGTTGATTCCGATGGTCACATCTTTCAGTTCAAAGAAAGCATGTGCATTTTGTGGAGGAATGAAGGATAATTCGTCGTACTCTTTCCCTTGCCAATGAATCTTCCCATCCTGATAAATAACTTTCTGTGTCCCGGAAATTTCCGTTCCGACAGAAGAACTAAATTTCACCGGGAAAGAGAATTCAATCTCTTTCCCGGAAAGGATACCAACTGTTATTTGAGGTTGAGTCATAATACAGCCTTAATACGTTCTAATATTTTTTGCAGTTTTTCTTTGGATATAGATATTTCCCGATAGATCTCATATACCTTTTCAGGAGTCAGTTTCTCCATATCCTCTTCACGTACTATAGGGAATATGCCGTTCATTTCAGCAATAGCAGGACTGATGATAATTTGTTCGTCCCCTTTTGCGTAATAGCAGTCAGGACGATGTTTGCTGCGTAAGAAGATAATACAATTGTAAGGGTGTTCGGCCACTGACTCAAATTCATCGTCATAGTTCTTTCCAAAATCCTCTTTGGTGCGTTCCAAACCATACCAGGCAAGAATATTCATCATTGGTTCTTTTCCGTTATTATTGGCAGCTAAAATGTCGTAAATCAGATGAAAGGTTTTCGACATTGTTGTCTTGTTTTTCGCCTGAATCCTGATGAAACTGTACGGGAAATCTTCATAACTAATTTGCACCTTGTCGTTATCTATTAAATCTATGTGATCGCAATATGGTCCTTGCATTCTTTCCTCTTTACTGCAAGCTTGAAAATGGGCATGATCGGGAGCGGAAGCTCCACATTCCGGTCCATTATACAAAAGGAAGTATTCTCTCATTATGTCGGTGAATTCTATCATATCTTTAAAACGCCCGACTATGGATTGCGACTTGTGTTCCTTATCTACAATTGTAAAGTGGTGTTTGAATATGGGATAGGGATTAACCAGTATCTGATAATTCCTATAACTGATGAACTCTTGTTCCTGCGGTCGGTTTGTTTGGCAGAGGAAGCAAGGTCGTGAATGAATGGAGGCAGTGTTTGTCTGTGCGGTAGCCGAAAGAATACGTTTCGGATTAAGGAATAGGTTCGCAGCTAAACCTTGATTACCAAACCATTTGGATATTTCTTTTGTTCGTGACCGATACTGTTCCAATGCTTGGTAATTCTCTTTGGCTAGTTCCCAAGAAAGAGTTTGCTTTTGGAATAACTGTTCGATTTTTTGCTGAATTTTCTCTAATGTCGTTTCTTGTTGCAGGATGCGCTGTTCCAATTCCCACGTACGAAGTCGGTCTTTATATAGATTATTCTGGTTGATTTTCTCAACAGGCAGTGCAGCATCCGAGTTGCCTTCCCAACGGCGGCAAAGGTAAATCACGTCGTATATTCTGCCTATCTGATAATCGTGTGAAATTTTCAATCCAAGAGCATAATCTTCTCCATAGCTTGTGTTCGGGACTTTGATTTCCCGAAGAATGGGAGTGTAGAATGCACGGGGAGCTCCCAGACCGTTGATACGTAATGCATTATTTCGTCCGTTGTCGGGCGTCCATTCCTTATGATCGATGATGCCGGGGGCAATTTCCTGCATATCAAAGTTAGTCATCATATAAGTGCCGATTACCATTGCACATTTCTGTTTATAGAAAGTATCAATGATGATTTGCAGGCTATGTTCGTCTTTATACACGTCATCGCTATCAAGTTGGACGGCAAACTTTCCGCATTTCTCGTGATGGATACCTATGTTCCAACATCCGCCTATACCGAGGTCATCTCTTTCGGGAATGACGTGAATCAGCCGCTTGTCCGAACTAAGTTCATGGAGAACTTCACTGGTCCCGTCTGTTGAATGATTGTCGATGACAATGACATTGAACGGAAAGGTCGTTTGCTGGTTCAGAGCCGAGCGTACGGCATCTTTGACTGTGCGAATACGGTTGCGTACGGGTATAATGACAGAAGCTTCATATTCAAAAGTGTGGGAAGAAAAGTCTACAGGACGGAAGATAGGATAAAGATATCCGCCAATTTCCTTCAAATGGTTGGTGCATGCCTGTTCCATTTCAATCTGTACCTGACGGTTTTTAGGGTCTACATAATCGAACTGCTTCTCACCGCTTTTCCGCTTGTCACTTTCTACTTCGGTATATAGATACTCGTTGATATGTACCAGTTTGCTCTTTTGGGATATTTTGAGTCTCAAATCATACAAACCTGCATATTGATATTCCTCTACCGTATTTTCTATAACTTCCTTGAATGCGTTGGCATTGAACAGTAAAACCGAGCCGAAATTGAAGTCGTCACGCAGGCTACCGGGTTGGTAATCAATGACCGGAGCTGTTTTTTGCACACCGTCTATCTGTTGGTAATGGTCTGCATATACCATGCCAGCTTGGGTCATTTCCATTACTTGAACCATTCTTTCAAGAGCGAACATGCCTATTTTTAGTGCAGTGTATTTGGTATAGAGCAAGGTATATGTTTTATCAGAATGTTCTGCAATAGCTCGCATCGCTTGTGTAGACTGCATTTTCTCTACAGAGATGAGTTCGCATCCGGGAATACAGACATTGGTAATTGGCGATGCCAATAAATAAATTTTGTCTACCAGCGTCGATGCACGTAACTCCTTAACTGTTTGCACAGTTTCTTCCAACCGGCTGAAAGGAAGAAAACAGTTGATTGTTGTTTTCATTATTTTACTTCTTGTTTTGTAGTATGAGTTGTGTAAGATGTTTCTTTGTCTTGTCTTTTGATGAACAAACAAAGTCCAAGGAATGTGAACAGGGCATTGATTATCAACAACTCGTAACTAATTTGGTAACCGTTGAGCCATGCTTCCGAATTTCTTTGCAGGATATAGCAAAGAATAGGAGAAGCGATAGCTACCAACGGAATATATTTATCATAAACTTGTTTCTTGGTGAAGATGCCGAAAGCGAACAGTCCTAAGATAGGGCCATACGTATAACTGGCCAATGTGTAAATCGCATCAATCACACTGGTGTTGTTCAGCAAATTGAATACGAAAATGACTGCTCCCATCACAACTGCCATACCGATATGTACATGTTTGCGTATTTGGCTAAGTGCCGCCTCTCCTTTTTTCTGTGCATGTAAAATATCTACAGTAAAGGAAGTGGTCAGTGCCGTCAAGGCAGAACCCGCTGCAGAATAGGCGGAGGCTATCAGCCCGATAATGAATAATATTCCGACTATGCCGGGAAAATAATTTCCGGTAGCGATCATCGGAAACAACTCGTCGCTTTTTCCCGGATTCTCAATGCCTTGCTGTGCTGTGAACGTATATAGCAGTACTCCCAGCATCAGAAAAAGCAGAATGACAAAGAACTGTGAGATTCCACTGGTAATCATATTTTTCTGCGAGTCCCGGAAGTTCTTGCAGCTAAGATTGCGCTGCATCATATCCTGGTCGAGCCCGTTCATGGCAATAACGGTGAATACACCTGCCAGGAATTGTTTGAAGAAATATCGTTTGTCGTTGACATCGTCAAAAAAGAATGTCTTGGAAAAGTCACTGTCTGAAATCGTACTAATCAAACCACTGAAATTCAGATGCAGGCTGGAAGCAATATAATAGATGCAAAGTACAACCGACACTACGAGGCAGAATGTTTTTAGAACATCCGTCCATATCAATGATTTCACTCCACCGCGGAAAGTGTAAAGCCATACGATAAATACAGTAAGAATTACGTTCAACAGGAATGGAAGATGGAAAGGATCGAAGATAAGAAACTGCAATGTCAGGCACACGAGAAAGAGCCGGACGGCTGCCCCTAACATCTTTGAAATAAAAAAGAACCATGCTCCCGTCTTGTAGGAGGAGCTTCCGAACCTGTTCTCCAGATATTCATAAATGGAAACCAGGTTCATACGATAAAAGAGAGGAACGAGTACAAATGCAATGATAATTTGTCCTACTATGAATCCCAGCACCATTTGCAGGTAAGAAAAGCTGCTTGCCTGTACCATACCCGGAACGGAAACGAAGGTGACCCCGGAAATGGTGGAACCGATCATGGCAAAGGCAACGATATACCAAGCTGATTTACGGTTTCCTACAAAGAATCCTTCATTGTCGGCTTTGCGTCCTGCTATATAAGAGATAGTGAACAGGATTATAAAGTATGCCACAATAGTAATAGATATAACGGCTGGACTCATATCTGCTGTTTAAATTCGTTTGAGGATGAATATCCGGAACTTGTTTACTTTGCCTACAAATGTAGGGAATTTATCATAGATATACATACTCTTACATATTTTTTATTCCGGGTGTGCCTCCGGTGGCATGTTTGGAGGAACGCCAGTTTTTGTTGAGCGAGGACAACTCCGGAGATTTCTTTTCAAGCGAAACGCCGGTTATTTTATCAATGGTGTGCATTTCATCTCTAAAACAACAAGTGTCAAAAGTATGTCCTGGTGCAGTCTCTTTACTACTTGAAAGTGCCAGATACCCGCCATTATTGTTCAGTGCCGGGAAGTTCGGTATAATTATTATATTTTCTCCACCGACTTTATGTTTCTGAACGATTCTGTTGAAGTATTTCGTGAAGCAAAGATATGCTTTGGCAGGAATGGTTAGGGGAGTAGAAGGACTTTCATTTTGAAGGATGGTAGTATTGTATATTGTTCCGTCTTTATACATCTTATATAGATAAAGTGCCGGTAAAATGATAGCCTGTTCAGTCGGATTGTAGATTTCTATATATTCTGCACCATCAGTAGCATTGTTATACATGATTTCGTTGAAAAGAAGCATACCTCTTACATCTTCCGGTAATTCGGGGGTGTCCGGATTGTCCGGAATGTCTGTTCCGGGATGATCGGGTGTTTCATCAGGTGTAGTGTCCGTTTCTACGTTATTAGATAGCTGTATGTGATGAAATGTAAATCCTTTACAGCGGGTTTTGGTGTAAATGCAGTATATACCGCAGTAGCGGGAAGTTTGTATATCGGTATCTTTTATTTGTTTTTCTTTTACGTATTCATTCTCGGATTCACGTCGTGTCCAAAAAGTCCAGTAACCATTATTGTCACGTTCTACTTTTATATATAGTTTCGGTGAAGAGTCTCCTTTCATCAACTCTCTTCCCGAAGCCAGTAGTTTAGATTGGTCTCCGTTTTGACGATAAAGAGTTACATTATCTTTGGCTCCTCCTATCTGAATATAATAACCGTTTAAATTCTCGGAAAGAATGTTTGAGGAAGAAGTCAGATAAAATCGTGCATAATTGTTAGCGGAAGGATTAAAGGTGAGGTGAACTCCAAATTCCCAACGGGTATTTTTTACAGAGGTGGAAGGAATGGTGACATAAGCTGTTCCGGCGTCTTCGTATGGATCATTCAGATGGATTCCTTCTTTAGAATTGATGGTGAATTTGTCCATCTCTCCTTCCCAGGGAAGTTCGGAGGTAACTGTATCCTCTCCCTCTGAATCTCCTTTTTCTTCGTCATCAGTAGGGAGCGAACAATTATAGAACAATATGATGAAGATACTTAGGAAAGCAAATGCTTTGTAAACTTTCATACGGTTTTTAATTTGAGTTTTTTCGTTTTACCGTATTTGTTTGTGTATAATGCAGAAGCAATTGCGGTCTGAATATTTGAATGAGTCGGCAAAGATAAACTTTCTTGCCGGAAAAAGCCCATACTTACAGAAGAAAAGATTGTAATTCTTTTTGTTTCCTATACACGCATGGGAAGAAAACAGTAAGGGACTACCCTAAGTCATATTTAATAGATTGACTTTTGATAGTCCCTTACAACTGTTACATTCAATATGGGAATACTATTCGAAACGTGGTATTACATATTTATCAGTATAAGATGTGAAAGTAATACCGGGCATGGAATGAGTAGACGATGCGTTCTCTAATTTTTTAATCAATGAATAATCGTCGGCATTCAATGCGTAATAATTATCAGAGGTCGGAGTAGTCACACGTACCGTCCAATCGAACATATTACCGATGATGGTTAATGCATCCGTTTCGGGATTGAATACCGGGATTCCTGTTTTTACGATTTCATACGTCCGATTCTGCAACACATAGAAGGCGTTGTTGACATCGGTCATAAAAGCAAGCGTCTTTTTGTTTCTGAACTCGGTCAGATACAGATGCTTTAACGTCAGTCCTTCAGGCAAGGTGATGGCACGGACATACGGACGCCCTTTCACCTGTTTCAGATGAAACAGACGGCGGTCGGCATCCAATAGAAGGTAACCTTCGTCATACTCCTTTTTCACCGTCGGATTTCCTACAATCTCCGTTGCCGGGAAACGAAAATCTTTCTTAGTCATAGCTTCGGTAAACTGAAGGCTTTTATCTTCCTTCACGCTGTTGGTAGCCATGTCGATGAATTCGATCCCTTTGGAGGTGATGCGGAATACATCATCCGGCATTTTTAAATCCACACGTCCTGACATGGATTCCATTAGCGGGTAAAGTCCGATAGAAGGCGCATTGATATCCGAAGGAACGCTGCGGAAGTTGAAGTTTTCCGTCTGCACCATTTTGGGAGTCACTGCGATTCCTTGAATGGTATCTGGAAAACGCTCGTCAGACATCAACTGGCGGAAGTAAAACATAGGCAGGATGCTGTCGAAAGCAGCTTCCGAATAAATGTTTCCTGCCAAGTCGCGACGCACGCTTCCCTTTCCCTCTTCCTGTCCCATCTGTGCGAAATCGCCAATGACGAAACTATATAGGGTAAAGGGAGTCTTCTCCGGCTTTACGACAAAGAAATTGTAACACCAAGGCAACTGCCAAAGAAGCAGGAAAGCGATGGTTACATATAATAGTATGGTACTGAAACGTCTCATTTCTCAATCTTTTAATTTTTAATCTTTAATTTTTAATTGTTTAGTCCTGCTTTCCGGCCTTAAATCGTACGATAGAAAGCCACGAGAAAGAAGCTGTCAACAAAGTATAAACCACTAAATAAGGGAGGAACTTGTTGTATGCTTCCGGTGTGGGCGACAGAAAGAAGATCCGGAGTAACAATACAGCGATAATGAGATTCAGAATACGACGTTTCCATGCCGGTTCAAGGCAGATCCATGCGACGAGCAGGTAGCCGGAAATCCCGGCAAGATACCACGTTAAAGCGGTGAGCAATATGTGGTTCTTCAGTTCATGGGCAAGTATTCCGTTCAGGTATACTTCCATCAACAGGAAATTAGAAGCAAAACAGACAAGAATCAATATGAGTCCGGAGAGTAACATATTGCCCGTCATTTTTAGTTCCGGATAAGGCAGATGGAGAGTCAGTTTCAAACATTTGCGTTGCATCTCGGGGACAAACTGCACGATTGCCATCAGGATTCCGGCAATCAGGGGGATATATTGCAACATATCAATGAAGATAACATCGCGTTGCAGCATGACTTCCCATACATGAGCAGCCCCTTTCATTTCTACCACCCGGTTGATGCGAAGCATACAATAGCCTGTAAAACCGAGTGTGGCGAGCACGGCAAGCAGAAAATACCACCGTGTCTTTATCCATTCTTTATAAAATATAGCGTACATTTTTGAGGATTTATGATTTATGAATTATGATTTGTGGGTTACGAGTAGCCAATTTTTATTCTTAATTTAATCAGTATTTGCCTGTCAGGCCGATAAATGCATCCTCCAAATTTACCTGTTCACTATGAAAATTAGTGTAAGGCACTGACATTGATTTCAGTTTTGCTTCTGTCTCTGTCGGTTGCAGGAAGGAGAAGGTCTCCAACTGGTTTCGCATGACAGAAGGATGGTAGAAATCATCAGACGCAGGAAGTTCATAACCTTCGGGAATAGTGAAAGTGTAGCGATGTCCTTTTTCCAGTAATTCGACGATTGGTTTCTGAATCAGTATCTTTCCGTAGTCCATGATAATACAGTCATCAACGAGTCGTTCCATATCCTGAATGATATGTGAGGTCAGGAAGACGGTTTTCCCTTCCGAGCGGGCATAGTCACGGAGATAGTCGACAAACAAGCGGCGGTAACCGGGATCGAGTCCGAGTGAGAAGTCGTCCAATACTAGAAGTTCCGGGTTTTGTGCAAGGATAAGTCCGAGGGCAACTTGTGAGCGCTGTCCGCATGACATACGTGAGATACGTTGTCCGGGAGCGACTTTCAACTTATTCATCAGTTCATAGTACGCTTCCTTTTTCCATTGACCGGGGTAGAAAGCTGCGTAGAATTTCTCTATCTCGGTGATGGTCATGAATTGATATTGCACATGACCTTCGATGAGCAGTCCGATATTGCGACGCAGAGCCGGTGCCATTGTCTGTATCTCCTGTCCGAAGATGCGACATTCTCCCGAACGGGGTTTCAGGTAACCGCTCAAGATATTGATAGTGGTGGTCTTGCCCGTACCGTTCTTTCCCAACAGTCCCAGGATGCGTCCTTTGGGTACTGTGAAACTAAGATTTTCGTAAATCAACCGTTTGCCGTAATAGTGCGTCAGATTGTTACATTCGATAATATGTTCCATTTGATTTTATCTGTTATTCTATTCAAAAGAAGAAAAGGAAAAGAATGGGAATCAAGATTCCGACAATGACTTCAATTCCTCCTCTGCCGATAATACCCTTATTTCCTTTCAGCATGATGATGCCGGAGAGAGTAATGATAATAAGAGCGATGGCGAAAATATCAGCAAAGTAAGTCCACCATTGTCCCGGGTTGTAATGTAAACGGGACATTGCTCCGATAAGCGGGCGGCGGGTGACGGATTCATATACCGCTTCTCCTGTCTTCACGTTTACCAGGAGATTGGAGCCGCCTTTCAGGAAGACTTTCATTACGTCCGTTTTCGGGAAGTAAAATTTGGTATAGTTGCCGGTTTCTCCCAAAGGTTCCAGGAGAGTGAGCACTTTCTCCTTATTCATTCCTGCTTTATCCGGTAGCTTTTCTGCTATCTTATACTCTTTCCGTGTGATGGAGAAGTTCGGATTAATAGTGTCACGGTGATTCATTACAATTCCGGAAATGGCATATATCAATACCATTCCGGAAAAGAAAAATGATAAGTCACGGTGTATGAGCCGACTCCACTTACGGATGTTACTACTCCACTTCATACGAGTCAGCTTCCATGAAATAGAAAGATAAATACTCTTTTCCTGTTTCTGCCTTGCGGTCGGCTATTTTTGCACGGAAATCTGCAATGCGGGCTTCAGGGCTGTTGGCTGTTTCACCACGTGCTTTCTTTTCAGAGTCGCATCCGGCTTCACCGGTTCCGTGTTTCTCGGCAGCCTGTGCTTTGAGTTGCGCTTCCCAGTTCTGGAGGTAGGCTTCGTCAATGCGTTGTTCTTTCAGTGTTCCGGTAACACGAACGATGGAGTTCACGCATTTAGGATCGAATGCTCCCAAAGTGCCCGCTTCTACACGGATCACTTGGGTATCGTCGCTACCCATCAGGAAGATTTTCTTTGCGCCATGTTTGCAGGTATGTGTGCAGACGCCTTCAATGGTCACTTCTTGTCCTGCAAGGCTTTCGGCATTGGCAAGAAGAGAATCAATTTCCAAGGCGGAAGATGCAGACTGTTCTGTAGTCGCTTCTGATGCGCTTTTCTGTTGTTTGTTACCACATGAAGTTCCGATAAAAGTCATTGCCACGATGGCAATTGCGATTGTTAGCTTTTTTGTTTTCATTGTTATTGCTTCGTTTTTATATAGTTTGTAATCTGTTTTTCGTTTGTTTATAGCTTATCGTAGTTCGCCTTACGGGCGAGGGGAGTAGCCTTACTTGAAACTTTTAGTTTCCCAGTGTGAAACTGGTAGTTTCAAACCTTGAAACTGTTGGTTTCTCACCGAGAAACTAAAGGTTTCAAGGCATGAAACAAATATTAGTCTTTTAGTTGCCGGCTTGATCCCTTATGCAACGAACTTGCATACCGGCTTTAATGCTAACATAAGATAATGATAATCTGCCTTCCGGATACTTGGTTGCATTGATTGTACTCATTAATCCAAAGAACTGTATATTGGTTAGTAGGCCGCTGGTACTATTGTATATGGGTTTGTAGGCGGTCGAAGTCATGAGATAATTCATTGCCGGTTTTCCATGCCACGCAGCTTGAATCTTGGCGTCATCTGCTATTGCAGTTTTTTGGTAGCTGCCGGCGCCTGTAAGACTTGTTGCCATACGAACACCGGAGAATTGGTAATTGAATCCTGCATCCATCAGTGATGATATTTTGGCTCCATCATAAGCTGTATCATAAAAAAGAGCTTTATCACCATCAGCCGGTACCTTGCCGTCGGCATCATTCGTTGTTTTTCCTACCAGATTAAAGTACTCCAGACGTGTCGGTATGTGCCATCCTTTCGGGCAGATTCCTTGTGCTCCTTCAAAGGAGGTCAGATTACTATCAGTAATTTCTTTACCACCCAGTGCAGCCTGGAAATCATATAGATAACCTAATTCTTTTATGGCACTTTCTTTTGTTGTAGCTACGGTTGCACCGTCGGCTGTGATTTCATACGGATACCAAACATGGCTATCAGCAGTTGGATCACTTGAAGGAGTATACCCTTTCGGTAAATAAATAAGCGGTTCAGCCATCCATGTCGTACCGTTTGAGAGAGTTACAGTCTTATATTTTACATTATCATACAGGAAATAGTTCTGATCGAGATGTTCCTCGAAAGGAATCTCATTATCAGCTCCAATTTCACCCTCATCTGTCCAGTTTTCAATGTCACCACTAAGTTTGACTTCTATATCGTCAGGTAACACGCGAATGTTCACACTGTATTGTCCTCCTTGTGCCAAAGTGGTAGATGTGAGCTTCTGTGACAAGGTCTTGCCGTCGGATGTTGCTACTTCAAGCGTCAAGGCTACTGTTTGGGGAACGATAATAGCTCGGTATGTCTCATTCGCTTTAACGGCTTGTGCAACAATGCTTGTAGCAGAGGCATTTGCATCAGCAGTCACTGTGAGAGCACTCAAATCAAGAGTTGCAGTCGGGATAGAACCTTTCAATGCAATGGACGAGATGTTAGCTTCTACTTCCTTTGTTACATTAATCACTAATTTAGTAAACATGTGTTTGAAGTTCATGCTTATAACGTTGGTAGTCGGAAGTACATCCGATTTCTTTGCTGCCATAAAATCTGACGCTCCATATCCGCTAGTCTGATCGGTTTCTACAGTAAATGAAGCCGGAGTATTGCCCTCTTTATAGGGATAATAGGCTACTATTTGCGATTTGTCATTTCCTTCCGGATACCAAAGTAAATCACCGGCAAATACTCCGTCATTGTATGTCATCAGTTTATTTTCCGCATATACGAAGTCACCGTTTTGGGTGATTGTAACACCGATTTTATCTCCGGTCTCAAAGTTAACTTCCGTAGCACGTGTAATAATAGGAGAGATAGTAATACGACTGTTTGCAGGAGTCGTAGCTTCGTTCTCCTCTTGTTGGCAAGATACCAAAAGTGCTGCTGCGAAGATAAATGTCAAACTCTTTTTCATTGCTTAATAATTTAGTTTATATATATTCATTGTTTTCAAAAAGTATATCCTAATTT
This sequence comes from Bacteroides celer, assembly GCF_002632415.2. Classification (NCBI taxonomy): domain Bacteria; kingdom Pseudomonadati; phylum Bacteroidota; class Bacteroidia; order Bacteroidales; family Bacteroidaceae; genus Bacteroides; species Bacteroides celer. The sequence continues at coordinate 5,322,896 of NZ_CP178209.1, read as the reverse complement.
GACAGCCTCGTTCCAACGGTTCGAACCATCTATATATTGCAGGTTGAAACCGTGCGTATAACTACCCTGTACTTCCGCATAAATTCCATAGTTGAAATGGTAGCGCAATCCGAGATGAAATGTCGCCTGCGGGGCGGTTGCATATTCATTTTTCAGATGGTAATAATCAGTCAGCCGATAAGGCGGATCACCCGGTTCCGTATCTGTTGTCATAGTCCTGTTTTTCCCGGTAAAGTTTCCTATGGCAAAGGATGCAGCCGCTTTCAGGTCGAGTTTCCCCAGATGAAATACACTGGAGATATAAGTCCGGCTGCAAAGCATCTTTTCCGAAGCCACATAAGGATACATCTGTGTGGTCAGTCGCCTGAATGTTGATATATTCGTTCCCAAACGAAGTTCCGTGCGGGGACTTATGAATTCATATTCAGGATGGACGGAGAAAATATCCTGCTCAAAAATACGATTGGAACCGTGTACGTAAGTGGACGTTATCCCGTTCACCGTTTCTTTAGTTATCACATTCTCGTTGTTGGCCAGATGTGACCATTGCAGGTTCAGTCGCAGAAAATGCTCTTTCTTTCCCTGTTTGAAATGATAACTCAAATGGGAGGTAATCCGGTGGGTGGGAAATTTAAACCAGATAGCATCTCTTTCACCGGCAGAACCTGAAGAATATGTGTATTCAGCATCTCCGTAAAATCCTTTCCATTGAAGTTGCAAGGCTACCCCGTTCGACAATTCTTTGATGGGAAAACCGTTGACACCCGATTCACTAAGATGGATTCCGCTACCGTCCCATGCCTCGTAAGCTCCATACATAAGTCCTTTATCCAGAAAAGCATTGTAAGAGTTTTCGGCTGTACCGATGACTTCTGCTTTCACTGATTCGCTGTTTTTACCGAGAATATAGGAAAAACCGATTGCCATATCTCCCGAATGATACATGACGCTGGGGGCTACTTTCAAATCCAGTCGGTAATTGGTATGCCGCAAGTCTTTTCGTTTGGAATAGTTGGAGGCGGCAAAGTCAATCTTTCCTCCTAATCGCCAGTTGGGTGCAATATCAGTTGCAATACCACCCATGAAAGCGTAGGTTTGCAAGTCTTTGCGTCCGGGCGTGAACTCCAAGAGATCTACGGGATAAAATCCTGGGTGGATGAACATCGAACCGCTCATATCCTTGCCGGAAGTATGGTCGAAGGAGAATGAACCCGTCAACGAATAACCTTTCAGATGAGTGATGGACTTTGCTACCGCTCCGGTACTCCATGCTTCTTTTGCTTCGTAATAGTTGCGGAAATCACCGTGATTATTCTTTCCGTACAGTTCGGCATAGGAAGCAGAAATACTGTCCGTCATGATACCTGTGACATTTGTCCCGGCATTCCAGGAGTTACGCCGTTCGATGATGTCATAAGTCTGTGCCGAAACTCCGGATGCCAGACATAGGACCCAAAGGCCTGTTATATATATTTTCTTCATCTCACTCATGCAAAGATTGTTTTTCCCGTTCATAAAAATCGGTAGAAGAATTGTTCGTATCTACCAGTACTTCATAACCCGCTTCCTGTGTCGCTTCTTCATCCACATGACGGTATAAACTGCGTCCGTTGTACGTGGCACTTTGAATGACATATCCCGCATCAATGGATGGGGAAATGCGCTTTTTATTGTTGGAGGAACCCCCATAATACACTTCCGTCCCATCAATCACCCAGTCGAGCGGTACCGCTATCACCCGTTCGGTGGTGCTTCCCGGCTTCTGTATGACGCTGCCTTCTTTAAGAACGAAGTCCTGTATCGTGGTATCTTTGGCTTTAAAAATAATCGTGGCCGGAGAAAAGATGGAGAATGTATAAGCGTTCGCCTGTCCTGTTTTCAACACTACGTTCAGGTAATGGTCCGGTGTAATCTGATCGCCGGGAGCCGGATGATATTGCGTGTTCGGGAAATAAACATTGTTGTAACATACAAAATATCCGGGTTTGTTCAGATTAACAGATTGCGGATATTGTGTCGCATGGTCAACTGCTCCGTTGATGGCAATCACCGCATCTTCTCCCGGTTGAAGCGGAAAAGTTTTGCCGGTACCGCCAAACTGCCAGATACACTGTGCGATAGGAGCGAAGTTGGGGAAGATGGTTGCTCCGGTTGCTTCGTCCTGTGTCACCCATACATTGGTGGCTTGTGAATTGTAAGGGTCGAGAGCTCCGAAACACAAGCTATCCAGATATTGCACTTCCGAGTCGTTATTATGCAGGATAATGTACTTGTCGGACTGATAATTTCCTTCCAGCGGTAACTTGGTACATCCTCCGCAGTAAATCTCTTTAATAATGATCGTTCCAGCTCTGGAGTGAATCAGCGGGAGATTAAATGATATATCACTACTGGTCAGCTTTACATTATCAGCTAACCCGTTGAAAATATCCTGTCCGTCTTTGTCACTGATTTGCACACGGTATATACCTTTGGTCAGAGAGAATTGTGCCACTCCATTCTTGTTGGTTTTAGCCTTATAAGAATTTCCACGGTCGACATCTTCAATCTTTACGGTCACTCCTTCCCTGAGATGCTCCGTGTATCCGTCCGGATATACGGCGGTAACCTGCAGGTTGTGCAATTGGTTGTCATACGGATTCTCTTTATCGATATCCGTGCATCCTGCAAAGATGCCGGTCACTGTCAGTAATAATATGTAGATGGATTGCTTCATATAGTTAGAATTTGATACGGCAAGTAAGTCCATAATAGAAATCCGGGGTGAAAAGAGCGCTTACACCCGTTGCATGAGATTTTACATAAGGCCGTGAGTTGGTGAAATTAATCGCATTGAGAGAAAGAGATACATAGTCTCCAATCTCTTTGGTGATATTGATATTGGCAGAAAAATAAGGATCATATCCGTCTGCAGCAAATGTATAAGCATTGCCCGATTTACGTATCAGGTAGGAGAATTCCGGATTTGCGGCTTCCGCTGACGTGAAAGGATGCATCTCATTATTCAGGTCGAGGTATGCCACCGGCCAGATTGCAGTATAAGAGTCGCCGTCATAGATACTTCCTCCGGTTTGGGTATTGCTGCTTTCGCTCACATTGAAAGCATATTCTTTTCCTTGGTATTCGGAGATATTCTGCGAACGCTTCACAAGCGAAGCTTCCAGTCGGCACGAGATAATCAGTCTGGCTTTCGGAATACGGGTGATGGCTGTGATATTGGCATCCAGCGAGTGGGTACGCTTGCCGTTGGCAGTACTCGATAAGTTGTCGCCGTTGGCGTAGATACCTACATATTGGTAAGAACGATTGGCAAGACTGGTGTGCGACCATCCATTCTGATAATAATATGATAAAGAGTTGTCGATGTATTTCGTATAAGTATAAGCGGCATCTATCCGGAATTGCGTGCGAATCGGGGTAATTTCCGGGAAATCAACGATCATTTCCGCTCCGCGACGAATCACGTCCATTCCATTGTCGGGAGAAGTTGACTTTACAAAAGTCTGGTCGGTCACTTTGACATCCATAGGAGTCCAGTAACTGGATGCATTGTCGCGTATGTAAACCATACCTGTCTGGTTGTCCACATTGATTTGCGGATTAGTAGGCATAGTGAATCCTTCCGGCAATTGGAGAACATCGTAGGAGAACGGAGTATAGGTATTTGTGTATTTATACGGCAACTTGGTACGGTTGAAATAACCGACTAATGAAATTCTGGTACGGGCGATGTTGACGTCCAGACCGATTTCAGCGTTCTGATTCCGTTGCCACCGAAGGTTCTCATTGTGCAATAACGTGTAGGGCTGACTATAATATATATAAGATGATTCAATCTTATTATAGGAAAAGCCGAAGGTCTGTATGTCTCGATATTCCTGTTTGGGATACAAGGTATAAAAAGAGGGAAGTTTTTCGGTAATCCCCCAACCGCCACGGATAGCGATATATTCGTTCAACTGCCATCTGGCATTGAAACGCGGAGATAGAGTATTCAGATTTTTATAGTTCGTTCCCTTGATAAACAAGTGTTCCCAACGTACCCCTGCCATCAGTCTAAGCATGGTATTTCCCACAGGAAATGAGAGACTTTCTTCTGCATAAAGCGAAACATTATGCATATATGGGTAAGTAGTGTAAGGACGGGGACGATAACCGTTCGGAGCCAATGCTGGGTCTTTGTAATATTCTCCTTCGCCCACATTGCCTGTTGCTTTCCATTGAACACCCGCTTTCAGGTTACTGTTTACAGTCTTAAAGCGTCTGTTCCATTCATATTTTAACGATGCGGCATAATCCAGTTCTTTGGAGTCGATGATTTGATCGGCAAAGTAAGTATATGGCAGTTTGTTTGCCATAAAATATCCTTCCTCCGTGGCATGAACAGCCGGTTGCTCCGATGCATACGAGTAGAACGTATGCGCGTGGGAGTTGTTATCATTATAATATATCGATGCATCGAACTTGAGGTTGGTTATCCACGATTTATTGAGCAGCCAAGCGAGTGACGTGTTTGCCCGGAATACGTTGTCTCTCACTTTGTTGTATTCTCCCGAATAGGCATCGGGATCATCTTTGGTATTCATTCCTCCGATATTGCCTGTAACACCGATGTCGAATCTCAATACGTTGTGGAATGTGTTGCTATATCCGGCAGAGAATCCCCTTCTTGTATAAGAAGAATAGGGAGATACCAACTTTTGAGTAGCTTTGGTCCACTCACCGTTTATGTTGATGACTCCTTTATCGTTTCCTAAATCCAATCCTTTAGAGAATGACACCTGTTCGGTGCGAGGATTGATAGACAGCAATATGTTCCAAGGTGTTTTCCCTTTTCGGGTGTGAATTTTGACCATACCACTATTCAAGTCTCCATATTCTGCCGAGGGCACTCCCGTAATGACTTCCACCGATTCAATATCCGCAACAGTGATATTCCGGGTATCCGCTCCGCTCATATTGCCAAACGAACCATTGTTTCCAATACGCACCCCATCCACTTCCACTGCAGTTCCGAATGCGGCATTACCGGCTGTTGACCCTCCGTCACGTAATGAGAAGATATGGTTGGCGGTGAGATCCGGTACTTTGGTCTTTCCCCCCGGAAGAAGAGCGGAGATATCGCTCACGTTGGACACCTGTAGATGTTCCAATGCATGATTTCCGATAGTGAGCGTCGTGTTTAATTCATTTTTGGGTGCTTGTGCAGTGACGACTACATCATCCAGTGCAAGTGTATTTTCTTTGAGTATGATAGGAAGGTTATTGATATTGCTGCGTACATTTACGGGAATTGTTGCCGGTACATAACCAAGAAAAGAAACCTCCAGATTATATTTTCCCTCCTGTACTCCTTGTATCGTAAATTCTCCTTTCTGATTGGATACGGCCCACAAATAGGTACCTTTAATGAGGATAGAAGCACCAGGCAAAGGGGAATTCGTTTTTGCCTCGGTCACACGTCCCGAGATTGTATAGATGTTTGAATTAGCTGCGGCCTCAAATAAATTGAAAAATAGTAGCCCCCAGAATGCTATATTAAAAAGACAATATTTCATAGATAAGTTTTGCGCAAAATTCGATAAAAAGTGACTTTCTATCAATCACTATAAATAGTTATTTTGGTAAATGCTGATACCTATAACTAGTGACTTCTTACCTACGAATAGGTATTTTCTCTCTAATTACGGCTTGGAGAATAAAAAAACCGGCTTGCATTGTGATCACTATCACATTGCAAACCGGCTGATTTATTGGGCTTATCTATAGTTGTCCGGATATTATATCCAGTCTGTTATATTAGATATTTTTTACTTTAATCAAATATTCGGCAATCTGAACAGCATTCAGGGCAGCCCCTTTCTTAATCTGGTCACCTACAATCCAGAAAGTCAATCCGTTTTCGTTTGTCAGGTCTTTGCGGATACGGCCTACGTATACCGGATCTTTACCTGCCAGGAACAACGGCATCGGATATTCTTTTTCGGCAGGATTGTCCTGCAGAACCAGACCTTCACCGTTAGCGAATGCTTCACGAGCCTCTTCTACGGAAATCGGACGTTCAGTTTCTACCCAAATACTTTCAGAGTGAGCACGTAATGCAGGAACACGTACGCAAGTTGCGCTAACTTTTACGTCAGAATGCATGATCTTGCGTGTTTCATTATACATCTTCATCTCTTCTTTCGTATAACCGTTTTCTGTAAACACGTCGATCTGCGGAATCAGGTTGAAAGCCAACTGATAGGCAAACTTCTCTACAGTCACAGGTTCGTTTGCCAATACCTGACGATATTGTTCGTACAATTCGTCCATGGCAGCGGCACCCGCACCACTTGCTGCCTGATAGGTAGACACGTGCACAGTTTTTATATGAGAAAGCTTTTCGATGGCTTTCAGTGCAACTACCATCTGGATAGTCGTACAATTCGGGTTGGCGATAACGCCGCGCGGACGTTCCAATGCATCCTCTGCATTTACTTCAGGCACCACCAAAGGCACATCGGCATCCATACGGAAAGCGCTGGAGTTGTCGATCATCACAGCACCATACTTGGTGATTGTTTTCTCGAACTCCTTAGATGTTCCTGCACCGGCAGAAGTGAAAGCAATGTCTACCCCTTTAAAGTCATCGTTGTGTTGTAAGAGTTTCACCTCGATCTGTTTACCGCGGAAAGTATATGTTGTTCCGGCACTACGTTTAGAACCGAACAAAACTAACTCGTCCATCGGGAAGTTTCTCTCATCGAGCACGCGCAGGAACTCTTGTCCTACGGCTCCGCTTACGCCAACAATAGCTACTTTCATCTTTTTCTTTTGTTAAATTGTGAATATTGAATTTCTCTCCTTATCCTGTCGAATAGAAAAGATTTGGCTGCAAAATTATAACAATTTAGCATATAAACATCGATTTTGAGAGAAATATTTCAGTTTTTCGGTGGATTACTCATGCTTCCGTATAGTTGGACGTGGTTATTGGAGTGAAATGACCATTAGACATTCATTGGATTCTGCAAACTTTTTTGTTCCTTTGCAGAAAATTCCTAAAAAACACAGCCTATGAACCTGTTTGATCTCAATTTAACGCTGCCGATTTCTGATCCGACCTGGGTGTTCTTTTTGGTACTAATTATCATTCTTTTTGCTCCGATGATTTTGGGGCGTCTCCATATACCTCATATTATAGGCATGATTCTGGCGGGTGTCTTGATTGGCGAACACGGCTTTCATGTGCTCGACCGCGACAGTAGTTTTGAACTGTTTGGTAAAGTAGGACTCTATTACATCATGTTCCTTGCCGGTCTTGAGATGGATATGGAGGACTTTAAGAAGAACCGGACGAAAAGTTTCGTGTTCGGCTGGCTCACTTTTCTGATTCCTATGGCGTTGGGAATATGGAGTAGTATGAGTATGCTGGGATATGGTTTTCTCACGGCGGTGCTGTTGGCAAGTATGTATGCTTCCCATACCTTAATTGCTTATCCTATTATTAGCCGTTACGGACTGTCTCGTTTGCGCAGTGTCAATATCACCATTGGTGGTACTGCTGTCACCGTCACCCTTGCTTTGATTATTCTTGCTGTCATAGGAGGCATGTTTAAGGGAACTGTCGATGGCTGGTTCTGGGTATTTCTTGTGGCAAAAGTGGCTTTCCTCGGATTTCTGATTGTGTTCTTTTTCCCCCGTATCGGACGCTGGTTCTTCCGGAAGTACGATGACAGCGTGATGCAGTTTGTATTTGTGCTGGCGATGGTTTTCCTCGGAGGAGGATTGATGGAATTTGTAGGAATGGAAGGAATCTTAGGAGCTTTCCTGGCGGGCTTGGTATTGAATCGCCTGATTCCTCATGTATCTCCTTTGATGAACCGGTTGGAATTTGTGGGAAATGCACTGTTTATTCCCTATTTTCTGATTGGTGTCGGAATGATTATTGATGTAAGAAGCCTGTTTACCGGAGGTGAAGCATTGAAAGTGGCTATTGTGATGACAGTGGTGGCAACCTTTAGTAAATGGCTGGCTGCCTGGATCACACAAAAGATCTATCGGATGCAGTCGAATGAACGGAGCATGATATTCGGTTTAAGTAATGCGCAGGCCGCAGCTACACTGGCAGCAGTGTTGATCGGTCATGAAATCATTATGGAGAATGGAGAACGGTTGCTGAATGATGATGTATTGAACGGTACGGTAGTGATGATACTTTTCACTTGTGTCATCAGTTCTTTGGTAACTGAACGTTCGGCACGTCGTTTTGCTCTGGATGAAAATGTGCAGGCGGAAGAAGAAGCTAAGAAAGTAAATACGGAACAAATCTTGATTCCGGTGGCTAACCCGGAGACGATTGAAGATTTGATTAATCTGGCTTTAGTAATAAAGGATGCTAAGCAGAAAAATGCATTGGTGGCATTGAACGTTATCAATGACAATAATAGTTCGGAGAAGAAAGAGCAGCAGGGTAAACGTAATCTGGAGAAGGCGGCTATGATTGCCGCTGCCGCTGATGTGCCTGTTACGATGGTGAGTCGCTATGACTTGAATATTGCTTCGGGGATTATCCATACAATCAAGGAGTATGAAGCTACGGATATTGTGATCGGTCTGCACCGGAAAGCAAATATTGTCGACTCTTTCTTCGGACATCTGGCCGAAAGTCTGTTGAAAGGTACGCATCGTGAAGTGATGATTGCCAAATTCCTGATGCCTGTTAATACCCTGCGTCGAATCAATATTGCCGTTCCGCCAAAGGCTGAATATGAATCGGGATTCTCTAAATGGGTGGAACACTTCTGCCGTATGGGAAGTATCCTGGGCTGTCGGGTGCATTTTTTTGCCAATGAGCGTACATTGATGCGTGTTCAGCAACTTGTGAAAAAGCGACATGCAGGTACTCCGACGGAATTCTCCATATTGGAGGAGTGGGAGGATCTCTTGCTGTTGACAGGGCAGGTGAATTATGACCATTTATTGGTAGTTATCTCTGCCCGTCGCGGATCTATCTCTTATGATCCCTCTTTTGAACGTCTCCCGGCACAATTAGGAAAATATTTCTCTAATAATAGTTTGATAATCCTGTATCCCGACCAGTTTGGCGAACCGCAGGAAATTGTGTCATTCTCCGATCCTCGTGGACATAATGAGTCTCAACATTATGAGAAGGTCGGCAAATGGTTCTATAAATGGTTAAAGAAAAACTAATGGAAAGATACGACTGGCAACAGAGAACGGAACTCCTGTTAGGAGAGGAAAAGATGGAACGCATCCGGAACGCGCACGTATTGGTCGTGGGACTGGGTGGAGTAGGTGCTTATGCCGCCGAGATGATTTGCCGTGCAGGTGTCGGGCGGATGACGATTGTAGATGCCGATACAGTGCAGCCTACTAATATGAATCGTCAGTTGCCGGCCATGCATTCCACGCTGGGGAGGACGAAAGCGGAAGTGTTGGCAGCCCGTTATAAAGATATAAATCCGGCGATTGAGCTGACTGTCCTTCCTGTTTACCTGAAGGATGAAAATATACCGGAACTGCTGGATGCCGATAAATATGATTTTATAGTAGATGCTATTGATACGATCAGTCCGAAATGCTTTCTGATTTATGAAGCGATGAAACGTCGTATAAAGATAGTTTCCAGTATGGGAGCAGGGGCGAAGAGTGACATTACTCAGGTTCGTTTTGCCGATCTTTGGGAGACGTATCATTGTGGTTTGAGTAAGGCTGTGCGAAAGCGTTTGCAGAAGATGGGAATGAAACGGAAACTTCCGGTGGTATTCAGTACGGAGCAAGCCGATCCGAAAGCGGTATTGCTGACGGAGGATGAACAGAATAAGAAATCGACATGTGGAACAGTTAGTTATATGCCGGCCGTGTTTGGGTGTTATCTGGCTGAATATGTCATTAAACGATTATAAGGCTATTATGATAAAACTAGAAGGGATTACGAAGAGTTTCGGCTCATTACAGGTGTTGAAAGGCATTGATCTGGAAATCAACAAAGGAGAAATTATTAGTATTGTAGGCCCGAGCGGTGCGGGTAAAACTACGTTATTGCAGATAATGGGCACTTTAGATGAACCGGACGCAGGTGTGGTACAGATTGACGGAACAGTGGTGAGTCGGATGAAGGAGAAAGAACTATCTGCATTTCGTAATAAGAATATTGGTTTTGTTTTCCAGTTTCACCAACTACTGCCGGAGTTCACGGCATTGGAAAATGTGATGATTCCCGCTTTAATCGCCGGGGTATCTTCGAAGGAGGCGCACGAACGCGCTATGAAGATTCTGGATTTTATGGGACTGGTTGACAGGGCTTCTCATAAACCGAATGAATTGTCGGGAGGCGAGAAACAACGGGTGGCGGTAGCGAGGGCTTTAATCAACGATCCGGCAGTTATTCTGGCAGACGAACCATCCGGTAGTCTGGATACACATAATAAAGAAGATTTACATCAACTGTTCTTCGATTTGAGAGACCGGCTGGGGCAGACTTTTGTCATTGTGACGCATGACGAGGGGCTTGCCAAAATTACGGACCGGACCGTTCATATAGTGGATGGTATGATTAAAAAAGATTAATTAGAGAACCTAATTCCTAAAAATGTATACCAAAAAGGTAGAGCCTTGCAAGTGTTCTATCTTTTAGCTATATATTTATAGTCGCTTCTCTACGGAAGTCTGTGAAGATGATAGTAGAGTGTTTGTTTTGTTTGTGTGTGATGCATTCTTGTCTGGTGTGATAGGAATGCATCTTTTTTTTATTAATTATAACAAATGTAGGGCTCTAGCCGTTCAAGATCAATAGGAGTGAACTCCTCATAGAGAGATAATTGCTTCAGACTTTTTAAGAATCCTTTCTTTTTCCGATATTCTATGATAACCTTTGCTTGGTAGTAGTTTATGTATGGATGATGCATCATTCGTTCCATACCGGCTTTATTTACATTGATGCGGCGTGTCTGATGGGTGTCAATGGAAAACCACGGACGGAGTTTCTCTGCCTTTAGATGAATCTCCTGTAACTGCTCTATTCGGAAAAAGCCTCCCAGCCGTTCGCGGTAATTCACAATCATCCGGGCAATGCTGCTTCCGATTCCCGGAATCTTCTTCAGTTCGGTGGTATCTGCGGAGTTGAGGCTGATGATAGTTCCCGGGAGATATTTCACAATGGTGTCCCGTTGTATGCTTGGTGTGGTTAACAATCGTACCGTGTCTTTATTTGTCGAACTGAAATCTTCTGTAATTTGTATATAAGGACGAAGAGTCTGGTATTGTTCTTCCGTGAGTCCATATATCTTTCGGAAATCTTCTGGGTGGCGGAATTTACCTTGTTTATAGCGATAGTGCAGGATATTCTTTATCATCCAGGATGGTAACCCAAGCGAAAGAAAAGTAGTAGAGTCTGCGATGTTCGGATCGAACACCGCAAGTTTGATTTCCCTTTGAGGGGATGATTGAAAAGAATGACCGGACTTTTGGTGAGGTTGGGTTTCCCGGAGGGAGGAAATAAAGTCGTTGTATTCCTTATCGAACTTCTCGTTCTCTCTGCAGTCGGTATCTTCAGCGTGTGTGAAAAAGGAGAAGAGTTTAGGGGCGGCATATACTCCTAAAATAAGAACGACAAGGACGATAATGCCTTGTCGTTCAGTTTTAGTATAATAAAGGAAGTCTTTCCACATTATAGCTTGATTAATCCCAGTTCATTGATAAATATCAGTGAGATGGCGATTGGGGCGATATATTTTAATATAAAGATAATGAGTTTGTATACCGGTACCTTTAATGAACCGTCATTGGTAATCTCCGACCATACAATCTTCTTGTCCAGATACCATCCGGTAAAGAGGGAGATGCACAATCCGCCCAGTGGTAACATGATTTTAGCTGTTACAAAGTCGAAGAGGTCGAACATGCCCAGTCCGAAAACGGTAAATCCTTTCATGACTCCCAGTGATAATGAACAGAATATTCCGAGGAAGACACAACCGCCGGTGACTAACCTTGCTGCTTTTCCACGGGAGAGGTTGAACTCCTCATGTAAATAAGCGGTTACTACTTCGTGCAAGGAAATAGTAGAAGTTAAAGCAGCCATTGCCAACAACGCGTAGAACATGACAGAGAATATATATGCCAGTATGGGAACTCCGCTAAATGCCTGTTGGAATACATTAGGCAGGGTGATAAAGATCAGACTCGGACCAGAATCAGGTTGTATGCCTACGGAAAAAGCTGCCGGGAAAATGATAAATCCGGCTAGTATCGCCACAAAGGTATCAATGATTCCTACGCTGAAAGCTGTTTTAGTCAGGTTGGTTTCTTTGCTGAAATAGGAGGCGTACGTGCAAAGGCATCCCATTCCCAAACTCAATGAGAAGAACGCCTGTCCCATGGCACTCAAAAATACATTTCCGTCCACTTTGCTAAAGTCGGGCTTGAGCAGGAATTCGATACCTGCACCGGCTCCCGGCAGAGTGACCGAGCAAACAACCAGTATGAGGATAATGATAAACAGGGTAGGCATCATGATCTTGGAGGACTTTTCGATTCCTTTTTCTACCCCTTTCACAATGATGAAATGAGTAATCAACAAGAATGCCACCAACCATACAACCGGTCTCCATGGGCTGCTGGAGAATTGTTGAAAAGAGGATATGAACTCTCCGGAGGTTTTTCCGGCAAAGCCATTAGTAGCAGCTTCAAAAATATATTCGAGTGTCCATCCTGCTACTACAGCATAATAACTAAGTATCAGGAAGCCTGCCAATACTCCCATGCGTCCTACCCAACGCCAATGTGTTCCAGGTGCTAATTTCTGATATGCTCTCGCTGTGTTAGCTCTCGAACGGCGTCCTATCAGGAACTCGGCAATCATAATAGGCAATCCCAGAAGAAGAATGCAGCCTAAATAGATCAATATAAAAGCAGCGCCTCCATGGTTTCCTGTTTCATAGGGAAATCTCCATATATTACCCAATCCGACTGCAGAGCCGGCAGAAGCGAGTATGACTCCTAATTTACTGCCGAAGTTTGCTCTATCATTTTTTGCCATAAATCTTGTTTTATCTTACAAATCGTTATAAAATATACGTATTAGAGCGCAAATATAGAAAATGATACTTATATTTGCACGAAAATTGTAACATTATTTAGATATGCTATCTTATATTAAGAAATATCCAATCTCGCTTTTTATCATTCTGACAGTGATTTATCTGTCGTTCTTTAAACCGCCTAAGACGGATTTAGATGAAATTCCTAACCTCGACAAACTGGTTCATGTTTGTATGTATTTGGGTATGTCGGGGATGCTGTGGCTGGAATTTTTGCGTGCACATCGCAGGGACAATGCTCCGATATGGCATGCATGGGTAGGCGCATTCCTTTGCCCTGTACTTTTTAGTGGTTGTGTGGAATTGTTGCAGGAATATTGCACTACTTACCGGGGTGGAGACTGGTTGGACTTTGCAGCTAATACTACGGGAGCGATTCTGGCTAGTTTAATAGCCTATTATGTCGTACGCCCCAGAATGATGAATAAGCAGTGAATGAAAAATAGAAACGGTGAATAATGGTTGCATCCAATATTCACCGTTTATAATTTACTGTTCACTCGTTTATTTTTCCGTTTACAAATACTCTACCGTTGAGCTAAGTTTGATCCCGTTAGAGCCTTTGATAAGAATAGTATGCCCTTTGGGTTTGTTAGCTTGCAGATCCTTTATAACTTCTTGCGCATTGGCGTAAGTCTTGAAAGAGTGTTCGCTTGCGGCAAACAGTTCTCCTACGAGCCATACTTTCTCAAAGCCACTTTCCTTTATGTAATCAACGATTTTCTGATGTTCGGTCGGGCTTTCAGCACCCAGTTCGCGCATATCTCCTAATATGAGCATCTTGTGGGGAACTGTCATGTTCCGGAAGTTTTGCAAAGCAGCCATCATGCTGGTTGGATTTGCATTATATGCGTCGATGATAAGCGTGTTATCTTCTGTCTTTTTAAGTTGGGAGCGATTGTTCTGTGGCGTATAGCTTGCCAGAGCCTCATCAATCTTCTTCGCTTCCACTCCAAAGAAACGTCCGATAGTGATGGCAGCCAGGGCATTCGGGAAATTATATTCTCCGATCAACTGTGTGCGAACTTGATGGCGTTCACCGTCCTTACCGGCTTTCCATTCGAAAGCGAGATAAGGCGAATTGTCAGTAATCTGTCCGTTGACATAGAGATCATCTTCAGTTCCATAAGAAATCAGGTTCAATCCTTGTGCGATATTCATCAAATAAGCGTTATCGTGATGAATAAAAGTGATGGCATCTTTCTTACGGAGGAAATCATATAACTCTCCTTTAGTCTTAATCACTCCTTCGAAAGAACCGAATCCTTCCAGGTGAGCTTTACCTACATTGGTGATAATGCCATAATCCGGTTCGGCTATTTCACAAAGAAACTTGATTTCTCCCGGATGATTGGCACCCATCTCGATAACAGCAAGGTCATGCTCCGATTTCAAACGCAATAGGGTGGTCGGTACACCGATGTGGTTGTTGAGATTACCTAAAGTATAAAGCACGTTATGGGCTTGGCAGAGAACACTGGATATTAATTCTTTGGTGGTCGTTTTCCCATTAGTGCCCGTAATACCGATCACACGCGTTCCGAGTTGGCGGCGATGATAGTTGGCAAGTTGCTGCATTGTCTGCAAGCAGTTGTCTACAAGTATATATCGTTTATCACCTTCTACGGCATATTCGGCTTCATCAATAATGGCAAATGCGCATCCGGAGTCTAGCGCTAGTTTTGCAAATGCATTACCGTTGAACGACTCACCTTTCAAGGCGATAAACAAAGAACCGTCCGGGCAGTTCCGGCTATCAGTAGTTACTGATTGGCAATCCAGAAAAATCTGGTAAAGAGCAGAAAGTTTCATAACCTGATCTTTTATTTAAAACGCTGCAAAGATAGGCTATTCTTTCGGATTTGATGGGAGTTCGGACAGATTTTTACTTAGGCATATACCAAAGGAAGAGTCAGTATCATCCGGCATCCGTCCGTATAGGAAGAGTCGATCCGGAGGCTGCCTCCTAACTTCTCGGCAATGCTCCGGCATATCGGCAGTCCGAGACCGGTGCCCTGTGTGAAAGAATTCATTTTGTAGAAACGCTCAAATACCGCCTCCTGCTGATCTTTCGGAATACCAGTTCCTGTATCGGTGACACTGATTTCAATTTTCTTTTCAGCTTCCAGTACGGAATAAGCTATGCGGATACTGCCATGAGTTGTAAATTTGGCGGCATTATGCGCCAAGTTGTTCAACACCTGTGATATGCGTTCCGAATTACTGCGTATGAGCAGGTTTTCTTTTGTAGGTTCGAACAGAACTTCCACATCCTTTTGCCTGTTGTCTTTGGCCACTTCAGAGGCAAGTTGACAGATCGTATTCATATCTGTTTCATCATCTGTGGGCAGTTGCTCATATTGATCCAGTTCCGACAGAGCGAGCACGTCAGTGACCAGTCGGAGCAAGTCGTTACTGTTGCTCTTGATAATATTGACAAACTCCTGTGTTTCCGGACTATTGCTGTAGTGATCGCTTAACACCTGCGAGAAGCCTACAATAGAGTTGAGCGGTGTACGGATTTCATGGGTCATGCTCTGGATGAACGTTGTCTTCATCCGGCTGCTCGCTTCCGCTATGTCTTTGGCTTTACGTAATTCTTCCCTCGACACCGTAAGTTCCTCATTCTTTGTTTTGAGTTCTGCTTCCGAAACTTTCAGTTTGCGTTTCAGGAAGTTTTCTCTATAAAGGAATAAGAATAGAATACCTAATAAAATAATCAATGAGATAATCAATGTTGTTTTATTATGCAACTCCTTTTCCTGTGCCTGGAGCATTAGTTCTTTCTTTTCGGCATTGAGTTTCTCAACGTTTAGCAAGGTGGCAAATTCGCTGCTGGCTACTTGCTCATTGGCTATTTTTAAGGAGTCATCGGTGTTGATATACATTTGCAGATATTTGACTGCCATGTTCATATTCCCCATCTTCTGGTAGATTTCTCCCTGTGTACGATAGTGACTGCTGCTAAGTATACTTTCACTTAAACGGTGCTCTTCCTTTTCTTGCATCTCTGCAGCTTCCAGTGCTTTTTGATATTGCCTGGTCTGCTGATAGTACAAACATTCTATATTGTACAGTCTCTTTTTGATCGATTCCAGTCTTTTATCCTGTTCGAATGCAATCTGACATTCTTTCAATATTTTTTCGGCTGCCTGAAAGTCACCGAACTTGCTGTAGTAGTTAACGTACTCCAACTTGGCAGATATTTGCTGTGTAGAAGAATTGGCTGTTGAAATGGCCTTTTCCACAGCTCTCAATGCTTCTTTTTGCTTTTTCTGGCTGATGTAATAGTTGGCTATCTGGGCATACGTCTGGGAAATATTATAGTTTTCGATATTGTATTTTTCAGTTAGTTCGATTTCCTTCAACCGCCATTCGAAGGCCATCGAATCGAATCTTTTGATAGTGTAGATTTGCGACATAATGTTGTAGCAACGGGACAAATCGGTTTTGTCATCCTCTTCCTGAGCTTCTTTTAACATATTTTGCACTTCATAAAGTGCTATGTTTGTTCTGCTTGTTTTTAAGTAATAGGTAACTAGCCTGTTGGCCCATGCAAAATAATAATATTTAGGCTGATGAGTGGCTTTGGCGAATTCTTTTACTTTGTTGGTATAGTGGATGACACTATCTTCATTGGTTCCCTGAAAATAATAGTAATCCAGTCGGGTGGCTATGGCTACTGCCTGCATTCGTTCATCATGCCGTTCACCGGCCATTCTGAACAATGTGTCGGACATGCTAAGCACAACAGGCTTTAATAAGTATTCTTGACAACGTTGATAATATTCATAGAGAGTAGAGTCAACATTGAAAGTTTCAGCCTCTTTTTGAGCTTTAGCAGTAGTGGTAAAGAACAAAATGAGGAAAAGAAATTCTACGTGAAATAGGGTTAATCGGCTCATGGTATGAATTTTTCGGTTTCTTCTATAGTTTGCAAATATACGTTTATTTCTTCTTTTTAGTACGAATACTTGCTTTTTTTATCTACATTTGTAGGCGATCTAAAAGGAATGTTGTCAATGATGAAACCTATATCTCCTATTTATATAAATGTAAAAGGGCGGTTGCTCGATCTTGCTACTCCGCAGGTGATGGGAATATTGAATGTAACTCCCGATTCTTTTTATTCCGGCAGCCGGATGCAGACCAAAGAGGACATTGCTGCCCGGGCCCGTCAGATACTTGATGAAGGTGCTTCGATAATTGATATAGGCGCCTATTCTTCACGGCCGAATGCCGAACATATTTCTGCTGAAGAAGAGATGAACAGACTGCGTACCGGTCTGGAAATCCTGAACCATAATCATCCGGAAGCTATTATCTCTGTTGATACTTTCCGGGCTGATGTAGCCGAAGAATGTGTGAAAGAATATGGAGTTGCTATGATTAATGACATAGCTGCCGGTGAAATGGATCACCGGATGTTTCAGACAGTAGCCGACTTGGGAGTGCCCTATATTATGATGCATATGAAGGGAACACCCCAAAGTATGCAGAAAGAACCGTCTTATGATAACCTGATTAAAGATGTTTTCCTGTATTTCGCTCGTAAAGTGCAGCAACTTCGCGACTTGGGAGTGAAAGATATCATTCTCGATCCGGGATTCGGATTCGGAAAAACATTGGAGCATAATTATGAACTGATGGCGCATCTGGAAGAATTCCACATATTCGAACTTCCCGTTTTAGTGGGAGTTTCGCGGAAATCAATGATTTATAAATTATTGGGAGGAACCCCGCAAGATTCATTAAACGGGACAACCGTATTGGACACTGTTGCGTTGATGAAAGGAGCGCACATCCTGCGTGTACATGATGTGCGTGAGGCGGTGGAAGCTGTCCGGATCACAGAGAAATTAAAAATAGAGAGTGGATATGACAAATAAGAGGAGGGTGCATGTTTTTTGAGTTTGGCATAAAAGATTTTATCGATATCCTGCTGGTAGCTTTTGTTTTGTACTATACCTACAAACTGATGAAAGCTTCCGGCTCCATCAAGGTATTCACCGGAATTTTGGTTTTTATTCTGATCTGGCTGGTGGTGACACAAGTGCTGGAGATGAAACTGTTGGGGTCTATTTTCGACACATTGATGAATGTGGGTGTAATAGCGTTGATTGTGCTTTTCCAAGATGAGATACGCCGTTTCCTTTTGACTTTGGGATCTCACCGGCATGTCAGTGCATTGGCCCGTCTCTTTAGCGGATCGAAGAAAGAATCGTTGAAGCACGATGATATCATGCCCGTGGTAATGGCCTGTTTAAGCATGGGAAAACAAAAAGTCGGCGCATTGATTGTCATTGAGCATAATACTCCTTTAGATGAAGTCGTTCGTACAGGCGAATTGATTGATGCGGCAATCAATCAGCGTTTAATCGAGAATATCTTTTTCAAGAATAGCCCATTGCACGATGGAGCGATGGTTATCAGCAAAAAACGTATCAAGGCGGCGGGATGTATCCTTCCTGTTTCCCATGATTTGAATATACCGAAGGAACTTGGTTTGCGGCATCGCGCAGCGATGGGAATCTCTCAACAGTCGGACGCACATGCCATTATTGTTTCAGAGGAGACGGGCGCTATCTCCGTAGCCTATCGCGGACAATTCTATCTCCGCCTGAATGCGGAAGAACTGGAAAGTCTATTGACAAAAGAAAACTGATTTTATTGTAATCACATACCGGACAAATGGTCGGAAGATGAGCATGGTAAAATGCCTCTCATCTTCCGACCATTGTTGTTTTATCTGCTATTTGGCGCTATTTTGCTTTATTTCCAACCCTTTTTGAATGATAATTATGCCCTCCTTTTTAGGTGAATCGCCTACCTTTGCCGTATACTATTAAAATTCTATTTTTGAATAAACCATGAAAAACAGATTGATTGCTTTACTGGTACTTTTTACAGTTATTTTCTTTAGTACTGCACAGGCGCAAACTACTGCACGGAAGTTTGAGGCAGGCAAGAACACATTCTTGCTGGATGGAAAACCGTTTGTGGTGAAGGCTGCCGAGTTGCATTACACCCGCATCCCGCAAGCTTATTGGGAACATCGCATTGAGATGTGCAAGGCATTAGGCATGAATACTATTTGTATTTATATTTTCTGGAATATCCATGAACAGGAAGAAGGAAAGTTTGATTTTTCCGGTCAGAATGATATTGCAGCTTTCTGCCGTGCGGCACAGAAACACGGTATGTATGTCATTGTCCGTCCTGGTCCGTATGTATGTGCGGAGTGGGAGATGGGGGGACTTCCCTGGTGGCTGTTGAAGAAAAAAGATATAGCCTTGCGTACGCTCGATCCCTATTATATGGAACGGG
The DNA here is from genome assembly GCF_002632415.2 of Bacteroides celer. NCBI lineage: Bacteria > Pseudomonadati > Bacteroidota > Bacteroidia > Bacteroidales > Bacteroidaceae > Bacteroides > Bacteroides celer. Next base: position 5,303,463 of record NZ_CP178209.1, on the reverse strand, counting down.
TAGGCATCTTTATGAAAGAGGTCGGTAAGCAACTGGCTCCGCTGCAAGTGAATAAAGGGGGAAATATCATCATGGTACAGGTAGAGAATGAATACGGTTCTTATGGAATCGACAAACCTTATGTCTCTGCCGTGCGCGACCTGGTTCGTGAATCCGGTTTTTCCGATGTACCTCTGTTTCAATGTGACTGGAGCAGTAACTTCACCAATAACGCGCTCGATGACCTGATTTGGACGGTGAACTTTGGAACAGGTGCCAATATCGACCAGCAATTTAAAAAACTCAAAGAACTTCGTCCTGAAACTCCGTTGATGTGTAGCGAGTTCTGGAGCGGATGGTTCGACCACTGGGGACGCAAACATGAGACACGTCCTGCAAAAGATATGGTACAGGGCATCAAGGATATGCTCGACCGGAACATCTCTTTCAGTCTGTATATGACTCACGGAGGAACGACTTTCGGACATTGGGGAGGTGCGAACAACCCGGCTTATTCCGCCATGTGCAGCTCATACGATTATGATGCTCCGATTAGCGAACCCGGATGGACGACCGACAAGTTTTTCTTGCTTCGTGACTTGTTGAAAAACTATCTTCCGGCAGGTGAGACGTTGCCCGCAGTGCCCGCAGCTCTGCCTGTTATTGAAATCCCCGAGTTTCACTTCCATAAAGTGGCTCCGCTTTTCTCAAATCTGCCGGAGGCAAAACAAACGGTGGATATTCAACCGATGGAACAATTCAACCAGGGATGGGGAACGATTCTGTATCGTACCACATTGCCCGAAACGACTCTTGCAGGCACCACTTTGAAAATTACGGAAGTGCACGACTGGGCGCAGATATATGCCGACGGTAAACTGCTGGCACGCTTGGACCGTCGTAAGGGAGAATTTACAACGACCCTGCCCGCGCTGAAAAAAGGCACACAACTGGATATTCTTGTGGAAGCAATGGGACGTGTTAACTTTGACAAATCCATCCACGACCGCAAAGGAATCACTGAAAAGGTGGAACTTATTTCGGGTAACCAGACTAAGGAATTGAAAAACTGGACTGTATATAACTTCCCGGTAGATTATTCCTTTATAAAAGATAAGAAATATAGCGATACAAAGATATTACCGACTATGCCTGCCTATTATAAGAGCACCTTTACACTGGATAAAGTAGGAGATACTTTCCTGGATATGAGTACATGGGGAAAAGGTATGGTCTGGGTGAACGGTCATGCAATGGGGCGTTTCTGGGAAATCGGTCCGCAGCAGACTCTCTTTATGCCGGGGTGCTGGCTGAAAGAAGGAGAGAATGAAATCCTCGTTCTGGATTTGAAAGGTCCTACCCGGGCTTCCATCAAAGGTTTGAAGAAACCAATTCTCGATGTGCTTCGTGAAAAAGCTCCCGAAACACACCGCAAGGATGGAGAAAAACTGAAACTGACGGGTGAGAAAGTGGGCCATGAAGGAGCTTTCACTCCGGGTAACGGCTGGCAGGAAGTGCGATTTGCCACTCCGGTGAAAGGACGTTATTTCTGTCTGGAAGCACTTTCTCCACAAGCAAATGATAACATCGCAGCGATAGCAGAGTTTGATGTCCTGGGAGCTGATGGTAAACCGGTATCCCGCGAACATTGGAAGATTCGTTATGCCGATAGTGAAGAAACGCGTAGTGGCAACCGTACAGCCGACAAGATATTCGACTTGCAGGAATCCACTTTCTGGATGACAGTGGACAATGTTCCTTATCCTCATCAATTGGTAATTGACTTGAGCAAAGTGGAAAATGTGACCGGTTTCCGCTATCTGCCTCGTGCCGAAAAAGGGTATCCGGGTATGATTAAGGAATATCGTGTATATGTGAAACCTGCTGATTTCAACTACTAAACAGTGAATGAACAAGAATAAAACAATGGATGAAAAAGCATTGAAATGATGATGAATATGAAGAAAAATATAATTCTTTTCGCATTCCTATTTATAGGAGTGCTGACTGGGTATTGCCAGCAATCTGCTTACCTGTTTGTTTACTTTACCGGCAATCGCATGAGTGAGGAAGCCGTCCGGATGGCTGTTAGTCTTGATGGATATAATTATAAAGCCTTGAATGGAAATCAGCCGGTACTTGATTCCCGTGTGATTAGTTCGACAGGTGGAGTGCGTGATCCCCATATTCTGCGTTGTGAAGATGGGAAGACGTTTTATATGGTGGTTACGGATATGGTATCCGGAAATGGATGGAGTTCTAACCGTGCCATGGTACTTTTGAAATCAAAAGACCTTGTACACTGGACTTCCAATGTCGTGAATATCCAAAAGAAATATCCAGATCAGGAGGATCTGAAACGTGTGTGGGCACCACAAACTATTTATGATAAGGAAGCTGGGAAGTACATGGTTTACTGGTCTATGCAACATGGCAATGGTCCCGATATCATTTATTATGCTTATGCCAACAAAGATTTTACAGATATAGAAGGAGAACCGAAGCCACTGTTTCTTCCGAAAAACAGAAAATCATGTATTGATGGCGACATTATTTATAAAGATGGACTCTATCATTTGTTCTACAAAACGGAAGGGAATGGAAATGGAATTAAAAAAGCGACTACTTCCTCTCTGACCTCCGGACAGTGGGCGGAATCGGATGATTATAAGCAGCAGACGAAGGATGCGGTAGAAGGTGCAGGTATTTTCCCGCTGGTTGGTTCCGATAAGTATATTTTGATGTATGATGTATATACGAAAGGTAAATACCAGTTTACCGAAAGTTCCGATCTGGAACATTTCAAAGTGATTGACCATGCTATCAGTATGGATTTCCATCCGCGCCATGGCACTGTCATGCCGATTACCCCAAAAGAGTTGAAACGCCTCTTCAAGGTCTATGGTAAACCCGAAGGTTTCTGAACTAAAATATCTCGTGGGACAGGAGAAAAATACCTGTCCCTGATTTGTTAAACCAATTGTTTTTCAGGCGGGTAATCTTCGCTTCCCAGTGAGTATTCCCATCCTTTTGTTTTCTTTTGAGTTATTCTGATAAGATGGATTCAACTAGTTGTAATCCAGGAAAACAGTATACGATATGGGGAAAAGTGTATATTTTACCCTTGTTTACTTGTTTCTTATATATTTTTAAGTGTATAATTACCAATTATTATATGAAACACGCTTGTTAGAATGATGAAAATCTTAACTTTGCGATTGATAATCTTAATGCAATATATACCATGAGAAAATTATTCCTCTTTTTAGTTGTCTTGTTTTTGTCGTTCCAGCAGCTCACTTTAGCTGCAATCAAAGAAATGACGAGTACACCCGATTCGGTTTATCTGTTTTCTTTTGCAACTTCCGGAGACGACGGACGCAGCGGACTCCGTTTTGCCTGGAGTACAGATAAAGAAAACTGGTTTGAAATTGGCCGGAACTACGGATATCTCCGGTGCGATTATAGCCGCTGGGGATCACAGAAGAAAATGCTCGATCCTTATTTGAAACAATCGCCCGATGGCGAATGGATTTGTACCTGGAAACTGAATGACCATGATGGATACGGCCAGGCTACTTCCAAGGATTTAATCAACTGGACCAGTCAGAAATATCCCCGTACTACGCCGGATTTTGACGGAGTGAGAGTGAAAGCTATTGTTGCCGGAGAAGAGCAGAAAGGAAATATCAACCGGGTAGTTTGGACCTTGGTGGATGGATTGGATAAAAATTATGGCTGGAATCAATATCGGAACTCATTACATGGAGAACGTCCGATACAGGATGGAGAACGTTTTGCCGGTTTGAAGCCTGTAAAAGCAACGGTCACTGTACAACCGGAAGGTGCAAAGGCCATTAGTGATGTATTGCTGGGCGCTTTTTTTGAAGACATCAATTATTCGGCAGACGGAGGACTCTACGCAGAACTTATCCAAAACCGCGACTTCGAGTACGACCCTTCGGACAGGGAAGGAGATAAGAACTGGAACAGCACTCATTCCTGGGCACTGAAAGGAGAGAAAACGACTTTCACTATTGATACTACCGACCCTATTCATATCAATAACCCACATTATGCCGTGCTGAATGTAGAACAACCGGGAGCTGCATTAGAAAATACAGGTTTTGATGGAATCGCACTGAACACCGGAGAGAAATATGATTTTTCCATCTTCGCCCGGGTTCCGCAGGGTAAATCAAATAAATTGCAGGTTCGTCTGGTAGATGGAAAAGGAAATGTGTGTGGAGAAACTTCTCTAACAGTATCTTCCCGTCAATGGAAAACATATAAAGCAGTGATAGCTGCTAAAGCTACTGCGGACACTCATCTCGAAATCATCCCTCAATCTGTTGGTGAATTGAATCTGGACATGATTTCCTTATTCCCGCAAAGTACATTTAAAGGACGTAAGAACGGGCTTCGCAAAGATCTGGCTCAAGTGTTGGCTGATATTCATCCCCGTTTCATCCGTTTCCCCGGTGGTTGTGTGGCTCACGGTGATGGTTTGAAGAATATTTATCAATGGAAAAATACAGTAGGCCCGTTGGAAGCAAGAAAAGCGCAGCGTAACCTTTGGGGATACCATCAAAGCATGGGATTGGGTTATTTTGAATATTTCCAGTTTTGCGAAGATATTGGTGCGGAACCGCTTCCAGTGCTGGCGGCTGGTGTTCCTTGCCAGAACTCTGCCTGTCACGGCGACTTGAGAGGAGGGCAGCAAGGCGGTATTCCAATGAGCGAAATGGGAGCCTATATTCAGGATATTCTTGATCTGATAGAATGGGCAAACGGTGACGCAAAGAAGACAAAGTGGGGAAAGGTACGTGCCGAAGCCGGGCATCCGAAACCATTCAATTTGAAATACATCGGTATCGGAAATGAAGATCTTATCACTGATATCTTCGAAGAACGCTTCACGATGATCTTCAATGCCATCAAAGAAAAATATCCAGAAATGATTGTTGTCGGTACAGTGGGACCATTCAATGAGGGTACAGACTACGTGGAAGGATGGAAGTTGGCGGACAAACTGGGTATTCCGATGGTCGACGAACATTATTACCAGACTCCGGGATGGTTCCTGAACAACCAGGATTTCTACGACAAATACGATCGTTCGAAAAAGACAAAAGTATACTTGGGCGAATATGCAACTCACATACCGGGACGAAAGGCGAATATCGAAACAGCACTGACAGAAGCTCTTTATCTTGCAGCCTTGGAACGTAATGGCGATGTTGTCCACATGACTTCCTATGCCCCTCTTCTCGCTAAAGAAGGACATACCCAGTGGAATCCGGATTTGATTTACTTCAATAACCGGGAAGTGAAACCTACCACCGGATATTATGTTCAGAAACTCTATGGGCAGAATGCCGGGAACGAATATTTTCCGTCGCAGATCACTCTTGATAATAGAGACGATCAAGTGCGGAAACGCATTGCTTCTTCTATTGTCCGTGACTCGGCAAGTGGTGATGTGATTGTGAAACTGGTCAATTTACTTCCCGTAGAAGTGAATACGAATATCGATCTTTCCGGAATCGGTGCTATACAGTCTTCTGCAAAAAGAACCATACTGACCGGCAAACCGGCTGATACCCCGCTACCTGTTGAAGACACGATGGAAGTAGCAGAAATGTTTGACTATCAATTACCTGCCTATTCTTTTACGGTGATCCGTATAAAGAAGGCAAATGAGAAATAACAGAAAAAAGTGAAGATAATAACGACATAGATAATATGAAGAAGATAATAAGTACCCTGCTGGCTAGTTGCTGTCTGACTTCTCTGATAGCACAGGAAGTGGTAGTGAAAGGGCCGGATGAAAAACTGCAATTGGTTGTATCTGCTTCTCCAGCCGAAAAGTCAAGTTATTCGATTACCTACAATGGAAAGACAATGTTGGAGAAATCTCCTTTGGGTATGAATACGAATATCGGTGATTTTGCAAAAGGGATGAAACTGACAGGACACGCTGTTACTCCGATTGATACTGTCTATCATCAGGATCGTATTAAAACCTCCAAAGTGCATTATCAGGCAAACGAACTGATTTGTAATTTTGAGAATCCGAAAGGGCAGAAAATAGATGTAGTCTTTCGTGTCAGCAATCACGATGTAGCTTTCCGTTATACTCTTCCGCGTCAGGATGGAAAAGGAAGTGTAACGGTAACTGCCGAAGAAACCGGCTTTCGCTTTCCGCAACAAACAACTACTTTCTTATGTCCGCAAAGCGATGCCATGATAGGTTGGAAACGTACCAAACCCAGTTATGAGGAAGAGTACAAGGCAGATGCTCCCATGAGTAACCGTTCGCAGTACGGGCATGGCTACACGTTCCCTTGTCTGTTCCGTATCGGTGACGATGGTTGGGTATTAGTCAGCGAAACAGGTGTAGACAGTCGTTATTGCGGTTCTCGTTTGAGCGATGTAAGCGAAGGCAATCTGTATACGGTTGCTTTCCCGATGGCTGAAGAAAATAACGGTAACGGAACTTCTGCTCCGGCATTTGCCCTTCCCGGTGCTACTCCCTGGCGTACCATAACTGTTGGCGAAACCTTGAAACCGATTGTGGAAACAACCGTTATCTGGGATGTCGTACGTCCTCTTTATGAAACGAAGCATGACTACCGTTTCGGACGCGGCACATGGAGCTGGATTCTCTGGCAGGATGGTAGTATCAACTGTGACGATCAGGTGCGCTATATTGATTTTGCAGCTGCAATGGGGTATGAGTATGCCTTGATCGATAACTGGTGGGATACGAACATCGGCCGTGACCGTATGAAATCTTTGATAGAATACGCACGAAGCAAAGGAGTGGAACTCTTCTTATGGTATAGCTCTTCCGGCTATTGGAATGATATTGAGCAGGGGCCGGTGAATCACATGGACAATGCCATTATCCGCAAACGTGAAATGAAATGGTTGCAAAGCCTTGGAGTGAAAGGAATCAAAGTTGATTTCTTTGGTGGCGACAAGCAGGAAACGATGCGCCTGTATGAAGATATTTTGAGTGATGCTGACGACCACGGTCTGATGGTAATCTTCCACGGTTGCACCATCCCTCGAGGATGGGAACGTATGTACCCGAATTATGTAGGCAGCGAGGCTGTACTGGCCTCCGAAAATATGGTTTTCGGCCAGCACTTCTGTGATGAAGAGGCTTTCAATGCCTGTCTGCATCCGTTTATCCGCAACGCGGTGGGTTGCATGGAATTCGGTGGTTGTTTTCTGAACAAACGGCTGAATCGCAACAATGACGGAGGAACTACCCGCCGTACTACTGATATATTTCAATTAGCCACTACCGTATTATTCCAGAATCCGGTACAGAATTTTGCGCTTGCTCCCAACAACCTGAAAGATGTTTCCCCTGTTTGTATGGACTATATGAAAACGGTTCCTACCACATGGGATGAGACACGTTTTATTGACGGATATCCGGGGAAATATGTAGTTTTGGCGCGTCGCCACGGTGACACCTGGTATCTGGCAGCAGTGAATGCCGGGAAAGAAATCGTAAAGTTGAAACTGGATTTAGATATGTTTGCCGGAAAAACTGTTTCTCTGTATAAGGATGATAAAAAAGGAGAACCGCAGCTTCTGCCGTTGAAAGTGAAAGAAAACGGAAAAGTGCAACTGGAAATCCTTCCACAGGGAGGTGTTCTATTGGTGAATAGAAGCGTGGCGGGATCATATGGGAAATGATTGTTCGGCAAAAGTTTGGTAGAATCATTATTTATAGCGTAATTTGTGTAGCATAAAAAGTACTACAATAATTACGCTATAAATAATTGCTTGAATATGAATGACGTAAATAATCCTTTTTTGATTTATGCCTATGCTGGTCCTAAGTATTTCTGTGATCGGATAGAAGAAACGGAACATTTGATTTCCGCTTTACGGAATGGAAGAAATGTGACCTTAATGAGTCCTCGCCGTATGGGTAAGACCGGATTAATACAGAACGTCTTTCATCAGATACGACGGGAGTATCCGGAGGCAGCTTGTTTTTACATGGATATTTTTTCTACGACATGTCTGGATGATTTTATCATTCAGTTCGGGCAGACTGTGATTGGTAAATTAGATAATTTATCGCAGAAGACGCTGGCGACAATCAGTGGCTTTTTTAGAAGTTGTCGTTTAGTGTTTTCCCCCGATGTCTTAACGGGAGTGCCACAAGCAACTCTTGATTTTCAACCTTCCCAGGCACAGGCAACATTAAAAGAGATTTTTGATTACCTGGAACATTCGGGAAAAGAATGTTATATCGCTATTGATGAATTTCAGCAGATCACTGAATATCCGGAAAAAGGAGTAGAAGGCTTGTTGCGTTCTTACATTCAATTTTTACCTCATGTACATTTTATTTTTTCAGGAAGTAAACAACATCTGATGGCAGAAATGTTTGGTTCAGCGAAACGTCCTTTTTACCGGAGTACGGAAAAGATGAATCTGGCATCCATCCCTTTAGAGCATTATTCTCTTTTTGCCATACGTTGGATGCAGGCCGGAGGAAAGGAATTGAGTGATGAACTCTTTCAGATGATTTATCGACGTTTTAATGGGCATACATGGTATGTACAGTATGTGCTGAACCGACTTTATGAACAAAAGGAGCCCGTCTTGAATGAAACCATATTTGAGAAATGTTTGGCAGATATAGTTCGTTCCGAGGTGGATGAATACCAGCGTTTATATGGTATGTTGACCGAAAATCAGTCAACTTTGTTGCGCGCTATCGCCCGGGAGCAATTCGTAACGGCTATTAATAGTTCTATATTTATTAAGAAATATGGATTGAAAGGTTCGAGTAGTATTAATGCAGCCCTTAAATTCCTGATTAATAAAGAATATGTATTTAAGGCGGAAGAGGGATATTGTGTATACGACCGTTTTATGGAATTGTGGTTGCAGACATTACCTTACGCTGGTATACTAAAATAATCATATTCAAGAAAATACCCTTCACCTTTCACAATGCCCTATTCATCGGCATTAGCGGGTGAAGGGCAGGCTTTCACCTTTCTACCCTGACTTTCACAGATTGTCTAGTTTGCTAAATCCTTCATCTATAGTTGGCAGAAGAAGTGTTAGCAGATAGCTTCCGGACTATTATAGGAAAACTTCTTTTCTATAAAGGATAAACTTCTTTTGTATAGGAACCAAACTTTCTTTGCCTTATAAGAAAACTATAAATGCAAGCTTTGATTATATAAATGAAACTTGCATTTGTATAATCAAAGCTTTTGTTTTTATAAACGCAACTTGCAATTATAGATTGCATTTAATGAAAAGCAAGTTTACATACTGGTAATAAGAAGTTTACCAGTAATCAAAAGAAAGTTTGTTATTAATGAAAAAGAAGTTAGTTAGTAATGAGTAGGAAACAGGTTAGATATGTCTTTAGAAGTAACAGGTGGAGAAGAATTATGCAGGGGTAAGAAAACGGAGGGTGAAAGGCGGATGAAAGAGTAACCTTCACCCGCAAATGCCGATGAATAGGGCATTGTGAAAGGTGAAGGCTGTATTTGTGAAATTAAAAAATAGGTGTTAGGGGGAAATCTACCGATTGGTTACTGTTTATTTCCCCAGTGTGAGATGGTGGGAATTAAGTTGAAACTTTATAATTTTAAGTTTACTCTCTTTCCCTTATAAGAAACTGATTGATCGAACGTCGTAGCATCACCGTCACCACAACCTTTTCCCGGTTCTACAATGATAATATTGAATTTACGATTTTTCAGCATTCCTTTGTAATTACCTTGGCGGTCGTTAATCGTCAGGGTGCGGTCTTTATCATTCCATTTCATGGCAATGGTAGTGTATGCTCCCTTTTCGTAATTGTAGTTGTCGAACTCATCTTCGTAAAGAGTAAATTCAGCGTCGGCGCCCGGATAAATGCGAAGTGTCAGATTATCCCATTTCTTTTCGGTGGAATATTGTACAGCCGGTCCCCAAGGTAGGATAGAACCTGCACGGACATAGACAGGCATGATGTCGATAGGCACTTCACGCTGGATGGTTTGTCCGCCTTTCAGGCTTTTTCCGGTCCAGAAATCAACCCATTGGGCACCTGCGGGTAGATAAACATCTGTCTTTCCTATCTTATTCATATTCTTCTGATAGCCGTTCTGTTTGTCGTCCTGCCATGTATAAAGCGAATCAGTTACGGGGCGGACAAGGAAATTACGGCCAAACATATACTCTGTATCCATCTCAAGTACTTTCTTATCTTTAGGAAAATCCATCATGAGTGGTCGGATGATGCTGCCCGCTTTGTTGGTAACTTCCCATGAAGTGCTGTAGAGATAGGGCAAAAGGCGATAGCGCAGGTGAGTATATTTTTCGAGTGCGTCATAAGCCCAGTCTCCTTTCTTGCCGAACTGGTATATTTCCACAGCTACCGGACTGGAATTGTGTGAACGCATGATCGGCTGGAATGCTCCCCACTGATACCAGCGCACGTGCAATTCATGATAAGCGATATTGTGTACATTATTGTTATATTTCCATGCGAAGAAGCCGCCCAGGTCGGTATTCCAGTATGGTATGCCGCATAGTGAGTAATTTAGTCCTGCCGCCAGTTGTTTCTTCATCACTTCCCAGGTAGAGACTACATCGCCGCTCCATGAATGTGACGCATAACGTTGCTGTCCTAGGAAAGACGAACGTGTGAGCAGGAATACCCGCTTGTCGGAAGTGGTGGCACGTTGATGTTCGTATACACCCTTGTTGGACATCAAAGGAAAAGCGTTGTGCACTCTGCGGAATGAACCCAGATAAGTGGGGGTATCAAAATCTTTGTCCTTGATTTCCAGATGATCCGGCTCGGTAGAGTCGAGCCACCAGCCATCCATTCCGAGATCGAAGATATTCTTTTTCATTTCTGCCCAATACATATCGCGTGCTGTCGGATTGAACGGGTCGTAAGGTTTTACTCCGGCTTTGGGAGGCCATGTCTCGAAGTGAAGCAATGCTTTCAGGCTATCCATTTTCTGGTACATCTCTGTCCACGGACCGAACGAGGCCCATACTGAAATCATGATATGTGCATTCTGTTTATGTACATAGTCGATCATTTCTTTCGGACTTTTGATGCGTGGCGTTCCATAATTAGCATTTCTGTCTTCTCCGTTCGGGAGGAATTTCATGTATTCCGGATCACCCATTTTGTTGATATAGCGTGGGTTTTGGAATTTCATCGAGTTCCAGTTTTCGTTGCATCCCCAATATTGCCAGTCTTGGATGATACCGTCCAGAGGTACTTTCAGTTCACGGTACTTGTCTACTACTTTGCAGAGTTCGTCCGGACTTTTATAGCGTTCGCGGCATTGCCAGAATCCCAGTGTCCAGAGCGGATAGAGCGGGGCCTGACCGGTCAGCTCGCGCACTCCGGCTATTACACCGTCCGCATTGCCACCGTAAATGAAATAATAATCAGCGCAGTCGCCTACTTCCGAGTCGAACGACATCTCTTGCGGATTGTCGAGGAAAGTAGTGGGAGAGTAATTATCCCAATAAAGGGCATATCCTTTGACGGAATGAATAAACGGAATACAGATACTCATATTTTGATTGCGGAGAAACAGTTTCTGATTGCGTTGGTTCACTTTACCCGTCTGCTGCTGTCCCAATCCGTAGATTACTTCGTCTTTATCCAGCAAAAAAGCCTGGCGGACATTGAAAGACGGAACACCTGCATCATTGAAAGGAGTGAATTGCGTTCCGTAATCTTTGTCCGTCAACAGACATTGGCCGGACGAATCGAAAAAATGGATACCCCCAGTCTTCGGGTTCACTTCCACTTGGATAAGACGACTGCTTAATGTCACATTTTTCCCCTTTTCACCGAAAGAAACAGGAGTTGTCTCAGGCGTTTTGACAATGACCAGACTTTCTTTATTGCAAGATTTCTGACTGGGCGTCTTATAAACCCTGACAATGGAGGGTGAATAAAACTCAATGTTGACATCCATCCCCTGTGTGGCACACTTGATGCCTTGTGAGGTACGTTGTACATTTTGTGCTGTACCATTGCCTGCTGCAACCATTGTTGCACATACCAGCAAGAAACCGGCTTTTCTAATAAGATTCATTTTCATGGTTTTTAGTGCTTTATGATGCAGCAAAAGTAGGGCAGAGGCAAGTAAAACGGACAATAATCAGGTTGGTGTGTCACGAGGGCATTATAACATGATGCTATTGGCTGGTATCATGGAAATTTTGTCTGCAACTATCAAAGAGATGAGGGTAGGTCCCTCGCAATCGGTTTACAGGAACAGGTTGCAAACCATCACAAGCTGCGTTTTGAGCAATCAAAAAGTGGTGAACGTTGTGTGTAATAAGTCAGAAGATATGGTAAGGTATGTATAATGGAGTTGAATGTAAATGAACCGTTGATGAAGCATCGTTATTGTTATCAGATTACATCAGAAATAGGGCTTCGGCTACGCTCTATGATAAGAAGGGAGGTTACCTGTTTACTGTCCCTTTGGTGTACGGTGTGTAGGCGGCAAGACCATTATATAGGCTCTTTGATGGAACGTGAGAAGCAGATTGAGAATGTCAAGAGAAAATGCCAAAGACGCATGACACGTAAGGCAGAAAGTATCAAAGTCTCAATTTGTGGCGGATTTCTCCGTAGTAGTGTTGAAGTTCTTGTAATGAGAAGGGAGCGAAGGGGGAAACGTATTCAGCGGACTGTATTGTGCAACTTGATAAACTAAGGAGGACACAATGCAAGAAGCAAAACCATTTCAAATAGACAAAAGAATAATCTTTGAATCCTTTAAGAAAGTAAAGTTTAATAGAGGTAGTTCAGGCATTGATGGTATAGAGATGACCACTTATGAGCAAAACCTAGGTTCCAACCTTTATCGTCTATGGAATCGCATGAGCTCCGGCAGTTATATGCCTAAAGCAGTAAAACTTGTAGAAATACCGAAATCAAATGGTGGTAAAAGACCTTTAGGGATTCCCACTATTGAAGACCGTATTGCACAAATGGCTGTTGTTAATGTAATTGAGCCTCTCATCGAACCCTGTTTTCATGAAGATTCATTTGGTTATCGTCCGCATCGCTCTGCTCATGATGCCATAGCCAAGGCAGAAAGACGGTGTTGGAAGTATGCATGGGTTTTAGATATAGATATATCCAAATTCTTTGATACAATCGACCATGGCTTATTAATGAAAGCGGTGGAGAAGCATATCAATATAAAATGGATACTTCTCTATATAAAACGTTGGTTGACTGTCCCTTATCAGAGAAGTGATGGAGAAATTGTAAAGAGGGACATGGGAGTACCGCAGGGTTCAGTCATAGGTCCAATTTTAGCAAACCTGTTCCTACACTATACCTTTGATAAATGGATGTCTTATAAATATCCTCACATACCTTTTGAGAGATATGCTGATGATTGTGTTTGTCATTGCAGTACATTGGCTCAAGCTGAATACATAAAGGAAAGGCTTGGAGAACGCTTTACTGAATGTAAATTGAAATTTAATGAGGAAAAGACAAAAATAGTATTCTGTAAAATGAGCAGTCGTTCATCAAAGCACTATCATTGTACTTCTTTTGATTATTTAGGCTTTACTTTTAGATCAAGAGCGGCAAAAGATAAACGCAACAACGTCTTATTCACAAGTTATTTGCCTGCTATAAGCAAGAAATCGGTAAGCAGAATACATGAAACAATAAAATCATGGAATCTCAAACGTCTCCATAATCGAAGTCTACGATTTGTGGCAGCATATATTAATGATGTCGTAAGAGGATGGATAAACTATTATGAGAAATTTGGTAAAACAGAATTTTGGAAAGTTATGTGCCATCTGAATCGCTCTATTGCTTATTGGGCAAAGACGAAATATAAAAGACTTCGTCGTCGAGGTGTCATATCTGCTCATTATTGGTTAGCCTATATAGCTCAGAAAGAACCCAATCTGTTTTATCATTGGCAAGTAGGATATGTACCCTATGCACGTCAAAAGAAATGATTTGAATGCGAAGAGCCGTATGAAGGGAGACTTTCACGTACGGTTCCGAGAGAGGCTGAGGGTGAAATTCCCTTGGTCTACTCGACAAACAAACAGTAATCACGTTGATTTCTTCACTTTTTCGGCATATTCTGACGGGCGGCATCCGTACATTTCCTGAAAGCATTTGCTTAAATAACTGGAACTGCTAAAACCTGTGTGTTCCGCAATTTCTGTAATACTTAGCTTGCCCTCTGTTATTAGTTGTGCTGCCCGTTGCAGACGAATGTTGCGGATAAAGAGGCTGGGAGACTGATCGAGCATAGTCACCAGTTTGCGGTATAATCCCGTTCGCTCCATACAGAGGTCGCGGCTTAGTTGCTCCACCGAATAGCCATTGACGTGCAGATTCTGTTCCACCAGTTTGATGGCTTGTGCCAGAAATGCAGATTCTTCCGTGTCCTGTTGCTGATGGTCGGGAGACGTTTCTTCTATGCTACAGGTTAGAGAATTATTTTGTTCGATCAGGTTGCGTATACGGAGTAATAGAATCTCTTCTTTATGCTTGCGTTCCATTTCCTTTCTGCTCCAATAGATATACAATCGGATACCGGTGAAAACAATCAGTAATAAAATGACTGCATACAGGATATAAGCCGTGGTTGTTTTCCACCACGGTGCATGGATGGTTAATTTTATTGCTGTCACTTTGCCGTTCCACTGAAGAGGATTGTCCGAAGCCATGACTTTGAATGTATAATCTCCCGGTGGTAAATTGGTGTAAACAGCTTGAAGAAGACCTTTCCCCACAGTCGCATTTCCCTGTCTTCCTGCAAATGTACTCATCCATTGCGGGTCGATACCTTCCAGTTGATAACGGTAGTATGTGCGTTCATGATTGATATAATTCAATGCCGAAAATTCGAAAGTCAGGAAGTTTTGGTTATAGTCCAGTTCGATTTCGGTTGTATAAGGAGCAACCTTGGACAGGATGATGCGGTTGCCATATTCTTTTCCAGTATTCACCTTTTCTCCATACAAGCGTAAGGCTGTGAAAACCGGCGGATCAGGAAGCATCGGATGAATGGAGTCCTTGTCGGGATGGAATATGTTAAAGCCATCAATACCACCCAAATAGAGAGTGCCGTCGGAAGAACTGAATACGGCATCTTTTATGTATTCGCCGTCCAAAGCACCGTCCAACTGATTGAACCGGGTGAAACTGATGTTCTTATTCTCCGGATTTATGTGGATGCGTGTGACACCATTACTAGTCGTTACCCAGATGTCTCGATATTTATCCTCAATGATACTCTGGATAAAGTTATTGCTTAATCCGTTTTCGCGATAGAAGGTACGTGGGATAGAGTCGTTTTCGCTGGTGAAAAGTTCCAGTCCGTCAGGAGTTCCTGCCCATGTCCAGCCGCGTGTGTCGGTATATAATGTATGATATACTTTGTTTCTGAAATAACAGTTCCTTGGGGTGTTCAACCGGTTCAGGATTTCAGGAGAAATTGTAGGGATAGCTGCCGATTTCAATACATGGGATTTCTGCTCATTGACTGTCAGTCGATAAACTCGGGAATGAGCTTTTAGATAGATATTTCCATCTTTATCTTCGGCGAAAGATTCAATATTGATTTCTTCTTCCGGGGAGACGGGAAATGCATTGCGACCTATATTAGTCAGTTTATGCATGGACGGGTGATGATATAATAATCCCCGATTGAAAGTTCCGAGCCATAACCCTCCTTGCCGGTCTTGAAAGACAGTGCTGATTTCGGTAGAAACAATCTGTCTGTTTCCGGTTTCCAATAGGGGGATGTATTTTTGTGTTCCTGTGTGGAGGTCAATAATCCAAAACCCGTGAACGCAACTAATATAGGCTTTCTCACCATTAGGGGTAATGATAAGGGTATTGAGAGTATAGTTCTGTTCGAAGAGTTTTTTCCATGTGCGCTTGTGGCTATTGAAATAGAATAAACCGCCTTTACGCCCGTTGCGTAGTTGATAGAAGCCGTCTGCGCTTTTGACGACGAGAGAAGTATTTTGATATTCAGCCTGTTCGGATGCAGGATAAGCGGCTATGTTGTATACGGTTTTTTGGTCGGCTATGTGGTAACAGGACACTTCGCCTGTGTCATAGAATAAATATAGGGAGGTACTGTCGGCATTCAGGTCCTGCAATTTTCCGGAATACTTGTCGGGCAAGGTTATACGGGTCTTGTTGTTTAATTCCAGTAATTCGTTAGCTATGAGTAGCCAGATGTGTCCTGAATCGTCTACAAAAAGGTCTTCTACGGGGGCTTGTATCTCTCTATTCTTAAAGTAAGCATCTAAATCAGGAATGTATTCCTCTCTGTACAGGTCAATGCACATCAGTTTGTGAGTATCTTTAATCCATAAAAGAGAATCCCCACTCTGGTAAATGCGGTAATGCCCGTTATATTGGTTTAATGGATATACGTATTCCGTGGTGCGGTGAAGATAGCTGAAATGTACACCGTCGTATAAATTTACATTACCGCTGGTGGTGAATACCATTCTTCCGTCGGGCAACTGGAGGATATAACGTATTTGGTTATCACTCAATCCTTGCGACGCATTGATGGTGGTGAACAGGAATTCACCGGCATATATGAACGGTGTCATCCTGAAACAGAAAAATAAGCAGAGCAGAATCCGTATGTTTCTCAAACTATTGGTGGTCATGGCTATGTTTCAAGATTACAAAGATAAAAAAAGTCGGCTTATGAAGCACGACTTTTCTATCTGTTAAAGGCAGTTATTTATCATTCAGCTGAAAAAAGTGGCATTTTGACTTAAATTTGGGCTTTTATGAATGATATTCAGACGAATGTTTGTATATAAAGCTTTACTTTTGCGATGAATCTGACATTATAAACATATCATTACCATGAAAGCAAGATTTGCATTATTTTTATTGTTTGCTATTTTATCATTAAAACTCTCTGTGGTCTTTGCGCAGGAAAACATATTCACCGTCCGGCAGCCGGATTATCAGAAAAGCCCTTATACGGGAATGACTCGTCAGCACTGGATACAGGCGGGCGAGTATTTATTAAAAGGTGCATTTAACTATATACACACATTAGACGATCAAATGTACTTTCCGAAGCAGCTGGATAAAACATATCCGAGAAATACGGGAGAAATTCCGGTAGCAAAGCTGGAAGGTTTGGCACGGACTCTATTTGTAGCTGCTCCTCTTTTGAAAGATAATCCAGAACTGGAGATGAACGGGATAAAAGTGGCAGACTATTATCGTTATCAACTGATAAATATCTCTAACCCTGAAAGTAAAAGTTATATTCCGCATCGTACGGGAGGTCCCAGTCAGACATTGTTGGAACTGGGCTCTTTGGCAATCTCGATGAAAGCTGCACAGGAAGTATTATGGAATCCTCTCACTAAGAAACAGAAAGATTCACTGGCTGCTACCATGTTGAGTTATGGAGAGGGACCGACTATTGGTTCCAACTGGATGTTTTTCAATGTCTTTATCTTGAGTTTTCTGAAAGATCAGGGATATGCCGTGAATGAAAGCTACCTGGAGTCGAACCTGCAAAAACTTCTTGCACGCTATCGGGGCGAAGGCTGGTACAATGATGCTCCGGCTTATGACTATTATAGTGCGTGGGCTTATCAGACTTACGGACCTATTTGGGCGGAAATGTTCGGGAAGAAACAATATCCTCAATATGCAAGGCAGTTTATGGAAAATCAGCATGACATGGTTGATAATTATCCATTTCTGTTCAGCCGTGATGGCAGGATGAATATGTGGGGGCGGAGTATCTGTTATCGTTTTGCCGTTACTGCTCCTTTGTCTTTGTATGAATATGACAAAAGTGGTAATGTGAATTATGGATGGATGAGAAGGATAGCTTCTTCTACGTTGTTGCAATTTTTAGAACGTCCGGAATTTCTGGAAGATGGTGTTCCGACAATGGGTTTCTACGGACCTTTTGCTCCTGCTGTTCAGATTTATAGTTGCCGGGGTAGTGTTTATTGGTGCGGAAAAGCTTTTCTTAGTTTGTTGTTGCCGGAAAACTCTAACTATTGGTCGGCTACAGAAAATAACGGTCCTTGGGAGAAAGAACTGAAAAAAGGGGAAGTGTATAATAAGTTCCAGCAGGGAACTAATCTATTGATAACCAATTACCCGAATTGTGGCGGATCTGAAATGCGTTCATGGTGTCATGAGACTGTGGCAAAAGATTGGCAGAAATTCCGCAGTACCGAACATTATAATAAACTGGCTTACCATACAGAGTTCCCCTGGATGGCAGATGGGAAGAATGGGGAGATTTCCATGAATTATGGAACAAGGAATAAAAAAGGGGAATGGGAAGTGTTGCGGTTGTATACGTTCAAAAGTTTCGAAAATGGAATTTATCGTCGTGACGCTGTGCTCGAAACGGATAGCACTGTGAAGTATCAGTTGGCGGATATTCCTCTGCCGGATGGAATTCTGCGGGTAGATAAGGTGACTGTTTCAGAACCGGCGGAGATTTGTTTGGGACATTATTCCCTGCCTCGCCTGGATTCCGATATAAAGGAAACATGTTGTAAGGTGGGTAAACAGAATATTCCGGTACTCTCTAACGGAAAATATGAATTGGCAATGATACCATTGACAGGTTGGGAGAAAACATATACGGTATATCCGGAGGGAGTGCATCCTGTAAGTGAGAAATGTGCATTAAATATGGTTTCCGATCAGTTATCCGGTGAAAAAATATATGTGACACTTCAATTATGGAAGAAGAATGAGAAAAGAGGTTTTACTTCAAAAGAGCTGACACCGGTGAAATCTGTCCATGTGTCAGAGGATAAGAAACAGGTGACGGTTTGTTTATCAAACGGTGAAATAAAAACTATTTCGTTTGAGTAATGAATCCCATTCAAGTAACTGATATTTAATTAAGAAACATATTGCTATCATGAAAGAGAAGATTGTTTGGATTTTTGTCGTTTTATATCTATGTAGCTTTCATTTGAATGCCCAAAATGCAGAAAATAATCCTACTGGCGGTGGGTATCAAGTTGCAGCTGAAGGAGCTTGGTGTTGGTTTGCCGATCCGAGAGCCTTGCATTATGAAAACAAGGAGGGAACTATAAATAAGACATATATCGGTTACATCGATATTCATGGTAATATAAAGGCGATGCAGTATGACTTTCAAAAGAAGGAACAGGAAGAGGTATTGATCCGTTCGTATTTTCAGCCGGACGATCATAACAATCCCACTTTTCTTGTATTGCCCGATGAAAGAATCATGATTTTCTATTCAAGACATACGGATGAACCTTGTTTTTATTACAGAGTCTCCCGAATCCCGGGGGATATTACTACTTTAGGTGAAGAAAAGAGGATTGAAACAAAAAATAATACGACTTATCCTTCTCCGTTTATTCTGTCGGATGATCCTGAACATATTTATTTATGCTGGCGTGGAATCGGTTGGCATCCGACTATTGCCAAGCTTTCATTACCGGACGACAAAGATGAGGTGGATGTAGTATGGGGACCGTATCAAATCGTACAATCTACCGGCGCCCGTCCGTATGCGAAATACATGTCTAACGGGAAAGATAAGATTTATTTGACTTACACCACGGGACATCCGGATAATGAACTTCCCAACTTCCTTTATTTTAATTATATCGATATCAAAACATTGCAGTTGACTGATGTCAGGGGAACCGTACTTTCTACTATTGCCGACGGCACATTTAAGGTGAACAAGACAGGTGATTATGCGAAACAGTACCCGTCTACGGTAGTGGATAATCCTTCTGAACGTGACTGGGTATGGCAAATAGCTTCGGACAGGAACGGAAATCCGGTGATAGCAATGGTACGTATCAGCGATAATAAAGAATCTCATGATTATTACTATGCAAAATGGAACGGACACGAGTGGAAAAAGACTTTTCTTATTAATGCCGGTGGACATTTTCATCAGACGCCGAATTTAGAAAAGTGTTATAGTGCCGGTATGGCTATCGATCCGTCGAATGTTAATGAGGTATATTGCTCATTACCGGTAGAGGGAAAATATGGTAAGGTGTATGAGATTGTAAGATTTATCATGAGTGAAGATGGAGAGGTTATTTCTAAGGAGGCAGTCACAAAAGACTCGCAACTGAATAATGTCCGTCCTTATATGATACCGGCTTCGGAGGGTACCCCTTTGCGGCTGACTTGGATGTATGGCAACTATTATGATTGGATTGTCAGTTTACAACATCCACAAGGCTATTCTACAGGAATAGCCTGCGACTTCAAAGGATTCCCCGATAAAATAAAGAAGAAGATGATAGCGGCATCCGGCAAAGAAATACGATTTAATCCTGAAAAGCCTTTTGTGCTGGAACAGACGATTACTCTTGACGCAGAAAATTATCAAGGTAGCTTGTTGCAACTCGGTGATCTGGAATATTATCTAAACGGAGAAACGATGAAACCTGAAATCAGATATAAAGGGAAGGTATATACCAGCACAAATGTATTGGGAACATCGGATTGTTGGAAAACACAGGCTCGTGGAACCGGTGGCAAGTGGTATACTCCGCAGAAATATGGAGAGGTTCGTTTGAGGATGGAATATAAGAAAGGTGTTTTATGTGTATATATAAATGACTTGCTCGATCAGAGAATTGACTTTGATTGAAAGCGAGCGAACTTTTTTATGGAGTGGGCTAATAAGTGGAATCCTCGTTTATATCGTATTATATAATAAATGAGGACTAAGTTCGAAGTACAAATTCTCCATAATATCATACATTTAATAGAGAATGATTGTTTTTAGCCCTTTTTTGACATATAAGTAGACCTTTATATTTTATGTATCATCTATCTTTGTAGACAAGAAATCTTATTTAATATCATGAATATGAATAGACATTGTGGAATAATTAAGTTTATATTATTAGGGGTGGTTTGTATATCATTACTGCCTGTATCAGTGCATGCACAGAAGTATACGGAGTTTATCCCCGGTGAAGTTTGGAAAGATACGGACGGGAATCCGATCAATGCCCATGGTGGTGGACTTCTATATCATAACGGCACTTACTATTGGTATGGCGAATACAAGAAAGGGAAAACCATTTTGCCTGACTGGGCTACGTGGGAGTGTTATCGTACGGATGTGACCGGAGTAGGTTGTTACTCTTCTAAAGACTTGCTGAATTGGAAATTTGAGGGTATTGTACTTCCGGCAGTTAAAGACGATCCGAATCATGACCTGCATCCCTCCAAAGTATTGGAACGTCCGAAAGTGGTTTATAATAAGAAAACGGGCAAATTTGTAATGTGGGCCCATGTGGAAAGTGCTGATTACAGTAAGGCTTGTGCTGGAGTGGCAGTTTCCGATTCTCCTGTCGGTCCGTTCGTTTATCAGGGAAGTTTTCGTCCGAACAATGCGATGAGTCGCGATCAGACTGTTTTTGTGGATGATGATGGACGTGCTTATCAGTTTTATTCTTCAGAAAATAATGAAACGATGTATATCAGCCTTCTGACTGATGATTATCTGAAACCGAGCGGACGTTTTACACGCAATTTCGTAAAAGAATCGAGAGAGGCTCCGGCAGTATTTAAATATAATGGTAAATATTATATGTTAAGCTCCGGTTGTACTGGCTGGGATCCTAATATAGCCGAGATCGCAGTAGCCGATTCTATTATGGGAACATGGAAGACAATCGGAAACCCTTGTACGGGACCGGATGCGGATAAAACGTTTTATGCCCAGAGTACTTATGTCCAGCCCGTTGTCGGAAAGAAGGATGCATATATTGCCATGTTCGACCGTTGGAAGAAGAAGGATTTGGAAGATTCCCGTTATGTATGGCTGCCTGTGTTGGTAAAAGATGGGAAAATAACTATCCCTTGGCATGAAAAATGGAACCTTTCTATCTTTGACAAATAAAAAATAAATATGAAACGGATACTGCTACTACTTTGCGGAATAATGCTCGTCCCCGTTATTGCCTGTTCCCAGCATCTGGTTGAAGTGGGAAAGGGGTATAGCTGTACTTCGGTCAATACGACGGCCTTTCGGAATAACTCGCTGGTTACACACGGTGATGAACAATATATCAGTTATTACGATAACGATGGCTATCTGGTACTTGGAAAGCGGAAACTGGATTCGGAACAATGGACATTACATCGCACCCAATATCAGGGAAATGTGAAGGATGCTCATAATATAATTAGCATGATGATAGATGGAGAAGGATACATACACGTATCTTTTGACCATCACGGACATCCATTGAATTACTGCCGGAGCATTGCTCCCGGTTCTCTGGAACTGGGGGATAAAATGCCCATGACCGGAGTTGACGAAGGAAATGTCACCTATCCGGAGTTCTATCCTTTATCCGGAGGAGATTTATTGTTTGTTTACCGCTCCGGTTCTTCGGGTCGTGGAAATCTGGTAATGAACCGTTATTCGCTGAAAGAACATAAATGGACTCGTGTGCAGGATATATTGATCGACGGGGAAAATAAACGGAATGCCTATTGGCAGTTATATGTTGATGAGAAAGGGACGATTCATCTTTCATGGGTATGGCGCGAGACTTGGCATGTGGAAACAAACCATGATATTTGTTATGCCCGTTCTTTTGATAATGGGGTAACTTGGTATAAGACGAGTGGAGAACGATATGAACTCCCGATCAAATTGTCCAATGCGGAGTATGCCTGTCGGTTACCTCAAAACTGTGAGTTGATAAATCAGACGAGTATGAGTGCCGATGCGGGAGGAAATCCGTATATAGCTACTTATTGGCGGGAACCCGATAGTGATGTTCCTCAATACCGCATCGTCTGGAATGATGGGAAGATGTGGCATCAACGGCAGATAACCGATCGCCGGACACCTTTTACCTTGAAGGGCGGAGGTACGAAAATGATCCCTATTGCCCGTCCGCGTATTGTGGTAGAAGGTGGAGAAGTCTTTTATATTTTCCGTGATGAGGAACGGGGAAGCCGTGTGTCGATGGCACATACGACTGATGTGGGTACCAGTAAGTGGACGATAACGGATCTGACGGATTTTTCGGTGGATGCCTGGGAACCCTCTCATGATACGGAACTTTGGAAAAAGCAGCGGAAACTGCATCTCTTTGTACAACACAGCCGTCAGGGAGACGGTGAACGCACAGCGGAAATTGAGCCTCAAATGATATATGTATTGGAAACGAATATGGATACAAATAAATAAAGATATGAAGAAACTATATGCAACTCTTTTTTCTGCACTCTTTCTAGGCAGTGCAATCTGTGCAAGTTGTACGGATAAGAAGGATGCTTCTGCTGAAGAAGTGATAAACACTATTCATAAAGTGAATAATTATTGGCAGACGAATCATCCGGAACACGGACGTTCTTTTTGGGATAATGCTGCCTATCACACCGGAAATATGGAAGCTTATTTTTTGACTAAGCAGCCGGAGTATTTGGAATACTCGAAAGCCTGGGCGGAACATAATGAATGGAAAGGGGCAAAATCAGATCATAAGGAAAACTGGAAGTACAGTTACGGTGAAAGTGATGATTATGTGCTTTTCGGTGACTATCAGATTTGTTTTCAGACGTATGCCGATCTCTATAATATGGAACCGGATACACAGAAAATAGCCCGTGCCCGCGAAGTGATGGAATATCAGATGAGTACCCCCAATCATGATTATTGGTGGTGGGCAGATGGCTTATATATGGTCATGCCGGTCATGACAAAGATGTATAACATTACTAAGAATCCGCTCTATTTGGAGAAACTGCATGAATACCTCGCCTATGCTGATAGTATTATGTATGATGAAGAGGCCGGACTTTATTACCGGGATGGAAAATACGTGTATCCTAAACACAAAAGTGTGAACGGCAAAAAGGATTTTTGGGCACGTGGAGACGGCTGGGTATTGGCCGGATTGGCAAAAGTCTTGAAAGAACTTCCTGAAACAGATAAGTATCGTCCGGAATATATAGATCGTTTCCGTACCCTGGCTAAGTCGGTTGCTGCTTGTCAACAGCCGGAAGGTTACTGGACACGCAGTATGCTCGATCCATTGCATGCACCGGGACCGGAAACCAGTGGAACGGCTTTCTTTACCTATGGTTTACAATGGGGAATCAATAACGGTTTCCTAGATGCTGCAGAATATCAGCCGGTGGTTGAAAAAGCATGGAAATATCTCTCAACAGTTGCTTTGCAGCCTGATGGCAAGATTGGTTATGTGCAACCGATTGGTGAGAAAGCGATACCCGGTCAGGTGGTAGACGCAAACTCAACTTCGAATTTTGGAGTAGGTGCGTTTCTATTGGCAGCCTGTGAACGGGTTCGTTATTTGAATAAATAAATACAGGCACGGATTACACGGGTTTCACAGCTCTTAGAGGCATGCCTTAATATAAGTCAACAGCGTAATCCGTGTAATCCGTGCCTAAAATTTAATTCAGCATCAAGCTCATATATGGCTTTAACGGCTGAAGTATTCTATTGGTTAATTCGCTAATATTCATTTGTATATGTGCACCGGGCAGTCGCTCGGTATTATACATACACTTTCCTTTGCACAGGTAATAATAGCCGTTGTTTACAGACAATTGTTTGTCCGATAATTCCAGCTGCATTTCATCTTCAGGAAAAGCCGCGGCATAGATTTGCAGCACTTCTTTGGCATTGATGATACGTGCCATGCCTAGCGGATGTTGAGACTGTTTATCTTCAGGAGGCAGTAGTTGAACCATGCGCTTGCAGCCGGTGTGCTGCCTGATCGCATACAATAAACTATATTCCACATCCTTATCATCAGCGCAAAGCTCATTGATAATGATATGTTTGTCTCCTTTATATATAATGGTTATTCCTTTGATTTCGTTTTCCTGTCTGGCTACAAATAAATAACCTCCACTAATGGCAAGATCGGTCATAATAACCTGAAAGTCTTCCGATGTGTGCTGAATACAGCAAGCCCGTTCGGAAAGCTTCTTATTCAAATAGGAATAGACCTCCTCCTGAAATTCTGAAACAACACTGACCGCTATCTCTTTAGAAGGGATAAACTCGGGCAAAACGATCTCTTTAGTTGAATACTTGAATACCGAAGCATATCCCATACGGGCATAATAATCAAACAACCAGGGTTCTGCCGGTATTAATGTGCTGAAGTGTACTCCATTCCGTAACATCCGGGCGAAAGACTGTGATAAAAGCTCGCGCATGACCCCTTTGCTTCGGAAATCGGGATGCGTACAGGCTCCTGAAATATAGGAGGTCTGTACAGTCTCTCCACCAAAAGTCATCGGATAAGGAAGCATCTGAAGCGCAGAGATTACCTCATCGCCACTTTGGATGGCGACATTCACCTCTGTTTTATAGCGCAGTCTGAAGTACATTTCAACGAATTCTTCACTATCGTCAAAACAGATTTTCCACAATGCTTTTACTTGCTCCTTTATCATCATATTTATAATGGATTTACCATTTTACCATATTCATGGGATGCTCTTTGAGGCAAGCCATATATTTTTCCAGAATCGTTGCCGGCTGGTAAGACAGTTTGGCTTTGCGTAAACCCTCAATACCTAAATCCTCTTCCCGGTTGATATAGATATATTGTTCGGGAATCCGGTTGGCAAATTTATAATTAATCATGGCATACGCACCTTCAATACTGGTATCCGCTTTTTCTACATGTACGCCGAATGTTTCATGATTGATAGGCATACCGAATGTGAATGCGACAATTTTACCGTTCACATGCAAGATACCTCCCGTCAGTCCGAGTGCCTCGAAGTTGTGGAGAGCATAAATCAGGGCGCGACGTTCGTTGCCTGTCCCCTCCTGTTGGTCACAGTTATTCACTTTACACCACTCTGCTTCCAGATCCAGACATTCCTGAATACGGTCCGGGGTAATCGGTGTGTATTCGTAATCCGGATAAGTGTTGCGGAACCGGTTGATATGATTTCTTTTCGCTTGGAATTTCTTCCCTTTCAGCGTAGATAGATCACTTCTCAAATAAATATAATCCGCATAGTCGCGGTCTTCTGTGAAAGTGAACTGTTCCGGAAGGATAGCTTCGAGATCAGCGCGCATATTGCTGCACACTCCCAGCATACAGAAATGCTGGTTCTCTTTGCGGGCATCTTCTATCAGTTCCCACAATACTGCTTTCAAATCTCCTGTGCCTACGGGCATCATATAAGCAAGTTGTTCTCCCGCCCAGAACTTGAATACCAAAAAGTTGTCGACCACTGCGAATTGAGTGTCATATAAGAACCTCCAACTGCAAAGATTGGAGAATGAAAGATCGCAATTGCGGCGATCACTTTTCATCGTGAATGAGGTGATTGTGTCTTTGTCTGCTAATGTGATATCTTTAAATGGAATCATAAAATTGCTTTTTGCGTTTAACTCTTTATATAACGGAAAATCAAGAGATTTTGTTTTTACAAGACACCTAATAATCGAAGGATCGTAGGTGTGAGCAGTGCAGTGAAGATTCCATTCAGTGTCAGTCCCAGACTGGCGTATGCTCCATATTTGCTGCTGATATCCATTGCGGTGGAAGTTCCGACAGCATGAGCGGCTGTCCCCATCGAAAGCCCTTGGGCGATCGGACTGCCTACACGCATGATTTTCATGGTCTTAAAACCACAGATCGCTCCTAATAAACCTACTGCCACAACAACTGCCGCCGTCAGTGACGGAATACCGCCAATGGCTTTGGTTACTTCCATCGCAATCGGAGTCGTAACCGATTTGGGAGCCAGAGACAGGATTACTTCTTGGGAAGCTCCCATGAACTTCGCAATCAGCACTACTGAAATAACTCCGACAATGCAGCCTGCCAGTTGAGACAGAAGGATAGGCAGTAACTGCTTTTTTATCATTTCCAATTGAAGATATAAAGGTACGCCTAAAGCAACAACAGCCGGGCGGAGCCAGAACTCGATCAAATGTCCTCCTTTATTATAGGTCTCGTATGAGATATTTGTCATTTTAAGGAAGATGATTAATAGGGCGATGGTCAGCAATATAGGATTTAATAATACCAGTCCTGTTTTCTTCTGAAGCAATTTGGCAAAGAAGAAAATCCCGAAGGTGATAGCCAACAGGAAGAAATTATTCTCTAAGAAGCTCATTTGTCTTTATTCGTTAAGTTGATTTTATCTTTAAGGTGCAGTTTCTCCGACAGATGGAAATCCGTCAGGTGAAGTTTGCGCGCCAGCTTAATCTGACGTGCCAGCCTGAACTTGCGGACGATTTGATGTACCCATCCCGTAACGACAAGTACAAGCGCGGTGCTGATAATGGTCGCTGTCACTATCGGCCAGAACTCTGCCGCAATGACATCAAAGTATAGCATAAGAGCCACACCGGGCGGAACGAAAAAGAATCCTAAGTTGGCAACCAGAAAGTCGGACAATCCCTGTACCCAGTGTAACTTAATCCAACCTAATTTTAAAAAGAGGGTGAGCAGCAGCATACCGATGATGCTGGAGGGGAGCTTGATACCCGTAAGATAAACTATTAATTCACCCAAAGCCAAACAGCCAAATAAAATGGCGCACTGACGTATCATAACTAATAACCTATTGATTTTGTTTGAAAACGCTGCAAAGGTATGAAAAATAGGAGTACAGTGTTAAATATTACAATATTTTAGACTTGGAAGAGAAAAATAGGCGAAATTGTAATGTGGATATTGCAAAATTGAGTACTTTTGCACCGCAAATTACAAATTGTAAGGACGTTTTATAATAATATTCAATATATCTATGCTCAATTTAATCAACCAAATCGTGGCGCGTGCGAAAGCAAATCGCCAAAGTATTGTTCTTCCGGAAGGAACTGAAGAACGCACATTGAAAGCTGCCAATATGATTTTGACAGACGAAGTAGCCGATCTAATTTTACTGGGTAAACCGGCAGAAATTAATGAACTTGCTGCAAAATGGGGATTGGGAAACATCGGTAAAGCTACTATCATTGATCCTGAAACTTCTCCGAAACACGAAGAATATGCGCAGTTGTTGTGTGAACTTCGTAAAAAGAAGGGGATGACTATCGAAGAAGCCCGCAAGTTAACGAATGATCCTTTA
The DNA here is from genome assembly GCF_002632415.2 of Bacteroides celer. Lineage (NCBI taxonomy): Bacteria > Pseudomonadati > Bacteroidota > Bacteroidia > Bacteroidales > Bacteroidaceae > Bacteroides > Bacteroides celer. The sequence continues at coordinate 5,275,331 of NZ_CP178209.1, read as the reverse complement.
TTCTTTGGTTGTTTAATGATTAAGAGCGGTGATGCTGACGGTCAGTTGGCTGGTGCCCGTAACACTACTGGTAATGTATTGCGTCCTGCTTTGCAGATTATCAAGACTGCGCCGGGAATCACTTGCGTGTCTGGTGCTATGTTGCTTTTGACTCATGCTCCTGAATACGGAAAGAATGGCATTTTGGTCATGGGTGACGTTGCTGTAACTCCGGTTCCGGACGCTAATCAGCTGGCACAGATTGCTATTTGTACTGCGCAGACTGCGAAAGCCGTTGCCGGTATTGAAAATCCGAAAGTAGCTCTGTTGAGCTTTTCAACCAAGGGTTCCGCTAAACACGAAGTAGTGGATAAAGTGGTAGAAGCTACTAAGATTGCAAAAGAGATGGCTCCTACTCTTGATTTGGATGGTGAAATGCAGGCTGACGCTGCTCTTGTACCGGAAGTGGGTGCTAGCAAAGCGCCGGGTTCTCCAGTAGCCGGAGAAGCAAATGTGCTGATCGTTCCAAGTTTGGAAGTTGGTAATATTTCTTATAAATTAGTTCAACGTCTGGGACATGCTGACGCTGTTGGTCCGATTCTTCAGGGTATTGCCTGTCCGGTAAACGACTTGTCTCGTGGTTGTTCTATCGAAGATGTATATCGCATGATTGCTATCACAGCTAATCAGGCCATTGCAGCAAAAGCGAATAAATAAGTATTAGATATAAACTATTAAGTATAAATCGACAACGACATGAAGATTCTGGTATTGAACTGCGGAAGTTCATCTATTAAATATAAATTGTTCGATATGACCACCAAAGAGGTGATTGCACAAGGTGGTATCGAAAAAATCGGTCTGAAAGGATCATTCTTGAAACTTACTTTGCCGAATGGTGAAAAGAAAATATTGGAGAAAGATATTCCTGAACATACAGTAGGAGTAGAGTTTATCCTGAACACGCTGATTAATCCTGAATACGGCGCTATTAAATCTTTGGATGAGATCAATGCAGTAGGTCACCGTATGGTACACGGAGGCGAGCGTTTCAGCGAATCTGTATTGCTGAACAAGGAAGTGCTGGAAGCTTTCGCTGCTTGCAATGACTTGGCTCCGCTTCACAATCCTGCTAACTTGAAAGGGGTAAATGCAGTTTCTGCTATTCTTCCTAACATTTCGCAGGTAGGTGTATTCGATACGGCTTTCCATCAGACAATGCCGGATTATGCTTACATGTATGCTATTCCTCACGAACTGTATGAAAAGTATGGTGTACGTCGTTATGGCTTCCACGGAACTTCTCATCGTTATGTGTCAAAACGTGTATGTGAATTCTTGGGTGTAAATCCGGTAGGACAGAAAATTATCACTTGCCACATTGGTAACGGTGGTTCTATCGCTGCTATCAAAGATGGTAAATGTATGGATACTACTATGGGCTTGACTCCATTGGAAGGCTTGATGATGGGTACTCGTAGCGGTGATATTGATGCCGGTGCAGTAACATTTATCATGGAAAAAGAAGGCTTGAACACAACCGGTGTTTCCAATCTGTTGAACAAGAAGAGCGGTGTACTGGGCATTTCGGGTGTATCAAGCGATATGCGTGAACTCTTGGCTGCTTGTGCGGCTGGCAATGAGAAAGCTATCCTTGCAGAGAAGATGTACTATTACCGTATTAAGAAATATATCGGTGCTTATGCTGCTGCATTGGGCGGTGTGGATATTATCCTGTTTACTGGTGGTGTAGGTGAGAACCAGATGGAATGTCGTCGTGAAGTTTGTAAGGATATGGAATTCATGGGTATCGAACTTGATAACGAAGTAAATGCTAAGGTTCGCGGTGAAGAAGCAATCATTTCTACTCCTGCTTCTAAAGTGAAAGTAGTAGTGATCCCAACAGATGAAGAACTGTTGATCGCATCGGATACAATGGATATCCTGAATAAGTAATAATTTTATTGCTGATATACAAAAAAAAGATGGACTCGATTTCGAGTCCATCTTTTTTTTGTCTTACTTTGCATATCAAATAGTTATATCCCGTTTTTGATATGCGTTACTCCGTCATAATTCCCGTTTATAATCGTCCCGATGAAGTGGATGAATTATTGCAAAGTCTTACTGTACAACACTTTAAGGGTCTTGAGGTTGTTGTTGTTGAAGATGGTTCTTCCATTCCCTGTAAAGGAGTAGTAGACCGGTATGCAGATCGGTTGAATATAAAATATTTCTCTAAACCCAATTCCGGTCCGGGACAAACCCGTAATTACGGAGCAGAACGTAGCGAAGGCGAATACCTTATTATATTGGATTCTGATGTCATCCTTCCCGAAGGCTACTTCGATGGGGTAGAGAAGGAGCTCACCACTTCTCCTGCCGATGCTTTTGGTGGCCCCGACCGTGCACACGATTCTTTCACTGATATTCAGAAGGCAATTAACTATTCCATGACCTCTTTCTTCACGACCGGAGGTATCCGTGGCGGAAAAAAGAAGATGGACAAATTCTATCCCCGTAGTTTTAATATGGGAGTTCGCCGGGCAGTGTACGAGGCTTTGGGAGGTTTTTCAAAGATGCGTTTTGGGGAGGATATTGATTTCAGTATCCGTATCTTTAAGAATGGGTACACTTGTCGTCTTTTTCCTGATGCCTGGGTATATCATAAACGTCGGACTGACTTGAAAAAATTCTTCAAGCAGGTGCATAACTCCGGCATTGCCCGTATTAATCTTTATAAGAAATATCCGGATTCTCTGAAACTGGTGCATTTGCTTCCAGCCGTATTTACATTGGGAGTGGCGCTTCTATTATTAGGAACCCCCTTCTGCCTCTTCAGTTTCACGCCTATCATTCTCTATGCATTACTCGTATGCATTGATTCTACTATTCAGAATAAAAGTCTGTCTATTGGCGTTTATTCCATTGCCGCCGCATTTATACAGCTTATCGGCTATGGTACAGGCTTTTGGCGCGCATGGTGGCAGCGTTGTATCAGAGGGAAGGATGAGTTTGAGGCTTTCCAAAAGAATTTTTATAAGTAATCCATTTTTTATTTGCCTATTACCATTCCTATTTTTGTTTAAAAGGAATGTTGTCTGACACCCGGGTGTCAGACAAGTTATACTTTCATGGAAAAAAAGTAATGGATGCAATCGAAGAAATTTTTATAGGCTATATCTTTTTTCATTTAGTGGAGTGCAAATCACATTTCTTATTCTTCCCTTAAACCCCAGCAATTTGTCGCCTATCTGTTTCAATGGGAAGATAAGTGTTTCCTGATACCAAATGCTGTCTTTACGCAGGCTTTTCTGATTGTAAACTACACCGATTCGTCCTTCCAAACGTTCTTGTAGCTCTCCGTTTATGTAAAGTGAGGTCCCTTTGGCATCTCCCTCTACACGAACCTTTGTCCATTTTTCCACAGGCAAACGATAGGAATGGAAGATGAATTCATAGCCGTCGCGCGAGAATGCGAATTTACCCGTATTTTGCCAGTTCGCGGTGAAAACAGAATGGGGACCTTTGAATAAGACCGCATCGATATTGGGCTTTGGATCTGCGTAGATTTCAAATTCCACACTATATGGATAACCGATTTCGGGTATAGAGGTAAGAACCGAGTCGTTACCTTGCAGGATAATTTCCTGGCCGGAAAGCGTTAGGTCTTTTCTGTCATCTATGCTGGCCTGTAGATTTACGCCCGGTGCTTCCGGTGTTGTCCTGCACCACGTTTCGAAGGTTTCAAACGGTATGTTTCTTGTGTTTTCTCCTTTCCAAAGTTTCTCGCTCATAACCTGCATGGCAGGAAAGGTGCGTATATGTACATCCTGTTGGCTGATTCCATTTCCGACACGGTCGTTCCATACAGCAAACATGGCTCCTAATAAATTAGTAGACTGCTCTATCATTTCTCCCTCTTGCATCATTCGTGGTGACCAACTCTCATATATCCATTGATGATCCAGAAAGTTATGGTAGTAATTCACGGCTGGTACGATATATAGAAATGCATCGCATGTATTAATCGCTTTGGCTCCTTCCTGCAGTGCGGTTTCTAAGTCTAGCCAGCTATAATTCCATGCATTGACCGTTTTTCCTTTCAGATTTACGGGGGTATTTCCTTTCATGTGTTTCAGACTTCCCCATAATCGCGGATTTTTTCCATATTTGGTGATATACTTCAGATAGTATTCAGTGAAATAGCGGAATTGTTCCGCTTCTTTGAGGTTGTACTCATCAGTGCCGATATGTACGTCCGGTCCGACAAATATCGGGTGATCTCCCGAGAGATATTCGTCAAACAAAGTATCAAGGAAATCATATACCTCTTTTTTATAGAGGTCGAGATGATCCATACCATATTCTTTTTTGTCGGCTGCCAGTATCGGATTGTAATGAGTGAAAGCGAGTGAGTGTGCCGGAACATCAATTTCTGGGATGATATTGATTCCATATCGTGCGGCCATTTGCTGGAAGTTGCGGAATTCTTCTTTGGTGTAGGAACCATCTTTGGATGTGAGTCCCGGAAAACGGTCGCTTTCCAATCTGAAGGCGGCGTATGTTTTGTTCCAGTCATTATCGAAAAACTCAACGAAACCATTATCATTCAGATGTATTTGCAGTTCATTCATTTTATAGAACGAGAGAATTTTTACGTAATCCTGCAAATAGTCCATTGTGAAAAATTTCCTGGCTACGTCAATCATCAGTCCGCGGTGAGCATACTGCGGATAATCCAATGCTTTTCCTTTCATGAGTCCAAAAGGCTGGTTATGGATCATTTGCAACAGTGTGCGAGTTCCCCAGAATACTCCTTTTACGGTGGAGGCTTCGATGGTTACATGGTTGCGTATATCCAGTTCATAGCTTTCTTCTCCCAATGATGAAGGCGATTTTTTCACTGACAGATAGATAGAATGATTTTTCGGTTTTCCGGAGGTTACCTGATAATTCCAGCCGAACATATCTTTTAAGTCTTTTGCCATTATTTCCGCAGTTTCTTTCAACAGGCTTTCTGCTTCCGGAGCGATTATAATCTTTCCTGTTTCCGGTAGTGTCAGTTTGCCTTTTGCCCCATTCCAATGTTGTAAGGAGGGAATCACCTGCGGGATATCCGTTTGAGCGTATACTGTCATTCCTAATAGTAGTAAGATGGATAAGATGCTTATTCTCTTTTTCATATTTATTAGATGTTTATATATTAATCTTGATAGCGCAAAACTACGATATTTGGAAGTAAAGGGATTCTAAAAATAGACTTATAGCTTCCAAAATTCATTTTTTCAGTTATATAGGAGTATCTTTGTGACTTAATTTGATTAATAATGGAAAGTAAACACAAACTATCCATCAACCAGTGGGCACTGGAAGACCGCCCACGGGAAAAAATGATGGAGAAGGGAGCAGCCGCATTGAGTGATGCCGAACTACTCGCTATATTGATTGGCTCCGGAAATACGGAAGAAAGTGCTGTCGAATTGATGAGACGCCTGCTCCTGTCTTGTGATAACAATCTGAATTCATTGGCAAAATGGGAAGTGTGTGACTATTCCTCTTTCAAAGGTATGGGACCCGCAAAGAGCATTACAGTGATGGCAGCCTTGGAATTAGGCAAACGAAGAAAGCTGCAAGAAACCAAAGAGAGACTTCGAATCACTTGCTCAAAAGATATCTATGATATTTTCCAACCGATCATGTGTGACTTGGAACAGGAAGAATTCTGGGTGCTCCTATTGAACCAGGCAACCAAACTAATTGATAAGGTACGTATAAGTACTGGTGGCATAGACGGAACTTATACCGATGTGCGCACCATTCTCCGGGAAGCATTGCTGCAAAGAGCTACACAAATCGCGGTGGTGCATAACCATCCTTCGGGAAATATTCATCCCAGCCAACCGGACAGGAGTTTGACAGAGCATATCCATAAAGCGGCGGAAACGATGAATATCCGTCTGATAGATCACGTCATCGTTTGTGAAGACGGATTTTTCAGCTTTGCAGATGAGGGCCTACTCTAATTAGTAATACTACCTTATTTAAGTGAGAATATCTTATTTATTCTCACTCCTGCATTCATTTTTATACTGCGTGGGCGTCAAGCCTGTGTACTGTTTGAATGCAGTACTGAAATAACGTAAAGTAGTGAAACCTATCTGATCTGATATTTCAGTAAATGTCAGATCGGTGGTTTTTATCAGAGTAATGGCTTGCTCCAACCTGAATTTGTTGATATAGTCATTTGCCCCCATATCGGTGATAGCCTTCAACTTGTTGTAAAGAGATGTTTTACTCATTCCGATCTCTCTGCAGATAAAAGGAATATCTAAAGACGGATTGCTGATATTCTCGGAAATGAGCTTGTTAAACTTTAACAAGAACGTTTCATCCGCCTGGCTGAAAGTACTCTCCAGCGGTTGAGGGAAGTTGCCTATATGTTGATAGTGCTCTTTCGTTTGCTCCCGGTTGTATAGCCGGTTCTGTATAATCTTAACAAGAGTGTCTATCTCAAAAGGTTTTCCCAGATAAGCGTCCGCCCCGATTTTATACCCATACAGTCGGCTCTGTTCATCATTGCGTGCCGTGAGCAGAATCACAGGAATATGACTGATGCCGATATTCTCTTTTACCGCTTTGCACAGTTCGTATCCATTCATAACCGGCATCATCACATCGCTCACTATAATATCCGGAACTTGCTTTTGCGCTATTTCGAAAGCTTCCCGGCCATCATGTGCTATATAAATTGCTTTGAATAAGGATTTCAATTCTTTGGAGAGGAAATCTGTCAGGTTATGATTGTCGTCTACCAATAGCACTGTGTAATTCTGCGTAGAGAAGTCGAGTGTCTCGGGAGCGTTGATCTCATGATCTACGTCCGGTGTAATCAATTCATTGATGTAAGGTTTCGGCTGGCAGATGACTTCGCCCGACTCCAATCCCAAAGGTAAGTCGAAGAAGAAAGTGGCTCCTCCCGCTTCGTTGTTCATGGCTCCGATTTTACCTTTATGCAATTCCACCAGCATCTTGGCGTATGAAAGTCCGACTCCGCTACCGCCAATTTCCTGCTTGCCTTGATAGAAACGGATGAATACTTTCTCCATGTCTTCCTCTTGCATACCTTCTCCCTGATCCAAAACGGAAACACGGACGTATGAGTCATTTTTGCTGGTACGGATAGTGACGGTTGTGTTTTTAGGACTGTGTTTCAGTGCGTTCGTCAATAAGTTTGTGACTACGATTGTACACATACCCTTGTCAAATACCACCTCTTTTATGCTGTCGTCGAGCTGATAATCTATTTGCACTTCCTGGGCAGCTCCCTCGTCCGTAAAATCGGCACCAATCTCCTTTATCCATGAGTTAAATGGATAGGCTTGGAGTTTCAACTTGGTTTCTCCTACTTCCATCTTACGTACGTCCAGCACCATGTTGATAAGATCTTTCATCCGTTGAGCCTGTTTATGTATATTCTTCAACGGTGGATAAATGGCATCTGTAGAAGGAAGTGTCTTTAATATGCGGCTTAGCGGGGCATATATGAGTGTGAGCGGAGTTCGCAGTTCATGGCTGATATTAATCAGAAAACGAACTTTTTCTTCATACACATTCTGCTCGTGTTCTTTCATCATCCATTTCATCTTGTTTTCTTTGCGTCGAAGCAGAACGAAAACAATTTGTACCACAATGCCTATGCAAGCAATGATGCAGAGAGAAACGAACCACCAGCTTCTGTACCAGGGTGGCAGTACGTTTAATGTGAAAAGAAACTGGGGAGTTGTTTCATTTCCTTCCTGTGTGTTACAGCTCACCATGATGGGATAACTTCCCGGAGCAAGAGATGGGATCATCAATTCAGGGTTGTAGCCTTCGGTTTTAAGGTCTCCCATTTGGAAATGATAGACTTTGAGCCGGAGAATGTCCGCACCATAAGTCATGACACGGATCTTAATGTTTTTACTGTTCCAGGGGATGGATATCTTGTCTTGATTGAGCTGATACATCCTGTTCTCTCCGTTTATGGTCAGTTCGGCAAGGCGTATTTCCGGAGAGTCACTACTCTTTTCTATTTGAGTGTCTGCATTGATACATAGTAAGCCTTTTACACCTCCCATATAGATGTTGCCTTTGGGGGAAATGAGACGGGGCTCGGCCAAGTATTCATTGGGGGAAATTCCATCCGCTTCTCCGAACCATACAAAACGTTTGGTATCGGTGAGCCATATAAAGAGTTTCTGTTCAGCTCCTATCCACACTTTTCCTTTATTGTCGCATAACACGGTATTTACTTCATTAAATAAGGTGGTAGGAATTCTTTCGAATTTGCGGGTATCAGGGTGATAGGTGTACAGGCCACGGGTGCCTGCAATCCAGAATACGCCCTTGTCATCCCTGGATACAGCATTGAAGAATCCCTGTGGAGCACTTGCAAATATCTCCACTGTGTCTTTTTTACGATCCAGTCTATATATATTATAAGGATCGTTCAGGTAAATGGCAGTGGAATCATATCCAATGGAACTCAACAAGCCTTTTATTTTCACTTCTTTGGCACAAGGGACAGGAGTGAGTTGCCGGGTGGAAGTATGGTAGCGGTAAGGAGGCGAACTTAATATTAAGATCGAATTGGGAGTATCCCGGTATAAGTTGATTGGCTGTCCGCTATAGCGGATGTGATGCTCTAATGAAGGGCTCATAATAGCGAAAGGACGCTTCTTTCCTGTCTTTTTATCGAATATGAAGATACCTTTGGAAAAGGCAGATACTAACAATTCGTTGGGTGTGAAGCCGGTGATGGAGACCATCTTGTCTCCCCAAGTGTCGGGATAGTGCACAAATGTTTCTGTAGAAGGAATGAATTTATTGATACCTCCTCCGTCCGTAGCGATCCAGAGTTCTTCGGAAGCCGGTTCCTGATATAGTTGTAATACCGTACTTTGACTTAATCCTTTGTTGTGCCCTAACACAACATTAGTGTAAGTTCTCATGGATACTTCACGAATGTTGATAACCCCTTCACGTTTACTTCCCGCCCATATATTTCCGGCAGAGTCGCTATGCAGGCAGAGTATTGTATTTGTGGGAAGGGAATGATTATCTCCGGAGATATGTTCGAGTACGGTAATATTGCCGGTTGTGGGATCGAGGATATTGATACCTCCCCCGTCTGTTCCCATCCATATTTTTTGTTTGAATTCGGTCATGCACAATACGATGTCACTGCTCAAACGGGAGTTTTGAGTGGTATAGCTGGCTATCAATTTTCCCTGGGCGGAGAAACACTTGACGCCATTGTTGTAGGTTGACAGCCATATTCTTTGTTGGGAGTCTATGATGATTCCTACGTTGTCGTTCCCGTATTGGAAAGGAAATGGGGTTATCTCGAAATTCTTGAGGTTCATTTGCAGTATTCCCTGTTGCCAGCTTAGACACAATATGGTATCGGGTTTCCACATTTGTATGGATCGTATAATGAACGGCTCGTCGGTCTTGAATTCCCGTATGAGAGAAATCGTGTTGGTGGCATAAGAATATTTATATATCTTGTTGATCCCTCCGAACAGAAGCCCGTCTGCTATTTTGCAGATCGATTTGGCAATGATGGGCTGATTATTTAGTTTGGGGATAAAGAAGTTGTCGTGAATAAGAGAATAACGGGCGATTCCTGTGGTGGTCAGTATCCAGGTTGTCTGCTGATTATCTTCAATAATTTGCAGGATACTGTCGTTAGGCAGGGAATTTTCATTATCAGGTTGTGCGGTGTACTTTTTGAGTTCCGTTCCATCAAATCTGATTAGTCCTGTCGGAGTACCGATCCAGATGAATCCCTTTTGTTCGGTATAGATACAGCTGATGATAGACGGCATTCCGTTTTGGGAACCAATCAGTTTAAAGTCGTAATGGTTACCTATACTTATTGCTGGAAATGTGCCTACGATAAGAAAAGCCAGTAAGCAGAAAAAGTGTTTTATCCAAATACTTTTTTTCATCAGTCAAGATTATTAAGGGGAGATTAGTGAAACAAAAGTATGATTAATTCCGCTAAAACAAAAGAAATATTTCCAAAAACCGCCACAAAGACGTTCAAAAACGGAATATGGATGTTTTTGGAAACATTTTGGCGATTTTATGAACTCGCCATTCTGCCAATCAATCTATTTTTGTGGTGTATTTCAATGCCGGATAGTGTGGGCTATTGGCAAATGGAACTCAAAAAAACTTTTAGTATTAACTTTAATATAATGTTATGAAGAAAATGCAGATTAGGATGCAACTGGTGTGTCTCTTTTCAATGCTTTTACTGTTCTTCCCTGTGGAGCTCTTTGCTCAACAGGGCACTATCACTGGTAAGGTGGTAGACGAACGTGGCGAGTCCGTAATCGGAGCAACCGTTATGGTGAAAGGTTCTACTGATGGTACCATTACCGATTTGGATGGAAACTTTAAAATTAACGGTAAAGTAGGTACAACGATAACTGTCAGCTATGTGGGCTATGCTCCTTTGGAAGTGAAAATCACTAAGCTAACAGGAAATCGGTTCGTGATGAAGGAAGACTCCAAAACTTTAGATGAAGTGGTGGTAGTCGGTATGGGAACACAGAAACGTAATACTATTACAGCGGCTGTAGCAACAGTTAATGCGGATGCAATCGCTACCCGTCCTGTGACGGATGTAACCAGCGCCTTACAAGGTAATGTGGCTGGTTTGAACTTTGCTTCGGATGCTTCTGAAAGCGGTACCGGTGGTGAAGTTGGCGGAGAAATCAAATTTAATATTCGCGGTATCGGTTCTATTAATGGTGGAGAGCCTTATGTATTGGTGGATGGTGTGGAACAGAGCTTGCAGAATGTAAATCCTGCCGATATAGAAAGTATCAGTGTATTGAAAGATGCTTCTGCAGCAGCCGTGTATGGTGCTCGTGCTGCGTATGGTGTGGTGTTAGTAACGACCAAGAGCGGTAAACAGGATAAAGCCCGGGTGACTTATCGCGGTTCTGTGGGTATGAGTGCACCTATCAACATGCCCGAGATGATGAACTCTGTAGAGTTTGCCAATTATAAAAATGCGTACCGTTCGGCAATTGGTGAGTCTCCATACTTCTCACAGGAGACTATTGATTTGATGAATCAGTTTTTGCAGAACCCCTATGGTGAAGGTCTGCCCGGTATTACCGCCAATCAGGAGAATACCGGTTGGCGTGGCGGTGAATCGCAGTATGCCAATACCGACTGGTTTGATTATTTCTATAAAAACAAATCTTTGCGTCATTCACACAATCTAAGTATCTCCGGTGGATCGGACAAAGTGACTTATTATGTCGGTCTGGGTTATACTTACCAGGGTGGTTTGCTGGATCGTGTAGAAGACTCTCTGGATAAATACAACGTGAATACCAAATTTCAGATCAAGCCGAATGACTGGTTGAAGTTTAACTTCAATAACAATATCACGTTGAATCTGATTTCCCGCCCGCTCCCCGATATGTCTATTCTTTATCATCAGATAGCTCGTTCGCAGCCTAATATGGTGACTGAAGTTCCTATTTCCGGGCTTTATAATCTTCCTTCATGGAATGAAGCTTTGTATCTGGACAATGTGGGCTATTCGCAGAACCGCATTTCTGATGCCATGACTTTTGCAGCTACTGTTACGCCTCTGAAAGGCTGGGACATTATCGGAGAGATGAAAGTTCGTTTTGATGTGCAGAATGATGAATTCTTGCAGAAGCAGCCCCGTACCACACGGCCCGACGGAACCATAGAGAATGTTACCGCTCCCCGGCAGGGATATTCTTATCCCGGTATCGAATATTCGAATTCTTTGTGGGGATCAATGACTCGTGGAAATCAATTCAACTATTATTTGTCTCCCAGTGTGTCGTCTTCATATACGAATCAATGGGGTGACCATTTCTTTAAGGCAATGGCCGGTTTCCAGATGGAAGTGCAGCAAAACTCAAGCATGTATGCGTATAAAGACGGAGTGATGAGCGATGATACATTCTCTTTTGACAATGCAAACGGAAAAGCCTATAATAGTGAAGCGCGTGACCATTGGGCAACCATGGGATTCTATACCCGTTTGAACTGGAACTACCAGAATGTCTATTTTCTGGAATTTAGCGGACGTTATGATGGTTCGTCACGTTTCGCTTCCGGCAATCGTTGGGGATTTTTCCCTTCTTTCTCTGCCGGTTATGACATTGCCCGTACCGACTACTTCAAGCAATGGAGCTTGCCTGTTTCACAGTTGAAAGTGCGTTTGTCTTACGGACGTTTAGGCAATCAGAATGGAGCCGGACTATATGATTATCTGAACTTCATGACATTGAGACCGGACTATTCAAATGCATGGTTGCTTTCCGGTGTCACTTCGGCTACTCCGGTACGTGGTACAGTCGCTTTAACACCTTCTATGGTAAGCCCGTACATTACATGGGAAAAAGTGGATAATGCCAACTTAGGTTTCGACCTGACTTTGCTTAACAATCGTTTGACGATTACGGCGGATATTTACCAACGTACGACCAAAGACATGATTGGCCCGGCTGAAGCAATTCCTGATATTGGCGGTATTGCTGTTGACCAACGTGCTAAAGTAAATAATGCAACGCTACGTAACCGTGGATGGGAATTGTCGGTTAACTGGTCTGACCAGCTGAAGAATGGTTTCAGTTATGGAATCGGTTTCAATATCTTTGACTACAAAGCAGTGGTAACCAAATACAATAATCCGGAAGGATTGATTTATAACAACCACACCGGTCTGGTTCGTAACAAAGGTTATTACCAGGGAATGGATTTAGGTGAAATCTGGGGATATGAAGCAAATGATCTGTTTCTCACCAACCAGGAAGTGGATGAATATCTGAGAGGAGTAGACATGTCTTTCTTCAAACCGAATAAGGATTGGCAACGTGGTGATTTGAAATATATCGATTCGAACCGTGATGGTAAAATTGATCCGGGTTCGGGTACATTGAAAGATCACGGTGATTTGAAAATTATCGGTAATACGACTCCTCGTTACTCCTTCGGTCTGAACTTACATGCCGGTTATAAAGGTTTTGAAGTTTCCGCATTGTTCCAGGGAGTCATGAAACGTGATTTCCCGATGGCTGCAAGTACTTATCTGTTTAGCGGTGATTCCAACTTCTTTAAAGAACATTTGGATTATTATAATGTGTACAACCCGGGGGCTTACCTGCCGCGTCTGACAAAACCCGACAGTCCTGAATATAATGCGAACGTAGGTTACAACACTTCACGTTATTTATTGAACGCAGCTTATATGCGACTCAAAAACTTGATGATTTCTTATAACTTCCAGCCTAAACTGGTTAAGAAGATGGGATTGGAGAACTTGAAAGTGTATTTCACTTGTGATAATCTCTTCACGATTGACAATTTGCCGGACGTATTCGACCCTGAAACCTTGAATCAGGTAAATACATGGGCTGGGGGTAGTAACGAAACTGCTCCGGGATTGACTTCCCCAATGAAACAAAATGGTAACGGAAAGGTATATCCGTTGAATAAAAACTACGTATTTGGTATTGAATTTACCTTTTAAACCATAAGATATGAAAAGAATATATATAATGGCTTTTGTAGCCGCTTCAATATTACCATTTTCATCCTGTTCAGATTTTCTGGATAGAGAACCGATAACCAAGCCGGAAGCCGGTAATTTTCTGACAGGTGCCATACAGGTTGAAAACTATATTAACGGACTATATATGACGTTGCCGTCTTTTAGTAAGTTCGGTTTGGGAGTTCGCAGTGAAGAAAAGAATAGTGACAATATTATTGCAGAAAAGTATGATGCCCGTTTGCATGGACAGAATAACCAGTTTAGCAGAGCTTCCGATTGGCAGACTGGTTATCAGAACCTGCGTAAAGTGAACTATTTTTTCCATAATTATAAAGTACCCGAAGCACAGGAAAACGAAGATGTACTGTCGTTGAAAGGGGAGGCTTACTTTTTACGTGCCTATTGGCATTTCGATTTATTGAAGAAATTCGGTTCTATTCCGGTAATGGATGCTTTTTGGGATGAGAATGCGACAATCGCAGGATTACAGATTCCCGCAAAGACACGTAATGAGGTAGCCCGATTTATTTTGAGTGATTTGGTTGAGGCGAAGAATCTGTTGCATTCGCGCGGTAAATATTCCGGAATTCGTATCAATAAACAGGGCAGACGCATTAAAAATCATTATCCTGTAAAAGTTTTGATAAATATTTTTCATCCCACCCAGCTTTTAGCCTTTTTAGATTCATACTTCCTTTAGTTGTTTTATCCTTCTTCAGGATAGTAAGTGCCATTTTTGTTGCTGCGGAAAAGTTTCTGGCTGCATTTTTGACCTTTTTACTATAGTCTTCTCGAAAGGTAACATCCAGTTGCCAATGCAGATTATTTTCAATAGACCAATGCTGTCTGATGGCAGAGGAAATTTCGTCCGGTTTGGTATTATCCATTGAAGTTACATAGTATCTTACCTCTTGTGTATATTCTCCTGTTGCCACTATTGTTCTTTCCGATTTTATCCCAACAACAGACTTCAGTCCCACAAGTTTCTTTTTAAACATTTTTTCCATTATAGGTCCATAACTAACTACAGTACAAGTTCTTGTCTCTATCCTTCCATGTCCGGTATTTTGGGACACATGCCTGGTGACTCTATTGATTATTTCGTCTTTATCCTGATAATCTTCAATGATCTGTTTGGCCAGTTGATAGTTTTTCTTCTTGTTATCCTTTATAGCTATAATATAATTTGCGTCACGCTCAATGATGGTCCGTGTTATATCTGTCTGGCAGCCCATCGCGTCAATTGTGACAATGCAATCATTGAGATCCAAAGAGTTTAGTAACAATGGAATAGCGGTAATTTCATTACTTTTATCATCCACCTTCACTTGTCCTAAAGAAATTCCATTGGCAGCGGACCATGCGGAAACCATCCATAATTTGAATCCTTCCTTTCCCGTCGTATGTTCTCCGTCACATTTACTTGGACCACGCATAAGTTTGCCATCTATAGCTATAACCCCTTTCACCTCCTGACAGACTTGTTTGACCCAATTACGGAAGATCAATTCAAAATATTCGGGCTTTATGATGCTAAAGAATCTATTAAAAGTATCATGGCTGGGGATGAACTCCAGATTAGGTATGCGACTTTTGAAAAAAGCAATTTTGGCATTGCCAAATTCCTCAATCTCATTCCAGGATTGGGCACCACAAATTACAGCAGCAATGGATATATAGACGATGGTTTCCATTTTATGGACCTTTTTACGGTTCATTCTAGGATCTTCTATTTGTTTACAAAGGTCAATTATCCCTATTTTCATGTTAGTTTATGTTTTATAATATCTTATAAAGATAAGGAAAATAGTCGAAATAAGAAAGAATTAATAAGTTAATAATCAATTATATAAATAGAATGAAAACAGGAGTAGGATAGTAAAAAATATAATGCGTCTGCCCTGTATCAATAAAGAAGCTGCCATGGTTTTGGCAATGAATGTGGCGTTGTATGAAGGAACTTGGGAAAAGTATCACAGCAGCGATGATTTTGCATCTTCCACTAACGAATCAAATTATTTCTTGGGTGAAGTTATTAACTGGGGAAATGAACTGTTCGGTTGTGGCATTGATCTGTATAAAACCGGGCAAAATCCGGGAGATGCTTTTGCGGCATTGTTCAATAGCAAAGATTTGTCAGGAATGGGCGAAGTGCTATTGTGGAGGAAATATTCGAGTGATGAAGGAGTCTTTCATGATGTCAACGGTAATCTGAAGGTAGGTGTTGTCGACTCGGAAGGAGCTGCCGGAATTACTCAAAGCCTGGTGGATAATTATCTGAATGCCGATGGAACATTTATTGATCCGACAAATGAGAAATTTAAGGATTTTAAGGAAACATTTGAAGGCCGTGACCCTAGATTGATTCAAACGGTGATGAATGAAGGTGGCAAATTTGCTTCTGCCACTACTGCGACCCCAATGCATCTGGAAGAATATACGGATGAGAAGAAGAATACTATTAGTCCTCCTAAATTGGCAGGAGATGGAAACACACGTTCTTTGACGGGTTATCACATCCGTTTGGGAATAGATACCACCTTTGTAAGTGGTAATGGTGAGACTGCTTTACCTATTATTCGTTATGCCGAAGGTCTTTTGGCTTATGCAGAAGCTGCTGCTGAACTGGAAATGTGGAGCGATGATATAGCGAATAAGACATTGAAAGCGCTTCGTGAACGTGCAGGAGTGAAATATCTGGCACCGGCAAAGGATGCTAATTTCACCGATTTCGGTTATACATTGACTCCTGTTTTACAGGAAATCCGTCGTGAACGCCGTTCTGAACTTGCTTTGCAAGGTTTCCGGCTGGATGATCTCATGCGTTGGAAAGCCGATAAACTGATTGTTGGAAAGCGTGGTAAAGGTGCTTATGTAGGTGATGAATCTATTTTATTCAAATCTTACAGTCCGGATAATCAGAAAAGAATCAGAGAGCGTCTGACCCTTGATGATAACAAATGGGCGGGTGTGTCACGAGGGCATTATAACATGATGCTATTGGCTGGTATCATGGAAATTTTGTCTGCAACTATCAAAGAGATGAGGGTAGGTCCCTCGCAATCGGTTTACAGGAACAGGTTGCAAACCATCACAAGCTGCGTTTTGAGCAATCAAAAAGTGGTGAACGTTGTGTGTAATAAGTCAGAAGATATGGTAAGGTATGTATAATGGAGTTGAATGTAAATGAACCGTTGATGAAGCATCGTTATTGTTATCAGATTACATCAGAAATAGGGCTTCTGCTACGCTCTATGATAAGAAGGGAGGTTACCTGTTTACTGTCCCTTTGGTGTACGGTGTGTAGGCGGCAAGACCATTATATAGGCTCTTTGATGGAACGTGAGAAGCAGATTGAGAATGTCAAGAGAAAATGCCAAAGACGCATGACACGTAAGGCAGAAAGTATCAAAGTCTCAATTTGTGGCGGATTTCTCCGTAGTAGTGTTGAAGTTCTTGTAATGAGAAGGGAGCGAAGGGGGAAACGTATTCAGCGGACTGTATTGTGCAACTTGATAAACTAAGGAGGACACAATGCAAGAAGCAAAACCATTTCAAATAGACAAAAGAATAATCTTTGAAGCCTTTAAGAAAGTAAAGTTTAATAGAGGTAGTTCAGGCATTGATGGTATAGAGATGACCACTTATGAGCAAAACCTAGGTTCCAACCTTTATCGTCTATGGAATCGCATGAGCTCCGGCAGTTATATGCCTAAAGCAGTAAAACTTGTAGAAATACCGAAATCAAATGGTGGTAAAAGACCTTTAGGGATTCCCACTATTGAAGACCGTATTGCACAAATGGCTGTTGTTAATGTAATTGAGCCTCTCATCGAACCCTGTTTTCATGAAGATTCATTTGGTTATCGTCCGCATCGCTCTGCTCATGATGCCATAGCCAAGGCAGAAAGACGGTGTTGGAAGTATGCATGGGTTTTAGATATAGATATATCCAAATTCTTTGATACAATCGACCATGGCTTATTAATGAAAGCGGTGGAGAAGCATATCAATATAAAATGGATACTTCTCTATATAAAACGTTGGTTGACTGTCCCTTATCAGAGAAGTGATGGAGAAATTGTAAAGAGGGACATGGGAGTACCGCAGGGTTCAGTCATAGGTCCAATTTTAGCAAACCTGTTCCTACACTATACCTTTGATAAATGGATGTCTTATAAATATCCTCACATACCTTTTGAGAGATATGCTGATGATTGTGTTTGTCATTGCAGTACATTGGCTCAAGCTGAATACATAAAGGAAAGGCTTGGAGAACGCTTTACTGAATGTAAATTGAAATTTAATGAGGAAAAGACAAAAATAGTATTCTGTAAAATGAGCAGTCGTTCATCAAAACACTATCATTGTACTTCTTTTGATTATTTAGGCTTTACTTTTAGATCAAGAGCGGCAAAAGATAAACGCAACAACGTCTTATTCACAAGTTATTTGCCTGCTATAAGCAAGAAATCGGTAAGCAGAATACATGAAACAATAAAATCATGGAATCTCAAACGTCTCCATAATCGAAGTCTACGATTTGTGGCAGCATATATTAATGATGTCGTAAGAGGATGGATAAACTATTATGAGAAATTTGGTAAAACAGAATTTTGGAAAGTTATGTGCCATCTGAATCGCTCTATTGCTTATTGGGCAAAGACGAAATATAAAAGACTTCGTCGTCGAGGTGTCATATCTGCTCATTATTGGTTAGCCTATATAGCTCAGAAAGAACCCAATCTGTTTTATCATTGGCAAGTAGGATATGTACCCTATGCACGTCAAAAGAAATGATTTGAATGCGAAGAGCCGTATGAAGGGAGACTTTCACGTACGGTTCCGAGAGAGGCTGAGGGTGAAATTCCCTTGGTCTACTCGACATCCGATGGCCGGGACTCTGCCAAGCGGATATCAATTCCATGCAGATAGGGATTATCTGTTACCGATCCCTCCTTCAGAATTGGAATTGAACAAAAAGTTGAAACAAAACCCGAAATGGTAATCATTAATAATGATATAATAGGATAGATTATGAAGAAATATTTCTATAGATTATTACCAATTTGCCTGTTTATCCTTGTAATGACAGGCTGTAATGACACCGAGACGGTTATCTCTATCGGAGAAGCCCGGAATCTGGTGGCCGAAATCAGTACTCAAAGTGCTGCTATCGGAGATAATGTGACCTTTACTGTGAAGGTAGATCAGCAAGACAATCAGTTGGCACTCGAAGAAGATATAGACGTTGTTCTGACTTTTGCAGGTAAGAATGTAGAAGGAAAGGATGTCCCTGTATCTGATGTCTTTGAAGGCTTTGCCGGTCATCTTTTTATGAAGAAAGGTGAGAAACAGGGATTTACCGAATTTAAGGTAAAGAACGATCTGGCTAAATATCCTATATCGGGTACTATCACCGCTTATGTCAGAGGATACAAGATCAATGCGGCTGAACGTCCGATTGTGGTATCTGATAAACACTACACCATCTTGTCATTGAAGAACAATTCGGACAATACGGTGAAAGAGTATGGCTCATTTATTCTGGTCGCTACGGTAGGAGCGTCAGCTAAGGAAGATGTAGTCGTTCATATTGATGCGGGTGAAGATGCGGATAAATATGAGAATCTGCCGAGCGAATTGGTGGTGAAAGCCGGGTATAAAACAGCTGAATCTGAACTTATATGGGTGAAAGGAGAGAAAGGACCGAATACTTTCACTTCTGTGTCTATGTCTTTTGCTACCGATTCTGAAATTCATCCGGTATATGGGGACGAGTTGGAAATTAAGGTTACTGATACGGATGCAGGTTTGACTCCGGGCACCGAGTTAACCAATGAGCAATGGGTTTATACAGATCCGGATCAGATATTTGTATCAGCCAGCAATAAAAAGGCTGTAGAAAAATGGGATGAGGTCAGAGCTGCGTCAGCACTATTGATAAAGGAGGGTGATCCGCATCCGAATGAAGCGTTAGCTGCTGAAGGATGGACATTCCTGAATTCTTATGAGTTCCATCCGATTGATGCTTTGACAGAAGGTACCGGACTCCCCAATCAGTATGGTAATCGTCCTCCACGTTTTATGGCGGCACAGAATGTGGCTAACACACAGAAAGTACAAGCGGTTGTAAATGAGAAATATGCAACGATGACTCAAGATGGATATTTGAAAATGTGGTGTGCGTATGATCCGGGAATCAGTGTGACAGGGGAAATTACGGGAACAAGAGATTTTGGAGTTTCCTCCCTCTATGCAAGTAAGTTTGATGGTGTGCCTACGGGTGCTGATTCTTGGGAATCCAGCAATGTACGCGTTTTGCCGGGCACTCGTGTGGAAGTTAGAATCCGTGTGCGTGGAAAGAAACACTCTTTCAACTCGGCAGTCTGGTTCCAAGGAAATATCAGAGGTGTGCAATGGTCTACCTATGGTGAGGTTGATCTTCTGGAAAATCCGGCTACCAATGCGAATCCGAATGGCGCTTGGCAGACTTTCCACTGGAATGATATATCCACTTCATCCGGTGATAAGTATAAACCGTCTTCAGGACAGTTGATAATATCGGATATGGATGAATTCGATATCTATTGGATGGAATGGAGAGATAATAACGAGATTGCTTTAGGTATTAATGGTAAAGAGAATGTACGCATGAGGACTGACGGCAGCTATACCGGAATAGCTAATGGAACGGCTTCATGGAACTCGTCTACACATTGGCCGTTTACGGACAAATACAATACGGAAGGGTTACATTTACTATTGACATTTGCCGGATGTAATGAATGGGCGCTTGGTGACGCTGCGGCAGAACAGGCTGCTAAAGATGGTAGTTGGGCAAACGACTTTAAGCATATTTCTTATCAGGAAAGTAAGTCTAGCAATGATACGCCACGTATGGAAATCGACTGGATACGTTTCTATAAGAAGCCAACCTACGACTATTTTGGAAGTGGTACTCCAACGCGTAACAAACCAATGTATTAATGGTTGTTGAAATAAAGATATTTAATCGAACAAACTTTTATATAGTTATGAAAAAGGTTTATCACTTATTGAGCGTTGCACTGCTGGGCGCAATGGCACTAACCTCTTGCGAAGAGGACAAGATAGTGAATGAAAATAACGGTGAAGGGAACGAAACCGACAAGAATCTGACTGATTATTCATTTATAGCTTCTATTAAACAGTCCGCCCCTTTGGGTCGCAGCAATTTGCAGAATGGAGTGTATACATGGAATAAAGGAGATGCTGTTACATTATGGAATCGCAACTTCGGAGCCGGCTATGATTTCTCTATCACCCCGGGGTATAATGACAACCAACCTGACAAATCTGCTGAATTCACAGGAAAAGCTGCTGTAGAAAATGGCCATAAGCTGATTGCGGTATTTCCACGGAAAGAAGCAAAAACATTTAATGACCTGGCTACCTTTTCTATGCCGGAGACATTTACTCAGACTGGAAAAACAGCAGAACTGGCAGCCACTACCTATATGGTTGCCACCGGGGATGTGACTGATAATAAGATTCCTGCATTAACGTTTTCACCATTGACTGCATTGATACAGTTTGGTTTGAAAAACACGTCGGACCGGGAACTGAAGATTCGCTATATTACGCTGGAGAGTGATGATGATGTATTTCCCGCAGAGTTGAAGATCGACGAAGACGGAGTGGTACAGAGTCTTTCAGGTATGCGTAACAAACTGACACTTGACATGAGTGGACAAGCATTGGCGCAGAATGAAACATTAAACGGGTATTTGAATATATTACCTACAACCTATGGTGATACCCGGTTGATGAAAAGTACGACCGAACTGAATATTACAGTAAGCGTTTTGAATAATGAAGTGGAACAGGATATTATCCTGCTGAAAAAAGTAAAAGTCAAAGATTTGGAGGATAACATCGGACTTGATATGGATGCTACTGCCAATCAGTTTGCAGCCGGCAAGCATTATAAAATGGATTTTGAGGTAGATTATCGTTTCAGAATTCCTGATGAGGGCTATATGATCGATGATGATGGAAATATTCATATCTATAATAAGACTGGATTATTCGGATGGAATAAAATTGCGGATGAATACCGTAAGGCAACTGTTACTTTAGAAAAAGAATATATCGATGAACCGGCAGGGGATGGAATAAAAGTGATTGATATGGGTAATGAACTTTGGGAACCTATTAGTGCGTTTGGAGGTGTATTTGAAGGTAATGGTGTTACCATCCGCAATTTGCAAATAGCTAATAAAGGTTTTATTGCTACCAATACGGGAACTATCCGGAATTTGACTTTGGAAAATGTAAGTTTCTCTGCTGATATCACAGAGGGAGCAGGAGCATTGGCTGCCGAAAGTTCAACGAGTGTCATTCAGAATTGTACAGTCAAGGGAGTGACTGCAACCGTTATAAAACCGGTAGTTTTTGGTGGTTTGATCGGTCGAAACTCCGAAGGAAGAATAGAAGGTTGTCAAGTTATCAGTGGAACTATTAACCTTAATTTGAGTGGTGCTGGTAATTCTAATTATGGTGGCTTGGTTGGTGAGCATTTTAATGGAACGGCTCTTATTATAAATTCGTATGTCGGTGCAGATGTAACAATCAAGCATCCTAGTAACTCTAGTGGTGCATCCTGTGTCGGCGGACTTGTTGGCTGGAACAACTCCGGTAAAGTCAAAGGTTGTTACTCATTAGCCAAACTTGAGGTTTCTTGTTCCGGACAAGTAGGAGGACTTATAGGGGCTAATAGTAACGGTACGGTTCTGGCCTGTTATGTAGCCGGTTCAATTAGTGGAACTATCCATAATAATACTGGCGGTTTCATTGCACAGAATACCATTAATAATGCTGATGCTACTGTGACGGCTTGCTACTCGACCACGCAGATAAATGTGACTAATAATGCCGGAAGTAATAAATTGGGAGCTTTCGTCGCTTCGAATTCAACAGGAATCAACCAGTGTTATTTCGTAGGCGAAACGGTGACTAATCCTGTAGGAAGCGGATCGGCAAATGGAATTAGTAAGGTAACAGCCACTCAGCTCAAGGATAAGAAGCGTCAGATGAATCTGGCAATAGAAGCCAAGGATCCTGAATTTGGTTTTAGCTTTAAAGTGAATGAGGATGCCGGAACTAATATATACTGTCCGTTGATTCTACAGGGGGCTGTGAAAGAACCTGGCTTCGGTGGATCAGATTTTGGAGATGGTGGTGATATTTAAATAACTGATAACAGAAAAAAATAAATCATGAATAAAATCTATTCTTTATTAGGAATCGGGCTGCTAAGTGCAGCCACCCTAAGCTCTTGTAAAGAAGATGTTTTCATTGAAGGTGGGGATGAATTGCAACGGGGAGAATCACAGACTTATGTGGCTGTTGCTTCTATCCGGGGGTATGAAAATACGGACAGAGAATCATCTACACGTGCCAACGTACAAGATGACGGTAGTTCCTTTATGTGGAATGCCGATGATAAGGTTACACTTTGGAATGGAACAAATGGCTATGATTTCACAACCATAAATTATGATGAGAGTGAACCGTCGGGAAATGTGGAATTCACAGGGAATGGTAACTTTGAAGAGGGAGCTACTGTTTGGGGAATCTATCCGAAAAAAGATGCTCCGACTCCAGGGAATGTTTTCACTTTTACGTTGGGAGATGCTACGCAAAGTGCCCAAAAAGCAGAGCTGCAGAATACGATGCACATGCTTGCTAAAGGCACGGTGAATGGGACTACCGTCACCAATCTTAAGTTTGAACATTTGACAGCTCTTTATCAGTTTAAATTCACCAATCGAAGACCGGATGCCTATAAAGTGACAAAGGTGGTTGTTTCGGCTGATGCTGCTATTTTCCCAAAAACGTTGACAGTTTCGAGAGAAGAGAAAACGTATGGTGATAAAAGTAATAGTCTGACTTTGTCTATGACAAGTTTGGAAATGGCAAAGAATGAAGTTGCATACGGTTATTTGAGTTTCTTCCCGATGGCAGACATGACAAAGGATACAGAATTAACCTTTACTGCTACGATAGAAAAAGTGGGAGATTCTTCCTCTACGGAAACAATAGAGAAAAAAGGAAAGATCAGTGAACTTTATAATGCCGAATCGGTGGTAGCAGGAGATGAATATAAATATGTGGCTGGAAAGCGATATGGTATATCATTTATGCTGGTGGCAGACTTGGGATATGAGGAGACTGAAGCGGGTAAGTATTTAGTCAAGAAAGAAGACGGGTTGATAAATTTGGCAAGTGAACCTACTGTTATGACGAATGCTGCTACGGTAATTACATTAGATGCTGATCTTGATATGTCGACTAAAGAGGCATGGGTACCGGTTACGGAGTTTAAAGGTACATTGGACGGCAATGGCAAGACTATTTCCGGTCTTACAATTGAAGCAACAGGAAACGATACCGGTTTGTTTATAACTAATAATGGTATCATTAAAAATTTAACCCTTAAAGATGTAACAGTGAAACAAGTGTCAGGCGCAGCTGGAGCATTTGCAGCAATAAATACTGGAACGATTCAGAATTGCGTTATTGATGGAGGAGCGTTGACTGTCAATGGAGCAGATGCTAAGTTGGGGGCTATTACCGGACATAATCAGACTGGTGCGTCAATGATAAAGGATTGTAAGGTAAAAGGCAATGTGGTACTGACTGTTGCCGGTGGTAAAGTAAATGCCGGTGGATTGGCCGGTGTGAACGGATGGTGGTCTAAGGCACAAATACAAGGTTCTTCGATTGACAAGGAGGTATCCTTTGTATATAGAGGTAATGGTGAAGGTGCCATCGGAGGACTTGTGGGTTGGAATGTTCAGGGAACCATAACTGGTTGTTATTCTTTGATGACTATCACTGCATTTACAGCTGTGAATGCCGGTGGTCTGGTGGGAGGAAACGAAGGACCTGTAACCGCTTCGTTTGCTGCTGGTGAAATAGTGGCCAAAGCGTCCGGAAATATTGGTGGTTTGGTGAAAAATGGTGGAACTTTGACAGGATGTTATTCAACTTCTGTGCTTTCTGGCACTGCTTCTGTTACCATTTGTGGAATATCAACGGGATCAGTGACAGCAAACGAATGTTATTTTATGTCCGACGGAGTTTCGAATCCGGGTGGAAACTTACCAACTTCAACTAAGGTAAGCGATGCTGCTGCCCTTATTGATAAAATAGTATCCATGAATCAAGCGGTGGCTGGCTCTGGTTACAAGTATGTTGAAAATACAGGAACCGATAGTGCCAGTGTACCTTTACTCATTCAACCGGATGAATAATAACTGACAGGTATTAGTTTGAATCCCCTTATTTATCCTTGTTTTGTATATGAAGAGGACAAATAGGGGGATTCGTATCTGGAATATACTATCTTTGTATGTCGAAGACATCTTTGGGTTGATTGCGACAGACAACATGACATTCATTATAAAATAAAACTTTATATGAGACGAATCTTTGTTAGCTTACTGCTTTTATCTCTGTTTTTTATGGGTTATGCCCATGAGCCGGAATTTTCAACAGCCGGTTTCTTCCGGTTACCGGATACCGGGCGTGATGTGTACTCGATGAATCCTGCCTGGCGCTTTTATAAAGGAAGTGCGGTGGGTGCCGAAGCAAAAGAATTTAACGACAAAGCCTGGCAGGTGGTGTCTTTACCTAATGGTATCGAGTATCTTCCTACTGAGGCTAGTGGTTGCATCAATTATCAGGGGGAAGTATGGTATCGTAAACACTTTACTCCATCCGAAGCATTGAAAGGGAAGAAACTGTTTCTGCACTTTGAAGCCATTATGGGTAAAAGTAAGATTTATGTAAACGGTAAATTATTGGCAGAGCACTTTGGAGGCTATCTTCCCGTATCGGTAGATGTGACTGATGCATTGAAGTGGAGAGAGGACAACGTGATTGCGGTGTGGGCTGATAATAGCGACGATCCGACCTATGCGCCTGGAAAACCACAAGATGTGTTAGATTACGCCTACTTGGGAGGCATTTATCGGGATTGCTGGCTGATTGCACATAATTATGTGTTTATCACGGATCCGAATTACGAGAACAAAATAGCAGGAGGCGGACTGTTTATTACCACTGATCGTGTATCGGAGCAATCGGCAGATATTCTCTTGAAAGCGCATATACGTAATGAAGACAAACAGGGCTTTGCAGGAAAAATTTCCTATTCTTTAGTAGACCGTGAAGGAAAAGAAGTGGCATCGTCAGATGTGAAACTGAATATCCGTAAAGGGACTGCGACAAGTCATAATGGAAAGATGAAAGTGGAGCAGCCGCATTTATGGACTCCTGAATCACCTTATCTGTATAATCTGTGTGTGCGTATTTATGATAAGAATGGAAATGTAGTAGACGGTTATCGTCGTCGCGTCGGTATCCGTAGTATCGAATTTAAGGGAAAAGATGGCTTCTGGCTGAATGGAAAACCTTATGGTAAACCTTTGATGGGAGCTAATCGGCATCAGGATTTTGCAGTTGTAGGAAATGCGGTTGCCAATAGTATTCACTGGCGTGATGCCAAGAAACTGAAAGATTTGGGGCTGGAAGTAATCCGTAATGCACATTGTCCGCAAGACCCAGCTTTTATGGATGCTTGTGATGAACTTGGCCTGTTTGTTATCGTGAATACTCCGGGATGGCAATTCTGGAATGACGAACCCATTTTTGCCAAACGGGTTTATAATGATATACGTAATATGGTTCGCCGTGACCGTAATCATCCTTGTGTATGGCTGTGGGAACCGATCTTGAATGAGACATGGTATCCGGAAGATTTTGCCGGGTGTGTGAAAGGGATTGTTGATGAGGAATATCCTTATCCATCCTGCTATTCCGGTTGTGATGTGCAAGCCAAAGGCTCGCAATATTTTCCGGTGCAGTTTGCCCATCCGATGGATCTTTCAAAACGTGATCCTAAAATTACTTACTTTACACGCGAGTGGGGAGATAATGTCGATGATTGGAGTTCGCACAATTCTCCAAGTCGCACAGCCCGTAACTGGGGAGAACAGCCCATGCTTATACAGGCTGCTCATTACGCTTCTCCTTATTATAATTACATTTGCTATGATGGTTTGTATAAAGAGTCTCCCTGGCATGTGGGCGGATGCTTGTGGCATTCGTTCGATCATCAGCGGGGATATCATCCGGACCCGTTCTATGGTGGATTGATGGATGTATTCCGTCAGCCTAAGTATTCTTATTATATGTTTAAGGCGCAACGTCCGGCTGTCGTTTCCGAGAGTTTGGCAGAAAGCGGACCGATGGTTTATATCGCTCACGAGATGACACCGTTCTCAAGCAGAGATGTAACGGTGTATTCCAACTGCGATGAAGTTCGTTTGACTGTGAATAAAGAGGGGCAAACTTATATCTATAAAAAAGACAAGACGCGAAAAGGAATGCCTTCTCCGGTAATAACTTTCCCCGGGGTATTTGACTTTATGGTTGATAAGAAGATGACTCGTGAAAAGCATGATGCGGACGTCTATTTCCTGGCAGAGGGACTGATGGATGGTAAGGTGGTGGCTACACATAAAGTAATGCCAGCCCGCCGTGCAGAACAGATTCGTTTGAGAGTAGACAACGAAGGAATCGGACTGCGTGCTGATGGATCTGATTTTGTTACTGTTGTGGCAGAAATCACAGATAAGAATGGAAATGTAAAGCGTTTGAATAATTATTATATCAAATTCTTTGTAGAAGGAGAGGGACGTATTTTGGGCGGAGCTAATGTATTGGCAAATCCTGCTCCGGTGAAATGGGGCAGTGCTCCCGTATTGATCCAGTCGACCACGACTCCCGGAAAGATTAAGGTAAGAGCCAGTGTTTTGTTTGAGGGATCACAGATGCCCGTAAGCGGTGAACTGGAACTAACATCTTCCGCTCCAATGTATCCATTGATATTTGATAAGAAAGAAGAAGCGTTGCTTAAGCCATCCGAATCGTTCTCCATGGACAAGAAGAATGATGCTGAACTGGAGTTGGAACGCCTCCGTCGTGAACTGAATGAATTAAAACTGAAAGAAGTGGAGCAACAACAGACAGATTTCGGTGAGAAATTGGATTAAGACGACTCATTGCAACAATTTACTACTCCGGTACGTTTTCTTAATGAACCGGTGGTAGAGAATAAATGTAATATTCTTTAGGCACGGGGACACTCATTCCGTGCCTAATTTTTTATGTTTCATTTTTTATCTCTATCTTTGCGATACACAATTAATTGAAGACGTTATGGAAAAAATAGAAATAGAAGAAAAGATTGTAGCCATGCTGAAAACGGTGTACGACCCGGAGATTCCGGTGAACGTATACGATCTTGGACTGATTTATAAGATAGATGTTGCCGATAATGGAGAGACAGTGCTGGACATGACACTGACAGCTCCTAATTGTCCAGCGGCTGATTTTATCATGGAAGATATCCGTCAGAAAGTAGAATCGGTGGAAGGTGTAACGACGGCTACTATTAATCTGGTCTTTGAACCGGAGTGGGACAAAGACATGATGAGTGAAGAAGCTAAATTGGAATTAGGTTTTCTTTAATCGTTCTATGTCAGGCAGTGCTCTGATTTTATAAGTTGTAATTCGTTATTAGATCTCGTAACTGGTAATTAAATGAAGAACATTTATTTTCTTTCCGATGCACATCTTGGTTCTCGTGCTATTGAGCACGGGCGTACTCAAGAACGGCGTTTGGTGAACTTCCTCGATAGTATAAAGCATAAGGCTTCCGCCATTTATCTACTGGGAGATATGTTCGACTTCTGGTATGAATTCCGGCTGGTAGTTCCTAAGGGGTACACCCGTTTCTTGGGGAAGCTCTCCGAACTAACAGATATGGGTGTAGAGGTGCATTTTTTTATAGGTAATCATGACATCTGGTGTGGAGACTATCTCACCAAAGAGTGTGGTGTCATCATGCATCGCGAACCATTGACTACTGAAATCTACGGAAAGGAGTTTTATCTTGCTCATGGTGACGGCTTGGGTGATCCGGATAAGAAGTTCAAGCTACTTCGTTCGATGTTCCACAGCAAAACTTTGCAAACGATGTTTTCTGCTATTCATCCCCGCTGGAGTGTTGAATTGGGTTTAACATGGGCTAAGCACAGCCGACAAAAACGGGCGGACGGAAAGGAACCGGATTATATGGGAGAAAACAAGGAACACTTGGTACTATATACCAAAGACTACTTGAAAAGCCATCCCAATATCAACTTCTTTATTTACGGACATCGTCACATTGAACTGGATTTGATGTTGAGCGCCACCTCCCGTGTGTTGATTTTGGGAGACTGGATTAACTTCTTCTCTTATGCCGTGTTTGACGGAGAGAATCTCTTTTTGGAAGAGTATATCGAGGGAGAGACACAGGTCTAATTATGTTTCAACAAAATAAAAGGTCAGGCATAATACGGAACAAAATATAAAACAAGGGCACAAAGAAGTAGCAGAAAAATAACCTGCCATCTTTGTGCCTTTGTCGTTAGAGAATCTTCAATGCTTATTAGTTAAATCTTCCTTTCTGCTCAAAACACCCGCTCGTTATTCGGCAAAGTTGGTGTATAAGCGGAACTCGTGTGCAGGAACACTGATCTTTTTTTCTCCCTCCACGGGATTCCCATTTTCCAGATATAGATACCATGTACCTTCAGGAATAGTATAATCGATAGATGCATTGGTGAAATTCGCATACACATGAAGTTGTTTCCCATTCACAGCTTTCAATGTCAGTGTACGTCCATTATCCCAATCATTATAACTGACTTTCCAGGTAAATTGAGAAGAAGCGTTGAATAAATCGGAGTGTGTTGTCCGTAGAGTGATTAGTTTTGTATAAATATCTACCAAGCTTTTACGCTCTGTCTGATATTCCCAAAGGACTGGTTTCTTTCCGGTACGTCCATTTTCGTCTATTGAAATATCATACCCCATTTCGCCGAATTGCCAAAGCATTTTCGGACCTGGAACCGTAAAGAAGAATGCGGCGTTGGATGATAACTGTTTGAGCCGTTCGGACAGGTTGGTTTTTAAGGCTCCATTTCCGTATTCAATCTGTTTATAGGCACACCGCTCTTCGTCATGACTTTCCATATAGCCCACAAATTGATTCGGACGGGTGGTGTCATATAATCCGGAGAAATCACTATTATCTTTCCAGCCCATAGCCGACTGACAATAAGAATGGTTCATATTCCTCCAAAAATGAATTCCTTCTGTGGCTAAAGTTGTTTCTTCATTTGCACAGAAATGTTCCATGATAACCATTGCATCTTCTTTGACAGCTTTTACGGCTTCGTAGTATTCTTTCAGTACTGATACACGAGCAGGGTCGGTTGCCGCCAAATCATCATCACCTGTTGTCTGTTTCTGTGTGAAACCTTTGGTGAAATCGAAACGGAAACCGTCGATGTGGTAAGTATCTAACAGATATTTCAGGTTGCGTTTGACAAAAGCTTTTGTTTGTTCTGAAGTGTGATTGAAATCATCCGGTGAAAAAACATACTTCTGATGCGGTGTTACAGTATTCAGCCATGGATTCTTAGTGGAAGGGCGGTTATTAAACGTATCCCAGTACATACGGGCAAACGGATTATCATTGTTCGTATGGTTGTAGACTACATCGAAAATAACGGCGATTCCATTCTGATGGCAGGCGTCAATAAAAGCTTTATATTCATTTTGAGTTCCATACGAGGCATCCAGTGCAAAGTATAGTCCGGTGTTGTATCCCCAACTGTCATTACCTGCAAATTCTTGTACAGGCATCAGTTCGATAGCATCTATTCCCAGTTCTTTTAAGTAAGGCAGCTTTTCCATTGCTCCTGCCAGATTTCCACTGGAAGTAAAATCCCGCAACAAGAGCTCATAGATAACCGGATTTTCTTTATTCTTCATCTCAAATTCTCCGGCACTCCATTGATAGGGTTGTGGGTTTGTGCTTACGACTGATACGTAAGGTGCTTGTGCGTCGGTGGGAAAGTTGGTATCCACTCCCTTTTCCAATGCTTGCTCACAATAAGGATCGCACAAGTAAGTACCGCCATCCGAAGCACTGTACACAAAGTACTGGAACTGTGTTTCACCGGCAGTCAATCCCTCCAGAGTGATCCACCAGCAATGGTTTGTTTCGTCATATTTCATCATGTAGCGACTATCCAGTTTCCATTTGTTGAAATTACCTGTTACAAATACACAATCTTTATGACCGCCCTGACTGTCTTTATCATATAATACAAGCGTTATCGAAGTGGCCGAATGAATATGAATACCCTCTTTCTCTTCTCCGGATACGGGGAGAGGGGCTTTTTGCGGTTCTTCCCAGATAAATCCGTTTTGACTATCTTCTACTAAAGTTGCGTAATCGTAGGTTTGCTGACTGCCTTCCGCATTACGTACAATCAGGTTAATGGTCTGTAAGGGAGTAGATGGAGCAACAGAATAGAAATGGCGGATAGATGAGGAAAGGGTGATACTCCACACATTGTCCTTTGCCTTTTTCAGTCTGTATTTATTCTGATTATCTCCCCATGTAGGTGCACCTGTCCAGTTTGCTCCTGTTCCGGAGTGTAAGTACAAGTCGTCAGCGTAACCATAGAAGTTACTTCCTTCGGGTGCTTTGAAGGTGATAGTCAGTGGTTCATCCGCTTTAGGAATAACTGGATCAAAATTGAATCCGTCGTGGAGAACTTGTTCTTCCGGGGCAGGATCAGTTCCGGACGAAGGACGCTCGCCCGGCATCAACGGATCATCATCTGAACAAGCTCCAAAGCTGTTGAGTATCAGCAATAAAAGGAGCCAAATATATTTAAAGTCTTTCATAAGCCTTATTTTAGAATTCTTCTTCCAATGTAGTGGTACTATATTTAGCTTTGAGTGTGTCAGATTTCGATCATATCTCAAATCTCCTCTTTCCCGAAGAGGGAGACTTGAGATATGATCGTAATTGATTCTACTCGTTGCGCTGTTTAAGAGTGTCTGATAGTTATTCGACTTTACCTTTGCCTGTCGTAAAGTTAATATGGACTTTCTGACCGGCTTTTACATTACATTCGTAGCCAAGTTCGCTTAGATTATCCGATACGTTCTTATTCTCACGATAAACGATAGTACCATCGCCTTCATTAGCCAGATCAAGTGTAAATTCGCTCTTCCACCAGCCTCCGGCATCTACAGCCGTAGTAGAAATACGTGCCATGCCTGTAACGGTTGCTGCCGGTGATATGAAGTCGCTTGTTTTATCGGTCGGAATCCTGAACAAGGTCGTTCCATCGCAATTCCACGAATTGTTAATCACGCCTCCCAACAGGTAAACTTCCGGCAAACGGAATGAAATTGTTTTTCCTTCTGCAGTTACTGTGACAACTACCAGATACCATCCGGATTTACCAATGCTAATATTGTCAGTTCCGGAAAGAGTTAATCCGGCAAATTCTATTGTTTCCGGAGATAAGAAATCTTCGTTGTAGCCGAAGCCACCTTCCCAATTTCTAGCCGGAGCAAATTTGATTTGATCTCCCGCTGTGTAATATTGTATACTCCAGAACATTCCGGGAGTTTGTGTCACAGGAACCATTTCAGGAGCTACTGCCCAATCCCATCCTGCACTGTACGGAAATCCATTGATGTACATGTGTTCAGGCAAATCCTCCTTGATTGTGTATGTATAATCTTCTACATTAATCGTAATTTTCATTTTCTTTCCGCCGGTGCAGGTGAGATTATCCGGGTCGGTTCCTTCTTTATCCCTGAAAGCCAATAATCCCGGATCCGGATCTTCTATTACTTTGGAAGCACCCAAGGCTCTTTGCCAGGCATCCGGAGCTTCTATCGCACTTCCCGGGACAATCTTGAAATCAAACTTCTCTTCCGGCTCGACGACTACCGAAAAGAGATACTGATTATCTTGGTCTGCTTCGAACTTCGTAGCTGTCGCTTTGTCCATCTGCCAGCCGTTTAGCCCACCTACCATATAATACTCCGTATCTACAGCCGGAGTTGCAACAGGTGTGAACACTGATTTCATTTCCGGATAATCAGTCAGTGAAGTTGCTTCACCATTGGTTGTCGTGACCATCGGTGTGAGTTTTAAAGTGACTTCGCGCTCTACAGATTTTTGTGACTTATACAAACTTGCCACTTTTTGGTCAAGTTCTGTCAACCTGACTTTTATATTCCCATCTTTTACTTTTGACGGTAGATTTAATATCTGCCCTTCGGCAACTAATTCTATATTACAAGCTGTGAGTGAGAAGTTTTCTGCAATCGAAGAAACAGAGGCGATTACCACAGAATCGCCCGGCTGTTCTTCAAGTTTCATACTGGCAACCGGAGTTATATCTACCATTGCGGTTATAGCTTCTTCCTGAGGATTGGACTGGGGATCAGCCCAGTCCTTAAAATCTTCATCGCAAGCGGTGAAAGCTGCCGAAGCAAGCAACAGACACGCCATATATGATAATCTTTTCATGATATTCAATTATTAAAGTTAACGATTATTGAGTAACGGAACCGGTCATCTGAACAAAGTTCAGATTTATTTTCTGCCCTGCCTTAACGTTTATCGCATATTCAGGACCTATTTCCGACCAACTGTCAATCACACTTTTGTTTTCACGGAACACGATCTTTCCATTAGGAATAGCGAACTCCGTACGCCACCAGTCTTCTCCCGGAACTTTGACGGACATACGCAATTCTCCGCCTCCGGTGCATACCGGTGAAACAAAGTCGGCATCTGCTGTTGTTGGTGCCTGGAATTTACCTTTATCGCCGAATGTCCAATCTCCTATAGCATTGCCTATCAGATAAACTTCGCCCGGAGCAATATCCAGTGTAAAGGCATAATCAGTCCCTTTGATGCTTACAGACATGACCACTGTATACCAGCCTGTGACATTAACGCTGATATTTTGTCCGCCAAATCCATCATCCGATCCGGTGAATGCATCCGAGGTTATTGTCAGACGTGGATCGTTGAATCCGATGTATTCTCCTTCTTTAGTACCGAACTTGAACATATCAGTGCCTCCGAAATAGAATAAACCGAAGAACTTGGACATTCCGTTCACTGCTGCCAACGGCACCCAATTGCTCCAACTGCTACCTGCCATCGAGCCATTGATAAATATACTGGAAGGTAATTCGAGAGGCGGTACCGCTTTATATCCCAATACTTTGGGAAGTGCAATTACATTCGAAAAAGCGATGCCACGACCGCTATTGGTCAGTTCCGCTTTCAGGCGTACATAAACGGGTATGGGAGTGATCGGAAATTCTTCATCGGAAGATGCACTCCACAAGTCTCCCAGTGCCAATGCAAATTCTAAAGCTTTTACTTCCATTTTGGCAGAAGAATGGGTAGTACCCAAAGTTATATAATTAGCTTCCGTATTTGTCTCTGCATGAGCGTCAACGAAATTTTCTTCCAGTGAAATTTGTACTGAATAAGTGGTTGCCATCGGAATCCCGTAATCCGGTTGTGTACAGGTCAATTCCAATGATTCGGAGTTTTTAAGGTCGTACACGTTGTTGGAAGCAAAAGCTGGCACATTCAGTACGAACGTATCCGGTTCGTTCAACACAGGGTTGCTGTCACGGTCTGCTTCACAGGCGGACAGAGCTAGTAGCCCCATTGTCAATGTAAATAGTTTATATAGGTTTTTCATTGTTTTCAGTCTTTAAAACGTGAATAAAGGTTCTATCAATATCCCGGATTCTGAGTCATATTTGTATTCGTCAGCGTTTCTGTTTTCGGTATCGGATAGAGATTATAGATCGAACTCACACCGTTTCCTTCAAAGGAACCGCCTTTCCAATCCCAGAGGTAGGTGCTTGAGGTGAAATAGCCATAACGGATCAAATCTGTGCGTCTGAATCCTTCCAGATACAATTCGCGGGCACGTTCATCCAGAATATAATCTAATGTCAGGTTATTGGCAGAGGGTATTTCTGTTGCTTTGGCACGGTCTCTGAGGGCTTTGATATCCAACCAGGCATTTTGTTGTGCATTTGCGTCGCCTGCTCTCAAATAGGCTTCCGCGCGAATCAGATAAGCTTCGGCCAAACGGAAGAACGGAATGTCCGTATCAGGAATTTTAGCATCGTGAGCGGGTTGTCCGTCCGAGCGCAGATTACTCCATTTCATAAATGAAAGTCCGTCGGTGAATTTACCTACACTTTCCAGTTCGGCTTTGCGACCGGTTGTATAGAACAAGGCGCGTTCATCTTTTGCAGCAGCCTGCACATCTCTCACATTCTGCCATTTATTATCGGTATATTCGGTGAAAGGAATATCCTCACTGTTTGCGAAGAACTTGTCAACCAGTGCTTTGCGTGTACGGATACATTCCCAGGGGTCATTTGTCCCGCGATTCGGCATGTCGCTCTTTTGCGTTGCAGCAATCAGGAAGTAACTTCCTCCGTAACTCTTCGCTTGTACACCATCCTGACGGATAGAAAGGATGATTTCTTTTTTAGCATCAGGATTTTCATCATTGTCTGCCATAAAAAGTTGTTCGTAATTTCCACACAATCCGTATCCATTGGAGGGATCGAGCACTTTGCCGGCATAGGTGATAGCATCATTCCAACGCGGTTGTCCGGTGTATACTTCGGCATTGAGATACAAACGGGCACGCAGCAACCAGCAAGCAGCTTTGTCGGCACGTCCGAAAGGAGCTTGACGCGGTTCGCTCATATCATTTTCGATGCTTTCCAGTTCGCTTTCAATATAAGCGAACAGTTCGGAGGCCGTCTTTTGAGGAGGATTCTCTTTGGAGAAGTGTTCGGTGAAAGGAGCTTTTCCGAAGGTGTCCATCAGGTAATAGTAAAATAAGGAACGGAGAAAACGGGCTTCGGCACGTTGCTGAACGGAGGTAGCATCCTCTTTTCCGGCGATCTGATCCAGGAAGAAATTGCAGAGTGTGATATTATATGCTAAACGATTATATAATATTTCTGTCTGCTGATGAGAGGAGTTCCAACGCATATAGGTTAGTTCGGGAATACCGGCATTTTCTTGCCAGGTCCATATCATCTCATCAGTGCCATATTCATTGT
The DNA here is from genome assembly GCF_002632415.2 of Bacteroides celer. Lineage (NCBI taxonomy): Bacteria > Pseudomonadati > Bacteroidota > Bacteroidia > Bacteroidales > Bacteroidaceae > Bacteroides > Bacteroides celer. The sequence goes on along the minus strand of NZ_CP178209.1, from coordinate 5,239,651 downwards.
TAGTGAAAAGAGCGCGATAGAAACAGGATTGACCTTCGTCCTTTACTGCGATATCCGGATCTTCGCTCAATTTTTGTCCGGTAAGTCCCAGTGAAGCGTATAGTTTGGTAAAGTACATATCTTGGTCGAAGGTGGCAGTCATCTGAGGATCGATTGGAGATATATCCAGGTCATTGATACAGGAGGTCATTCCGGTGGTCAGGCTAAGGAACAACGCTGCTGAAACTATTGATTTTATATATTTGAACTTCATAATAGTCTACTTTTTAATAAATTACAATCTTAGAACTGAAGACTTAGCCCGAACAGGATAGTGATCGGATGAGGATAAATGTTCCTGTCAATACCTGCTACTCCGGCATCATTTCCTGAACTGATAACCGATTCAGGATCGAGTCCTGTGTACTTGGTGATAACAAACGGATTCTGTACAGTACCGTAAATACGACCGTTGATACCTTTATAAGCCTGTGACTTCAGTAAATTTTTGAAGCTATAACCTACTGTTATATTATCACAACGCAAGAATGAAGCATTCTCAACGAAACGATCGGACAGATAATAGTCTCCCTTTCCTTCAAATCCCAGATTCACGGCAGCTGTCGGGCGATTGGAATAGTAGCCATGATTAAAGATTCCTCCCTTGCCGACACTGGATTTACTGGCCAGTACGTCATTGTACACATAGTTATTCAGGCTGGCACGGAGGGCAAAGCTTAAATCCCAATTTTTATAAGTGAATTTGGAAGTCAGTCCCATCAATACGTCAGCGGCAGGTTTTTTATAGATATATTTGTCCGAAGCGTTGATGACACCATCTCCGTTACGGTCTACGAACATGTTTTCAATCGGTTTTCCATCCTTATCATACACTTGTTGGTAAACGAAGAATGAGTTCATCGGATAACCTACTTTCTGTACCTGGCAGGTTGCGCCGCTAATACCAGTAGATACACCTCCGGTTTCTACATAGTAATTAGAATCATCTCCTCCGGTCAGTTTAGTGATTTCATTTTTGTTCCAAGTGATGTTATATCCCAAGTCCCAGACAAAATCTTTGGTTACAATAGGTTTGGCATTGATGGTGAATTCAAGCCCCGTATTTTTTAATGAACCGATGTTGCTGATCAGTTGGGTATTAAAGTTAGTCCCCGCCGCAATCTTTACGGTATTGATTAAATCGTCGGTTTTCCGGTAATAGTAATCCATCGAGCCGGAGATACGTCCGTTCAGGAAAGCAAAGTCGAAACCTGCGTTATAAGTCGTTGTCTCTTCCCATTTCAGGTCTTCGTTATAAGCTTTAGGACGCATAGTGCCATAATAGGTATCCCCGAAAGGATAATAACCTCCGGCTGCGTTGACGCGGTACAGTGCCATATAAGGGAAATCATAATCGTCGCCTAAGTTCTGCTGACCCGTGATACCCCATCCGAGGCGGAGTTTCAGATCTGACAATACTTCTACGTTTTTCAGGAAATTTTCTTCTTTCAGTTTCCATCCCAAAGCAACAGAAGGGAAGCTACTCCAACGGTTGTCTTTAGAGAAACGGGAAGAACCGTCCTGGCGGAAAGTGGCTGTCAGCAAATAACGGCTAAGTAATGTATAATTTACGCGGGCAAAATAAGAAACTAATGTACTGTGATGTCCCCAGGCTGTTTGTGAGCGCAGATTCGGATTGTAGGCTTCGCCTGTTAACGGATTTGTTCCTTGTCCGACTTTATATCCGGTATAGTGGAAATGTTGCTCTTCACCACCCAGCATTACGTCGACATAATGATCCCCGATTTCTTTGGAATATTGTGCATAGGCATTCACCGACAGGTTATATTTGTAGCCGTAGTCAGTCCCGTTCCAACCATAGTAATAAGAGCCCGGGGCATAAGGTGAATTTACATTCTTTTCCTTACCTTCCGAGTAGTCACCGCCTACGTTAGCATGGATATGCAGGTCAGGGAGGAAGTGGAATTTATAGTCTACTTCTACATTGCTGATAAAACTGGTGTTTCTGGAAGTATGTTTCTTTAGTTTCAGTAGGGAAACAGGGTTGGCGGTTGAATTACTTTCCAGTGTAAGCGGCCATTCCGGATCGTTATATGAACTACCGTCACTGGTCGGTTGGTAGAATCCACCGAAGTTTTTGTACATGTCCGAAGAGTCATATACAGGTTGGGTCGGGTCCATGGTCAAAGCTGCGCCGATAGCCCCGTCGTCAGCATAACGTTGGTTGGCCCACATCATTTTAGCATTGATATTGAACTTCAGGTGATCTTTAAAGAAAGAGGGTGCCAGATTGACGGAGGCGGTATAACGCTCGAAATTAGATGTCATCAGGATCCCATTCTGATTGGTGTAACCGAAAGAAACACGATAAGGCATATTTTTCAAACCACCGCTTACAGTCACGTTATGGTCTGTACTAACGGCTGTCTGGAAAATTTCTTTCTGCCAGTCAGTGTTTGCTTCACCGAAGGGGCTTGGAGCATTTCCTTCACCATAAAGTTTGGATACGTATCCTTTGAATTCATTGGCATCCATTACGTCTATTGTCTTTTGCAGTATACCGGCGGAAACGTTACCTTCATAGTTCACCTGTGGTTTGCTGCCTGCTTTCCCTTTCTTTGTAGTGATGATAATCACACCATTAGAAGCACGTGAACCATAGATGGCGGTGGCCGAAGCATCTTTCAAAACAGTGAAAGTTTCGATGTCATTCGGGTTTACCATTGCCAAAGGATTAGTCAAACCTTGCACACCGCTATTATCCATTGCCAGTCCGTCGATAACGATCAACGGATCGTTTTTGGCGTTCAATGATGAACCACCGCGAATACGAATCGTAGCTCCTCCACCCGGAGTACCGCTGGAAATTACATTCACACCGGCTATTTTACCTGTTATCATATCCTGTGCGCTGGTGGTTACTCCTTTGCTGATTTTATCCGGCTTGATGGCAGTAACTGATCCCGTCAAGTCGTTTTTCTTTACTGTTCCGTAACCTACAACGACTACGGCGTCCAATACTTGAGAGTCATCTTCCAGTGTGACCATTACCGAAGGAGCTGCTTTAATTTCTGCTGCTTTGTAACCGACGAATGTAATGGACAGAATAGAATTTTGAGGAACATTCAATGTGAAGTTACCGTCAAAGTCAGTGATGGTACCCGTTGTGGTACCCTTGGCAATGACATTGGCGCCAATCACGGGTTCGCCCATAGCATCTTTCACATGTCCTTTGACTGTGATTTGCTGTGCATAAGCGCCCAGTGATAAAAACATCCCTATTAACAAGGGGAGAATCGTTTGAACAATTCTAAATTTAACTTGCTTCATGCATTTAAAAAATTAAAGTTAACAATATAGTAATATTATTTCTCTCTCTTAAAAGTTTCTTTAAAAATACCTATTGAAAACACTTTTTTTAAGACTATCCTTTATTTATAGTCTTTTCAATCCCTTAACCTCTGATTTGTCTTTCACCTCTTTGATACTGATTGCGTATCCACCGCCATTGGCAGCGTGCAGATTCAGTTTGCTTTTATTATTCAAGATACCTTTTTTGATGGTGTATGCCTGCGGGTTATCTTTCCAGTCGGCATCTTTGGCATCTGCGTATACGGTAGCGACGTATTGTTTTCCCGGTTCCAGGAAATCGAACGTTAATTGGGAGTCGTGGCCGTTTTCACCGGCTGTGCAGCCTATGTACCAGTCGTCCGTTCCTTTTGCTTTGCGGGCAATTGTGATGTATTCTCCCGGTTCTGCTTCCAGATAGATTGTTTTGTCCCAGTCGAGAGCGACGTCTTTGATAAACTGGAAAGCATCCATAAAGCGTTCGTAGTTTTCCGGAATATCGGCAGCCATCTGCAAAGGGCTATACATGGTGACATACAATGCCAGTTGGCGTGCAATGGTTGAACGTACCTGGGAGTTGTTTGCCGGATTCATCTGGTTACAGTGAGTCTCGAAGATGCCGGGAGTGTAATCCATCGGACCACCGACCAGGCGTGTGAAAGGCAGAATCGTCGTGTGGTATACTTTATTTCCTCCAAATGATTCATATTCTGTTCCACGTGCGGATTCATTACCGATCAGATTGGGATATGTACGGCAGATACCGGTTGGACGGGTTGCTTCGTGTGCATTGACCATGATTTTATAATCGGCGGCTTTTTTCACGGCATACAGGTAATGATTATTCATCCATTGACCGTAATGATGTTCTCCGCGTGGAATGATATTACCCACATAACCGCTTTTAACCGAGTTATATCCATTGTCTACCATGAATTGGTAAGCTTTATCCAGGTGACGTTCGTAGTTGCGAACAGATGCAGAAGTCTCATGGTGCATCATCATTTTAATTCCTTTGCTTGCAGCATAACGATGGATTTCCTGTACGTCGAAATCAGGATATGCAGTCAGGAAGTCAAATACATAGTCTTTGCTGTTGCCGAACCAGTCTTCCCATCCTTCATTCCAACCTTCTACCAGCACTGCATCAAATCCGTTGGCTGCGGCAAAGTCGATGTAACGTTTCACGTTAGCTGTATTGGCAGAATGTTTGCCGTTCGGTTTGGTTTTGGAGTAGTCTGTAACGCCAAGTTTCACGCTGGTCAGTTCATCTGTATAAGCCCAGGAACCTTTTCCGGTAATCATGTCCCACCATACGCCTATATATTTCACCGGTTTAATCCAGGAGGCGGCGTCTGCAATCTTACAAGGTTCGTTCAGGTTGAGGGTGATGCGGGAGGCGAGAATGTTACGTGCATCATCACTGACGATGATCGTACGCCACGGAGAGTTGTACGGAGTCTGCATGTAACCTTTATCCCCTTTTGCATCCGGTGTCAGCCAGGATTCGAATATCATGTTTTTGTCGTCCAGATTGAGGTGCATACAAGAATAATCAATCAAAGCGGCTTCGTGCAGATTGATGTATAAACCATCATCTGTTTTCATCATCAGTGCCGTCTGTACACCTGTCGGTGAAAATGGGGTTTGAGAAGAATTTGGAGTGATCGCCTGTTGCATCAAACCTCTGATTTCCGATAGACGGGAGATGGTGTAGTCGTACTCTTGAGTATCGTAATCACCTGGTATCCAGTATGCGATATGGTTGCCTGCCATGGCAAATTGGGAATGTTCTTCCTTGATAACGAAGTAGTTCAGTGATTTCTGTTGCGGAAATTCATAACGGAATCCCAAACCATCATTGAACAGGCGGAAGCGAACAACGATGGAACGGTCGTTCATTGGCTGAAACAGATTGACTGCCAGTTCGTTATACTGATTGCGGATTTCCTTTTCTTCTCCCCAGACCGGTTGCCAGGTTTCGTCAAAGGTAGTCGTTTGCGCATCTTTCAGCTTGAAGCCATTATAAAGATTGGATTTAGAATCGAGCTTAGTGAGGTCTCTGCGGTCTACCCAGTCAAAGTCGGTTCTGGTATTATCTTCTTTTTTCAATTCCAGTCCGAGAGTGCTCGGCTTAATTACCACCTTGCCTTTGTAAGTCAAGTCGTAGGTTGGTGCGCCTTCTTTGTTAACCTGAAAGGTTAGAACCAGATTGCCATCCGGTGAGGTCAGTTTCTGTTGTGCATTCGCAATGAATGAGATGCAAAGGAATGCGATGATCGAAAAAAACTTTTTCTTTTTCATTCTATTTATGGTATTAAATTGTAAGCTAACCGATATTTCTATTCCTGTTTGTTTCGGATATTGCAAATGTAGCAACCACCTTCACCTTTTTTGCTTGATTAGAATAAAAATACAAGTTAGTATAAAGGCTAGTATCTTGTTTTATAATTGTTTATCTATCAGATTTCATTGGATAAATATAAGTCGTAGTGAACTAGCTTAGAAGGATAAAAGGTATATCCCACGGCTTGGAAGTGTTAATTCATTTCTTAATTCAATCTTTTTGTCTGTGAGCAAATCATGAGCAGACGAGGTGGGGAGTATTTCCTGATAAGGATGTAAGTCAATAGTCTGTTCCCGGTCGTTTCCATTCAGAAAGACAACGACTGATTGGTTACCGTATTTGCGTTCATAAACATAAATGCCTTTATTGGGTGCGAAATGTTTTAGTTTGCCTTTGGCGATGACTTCATTTCCTTTTCTCCATTGGAGCAGTTTTTGCATAAAAGAGAAGGCTTCATTTTGTTGCGGAGTACGGTTGGTTGCTTCAAAACAGTTTTTGGCGTCATTCTGCCAACCTCCCGGAAAGTCACATCGGAGTAATCCGTCTCCATTTGCTTTGTCGGCTGCCATCAGGATTTCAGTTCCATAATATATTTGTGGAATTCCACGGGTAGTCAGTAAGAATGTCAAGGCTTGTTTATATCGGTTCAGGTTCTTGGTATCTTCCTCCGAACGGTAGAAACGGGAAGTATCGTGATTATCGAGGAAGGTCAGCAGACTCATTGGATCGGCGTAGACAATATCCTGTGAGAGGTATTCGTAGAGTCTGAAAAGTCCTCCGTTCCATTCGGTGGTTTCTTCGTCGAAAGCTTTATTTATTTCTTCCATCAGTGGGAAATCCATGACAGTAGGAAGATAACTGTTTTTCGGATAAGCAAGTTTACTGTTTTTCTGCCAGTAGGAGATCAGTACATTGCTGCCCAGCCATGTCTCACCGACAATGTTGAATGAAGGATATTCATCATTGACCGCTTTGCACCAATGCGCCATCATTTCAAAGTCGGCGTAAGGATGTGTATCCTGGCGAATTCCGTTGATACCCGCATATTCTATCCACCAGATACTACTCTGTATCAGGTAAGTGGCTACGTGACGGTTTCGTTGGTTGAAGTCCGGCATAGTCAGTGTGAACCAACCGTCGATGGCCAGCTTTTTATCATAATCGGAAGTATAAGGGTCCATTTGGGTGGCAGTTTTGAAACTGGTCTGCATGTAGTTTCCCTCAAAGTTGAACCAATCTTTGGCAGGCATGTCTTTGAATAGATAATTGTTCGAACCGCAATGGTTGAAAATCATGTCCATGACTACCTTTAGCCCTTTAGTATTGGCTGCTTTTACGAGATTGCGAAACTCTTCATTGCTTCCGAGGCGACGGTCTACCTGGTAGTAATCGGTGATGGCATATCCATGATAAGAGCCTTCCTTCATGTCATTCTCTTGAATCGGGTTAAGCCATATACTCGTAACTCCGAGGTCTGCAATATAATCCAAATGTTTCTCTATTCCTTTTAAATCACCGCCATGACGGGCGAAAGGTTCGTTGCGGTCTATGTTTGCTTCCAACATTCCGGGAATTATATCATTGGAGGGATTGCCGTTGGCAAAGCGGTCCGGCATAATGAGATAAAGTACATCACTGGAGTTGAAGCCTTCTACTGCTGAAGCATTCTCTTTGCGCTGTCTAAGTTCATAGGGTATTTTAGTCTGTTTTTTACCTTGTTTCAGGAGAATGTCGAAGTTTTGGGGAACAGCTTTTGAAAGATCTAAATATAAGATCAGATAATTAGGATTTTCCTGTTTCACCACGTCCTGCAGGGTGATGTCATTAGAAGAAATACTTACCTCTGCGGATGATATGCCATCGCCGTATAGAAGTATTTGTAGTTCGGGATTCTTCATTCCTGCCCACCAAAAGGTAGGAGCCACTTTCTTTATATTGGTTGCGGCGAATGCTTGATGATAACCCGATAGAAGTAATAGTAAAATAGCAAATAACAAATTTCGTTTCATGGTAGCTAGATTTTTAACTGTTTGCTCGGAGAACCGATGATGCAAATGTAGGGGGATGCTGTGCACCTTTGTGAGATTAGAATGGAAATATAAACCTGTTATCTGACTATGTTGCTGATAATTAGTTGGATATTCTAATACCTTATGCCGAAAAATACAAGTGAAAATGAAAATAGTTATACCCATATTTTTCGTTTTCATTACTATATTTCTTATATTTGTAACATCTTTAAAAAGGAACCTTATGAAAAATCTAACCCTTTATATGCTATTTCTTCTTTTGCTCTTTCCTTTTTCGTTGTGTGCAATGCATACGGATAATGCGGCTGCTCTTAAAAAGCTGGATGAAGTTATAAGCAAGAAAGAGACTTTCCAGATTCGGAAAGAGAAAGAGATTAATAACTTGAAATTAGAACTTGCCCATTCTACTGATCCTGTTCGAAAATATGAATTATATGCCTCTCTTTTTGGTGCTTATTTGCATTATCAGGCAGACTCGTCCTTATATTATATTAACCGTGAGATGGAAATCCTTCCATTGTTGAACCGCCCGGAATTGGAGTATGAGATCATCATTAATCGTGCTACGGTAATGGGAGTAATGGGAATGTATATAGAAGCCATTGAACAGTTGGAGAGAATTGATTCTAAGAAATTGAATGAGTGGACTCGGTTATCTTATTATCAGACGTATCGTGCCTGCTACGGGTGGTTAGCAGATTATACGACCAATAAGAATGAAAAAGAGAAGTATTTGAAGAAAACCGATTTATATAGAGATTCCATTATTGCTGCGATGCCTCCAGAGGCAAACAAAACGATTGTTTTAGCCGAAAAATGCATAATGAACGGGAAAGCCGATGTCGCTGTGGATATGCTGAACAATGCTTTGAAAGAAATTCAGGATGAACGTCAGAAAGTATATATTTATTATACTCTTTCCGAAGCTTATAGTATGAAGAAAGATATCGAAAAAGAAGTTTACTATCTGATTCTGACTGCCATTGCGGATCTGGAAACTCCGGTGAGGGAATATGCCTCATTGCAAAAGCTCGCGCATCTGATGTATGAATCAGGAGATATTGACCGTGCGTACAAATACTTGAGTTGCTCGATGGAAGATGCTGTGGCATGTAATGCTCGTTTGCGGTTTATTGAGGTGACGGAGTTTTTCCCGATTATCGATAAGGCATATAAACTAAAGGAAGAAAAAGAGCGTGCTATTTCCCGTATGATGCTAATCAGTGTAAGTTTGTTATCTTTGTTTCTTCTGATTGCTATTTTCTATCTATATCGTTGGATGAAGAAGTTGTCTGTTATGCAGCGGAATCTTAGTCTGGCTAACAAACAAATGTCTGCGGTCAACGCGGAGCTGGAGCAAACCGGAAAAATAAAAGAAGTCTATATCGCCCGCTATCTGGACAGATGTGTTAACTATCTGGACAAACTGGAAACTTATCGTCGTTCGTTGGCAAAATTGGCAATGGCATCGCGTATCGAAGATTTGTTTAAAGCTATCAAGTCCGAACAGTTTATCCGGGATGAGCGGGATGAATTCTATAATGAGTTCGACAGGTCTTTTCTGAAACTTTTCCCGAACTTTATTTCAGCTTTCAATAATTTGCTGGTAGAAGAAGGAAGAGTGTATCCTAAATCCGATGAACTTCTGACAACGGAACTTCGTATTTTTGCCCTGATCCGTCTGGGGGTGGTAGACAGTAACAAGATTGCTCATTTTCTCGGATATTCTTTGGCCACTATTTATAATTATCGTAGCCGGATGCGTAATAAAGCTGCCGGAGACAAGGATCAGTTCGAGCAGAATGTAATGAACCTATAATGTTATTCATAGATAGCTATGTGTTATTGCTTCGTAATATGCGAGGCAATAATGCCTGTATATAAAGCAAATATCTACTTTTAGTGTCCAATAATCCACCGTATATCTCTCTTTTTTTCCTACCTTTGTAGACAACTAATCTAAAAATAAATATACTAGAGAATGAAAAAGTTAGTCTACACACTGTTCTTTGTCCTTATCTCCGTTGTAGCCAACGGGCAGGCAAAGTACGTATTCTATTTCATCGGAGATGGAATGGGAGTCAATCAAGTAAATGGTACGGAGATGTATCAGGCGGAAATTCAAAATGGTCGTATTGGAGTCGAGCCTTTGTTATTTACTCAATTTCCGGTTGCTACCGTAGCAACCACTTTTTCTGCTAAAAATTCAGTAACAGACTCTGCAGCTGCAGGTACTGCATTGGCAACAGGAAAGAAAACTTATAATGGCGCTATTTCTGTAGGAGAAGATAAAAATGCTATTCAGACTGTCGCAGAAAAAGCAAAGAAAGCAGGAAAAAAGGTGGGCGTAACGACTTCTGTCAGTGTGGATCATGCTACTCCTGCCGCATTTTATGCACATCAACCCGATCGTAATATGAATTATGAAATTGCTCTTGATTTGCCGAAAGCCAATTTCGATTTTTATGCAGGCGGTGGTTTCTTGAAACCTACCACCACTTATGACAAGAAAGAAGCTCCGAGCATTTTCCCTATTTTTGAAGAGGCAGGATATACAGTAGCACGTGGCTACAATGACTATAAGGCAAAAGCTGCAAAAGCAGAAAAGATGATCTTGATTCAGGAAGAAGGAGCCAATCCTTCTTGTCTGCCTTATGCTATTGACCGCAAAGAGAATGATTTGACATTGGCACAAATTACGGAAAGTGCTATTGACTTCCTTACTAAAGGCAATAATAAAGGCTTTTTCCTGATGGTAGAAGGAGGCAAGATAGACTGGGCATGCCACGCTAATGACGCTGCTACTGTGTTCAACGAAGTGAAAGACATGGATAATGCTATCAAAGTAGCTTATGAATTCTATAAGAAACATCCGAAAGAAACGCTGATTGTGATTACCGCAGACCATGAAACTGGTGGTATCGTGCTCGGTACGGGAAAATATGCGTTGAACCTGAAAGCATTGCAATATCAGAAAAATTCTACCGACGGACTCTCACAACGTATCAGTGAATTGAGAAAATCAAAAGGCAATAAAGTCACTTGGGAGGACATGAAAACATTCCTCGGCGAAGAAATGGGCTTCTGGAAACAATTCCCTATTTCTTGGGAACAGGAAAAAACGTTGCGTGATGAGTTTGAGAAATCATTCGTGAAAAATAAAGTTGTATTTGCTGAAAGTCTGTATTCTAAGAGCGAGCCGATGGCTGCACGTGCGAAAGAAGTGATGGATGAAATAGCTATGATAGGATGGGTAAGTGGCGGACACTCTGCCGGTTATGTTCCTGTATTTGCTATTGGCACAGGTTCTCAACTGTTTGGTGAGAAGATTGATAATACAGAAATTCCTAAAAGAATTGCGAAAGCTGCAGGATATAAATAATAGAACTGTATGAATATAAAAAATAGCCGGAAGTCCTTGGACTCCCGGCTATTTTTTATATGTTCTTGCAAATTATGCTTTCACACGTCCTACGTAAGAACCGTCACGAGTATCGATTTCGATTGTTTCACCCTCGCTGATGAACAAAGGAACACGTACTGTTGCACCTGATTCCACAGTTGCAGGTTTCAGTGTGTTAGTAGCTGTATCACCTTTCATGCCCGGTTCTGTGTACGTCACCTTCATCTGAACCTTGATCGGCATGTCTGCATAAAGTACAGTTTCAGTAGAAGCATCAGAAACAACTTCCAATACTGAACCTTCGAGCAGGAAGTCAACACCATTAATCAGATCGTGAGCGATAGGATGTTGATCGAATGTTTCCTGGTTCATAAAGATATAATCTTCTCCTTCTTTATACAAAAATTGGTATGGACGACGTTCTACACGTACATCTTCCAACTTTTCACCGATGTTGAAACGGCGTTCGAGAACGTATCCGCTAACTACATCTTTCAGTTTAGTACGCATAAAAGTGTTACCTTTACCTGGTTTTACATGCAGGAATTCTACACAGAAATAGAGCTTTCCGTCCATACGGATACAAGTTCCGTTTTTGATGTCTTGAGCATTAATCATACTGCTATTTTTCTTAATCTATTATTGTTATTTAATTGTTTTCGCAGGAATTCGACTGCAAAAGTAATCTAAATCGGTAAAAAACACAAAAACTTTTGAGCAAAAATGAGTTATCTCTTGGTTAATTTAAAAAAAGTGCCTATTTTTGCAGCCCGATTACGTAGAATAATAACATAAAAACAAGATACAGTAATGAAAAGAACATTTCAACCCTCTAACAGAAAGAGAAAGAACAAACACGGTTTCCGTGAGAGAATGGCATCGGCTAATGGTCGTAGAGTATTAGCTGCTCGTCGTGCGAAAGGCAGAAAGAAACTGACTGTTTCTGATGAGTACAACGGACAAAAGTGATAATCACTTGTCATCAGGAAACAAAAAAGGCGGAGAATTTAATCTTCGCCTTTTTTGTTTCTCTGTTTTTCAAGGGGATAGTATGTTAAAAAGCGGTATTGTTTGCTCTTATTTATGACTTTTTGCTTTTCTTTGTGAGATTAAATAAAACTCATAAACGAATATACGCGATGGTAGAGTATATCCGGGACTTGAAAACCCGTATCATTATAATAAGGTTGTTGAAATCTATAGGAGTGGGGATTATAGTTGCAGCAATTCTGGCGATGATAAGCGTCTTTGCATAATAGGTAGGGACATTTTTCATCGCCTACTTTTTAAAAGTTCAACTATTTTGTCGTATCTTTGGCGCATATTAACAGCAATGCGTATGACTATTAAAGAATTCTTTTCTTTTAAAACCAATAAATATTTCTGGGTGAATATTATCGCCATGATTGTGGTGATGGTAGTGATGATATTTGGTGTGTTGAAATGGCTTGATATACATACACATCATGGTGAAAGCGTGGTAGTTCCCGATGTGAAGGGAATGACAGTGGAAGAAGCTACGAAGATGTTTCGGAATCACGGTTTGGTATATGTGATTTCTGATACCAAATATGTCAAAGATAAAGCAGCGGGTATCATTCTTGAACTGAAACCGGGAGCCGGTGAAAAAGTGAAGGAAGGACGTACAGTATACCTGACAGTCAATACGCTGGATGTTCCTTTACGTGCCATTCCCGATGTGGCGGACAACAGCTCGCTTCGCCAGGCACAGGCCAAGTTACTGAATGCCGGTTTTAAACTGAATCAGATTCAATTGGTAAATGGTGAGAAAGACTGGGTGTACGGCGTGAAGTATCAGGGACGTCAGTTGGCTGCCGGAGAAAAGATTCCTTTGGGAGCTTCTTTGACATTGATGGTGGGAGACGGCTCCGGTGATATGTCGGAAGAAGAGGACTCGGTTGATGTTTCCGTGGATACGGAGAAACCGGTTACGTCGGAATCATCACCTGCTCAAGATGATAGTTGGTTTTAATAGATAAATAACAGAAACGGACTCGCATGATAGAGGAAGAACTTCCGGATGAACTGGAGAATGATTTGGATGATATAGAACCTGTCGGTGACGAATCCCAGCTTTACGAACACTTCCGCGTGGTTGTAGACAAGGGACAGGCGATGGTCAGAGTCGACAAATATCTGTTCGAACGTATTGTCAATGCTTCGCGCAACCGTATTCAGAAGGCTGCCGAAGACGGATTCGTTATGGCCAATGGCAAACCGGTGAAGAGTAGCTACAAAGTGAAACCGCTGGATGTCATTACGGTGATGATGGACCGTCCCCGTTATGAAAATGAAATTATTCCTGAAAATATTCCCCTTACTATCGTTTATGAAGACCCTTATCTGATGGTTGTGAATAAACCGGCGGGATTGGTCGTGCATCCGGGACACGGAAACTATCACGGCACGCTGGTCAATGCGCTGGCTTGGCACATGAAGGATATACCGGATTATGATGCCAATGACCCGCACGTGGGACTTGTTCATCGCATCGATAAAGATACTTCAGGCTTACTGGTGATTGCCAAGACACCGGATGCCAAAACAAATCTGGGAATTCAATTTTTTAATAAGACTACCAAACGCAAATATCGTGCTTTGGTGTGGGGTGTTATGGAACAGGATGAAGGAACGATTGTCGGTAATATTGCCCGTAATCCGAGAGACCGGATGCAAATGGCGGTGATGTCCGATCCGACAGTGGGCAAACATGCCGTTACACACTACCGCGTACTGGAAAGATTGGGATACGTAACCCTTGTGGAATGTATACTTGAGACAGGACGTACTCATCAGATTCGTGTCCACATGAAACATATCGGTCATGTGCTGTTCAATGACGAACGCTATGGCGGTCATGAGATACTGAAAGGAACCCATTTTAGTAAATACAAACAGTTTGTAAATAATTGCTTTGACACTTGTCCCCGACAGGCTTTGCATGCTATGACGTTGGGGTTTGTGCATCCCGTCACAGGTGAAGAGATGTATTTTACTTCCGAACTTCCGGATGACATGACCCGGCTTATCGAGAAGTGGAGAGGCTATATAAGTAATAGAGAATTAGAATGAAACGCAACATCGCTATCGTAGCAGGAGGAGATACCTCTGAAATCGTAGTTTCCCTGCGTAGCGCACAGGGTATTTATTCCTTTATTGATAAGGAAAAGTATAATTTGTATATCGTGGAGATGGAAGGCCGTCGCTGGGAAGTACAATTACCGGACGGAAACAAAGTGCCGGTGGATAGAAACGACTTTAGTTTTACGAACGGAACGGAGAAGGTTGTGTTCGACTTTGCTTATATCACCATCCACGGTACGCCGGGTGAGGATGGCAGGCTGCAAGGCTATTTTGATATGATGCGTATTCCGTATTCCTGTTGTGGAGTGTTGGCGGCTGCCATTACTTATGACAAGTTTACCTGCAATCAATATCTGAAAGCTTTTGGAGTGCGCATTGCCGAATCATTGTTGTTGCGCCAGGGACAATCGGTTTCTGACGAGGAAGTAGTGGAAAAGATTGGCCTGCCTTGTTTTATCAAGCCTAGTCTGGGAGGTTCGAGTTTCGGAGTTACGAAAGTGAAGACAAAAGAACAAATACAACCGGCCATTGTTAAAGCTTTCGGAGAAGCGGAAGAGGTGATTGTTGAAGCGTTTATGGACGGAACGGAACTGACTTGCGGCTGTTATAAGACAAAAGAGAAGTCGGTCATCTTTCCACCTACGGAAGTAGTGACGCACAATGAGTTCTTTGATTATGATGCTAAATATAATGGACAGGTAGATGAAATCACTCCTGCGCGTATCTCGGATGAATTGACCAAACGCGTACAGATGCTGACTTCAGCTATCTATGATATATTAGGTTGTTCCGGCATTATCCGTGTAGATTACATTATAACTGCCGGTGAAAAACTGAATCTTCTCGAAGTAAACACTACTCCGGGAATGACTACTACCAGTTTTATTCCCCAGCAAGTGCGTGCAGCCGGACTGGATATAAAGGATGTGATGACTGATATTATTGAAAACAAGTTTTAAGTATTAAGTATCAAGTATAAAGTATTAACCATGCGGTTTGTACGCAGTCTAATACTTTATACTTATTACTTAATACTTGAGCACATAATACTTGAGACTTATGGATCTGACAGAGTTTAATGAAATTCGTCCTTACAATGATGAGGAACTTCCTCAAATCTTTGAGGAGCTGATTGCCGATCCGGCTTTTCAGAAAGCTGCTACCGGTGCTATACCGAACGTTCCATTTGAACTTCTGGCGCAAAAAATGCGTGCCTGTAAGACTAAGCTTGATTTTCAGGAGGCATTTTGTTATGGCATTTTGTGGAAGATAGCGGCAGATCATACCGCCGGGCTGACACTGGATCATACCGCCATACCGGATAAAAGCAAAGCTTATACGTATATATCGAATCATAGAGATATTATTCTTGATTCGGGCTTTCTCTCTATTTTGTTGATTGACCAGGGAATGGATACGGTAGAAATTGCGATTGGCGACAATTTGCTTATTTATCCCTGGATTAAGAAACTGGTGCGTGTCAATAAATCATTTATTGTACAGCGGGCGTTGACCATGCGGCAAATGTTGGAATCTTCAGCGCGTATGTCCCGTTATATGCATTACACCATTTCAGAGAAGAATCAGTCTATTTGGATTGCGCAGCGTGAAGGACGTGCAAAAGATTCGAATGACCGTACACAAGACAGTGTATTGAAAATGTTGGCAATGGGAGGTGAAGGCGATTTGATAGACCGCCTGATGGAAATGAATATTGCTCCGCTTGCTATTTCATACGAATATGATCCGTGTGATTTTCTGAAAGCGCAAGAGTTTCAGCTGAAGAGAGACATCGAAGGATATAAAAAGACGACACAGGACGATTTGATTAATATGCAGACAGGTCTTTTCGGATATAAAGGCAGGGTACATTTTCAGGTTGCTCCTTGTTTGAATGATGACTTGCAAGGCTTGGACCGTTCGTTGCCGAAACCGGATTTGTTTGCCCGTATTTCTGCCTGTCTTGATCGCCGCATCCATCGTAATTACCGGATATATCCGGGAAATTATGTGGCGTATGATTGGCTGAATGGCACAACGGAATTCGTGTCCAATTACACGGAAGAAGAGAAACAGCAGTTTATGAACTATATTGAACAACAATTGGCAAAGATCAAGATTCCGAATAAGGATGAAGACTTTTTGCGTGAGAAGTTGTTATTAATGTATTCCAATCCGTTAGTTAATTATTTAGCAGCTTGCCGATGAAAAGAAGAAAATTACATGTTGTTTGGTTGTGGGGATTGCTTTTCCTGATGACTGCCTGTGGAGATGATGACTATTATTATCCTTCGGTGAAACTGGAATTTGTGACTGTAGAGGCCGGAGAAGACGGTCGCATACAAACGCTTATTCCTGATAAGGGAGAAGTCTTGACTGTTTCGGAAGACCGTACGGGTTCTACTATCTCTCCAAACACTTCCAGACGTGTAATGAGTAACTATGAGGTGCTTTCCGGTGAGAACACTGCTACTATATATTCTTTGCAATCGCTCATAACGCCGGTACCTAAACCGGAAGATGATCCGGTTTACAAGGACGGTATAAAGCTAGATCCGGTAGAGATGGTCAGTATCTGGCTTGGAAGGGATTATCTGAATATGATTTTGAATCTCAAGGTCAGTACGGGCAAGGGACATGTTTTCGGTATAGTGGAAGATGTGTCCGAACTTAAAACAAATGGCATTGTGAATATGTTGTTATACCATGATGCGAACAGTGATGGAGAATACTATAATCGGCGTGCTTACATTTCTGTTCCTTTGGCGCAATATATAGATGAAGAGAATCCGGGTCGGGCGATAAAGGTAAAGTTTAAATATTATACGTACGATAAGGATGGTTCTCCGATAGAATCTGATAAGTACTGTGATCCTGGGTTTGACTATACTCCGGGACAGAATTGAATAATGGAGTGTATATGTTTAAATTGAATCAATTAATCGTGGGAATATTTTTATTTCTCTCTTCCCTTTTCTCTTGTCAGCAGAAAGGGGATTTTCAATCAATGAATGTAGAGGAGTTTGATTCTCTTATTCAGAATGAGGATATACAACGTCTGGATGTTCGCACGCTTGCGGAATATTCGGAGGGGCATATCACGAAGACGATCAACATCAATGTGATGGATGACTCTTTTGCTTCAATGGCTGATTCTTTGTTGCAAAAAGACAAATCGGTGGCTGTATATTGCCGCAGTGGAAAACGAAGCAAGAAGGCTGCGGCCATTTTGAGCGAGAAGGGATATAAAGTCTTTGAGCTTGATAAGGGATTTAATTCCTGGGAGGAAGCAGGTAAAGAAATAGAAAAATAAAGTGCTGATTTATCAGCACTTTATTTTTTGGGGTTATTTTAGTCCTTCCAATAATCTTTTCAGAACGACAGTTGCCGAGATTTCACGGTTGGCAGCTTCCGGAATCACAATAGATTGCGGACTTTCAATGACATCGTCTGTCACAATCATATTTCTACGAACCGGAAGACAATGCATGAAATAAGCATTGTTGGTAACTGCCATTTGGCGGTCGCTGACAGTCCAATCACGATCTTTGCTTAATATCTGTCCATAGTTGTCGCCAGAATAAGCAGCCCAGTTCTTGGCATATATGAAGTCGGCTCCTTCGAAAGCCTTCATCTGGTCATATTCTACTTTTGCATTACCTACAAATTGCGGATCAAGCTCATAACCTTCAGGATGAGTGATGACAAATTCGTAATCCGTTGCATTCATCCATTCGGCAAAGGAATTAGGAACAGCCTGTGGCAATGGACGTGGATGCGGAGCCCAGGTCATAACTACTTTGGGACGTGCTGTTTTCTTGTATTCCTCGATGGTAATCAGGTCGGCAAAGCTCTGCAATGGGTGGCGTGTTGCCGCTTCCATCGAAAAGACAGGACGTCCGGAGTATTGGATGAATTGATTGATAATAGTTTCCTGATAGTCAAAGTCACGGTCTTCAAAACGGGCAAAAGAGCGTACTCCAATGATATCACAATAGCATCCCATAACCGGAATGGCTTCTAATATATGTTCCGGTTTATCACCATCCATAATTACGCCACGTTCAGTTTCCAATTTCCATGCACCTTGATTGATATCCAGTACCATTACATTCATTCCCAAATTGATGGCAGCTTTCTGTGTGCTGAGGCGGGTACGTAAACTAGAGTTGAAGAAGATCATCATTAAAGTCTTGTTTCGTCCCAGTTCTACATATTTGAAGCGCTCTTTTTTGATTTCGAATGCTTCTGCAAGGGCTGATTTTAAATCGCCAATGTCCTGTACACAAGTAAATTTCTTCATATCATTTATTTTTTAATTCTTAATTCTCAATTTTCAATTTCTTCTCGTTTGTCCATCTCCTTCAATGACCCATTTGTAAGAAGTGATTTCCTCCAGTCCCATCGGACCGCGTGCGTGTAGCTTTTGCGTGCTGATTCCGATTTCGGCTCCTAATCCGAATTGTGCCCCGTCAGTGAAAGCGGTAGACACATTGGTGTATACGCAAGCTGCGTCCACGATTCTGGTGAATAAAGCTGCACGTTCCCCGTTCTCGGTAACAATACACTCGCTATGTTTAGAACTGTTTTCCTGAATATGTCCTAAGGCATCTTCGAAGCTCTTTACAGTCTTGACAGCCATTTTATAATCCAGAAACTCCGTGCCGAAGCTTTCTGCTTTTGCATGTTCCAAGAGCTCGGCAGGATAGCGGCCTTCCAATGCCTGGTAAGCTTGCGGATCAGCATAAATAATGACATGGCTGTCTTTTAGTTTCTCGCAAAGCAGAGGGAGGTCGGCCAGTCTCTTCTCATGTATAATGGTGCAGTCCAATGCATTACATACGCTAACTCTACGTGTCTTAGCATTATGAATAATGTTTGCTCCCTTGTTTGTATCCCCAAATTCATCGAAGTAAGTGTGACAGATACCTGCCCCTGTTTCAATGACAGGAATCCTTGCATTCTCGCGTACGAAATGAATAAGACTGCTGCTGCCTCTGGGGATAATCAAGTCTACGTAGCCCACAGCATTCAGTAACGCTGCCGTAGCCTCTCTATCAGCCGGAAGTAATTCTACAATGTGCGGATTGATTTTGAACTTCTTCAATACTTTGTGAATCACACAGATGATGGCCCGGTTGGAACAATCGGCGTCACTTCCTCCTTTCAATATGCAGGCATTTCCGCTCTTCAGACAAAGGGAGAAAACATCAAAGCTAACATTAGGGCGCGCTTCATAAATGATTCCTATGACTCCGAAAGGAACGCTGACTTTCGTCAGCTTCATTCCATTGGGACGAACACTCTCTTTCAACACTTTACCCAAAGGAGAGGGGAGTGTTGCTACATTGCGTGTATCTGCGGCAATACCTTTCAAACGTTCTTCCGTCAGTTTCAACCGATCGTACTTCGGATCATTTTTGTCCATCCGTGCGAGGTCTTTTTCGTTCTCTGAAAGAATGAAAGGTGTTTCTGCAATTGCTGCGTCAGCTACTGCATTTAAAATCTGATTGATGACATCATCATTCAGCAGGGCTAATTCCCGACTTGCTACTTGTACAGCGGCAAAGGTCTCGTTTAAATTTGTAGTCATTTGCTCCTTTTTTGCATTAAATGGAAAGATAAACTATGCAAATATAGTGAATGATGTGAATAAAACTTGTTGAAAATAGAAATAAATGTCCCTCTTTACTTATTCACTGGGTTTTTTACAAGCTTAATACTAAAAAAATACGAGACTCAATTCTGAATCTCGTATTTTTCATTTATGTACTATATTGGTATAGTGCTTGTTATTCGAACTCCTATTTGGCATTATCTCATTGCCATGGAATGTCTTGTTCAATATCTTCTCCCATTTCTCCTGATTCGACTTCAATTCCTATGTCACTAGGTGTTCCTATATGTTCGATATTGGTTAGTGCGATAGAATGGGTATAGTTTCTCTTGAATGTGATACTGCTACTGATGATTGTCTTTTCTTCTGCTCCTGGAGTCTCTTCCCAAAATACTTCCACTTTTACATTCTCTGTTAAATGTTGATTATCACCAGTAGGTATATTGGCAGTGAGATTTCTCATGCTGACCATTTTTAATTCAGATTCAACAGTCTTATGAATATCTGCATTAGCATTCAAATAGATGCTTGGTGCGTCTTCAAGTTTTATTCTAAGACATCCTTTCTCTAAACCTGTTTGTTTGAATTTTACTCCGAAAAAACGGCGATAGAGCATGATGTGATTTTGCATACCATCTGTTACTTCCACTTTATCGTTTAATCCATGATAACGTTCGATGAACGGACGGTTGCAGGCGTCTTGTGATCCGTTCCTCGTTTGTATTCTCGGGTTTTCAATATTGTATAAGAATTTGATTCCATCTGCTTGTTCGGCAGTCAGGAATTTGTTCAGGCATTCCCCTTTGATCTTTCCGCTACGTTCCAAATCGAAAGGGGCTCCGAAGAAGCCTTTTTCGTCTTTTATGATTGAGTCCTTTGCATTTGCAATCATAGAGCAAGAGATGCGATAAGTGTATCCATCAATAACTTTTATTTTTAGGTTATTGGGATCTTTCGCCTTGTCTAACTGGAAAATACCATAAGCGTATGGTTTTGAAGATGGATTCTGTCCCTCTTTGGGTGTCATGGTAATGGCGATTCCCACTAATGTTTCACTTTCATTAATTTTGGTTGGAGTTGTAGCGCGTGCCATGGGCAGTTCGGTTGAGAGATAGTCTCCATCCAGTTGTAAGTTAAGTTCGGAATACGTAGTAGGAGGTGCCTGATACAGATCTTTCTCCTTAATACATGATTGTAGAGTAAAAGCTGTGAATAGACAGCCTGCGATCATAAGATGTTTGATTTTCATATGAATCTTTTTTAGTAGTTGTTGAGTATGATAATTATTTCCCTATTTCTTGTTCTGATTCTTCCATTTCTGCTTCTTCACCAAAAGAGATAGTAGCATCCCCTATATGCTCATCTATCTTGACTATTTTGACTATGTTCTTTTTGTTTCTTTTCATTTTAATACTCTGATTGGTATATAGAGAATACCATTTCTCTTCATTCGCCGGGCGGTAGGAAATAGTGAAAGCGATTGTTTCTTCTTCCTTAAGTTTGGCCGTATAATAGTCGGATATATCGTACATAGAGATAATTCGTTCCTCCGTCCGGGATGTTCCATCTTTGGAATATAGTAGATAAAATGGAGCAACGTCCGCTGCTTTAATTTTGATGGAGTCACCCGGTGCAAGTTCGTCTGTAACGAATTGTATAGAATAATAAGCACGTTTCAATGTCATTGAAACGGAGGTATTCATATTGGGATTTGAAAAGTCCAATTGCTCACTGCCGAAAAAGCGTTTGACGGTAGGGTGAGTACTAATACTATCGCATTTTATATGCATTTCTCCTTTGTAAATATGTTGGTGAAATGCCCCATTGATATTCAGGGGATTGATTGAAATCTTTAGATCGTTGTTGACTAACCCGTTCACCTCTTTCTGCAGAGTAGATGAAAAAGGAAGTCCATAAAGTATGCTGTCACTTTGTATTGTATAATATGGGCGGTCTTTATATCCCAGGAAGCTGCAGTCAAAGCGATACACATATCCTTCGATTAACCCGATTTCTACTCGATATGGATTATCGAAAAGGCCTGAAGCATAGGGCTGAAAAGAAGTCAGTCCTTTTCCTTTCCAAAAAACATTAACTGCATATATTCCGTCAGCCACCGTGGAGGTGGAACGGCTTAAAGGTTGTTCGGCTACTTCAAGAAAAGGAGCTATATTTAAACTGACATTAAACTCTCTGCCGACAGGAAATGACGGTGTACTGTTTACTTCAGGTTCATTCTTACTGCTCTCACAAGATATAATTGAGAATGTTAAAAATATGAGTATAAGGTTCCAATGTTTTAGTAGCATGGGGATTATATTGTTTGTTTAGAGGGCAAATATACTGCTATTAATAGTTTTTTGCAAATAAAGTCCCTGTATTTATGTTGCAGATGTCTATCTATAATACATTATATAACTGAAAATAAAAGCGCTTATCTTCACTAAAGAAGCTTATATTCTACCTGAATAAGAGCTTCATTTGGGTGCAGAAATGAGGTAAACTCATACAATTATAATTCAAAAAAACTTCCGTAAACATTCTCAACTATACTTATCCCTATGAGAAAAAATACTCATAGGGATGAGAAGAAATACTCATTACAATGAGAACTTTTTCTCATTGCAGTGAGAATATCCCCTTGCTAGAATAGGATGAAACAGTTTATTACCGTGCAGTCATGAACAAGATTCACCTCTGTGTACTCTGTGGTGAAAACCGTACAGAAACAAGCTAATTTTAGTCTAAAATCGGATAAAACAGAAATTCTTATTATTAATTATTCAATGTATAGATAGTCATAATGTACTACTGGTTTCTTTCCATGCTTGCCAATCGCTTCTTGTGCCTGTTTGGAGTCACAGTTCACTTTTCCAACGCCAACCTGGTTTCCTTGAAAGTCCATGATACGTACAATGTCATCTTTCTCAAATTCACCTTCAATATGAGTGATTCCAATCGGGAGGATGCTGACAGCTTTTTCAGAGTTTAGAACTTCTGTAGCGCATTCATTTATGTGAATTTCCCCTTTGGCAAAACCTTCGCTATGGGCAATCCACTTTTTGACGCTGGATACCGGTTCGTTTGATGGTATAAAACGTGTACAAAGAGTTTCTTCAGGATGCTGTAATAAATCTACCAGAATATTATCCCGCTTCCCGTTGGCAATAATCACTGTAATTCCTTCATCAGCAACTTTGCGGGCAATATTGGTTTTCGTCAACATCCCCCCCCGTCCGAAACTGGACTTAGTTGTCTGAATATAGTTGGATAAGTCTTTGCCGTGACCGATCTCCCGGATAACAGAAGAGTTTGGATCGGAAGGAGAACCATTGTAAATCCCATCAATATTACTTAGGATAATGAGTGCCTGCGTATCCATCATCGAAGCGATGAGTCCGGACAATTCATCATTATCGGTGAACATCAGCTCACTGACGGAAATCGTATCGTTTTCGTTGACAATAGGAATGACATTATTTTCAAGCATTACCGTCATGCAATTTTTCTGATTCAGATAATGGCGGCGAGTTCCAAAACTTTCCTTCGTTGTCAGTACCTGGCCGACAGGTATATTGTGCTCACGGAAAAGTTCGTAGTAACGGTTGATTAGTTTGGCCTGACCCACAGCAGAAAATAATTGGCGCTGATCTACACTATCGAGTTTTTTCTGCGGATGCACTTCACTGCGTCCGGAAGCAACAGCTCCCGAAGAAATCAAAATGATTTCTACCCCGGACTTATGTAATTCCGCTATCTGGTCAACAAGTGCCGACATACGGGTAACGTCCAGCGTTCCGTCGCGGCGTGTCAATACATTGCTTCCTACTTTTACTGCGATTCGTGTAAATTCCTGTTTCATCCTTACTAACGATTTGAAAGCACAAATATAGAGCTTTTTGCCGATATGCTACCTAAACAGGCTAAAAAGAATTATCTTTGCAGCCAGATAGAGAAAAGATAAACAATGAAACATACAAATCCACAAGTAGAACAGATGACCTCCTTCATCGTAATGGATGTGTTGGAGAGGGCAAACGAATTACAGAAACAAGGTGTTGATATTATTCATTTGGAAGTTGGTGAACCCGATTTTGATGTACCGTCTTGTGTGTCGGAAGCAGCAAAAGCGGCTTATGATCGTCATCTTACTCACTATACACATTCTTTGGGGGACCCGGAACTCCGGCGGGAAATTGCTGCTTTTTATCTACGGGAATATGGAGTGACGGTAGATCCGGATTGCATTGTGGTGACTTCCGGCTCTTCTCCATCCATTCTTCTTGCGTTGATGTTGCTCTGTAATACGGATAGTGAAGTGATTCTTTCCAATCCGGGATACGCTTGTTACCGTAATTTTGTGTTGGCTACCCAGGCTAAACCCGTTTTGGTTCCTTTGTCTAAAGAATATCTGCAATACGACATAGAAGCTATTCGTAAATGTGTGAATCCACATACAGCGGCTATCTTTATTAATTCTCCGATGAATCCGACCGGAATGTTGCTGGATGAAAAATTCTTGAGAGAAGTGGCAGCACTGGGAGTTCCTGTTATTTCGGATGAGATTTATCATGGACTTGTCTATGAAGGACGTGCGCACAGCATTCTTGAATATACCGATCAGGCTTTTGTCTTGAACGGATTTTCTAAACGTTTTGCGATGACAGGTCTTCGGCTGGGTTATTTGATTGCACCTAAATCTTGTATGCGTTCTTTGCAGAAGTTGCAGCAAAATCTATTTATTTGTGCGTCCAGCGTTGCCCAACAGGCTGGGATTGCTGCATTGCGGCAGGCTGATTCGGATGTGGAACGGATGAAACAGATTTATGATGAGCGTCGCCGGTACATGATTACTCGTCTTCGGGAAATGGGGTTTGAGATTAAAGTAGAACCTCAAGGAGCATTTTACATTTTTGCCAACGCACACAAATTTACTACCGACTCTTATCGCTTTGCATTCGATGTACTCGAACATGCGCATGTCGGCATTACTCCCGGGGTGGACTTTGGTACGGGAGGTGAAGGATATGTACGCTTCTCCTATGCAAACTCATTGGAGAATATCAAAGAAGGATTGGACCGTATCAATCGCTACCTTTCTCGTCCCGACTTCTGATTAGCTCGGTGGCTGCTTCGTATTCTTCCTCTGTCACGAGGACGGATACGGAAGGAGCGATATAGGGTGCTAATGTCCCCATAATTCCATCTTTGATTACACAACGGATATTATTGCTTTCTAATAACCCTTTAATGATCTCGGCTTCCCAGGGGGATCCGGAGAATACTTCTATTGCCTTGCTATAATCTTCTTCTTTCATGATCTTACTTATTAGGGGTTGTTATCTACAAATATAAAAAAAAAGAGAGAGAAATGGTTATTT
Source organism: Bacteroides celer (assembly GCF_002632415.2). Lineage (NCBI taxonomy): Bacteria > Pseudomonadati > Bacteroidota > Bacteroidia > Bacteroidales > Bacteroidaceae > Bacteroides > Bacteroides celer. The sequence continues at coordinate 5,214,420 of NZ_CP178209.1, read as the reverse complement.
ATTTTCTTAAAAATTATTCGAGTGTGATATGTTTTACGCTAATCTGCTGTTTCAGGAAAGTAGAGGCCGATTCTGAAAACTTTTCTTCCGCTTCGGTCGTGTAAAACTGGCAGTTGCCATTCTTGGTACATTTGGCATCCATTTCGGGATGTCTTTTCAGATAGTCTTTCAGGCTTTCTGCAACATACTCTCCTTGTGCAATTACACTGATATGATCCGGGATGTATTGCCGGATTTTAGGTAGGAGTATAGGGAAATGGGTACATCCGAGGATGACAGTATCTATTTGAGGATCCTTTGACAGTAATTGGTCGATGTACTTCCGGATAAAATAGTCTGCTCCTTCGTCTTGTGATTCGTTATTCTCAACTAAGGATACCCACATCGGACATGCTGTCCCGCTGACTTGAATTTCAGGAAATAGTTTATGTATTTCTAATGGATACGATTCGGATTTGATGGTGCCTGCTGTTGCCAGTACACCGATATGCTGATTCTTGCTAATCTCTCCAACACATTCTACAGTGGGGCGGATGACTCCGAGCACACGGCGGGCAGGATCAATTTGGGGTAAATCATTCATCTGAATGCTGCGCAAAGCTTTGGCGGAAGCAGTATTGCAAGCTAATATAACCAGATGGCATCCCATATCAAACAGTTTGTTGACGGCTTGCCGGGTAAATTCGTATACGACTTCGAAAGAACGTGTCCCATAGGGGGCACGTGCATTATCTCCCAAATAGATATAATCATATTCCGGTAATACTTCTCTAATCTTGTCTAAGATGGTCAGACCTCCGTAGCCGGAGTCGAATACTCCGATTGGGCCGGGCGTATGGGATAGATGTTGCTTCATGACAAACTTGATTTATATACGCAAATGTACACCAAAAAAAGGGAAAGAGAAAGAAGATGATCCTTCTTTCTCTTTCCCTTTTGGTATTTCTTTATTCTTGGTCAGGTCTTATTTGATACCAAGATTTGCTTTTACCTTGTTAGTCAAGTTGATGCTCTGTGATTCGTTCACGTAAGGAATCGAAGTTCTTGCCAGGTCGAAGATATAGACCACGCCTTCAGCAGCACCTACTGCTTTGATAGCATTGTCCAACTTCTGGTAGATAGGAGCCATTGCATCATTTTGAGCTTTCTGCATTTGTTGTTGAGCATCCTGTTGGAATTGCTCTTGTCTCTGCATCATATCCTGCAACTCTTTCTGTCTTCTTTCAGCGATGTTAGGAGGAAGAGAATCTTTAGCGATAGCTTGTTGGAATTCCTGATATTTCTTGTTGAATTCTTCCTGCGTTCTCTGTAGTTCGGCAGTAAGTTGTTTTTCTAAAGTCTGAATATCATTTTGAGCTTTGGTGAATTCCGGCATCACAGTGATGATTTCCTGTGCATTAATGTGGCCGAATTTCAGGTTCTGTGCAAATACACCCATTGGGAGTGCAAGCAACATTACAAGTGCAATTTTTTTTAGCATAGTTCTATAATTTATTTGAATGATTTTTAGTTATTTCCAGCTGCAAATGTATGAAATTAATTTGAATATCCTAATTTTCTTAGGATTTCATCACTAATATCTATGCGTGGATTTGCAAATATTATACCTGTAGCAGAGGCTCTGTCAATTACCATATCATATCCATGTTGCTGTGATATAGCTTTCACTGCTTCATAAATATCATCCTGAATCGGAGTAATCAACTTGTCTCTCATCTTGGCTAATTCGCCTTCCGGACCGAAGTAGTTACGCTTCAGCTCGGCTGCTTCTTTTTCCTTCGCTACGATTGCATCTTCTGTCTTTGTTTTTTGTGCGGCAGAAAGAGTGGAAGATTTTGCCTGGTAATCCTGGAACATCTTCTGTGCTTCTTTAGCCAGAGCTTCTACTTCACTCTGGTATTTCTTCGTAGCTTCTTGCATTTGCTCGTTAGCGCTTTGAGCTGCCGGAATATTCTTCATAATATATTCCGTATCGATCAGTGCAAATTTCTGTGCATTTGCTGCCATGCTGACAGCAAATAGCATCATGATTAATAGAACAGACTTTCTCATAACGTTTAGTTTTTGATGATACATTAGAATTCTTGTCCTAAGATAAAGTGGAACTGGCTTCCTCCATATTGTTTAGAACCAAATACTTTGTCGAAACCGTAACCCCAGTCAATACCCATCATACCAATCATCGGAAGGAAGATACGAACACCGACACCGGCAGAACGTTTCAACTCGAATGGATTGAATTTCTTGATATCATGCCATGCGTTACCTGCTTCAAGGAAACCTAACACATAAATGTTAGTACTTGTTTCCAGCATCAACGGATATCTCAATTCGATACCGAGACGTGCATAGGCATAACCTTCAGAACCGTATGGTGTTAATGAGCTGTTTTCGTAACCACGCAAAGCGATGCTTTCAGTTGCATAAGTTGAATAACCGGTCATACCGTCACCACCTACATCGAATGTACCGAACGGAGATTTCTTGTATTGGTTATAGTGACCTAACAGACCGAATTCCGTACGTGTCATTAATACCAGACATTTAGGATGAGCAACCGGATCCATCAGCGGAGTATATGTTTTGCCTTTGAATTTCCATTTGTGGTATTCTATCCATTTATGAAGCTTATTCATGTTGTCCTGGGTAATGCTACCTGTTTCAGGGTTGCTGTAATATCCCTTATAGTCTTTACCGTCCATCAACGAGTAAGGCGGTGTGAACTGAACTGACAGTGAGAAATCTGAACCCGAACGAGGGAAGATTGGGTTGTCAATAGAGTTACGAGCCAAAGTCAATGAAATGCTAAGGTCATTACATTTACCGTTGGTGACCGGGAAGTATTGCCAGTCGCTCAAGTTATAACGTTGGTAAGCTAATTCTGCGGAAAGAGTGAAATAGTCATCCGGCCATTTCAGACGTTTACCCCAACCTACGGAAAGTCCCCACATCTTGATAGATTTATCAGGGTCATAATAGTTTTCGTAGTTGTTATAGTTACCATAATTGTACATACCATAACCACCGTAGCCACTATACATACTGTTGTAGTAGTTGTTGAAGTAGCTGGAGTTGTAGTAACGGCTACTGATATCTGTCTGTACAGAGAAGAATGCCGATACAGAGAATGAATTCGGACGTTTACCGCCAAACCATGGGTCGAAGAATGAAATACTATATGATTGGTAGTATTTAGCATTCGTCTGTCCGCTGATAGTCAATGTCTGACCATCACCTTGAGGAAGTATACCACGGTAGTTTTCACCTGGGTGCAACAAGTTGGCTACAGAGAAGTTGGTAAACTTCAAGCTCAACTTACCGATAATACCCGTCTGTCCCCAACCAGCAGAGAATTCCACCTGGTCGTTGGCTTTGGAAGTCAAAGGCAAACCTATGTCAACAGTTCCGTTCATCGGATCCGGTTGAATATCCGGTTGCAGTTTTTCCGGGTCAAAGTGTCCCATCTGCTGGATTTCACGCAAAGAACGCATCAAGTCTTCTTTGCTGAATAATTGTCCCGGACGAATACGAAGCTCACGACGAACAACGTTTTCATATAAACGGTCATTACCACTGATCTTGATCTTATTGATAGTAGCCTGACGGCCTTCATAGATTCTCATTTCGAGGTCGATAGAGTCGCCAACGATATTTACTTCTACCGGGTCGAGGTTATAGAACAGGTAACCATTGTTGTAATACAAGTTACCGATAGCGTCATCATCTGTAGAAACACGTTCGTTCAATAACTTCTGGTTGTATACGTCACCTTTCTTCATGCGGAGCAGGAAGTTCAACTGTTCTGACGGATAGAGAGTGTTACCTACCCATGTAACGTTACGCAGATAATATTTTTGTCCCTCGTCTATATTCAAATAAACGTTTACAGTCTTTTCGTCATACTGTGAAACGCTGTCTTTTACAATCATTGCATCACGGTATCCCAACTCATTATATTTGTCGATAATCAGTTGCTTATCTGCCTCGAAGTTCTCCGGCACGAATTTCTTGGTGCGGAACAGGTTACGAAGTTTACCTTTCTCATTGGTTTTCTTCATTACTTTCTTCAGCTTGGAAGCCTTGATTGCATGATTACCAACGATTTGTATTTCGTGTACTTTGATTTTTTCTTTTTTGTCGATATCAATGTCAACGATCACCTGATTTTCGCTGGATGGATCGTCTTTCTGCGAGATGATTACTTCTGCATTTTTGAATCCCTTATCGTCGAAATAACGTTTGATTAATGTCTTGGCACGGTCTACGGTATTTGGAGTAATCTGCATACCTTTTACCATTCCCAGCTTGCTTTCAAGATCGGTACGTTCCGACTTCTTCACACCATGATAGCGCACATCTGCGATACGCGGGCGTTGTGTCAGACTGATTTTTAACCAGATTTTGTCGCCTTCAATTTTCTCGGCTGTGATTTGTACATTTGAGAACAAACCATGACGCCAATAACGTTTGATTGCTCCAGTAATTTCGTCACCCGGCACAGTAATTGTCTGTCCTACCGATAGTCCGGATAGTCCAATCAATACATAGTCTTCATAATTCTTTACGCCTTCGACTTTAATATCTGCTATCTCATACTTTTTAGGTGTTCCGGAGTATAAGATGACAGGTTTCGAGTCTTCATCAGTGTTAGCATTTTGCGCAATGCCTGTTGTCGCAAAGCAGCACAGGCAGACAAACGTTATGAATATAAAGGAAATACGATAATGCATTTATGTTATAATTTGATGTTTCGAGTTATATTAGCTGATCTGTTCACTGGTTTTGCCGAATCGGCGTTCCCTTTGTTGATATTCCCAAATGGCCTTGTAGAGTTCTTCTTTATCGAAGTCGGGCCAAAAGGTGTCACAAAAATAAAGCTCCGAATAAGCGCATTGCCATAGGAGGTAATTGCTTAGCCGGATTTCTCCTCCCGTGCGGATCAGTAGATCCGGATCGGGCATAAATTTAGTATCCAGATGAGATGAGATACATTCATCCGTTATCTGTTCGGGAGACATTTCTCCTGCTTTTATCAGTGTTGCTATTTGCCGTACAGCTTCGGTTATTTCCCAACGGGATGAGTAACTAAGAGCTAATACCATATACATACCACTATTTTTGGATGTACGTTCTATGCATGATGCCAAACTTTTCTGGACTTCAACAGGTAACTTTTTGAAATCACCGATTACATTGAAGCGAATATTGTTTTTCATCAATGTCTCTTCTTCAATAGATTCTAGCAATAGATTCATCAGAGCCGCAATCTCGTCTTGCGGCCGATTCCAGTTCTCGGTTGAGAAGGTGTACAGTGTCAGGTACTTGATTCCCAAACGGGCGGCATCTTCGGTAATATTCTGTACCGTTTCTGCGCCAGCACGGTGACCGTAAGTACGTTCTTCTCCTCGTTGTTTTGCCCATCGTCCGTTCCCATCCATAATGATGGCCACGTGTTGTGGTATCCGAGTTTTGTCTATTTGTTCTATATAGGACATCTTTTTATTTTAAACGTATACGTTTTTTATTTGCCAGCTTTTGCCAAATCAAACCATAGTTGATTAAGACGACCACGCCATACCTCTGAATCATGATTATAAGTACGTGTTTCAGTTGTGGTAGACTTAGTACTTTCTGCTTTTTCTACCTCTTCTTCGAAACTGGCGCTTCCTTTACTAAATATAATCCATAGATTTTGAGTCGCAGGGTCTAGTACCATTGAGTAATTCGTTTTACCTCTGAATTCAGGATCTACGCTAGGGTTTGGAGTTCCTCCTTTGCTCCAATCTCTATGAGGAAATGCAAACTTGGAGTTAGCTTTTCTCCAGAATAACCCTTGATTGGAAACATAAATAGAACTGAAATTTTGGCCAAATATATATACTAAGTCATTGTAATATATGATAGATGGTTGAGTATATTTGGGACAGTATGCAACGGAGGAAGTTGTTGAGAACTCAACCCATTTACTTCCGTCATATGCCCATACAATGGTCGTTTCTAATTCGCTGTCATCAGCCAAAGTCGCCGTCTCTGTATCTCCCACTAAAAGGACAGATTTAATATTTGTCGCAGACTCATATACTGTGTAGGATATGTTTTTAGTTGGGAAATTAGCAGGTACTTTTCCTTCGTCGTAAGTTTCAAGAGTCTCTATTTGTTTATCATTTGTCTGATAATAGAAATAGCGTTGGTTGTCTGCTTCTTTCTTTATATAACAAATTCTGCTGATTTGGTTATTTGTCAGTGTCGCTAAGAGTAACTCCACTTTGTCTCCAAACTTTTTAGATACTTCCCAATTTATTCCATCTTCAGATTCATACACTTTATAATCATCGGAGGTCGCATATAACATGGCGTTGCTTCCGTCAAATTTGAAAGTTATGATAGAAGTCGGAAGTTTACCTTCCGGTAATCCTACAGTTTCTTGTGGGGTCCCACTGCCGAAATTAGTTAAAGAATTCTTATACACATATAACCTGCTATTAACTACAGAGTATGTGAATACTTCGCTTCCAAAAATAATGGATTTTTGTTCTCCTGTAATTTGGATTTGGTTATTAATTTTATCCATATACTTCCATCTCAACGAATCCGGATCATGCTGATGCACATTTACCTTAATAGTATATTCCTTAGTTTGATTAGGAGATATTCCCGCTAACGCTTCTGTTGACCACACTTTAATAGTGAGATCTTCCCGAAGATCGATAGAATCATTGATGTTTATGACAGAATCGTTACCGCTTTTGTCTTTCATTGTTACGACGCCTGATGCCGTAGTTAATGTTTTGATTAAAATCTTGTCAATGATGGTATCGGCATGAACAGGAAGAGAGTCCTCGTTATAAATTTCACGTGATAATTGATCAATAGTGAATTTATAACTCCCAAGGCCTGCTGTGTCAAGTGCAAACGCATGGATAGTTGCATCCGGGCTATATTCGATGTTATTATCGTCATCAAGACATGACGTTATAACAAATGACACCATGAAAAAACTCGCAATGAATGATAAAAACTTTATTTTCATTTGAAAGATTGTGTTTATTTACAAGTTGCAAAAATAGAAACATTTTTTCCGATAATGAACATTACAGGTAAGTTTTATATAAAATTATAGATAATAACACTGTTTTTATCGACGTAAAACCCCCTGAATAGAACTATCTTAGCTATATCCGATGAACATAATGCCAAAATTGTCTTTCGAAGTGTTCTTCTATCGAATAACTAAAATTATTGTTCATTTGGGGTGCTTTAACACCGGAATGTAGCCTGCTGGGGCACTTCTCGATATACGCCTCGTCCCATAGCTCATCATTAATGAATGATTGCAGCAATTGGCTGCCTCCTTCTACCAGTAAGGATTGTATTTTCCGTTGATACAGTACTTCCATAATCTGCTCCAGTGGGTTATGATTGAAGTCGATGGAGATATATGTGATGTTGGTTCTTGCTGGCTGTTTCTTTTCAGTAAAGACTAATGTTGGCACATTTCCATCGAATATTTGTAAATCATTCGGAAGAGATAATGTGCGGTCTAATACGACACGTATTGGATTATGTCCATACCAGTTGCGTACCGTTAGCGACGGATTATCCAATAAAGCTGTTCGTCTGCCTACCATAATAGCATCAGCCTCCGCTCTTTTTTTATGTACTAGCATTGAAGTGAGAGGAGAGGAGAGTTTCACAGGCATTCCACTTGTACGTTCCATATCAATAAAATGATCGGCTGACTCTGCCCATTTTAACGTGATAAAAGGCCGATGAAGTGTATTGAAAGTAATAAAACGACGAATCAGTGATTGACATTCTTCCTCTAATACGCCGACTATTACTTCCCGTCCGGCATCCCGCAATTTCTGAATTCCCCGTCCGGCTACTTCAGAAAAGGGATCCTGGCATCCGATAACAATGCGCGGAATCTGTTTCTCTATAATTAGATCCGCACAAGGAGGTGTTTTCCCGTAGTGGGAGCAAGGTTCCAAACTGACATAAATCGTAGAATGCTTCAATAAAGACTCATCTTTGACAGAACGGATTGCATTGACTTCCGCATGTGCCTCTCCGCAACGAATGTGATAACCTTCACCGATAATACGTCCGTTACATACGATAACAGCTCCTACCATCGGGTTTGGAGGCACATTGCATAACCCGTTCTTTGCAAGCTCAATGCAACGCCTCATGTATTTTTCTTCTTCCATTTTGGTGCTCTTCGCCATATTATTCTTACTTTTGCACTCCGAAATTGTGAAAATATGAATCGTATCACCGCTTACATTCGCCAGTCTTTGCAGGAAATCTATCCGCAGGAAGAGATAAAAGCTCTTTCAATGCTGATTTGTTGCGACATGTTAGGCTTAGATGCGCTCGATATTTACATGGGCAAAGATATAATTTTATCCGAATGCAAACAGCGTGAATTAGAAAACATTATATTCCGTTTACAGAAAAATGAACCGATACAGTACATTCGCGGTTTTGCGGAGTTTTGCGGAAGGAATTTTAAGGTTGCTTCCGGCGTGTTAATCCCTCGACCGGAGACCGCAGAACTCGTAGAGCTAATAGTAAAGGAGAATCCGAATGCCCGTCATCTGTTAGATATAGGTACGGGAAGTGGATGCATTGCGATCTCTCTGGATAAAAAACTTCCGGATGTAGACGTAGAGGCGTGGGATATTTCGGAAGAAGCGTTGGCTATTGCCCGTAAAAACAATGAAGATTTGGAAGCCGGGGTGAGATTTCTGCAAAGAGATGTATTGTCTGATGACTGGGAAAAGGTGCCGTCTTTTGATGTGATCGTCAGTAATCCGCCTTATGTGACTGAAACGGAAAAGAACGAAATGGACGCTAATGTCCTTGATTGGGAACCGGGGTTGGCCTTGTTCGTTCCTGACGAGGATCCTTTACGGTTTTATAATCGTATAGCCTGTCTGGGAAGTGATTTGCTATTGCCGGGCGGAAAACTTTATTTTGAAATCAACCAGGCTTATGGCCGGGAAACAGCACACATACTTGAAATGAACCAATATCGTGATGTTCGTGTTATAAAAGACATATTTGGAAAAGATAGAATAGTTACAGCTAACCGATGAGTGCACAATTAACTGATGAAGAGGCTTTAAATCGCGTAGCCTCTTACTGCTCCACTGCCGAGCATTGCCGGGCAGAAATAAATGAGAAGTTACAACGTTGGGGAATTGCCTATGATACCATTGCGCGTATTCTTGACCGACTGGAATCAGAGAAGTTCATTGATGATGAACGTTTCTGCAGGGCTTTTGTGAATGACAAGTTCCGCTTTGCCAAGTGGGGGAAAATGAAAATAGCCCAGGGGCTTTACATGAAGAAGATCCCTTCTGATGTGGCATGGCGTTATCTGAATGAAATTGATGAAGAAGAATACCTTTCTATTCTGCGTGACCTGCTGGCTTCCAAACGGAAAAGTATCCATGCGGCAGACGATTATGAATTGAATGGAAAGCTGATGCGATTTGCCATGAGTCGTGGATTTGAACTGAAAGATATTAAGCGTTGTATCGACATTCCCAATGAAGAGGAACAAATTGACTGAAAAAATAAACGGATTCTTCTTTTTATTCTCGTTCAATTTCTGTACTTTTGCGGCAAATAATTAATAGTTAGTTTAGTTATGAAAAACTTAGAGAGACTATTTGCGGAGAAACTGTTGAAGATTAAAGCTATTAAACTTCAACCCGCTAACCCTTTTACATGGGCTTCTGGATGGAAATCCCCCTTTTACTGTGACAACCGTAAAACTCTGTCCTATCCTTCTCTTCGTAATTTTGTGAAGATTGAAATTACACGTCTGATATTAGAACGATTCGGACAGGTGGATGCGATTGCTGGTGTGGCTACAGGCGCTATTCCGCAGGGAGCTTTGGTGGCTGATGCATTGAATTTGCCGTTCGTGTATGTTCGTTCTACCCCCAAAGATCATGGATTAGAAAACCTGATTGAAGGTGAACTTCGTCCGGGTATGAAAGTCGTAGTCGTAGAGGACTTGATTTCTACTGGTGGTAGTAGTTTGAAGGCTGTTGAAGCAATTCGTCGCGATGGTTGTGAAGTGATCGGTATGGTTGCAGCGTATACATACGGATTCCCGGTAGCTGAAGAGGCGTTCAAAAATGCGAAGGTGACTTTGGTAACGTTGACCAATTATGAAGCAGTACTTGATGTTGCTCTTCGTACAGGTTATATTGAAGAAGAAGACATACAGACATTGAACGAATGGCGTAAAGACCCTGCTCATTGGGATGCTGGAAAATAAGATTCATTTTTTGATCAAACATATTTGGTGAAAAGAACTGTTCGGACAATACTTGGCCGGATTGTTCTTTTTTTGTTTTATACTAATAGAAATTTATGAGTAATTTTGAGAGTAGTGTCAAGGTAATACCTTACAGTCAGGAACGCGTATATAATAAACTTTCGGATTTGAGTAATCTGGAAGCTGTCAAAGATCGTTTACCGAAAGATAAGGTACAGGATTTGAGTTTTGATTCGGACACGTTAAGCTTTAGTGTCTCTCCTGTTGGGCAACTAACTTTGCAAATTGTAGAGCGTGATCCATGTAAATGTATAAAGTTGGCAACAACTAACTCTCCACTTCCCTTTAATATGTGGATTCAACTGGTTGAAACTGCAGAAGAAGAGTGCAAGGTGAAGGTGACTATCGGAATGGATCTTAATCCATTTATGAAAGCAATGGCGCAGAAACCTCTCCAGGAAGGTTTGGAAAAGATGGTTGATATGTTGGCAGTTATTGAATATTAATTTTTTTTTATGACACAGAAACTTTGGGAGAAGTCCGTACAGGTAAATAAGGATATTGAACGTTTCACGGTAGGTCGTGATCGTGAAATGGATCTTTATTTGGCCAAGCATGATGTGCTTGGTTCTATGGCTCATATTACGATGCTTGAAAGCATTGGGTTGTTGACAAAAGAAGAACTGGACCAGTTGCTGGTGGAATTGAAGAATATTTATGCCTCGGCTGAAAAAGGCGAATTTGTGATAGAAGACGGGGTGGAAGATGTACATTCGCAGGTAGAATTGATGTTGACCCGTCGTTTGGGAGATATTGGAAAGAAAATACATAGTGGCCGTTCCAGAAATGATCAGGTTTTGTTGGACTTGAAACTTTTTACCCGTACGCAAATAAAAGAGGTTGCCGAAGCGGTAGAACAACTATTTCATGTCTTGATCCGTCAGAGCGAACGATATAAAAACGTTTTGATGCCGGGATATACACACCTGCAGATTGCAATGCCTTCTTCTTTTGGCTTGTGGTTTGGTGCCTACGCCGAGAGTCTTATGGACGATATGCTGTTTTTGCAGGCAGCATTTAAAATGTGCAATCGTAATCCATTAGGTTCAGCAGCCGGATATGGTTCGTCTTTTCCTCTGAACCGTACCATGACGACTGACCTGCTGGGCTTTGATTCAATGAATTACAATGTTGTGTATGCTCAAATGGGGCGTGGGAAAATGGAACGTAATGTTGCTTTTGCATTGGCTACGATTGCCGGAACCATTTCTAAGTTAGCTTTTGATGCTTGCATGTTTAATAGCCAGAACTTTGGTTTCGTGAAATTACCTGATGACTGTACCACGGGGTCCAGCATTATGCCTCATAAGAAGAATCCCGATGTCTTTGAACTGACACGTGCTAAATGTAATAAACTGCAATCGCTTCCCCAACAGATCATGATGATTGCGAATAATTTGCCTTCCGGCTATTTCCGTGATTTACAGATTATAAAAGAAGTTTTCCTGCCTGCTTTTCAGGAATTGAAAGACTGTTTGCAGATGACAACTTACATCATGAATGAAATAAAGGTCAACGAGCATATCCTTGACGATGATAAATACCTCCTTATTTTTAGCGTGGAAGAAGTGAATCGTTTGGCACGTGAAGGTATGCCTTTCCGTGATGCATATAAGAAGGTTGGCTTGGATATTGAAGCTGGAAAATTCTCTCATACAAAAGAAGTACACCATACTCATGAAGGTAGTATTGGCAATCTTTGCAATGCGGAAATCTCTGCATTGATGCAGCAAGTGATCGATGGATTCAACTTTTGCGGAATGGAGAGAGCAGAGAAAGCACTGCTTGGGAGATAAAATAGACTTTCGGAGGATGGTTTTTTAAACTTTCCTTCGAAAAGATTTGGCAGAAACAAGTAAACTACTTATCTTTGCACCCGTTGAAAAAATGCGGAAATAGCTCAGTTGGTAGAGCATAACCTTGCCAAGGTTAGGGTCGCGAGTTCGAGTCTCGTTTTCCGCTCTTTCTTTGAAAGGATGCTCGAATGGTGGAATGGTAGACACGAAGGACTTAAAATCCTTTGGCCATTGCGGCTGTGCGGGTTCAAGTCCCGCTTCGAGTACGAGTATTCTTTAATAGGGCTTTATGAATTTAGATTCATGAAGCCTTTTTTGTTTTTAGGGGTGTGTTGGTTCGCATTGATCCCCGGAATAAATCAGTATCAAGCTAAAAGCTTGTTCGGGGAGGCTGTTTCCATCGGATAGATGCCTCTCTATCGGGGTGCACTTTTAGTCAAGTTTGAAAATTTATCTCTAAAAGTTTCATTTTATTCTTTAAAATGTATTTCTTTGCAACACTTAATACTTCTGAATATGCAGGGATGGCTCAAATAAACTTCAATTCGATATATACCGCTTATTATAGGAAATCTTTTCTGTTTGCCTTGTCGTATGTTCATAATGAACAAGTTGCAGAGGATATAGTCTCTGAAGCCATCATACATTTGTGGGAACAAGGTAAAGAGCACGAAATCGTAAGCGTGGAAGCTATGCTGATCACCTATATTCGCAGCAAGGCACTGAATCACCTGAAGCATATACAGGTGCAGGAGAACGCTTTTCAGACTTTACTCGATAGGGGACAGCGTGAATTGGAAATCCGTATATCGACCTTGGAGGCCTGTGATCCCAACGAAATATTATCGGAAGAATTGCGGACGAAAGTGTATGCCTTATTGAAGGGCATGCCCGAGAAGACCCGTATCGCTTTCATTCGTGACCGCCTGGAAGGAAAATCCCATAAGGAAATAGCCGAAGAGCTGGGCATCAGTGTAAAGGGGGTGGAATATCATATCAGTAGGGCGGTTAAAATGCTACGTGACAATCTGAAAGATTATGCCCCGTTCTTGATTTTTTTCATCTAATTGCGTGTCTACTATATTCACTTATCTATTAATAGTCTAGATGTAAAGTAGCACTAGAACCTGGAAGAAGTAATGGAGAACAAGCAAAAAGACACTGTTCCCGTGTTTTTTTGCGGAAAAACAAAAAAATCACTTTTCCTACTAGGGATTTTTTTCCATCAGTGGTATTATTAATGAAAGGGACATAATACCCCTGTCACCGTTACTTATAAACAGTTCATTGTATGAATCAGGAATTACTATTAAAATATATTGCCGGCAAAGCGTCCCAACAGGAAAAGGAAGAAGTTGCTACATGGATTGATGCAGACGCAGCCAATCTTAAAGAATTCATATCTCTTCGTAAGAGTTATGATGCATTTCTTTGGCAAGACACAGATGAATTTTCTAAGAAAACAAAGAGTACTTTCTCATTGAGCCCTGTTACACAAAGAATATTGCGGATTGCAGCAGTCTTTGTTCTAACCTTCGGATTGAGTTATATGATGTTGCAGTTCCTTTCGAAAGAAGATATAGAAATGCAGACCGTCTACGTACCAGCCGGACAACGTACATTGGTGACACTTGCCGATGGGACTACGGTATGGGTGAATGGACAAAGTACATTGACTTTCCCTAGCCGTTTTTCCTCCAGCGTACGTAATGTCGAACTGGATGGAGAAGCTTATTTTGATGTCCGGAAAGATGCGAGGAAACAATTCATTGTGTCTACCGCCCATCAATCTGCCATCAAGGTTCTGGGCACCAAATTCAATGTAAAGGCCTATAAAGAGTCGGACGAAGTGGTAACCACTTTGATTGAAGGAAAAGTCAATTTCGAGTTTAACGGTGCCAGCTCACAACCGCAGTATATAATCATGGCTCCAGGACAGAAATTGATCTATTATTCACAGAATGGAAAGACGGAACTCTATGCCACTTCCGGCGAGAGAGAACTGTCGTGGAAAGATGGCAAGGTGATATTCCACCAAACATCCTTGCGGGAAGCACTGAACATTTTAGCCGAACGGTTCAACGCCGAATTTGTCATTCGGGGGAAAGTGCCTTCTGACGACTCATTCTCTGGGACATTCACCAATCGGAATTTGGAGCAAATACTAAACTTTATTGAAGTCTCCTCCAAAGTTCGTTGGCGTTATTTGAATAATGACGGAGAAGCCGGTGGTAAAGAGAAGATAAAGATAGAGATATTCATTTAGTACTAAAAGATAAAACCTTAATTCCCTAAAAACTGATTACCATGAAAAACAAAGACCCTTGAACTTATCCAAAAAAAATACGGGATGATATTGGCCGTATCTTCCCGTATGAGCTTCAGTAATTGTGAACCTACTTGTTTGCAGACAAGTATAACTACCAATTTTCTAATTAAACTCGTTACAAATTTATGCAAAATTATTGTATCGTCCAATTTCTTGGAGGATTAAAGTCGCTTAGACGAACCTTAAAGGAAATATCATTGGCTATGAAATTATTACTTATCTTACTTATCTGTTCAGCCGGACTGACGTATGCATCAGATGGATATGCGCAAAAAACTTCTATTACTCTGCGAGTTAACAATTGTACTATAGAAGAAGTGCTGCACAAGATTGAACGTGAATCAGGATTCAGCTTTTTCATAAACAGCAAGAATCTTAATCTTAATCGCCGGGTATCGGTTTCAGCTTCCGAGAAGAATATTTTTCAGGTGTTGGAACAGGTCTTTGCAGGTACAAATGTCGAATATAAAATATTGGATAACCCGTTGGCGGAATTAAATTAGTGCATATTTAATTTGTCCAATGGGTTTGTTATTAATCTTGTTTATATATTGAAGGATTGTAAGTGCACTAATTTTCCCCGTAATTCTGGTAAACAATCCTTCTGTTTGTTTTGCGTAATTTCTGATTATCATAAATTGATCGCATAATTGTGCAAAAAGCGTTTCAACCCTTTTCCTTGCTTTAGCAAATGGACTAAATACAGGTTTCCAATCTTTTTGATTTGACCGATATGGAACTTCCAACTTGATATTAGCTTTTTCAAATAAATCAAGTTGTATGGCTGCTCCAATATATCCACGATCACCGATGATGGTGCAATTCTGAAAGTTACACTTTACGTCTTTCAAATAATGAATGTCGTGAACACTCGCCTTTGTCAGGTCAAAAGAGTGTATGACACCGCTCAACCCACAGAGAGAATGTAATTTATATCCGTAATAATGTTTACCCTGTGAAGCACAATAGCCATAATTGGGAGCTTTATCATAATTATTCTTTCCCATTTTACAACGTTTTGACCTTATGGGACGACAAACTTCAATTGGCATAGAATCAATACAGAAAATAGCTTCTCCACCATCAACTTTTGATGCAATTCTTTCACGCACCTGATTACATAAGCCGATAGTGAGCTTCCTGCGATCATTATATTGACGACGGGATATGAGAGAAGAAAAATCATCTTTGTATTCATTTAATTTAGAAAACAAAAAGCTTTCACTATCTATACCTATTGATTCGGCAGCAAGGCTTAAACTGATCACTTCTAAGTCAGAGAACTTCGGGACGACTCCTCTGCGAGGTATATTCCCTTTTTCGTTTACTAAATCAGCAGAAAACATCTTGCATATATCAAGAAATTTAGCGAATATTGCATATAAGTTGTGCATAATTGAGCTGTATATTAATAGTTTGATCACCATTAAAATACTAATAATCAATGATATGCACAACTTATTTCCTGACATTTTTTAGTGAATTAATTCCGCCAACGGGTTATTGGATAATAAGATTGTACTGACGGCTAAAGAAATGAAAGTCGCCCAACAGAAAGCAATATCCGTCTCCGGTACGGTGAAAGACAAACAGGGTGAACCGCTTATCGGTGTTTCTATTATAGAAAAAGGTACATCCAATGGTACCGTGACCGATATTGACGGAAACTACAAATTTACTACACAGACAACCCATCCTGTATTGGTGTTTTCTTATGTAGGTTATCAGAAAAAGGAACAGCCGGTTTTCGGATCTGTGCTGAACGTGACTTTGGAAGATGATTCACAAGTGCTGAATGAAGTTGTAGTTACAGCTTTAGGCATCAAGAAAGAATCGAAAGCACTTTCTTATAATGTACAGGAGGTCTCTTCCAGCGAAATTGTAGGGGTGAAGGATGCTAATTTTGTGAACAGCTTGTCCGGTAAGATTGCCGGTGTTGTCATCAATTCCAGTTCATCCGGTATCGGTGGTGGCGCGAAGGTGGTGATGCGTGGAGCGAAATCCATCTCTGGTAACAATAACGCATTGTATGTGATTGATGGTATACCAATGCCTTCGCTAGAAACGACTCAACCTACAAATTTCTATTCCGGTCAAGGACAATCGGGCGATGGAGCTTCCATGATTAATCCCGAAGACATAGAGTCCATGTCTGTCCTTAGTGGCGCTGCAGCCTCTGCCCTGTATGGTAGTGAAGCTCAAAATGGTGTAATAATGATCCGTACAAAGAAAGGCAAAGAAGGTAGAACGAGTCTTACTTATGCCAATAATACAAGCTTCATGTCTCCTTTGGTTACACCGGAATTCCAGAATACTTACGGTGCAACTACCGGTGATTTTTCTAGCTGGGGAGGGAAATTGACTACTCCAAGTAGCTATGATCCGCTTGATTTCTATCAAACCGGTTATAATGTAGGTCATTCCATTTCACTTTCTACCGGCACGGACAAAAATCAGACTTTCGTTTCAGCTTCAGCGACAAATGCCGAAGGAATTGTTAAAAACAATATGCTTGACCGTTATAACTTCTCCATTAGAAACACGTCTACATTCTTGAACGATAAAATGCATCTAGACTTGTCTGCGATGTATATGAATGTGCGTGAGAATAATATGGTTTCTGAAGGTCAATACATGAATCCTATCGTACCGGTATATTTGTTATCTCCAAGCTATAATCTTGAAACTTATCAGATTTTCGAAATGTATAATGAAAGCCGTAATTTCAAAACGCAATATTGGCCATGGGGTAACCAGGGAATTGGTATGCAAAACCCTTATTGGATTACACAACGTGATAATCTGACCAATCATAAGAGCCGTTTCTTGATCAGTGCAGGACTTAGCTATGATATTGCAAAAGGTTTCACACTGAGCGCACGAGGAAAAATGGATGAAACATCTGCCTTATACGAAAAGAAATACAGTGCTTCTACGGATGCTATTTTTGCTGAGAAATATGGATATTATGCAAAGAATGATGAGAGTACTCGTCAATTTTATGGCGATGTGATGCTTAATGTAGATAAATATTTTGGTGATTGGTCTCTGACAGGTGCTGTCGGAACTAGTATTCAAGATATTGACTATAAATATTATGCAATTGGCGCCAACTTGAATGCGGTAGCTAATAAGTTCTCTCTTGCTAATATGAATATTTCAAGCATTGAACCTAGTCAAGAAAACTATCATGATCAGACACAATCCATTTTTGCTACGGCTCAAATAGGCTGGAAGAGTAAATTATATCTTGATTTGACCGGACGTGTTGATTGGGCTTCGGCTTTGGCTTGGACTGATAGTAAGTCTGTTGCATATCCTTCCGTTGGTGTGACAGCTATTTTGACCGATCTTATCCCGGGACTGAAAAGTAATACCGTTTCATTCTTAAAGTTACGTGGTTCATATAGTGAAGTCGGCAATGCTCCTCGTCGATATACGGCTTATCAGACCTATTCGTTTAAGTCGCAATTTCCTGTTACGTCTACCACATATCCCAATAATGACATAAAGCCAGAACGGACGAAAGCTTGGGAGCTGGGTCTGGAATCTCATTTCTTTGGCGACAAGTTGAATTTGAATGTGTCCTTGTATAAGACATCCACTTACAACCAGTTGTTCAACCCCACATTATCTAGTACATCTGGTTATCGTTCTATTTATATTAATGGTGGGCAGATAGACAATAAGGGATTGGAAGTTAGCTTAACCTTGAAACAACCGATTGGACCTGTCGACTGGTCGTCTACCTTTACTTATTCTCTCAATCGTAACAAGGTAGTCAAACTTTTGAAACCGACCACGTTGTCAAATGACCTTACGATTTCTCAAGACCATCTTGATTTAATCAATCTGGGTAATGTGAAAAGTATGATTAAAGAGGATGGTTCTATGGGCGACTTGTATGTCACTTCACTGCTTACCGACAATCAAGGATATATCTATGTAGACTATCAGACCAATGACGTGATGGTAGACAAGAATGCAGGTCCTTATAATGACGGATTCATTTATGCCGGCAATTCTGCCGCTAAATACCACATGGGATGGCGTAATAATTTCAGTTGGAAGGGACTTTCTCTAGGATTCCTTATTAATGCGCGTGTTGGTGGAGTGGGCGTTTCTATGACGCAAGCTTTGATGGATATAAACGGTGTGTCTAAGGCTACTGCCGATGCACGTGATGCCGGTGGCGTGTCATTAAATGGAGGATTAGTCCCAGCTGTTCAGAAATACTATCAGACTATTGGCTCTGGGGCAGGTTCTATGTATGTTTATAGTGCAACGAATGTACGACTTGGAGAGTTGTCTTTGGGATATGATGTTCCGGTTAACAAATGGGTATCTTGGATTAAGAGTCTGAATGTGTCATTTGTTGGACGTAACTTGTTGATGTTCTATTGTAAGGCACCTTACGACCCGGAGCTCACGGCTAGTACAGGAACAGGCTTCGAAGGAATGGACTACTTTATGCTTCCGAGTCTGCGTAATTTAGGATTTTCAGTAAGAGTTAATTTCTAATGAATCGAGATATGAAAAAGAAATCAAAATATACAGCAGTGCTTATCTGCGGACTTTGGGCAGGTGGTATGACCTTCAACTCCTGTACCGATAAGTTCGACAATTGGAATATTAATCCCAATGAAGCGACACGGGAAGAAATGAGCAGGGATAACTTGCTGACAGGTGCCTATTTTGCTCAAATGGAGAGAGGCGTGTTTAGAGTTGGAGAACAATTGTCTGGAAGGTATCAAATTACACAGGCATTGGAGGGTGACCTCTTTGCAAGTTACTTTGCTACCATCACAAAATGGACATACACAACCTATCATAACGATCATTATGCGTTATACTCTGATTGGTATGATTATCCTTTTAATGATGCTTATGTAGAGATTATGCAACCATGGAAAGAAATATGTGATGTGACTAATGCCGTTTCTCCGGCTCGTGCAATGGCCACAGTTATCAAGGTGTTTGGTATGAGCCGTATTACGGATATGTATGGTCCTATTCCTTACAGTAAATATGGCACGGCGGTGGAAGTCGCTTATGATTCACAGAAAGATGTCTATTATCAGTTCTTTACCGAATTGGCCGACGCCATAGAAGTACTGACAGAATATGCCAATCACAACGTAGACCCTTATTTGGCTGATTATGATAATATTTATTCCGGTAATGTTGGCAAATGGGTACAATTTGCCAATACATTGCGTTTGCGTCTTGCCATGCGAATCTCTTACGTAGAAGAAGCTAAAGCAAAAACGGAAGCGGAAGCCGCGATAAACAACAGTTATGGGCTGATGGCTTCTGCCTCGGATGACGCTATTCTGCATCAAAGCTCCTCGCTTACTTTCAGACACCCTCTATGGGAAATAGGTGTAAGTTGGGATGATGAACATATGAGTGCTACAATGGACTGTTACCTTAATGGTTACGGTGATCCTCGTATTTCTGAATATTTTCAGCCTACAACGAAAAATGGGGATTATAAAGGTGCTCGTAATGGTATGGTAAGTCCGGCAAAAGAAAAGTATTCGGGTGTAACATCTCGTCCTAATTTCGCTCAAGGATCAGATATGAACTGGATGCATGCCGCTGAAGCTTATTTCCTCATGGCGGAGGCTAATTTGCGTTGGGGCTTGGGCACGGGAACCGCTCAATCTTATTACGAAGAGGGAATCCGAACATCTTTCTCTTCCGCTGGTGTTTCACAACCAGCGGATGGATATATTTCTAACCAAGAGAAACGTCCGCTCTCTACTTATGTAGACCCTAATACAGCTAGTTCTGTGGATGTAAGTTCGATGCTATCTCAGCTTCCGGTGGCATGGGAGGTAACCGCAAGTCTGGAAAAGAATTTGGAACGTATCATGATTCAAAAGTGGATTGCCCTCTATCCTGACGGTCAGGAAGCTTGGAGTGAAATGCGCCGTACCGGTTATCCGGGGTGGGTGCGTATTCAGTCTTATAATTATCAGACAGAAGTTTCTGACAACCAAATGATTAGTCGACTTCGATTTCCAACAACGGAATATTCTTCGAATAACAAGAATACGGAGGCGGCAATCCAACTCTTAGGCGGAGGACGGGACGCTGCGGGAACACGACTTTGGTGGGACGTGAAAAGATAATTAGTAATTTTAAAACATAGAAGAATATGAAAGTTCTAAAATATATATTCGCTTTGATGATGGTTGGAGCAATAATGGCGGCTTGTGATACCGACATTGAGAATATATCCATCCAAAATCCAAAGACCTATAGTGATTTGTATTATCAGAATTTGCGCGACTATAAAGCCAGTGACCATGAAATCTCTTTTATGTGGTTTGCGCAATGGGGAGCCACAAACTCTATGGCTGTTCGCTTTACGGGACTGCCGGATAGTCTTGATATCTGCTCTATTTGGGGTGGTGGTATACCACCAAAAGAGAACACCCAACTTTGGGAAGACTTGCGTTTCGCACAGAAGGTGAAGGGAACAAAAATGCTCTATGTCGCAATAGTACGTCTGGGAGCAGAAGACGATTCTCATGATTTCAAGCAAGTGCTGAATGAAGGTCTTGCCATGGAAGAGGGTGAAGCACGTGAGGCTAAACTGAATGAAGCGATAGATATGTATGGTGATTACTATGCTGACATGGTGTTTGAAAACGATCTCGACGGCTTCGACGCTGATTACGAGCCTGAAGGTGATTTTCTGCAAGGCAAATATTTTGTGCGTTTCATCAAACATTTAGCTCTTTATATGGGACCGAATCCCGATCAAACTAAGGAAGAACGTCTTGCTTTTATCCAGCAACGTTACGGCACTGGTACGACTGATGTAAATAAGATGCTCTGTGTAGATGGACGTAATCATCTCGAATTGGAACCTTATGAGGACTATTACTTTTTGCAGAATTACGGTGGAGGAACCAATGTGGAAAGCGGATTCCCTATATCAAAAGCGGTATTTTGCTGCAATTTTGGTGATGATTGGAATGGAACGGGGCAGGCGATGTACAATCAAGCCAGCTATAAACCGGCAACAGGACGTAAAGGTGGATTCGGTGCTTTTTATGGTCAGCGTGACTATTTTGTACATCAGTATAATTCGGAACCATACAAACGTTTCCGTGAATGCATCCAGATTCAGAATCCGGCTGTTCATTAACCATTTAATTTAGATAAGATATGACAATGAAAAAATATTTATTTTTCGCTGGCTTTATCGCTCGCACTTGCAGGTTGCAAGAGTGAACCTGATTTCGGGGATGCGATTTTCATGACTGGTACTCTTACTACGAGTAATGTCCGGTTCCTTGTCGATGGAACTTCGAGCATCGGTCTCACCGTTTCGTCTAGTGCAAAAGCAGAAGAGAATGTAAATGTGGAAGTCGCTGTGGCTCCTGACCTGTTGGAAGGTTATAACGCTTCCACAGGGCGTAGCTATCAGCTTCCTCCGGAAGGTAGTTATTCTTTGGTAGGACAACAAGTGACGATAGAAACCGGAAAGTCCGTATCAACTCCAGTGGAGATTACCGCTGAAGCGGGTAAACTTCAAGATGGAGTAAGTTACTGTCTGCCGGTCACAATCTCTAAAGTTGACGGTGGTAGTTTGGGAATACTACAGTCTTCACGCACCGCATATGTGACGTTCAACAAGGTCATCACCTCAAAGGTGGCTCAATTGGGCGGTGGATCTTATTTTGATATCCCGACTTTTAAAGGGGAGGAAAGTCCCGTATGGGCACTTGGCAAGATGACTTTGGAGATAAAGGTGCGTCCTTCCGCTTTGACATCGGCCATATCGGAAAGTTATATCAACCCGATATTGGGTAGTCATGAGAGTTTGCTTTTGCGTTTTGGCGATGGTTCCAATATTCCTTCCAACAAGCTGAATTTTGCGAAGGTCTCTATCGGTTCTGATTATCATCCGGACAACAAGCCTCATTATGAAACAACTCTGGAAACTGTATTTGAAAACGACAAATGGTATCATATTGCCGTGGTTTATGATGGCTCTAAGGTGAAGTTCTATTTGAATGGAGAACTTTCAGTTGAGAAATCTACCGAAGGAGGTCAGATCAATCTGGCAATGTCTTATGGCGGTCATGGATGGGACGACACTTTTGCCATTGGTCGTAGCTATGGCACAAGATGGACATACAAAGGCTGTTTGAGTGAATGTCGTGTTTGGAACGTGGATCGTTCGCAATCACAACTTCAAGATGGTATGTGCTATGTGAATCCTACATCCGAAGGTCTGATAGCCTCTTGGCGCTTTAATGGCGAATTGCAGGAAGATGGTACTGTGTTAGACGAGACAGGACATGGGCATAACGCTCATCCTAATGGAACTGTAAACTGGCCTGACAATCAGAAGTGCCCATTCTAATTCAAAACGATAACGACTTAAAATTTTGAATGACATGAAATTAAATAATATTATGATAGCTTGTGGAGTCTTGTTCTTAGGAACGACTGTATTTACAGGTTGTAGCGGTGATGAAGAATACGATGTGGATGGTATCTCTTACACACGTGTATTTCTTGAGAGGGCAGGTTCGGTTTCTGACGGCACTGTCTTGGCAACTCCTGTAGGTACTGTTGTCTCATTTAGTGATGCCATGTTGTTGGCTAAAGTGACCTCTCCGGTTGCAACCAATATTCAAGTAACTTTTTCTGTGGATAATAGTCTTGTAAAAACGTACAATGATAGCCATAATACGAACTACAGCCAATTGCCCGATGGAGTATTGAAAATGGATAAGACTACACTCACCATCCCGGCGAATGCATATTCGTCAGAAGAGTCTCTGGTTTTGTCTGTGGATGAAGAGGCTGCGAAAGCTTTGGATAACCTGGATGGCTATTTGGCTCCTATTGTTATCTCTTCTGTGGACAACGGAAGTGTTCGTCCAAGTTCAGACGCTTTCGTTCGTTATGTGCACATTAATTATGCAAAGACAAATTCGTTGATAAATGATGAAGCCGATGCTTTTGCAGGAACCAAAGCGGATATAGCTTCCTTGTCGTGTATTGCGGCTACTGATTTGAATCCGGAAGAATTCTCTGGTTTGGCAGCTGGTGGTTATTACGCACGATGGAATTTTATATCAGATGTAGATAAAGATGCTTCTTTCATCGTTGATTTTGGTGGTACTCATAAGGTTGCAGGTTTTTATATTGATAGTTATGTAATCAGTAATGCCTATGTGGAAATAAGCATGGATAATTCTAAGTGGGTTGAATTGGGCAATACATCAGAACATGATGAATTGGCCGAGTATGACTATACTACTTATGAATATAAACAGGAATTTGTCTTGTATGCGCCTGTTCAAGCACGTTATATGAGGGCAACGCTAAAATTGGACGATTCTCAATATGGTGGCTATTATTGGCAAAAAGATCGTTGTATCAGAGGATTGTCAATTTATTATGCTGATTAAAAGTAAGGTTCCCTCATCTATAAAAAGAAATGGTAAGATGATTGTTCCCGGTATGTCATACTTGGGGTGCAACAGGATGTATTTGCTCTAATCATTTCAGTTACTCATTCTATGAGTTTGAACATTTAAACTACTACGTAGTATGCGGTCAGCTATAAGCAGGTCATAGGCTCATTACTACGTGGTAGTTTTTTTTGATACTCTATTCGATTCTCATTAAATACTTATATCATTATGATTGCTAAAAATCTTAAGTTGCAGTTCCTCCTCTTGTTAATAGCGGGAAGTGGCAGTCTCTTTGCTCAACAGTCGTCCGGCTTCCCCTATAAGAATCCATCATTATCCATAGATACAAGAGTGTCCGACTTGCTTTCTCGTATGACATTGGAAGAGAAAGTCGGTCAACTCCTTTGTCCTTTGGGCTGGGAGATGTATGAAATAAAGAAAAAAGATGTTTTTCCTTCTGATAAATTCAAGCAACTCATAAAAGACAGAAATGCCGGAATGCTATGGGCAACCTATCGTGCAGACCCGTGGACGAAGAAAACATTGTCAACCGGACTGAATCCCGCCTTGGCTGCAAAGGCAGGAAATGCCTTGCAGAAGTACGTGATGGAAAATACCCGTTTGGGAATCCCCTTATTCCTGGCGGAAGAAGCGCCGCACGGCCACATGGCAATTGGTGCAACCGTTTTTCCAACCGGAATCGGAATGGCTGCTACCTGGTCGCCCCAACTGATCCGTGAAGTAGGAAAAGCAATCGGCAAAGAGATACGTTTGCAGGGCGGACATATCAGCTATGGACCTGTGCTCGATTTGGCTCGTGATCCGCGTTGGTCTCGTGTAGAAGAAACCTTTGGTGAAGATCCGGTATTGACGGGTGGAATAGGAAAAGCGATGGTGGAAGGGTTAGGAGGCGGCGATTTGTCACGTCCATACAGCACATTAGCTACTCTCAAACACTTTCTCGCCTACGGTATCTCGGAAAGCGGACAGAACGGAAACCCCTCTTTTGCCGGTATACGTGAGCTGCACGAGAACTTCCTGCCCCCGTTTAGGCAAGCTATCGATGCCGGTGCATTATCAGTAATGACTTCTTATAATTCGATGGACGGTGTTCCCTGCACAGCCAATCACTCTCTGTTGACCGAACTTCTTCGGAATGAATGGAAATTCAGAGGAATCGTTGTTTCTGATTTATACAGCATAGAAGGTATTCATCAAAGCCATTTTGTTGCGCCCACTATGGAAGAAGCAGCAGTTCTTGCATTATCAGCCGGAGTAGATGTGGATTTGGGAGGCGATGCATATATGAATCTAATGAATGTTGTAAACACAGGTCGTATCAGTAAAACAGCACTTGACGCTTCTGTCGCCTGTGTTCTACGGTTGAAATTTGAGATGGGGCTGTTTGAAAATCCTTATGTAGATCCTGAAAAAGCAAAGAAAGAAGTGCGCAGTGAAGAATCTGTAACTTTGGCACGCCGGGTAGCACAAGCTTCAATCACGTTGTTGAAGAATGAGCACTCTTTGCTTCCGTTGAACAAAAATAGGAAAGTAGCATTAATCGGACCTAATGCAGATAATCGCTATAATATGTTGGGGGATTATACCGCTCCGCAGGAAGAAGCAAATATAAAGACTGTCTTGGATGGAATCAGGGCCAAACTTTCTTCGTCGCAAGTGGAATACGTGAAAGGCTGCTCCATTCGTGATACTGTGACAACTGATATTGAACAGGCCGTTGCAGCCGCCCAGCGTTCCGAAGTCATTATTGCCGTGGTGGGAGGTTCCAGTGCCCGTGATTTCAAGACCAGTTATAAAGAAACGGGTGCGGCCATTGCCGACGAAAAGACGATCAGCGATATGGAATGTGGCGAAGGGTTCGACCGTGCAACACTCTCTTTATTAGGAAAGCAACAGGAACTGCTCAAAGCCTTGAAAGCTACCGGAAAGCCATTGATAGTCGTTTATATTGAAGGCCGTCCCTTGGATAAAAACTGGGCATCAGAAAATGCAGATGCAGTATTAACCGCTTATTACCCGGGACAAGAAGGAGGAATTGCCATTGCCGATGTTTTATTCGGTGATTTTAATCCGGCAGGACGATTGCCATTCTCTGTGCCCCGTTCCGTCGGACAGATTCCACTCTATTATAATAAGAAAGCTCCTCAAAGCCATGATTATGTAGAAATGTCTGCTTCTCCGCTTTATCCTTTCGGATATGGTTTGAGTTATACCTCTTTTGATTACTCGGATTTACATCTGTCAGTTTTAACACCACGTTCTTTCGAAGTTTCATTCAAAGTCCGGAACACAGGAAAGTACGACGGTGAAGAAGTAGCCCAACTTTATTTGAGAGATGAATACGCTTCAGTAGTGCAACCGTTGAAGCAATTGAAACACTTCGCACGTTTCTATTTGAAGAGTGGTGAAGAACGGGAAGTGAAGTTTGTTTTATCCGAAGAGGATTTCTCGCTTGTCGATCGGAATTTAAAGAGGATTGTGGAGCCGGGAACTTTTCAGATAATGATTGGCGCTGCTTCCGATGACATCAGATTACAGACGAAAGTGGAGATAAAATAGGAGATACTATCTTTGGCAGTTCGATATGTTCTAAGTACATTTGTTTCTTCTAAAAGAAATGAATGTTCAAGATGAATATGGAAGAAAGTAATAACGGAAGCAAGAAACTGCAAATACGTAATAGTACGGCTGAATTTCTTATTTTTCAGATAGAGAATAAAGAAGAAGGCATTGAAGTGCTTTATCAGGACGATACTTTGTGGCTAACCCAGGATGCTATTGCTCTTTTGTTTGATAAAGGTCGCTCTACTATTGCTGAACACTTGCAGAATATCTTTCAGAGTCAGGAATTACAGGAAGATTCAGTTTGTCGGAAATTCCGACGAACTGCTTCTGATGGAAAAAACTATGCAATAAAATATTATAATCTTGATGCCATCATTTCAGTCGGTTATCGCGTCAACTCCGTGCGCGCCACTCAATTTCGGCAATGGTGTACATTTATACTTCGGCAGTTTGCCATTCGTGGATATGTCATTGATAAAAAACGAATGGAGAACGGATCATTCATCAATGAAGATTACTTTGAGCATTTGCTTGCTGAAATTCGTGAAATACGGCTAAGTGAGCGACGTTTCTACCAAAAGCTAACAGATATTTATGCTACTAGTATAGACTATAATCTCAATGCTCCGACCACACGTTTGTTTTTCAAAAAGGTGCAGAACAAAATGCACTATGCAGTTCATGGGCATACAGCTGCAGAGCTTATTGTAGAGCGTGCCAATGCGGAAAAAGAACATATGGGGCTGACTACGTGGGAGAAAGCTCCTGACGGAAAGATTGTAAAAACAGATGTGTCGATAGCAAAGAATTATTTGAAAGAAGAAGAACTGGAGTCAATGGGGCGGTTGGTCAATGCTTTTCTGGATTTGGCAGAAGACCGGGCAAAACGCCACATTCCTATGACGATGGAGGACTGGGCGAAACGCATTGACAAATTCTTGGATAGTGATGACCGCCCGGTTTTAAATGATTCAGGAAAAGTTTCTACCGAACAAGCGAAAGACTATGCGGAAACTGAATTTGAGAAATACCGTATCATTCAGGACTGTTTGTTTCAGTCTGATTTCGACAAGTTTAATACTGGTGATACACTAGACTTTGTGGATGAAATTAAATAAGATTACCTCTATTCATCTATGAAACCAAAATATCAAATTTAGATCTCATAATGATTTGTACCTGTTTTATTGTCATACTGTCAGGATTATGTACAAGTAGATGAATATCAACGTTCTATCACCTGACAATAACCATTGATAATAGGCTGACAATAAAATATCCAGACTTCTATTGTCAGCCTTACTTTTATCTCTTATGATAGCTTTATAACCTGATAAACAGTACCTTTATAAGTATGCTTCGAAGGAATACCGCATTTTTGCAGCAATCTCCCGAAGTGATATACTTTGTTATCAGACAATGACATACCGCTTTTCTTCTTCAGATAATTCAATATTTCAACCGGAGTAAGAAATTCCCCTTCCTCTTTCGTTTGTGCAGTCTTGAAATACTGATAAAACAACTGCAACATAGCCGGTGTCTGCTCAAACTCACGGTTGTTTTCTGTCATAATCTGCTCATCCTCACTGTCAAACCAGTAGCGTTCGCCATGATGAATCTCGTGCATGGCTTGTGCATAAAGCTGTTCATAATCTATCGGCTGTGTAGTGTCGATGTTTCCCGTCACTTCAATACAAATGAAACGGCGGCTTCCCGAAGGATCAGTCAACAAATCCTTCTGATTGCTTGTACCGATAAATGAAGCATACCGTTGCAATTCAAGTACCGAGCGACCGTGCGGTTTCCGTAGATTGACCACAGGCTTTTGAAGAATATGTTTCAGAAATCCCTGTTGTGGCAGAGTTATCTGGTCAAACTCATCGATGTTGATGAGCGCAAACCGATTCAGATACAGTTCTGCATCTCGTTTATGGCTGAAATCAATGCTGTCTGTATAGTAAGCGCGAAGCGCAGGCGGAATCATTTCACGGCAGAAAGTTGATTTATGAGTTCCCTGTCGGCCCACTAATATGGGCGACGTATTGTTTGCGTGCATTTTATCTACCCCTCTCCAATGTGAAACCATATTCAGGAACCAACGGTGGAAAAGCAATTCCCAATGCGGATTTTTGCAAGGGACCCTGTTTGCCAAAGCATGAATACGGTCTTTGCCGTCCCAATGAGGCAGATGAAACAAGAATTCTTCCAACGGATTGTAGATTGGCACACGGTTGGAATGTAAGTATCGGTCTATGTCCCTGTCCCATACGCCAATACCTTCGGATTGGGCATCAAGCATGATACTGTTTTGTGCCCGTTTGTCGATGGAATGAAAATAAAACTGAAACGAGAAACGCTCCCGGTATTCCACTTCCCCGATCTGCGTATTATAACGGAACTCATAACGACGGTTCATAAATTCGTCCATCTGCAGGCTAAGGCGTTGCTCTTTAGTCAGGCAGTTGCTTTTGTGCACTCCCTTACATTCCTTATATACGTTTCTTATCATTTCGCGTATCAGCATCGGATTTTTTCTTTTGTAATAACGCATGATGGTCCGTCGAGTTACCTCTTCTTCCGGGATGCCGGAGTAGTAACAATTTTCGGCAAGCGGGACTACTAAAGTTTGCAAATCATGATCGTTCCGATGCCAGTCTGTTTCCATTTCTTCGAATGTCTTCCGCAATGCTGCTTCATAAAGCAATGCTACTGTATCTTCCGTGTCATACCCCGGCAGTGCTCGATTCAGTGGAGATGCTTCAGTGCTCGATTTCTCATGATAAGTCATCTCGCCGGGCATACCGATGGGTTGTGAAAGATAGAAGGGGACAGGGGTGGGACGATAAATCAAGTCCGGATCATAACTAAGACGTGAGAATTGTTCCAGTTTCGGCTCTTTCAATAGAATGTTGAAGGGAAGTTGAGGCTGATAACATTTAATGGCAAGCCGGTAAGCATGTGCCTGAAACACTTCGGCTTCTTCCGTTGTTTGCGGTAAAGTACCGTCCGGACGGGTGAAGCAAGTCCATATCTTGACGCTTTTACCACTTGCTCCCATAAAAGCCAGCATTGTTTGGGGAAGTTCGGCTGCCTTTTGCTTCACGATTTCCACTTCTGTCTTTCCGGCTAGCGGACCGATGGTCAGTTCTACAATGCCATTGTAGGTTTTCATTCGCTTCACTCCGTTCACTCGCCCGAAGGCTGCTGCGGGAATCACTCGTGGTAGTTTGTTGGCGAGGGAACAAGGCTCGTCGGGTAGAACAAAATGCAGGGCCTGACGTAATCCGGTTACCGGGCGGAGCTTGGTTTCTTTTTTCATTTTTTCTATCAGCAGGTCGATGTCTGTCACGCTTAGTGCCTCCGTATCTCCGTTTTCCCTGATTTGTGTAATCTTCATTTTTCTTCTCTTGATATTTAATGAGAGTAAGTGTTTGTTATTGGTTTCAAAGGTACGGATAAGGTACTTGTAAAACAAACTATTTGCGCTTTATCGCGATAAAGAATGTGCTTTCTTGTTATACTCTATTCAAGAAGGCGGACTTGAAACATTAACAAGTAAGTAAAGATATGCTCGCCACTGTGTATTGTTGCCTAAAGACACCGTTATTCTTACGTTAACTTACCGGTATTGGTAGTTCGCCACGGCCGTGACGAGATCTTCCCACGGCCGTGGTAGGAATTCGTCACGGCTGTGGAAAGAAGTCACCACGGCCGTGGGAAGGTGAAGATACCGTAGCTTTAGCTGAACAATACTGCTGCCTTAGCTGAACAATGCTGTAGCTTTAGCCGAACAATACCTGCTTCTTTAGTGAAAGATACCAGATGCGCAGCATTCAATTAACGGGGGCGACATTCGCTTCGTAGCGAGTTTATATTTCTTATACGCTCTTTGCTAATATTGAACTTCCTCTCTTTCAATACAAAACTTCCTGTATTTATTTCCGTATTTCCACTTTGTTTCGAAAAAAAAGCATATCTTTGTCATACGCTTTCTGTTCATCAGCGTGATGAAATAGGTAAGAAGCGTTTTTTTATATTTATAAATAGGAATATTTACGACTTATCCCTCGTATTTGAAATCTAGCAAGTTTCTGTCCGTAGAGGGGTGGTTCAACAGATATTCCACGTGAATGGCCGTATGTCAACATATCGATGAAAGATGTGTTATATATACACAATTAGCGTGGATGTCTGTTGTTATCATTATCTTTCGGACGGGTTTGCTAGGCCTCAAATACGGATAATGGTTCAACAGCATTCACGCTTTTTTTGTACCCGGTTGGTTTCATGATCCTTATAAATCCCCAACCCCAATCTCCTGTCCGCCCGGAATACAAAAAGCGCGAATGTTTGTTGAATCAACATCAACAGAGCACTATTTATTCCTTGTTGTATAACAAATTAAAAACAAACACTATGTCACAATGGATTAGCATAGAAGCGGCAGCCGAGAAATACCGACTCGAAAAAGAGTATATCTGGCTCTGGGTGGAAATGAAAAAAATCACAGTGTCTTATGAGAACGATACAGTTTCCATAGATGATGATAGTATCCAGCAATTCATAAAACGGACTAAGCTGGGAATTACGTCTGAATATATCGATGAGTTAGAGCAACTTTGCATGGAAAAAAACAAAACCAGCAGATTGTATGCTTCACTCTTGAATATGCGGGATCAGGAATTAATGGCAATTAGAGGACAAAGTTCGCGACTGGACGGTTTATGGAAAATGGTGGAGGAACAATACGAAAGACTGCGATCCTTCGAGAAGAATTCTATGTCGGACAACGCTATTTGTAGCAAGTGCTGGATCAGAAAGATATGCAGGAGATTGAAACGAATTCTATAATTCTGCTGTGAATTTAATCTATTAAATAACAGGCTGACAATAAAAGTACGATCTTTTTATTGTCAGCCTATTGTCATAGCTTATTGTCAGGGTGCAATGAGTTGCTAATCACCGTATTATCCAGCCAAAACTCCTGCTGACAATAAGAACCCTCCAATTTATATGTAAACCTAAAACCTATGAAACTTTTCTGTTATTAATTACACGCATGGCCGCAGTATAGTATTCGCAAGGAACAGAAATCAAAATACTGTTTAAACCATTGTCTTTCGTTGACACTTGAATATAAGCTGCATTCAACAAACTCTTTACGCTGGCTACCTCCCAAGGACTACCAGCAAAAACTTTGACTTGAGAAATCTTTCTACTTGTAATCATGATCTTTATAGTGTGTTTTTGTTTTTACTGCGACAAAGATAAGAGAGAAAAGCAACATAGAGGTGCAATATTGTTTCATATATAGTATACAAATGATTCATTGAATCAGGATTTGTATTAATTGACCAGTTTTTTGCGTTAATAAGAGTTGTTTTCCCTCACATCATTCATTTCTTATTTTGCGTATTTGTTATTGTTTCTACAAGGCTATTGATATAAACCTCTATATTATCATAGGCAGTACTTAGATTTCTTCCGTTTGCATCATATTTGTTGGGGTTCAATCCGTTGGCGGTTTCCCATTCGTCAGGCATGCCGTCATTGTCAGAATCGGTAACTTGTGGCAATGATTTTAATGTTGGCCATGCGCTCCAGTCGCTACCAGCTCCGGAAGGCTTTAGGTCTTTCTGACTATCGATAAGTCCGCCCTTAGGATAATTCTGACTTTTCCAATGGATGATACCTTTGTCGCAATGTTCACAAGGACCGTTCGGGCAGGGGGCATCTCCTAATCCGTTGTGTTCGTTCTTTCCGATGAATTGTGCCGTTCCTGTGCGTGTCTCTTCAACGATACGAGTATCTATATCATCTCGTTTGAGACTGCAACCCGCATATTTCAACACCAGTTCGTAAGCTTTTTGTGCCGTGTGGGTAGTTACCGCATCTACTTCTACCGGAGTATCCCGTTTCAGTTCATCGAGAGAGTGACCGGTGTTGTTACGGATACCAGTCCAGTTGTCTTTGTTCACTTTTGCGGCGGCTGCTTCTGTCAGTTGGTTTCCCGCCTCGAAGTAATTCCGGCTGATATGATACTGTCCCAATACCCCTTTGATTGGTGCAAAATCTCCATCAGAAGAGCTGATGTCGATAGCCATCACACGGTTGGCCACTTTGGCATCCGTAGCGGGTCCGGGTTTGTAGTAGTTGTCCACAATGTTAATACCCATTGCTGCGCCGCCATAACATCCGTTACCGCTCCAGTTATAAATAACATTATTACGCATATCAGTACGTTCCTGACCTTGATATTTTACTCCGGAACCGAAACGTGGTGTACGACTGTCATGGTGGGCCATCAGATTATGATGATAGGAAGCGTTGACTCCTCCCCAAATACCGCCATATCCATGAGGGCCTTTGGTATGTCCCGATAAGCGGAGACTTTCTGAAATAATACACCATTGCATGGTAAAGTTAGTATTATCATAGAATGAAGCACATTCGTCAGTGCTCCAACTGATGGAACAATGGTCAATCATGATATTGTTTTTCTGGCGTCCTCCCAGAGCATCTGCACCGTCGGAAGCCGAAGAACCCAGCAAATCCGTATCTCCCATCCGGAAACGCAGGTATCGTAGAATTACATTATCGGCCGATACATTTACTGGAAAGTGAGCCAGGCAGATACCGTCTCCGGGAGCTGTCTGTCCGGCTATCGTGACATCACCGTTCCGAATGTCCAGTGTCGATTTTAGATAAATGGTGCCGGATATACAGAAGACAATTATACGAGGCTCCTTTTGTTCGATGGCATACCGGAGGGTACCCGGTGCTTTGGAGTCTTCCAGGGATCTGACAATATATACCTTTCCACCTCTTCCTCCTGTAGTGTTCATTCCTCCTCCTTCAGCTCCGGGAAAGGCATATGCTGTTTCTTCTACTGGTGGAGATACGGAGGGAGAATCCGGTGGAGTCTCCTGTTCTTTATTTTCTTCATTGACTGAAGATGTGGAACAGGAGGAGAACGATTCTACTTGTGTGGCAAACAGTAGTGCCACGAAAATGAATTTTACCTTGTTGTTTTTCATATCTTACCTGATTTTTTATAAAGTGTGATGATAGTGATACTGATACAAATGTAAGTGGATAGAATTTGATAGACAACTGGTTGCATAGATAGTGCACCAGATTGCACAAAAAGTCCGCAACTTTTGAATGATATTAAAAAAGTCCACGCAAACAAACAAATAGTGAGAAAGTATTCATGTTGTTCCGTATACTTTTGTAACGTGAAATAGTAACTGCTCAAGGCAGGACGACCAAATAATAATGGAATAAGAATCTATCATTAAGAATATAACAAATAATTTATGAAAGCACATTTATTTTCAAAGATGTCCCAAGGACTATTGTTGTTATCAGCTTTGCTGGCAACAAGTTGCAAGGAAAGTAGCAATAACTTTTTTGTTCCCGACCATGAAGCCCCTTCTTTGGTGTCTGTAACTCCTGCAAATGGTGAAACGGCCGAAGAAAACAATACGATTCTGCTTACTTTTAACGAGTATGTGAAAGCGGGAGAAGGGAAAGCGAATTTTAATGGCGAGGAAGTGGAGTTGACTTTCAAAGGTAAAACAGCGTCTTACGCTTATACTGCTTTGGACTATAATCAGGCCTGTCAGTTCAGCCTCCCCAAAGGTGCAGTCATAGACTTTCAGGGAAATGTATTCGAAGGTGTCAGTATTCAGTTTACAATCAGAGAACGTCCTCAACCGGAAGCACGCATATTTGATGCGGTGGTCAGTCCTGACGGAAAAGGAAACTATACCAGTATACAGAAAGCAATAGATAATGTCCCCTCGAAAAGAACAGAACCCTGGCTCATTTTCGTGGCGAACGGAACGTATGAAGAACAAATTATTATTCCTGAAGACAAACCGTATATTCATCTCATCGGACAGGATGTGGATAAGACAATTGTCAAGTTACGAATTAACAGCTCAACCGAAGCCAGTGCGACTGATCCGGATGTGTGGAAGTACTCTTATAAGAACTTAGGAAAAACGGAAGCCGCTATGGTATCAGTGAAAGCTACGGATTTTTACGCAGAGAATATATCTTTTGTAAACGGATATGGCAAAGAATTACAGAAAGGTCCTATGGCATTGGCAATGTATACCCAGAATGACCGCAACTCATTCAATAATTGCAAATTCCTCTCGTACCAAGACACTTGGCAGACTGGGCCTAAATCGGATAACGGCAGACTGTATGCACAGAATTGCTGGATTGAAGGAGCCGTTGATTACTTTTATGGAAATGGAAATTGCTTTCTCGAACATTGCACCTTTTATAATATGAGGGATGGCGCAATTATTGTTGCTCCTTCTCATAAAGTAGGAACACGTTGGGGATATGTGTTGAATAATTGCATAGTGGATGGAAATGAATTGGCTGATACAGAAAGAGTCAAGTTGGGACGTCCCTGGCATAATTCTCCGATAGCTGTATATCTCAATACGATTTTTAATATAAAGATAGCTCCGGAAGGATGGACGGATATGGGAGCTATTCCTCAAATGTTTGCTGAATATAACAGTAAGGATAAGGAGGGGAATACTGTAGATTTAAGCCAGCGTAAAACGCAATATACCTATCAGGATGAACAAGAGAATCCGGTGACAGGCATTTGTCAGGCTGTCCTTACGGCAGGTGAAGCAGCTCGGTATACGTATGAAAACGTTGTTCGTGAGGGCGATAATTGGGACCCGAAGAAATATATGGAACAAATATCCGCACCGGAAAATCTGAAAAGAGAAAACGGTATATTAAGTTGGGATGCTTCAAAATATGCAATTTGTTATTTGGTAATTGCGAACGATGAAACTGTACAAATAACCAAGGAAACGTCTTGTAATGTTGAGGAAGGAAAGACATATCAGGTGAAGGCCGTTAGTGAGTATGGGTCTTTGAGTGAACCTTTAAAAGAGTGATGACAATTAAAACTTTAAAATATGAAAATGATAAGTAAAGTATTCAGTTGTATGTTGGCTTTTTCTTCTCTGTTGGGGAATGTGGAAGGACAAAACATCTATAGAATATGGTATGACAAACCCGCTTCTTATTGGGAAGAGGCACTCCCGGTTGGTAATGGACGGATTGCGGCAATGGTGTTCGGTGATCCTCAACTGGAACAAATACAGTTGAACGAAGAAACAGTGTCAGCGGGCTCTCCTTACCAGAACTATAATGAAGAAGCAAAAACGGCTTTGCCGGAAATGCGCCGGTTGATTTTTGAAGGAAAGTACGAAGAAGCGCAGAACATGGCGGCAACGAAGATTCTTTCACAAGTGGGGAATGAAATGCCTTACCAGACAGTGGGTCGTCTGAATATCCGTTATCAAGATCACAAAAAAGTAAATAATTACTATCGTGATCTGGATATAAGCAATGCAGTAGCTGTGACTCGCTACGAAGTAGACGGAGTGGAATTTACCGAAGAAACATTTGCATCATTTACCGATCAACTGGTTATCAGGCATATCAAAGCATCCAAACCGGGAACAATCAATTGCGAATTGTTTTTTAATACCCCGATGAGAGATCCGAAACGTAGTATTTATGGAAAGAAAGGTTTGCGGCTGGAAGGTATTACGCATGGCAGCCGTTATTTTCCGGGTAAAGTGCACTATTGTGCCGATTTGGATGTGAAACATAAAGGTGGGAAAGTGATAACTGCCAATGACACGTTGCTTAGCGTTCAAGGAGCCAGTGAACTTACATTGTATATCTCGATGGCGACTAACTTTGTCAACTATAAAGATATATCGGGCGATCCGTATCAACGGAATAAAGCTTATTTGAAAAATGCAGCGAAAGATTATAGTAAAGCGAAAGCCGCTCATATTGCTGCTTATCAGAAACAATTCAATCGTGTAACTTTGGATTTGGGTGAAACTTCCCAAGCCAATAAGCCGATGGATGTACGTATCAAGGAATTTTCTTCATCCTATGATCCGGCATTGATAGCATTGTATTTCCAGTATGGACGTTACTTATTGATTTCATCTTCACAGCCCGGATGCCAGCCCGCCAACTTGCAGGGCAAATGGAATCATAACCCGGGACCTCCCTGGAGCTGCAATTATACAACGAATATTAATGCTGAAATGAATTACTGGCCGGCGGAAATCACCAACTTGGCCGAACTTCATAAACCATTCATCCAGATGGTACGTGAATTGAGCGAGAATGGGCGTGAAGCTGCCAGTCGAATGTATGGTTGTCGTGGCTGGGTGTTGCATCATAATACGGATTTGTGGCGTATGACGGGTGCAGTGGACCGTCCTTATTGTGGGACATGGCCTGTGGCTAATGCATGGCTTTGCCAGCATTTATGGGACCGTTATTTGTTTTCCGGTGATAAGAAGTATTTGGAGGAAGTATATCCGATGATGAAAAGTGCTTCGGAATTCTTTGTCGACTTTCTGGTACGCGACCCGAACACGGGTTATCTGGTTGTCACTCCTTCCAACTCACCCGAGAATTCTCCGCACTGGATAAAGAAGAAAAGTAATCTTTTTGCAGGAATCACGATGGATAATCAGTTGGTTTTTGATTTATTTTCAAATACATGCGAAGCTGCCAAAGTGCTGAACGCAGATACCGATTTTTGTGATACATTGAAGAATATGCGCCGGCAGTTACCTCCGATGCAGGTAGGGCAGTACGGACAATTGCAGGAATGGTTTGAAGACTGGGATCATCCTAATGATCGTCACCGGCACATCTCTCATCTTTGGGGGCTATATCCCGGTTATCAGATTTCTCCTTATCGTTCTCCGGTACTCTTTGAAGCGGCAAAAAACACATTGATACAACGGGGAGATCCTTCTACCGGTTGGTCAATGGGATGGAAAGTTTGTTTCTGGGCCCGTATGCTTGATGGAGACCATGCTTATCAGTTGATAAAGAATCAGCTGACTTATGTCAGCCCTGAAATACAAAAAGGACAGGGAGGCGGAACGTATCCTAATTTATTCGACGCGCATCCACCTTTCCAAATAGATGGTAACTTCGGTTGCACGGCTGGTATTGCCGAAATGCTGGTGCAAAGTCATGATGGTGCGATTCATCTGTTGCCTTCGTTGCCTTCAGAATGGAAGAGCGGGACAGTGAAAGGGTTGCGTGCCCGGGGAGGTTTTTTGATTGATGAATTGACTTGGAAGGACGGTAAGCTGGTAAAAGCTGTGTTACGTTCGGAAACCGGAGGCAATCTGCGCCTGCGCTCTTACTGGAAATTGGCTGCTGAAGGAGCATTGTTGAAACAGAAGAAGGAAGAGGAAGCGAATCCGAACGCATTATTTAAAGTACAGCAAATCTCACGCCCGATGATTAGTGAAAAAGCGCCTTTAAAAGGAGTGACATTACGTGATACTTATTTGTATGATGTGGATACACGCGAAGGAGAGGTGATTATTGTTACAGTAAAATAAGATATTCTATATAAAAAGTCCACGCTTTTGCATAAATAATGAGTGGAAAACAGATGTAAAAGTGTGACTTTTGTAACATCAAAAATGAAACAAATTAATCAAGATAATACTATGGATGTACAAAGACATTTATTTTTGAGAAGATGCTTTGCGTATATATGTTGCTTGCTCTTGTGCTTTATAACGGCGACAACAGTATATGCACAGAAGGTATCTGTGAAAGGAACGGTGGTGGATACCAACGGCGATGCTATTATTGGTGCTAGTGTGAAGGTGTTGAAAAAGTCCTCCGTCGGTACAATTACCGACTTGGATGGAAATTTCACTTTGTCTGTTCCCGAAGATGCAACAAAGTTGGAAATTAGTTTTGTAGGAATGAAATCAGTTGTTGCGACTGTGAAACCGGGCAAACATCTGAAAGTTGTGTTGGAAGAAGACAATCAGACTTTGGACGAAGTGGTAGTGGTAGGATACGGAACCTCACGTCGCGGAGATTTGACCGGTGCAATTTCTTCAGTGAGTGAGAAGGTTTTGAAGGATATTCCGATAACTTCTGCGGCTGCGGCTATTACAGGAAAACTGGCAGGTGTGAATGTAGTGGCTACTGATGGATCGCCCGATGCAACAATCCAGATTACAGTGCGTGGTGGTGGTTCTATTACCCAGGACAATTCACCGTTATATATTGTTGACGGTTTTCAGGTGAGTAATATCAATGATATTCCTCCCGGTGATATTCAAAGCATTGATGTTTTGAAAGATGCTTCTTCTACCGCCATCTATGGAGCTAAAGGTGCGAACGGCGTTATTCTTGTTACTACAAAAAGCGGTAAGGCGGGAAAAACAGAAATCTCATTCAATGCTCACTGGGGTGTCAGTAATGTGTATAATCTGACGGGGGTACTTTCACCTTACGAATACTACTGTTATCAGAAAGAACTTGATCCGGGCACCTCTCTGACCAGTAGCATTAATTCGATGTATGGACGTTGGGACGATCGCAATATTTATCGTTCGGTAGAAGGCAAGAACTGGCAGGATAAAGTATATGGAAACACCGGATTCAAACAAAGCTATAATGTTGGTATAACAGGAGGAACGGATGCTACATTGCGTTATAATTTGAGTTATACGCGGGATGATGAGAAGTACATTATGCTCAACTCCAATTATGTGAGGGATAACTTGAGTGTGAAGATGGATAAAAAGTTGAGTAACAAATTGAAGTTTGAGTTTTCTAGCCGTCTGACTAGAATGGTGATTGACGGTGCGGGTACCAATGGAGGTAAATTGAGAGATGCCGTTCTTTTCTCGCCGATCAACAGTCTTGCAAGCATAGAAGCGGGAGATGCTTTGGGAGGTGAGATAGATTACTCGGATGATGCATTGTTATCATCATTGAATGATCCTGTATATAATACAGTGAATGAGTATAAGAAACAAAACCAGTTTTCTATGACTTACAATGCCGGATTTAACTGGGAAATTGTTAAAGGATTGACTTATCAGCTGAAAGGTAGTTACGCATACACTTATAATTATACCGATAATGTCTGGTTAAAGAAAACCGGAGAGTCTAGCTCCAATGCCGGTCAGCCCGTAGCCAAACGTACGGATGAGAAAGGTGCACGATGGAACTTGCAGAACATATTGAGTTACCGGTTCTCTCTGAAAAAGAATCACCGCCTTGATCTGATGGCCGGACATGAAATGGTGAGTAATTACAGAAATCAGATGATTGCCTCATCCAAATATTATCCTATGGATTTTACGGCGAGCGAAGTGTTGGCTATGTGGAACTATGGAGAATCCCAACCAACGTATACCACTATTGGTGAACCTTCCCGTACGGCATCTTACTTCGGTCGTTTAAACTATGCTTTCAAAGATCGGTACATGTTCACTTTTACAGCCCGTGCCGACGGAACGAATGTGTTCGCTCCTGAAAACCGTTGGGGATTTTTCCCGGGTATGGCATTGGCATGGCGTATTTCCCAGGAAAAATTTATGAAGCAGACGGAAGACTGGCTGGATAATCTGAAACTTCGTGTGAGTTACGGGTCAGTTGGTAATGCGCGTGTCAATTCATACTGGAGACAGGATTATAAAATGGAATCTTCTGCCAATAGGCAATATTATCTAAATGAAACAGTACAGAGTGCCCTGAAATTGCAGAACACCTTGCGGAACGAGAATCTGACTTGGGAGACGAAGTTATCCTCTAATGTGGGAATAGATGCCAGCCTCTTTAATAGCCGTTTGAATGTGACGGTTGACTTCTATAATGATATAACGAAAGATTTAATCTTACGCATGGATCTTCCTTCAAATTCGGGATATGAATATCAGTATCAGAATGTAGGCCGCAGCACGAACAGGGGAGTTGAACTTACGCTTAGCGGAACGATTATCAATAGTAAAGATTTCTATCTGGGAGCTAACTTCAATATATCATTCAATAAAAATATAGTGAATAAACTGGATGGAACGGCAACCGTATTGAGTGCGCAATCCAACTGGCGACCGGATATCGGCTCTGATGATTTTCGTGCTATTGTAGGTCAGGCGGTAGGACAGATTTATGGATTCGAAGTAGAGGGCTTTTATTCTGTAGACGACTTTACGTTTGATGAGAATACGAAAAAATGGATACTGAATAAAGGGGTAGTAGACGACAGGGCTTTGTTCTCTAACGACTTGCCTAACTTTGGTCCGGGCTTTATCAAACTGAAGGATCAGAATAATGACGGTGTGATTGACGCGGATAATGACCGTAAAGTGATCGGTAGTGTACAGCCAAAGCATATTGGCGGATTCGGGCTGAATGCTGCATGGAGAGGGTTTGACCTGGCGGCTATGTTCAATTGGTCGTATGGTAATAAAGTATATAATGCCAATAAGATTATGGCATCCACTCATACGAATCGTAAATATAATAATATCAGGGATTTTATGAGCCTGGAAAACCGTTGGTCGATTATTGATCCGGAAACGGGTGCCAATGTAATGTATGGTAATGATGCTAATCCGGAGCGCTTTGTTGAAATCAATTCCAAAGCCTCTATCTGGATGCCTATGATGGGGCGTACGCTTGTGACGGACTGGGCGATTGAAGATGGTTCTTTTTTGCGTTGTAGTAACCTGACGTTAGGGTATACGCTTCCGGTTACTGTGACTCGTAAGCTAGGAGTCAAGAATCTGCGCGTGTATGCTACGGCCAATAACCTGTTTTGCTGGACAGCTTATTCCGGACAGGATCCTGAAGTGAGCACACAACGTTCTACCCCTTTGACTCCGGGTGTGGATTATTCTGCATATCCGAAAGCACATTCTTATGTATTCGGTCTTAATGTTACTTTTTAATACTTGAAAAATGAAAATACAGAAACTATTTTTAGCGGTTTTATCCTCCTCTGTGTTATGCACTTCGTGTATGGATAATTTTTTGGATACCGAAAGTCCTTCTATTCCAAGTGATGAGAATCTGTTTAAATCGACAGCTCTGACGGAAGCAGCCCTGATGGGTGTGTATGCGACAATGACGGACACCTATATATATGGTCAGAAACTGTGTGTCAACTGGCAGGGAGCTTCTGACGTGGAGGTTGGCTCGGGTGCGTTTTCTACGGAAAACTATAATTCGACACTTCGTGATGAAGGTGCTGGCAATTTTTATGACGATAATTATAACCGGAATACCAGATGGGACAAACTTTATTATCTGGCAGAATCCGCCACTACTATCGTAGATGGTATACGTCGGTCCACGTTGATGCAATCTACTTCGGACAAGGCTGCCATGCGTAGATATTTAGGAGAGGCATTAGCACTAAAAGCGTTAGGCTATTTTGAACTGATCCGTTATTGGGGAGATGTGCCATATAAAGAGCATGCGTCTGAAAGCGGATTGGGAAATGTCTATATAGGAAAAGTGGACCGTGATATTGTTTATAATTATATCATAGAGGATTTGAAAGAGGCAATTGAATATCTGCCTTGGATGGGAGAAGAATCATATACGGTAGAACGCATGAATAAAGGTTTTGCCAAAGGACTGCTGGCAAAAGTAGCGCTATTTGCCGGAGGATGGTCTGTACGGGATGGAAATCAGTTTCCGGACTTGGATGTGGAACATCATCCGACCATTCCGGAAATGAACGGATATTTCGTCGGTCGCCCTAAAAACTGGAAAGACTATTATGAGCTGGCTGCCAAACAGTGTGCGGAGATTTTGGGAGCGACTGATAATCCTCATGAGCTTGATCCCAGTTACGAGAATATTTGGTCTACTGTCAATCATCTGGAATACAACAAGTATAATGAAAACCTGTTTGAAGTTGCTTTTGGTGAAGGACAGAATGGAGATGTGGGTGCCACGATGGGATACAACCTGAGCAGAGGGGTTTTTAATACCACCCAAGGTATGGGAGGGGCAGGATATGCGGCTACTACTGCTTACTATTTTTATTCATTTGATCCGGCAGACACCCGTCGGGATGTTACTTGTGTTTTCCAGGAATATATCAATGAGAATGGAAAAAATAAGGAAGTTATTCGCTGTAACCCATTAGGAGTGGCTTGTGGTAAATGGCGTTGGTATTGGATGACTGATAATTATATGAAAGTCCGTTTCCCGAAAGCTAATTCACGTATTGCTACTGGTATCAATTGGATTTTGATGCGGTATTCAGATATTTACCTGATGTTTGCAGAGGCTCAAAATGTATTGACAGGACCGGATGCAGTTAGTCCGATTGCCGGTATGTCTCCCCGACAGGCTTTGGAAAAGGTCCGTGAAAGGGCATTTGGTACTGGTGCTCCCGAAATAACACAGTATGATGCCGACTTCTTTACGGCCATTGTCAATGAACGGGCATGGGAGTTTGGCTGTGAATCTATCCGTCGTCAGGATTTGACACGTTGGGGATTGTTGGCGGAGAAAATAGAAGAAATGAAAATCGGTCTTTGTATGCTGTATGATTATAAACCGGTAACTATTTTTGGAAAGACGTATCAAGTGAATGAGATACCGAGAAAAATCTATTATAAATATGAAGACTCGGATAATCCGGAATACATTGATATGTCGTCCGTTAACTTCAATGAGGATATGGGAACCGGAACTGCTTCTGCATCAAAAGGACAGTATGAGTGCAACTGGATCAGCATGCAGGTGACATTGAATAAGGATGGTGATATAAATGCAACCCTGAATACTAATTATGTGAAAACAATGGCTAGAATATTGGTTTGCGGTACAGGTCTGAATGCGTCTTATGACTATTCAAATTTGTTTGGTAGGTTGAACTGGGGCGGTGAAGCCGAAGCGGAGTTCCGTAAATATTCTGTTGGTAATGGAGTGTGTAATTATCGCCATGTATTCGCTATTTATTATGAGGATGTCAATAAGACTCAAGGGTATGTTTCTAATTCGTATGGTTATAAATAATTAATGGTAGGAAAAGATGAAAAGACTAGTTAATAGATTATCCGGAGCATGCCTGTATGTATTGTTGGCTTTGGTAGTGGGTATGTCTTCCTGTGAGGACGATGCCAATGACTGGGCAGTTGATAAGAGCTATGATACTTTGTTCCGTCCGTTGACGTTCGATAAGTCGGCTACCGATGCGACTTCGGTTACATTAAGATATTCGCAGATAGTGAATGCAAAGGTCTATATTTTTGAGTTTTATACGGACAGTCTGGAGTTTAATGCGGAAAATTATGTAAGAACAGATACGATTCTGAAAGATACATTGACTGTATTTTCAGAGAGTAATACGCCTATGAGGGTGGAATATCGTACTTTGTTTCAGGAGTTCAACGGTTCTACGCAATATTCTGTTCGTATGAAAGGAGAAGATGCGCAGGGAAAGGCAAGTACTTATGTCAGTGTAGCATTTAAAACTCCGGATGAGCAATTATTTACCGGAGTGGAAGTTACAGCTAATTCCGCAACCTTGACATGGGAAGAAACGAACAGGGTGACTCATCTGACGTTGGCTCAAATGGTGGATACGAAATATGGTGAGGAGAAACAGATTGATTTGACTTCGGAAGATATAGCCGCTTGTTCGAAAACACTCTCCGAATTGGAGAATGGAGCGACCTATCGTGTTCGGATTTATAATAATGATGCATTACGTGGTTCGTATGTATTCAAGACACTTGGATTGGGTGGTAGCGAAATCCTTTTTGTGGAGGCTACGGAAACCGGAGTCATTGATTTAAGTACATTGTTATCTAATTTTGTGAAAGAGAAAGAATGTAGCAATGTAACTGTCCAACTTACTCCGGGGGCGGTGTATAAGGTAAGTGAACTAAAGATTCCGGGATTGGATAATATATTGTTTACCAGTACGGAAGCTAATGAAAATAATCGTCCACAGCTTATTGTGACTAATAAAATATCATTGGCTTCTCCGATACAGTCTCTGTCATTCGAGTTTGTTTGCCTGAATGGAAATGGCGAGGCCAGTTATATGACAGATTGGAAAAATAGTTCTTATGCCCAGTCTATTTCATTTACAGGATGCGCCATACAGAATATAAAACGCACTCTTGTACGTATTGGTGACGGAAGCGGTGTATTTATGACGGATATTACGATTGACAATTGTATCGTGTCCGAAGTTGGTACGGACGGATATGGAATGATTAATTTCGG
This sequence comes from Bacteroides celer, assembly GCF_002632415.2. Lineage (NCBI taxonomy): Bacteria > Pseudomonadati > Bacteroidota > Bacteroidia > Bacteroidales > Bacteroidaceae > Bacteroides > Bacteroides celer. The sequence continues at coordinate 5,169,795 of NZ_CP178209.1, read as the reverse complement.
AAAGAATCTGGATCAGTTGGATAAGATATCCATCACGAATAGTACATTGATTAATATTGGTGACCAGTTGATGGACGTGAAAGGGGGAATCGGTGATGTGATATTGGAAAACTGTACTTTCTATAATTCTATGGATGCTAAGAAGGAATTGCCTAAAGTTTTCCGTTTTGATAATGCGGCAAGTACTCCGCCTTCTCCGAAATCTGCGACAATGCGGAATTTGATTTTCTCCGGTCCGAACAAAGGAAAGAAAATGAATAGTGGAAATGGTGCTTATGACATTTTGAACTTCTCTGATAATTGTTATATCACCTCCGACCTGCAGGAAGGCAATAACAGGTTTGAAGAAATAACGAGAATAAAACAAAGCTCGGATGACTTGTTCGTTGATCCATTGAACGGTGATTTCCATATTAAACCGGAAGCCGGGTTTGCCGGAACGGGTAATGCTGGTGATCCACGTTGGTATTAATTGATCCTATAATTGTTAGGTATAAAGAATATCATGAAGAATATTGTATTATCAATTTTATTGATGAGTGCCTGTGCAATGATTTATGCACAGGCGGACTCATCGCCTTATCAGGCTATTGTAGCTGTTGATGGTAGTGGAGATTATAAAACGGTTCAGGAAGCAATCAATGCTGTACCTGACGGACAGACGAAACCTTGGTTGATTCTGATAAAGAATGGCTTGTATAATGAGCAGGTGATTATCCCTAAGAATAAGCCATACGTACATTTAATAGGCCAGGATAAGGATAAGACCATTATTCATTTAAACTTGAATGTTGGTAGTAAACTGACCGGTAAAGAAATAGGTGGAAAAACAGCTTATTGGGAACACTCGGTTCATAATCCTTCCTCTCCAGTTTATAAATACGAGGGATCGGTAGTGGTGGTAAAAGGAGACCACTTTTATACGGAAAACATTTCGTATGTGAATGACTGGGGAGTTTTATCAGATAATGGTCCGCAGGCTTTGGCTATGAATAGTCAGGCAGATTGTGCTTCCTTTTATAATTGTAAGTTCCGTTCTTTTCAAGATACTTGGATGACTGCCAATAATGATGTCAGTCGGCACTATGTGAAAGATTGCTGGATAGAAGGCGCGGTAGACTATTTTTATGGTGGTGGTGATGTGTTGCTGGAAAACTGTACGCTTTATAATGTACGGAGTGGAGCAGTAATAGTGGCTCCTTCCCATAAAGATGCTAAATATGGTTATGCTTTTCGTAATTGCACTATAGATGGAAACAGTGAAGCGGCTGACGGACGTTTGAAGTTGGGGCGTCCATGGCATAATAATTCGAAGATGGTGTATATCAATACCATCATGCTTATCCCTGTCGCTGATGAAGGATGGACGAATATGGGAACGGTTCCCGGGATTTTTGCCGAATACAATAGTCGTGATGCACAGGGTAATGTGTTGGATTTAAGTAAACGCAAAACGGAATATCAATATAAAGACCGCCAAACTGGTAAGGAAGTATCGGGTACCTGTCAGGCAACTATAACGAAAGAGGAGGCGGACAAATATACGTACGAAAATATGATTCCGGGTAATGATGGCTGGAATCCGCGTATTATGATGGAGAAATTAGGAAGTCCGCGCAGTCTGGTTTATCAGCAAGGCACTCTTAAATGGAATCCTGTGAAAAATGCGATCGGATATATTGTATATGATGGAGAACAGATTCTCGGGACGACTACTGATACCTCTTTTCCGGTGTCGGAAGTGAATTATGCTTTGAAGGTATCTGCCGTGAATCAATATGGAACGCAAGGTAAAAAAGGTGTATTGTAATTGAATATAGAAAACTGGTAAGGAAAGGGGAGGTGCTTATGAGGCATCTCCCTTTCTTTCTTTATATTCTGTAGGAGTGACTCCCATGATTTTTTTGAAGCGCCTGCTAAAGTACTTCGGGTCATTGAAACCGGTCATATAAGCAATTTGGGAGAAACTGTATTCACTTTTTTCAATTAGCTGGGCGGCTCGTTTGATGCGCATTTCACATACGAAATCTACCGGGGTTAATCCGACGATTGATTTTAATTTCCGATAGAATACTGTGCGGCTTAACATCAGTTTGTTTGCGAAATCATCGATGGTGATATCTGCATTATCCATTTGTTCTTCCATAAATGCCATTACTTGTTGCATGAATTGTTCATCGTATGGAGTCACTTGAGGTTGTGAGGGTTCCCATTCGTTTATATGATCCTCTTCTTGAGTATGCTCTGACAGTTTCGATAAATATAGGTCTTGTAGCTGTTTTCGTTGACGGAGCAGCGACAATATTCTGGTTTTTAAGTACGTAGAGCTGAATGGTTTGGTTATGTAGTCGTCGATGCCTTGTTCCAGTCCTGCTATCCGATCATCTAAAGAAGATTTTGCTGATAGTAATATAATAGGAATATGGCAGGTGTTATGATCGGCTTTGATTGCTTTCACCATGTCTAATCCATCCATGACCGGCATCATAACGTCACTGATTATCAGATCCGGAATGTACTGCTGTGCATATTTTAATCCTTCTTTTCCATTTGTTGCTTCGAGAACAGTGTAAGTCTCTGACAGGATATTCCAAAGGAAATGACGTAATTCATTGTTATCTTCGACAATGAGAATAGAAGTTCTATCATCCTCTGCGTCGGTTTTATTTTCATCTTCTGCGTATGCTGCCTTGAAGGATGTACTATCCGAATCTTCTTCAGTAGCCTGCATCGTCGGTGAATTATTGTCACTGTCGGATAAAATAAATTCGGCTTGTTGATCGTCTGCAAATGCTTTTTCTTCCTTAGGAAGTGTGACAATGAATTCACTTCCACTTCCCGGCTCGCTTTTCACTTGGATATTTCCGTGATGTAATTCTATTAATTCGCGTACCAGTGAAAGCCCAATGCCGGATGAGGGCTGCAAGATATTGTATTGTGCCAGTGTTTCAAATCGATAAAATAGGGATTGTTGCTTTTCGGGAGCAATGCCAATACCTTCATCAGATACGGAGATGGTGACTTGCTCCGAACCTGTTATCATATTTACCGTTACTTTCTTGCCGTTCGGTGTATATTTGAAGGCATTTGAAAGTAGATTGAAGAATATTTTTTCAAATTTGTCACGGTCTACCCATGCGTATATTTTGTCTGTATTAGTTTGAAGTTGGAAATCAATTCTCTTTTCTTTTGCTATAAGGTGGAAGCTTTCCATTATCTTCTGTAATTGGGAAACGAGTTCTGTCTTTTCTACCAACACTTTCATCTTCTTATTTTGGATTTTGCGGAAATCCAGTAGTTGATTAACCAGACGAAGCATACGTTCTGTGTTTTTATGTACCAAATTTAGATGTTCCCGAACTGTCGGAGAGATTGCTTCATGCGCTAGAATTTCTGATACAGGGCTGGATATTAAAGTTAAAGGAGTGCGTAATTCATGTGAAATATCAGTGAAGAAGCGTAATTTGATATTGGATAAATGTTGTTCCAAGTCAACCTGATGCCGCAAACGGTAGATATAGAACAGAATGTATACAATGATAGTAGTGAATAACACGAACATGACAATATAGAATAACCATGCCCAGTATGTTTCCCAAAAAGTGGGTAAAACATGAATGGGGAGAGTGCGTATATTATCGGTCCATACTCCGTCGCTATTGCTGGAACGGATTTGCAGTTGATATTCTCCGGCAGGTAAATTTATGTATGTTGCAGAGCGGTTATTACCGGCTTCGTTCCATTCTTCTTCCAGACCTTGCAGGCGATAAGCGTATTCGATGGCATCGGGATTTACATAATCAATGGCTGCAAACTGAAAGGTGACATTACGTTCCGAAGGATTTAGTTCCAGTTCTTTTATGTCATCAAGTGCTACATGAAGTTGACTTCCTTGTATTTTGAGTCCGGTAAATACAATAGGAGGTACGTAAGAACTTTTTTTCATTTGTTCTGTGTTGATTTCAAGTATCCCTTGATTGGTTCCGAGAACGATTTTCTTTTGACTGGTTAGTGTGGGAACTGCTTCAGTGAGATTCAGTTCTCTCTGAAAGTAATTACTTCCATAATTCTCAAATGTTCCTTGTTGTGGATTGAATTTGGATATGGAGTTTTCGGAGATTATCCATAATTGTTTTTGAGTATCTTCGAGCATTGAAAGTACCAAATCAGAAGCTAATCCGTCTTTGATTGTATAACTTTTGAATTGTATATCTTCCGTGAGCAGATTTTTAGAGATAACCTGGCTGATTCCTCCGGTGAATGTTATTACATAAGTGTTTTTTCGACTGTCAGTAAATATCTGCATGACATCATTACTGCTAAGGCTGGAATCTACATTAGGGATACGGTTGCTGTGATAGAACTTAATTTCTTCAGGCTGATCGAACTTATTGGAGAATGTAAGTAAACCATTGGTTGTGCCAATCAATAACACTCCGTTGGGGGCTTCTGCGATATGTCTTATTTTGAGTGAAGTAGAAACAGGATAGTTTTTCAGCCGGTTGCCGCTATGGATAAAGTTGGTAGAACCATCAGGTGCGTGTGATAATAGGTTGAGGCCACCTCCATAACATGCGATCCATATATTGTCATGACTATCCTGAATAATACTATAGACACTATTGTTGCTTAAACTGTATGTATCTTGTGGCTGATGGACGAATTGTTGTAAAAGATAGGAGTGCTCATTTTTCTTCTTTAGAAGGATGAGGCCGTCTTTTTTGGTTCCCATCCATATATTTCCTTGTTTATCTTCCATAAAACAGTACACACTTTTTCCGAAAGTAACCTCTTGAGGGGTGATTATGCCCTGTGGAGAAAGGTAGCCTTCTAATGTCCCATCCGGACGGTAAATTCTGACGTTTCCCTTTTTGGAAGCAACCCAGAGACGTTTCTGTTTGTCGGCAAGAAAAGCACGTATTTCCAATCCATTGTCTATGGGACGTATTTTGTATTTATTGGGATAGAAAGATATTTTGTCTACGCCCCGGTCATTGGTAATCCATACATTCTGTTGCCGGTCGGTATAATAATAGCGAATAGAGGGGGCAAATAGGGAAGCGGGATTATTTTCATCTGCAAAGTATAGTTTCAGTTGATTACTGTCGCGGTCATAATAGCACAAATGCCCTTTTTGAGGACTCATCCATAGTGTGCCTTCATGGTCTTCAAAGATCATGTACCGGTTGTCGCGTTCATATTGGATTAGGTTTTGTATAGGAGCTGTGAAGTGCTGCTTATCTCCTGTTTTCAGATTTAGCTTTATCACACCGGAGGTATTGGCAAAGATCCAGACTTCTCCGGTTTTGTCCTTATAAAAGAAATGAGCTTCATTGGATGGCTGGGTGGCTGTTTGTATATTAAAATGTTGGAATTTTTTCTTTTCTGTATCGTATGTTATAAATCCGTTGTCAGTTCCTAAGCCGATCTTGTCATTAGAAGGGGAAATGGAAGATATGGAATAGATATCTGTGACAGGACATGGTAACTCCTGGAATTTTATATTTCCGTTCTTGGGATCATATATTGCGATTTTTCCGGAAGTTGAGATAAGATATATTCTCTTATTATATTCTTTGACCATTTTGAACGGATAATCGCTGTTGATTCGTTTTTTCCCGATGATGGTTACTCCCTTATCTGTCATGATCCATTCGTCCCCGTCGGAATCTTCGTAAATGTCGAATATCTTGTTTCCTTTTAAATTTTGGTTGAAACTGCTGTATAAAATGATATCTTTTCCTTCTTTGCAGGTTTGCTCATTGATTCTGAAAGCATAACCTTGTTCGCAGGTGATCCATGTAATCCCTTTATTTAAGGTATAGATATTGCTGACTGTGTTGGTCTGTTGCAGGGATGATTCAATAGGAAGGAGTATGTCAATAAACTTCTCTGTTTGAATATCAAATAGATATGCACGGTTATCATAAGATTTGCACCATATATCTCCGTCTTTGCTTTCTGTAATATAAGAGAAGCGGTTGGTCGTTAACGTACAGCCGTCTCCCGGGAATGCTTTGTAATTTTTAAATGTGTATCCGTCGAATTTGTTCAGTCCATTCCAGGTGGCGAACCAAAGAAATCCTTTTTTGTCTTGCATTATATTCACTACTACTCCTTGCGAAAGGCCACTATTGACAGAGAAGTGTTTAATCTGGCAAAGAGGTTGAGCTGCTACAGTCAGACTGGTGTATAAGCATAAAAGGAAAACATAGAGTGTCTTCATGATATTATAAATTATGTGTAGAGCAAAAATAGATAAAACTGGATTAAAAAGGAAATATAAAACCGTGATTGAACATAAAATGCACGCTTTTGCATATTTAATCCACCTGTCTATCCTCTATCAAGCACAATTATTACCCTATAAGGAGAGAAGATACCTCGTACTTTTGTTTTGACAATTAGAACTGGTAAAATTTTAAATGAAAACTATAAATGAAACGTCTATTTATTTGTGTAGTGGGACTTGTTATAGCCGTAACCGCATGGTCTCGTACCTTTAATATGAAGGAGCTTGGAGCTGATCCCCGAGGTATTGAATCTTGTACGGAGTTAATAAACCAAACGATTGAAAAAGCATCTTCTGAAGGTGGAGGAACTATTTATTTCCCGGCAGGTGTTTATTTGACAGCCACTATCTACATGAAAAGTAATATAACTTTGTATGTGGAGTCCGGAGCTGTTCTTCGTTTTTCAGATCGTTTTGAAGATTATCTTCCTTTCGTTACGGTACGTTGGGAGGGCACAGTGATGAATACTCTTTCTCCTTTGATTTATGCGAAAGGTGCAGACAACCTGACAATCACCGGACGTGGAACATTGGATGGAAATGGTTTTAAATGGTGGGTTTGGGAAAAAGAGACTCGTGAGTTGATTAAAAGGAATGGGGGAAAGCTACCATCTTTGAACAAGTTACAACAAATGTGGGTGGAAGCTAATGAAAATCTGGAAATATCTGATTATTATAAACCTTCTTTAGAACGCCGGATGTTTCGTCCTCCTTTTATCCAGTTTTATGAATGCGCTAATGTGTTGATAGAGAATGTGAAGATTATCAATTCTCCTTTTTGGACGATAAACCCAGCTTTTTGTGATAATGTAACGGTGCATGGAGTGACAATTAATAATCCTTCGAAAGATCCGAAAGGACCCAATACGGATGGAATAAACCCGTCTTCTTGCCGGAATGTTCGTATTTCAGATTGTTTTATCAGTGTGGGAGATGATTGTATCACGATTAAGTCGGGGCGTGATGCAGATGGACGAAAATATGGAAAGGCTTGTGAGAATATAACGATAACTAATTGTGTTATGCTTTCCGGACACGGAGGTGTAGTGATTGGCAGTGAAATGTCTGGTGGTGTAAGACGGGTCACCATATCTAATTGCGTTTTTGATGGTACGGATTCCGGTATTCGTCTGAAGTCTTCGCGTGGAAGAGGTGGAGTAGTGGAGGAGCTTCGAGTGGATAATATCGTCATGAAGAATATTCAGCGGAATGCATTTATTTTTGATTTGTTTTACGATAAAGAATCAAAGACGGAACCTGTCAGTGAGCGTACTCCTGTTTTTAGGAATATTCATTTGAGTAATATAACGGGATCTGACATCAAGCAGATTGGCTATATTAAGGGTATTGAAGAAATGCCTGTACAAGACCTGTCGTTCTCCAATATGAATATGAAAGCGGAAATTGGATTTATAGTTGATATGGCTGAAGATATTCACTTTGATAATGTGAACTTCTCTTCACAGACTGGTTCACCGTGGCAATTCAGTAAATGTAAGCAAATCATTCTGAATAATGTCCGGTCAAAGTATCCTGCCGATCAGCAGGCAATTATTACTTTTGATGATGTTGATAATGCTATTATTAATGGTTGCTTTCAGATGATTCCTGTGAAGGAATTTTATAAAGCTAACAACAGCCGTATTATAGAGGGGAATAATTATTGGAAAAAAGAAAGTTCCAATGAGCCGGAATTATAATATTGTCTGTTGTTTTTTGTTGTTCGGTATATATGAAAAGAACGATATTACATTGTCTGTAATATCGTTCTTTTATTGGCTAGTTGGTTGTTTATACCTTACTTGTTATCGTTTTCTCGGATTTCCACCCGACGAATCTTCCCACTGATAGTCTTCGGAAGTTCTTCCACGAACTCAATCACACGCGGGTATTTATAAGGAGCAGTCACTTTCTTCACGTGGTTCTGTAACTCCTTAATCAGTTCTTCTCCGGCACGATTCTTATAGTCTTTAGATAGAACAATCGTAGCTTTTACCACCTGACCACGAATCTCATCGGGTACTCCGGTAATGGCACATTCCACAACAGCCGGATGAGTCATCAATGCACTTTCCACTTCGAATGGGCCGATGCGGTAGCCGGAGCTCTTGATAACGTCATCTGCGCGACCGACAAACCACAGGTATCCGTCTTCGTCTTTCCAGGCAACATCACCGGTATAATAAATTCCGTCGTGCCAAGCTTCGTGAGTACGTTCCGCATCCCGGTAGTATTCTTTGAAAAGTCCGAGAGGCTTGCCGTTGCTGGTACGGATTACGATTTGTCCTTGCTCATCGGCTTCAACAGAACGGCCTTCATGGTCGATCAAATCTACGTCATATTGAGGATTTGGCAGTCCCATACTTCCCGGTTTCGGTTCCATCCACGGCATAGTGGCGATGGTAAGGGTTGTTTCTGTTTGTCCGAAACCTTCCATCAGTTTGATACCTGTCAGTTTCTTGAAAGTTTCAAATACAGCAGGGTTCAATGCTTCTCCGGCAATAGTACAGTATTTGAGTGAAGATAAATCAAACTTTGTCAGGTCTTCGTGAATCAGGAACCGGAAGATGGTAGGAGGTGCACAGAGAGAGGTGACATGATATTCCTGGATTTTTTCCAGAATAGCTGCTGGGGTAAACTTCTCGTGGTCGTAGACGAAGATATTGGCTCCGGCAATCCACTGTCCGTAGAGTTTTCCCCATACCGCTTTTCCCCAGCCGGTATCGGCAATGGTGAGGTGAAGGCTGTTTTCATCTAGATTGTGCCAAAGGCTGCCGGTAACGATATGGCCTAACGGATAAGTAAAGTCATGTGCCACCATCTTAGGCTCACCGGTAGTACCGGAAGTAAAATACATCAGAGAAATATCGTCGTTAGTGTTCGCATGGCGGGGACGTACAAACGGTGCGGCGTTCTCGATGCCCTGATGAAAATCCTCGAAGCCTTCCGGAATTTCCGGACCGACACTGACTAACTTTTCTACAGTGGGACATTCGGAAAGAGCATCTTTGATATGTTGCAGGATGATTCCTTCGCCGGCAGCTACAATCATTTTGATATCGGCAGCGTTACAGCGATAGATAATATCCTTTTTGGTTAGTAGGTGAGTAGCCGGAATTACGGTTGCTCCCAGTTTGTGAAGGGCGATGGTGCTATACCAGAACTCATAACGGCGTTTCAGAATCAGCATCACCATGTCTCCACGGCCGATACCCAGACTTTGGAAGTAAGAAGCGGTCATATCCGTGTAACGCTTCATTTCGGCAAATGAGAATTGGCGGCTTTCGCCTTTGTCATTTGTCCAAAGCAAAGCCTTCTTGTCGGGTTGTTCGGCTGCCCAGGCATCTACTACGTCATAACCGAAGTTGAAGTTCTCCGGAACGTTTATTTTTAAGTTTTTGATAAAGTCCTCTTGTGAGCTGAAAGAGGTCTGTGATAAAAATCTTTCTACCATGATGTTATTACATAATTACTGCCAGAAAACGTACCGTTTTGCCGTCGAGCGCTTTCATGCCATGTGGAAGTTTGGAATTAAAATAAATACTGTCGCCTTGGTTGAGGATGATTTCTTTGCCTTCGATGTTGATAAGCATACGGCCTTCGATGACAAGGTTGAATTCCTGTCCATTATGTTTGTTATAATGGATCGGCTCGTCGATTGCTTTCGGTTCAACGGTAACGATGAACGGATCGGCGGTACGGTTCATGAATCCTGAAGCCAGTGACTGGTATTTATAAGCTTTGGTACGTTCGATGCTGACACCTTTACCGGCACGAGTCACGAAGTAGCTGCTCATTTTAGGTTCTTCGCCAAACATCAGGGCGTCGAGAGCTACATTATACGTACGAGCTATTTTTTGTAACATGCTGACAGAGATATCATAGTCTCCTGTTTCCGCAAGCCGGTATTCTTCAGCAGAAATGTCACTATCGCGGGCGATATCCTCTGCGGTGAGTTCCAATACATCACGTAATCCGCGGAGGCGTTCTGCTATCTGTTTAATTTGTTCATTCATACAAGTGGTTAGTATTTTATGATTAATAATTCTATGGTTGTTATTTGGATGCTTTCATGGCTTTGATAATAGCGGAGGTGAAACCGTTGTGTTCCAATTCATTGATACCTTTGATCGTGATTCCGCCCGGAGTGGTTACCTTGTCGATTTCTACACTGGGGTGGGTGTCGTTGTTCTGAATCAGTGCGGCCGCTCCTTTTAAGGATTGGGCTATCATCTGCATGGCATCTTTAGGACGGAGTCCCATTTCAATTCCGGCTTGCATGGCTGCCTGAATGTATTTCAGTACGTAAGCGATACCGCAGGATGCCAATGCAGTAGCTGCCGCTATTTTATCTTCGGGGATAAGCATCACTGTTCCCATCTCGCTGAACAACCGGAGGATGAAGCTGTCTTGTTCATCATTGGTGTTGCGGGCGGCAACAAGCGTCATGCTTTCCAGTTCGCTGATAGCGGTGTTCGGGATCAGGCGGAACATGGGCATTTCCGGTGCTACGACATAATGAGCCAGTTCTTCAAAACTGATGCCGGCAGCTACCGAGATGAGTATCTGTTTGCTTTTTAATTTCAACTCGCGCATCACCGGTTCCATAAACCACGGTTTGACAGCCAGAATGACGATGTCTGCTCCTGTGGCTGCTTCCAGATTATTGTTGGTGGTGGAGATACCCGGAAATTCTTTTTTCAGTTTCTCTAGTTTTCCGGCACTGGGATTGGATACAATGATATCCGAATCGTTTATCAGACTTCCTTTTGCCAGGCCACGGGCTATTGAACCGCCCATGTTTCCTGCACCGATAATGGCTATTTTCATATACGCTTGTTTTTTATGAGTTGTTACAGACAAAGGTAACAGTTAATTACGAAAAAACAAAAAGCAGCCAGAATAAGAAATAAATTTCTAATAAAGGCTGCTTTTATCGTTGGCTGTTTATTAATCAAATGAGCGGTTAGAGTACTTTTTTGAACCGGGTGAGGAACTCTTTCGCTTCCTCCATGCTTAGGCAGAGAGGGGGTAACAGGCGAAGTACGTTCGTGCCGCTTGCTCCGGTAAATACGTGTTCGTCGTAGATGAGACGGCTGCGTAGTTCTTTGATCGGTTCTTCAAATTCGAGTCCGATCATCAGTCCGCGTCCGCGCACCTCTTTGATTTGCGGGAATTTCTTCAGTTCTTCCAGTAAGTAATCACCAACTGCTTTCGCGTTTTCTACCAGATTTTCCTGTTCAATGACATCCATCACAGCGAGAGCCGCCGAACATGCCAGGTGATTTCCTCCGAAAGTTGTTCCCAACTGACCGTATACCGGTTTAAACATCGGGCTGATTAAGACACCTGCCATCGGGAAGCCGTTACCGATTCCTTTGGCTACAGTGATGATATCCGGTTTGATGTCATTATATTGATGAGCGAAGAATTTGCCGCTACGTCCGTATCCGCTCTGAATTTCATCCAGAATCAGGATGGTTCCTGTTTCGCTACAAGTTTTGCGGAGTTCCTGCATAAATTCGGTGGTCGGTATCTTGATACCGCCTACCCCTTGTATTCCTTCAATGATAACAGCACAGGTGTCCCCCTTAGACAATTCCTGCTTCATCGCTTCCATATCGTTGAGCGGGAGATAGGTGACATGGCCGTTATTGTTGATAGGAGCGATAATGGAAGGGTTGTGGGTCGCTTCTACTGCAAGAGATGTACGTCCGTGGAATGCTTTGCTGAAAGAGACAATTTTAGTACGTCCGTTGTGGAAAGAAGCAAGTTTCAGTGCATTCTCGTTTGCTTCGGCACCACTGTTAATCAGAAACAGGCTGTAGTCCTCGTAACCGGAAATCTTTCCCAGCCGTTCGGCTACCTCTTGTTGGAGCTTGTTAATGACGGAGTTTGAGTAAAAACCAAGTTTAGCCACCTGGTTACTTATCATCGCTACATAGTGGGGATGTGCATGTCCGATGGAGATAACGGCATGGCCTCCGTAGAGATCCAGATATTCTGTTCCGTTTTCGTCCCATACCTTACAGCCATCACCTTTGACAATGTTGATATTGTATAAAGGGTATACGTCGAATAAATTCATAATTCTTCTGTTTTTAGAAAGCTGAAGGCTTCAAACGTAGTCCTACGGTTTCTTCCAGATTGAACATCAGGTTCATGTTATGAACAGCTTGTCCGCTGGCGCCTTTCAGCAAGTTGTCGATACAAGAGATAATCAATAGCTTATCACCATGCTTTTCCAGATGTATCAGGCATTTATTAGTATTAACGACTTGTTTTAAGTCAATATTCTTATCTACGATGTGTACAAAGGAGTCTTTAGCATAATATTCCTCATACATACGAACGATTTCTTCCAATGCTACTTTGGTCTTGACTACCAATGTCGCGAAGATACCGCGAGGGAAGTCACCACGGTACGGTATGAAGTCAATATCCGAATTGAAGCTGTTTTGCAGCTGTTTCAGCGATTGCTTGATTTCCGGAACGTGCTGATGGTCGAATGCCTTGTACACACTCATATTGTTGTTTCTCCAACTGAAATGACTGGTAGCACCCGGTTTCACTCCGGCCCCCGTACTTCCTGTAATGGCATTCACCATCACGTCGTCTGTCAGCATCAGATTTTTGGCAAGCGGAAGCAAACCAAGCTGGATACAGGTAGCAAAACAACCGGGGTTGGCTACGTGCTTCGCCGTACAAGTGGCGCGACGGTTCAGTTCCGGCAGACCGTAGATAAAGTCGTGGTCGTCACTTTTGATACGGTAGTCCATGGAGAGGTCGATAATCTTCAGGTCTTCCGGTATGTTGTGACTTTCCATGAATTTCTTTGTATCTCCGTGGGCGGTACAGAAGAAAAGAACGTCGATTTCGTCCAGAGGTAACTGGTCGGTGAACGTTAAATCCGTTTCTCCATACAAGCCTTCGTGTACATCGGTAATTCTGTTTCCGGCATTACTGCTGCTGTTGATAAATACGATTTCAGTTTCCGGATGGTTGAGCAGCAAACGGATTAATTCGCCTGCAGTATATCCTGCGCCACCAATGATTCCTGCTTTAATCATATCTCTTCGTCTTTGTGGTTATTATAGTAAACACGTAGCGGAGTAGAAGTCACTTTGATAAAACCTTTTGCGTCTTCAGCTGTCCAGCCTTTCTGCATTTCACCGTATTCTCCGAATTTAGTCTTCACCAGATCATCTTCCGATTCTACACCTACGGTAGAGAAGGAAAGAGGGCGAAGCTCGAGGATAGCTGTACCGTTTACGTTGCGCTGGCTTTCCTGCAACATGGCTTCGATATCACGCATCACCGGCTCCAGGTATTGACTTTCGTGGAGGAACATACCGTACCAGTTAGCTACTTGATCCTTCCAATATTGTTGCCATTTGCTTAATGTATATTTCTCAAGGAAACGGTGAGCGCCGATAATCAACATCGGGGCAGCTGCTTCGAATCCTACACGGCCTTTGATACCGATAATTGTATCGCCTACGTGCATATCACGGCCGATACCGTATGCTGCGCCAATCTCTTCCACTTTCTGGATGGCTTTGATCGGGTCGTCAAACTTCTCGTCGTTGACAGCTTTCAGTTCCCCTTTTTCGAAAGTCAGGCGGAGCTGTTCGCTACCTTCTTTTTCAACGTGCTTGAGGTAAGCTGTTTCCGGGAGTCCTTGCGCGGAGTCGAGGATTTCGCCACCACAGATAGAAGTACCCCATAAGCCTACGTTATAAGAGTATTTCAGTTTGGCGAAGTCTGCACTGAAACCATGCTTGTTCAGATAGTCGATTTCTTCCTGACGGCTCAATGCCATATCACGGGTTAATGTGATGATTTCCACATTGGGAGCCAGTACGAGGAAAGTCATATCGAAACGAATCTGGTCGTTACCTGCGCCGGTAGAACCATGTGCAATGGCGTCTGCACCAATTTCGTTAGCATAGCGTGCGATAGCCAATGCCTGGAAAATACGTTCGGAACTAACCGAAATAGGATAAGTACCATTACGCAGCACATTTCCGAAAACCATGTATTTCAGGCTCTTTTCGTAGTATTCCTGGGTAACGTCTATTGTTACATATTTCGTAGCTCCCAGTTTATAAGCATTTTCTTCGTTTGTTTTCAGTTGTTCTTCACTGAAACCACCCGTATTGGCACAAGCTGCATATACTTCGTAACCTTTTTCTTTGGCGAGGTACATGACGGTGAACGATGTGTCCAGTCCGCCGCTGAATGCCACCACTACTTTTTTCTTCTTTTCTTCCATAGTGCTGTATCTTTTAAATGTTATTTCTTTCTTGTTCTTTTTTGATGTTCCGCGGCTCTGTCGGATCGTATAGCATGGCTGTACAGATGCAGAACTTGCGGTTTTTCGCTACCAGGATATCATGGTTGATACATCCTTCGCATCCTTTCCAGAAAGCTTCGTCGTCTGTCAGTTCGTTGAAGGTGACAGGCACATAACCCAGTTCGGTGTTCATCTTCATGACAGCTGCTCCGGAGGTCAGACTGAATATTTTTGCTTTCGGCCATCGGAGACGTGCCAGTTGGAAAGAAGCCTGTTTGATGCGTTTTGCCAGTCCTAACCCACGGAAATCGGGATGAACGATCAGACCGGAAGTAGCCACATATTGCTTGTTTCCCCATGATTCGATGTAGGTGAATCCGGCAAAAGTATCGCCACAAAGAGCAATAATCGCCTTACCTTCTTTCATCTTTGTCGCTACGTATTCGTGTGTGCGTTCCGCAATTCCTGTTCCTCGTACGGCGGCAGCATTTCTGATAGTTTCCAAAATAGTGTCAACGTAAACCTCATGTGAGGCGTCGGCTACCATAACATCTATTTGTTGAGTGTCCATTTCTTTATTATATAATAATAGGTATAATTATTCGATATTGGGAATGATGAGTGACAAAAGCTGACGTATTTTACTGGTTGCAACTCCTTCACGCAACACCAACATGATCGTATCGTCACCGGCAATGGTTCCCAGAATTTCACTGAATTCATTGTTGTCGATGTCATAAGCCATGCTGCTGGCATAACCGGGACGGGTGCGGATAACGGCGATGTTACCGGAAAACTGCAAAGAGATAAATCCGTTGTTGCGTAACATTTCACCGGCACTCTGGTCGGTAGAACGTTTATACATAATGTTGTTCGGCAGTACATATACGTACTTTCCATTCATACTGGCAGCCTTGGCTACTTTCAGTTGTTTCAAGTCGCGGGAGAGGGTGGCCTGTGTCAGTTCGAAGCCTTCGCGGTTCAGCTCTTGCAGCAGTTCTTCCTGCGAACCGACCTCCTTGCTTGAGATAATCATTTTGATGGCGTCTAACCGATTTGCTTTCTTCTTCATTGTATAATTATTCTAAGAATGGCGCAAAAGTATGCATTATTTCGGAGAAAAGATGCATAAAACCAAAGTTTTTTTGCATAAAAGTAAAAAATATGCTAAACGATGAGAGCCTGCTTTTCTGTTTTGTGTCAAAATGTATACCCTTTCAATCAAAATACATAAGGAAAAGGAGGAGGGAATCGCCTATCTTTGCCATGTAGGTAAATGGATACCTTAAATATATAGACAGAATACCATGAAACAAAACTTTTTTGCAGTCGACCTGGGCGCGACGAGCGGCCGTACAATCTTAGGAACTTTCATTGAAGGCGGATTAAATCTGGAAGAGATTAATCGTTTTCCTAACCACCTGATTGAAGTGGGTGGACATTTCTATTGGGATATTTATGCATTATATCGTCACATTATTGACGGATTGAAGTTGGTTGCTCATCGTGGCGAATCCATTGCTTCTATCGGTATTGATACCTGGGGAGTGGATTTTGTATGTGTCGGAAAAGACGGTAATTTGCTTCGCCAGCCTTATGCATATCGTGACCCACATACAGTAGGAGCACCGGAGGCTCTTTTCTCCCGTATTTCCCGTAGCAAAGTGTATGGTAAAACGGGTATTCAGATTATGAATTTTAATTCACTTTTCCAATTAGATACTTTACGTCGCAATCACGACAGTGCGTTGGAGGCGGCAGATAAAATTCTGTTTATGCCGGATGCGTTGAGTTATATGCTTACCGGAGAGATGGTGACGGAATATACGATTGCTTCGACAGCCCAGCTGGTGAATGCACAGACACGATGTTTGGAGCCGGAGTTGCTGAAAGCGGTAGGATTAGGTGAGAAGAATTTCGGCCGTTTTGTATTCCCGGGTGAAAAGGTGGGAGTATTGACGGAAGAAGTGCAAAAGATAACCGGACTGGGTGCAATTCCTGTGATTGCGGTAGCCGGCCATGATACCGGTTCTGCTGTTGCTGCCGTTCCGGCATTGGATCGCAATTTTGCTTATTTGAGTAGCGGGACCTGGTCACTGATGGGAGTTGAAACGGATGCTCCGGTGATTAATGCCGAAACGGAAGCGTTGAACTTTACCAATGAAGGTGGTGTGGAAGGAACTATCCGTCTATTGAAGAATATCTGTGGAATGTGGTTGCTGGAACGTTGCCGTCTGAATTGGGGAGATACAAGTTATCCTGAATTAATCAGTGAGGCGGATGCTTGTGAACCATTCCGTAGTCTGATTAATCCGGATGATGACTGTTTCGCGAATCCTGCGGACATGGAAAAAGCTATTGCTGAATATTGCCGGGCTACCGGACAGTCGGTTCCCGAGAAACGCGGACAAGTAGTGCGTTGCATCTTTGAAAGTTTGGCTTTGCGTTATCGCCAGGTGTTGGAGAATTTGCGTTCACTTTCTCCCCGTCCGATTGATACATTGCACGTGATTGGCGGAGGTAGTCGGAATGATTTGCTGAACCAGTTTACTGCCAATGCGATAGGAATTCCTGTGGTAGCCGGTCCATCTGAAGCAACAGCCATCGGTAATGTGATGATTCAGGCCATGGCGGCAGGCGAAGCAACGGATGTTGCCGGTATGCGCCAGTTAATTAACCGTTCTATCCCGTTGAAGACTTATCAACCGCAAGACACGGAAGCTTGGGATGCGGCTTATATCCATTTTAAAAATTGCGTTCGGAAATAAATAGAACGATCGACAGAATAATCATTTTTAAAACTAATAGAATATCATGAAAAAAGAAGAACTGATTCAGAAAGCGTATGAAATTGCTGTGGAACGTTATGCAGCAGTAGGTGTAGACACCGAAAAAGTATTGAAAACTATGCAGGATTTTCATCTGTCACTTCACTGCTGGCAGGCTGATGACGTTGCAGGATTTGAAGTACAGGCCGGTTCATTGACCGGAGGTATCCAGGCAACCGGTAATTATCCGGGCAAAGCTCGTAACATTGATGAACTGCGTGCTGACATCTTGAAGGCTGCTTCTTATATCCCGGGTACTCATCGTTTGAACTTGCATGAAATCTATGGAGATTTCCAAGGTCAGGTGGTAGACCGTGACCAAGTGGAACCGGAACATTTCAAGAGTTGGATAGAATGGGGTAAAGAACATAACATGAAACTTGACTTCAACTCTACTTCTTTCTCTCATCCGAAATCAGGTGACTTGTCACTTTCTAATCCTGATGAAGGTATCCGTCAGTTCTGGATTGAACATACCAAACGTTGTCGTGCAGTTGCAGAAGAAATGGGTAAGGCACAGGGCGATCCATGTATCATGAATCTTTGGGTGCATGACGGAAGCAAGGATATTACTGTAAACCGTATGAAATATCGTGCGTTGTTGAAAGATTCTTTGGATCAGATTTTCGCTACCGAATATAAGAATATGAAGGATTGTATCGAATCTAAGGTGTTCGGTATCGGTCTGGAAAGCTACACGGTAGGTTCTAACGACTTCTATATCGGTTACGGTGCTTCTCGTAATAAGATGATTACGTTGGATACCGGTCACTTCCACCCGACAGAAAGTGTAGCTGATAAAGTTTCTTCACTGTTACTTTATGTTCCTGAATTGATGTTGCACGTAAGCCGTCCGGTTCGTTGGGATTCAGACCACGTTACTATCATGGATGACCCGACTATGGAACTGTTCAGCGAAATCGTTCGTTGTGGTGCTTTGGATCGTGTACACTATGGCCTTGACTATTTCGACGCATCTATCAACCGTATCGGTGCTTATGTGATCGGTAGCCGTGCAGCACAGAAATGTATGACTCGTGCTTTGCTCGAACCGATTGCGAAGTTGCGTGAATACGAAGCAAACGGACAGGGATTCCAGCGTCTGGCTCTGCTCGAAGAAGAAAAAGCGCTGCCTTGGAATGCAGTTTGGGATATGTTCTGCTTGAAGAACAATGTTCCTGTAGGTGAAGATTTCATCGCAGAAATCGAAAAGTACGAAGCCGAAGTAACTTCTAAACGATAAGTTATGGATATTTTAATCGGCTTATTGATTATAGCCATCGGTAGCTTTTGCCAGTCCAGTTCTTATGTGCCTATTAAAAAGGTAAAGGAATGGAGCTGGGAAAGCTTCTGGTTAATACAAGGTGTATTTGCCTGGTTAGTGTTCCCGTTCCTGGGTTCACTACTGGGGGTACCCCAGGAAAGTAGTTTGTTCGACTTGTGGGGAGCGGGAGGTGCTGGAATGAGCATCTTTTATGGTATATTGTGGGGAGTAGGAGGGTTGACTTTCGGACTTTCCATGCGTTATCTGGGCGTTGCGTTGGGGCAGAGTATCTCATTGGGTACTTGTGCCGGTTTCGGAACTCTTCTTCCGGCTCTTTTTGCAGGCACAAACTTATTCGAAGGCAACGGGTTGATTCTTTTGTTGGGTGTTTGCATCACATTGGCGGGTATTGCCATTATCGGGTATGCCGGTAGCTTGCGTGCACAAAACATGAGTGAAGAAGAAAAGCGTGCTGCCGTAAAAGACTTCGCATTAACAAAAGGTTTGCTGGTTGCACTTCTTGCCGGTGTCATGAGTGCTTGTTTTGCTTTGGGACTGGATGCGGGAACACCTATCAAGGAAGCAGCTTTAGCCGGTGGAGTGGAAGGGCTTTACGCCGGTCTTCCGGTGATCTTCCTGGTTACTTTTGGCGGATTCCTGACAAATGCAGTTTACTGTCTGCAACAGAATGTGGCTAATAAATCGATGGGTGACTATGCTAAAGGAAAAGTATGGGGCAATAATTTGGTTTTCTGTGCGTTGGCTGGTGTACTATGGTATATGCAGTTCTTTGGACTGGAAATGGGTAAGAGTTTCCTTACGGAGAGTCCGGTATTGTTGGCTTTCTCCTGGTGTATTTTGATGGCATTGAATGTCACATTTAGTAATGTTTGGGGAATTATTCTGAAAGAATGGAAAGGCGTGTCAAACAAGACCATAACTGTGCTGATAGCTGGTCTGATCGTACTTATCTTCTCATTAGTGTTCCCAAATTTGTTTTAAAAAATTCAGGTATGGATTACATGGATTACGCAGTTTTTTTATAACTTGCGACGAAATCAGTGTAATCCATGCCTAATTAAAATTATATATAGAATGAAATCAATCTTAGAGAATCGTCCGGGACTTGCCAAAGAAGTAAATAAGGTAGCAGAAGTTGCCGGATACTTGTGGCAGAAAGGATGGGCTGAACGTAACGGTGGTAATATCACTGTTAATATCACAGAGTTTGTAGACGATGAAATCCGTCAGATGAAACCGATCAGTGAAGTTAAATCTATCGGTGTGACTCTTCCTTATCTGAAAGGATGCTATTTCTACTGCAAGGGAACGAATAAACGCATGCGTGATTTAGCTCGTTGGCCGATGGAGAATGGTTCGGTGATCCGCATTCTGGATGACTGTGCCAGCTACGTAATTATTGCGGACGAGGCTGTGGCTCCGACATCGGAATTGCCTTCTCACTTGAGCGTGCATAATGACCTGTTGAGTAAAAACTCTCCTTATAAAGCATCTGTGCATACACACCCGATCGAACTGATTGCCATGACGCATTGCCCGAAGTTCCTGGAAAAAGATGTAGCTACCAATCTGTTGTGGAGTATGATTCCCGAAACAAAGGCATTCTGTCCGCGTGGTTTGGGTATCATTCCTTATAAATTGCCTAGTTCTGTAGAATTGGCGGAAGCTACCATCAAGGAATTGCAGGATTATGATGTTGTGATGTGGGAGAAACATGGTGTATTTGCAGTTGATTGCGATGCGATGCAGGCGTTCGATCAGATCGATGTACTTAATAAATCGGCTCTCATCTATATCGCAGCGAAAAATATGGGCTTCGAGCCGGATGGTATGAGTCAGGAACAGATGAAAGAAATGACTGTTGCTTTCAATCTGCCTAAATAAAACAACAAATAGCACAACCATGAATCGAATTATTTTAAACGAAACTTCTTACTTCGGTGCCGGATGCCGAAGTGTGATTGCTGTGGAAGCAGCTAGACGTGGCTTTAAGAAAGCCTTTTTTGTAACAGATAAAGACCTTATCAAGTTTGGTGTGGCTGCTGAAATCATTAAAGTATTTGATGAGAACCAGATTCCTTACGAACTTTATAGCGATGTAAAGGCTAACCCTACGATTGCAAATGTGCAAAACGGTGTGGCTGCTTACAAAGCTTCCGGAGCTGATTTTATCGTAGCTTTGGGGGGTGGCTCTTCTATCGATACTGCCAAAGGAATCGGTATTGTTGTGAATAACCCGGATTTTGCAGATGTGAAGTCTCTGGAGGGTGTAGCTGATACCAAACACAAAGCTGTACCTACCTTTGCACTGCCTACTACTGCCGGAACGGCTGCCGAGGTAACTATCAATTATGTGATTATTGATGAAGATGCCCGTAAGAAGATGGTTTGCGTAGACCCGAACGACATCCCTGCCGTGGCTATCGTAGACCCTGAACTGATGTACTCGATGCCGAAGGGGCTGACTGCCGCTACCGGTATGGATGCTTTGACACATGCCATCGAAAGTTATATTACTCCGGGTGCTTGGGTAATGAGCGATATGTTCGAATTGAAGGCTATTGAGATGATTGCACAAAATCTGAAAGCAGCCGTAGACAATGGTAAAGATGTGGCAGCTCGCGAAACAATGTCGCAGGCACAATATATTGCCGGTATGGGATTCTCGAATGTCGGTTTGGGAATAGTTCACTCAATGGCTCATCCGTTGGGTGCATTCTATGATACTCCTCATGGGGTAGCCAATGCTTTGCTGTTGCCGTATGTGATGGAATACAATGCTGAATCTCCGGCAGCTCCGAAATATATCCATATTGCGAAAGCAATGGGAGTGGACACTACCGGAATGAGTGAAGCAGAGGGCGTTGAAGCTGCTATTGAAGCTGTGAAAGCACTTTCTATCAGCATTAATATCCCGCAGAAATTGCATGAAATCAATGTGAAAGAAGAAGACATTCCTGCATTGGCTGTAGCTGCTTTCAATGATGTTTGTACAGGTGGTAATCCTCGTCCTACTTCGGTAGCGGATATTGAAGCCTTGTATCATAAAGCATTCTAAATCTCGTCATAATAAAGTTTGTTTTTATATAAACATCCGGAGATACTTGAAAGTATGCTCCGGATGTTTTTTTATACCCTTGCGTGTGTTTTCTGAAAATAATTCCTATTTTTGTCCAACTCAATTACATGAAAACACTCTGATATGATCGAGGATAATAGTTTGGGATTGGAATTTAAATATCTGATTGTAAATGACATGGACCGTAAATTCGGGCTGTGGGTAAATACTGTCGGCTATCAGTCTATCCCTCCCGATTCACCTTATCCATTGAAAGAGCATCCCTCCGGTTACTTTTTTAATGCGGAAAAAGGAAGGGTGCTTCGCGAATATCAGTTGGTCTATATCACCAAAGGGCGTGGTTTGTTTTCATCCGATTCCACTTCTGAAAAGCAGGTTTGTAAAGGCCGGCTGATGGTCTTGTTTCCCGGGCAATGGCATACTTACCGCCCGTTACGGCAGACTGGTTGGACGGAGTATTATATCGGCTTTGAGGGGCCAATGATAGATGCCATCGTTAATGATGCTTTTTTGTCGCAGGAGCAGCAAATATTGGAAATTGGCATTAATGAAGAGTTGGTTTCCTTGTTCTCCCGTGCCCTTGCCGTGGCTGAAGCGGATAAAATTTCCGCGCAACAATATCTTTCCGGGATTGTGCTCCACATGATAGGTATGATTCTTTCTGTCTCCAAGAATAAAGTTTTCGAGATGAGTGATGTGGATCAGAAGATAGAACAGGCGAAAATCATCATGAATGAAAATGTTTCCGGTAATGTAGATCCGGAAGAGTTGGCAATGCGGCTTAACATCAGTTATTCATGGTTTCGACGTGTTTTCAAGGAGTATACAGGTTATGCCCCCGCCAAATATTTCCAGGAATTGAAACTCCGTAAAGCCAAACAGATGTTAGTAGGAACTTCTCAATCCGTGAAAGAGATTTCTTTTTTTCTGGGTTTCCAGTCTACCGAATATTTTTTCTCTTTTTTCAAGAAGCGTACAGGGCTTACCCCGCTGGAGTATCGTTCGTTCGGACGAGAAGAATAAATAGGGTGGTGTCTATATATATCAGTTATTTTGCTCTGATTTTGGGAATATCATAAAAACTGTTACTTTTGTGGCGAGATTAATGTGTGCTATAAATCATCCTTCTTGATATGCGCGAACAAAGACTATCTAAGATCCATTTTTTTATTCTGCTATCTCTTTTTGGATTTGTATTTCCACTCCGGTCACAGGAATACAAGTTCAGAACATTGGGTGTGGAAGATGGATTGTCGCAAATAACGGTGAGCGATATTTGCCAGGATGAGAAATCGCGTATATGGATTGCCACTTTGGACGGGCTGAATTGTTTCGATGGCAATCACATCAAAGTCTTCAACCACTTTCATAACGACTCTATCAGTTATGGTAATTTATATGTGACTCAAATGGTGGAAGACGGTCAGGGAAGTCTTTTCCTGTTGGCCTCTACCGGACTTTTCCAGTTCGACCTTGAAACAGAAAAATATTATATTCTTCCGGTGACTTCTCCCTCCACTCTTGCCAAAGGAAAGACGGGAGTGTGGATTGCAGAAGGAGGAAAACTGTTCTTATACGATAAGAATACCCGCCTCTTGAAACCGATGTATGCCGATTTGCAGCTGCCGGATAGTGGCCCGACGATGGTGGAAGGTTCCGAAGGAAGTCTCTGGATTGCTTTGAAAGAGGGTGGGGTGATGCGTGTAGATACTTGCGGATCGATGTCACTTCACTTGCCCGGAATTAAAGTGATGAAACTGATAAAAAGTAACGACCAGAATATTTGGATCGGTTCGCAGGATCAGGGCGTTTTCTGTTTTTCACCTCAAGGTACGATCATACATCACTATGAATATAATGATAAGAGTGTTTACACGGTTCGGGACGATATGGCGAGAGCGTTATGTCAGGACCTGGAAGGGAATATATGGGTAGGCTACAGAAGTGGATTGAGTAAGATTGAAGTGGCTACCGGGAAAATATTCCATTATCAGGCTGATCCTAACCGGGTGGGTGCTATGTCCAATCGTTCGGTGACGTCTCTTTATACGGACAAACAAGGAACTGTTTGGGTGGGGACTTATTGGGGAGGAGTAAACTTCTTCTCTCCGGAATATCAGCATTTTGTGCATTATCATGCTTCGGACACCGGATTGTCTTTTCCGGTGGTCGGTGCTATGGCAGAAGATAAAGCCGGGAATATCTGGATTTGTACGGAAGGAGGGGGATTAGATTTATATCAACCGGAACAGGGAAAGTTCAAGCATTTTAATGCGCATACGGGATATCATTTCAGTACGGACTACCTGAAAGATGTTGTTTTTGATGAGGCTAATAATTGCTTATGGATTGCAGCCGATTTTACCAATAAGGTGAATTGTTTTCATCTTAATAACTATCGGAATGATATCTATAATCTCGAACCGCTTGGAGAAGAAAGTGTAGGAGAAGCCCTGTTTGCCTTGGCGGATACTCCTCGTAAATTGTATGTCGGGACAACATCCGCTATTGTGAGTTTGGATAAACAGACCTTGAAATCCGAGGTGTTGTTTCACCAGAAGGAACTGTTTACACATAATTATAACACCCTATTGCTTGATTCGAAAAACAGATTATGGTTTGCTGCCGACGATGGTTGTGTAGCCTATGTGATTGATGAAAAGCGGTTTGAAACCTATAGGATAAGTCTGAAGAAACGGGTCAGATCTCAAAAAGAGTTGGTCAATGTTATCTATGAAGATCGAAAGGGAAATATTTGGGTAGGGACACATGGCAACGGACTTTTCTTGCTGGATAAGAAAGAACGTTTGTTTCGTTTACATACTCCTGAAAGTGTGTTGTCGGGAGAAAATATCAGGGTACTGGGGGAAACCCCTTCCGGGAATTTATTGATTGGTACCGGGCATGGATTGTCAATGCTGGAACAGAAAGAGGGAAAAGTGATAAACTTCAATTCTAAAACCGGATTTCCGCTGACTCTTGTGAACCGGAAATCCATGCATGTATCCCGTAATCATGATATTTATATGGGAGGAGCTACCGGATTGGTAACCATTCGTGAAAGTAGTCTGTATTATCCTCCGAAAATATACGATCTGGAGTTGGCTCATTTGTATGTCAACAACAAAGAGATAACAACAGGCGATCAAACCGGTATTTTAAATAAATCCTTTGCCTATACCGGACGGATCAAATTGAATTACTTGCAGAATGTGTTTTCTATCGGTTTCTCAACAGATAATTTTCTGCATATAGGCGGTGGTGAGGTAGAATATCGGTTGATGGGATATAATGATGAATGGAGCGAGAACCGTC
Source organism: Bacteroides celer (assembly GCF_002632415.2). Taxonomy (NCBI): domain Bacteria; kingdom Pseudomonadati; phylum Bacteroidota; class Bacteroidia; order Bacteroidales; family Bacteroidaceae; genus Bacteroides; species Bacteroides celer. The sequence continues at coordinate 5,144,700 of NZ_CP178209.1, read as the reverse complement.
TGGGAAATGACATTACTTATACAAATATCTCTCCGGGTGATTATGTCTTTGAGATCAGATTGAAGAACTTTCCGGAAGTAATCAGATCGCTGGATATAACGATTACGCCACCTTTCTATGCTACTTGGTGGGCCTACACTATTTATGTATGCGTGATTCTGACTATTCTATTCTTCATCGTGAGAGAATATAGAATCCGTCTGTTCCTGAAAACTTCATTGGATTTTGAACTTCGCGAGAAGCAATACATTGAAGAGATGAATCAATCCAAACTTCGTTTCTTCACGAATATCTCGCATGAAATCAGAACTCCGATCACTCTTATCCTGGGGCAGGTTGATCTGTTGCTGAATTCCGGCAAATTGTCTACCTATGCTTATTCGAAACTGTTGAATATACATAAAAATGCAGGTAACCTGAAATCATTGATTACGGAGTTACTTGATTTCCGGAAACAGGAGCAGGGACTTTTGAAACTGAAAGTTTCTCAATTTGACTTATATTCTTTGCTCAAAGAGCATTATGTATTGTTTAAGGAGTTGGCTGCTAACAGGAATATTTCGTTTGTTTTGCATGCCGACTGCGAGCAATGCCTCGTGTGGGGAGACCGGATGCAAATACAGAAGGTGGTTAATAACTTGCTGTCTAATGCTTTTAAATATACTTCAGACGGTGGAACTATCCGTATGGAATTGGCTGATGGAACGGAGGAATGTATGTTTTCCGTTTCCGATAATGGTGCGGGAATATCCGAGGAAGACTATGTTAAGATATTCGAGCGATTCTATCAGGTTGAGAATATAGGACAGTATGGAGGAACAGGTATCGGACTGGCTTTGAGTCAGGGTATTGTGAAAGCCCACCAGGGGGATATAACAGTAGAAAGTCAGTTGGGAAAAGGTTCTTGTTTTAAGGTCACTCTGAAAAAAGGGGATGCTCACTTTGACTCTTCTGTGGCCCGGATTGAACCGGAGCAGGATAAGGAATATATTTATTATTCGGAAGATAAAGAACTGCTGGTTAAAGAGGTGCAGTCAGCCCAAAGTGAAAACGGGACTACTGACTGTAAATTACTGGTGATTGATGATAATGAAGAAATCAGAAATATCCTTGTAGATATCTTCTCTCCGCTGTATACGGTTGAAACTGCAAGTGATGGCAAGGAAGGGTACGAGAAAGTAAAGGTAATGCAACCCGATCTGGTAATTTCGGATATCATGATGCCCGGAATGCCCGGAACAGAGTTGTGTGCCAAGATTAAGAACAATATAGAAACCTGCCATATACCTGTCGTTCTTCTGACTGCCCTTAGTGCTCCCGAACGTGAGTTGGAAGGATTGAGAATTGGAGCGGATATTTATGTGGTGAAGCCATTTAATATGCGGCGGTTGGTGATGCAATGCAATAATCTGATTAATACCCGCAGACTTTTACAGAATAAATATGCCCATCAACTGGATAGCAAGGCGGAGAAGATTGCAACGAATGAACTCGACCAGAAGTTTATCGAACAAGCTACTCAAGTGGTGGAAGATAATATGGAAAATCCCGAATTCAGTGTAGATGCTTTCTCACGGGAGATGGGAGTAGGACGTACCGTCTTATTCCAGAAGATAAAAGGTATTACGGGAAGTACGCCAAATAATTTTATCATGAATCTTCGTCTGAAAAAAGCAGCATATTTTCTACTGAATGCTCCGGAGATGAACATTTCGGATATTGCTTACCGGTTAGGATTTGGAAATCCTCAATACTTCAACAAATGCTTTAAAGAACTTTTTGATATTGCTCCTACACAGTATAGGAAATCTCATGATGCCCCTTCCGATCCCTCTGTAAAGTGATTAAAATAAGTCGTCTGAATTTTTAGACTAGATAAAACGAACAATTCGATAGGGTGCAATATGCTCAAATGCGATACTTTTGTGGCGTTGGATCATGCCAGCTTGTACTTGAGTTTTCTTTAATTGGGTGTGTCCGCACACACTTTTATTTAGCAGACCGGGTATTGTATAATCTTTATTCTAATATAATAATTATTGTATAGTATTATGAAAGACGATTATCTATGTAATAAATAAAAGATAACATCTTACGGGAGAGAGCTAATGTATTTCTCCTAATTAATTAAGTAGTGAGTAAAACCTTGATAATTAACCAATTTAATTTTATTCTAGTTATGAAAAATTTGCAGAGTAGGACAAAAGTGCGATTGTTGCAGTCGTTTCTTTTGATTTCCTTGAGTCTCTTTTTCCTTGCCCATCCGGCTTATGCTCAAGGCGGGTTTGCAGTGAAAGGAGTTGTTGTGGATAAAACAGGATTTCCTTTACCTGGCGCTAATGTGATGGAGAAAGGAACATCTAATGGAACAATTACGGATTTAGATGGTAATTTCTCATTGAATGTTTCAAAGAAAGGAGTTACTTTGACTGTATCATTTATGGGATATACCCCTAAAGATGTGGTAGTGAAAGATAAAACAACGAATATTACGCTTGAAGAGAACTCTAAGTTACTGGACGAAGTAGTGGTAGTGGGTTATGGTACGATGAAAAAGCGTGATGTGACGGGAGCTATTACTTCCATCTCAAGTGAGGCTATTGAGCAGAAGATGGCTACTAATGTTTTTGAAGCACTGCAAGGTACTACTGCCGGTGTACAGGTAGTGTCCGGCTCGGGACAACCCGGTGAATCTTCTTCTATTAAAATTCGTGGTACTTCCACTTTCTCCGCCGAAGGAGTTACTCCCCTTTATATTGTAGACGGTGTGCCTTTGGAAAGTATCGATGGTATCAATACCAATGATATTACTTCCATGGAGATTTTGAAAGATGCTGCTTCTGCAGCTATCTACGGTTCCCGTTCGGCTAACGGTGTGATTATTATCACAACCAAGAGCGGTCAGGAAGGTAAGGCTCGTATTGATATCAAGTATAATCACTCATGGGGTACATTGTCTCATAAGGTACCACAGGCAAATCGCAAAGAGCGTCTGTTGTACGACCAGTACCGCAAAGAGTATTTTGAAACATACGGCGGAGGTAATCCGGATGAAAGTATTGATATTCTGAATGATCCGTTGAACTCATTCTTCAATGTAGACAATGATTATCTGGACATGATTACAAGTACTGCGCAGAAAGATCAGGTGGATATCAGTGTAGGTGGCGGTACAAAGAAACTGAAATATTTCATCAATACCGGTTATTATAACGAGAAAGGTATTATTTCCAATACCGGTTTCCAAAGATTAAATACTCGTATCAACTCCGATTATTCACCGACAGACTGGATGAACATGGGTAGCCGTATTTCTTTGACTTATTCCAAGAAAAAAGGATTGGATGAGGGTACCTTGTTAAGTGCTGTGTTGACTCGCCGTCCTTATTTCAATACTTATTATCCGGATGGTTCTTTGGTTGGAGTGTTCAACGGTCAAAAGAACCCTATTGCACAGATTAATTATACGACTGACTTTACAGATTCTTATAAAGCGAACTTTTTCCAGTTCTTTGAAATCAAGTTCAACAAGTACCTCAAGTTCAGAGCCAATATCAATGCCAACTTCTATCTGGACAAGCGCAAAAAACTCGAACCGAGTCTTATCACCGATGAATGGCAGAAACAAAATAGAGGATACTCTTACAACTATCTGAACTGGAACTGGATGAATGAAGATTTCATCACTTATGCACGCAAAATCAAAGGACATAATTTCAGTGCGATGGTGGGTGTCAGTGCTCAACAATGGCGTTATGAAAATGAAACCTTTGTAGGTTTGAATTCATCTACCGACTTTATTTATACGATGAATGCATTTGCTGCCAATTTGGATTTGTCATCTACGGGATCTACCTTGAGTAATCATTCCATGGCTTCTGTCTTTGCACGTGTGACGTATGATTATCTGGGAAAATATCTGTTTACAGCGAATATCCGTCGTGACGGCTCTTCTCGTTTTGCGAAAGAAAACAAATGGGGTAATTTCCCTTCAGTATCAGTGGGATGGCGTTTCTCTGATGAGAAATTCATGAAGTTCTCGAAAAAATTCCTGGAAGATGGTAAGATACGTGTAAGTTATGGTATTACCGGTAATGAAGCGATCGGAAACTATGATTATATTTATTCTTATTCTCCGAATTCTATCTATGACGGAGTGGGTGGCGTTATTCCGACTCGTATCGGTAAAGACAACCTGAAATGGGAGGAAACCAAACAATTCAACCTTGGTTTGGACTTGAATTTCTGGAATAGCCGTTTGACAATCACTGCCGATTACTACGACAAATATACAGACGGTTTGTTGGCAAACTACCAACTGCCTAAAGAATCCGGTTTTGCATATATGAAGACAAACGTCGGTGAGATGAGCAACCGCGGTTTTGAAATTGCCGTTACCGGTGATATTATCCGCACAAAGGACTGGAAGTGGAATGCTTCTTTCAATATCTCCAGAAATCTCAACCGTATTGAGAAACTGTCTGAAGGTAAGGCATATATGGAAGGTGATATCTGGTGGATGCAGGAAGGCGGTCGTGTAGGTGACTTCTATGGATTTAAAAGTGCCGGTGTCTTTGCTTATGACGAATCGAATGCTTTTACAGATAAATGGGAGCAACTGACTCCGGTGTTTGAAAATGGTGTATTCCAATACAAGTATTTATTGAATGGAAAGGAATATGCAGGTGATATTCGCCAGAAAACGTTACCGAACGGCAAACCGTTCCGTGGCGGAGATTACAACTGGGAAGAACCGGAAGGAACCCGGGATGGTGTGATTGATGATAACGACCGTATGGTGATTGGTAATGCCATGCCTGATGTGACCGGTGGTTTGAATACAACCGTGACCTGGAAAAACGTAAGCCTGTATCTGGGATTCTATTATTCTTTGGGAGGACAGATTTATAATGCCGCTGAACATAATCGTAACATGTTCAAATATACGGGAACCACTCCTTCACCGGAAGTAATTCATAATATGTGGTTGCATCCGGGCGACCAGGCTATCTATCCGCGTCCGTATAATGATGATTATAACAATGCACGTATGGGTAACTCGTTCTATCTGGAAGATGCTTCCTTTATTCGTCTGCAGAACGTACGTATAGCCTATGATCTTCCAGAAAACTGGATAAAGAAGCTGATGTTGAAGAATATAAATATCTACGCTTTTGTAAACAATGCATTGACATGGACCAACTATTCGGGATTTGATCCTGAATTCTCTACGAGTAATCCTCTGCAGGTAGGTAAAGACTCTTACCGCTATCCGAGAAAGAGAGAATATGGTATTGGTTTTTCTGCAAACTTTTAATTGAAGATATCGTATGAAGAATATAAAATATTTTGTTGGAGCTATATGCCTGGCTCTATCATTGAATAGCTGTTCAGACTTTCTGAATGAGGAACCGGTGAGTGAAATCCCGGCAGGTGACATGTGGCAGACCGCCCGTGACGCTAAGGCAGGTATAAATGAAATTTATGGACTGTTGCGTTCCACTTTACGCGAGAATTATTTTTATTGGGGTGAGTTCCGTTCGGATAACGTAGCTCCCGGAGCACCGGTGATGGCCGATCAGGCACGTGTGATTAACAACCTGATGTCTACGGACGAGAAATGTGCGAAATGGACGACCTTGTATCAGATGATTAACCAGACCAATCTGGCCATCAAATATGTTCCTAATATCAGTATGCCGGATGTGGCAGACCGTAACGATTACCTTGGACAAGCGTATGCGTTGCGTGCTTTGGCTTACTTCTATGCTATCCGTGTCTGGGGAGACGTACCTTTGTTTATAGAACCTACTGAAAAGTATTCGGAGGCTATCTACAAGGAACGTACAGATAAGAATTATATTCTGGAACATGTTATTCTTCCTGACCTGAAAAAGGCGGAAAGCCTGATTAACCGTAATAAGAATTACGAACGCAAGCGTATTTCTATCTGTGGCGTATGGGCTATCATGGCGGACGCTTATATGTGGGCTGAAGAATATAATCTGGCTGACCAGACCATTGATAAAATGGCAACTATTGCTTCCAAAAAGGGTGGACGCTTTGTAGACTTCGAACCTAACATTGCTACTTGGCATACCATGTTTACGGAAGAACTCAACAATAAGCCTTCGGATGATACGCCCGAAAATGATGAATATAACTCCAGAGAGTTAATATTCCTTGTTCATTTCAACATGGATGAAGTCGGCACGAATGGTTACAGTTATATGTATCAATGGTTTTCCGGTTCAGGAAACCGTGCGGCAGTTATGTCCGACAAGTTTATGAGCATCTTTGATGAAAAGGATATGAAAGGTGATTTGCGCAAAGATTATACGGTGAAGAATTACCAGAATGGAAATGAATTGCGTAAATATATGGCAGGTGACATCAGTAACTCTTTGAATAAGACATGCGAAGTAGCCTATCCAATTTATCGTTACACAGATATGATGTTGTTGCAAGCAGAAGCTCGTGCTCATCAGGGAAAATGGGGTGAAGCTTTGGATTTAGTAAAAACTGTACGTGACCGTGCCGGATTGAACACGTTGACTGAAAATGATTTTGCTTCTGAAGACGAAGTCGTTAATTATATATTGCGTGAACGGCAAGTGGAATTAGCCGGCGAAGGACGCCGCTGGTTTGACTTGTTGCGTACCGGAAAGTGGAAGGAAGTGATGAAACCGATTAACGGAATGGAACAGGACGGAAACGAACTCTTCCCGATTCACTATTCACATATCTTGGAAAATCCGAAGATTGTGCAGAACACGTATTATGGTAATACTAACAACTAAAAAAGGTAGAAACAATGAAAAAGACAATATTATATAAGACCCTTTTCTTTTGTTGGGCGATATTGGCATTGACCGGCTGTGACCTGGACTTGCAGAAGAATTATGATTATGAGCCTTCGGTGGATGATCCGTATGTAAAAGTGACAGCGTGGGAATATTTCCAAGATCACAAAGATATGTTCTCGGAGTTGATAGCAGCTATTGAGTATACAGGTCTGAAGGACTATTATACCCAGACTGACAATAAATATACTTTTCTGGCTTTGAATAATGCAGGTATGCAGTTGTATCGTGAAAATGAATTTGCAGGTGCAGCATCCATTACCGATTGTGATAAAGAGAAAGTAACGAACATGTTGCTTTATCACATTGTAGACGGTGAATATAGTTCTTATGGACAGTTGCAGGTGGAACCGATGTTCGTATTGACGATGCTGAAAGGAGAGAATGGACTGATGACAATGTCTGTATGGAAAAACCCATGGCAGGCTGCAGTAGGTAAGATTCTGGTGAATCAGACCGGAAGCAACGGGAAATCTCCACAGCGTCAGGCTAAGACTAGCAACATTCTGCCGACGAACGGTGTGATTCATATATTTGAGAACTATTGCAAATATTCCAAATAACCACAGTTAATTAAAAAGAGAACTAATTATGATTCGTAAAATATATACCTTATTAATACTAGGACTTTGCCTGGGCTTTGCTGCCTGTAGCGATGATAATGATGGTCTGGATCCTAATGCGGCTGCTCCTGTGATTAAATTCCCGATGGAACAACTGGATGTGGATTTAAATAAAGTAGATAATCTGCCGGTAGTGGCTGTCATAAAGTCGCAGGCCGGACTACAGAGTGTGACAATGAAATTGCAGACAGTGGAGGGGGTGACCGAATATAAAACGGTGACTGAATTTTTTAATCCCAATTCTTACAGCTTGTCTGAAAATCTGGAATACAATGCAAATTACGAAGCCTTTATCATTGAGGCTACGGATAAATTGAATCATGTTACGAGCGGAACTTTACCAATTGCTGTTACCGATGTAATGGCACGTCCTGTCATAACATTCGACCCGGAAGAGATTATATATGATGAAATGGATGAAAACCCGGTAATTCCCCGTACTACTTTCGAAGTTGTTTCAGAAGCCGGTTTGAAGGTAGTGGAGGTCTATTTGGTATCTGCGACCGGACAGGAATCGAAAGGAAGCGTGGAACTGAATGGGAAGAAGAATTTCTCGTATGATGAGATGATTAATTACAAAGAAGGCGATAAAGGTTTCAAAGTAAAAGCAGTGGATATATATGATAATGTGACCATTTCAACTTTACCAGTGGAATATAGAACAGTGCCAATACCTGTATTGACCTTGCCTGAATTGCCTATTTTTGCTACAACGGATGCTAAACAAGGAGTGCCGGTAAAGGTGGAATCTGTACGTGGAGTTCACGAAGTGATTATTTACCGTATTGAAAACGGACAGGAAATCGAAGTCTTACGGGAACAGAAGAATGGTGAGAAACAATTGGATTACACTCCGGAAATTGATTTTACTGAAACTACGTCTCAAATTAAAGTGGTGGTTTCTGATGGGAGAGTAGGAAAAGAAGCTGTCGGAACTGTGAAAGCATATGTAAATATGGACGTTGCTACTGTGAATATATCCAGTAAGACTTTTGCTAATAGTGCGCACGAAAAATATCCGGATGCTTATGGATTGCTGTCTTTCAAAGATTTGAAAACTTATTCTATTGATTATGCATTAACCAGCGCAGATAATGCGAAGAATGTTGATTTGAAATTCTATTGTATGGGAAAAGGCTCAAATGTGGATTCAGAACCTCGTCTGTATTCAATAAATGCGGCAAAATCTGATGAGTATAAAGGTTCTAATGGTGCAGGTCTGAACACTGCGGCAGTAAAGAATAGGACTATGTTAGCCAAACTCTCCGACTTTGATTATGATAATGCAACAGTTACTTCTATTGCTTCTGAAATATCAGCTAGCTTGATTGTGAAAGAAGACTTGATTCCTATAACGGAGGGAGATATTATTGCCTTTAAAACTGCATCGACTTCTGCAGCAGGTGGAAATAGGATTGGAGTAATGAGAATTATCAGTATGACACCGTCTACCGGGGAAGGTGTGTTGAAGCCCGGAGATACAACAGCTCGTGTATTAACGGTTGAAATCAAATTCCCTAAGAAGAAGTAAACAGGGTAGTATTACCTAGCGTCTGAAGTCTTAATAGAAAACTTCTTTTCTATTAAGACTAAACTTCCCTTTCATTGGGAATAAAGTTGTTCTCTGTCCGATACAAACTATAAACGAAGCTTCCGTTTTTATAAATGCAAGTTGCGTTTATAAAAACAAAGCTTTCAATTATGAAAACAAAGCTTGCGTTTATAGTTTATAATAGGGATAAAAGAAGTTTGCAACAAGGGGGAAGGAAGTTCTCTCCTTGTAGAGAATAACTTTTCTATTAATAGCCAACGCGAGAGTTAGTAACAGCTATCCCGGTGAACCGTAGATAGAGTATACGAAAGATGCGACTGATAACAAATACGATGGTTAAGTAATAATGTGCAGTAGCTGAAAGTAATATGAGAAAACATATAATATATAGGTATTTCCTCTTTTTATCTTTGGTCGGACTGATGCAGTTGACGTTTAGCTGTTCCTCCTCTTCCAACGAAATAGAACCTTTGAAACCGGAAGGAGAAGATACTCCTTTGGAAAAAGATGAATATACTTTTATGAATGTAGAATACCGGAAGTGGCAGAACGGAACTTTCCAGGCATGGACAACGGCAGATTCAAGGGAAACACGTACCATTGATAATATGAATTGGTATACTCCCTCTTCGGATTATAGCCGGACTGCATGGGGAGGACGAATCGGTTTACAACCTTCATCTGTGGTTGGAAAAGAAGGCTTTTTCCGAGTGGCTAATTGTGGAGGCCGTTCTTATTTGCTCGATCCGGATAATGGAGCTGTTATCATTCATGGAATTCAGCATGTTCGTCCGGGAGAATCTACTGCTCATAAGAAGGCTTTCGGTACTCGATACGGTAGTGAGGCGCGATGGAGTGAAGAGACTGGCAAACTGTTAGCAGACAATCATATAAACTATATTTCGTATGGCTCGAACCGTATTGAAGTATTTCCTGCTGCAGTACGTGGTAACTTGTTGACCCCTAAGACGCAAAAGATTGCTTATGCAGAGAATCTGTATCTGCTTCGTACCTTTATGTGGGATATGAGTAAGAATTTGGGCTACGCGTTTGATGATGACAAATATAATCGCTTAGTTCTTCTTTTTGAACCCACATTTGCTACGTACATAGATCGTCTCGTACAAGAGAAGTCAGCTTTATTTGCCGGTGACCGGCATTTTATAGGTTTCTATCTTGACAATGAATTGCCATTTGCCAGTTATCAGAATGCTGACCCTTTGCGAGGAATTGATCTGAAACATTTCTTGTCTTTGCCCGAACGCTATAAAGCTGCTCGTGAGTATGCAGAAAAGTTTATGCGGGATAACGGTATAGCTTCTACCGGAGTGATAACCAAGAAAAATCAGGAAGATTTCCGGGGGATGGTTGCTGATTATTATTATCAGTTGACCACCGCTACCGTCAGACGATATGATAAAGAGCATTTGATATTGGGAACACGTCTGCATGATTGGAGTAAATATAATCAGAAAGTGGTGGAAGCGTGTGCTCGTTATTGCGATCTTGTTTCCGTCAACTATTATGCACGTTGGCAACCGGAGGCAGATTTCTTGGCAAACCTGAAAGTCTGGTGTGGAGCGAAACCTTTTTTAGTTTCAGAATTCTATATAAAAGCGGAAGATGCCAGTTATCAGGGAACTGGATATGCTAATACTGAAGGAGGTGGCTGGTTGGTGCATACACAAAAAAATAGAGGTGAGTTTTATCAGAACTTCTGTCTTCGTTTGCTTGAAACTCGAAACTGTGTAGGCTGGGTACATTTTGAGTATAATGATGGTTACGATTCTAACGGAAAAGCTTCTAATAAAGGAGTGGTTTCCATCGAATACGAACCTTATGAATCTTTTCTGTCGCACATGCGGCAGTTGAATCTTTCAGTTCATTCATTGATCGATTATTACGATACAAAATCGGTTCAATAGATTGACGGAAACTTTAAATAGACAAATTGAATATTTAGAATTAAAATAGTTATGACCATGAAGAAGTTTAGTTTATTTGCAATCCTTTTAGGATTTAATATAGCTTTGGGAGCATGTTCCGATGATGATGCCGCTCCTGTAGTAAAAAATGAGATCTTTCAACTTCCGGAAAAGGCTTATGTACTGGCGGAACAATCCAGACGGGCTATTGTCATCAGAGATGCGGAGACGCACCGCAATATTTGGAGTTGGGATCCTTATACAGCCTGTGTTCCTGCTGCACAGCAGGGTTGGTTTGTTAATCCGAGTGAAGTAAAACCGGTTTTCAATAGACGCTATATCTTGATGACTGCCTCCGGCGGAGCTGTGGCTTTAATCCGTTTGTCCGATCATAAATTAATGTTCTACGCAAATTGCGGACAGAATCCCCACTCTGCGGAGGTATTGCCCGATGGAAATATCGTGACGGCAGAATCTAAATCCGGTGAAATCAATACCTTTGTGGTTGACACGGTTAAGGTATTGGGAGCAAAAGCTAATACGGTGAAGTTGGGTAATGCGCATAATGTTGTTTGGGATAAGAAAAGATCGTATCTTTATGCTACAGCTACCAAAAAAGAGGGAGTGACTGCATTATTCCGTTTTAAGTACGATGGCAACCGGAGTAATCCCAAGTTAATAAATCAGACTACCCTTTATACATTCAGCAATGAATCGGGTGGGCATGATTTGTTCCCGGTATATGGTGAAGAAGATAAATTATGGCTTACTGCTGCTTCGGCTGTCTATAAGTTTGATTTGACTGGAGTTACCGACGCTACGACTAATGACTCTACCGAACCTACTTGTGAAAAAGTATACAGCATAGCCGATATAAAAAGTATCTGCAACGGACCGGATGGAATCCTGATGTTGAAACCGACTGAAGAGTGGTGGGCAGAAGGACTTGTAAATGAGGAGGGAGAAGAACTATTCAAAATGGACGGAGCTAAGATTTATAAAGGTCGTTGGATGATAGACAATACTTTCAGTTATCCGGAAAAGCATGATTTCGTATTGGGCGAAGATTAAATTAAGTATAGCCGAAGATTGATAAAATATATAAGTTGAATAATTAAGTTTGGAACAATGAGGAAACTTCTTCTTTTTTTATTGGTATCTATCGCATTACCGGCTTTGGCGCAAAACGGAAAGAAAGTGTATGCCGACTTCCACGGTGTACGTTATACCCGGCAGCATGACGGAAAGTTGGGCCGTTGGGAAATGTATGCCAATACGGAAAAATCAAGTACCGGAAGGAAGTCGCTGTGTTATAATGCCGATCTGATAGACAGCGAAGGACGGCATGAGATAGCGGCAGTGGCTTATCCCCAAGTCGGAATGCAGTCCAATCTCGATCCCGATTATATCGAATATCAGATATTGTCGGCAAAAGCGGCTAAGATAGATGGATTCTTTATCGAATGGGGGTTCAAGCCTCACGAAAATGACATCTTGCTGCGTGAGATGCAGAAAGTGGCAGCAAAGTATGACTTTGAAATCGGCGTAAACTGGTGCGACGGTTGGTTATATTATGACTGGATTACGAAGATTTATCCGGAAGTTAACACCCGTGAGGCAAAGACCGAATACATGGCTAAATGTTATCAATATCTGGTAGATAGTGTCTTCACAGGTCCGACTGCTCCTATGGTGAAAGGAATGCCTGTTTTTTATCATTTCGGTCCCGGAGCGAAAGTTGATGAATACAAGAAAGTGTTATCACAAGTGAAGTTTCCGCAAGGAATGAGGCAGCCCGTTGCCTTACGCCGTTGGGCGGATTGGGGAAAACTGGAAAATGATAAATACATTCCCGTCACCCGCAGTGATGATATGGATGCTTGGGAAAAAGTGGGAGAAATACCGACTGCATGGCTTCCTGCCCGTGTTCGCACAAGAGATCAGGCACATGCTGAATGGGATAATTATGCCACACAGGATGATGTTATTGAGTTTATGAAACCTTTCCGTGATTCAATTTGGCATAGTAACAATCCTGCTTATACCATTAAGTCGGGATTTGCCATGCCGGGAATGGATAACCGGGGCTGTGCAGGCTGGGGACGTGGACACTTCTATTATATCCCACGTAACAATGGAGAAACTTATCAAAGTATGTGGAAGTTCTGTATGGCAGAGAAGGACAGTCTGGACATGATGTTTATCGCTTCGTGGAGTGACTATACCGAAGGACACGAAATAGAGCCGACCATTGAAAACGGTGACCGTGAACTACGTACGACTTTAAAGTATGCGGCGGAATTCAAAGACGAACAGGCGGACGAGCGTGGATTAACCTTACCTTTAATGCTTTTCCGGCTGCGAAAAGAAGCCCGTTTCCTGGAAAAGACGAAGATGGACGTATCCGCTTGTCAACGTTCGCTCGATAAGGCAGCATTGTTGATTAGCCAGGGACGTTATCCGGTGGCAATAGGCTTGTTGTCACAAATAGAAAATGATGTCAAGACGGCAAAATCCGCTTTGGCGGTTGAGATGATGCGTTTGCGTGAGTCGGACATGAAGATTCAGGGAAAGCGAAAATCCGGTGGTTACAGTGCCGAAGAAACTCTCTCTATCTCTTTGCCCAAAGAGCTGGTTTCCAAATTACAAATGAATAACTATGTAGGGTATCTCTATTTTGAATACCTGGACAAGGGAAATGAATCTCTTTTTATACGTTCATCTACACAGCGCGAACCGAAAGAACCGTTTAAAATTGTATCCCGGATACGTACCGACAATACAGGTGAATGGAAAAGCGCAAAAGTAGAATTGTATAAGGATAATATCGTGAATGGATTCAATATGCCTACTTTCTATTTAAAAGGAAATGTCGTAGTTCGTAATTTGTCATTGGGTTATACGATCTACACAGTCAAATAAATGCATGGATGAAGAGTTTTAATTGGTTATTAGTTTTATCTGTACTATCCTGCATCGGATGTTCCTCTCCGGTTCATGAAGACGGTAGGGGATGTGCTTTCGTATCTGACAGTATTCAATATCGGGTCGAGTTTATGTCGGCGGGGTGCGTGCGGATTCTGTCTTTTCCTGAAGGTGATACACTGGTAACAAGAAGATTGGTGGTCGATTCGGAAAAGCCGGCTTTTAAAGATTATAAATGGGAAGATACGGGACAGAAGCTGGTCTTTCGCACCCGTGAACTTTCCGTAGTTTTTGATAAGGCAGATGCGGCTTTCACTTTTCAGGAAACATCCACAGGTAAGTTATTACTAAAAGAGAAAGGGGATAGAAAGGCACGGAACTTCAAACGTTCGGTTGCCGGAGGTGAACAATGTCTCGAAGTCACTCAACGCTTTGTTCCTACCGAGGATGAGGCCATTTACGGACTGGGACAGTATCAGAATGGAATCATGAACTACCGGGGGAAATCCGTACTTCTGTTACAGGCCAATATGGATATTGTCAATCCGTTCCTTATTTCGACCAACGGATATGGTGTCTTATGGGATAATTATTCTTCTACGAAGTTTGAAGATACGAAGGAGGGCTACTCATTTACTTCCGAAGTAGGTGATGCCTCCGACTATTATTTTGTCTATGGCAAGAATATGGACGAAGTCGTTGCCGGTTATCGGGAATTGACGGGGGACGTGCCGATGTTTGGAAAATGGGTGTATGGCTTCTGGCAGTCCAAAGAACGATATAAGTCGTTCGATGAATTGAAGGCAGTCGTTAAAGAATACCGTAAACGGGGAATTCCGTTGGATAACATTGTGCAGGACTGGGAATATTGGGGAGACAAACCTCATTGGAACAGCCTGACCTTCCATCCGGCAAACTTTAATCATCCCCGTCAGGTTATTGATGAACTGCATCAACAGGACCATGTTCATTTTATGCTTTCCGTATGGCCCGGATTCGGACCGGAAACGGCTGTCTATCAGTCTTTGGATTCTATCGGTGCATTGTTTAGTGAACCTACATGGGCAGGTTATAAGGTTTTTGATGCCTACAATCCTGCCGCGAGGGATATTTTCTGGCAATACCTCAAGAAAGGACTCTATGATATGGGTGTGGATGCCTGGTGGATGGATGCAACGGAACCATCTTTCCGGGATGGATTCACACAGTTGAAGCAGGAAGAAAAGACCAAATCAGCTGGTAATACTTATCTGGGTAGCTTCCACCGTTATCTGAACACTTATTCTTTAGAAATGCTAAAGGACTTCTATCAACGCCTGCGCGCCGAGAGCGATCAGAAGCGTATATTTATCTTAACTCGTTCCGCCTTTGCCTCGCAACAGCATTATGGTACAGCCGTATGGTCGGGTGACGTTTCGGCTTCATGGGAGAATATGCACAAACAACTGGTTGCCGGCTTAAACTTGTCTATGTCCGGTATTCCGTATTGGACTTCCGATACGGGAGGATTCTTTGTCACAGAACGGGATGCAAAATATCCCGACGGACTGAAAAGTAATGATTATAAAGAGTTATATTCCCGTTGGTTCCAGTTTAGCGCATTTACTCCTATCTTCCGTGCTCACGGTACGAATGTGCCGCGTGAAATTTGGCAATTCGGTGAAGAGGGGACATTATCTTATGATAATCAAGTGAAGTATATCCATCTGCGCTACCGTCTGTTGCCATACATTTACTCAATGTCCCATCAGGTAACCGCCAATAATTATACCATGTTGAGAGGTTTGGCAATGGATTTCACAACAGATACCCGGACATTTGATATTGATAATGCCTATATGTTCGGTACTTCCTTATTGGTGCGTCCGGTATTTCATCCGCAATCGGAAGAAAAGAACATCTGTATTTATCTGCCGGAACACAGCGGTAAATATTGGTATGACTTCTGGACCGGAGAAGCTTTTGAAGGAGGAAGAGAACAAATGCAGACAAATATCCTCGACATACTTCCGCTCTATGTGAAGGCTGGTTCTATCTTGCCTTTGGCAGAAGTGAAACAATATGCGATGGAATATCCCGATCGTGAACTGGAATTGCGTATCTATGGAGGAGCGGATGCTGCTTTTTTATGGTATGAGGATGAAGGTGATTCCTACCGCTATGAAGAGGGCGTATGTTCGAAAGTGCCGATGCAATGGAAAGATTCGGAACGGACATTGACTATTGGACTGCGTGAGGGAACTTATCCCGGTATGCCGGAACAAATAAAAATGCATGTGAAATTATATCTGCCTGAAGGTGCAGCTCTTGATAGCAAAGAGTGCGTCTACACAGGTAGAGAAGTAAAAATAAAGTTTTAATTATAAGTATATATCGATTATGAAGAAGTTTCTCTATATTTTTATTCTATTGTTTATTGTGGGATGGGCACAGGCGCAACAGCGTGTGGTATACACAATCAACGACGGATGGAAATTTACAAAAGGATCTCCGTTTGAAGCGCAGCTGGCCGGCTGTGACGACTCTTCTTGGGAGACGGTCAATATACCTCATACATGGAATAATAAAGATGCAGACGACGAAACTCCGGGATTTTATCGGGGACCGGCTTGGTACCGGAAACAATTGTTTGTAGATAAAAGCCAGGAGGGACGTCAGGCAGTGATCTATTTTGAAGGAGCCAATCAGGAAGTGCGATTTTATCTGAACGGTCAGTTCGTGGGAGAACACAAAGGAGGGTATACCCGTTTCTGTTTTGACATCACTTCCCATTTGCGTTATGGACAGGAAAACCTGTTTGCCATTTATGTGAACAATGTCTATAATCCGAATATTCCTCCCTTATCTGCCGATTTTACTTTCTTTGGCGGTATCTACCGGGATGTCTATCTGCAGTTTATGAATCCGGTACACATTGCAACGAATGATTATGCTTCGTCAGGAGTTTATATCCGTACACCCGAAGTGAACAACTCCGCAGCCTCGGTAGAAATTACTACATTACTGACGAATAATACACTCCAACCTGCAGAAATCAGGGTGGAAAATATAATCTGCGATGCGGATGGTAAGGAAGTGAAAAAGACTCATGCGGAAATAAAGCTGGCATCCGGTGAAACAAAGACAGACATCTCTAAAAAGATAAAAATAGATTCGCCCCGTTTGTGGGATATAGACGATCCTTATCGGTATATGGTATATACGCGTATTCTCGATAAGAAAAAGGGTACTTTGCTGGATGAAGTGGTGAATCCGTTAGGCTTGCGCTGGTTTAAATTTGATTCGGAAAAGGGCTTTTTCCTGAATGGCAAAGGACGTAAACTAATCGGAACTGCCCGGCATCAGGATTATTTTCAGAAAGGAAATGCCTTGCGCGATGAGTTGCATGTACAAGATGTACTGTTGTTGAAAGAGATGGGAGGGAACTTCCTGCGTGTGTCACATTATCCCCAAGATCCTGTAATCATGGAAATGTGTGATAAACTGGGTATTGTGACTTCGGTTGAAATCCCCGTTGTCAATGCTGTTACGGAAACTGAAGAGTTTTTGCAGAACTCCGTTGAGATGGCTAAAGAAATGGTACGTCAGGATTTCAACCGCCCTTCTGTTATGATTTGGGGGTATATGAATGAGATTTTTCTGCGTCGCCCTTATACCGAAGGCAAGCAATTGGAAGATTACTACCGCTTTACTGAAAAAGTAGCCCGTGCCTTGGAAGCGACCATCCGCGAGGAAGATCCTTCAAGATATACCATGATGGCTTATCATAATATGCCTCAATATTACGAAGATGCCCATCTGACCGAAATTCCGATGATTCAGGGGTGGAACCTGTATCAAGGCTGGTATGAGCCGGATATTAATGAGTTTCAACGTTTGCTCGACCGTGCCCATAAGGTATACAAGGGAAAAGTGTTGATGGTTACGGAATATGGACCGGGAGTAGATCCGGGACTTCATTCCTACCAGCCGGAACGTTTCGACTTCTCACAGGAATATGGTTTGGTGTATCATAAACATTATCTCCGTGAAATGATGAAACGTCCGTTTATTGCCGGTTCCAGTCTGTGGAATCTGAATGATTTTTATTCCGAATCCCGTGTCGATGCTGTTCCTCATGTAAACAATAAAGGAGTTGTCGGATTAGACAGGGAGAAGAAAGATGTCTATTGGTTTTATAAGACAGCTTTGTCACGTCGTCCGATACTTGTTATAGGTAATCGGGAGTGGAAAAGCCGTGGGGGAGTGGTGAATACTGCACAGAAAGAATGTATTCAGTCTGTCCCTGTATTCTCTAATGCGGAAGAAGTAGAGCTGTTTGTGAACAATAAAAGTCTGGGAAAGAAAAAGGTAGAAGATAATTATGCCTTGTTCGACGTACCGTTCGTTGGTGGAGAGAATCTCTTGGAAGCAGTTGCCGTGGCTGGTGATAGCAAATTGCGGGATATGCTCCGGATTCAGTTCCAGTTGGTAGGCTCGCAGTTGAAAGACGAAGCAATCCCATTTACGGAAATAAATGTAATGTTGGGTTCTCCGAGATATTTTGAAGACCGTACAGCAAATGTAGCATGGATTCCCGAGCAGGAGTATAAGCCCGGTAGCTGGGGATTTGTAGGCGGAACTTCTTATCGTCGTAAAACAGGATTCGGCAGTATGCTTGGTTCGGATATTGACATTCTGGGAACAGATATGAATCCAATCTTCCAGACTCAACGTGTTGGAATAAAATCTTTTAAAGCTGATGTACCGAATGGAGAATATTCCGTATATTTGTACTGGGCAGAATTGGAGTCGGACAAAGAGAGGGAAGCGTTGGTTTATAATCTGGGAGCTGACTCGGAACAGACGTTTGCCGGAAACCGTAGCTTCGGAATTTCAATGAATGGAACGATTGTTTTGGATGATTTCAACATAGCTCGTGATTACGGATATGCCCGTGCTGTTATCAAGAAATTTGTAGTAACGGTGAAGGATGGAAAAGGATTGAGTGTTGACTTTCATAAAAAAGAAGGAGAACCTATTCTGAACGCTATCCGTATTTATAGAAACTATTAATCATAAACACTGTCAATATGCTTAGGTCTATTTATTTACTGTCTTTTCTCCTCCTGCAATCTTTATTTGCTTTTGCCGGGAATGTAAAGGAGAATGTTCCGTCTTCTTTTGACTTGTATGTATGCATCGGACAATCCAACATGGCGGGGCGTGCAACATTAACTCCGGAAGTCATGGATACCCTCCAAAATGTGTATCTATTGAATGATAAGGGGAATTTTGAACCGGCAGTAAATCCTCTCAATCGTTATTCTACAGTTCGGAAAGATTTGTCAATGCAGCGTTTGGGACCGGCTTACGGCTTTGCTAAAGAGATGGCCCGACAAACGAAACGTCCTGTCGGACTGGTAGTAAATGCGCGTGGAGGCTCATCCATCAACTCCTGGCTAAAAGGGAGTAAAGACGGATATTATGAAGAAGCTCTTTCCCGGGTTCGGATTGCAATGAAGCAGGGAGGTGTTTTGAAAGCAATCCTTTGGCATCAGGGAGAAGCCGATTGTTCGAATCCGGAAGCGTATAAACAGAAACTGATTTCTTTGGTGAAAGACTTGCGGGAAGATCTGGGCATGCCGAATCTACCGGTTGTTGTAGGACAGATTTCTCAATGGAACTGGACAAAAAGAGAAGCTGGTATAGTCCCCTTTAATCAGATGATTAAAAAAGTTTCTTCATTTATTCCCCATTCTGATTGGGTATCATCGAAAGGATTGGGATGGTATAAAGATGAGAAGGACCCTCATTTTAATACGGAAGCACAACTGTTATTAGGAAAACGTTATGCGAAAAAGGTACTGAAGTTCTATAAACATCAATAGAATACCCTTTTTCGAGGAACATAAAAGCCGGCTGATTCATGAGGGATCAGCCGGCTTTTGTATGGTGAATAACTAAATACTGCCTTGTTGATAGAAAAGGAATCTATATAGTTAATTGCTTTATTATAAGTAAATTAACCTGTTGATAACTTTGTTGATATCCTTGTTGATAACTGAAATTAGGTTGTGAATAAAGTCAGTAAAGAAGAGTCGTCATAAAAAAGAAGAACCGCATTTCTGCGATTCTTCTTATCTTTAGTTGCGGAGATCCGACTCGAACGAATGACCTTTGGGTTATGAGCCCAACGAGCTACCAACTGCTCCACTCCGCGATGTTTAACGGGTGCAAAGGTACGGCTTTTTTTGAAACAAACAAATAATTAGCTGAATATTTTTCGAGTAAATCATCATTTTTTTCTTATTTGGTTGAGAATGAATGAAATAATGATGAAACTTTTTCTTAGCACCTATTAATATACAAATGTTAATATTCTCTCTATTTTCTTGTATGGTCTAAAGAAAAGAATTACTTTTGCTCAAAATATTCAGCAATGTGCAATTTGTAACCTATGACCGTATCCAAGACAAAAGCCAAATTAGTAGATGTAGCCCGTCAGCTTTTTGCGAAGATGGGAGTAGAAAACACAACTATGAATGATATCGCTCTTGCTTCTAAAAAAGGTAGACGAACGCTCTATACTTATTTTAAAAGTAAGGATGAAATTTATTTGGCTGTTGTGGAATCGGAATTGGATATTCTGTCGGATATGATGAAGCGGGTGGCCGAGAAAAATATCTCACCGGACGAGAAATTGTTGGAGATGATATATACCCGGTTGGACGCGGTAAAAGAGGTGGTCTATCGAAACGGAACACTGCGTGCTTATTTCTTCCGTGATATATGGCGGGTGGAAAAAGTTCGCAAGAAGTTTGATGCAAAGGAAGTCCAGCTCTTTAAAGCCGTTCTTCTGGAAGGACAGGCAAAAGGAGTTTTCCATATTGACGATGTGGAGATGACTGCCGACTTGATACATTATTGTGTGAAAGGAATTGAAGTTCCTTATATTCGAGGCCATATAGGTGCACATCTGGATGAAGATACAAGAAATAGATATGTGTCCAACATTGTGTTTGGCGCACTGCATAGAACAGAAATTTAATTAAATAACTTTTAGTATGGGATTATTAGACGGAAAAACAGCCATTGTAACCGGTGCTGCTCGCGGTATTGGTAAGGCTATCGCTCTTAAGTTTGCTGCCGAAGGCGCAAACATCGCATTTACTGACCTTGTCATTGACGAAAATGCAGAAAATACAGCTAAAGAATTGGAAGCAATGGGCGTGAAAGCCAAAGGTTACGCTTCTAACGCGGCTAACTTTGAAGATACTGCAAAGGTCGTTGAAGAAATCCACAAGGACTTCGGACGGATCGATATATTGGTAAACAATGCCGGTATCACTCGTGACGGTTTGATGATGCGCATGAGCGAACAGCAATGGGATATGGTAATCAACGTGAACCTGAAGTCAGCATTTAACTTCATCCATGCTTGTACACCTATCATGATGCGTCAAAAAGCTGGTAGCATTATCAATATGGCCTCTGTTGTAGGTGTTCACGGAAATGCAGGACAGGCTAACTATGCTGCTTCTAAGGCAGGTATGATTGCATTGGCTAAGTCTATCGCACAAGAGTTGGGTTCTCGCGGCATCCGTGCCAACGCTATCGCTCCGGGATTCATCCTGACAGACATGACAGCTGCTCTTTCTGACGAAGTAAGAGCTGAATGGGCAAAGAAAATTCCTTTGCGTCGTGGTGGTACTCCTGAAGATGTGGCAAACATCGCTACCTTCCTGGCTTCTGATATGTCTTCTTATGTATCAGGTCAGGTGATTCAGGTAGATGGTGGTATGAATATGTAATCGAACAGAATGACTGTTGTATACGAAGACAACCATATCATTGTAGTCAACAAGACCGCTTCCGAGATTGTCCAGGCAGACAAGACGGGGGATACGCCGCTTTCGGAGACTGTGAAACAGTATCTGAAAGAGAAGTATCAGAAACCCGGAAATGTTTTCCTCGGTGTGACACACCGGCTGGACCGCCCCGTAAGCGGTCTTGTTATTTTTGCCAAAACGAGTAAGGCATTAACAAGGCTCAACGAAATGTTTCGCACCAGTGAGGTGAAAAAGACTTATTGGGCGGTTGTGAAAAATGCTCCGCAAGAACCGGAAGGTGAACTGGTACATTTTCTTGTACGTAATGAAAAGCAGAACAAAAGTTATGCATACGACAAGGAAGTGCCAAACAGCAAGAAAGCGATCTTGCATTACCAGTTGATCGGTCATTCGGAGAATTACTATTTGCTCGAAGTCGATTTAAAAACCGGACGTCATCATCAGATTCGTTGTCAGCTGGCAAAAATGGGATGCCCTATCAAGGGAGATTTGAAATATGGCTCTCCACGCTCCAATCCGGATGGGAGCATTTGTCTGCATGCCCGGAGAGTACGGTTCGTACATCCTGTCTCAAAAGAACTGATAGAGCTTGAAGCTCCTCTTCCCGAAGGGAATTTATGGAAAGGATTCGCCATAGATTAACACGGATTTCCACAGATTCATCTATTATGTTATTTAGTAGACGGTACGCAGTTTTTCTGTGGAAAACCGTGTAAATCTGTGGTTGGAACTTGCCAAAAGAGTAAACCTGCCTGCCATTTTTCTTGTAAACTCTAGCGACAGTTAGTTAATTCCTAAATAGGTAGTATATTTGCATCATTCGCTAACTATAATTTTCAATCATACCAAAGAAAAATACGAATGAAGGCATTTAAACTACTTGCACTTACTTCTTGTGTCTTGCTTGCAGCGGGAAATGGAGTAGCGCAACAGAACTATTCAAAAAGTGAAGGATTATTGCAGTACGTCGATCCGTATATCGGATCCGGTTATCATGGACATGTCTTTGTTGGGACGAGTGTTCCGTATGGAATGGTACAGCTGGGTCCTACCAATATCCATAAAGGTTGGGACTGGTGTTCGGGTTATCATTATTCCGATAGTATTTTAATCGGCTTTTCACATACCCATTTGAGCGGTACGGGTTGTACTGACTTATGTGATATTCTCATCATGCCATTGAATGAGATCCGTACCCCCAGAGGCAATCAGGATGATATACGCGATGGGTATGCTTCCAGATATTCTCATGCGAATGAAATCGCCCGTCCCGAATATTACTCTTTGCTTCTCGACCGTTACAATATCAAAGCCGAGCTGACAGCTACAGATCGTGTAGGCTTCCATCGTTATACTTATCCCGAAGGAAAACCGGCTTCCATATTAATCGACTTACGTGAAGGGAACGGATCGAATGCTTACGACAGCTATATCCGTAAGGTAGATGATTATACAGTAGAGGGTTATCGTTATGTGAGAGGCTGGAGTCCTTCCCGCAAAGTTTATTTTGTGTTGAAAAGTGATAAGAAGATAGAGCAGTTTACTGCCTATGATGATAATACCCCGCAACCTTGGGACCAACTGAAAGTGGCATCGGTGAAGAGTGTCCTCACTTTTGGTAACGTGAAGGAAGTGAAGATAAAAGTCGCCCTTTCTTCTGTCAGCTGTGACAACGCAGCGATGAACCTGCAATCCGAACTTACTCACTGGGATTTTGATAAGGTGGTGGATATGAGTGCCGACCGATGGAATAAGCAACTGGAGAAGATGACAGTAGAGACTGATGATGAGGCTTCCAAACGTGTATTCTATACCGCCCATTATCATACTATGATTGCCCCTACGCTTTTTTGCGATGTGAATGGAGAGTATAGAGGGATGAATGACATGATTTACACAGACCCGAAGAAAGCCAACTATACGACTCTTTCTTTATGGGATACCTACCGTGCATTAAATCCTTTGATGACTATTACTCAACCTGAAATGGTTGACCATGTAGCCAATTCGATGATTTCCATCTATCGTCAGCAGGACAAACTCCCTATCTGGCCTTTGATGAGTGGAGAGACCGATCAGATGCCGGGGTATAGCTCTGTGCCGGTGATTGCCGATGCATATCTGAAAGGATTTACCGGGTTCGATGCGGAAGAAGCATTGCAAGCAATGATAGCTACAGCTACTTATGAAAAGCAGAAAGGAGTACCTTATGTAGTCAAAAAAGGCTATATCCCTGCCGACAAAGTTCATGAAGCTACTTCCATAGCCATGGAGTATGCAGTAGACGACTGGGGAATTGCTGCTATGGCACGTAAGATGGGAAAGACAGAAGATGCTGAAACATTCTCAAAACGTGCTCATTATTACAAGAACTATTTTGATTCTTCTATCCATTTCATTCGTCCGAAACTGGAAGACGGCTCTTGGCGTACTCCTTACGATCCGGCACGTTCCATCCATACTGTTGGAGATTTCTGTGAAGGAAACGGATGGCAATATACTTTCTTTGCTCCACAAGACCCCTATGGGCTGATTGCCTTGTTTGGAGGTGACAAACCTTTTACAACGAAGCTTGATGGTTTCTTTACCAATACCGACAGTATGGGGGAAGGAGCATCGAGCGACATAACCGGATTGATCGGACAATATGCACATGGAAATGAACCGAGCCATCATGTTGCTTATCTTTATGCGTATGCCGGTGAACAATGGAAAACGGCGGAAAAGGTTCGTTTTATCATGAGCGATTTTTACACAGACCAGCCGGACGGTATCATCGGTAATGAGGATTGTGGCCAAATGTCTGCCTGGTATCTTCTTTCATCTATGGGACTCTATCAGGTGAACCCGTCGGATGGTGTATTTGTTTTCGGTAGCCCTTGTTTTAAGAAAGTAGAAGTGAAGGTACGTGGTGGTAACACTTTTACTGTAGAAGCACCCAATAACAGCAAAGAAAATATCTATATCCAGAAAGTGTATTTGAATGGCAAGCCTTATGATAAGAGTTATATCACTTATCAGGATATAATAAATGGCAGCACATTGAAGTTTGTAATGGGGAAAAAGCCTAATAAGAATTTTGGTAAGGCTCCGGCAAACAGACCGGTTGTTTTGAATAAGATAAATGGATAAAGATGGCTTACTTATAAAAGACAGCTAATTGTTGAAAGGAGGAAGAAGCCTCCGACAATGAAAGAATAAAGCTGGTTCTCAATATTCAATTCAGTTTTCAATATAGTTTTAAGAAATAAGTTAGTCCTGATTACATCTTTCCTTTAAAAAAGAATGTAATCAGGACTATTTTTATAAACTACGGAAGCGGATCAGCCTTTGCCGGTCGTTTCGGATCATAAACGGCTACTCCTACTTTGGAGTCAGCACAACCATAATACAAATACCATTTGTTTTTGAAGTAGACCATTCCTTCTATAAATACGGTTCCATCCACATATTGCCCACTCTTTTCAAAGCTATCCATCGGACGGAAGAACGGTTCATCGAGACGGGTGATAAAGCGGGTAGGATCATTGGCGTCGAAGAGTGCTTGTCCAGCAGCATAGACATTGGCGGTATAGCGTTTGTCACCTCTTCCTGAATGGTTCTTACCATTATAAAGAAGGACGATTCCTTTCGGAGTGTAGATAGCCGGAGGTCCACATTCGGTGAGATGGCTGTCAAAGTAGCCGTCACGGGGAGAAAACAGCTTTTTTAGGGAGCCGTCAATATTGACAATAGGTGTCCAGTGGATTAAGTCATCGGAAGTAGCTGCGAATACATGCTCTTCTCCCCAGTACATAAAGTATTTCCCGTTGACTTTCTTGATAACCTGTTTCCCTTTAACAACTTCGGTCAGGATAGAGCCGGACTTACAACCCAGGTTGAAGAACTTTCCATCAAATGCTTTGGCAAAAGCAGGACCGTGTTTTGTCCAGTCTTTTAGGTTGCGGGAGGTCGCTACTGCCAGGCGAGGTACATGGCGATTCCATTGGGTGTACATCATTACATATAATCCGTCATCGGTTACGGCAATTCGTGGGTCTTCGCAGCCGCCGGGCCATTCCAACTCTTTTTGTGAATCATTATCCGGATAGAATACAGGAGTCTTTTCCCGTTGGAAATGTGTGCCGTCGGTAGAAGTGGCATAACCGAGGCGAGAAGTCCGGTGTCCGATACCGACACCTGATTTATCCTCTGCACGGTATAACACGACAATCTCACCATTGTAGAGTGTAGCAGCCGGATTGAATGTATCGTTCGATTCCCACGCAATAGAATCTTTGGTCAATGGACAGTAAAACTTGGTGTTTTCTATAGGGGATATTACCGGATTGACATTCTTTGGACGTTCGAAACCACCGAAAGCCCAATTGGGTAATTTGTTCTCTTTATGATTGGAGGACTGTCCGTAGGCAGTACAAGTCATCATGGTTGTAGCAAGTAGGAATAAAAAAGTTGATTTCATGTTGTTCATATTGTATGGGTCATTTATTTTTTAGGAGTCATATACTCCCTACATATAAATTGGAAAATAAATAAAATGCTGTCATCTGTCACCTGATTGGGCATAAATGATTGATTATAAATATACTGCAGTGTGACAGCATGATGTGACGGCAAGGTGACGACAACTTTGCTGTCACTTTGTTGAAAGCAAGGATTTTATTGTTTCTCTGCTATGTGGGTACTTATTTCTCTATCCGGAGCGGTATTCAAGGATTATCAGACTATTACGGAAGAGAGAGTTTCAGTACTTGAAACTAAAAGTTCTATTGCTTGAAACTTTTGTTTCGTCAGCGGGAAACTTTAGTTTCATCGGTGAGAAACTCTAGTTTCACTTACTTGAAACTATGGTTTCAAAGGCGTGAAATGTACTGTACTGGATTTAGTTGACAACTTCGCTTGTTATACCTAAGTTAGTTTACTCAATATTTTTTAAAACCTAAATAAGTTTACTTGTCCCTTTGTAATTCCTGTATAAGTTGTCATTTTAGATATGTTGCAAAATTATGTATCTTCTCTTATAAGTGCAAGACTTCGGGCTGTAAACTTTCATTAAACAACAAAAACTCTTCGCTCGGGGATCGCCCTAGCGGCAAGGGGCGGGAGCACCCGTCCCGACGAGCGGGACTTCAGCTACCTTTCCACTGCATTTACGAATATATTCCATCGGAGTTCTCATTTGTATGCCTTGATGCGGTCTAACATAATTGTATGCATATATGGCATCGGCTATACGTTTATCCAATTGTTCAAAGCTGTCATCTGTACAGTCAAAAAGCCACCCATTCTTGATCGTGTTATTCATCCGTTCAGCCAGAGCATTATGTAGCGGATCCCCACACTGAGTCATACTGATATTAATATGATGTTTCTTGAGCATACCTACATACAGGTTTGAGCAGTATTGCACTCCCCGGTCAGAATGGTGTATCAGATTATTCAAATCAACATTGTATCTGTTGTAAAAGTCCATAGCCATCCTCAGTGCCTTTAAAGGACCTTCCGCTTCGAGTGTTTTGCACAGGGCATATCCGACTATGGCCCGACTGCCCGCATCGGTAAGAAGGGACAGGTAAGCCCATCCCTGGCACGTGGCAACATAGGTTATGTCCGCTACAACCATTGAACCGAATGTGTCAGCTACAAATTTAGGCGTGACATTCAGCAGGTCCGGATAAATGTAATAATTATGATTGGAATTTGTTGTCTTTGGCCTCACACGTCTGACACGTTGACAAAGGCCATTGGCACGAAAAATATTATAGCATTGATCACGTCCAATGACCATCCTGACACCAAACTTGCGAAGGCAGCATGCATAGAGTTCACGCATACCAGCCTTGGGCATAAGTTTACGTAACTCATTACAATACAACACAATGCTTGATGTGAGGATGTCTATTTCCATTTTTCTGTTGACATGCTTATAATAACCTTGTCTGGTTATGCCGAAGTAATCACAGAGGAACTGCAGACTGCCGCGCATATGAAGGGCAGAGTTCCCCTGTGACAAGGTGTCGATTACTTGGCATCGGAGTTTTTTCGAACCTTGATGTGATAGGTTGACTCCGCAAGATTAATCAATTCCTCACAAGCTTCATGACGAAGACTTTCTTCCTGAAGAGCACGTTGAAGCTTGCGATTTTCGGCACGCAATGCAGCGAGTTCTTTCTCCAGTTCATTGAGAGACTCATCAGAGTCTTTTCTTAAAGAGGGTTGTTCTGTACTCATAACTTTATCATTTATATGATACTTATCAAGCCAAAGAATCAGCAAACGACGGCAAATACCCGTACGCTTGGCAAACTGATACTTCGTTTCGGAAGTCGATAAATACTCACGAATATACGACATTCGTTCAGATTCTGTGTAAGGAGTGTACTTCTTTTTTAATTCTTCCATGTGAATTTCGAATTTGAGAAGTGTCAACTTATTCAGTACACTACAAAACTAAAGTTCTTCAACCTTGAAACTACTTTGGAAGCGTAAGCTTCAAGGTTAGAAACAGTTATCTCATAAGCAGGAATACAATAAAAACATAATAGAAGACTATTGGATACTATTCAGTAAGTCTACCTTTCCTTCATTCACGAGTTTTAGGATTAGTTCTCCGAACAGCGTATTTTGCCACGCAAACCAGGAACGAGTAAAGTTTTTCGGGTCGTTCTTGTGGAAAGATTCATGCATGAACCCTGTTCCGGCATCCGTATCCATCAGCATTTTGATGCAGGTCTTGATTTCTGCGTCGTTTTGACTGGTGAATGCTTTCATCATAATACTCATGGGCCAAATCATATCATATCCGATGTGCGGACCGCCAATTCCTTCGCCGGCAGTACCTTTGAAGAAGTAAGGATTATCTTCGCTCCATACAAACTTACGGGTATTCTGATAAATAGGATCGTTCACTTTCACATCTCCAAGATAAGGCAGGGCAATGAGACTCGGCACATTGGCGTCATCCATTAACAGTTGGTTGCCGAAACCATCCACTTCGAAAGCATAGATTTTGCCATATTTCGGATGATTGTAAACCGCATACTTTTTCAGGGCTGCTTCCACTTCGTTCGACAGTGTAGTACATTCTT
The DNA here is from genome assembly GCF_002632415.2 of Bacteroides celer. Taxonomy (NCBI): domain Bacteria; kingdom Pseudomonadati; phylum Bacteroidota; class Bacteroidia; order Bacteroidales; family Bacteroidaceae; genus Bacteroides; species Bacteroides celer. The sequence goes on along the minus strand of NZ_CP178209.1, from coordinate 5,115,892 downwards.
TAGCTAAATCAGGTTTCTTGTTGACTGTATTCAGAATCTCGGCAGCTTTGCGCAATGAAGTTACAGCAAAGAAGTTGGACGGAACGAGGAACTGGAAAGTTGTAGCATCATCCGAAGGACGGAAAGCAGAAGCAATCAGTCCGACCGGCTTTACAGGATTACCCCAGCCGTCGTTGGTCATTGTATCGAGTGCACGTTCCGTTTTGCGTTGGAAACGATAAGGACCTTTCGGATCTTCTTTTCGTTGCTGTTCCTTAAACGTTTTCAGAACCTTGGCGATGGCTGTAAGCCATTCGTCGGAGAATATACTGGCGTCTCCCGTCGTCTTCCAGTAATGATAAGCGAGACGGATAGGATAACAGAGCGAGTCGATTTCCCATTTGCGTTCGTGCAGTTCGGGCTTCATGTCCGTAAGGTCACTCATCCATTCGCCGCCTTCGGAATTCATGTTGAAAGCATTGGCATACGGGTCGATATTGATACACTTGAACTGACGTTTGATAACACCGGCGAGCATTTTTTTCAGTTCTGCGTCTTTGTTGGCGAGTTGCACGTAAGGCCATACTTGTGCACCCGAATCGCGCAACCACATGGCGTGGATGTCACCTGTATAAACAAACGTATCGTCTTTACCGTCAAAATGAACAGTAGTGTCCAATGTGTTCGGGAAACAGTTTTCGAACATCCATGCCAAGCGGGCATTCGTCAGCAGTTGCTTGATATGCGCAATCTGTTGTTCCACAGCTTGCGAGACAAACAGACGTTTCGATGCTTCCGGGCGGTTCGTCTGATAGTTGTTGATTTGGGTATTATCTTGTTGGATGACAAAATCACTGTTCGTTATAGCCTGCATATTGCTAGCGCCCAAGAGTGCTATGGACAAACAAAAGGCTTTAGTTATATTCATGGTAATAGTCTTTTTTTATTGATTAGTATTGATTATGAAAGTGTTGCGGAGAAGAAATATTAAATCTCTGCAAAGAATTCAATCAGACAAGCATTGTCGAGCAACCATTTATACTGTTCCTTGTTGTGTCCCGACCAATCTCTGCCTAATAATCCGTTTTCATCCCGGTAGTTTTCCCAGGCGTGAAGCGCATTTTCCACCATCGCATTGACATACGACGGATTCTTGTCAATCTTATACAGGGCTTTCAGTCCTCTGAATAAGATCACGTTAAACCAGGCCATGTCTTTATGCACTTTGACAGTCGGGTCTTTCTTGTCGGCTTTTGTGCGGAAAAAGGCATCAGTTCCTGCGGCTGTCTGCTGTGCATCGCGCAAATACTGTTCATCTCCTGTTTCTTCATAGAGCAATACGCCCGCCTGAATCATCTGTCCACTGTTGTAGGCGTACTTTTCTTTGGAAACTTTCCCTTTCAGGTTGATGTTATCCCAGTAAAGATGGTCGATAGGGTCGCATAGATGCTTTTTCGTCCAGGCATACGTCTCTTTTGCTTTTTCGAGGTATTTGGTATCCTTCGTCAGCCGGTACAACTTGACGCCGAGCACAGTAGACGGTGCATTGGAACAAGTATGCTTCGCTTCCTTCTGCTGTTCACACCAAAAGATGCCACCACCCATCTCGTCGCTCCATCCACTGTAGATATATTGATACAATGCAACGGCTTTTTCCAAAGATGCAGGCTTGTGAGTCAGTTGGTAATAATCGCAGTAATCCAGTGCAATCCAGATGTTATCGTCATAATAACGCCCGTGCTGCCCGTACTTGGTGGGGTATGACTGATAACAGGCCGGCAAGCGGCTGTTATCCCAATACTGCTCCATTCCCGGTAGAATTCTTTTCTCGAGAATCTTTTTGTACTTCTTGTTTCCGGTCACTTTGTATAAAGCCACACAACCCGACATCATCCCCGAATACGGCCATAGAAAAGAAGCCTTCAGCATTCCGTTCTGCTGCGTTCCGCCCGCCAGATAAGTAATTTTTTGGTCGGGATTGACAGGATACGTTTCTGTTAGTAGTCCGTCATTCGTCTGATAGAGATTCAATACATTAGATAGAATCGAGTCGGCAATAGAAAGATAACGGGTATTTCCCGGTGTCTTTCCCACTGCGGAAGTAAGGCAAAATAACATACAGGCTACAAAACATATATTTCTCATAGGAATATCGGGTTGTGTGGTGAAACTTTCAGGTTATAACTAGATACAAAGATTATTTCTGCTGACGCTGGTCAAATTCCAGTTCCACCTTTACGGGGAAATGGTCTGAAGGAGTACGCGCCTGATAAGTCTTGATGTCGATTTCTTCCGGGCAATCGTTCGCCTGCTTCTTTTCTCCCTTGCCTACGATGCTGCGGTAAGTATCCGTCAGCACACCATATCTTTTCACCTGGAAAGACGGAGAAACGAATACATGGTCGATACGGCTTTCCGTAAAGCTGTTCGGGTCGAAGTCGTTGAACGTGCCGTTGATAGCATAGCGGAAGCCGGCCTTCTTGTAAGAGTCGCACAACACCCCTTTGCTCACAAAAGCATCATAAGACTGGTGGGTCTGGTCGACATTGAAGTCTCCCGTCAGGATGGCCGGAAGCTCTTTGCCTTTGCCAAGTTCTTTCATCTTGTCCTGTACGAGGAATGCACTTTCCACGCGTGCCTTCTTGCCGATATGGTCCATGTGCAGGTTGAAGAAAAGGAATTCGAAGCCGGTATCCTTGCATTTGAAGTGTCCCCAACTGCAAATACGAGGCAACACGGCATCCCATCCTTTGCTCGGCACGTCGGGAGTTTCCGATAACCAGAAATCACCTTTCTCTATCACATCAAACTTGTCTGTGCGATAGAAAATAGCAGAATGTTCACCTTTCTCTTTGCCGTCGTTGCGGCCTACACCGATATAATCATAACCGGGTAATGCTTCTTTCATATCTTTCAGTTGATGAATAAAGCACTCCTGCGTGCCGAAAATATCGAAATCGTGGTATTGCACTATTTGGGCAATGACCGGGTAACGTTGTCCCCAACCGTTTCCGTTGATTGAATCGCCACCGTTGGCGTTTCTCAAATTGTAGGAGGCAACGGTGATAGAAGTAGGCTGATAGTTACTTTGGCAACCGCAAAAGACGATCGCAACAAGGGCAATTAGTAAAAGGCTTTTCAGTTTCATGTTTTTATAGTTTGTTTGGTAGATAATTCATTGATCTCCAAAAGTACAATATTTTATTCAAACGAAAGAGAGTAAGGTACATCTTTTTCTGTGGTTCCCCGTTGTTTATTGGGCACGGGGCTCATTTGAAATTGAATATTAGCACCTTTAATCAGCTGGTCATGTGTAAGGAAATTACGGGTTTGTGATTTCCCGTTTACTTTCATTTCCTTGATGTAGCGGTTGTCAAGCTGGTTGTTATCTGCCTTGATCGTGATGGTCTTTCCGTTCTCCAAATGTAACTTCGCTGATTTAAAGAGCGGGGTTCCTATGATATATTCATCCGTTCCCGGGCAAACCGGATAGAAACCGAGTGCGGAGAATACATACCAGGCGGAAGTCTGTCCGTTGTCTTCGTCACCGCAATAACCGTCGGGACCGGCGGTATATAGTTTGTTCATAATCTCACGTATCCAGTATTGAGCTTTCCAGGGTTCGCTTGAATAATTGTAGAGATATACCATGTGCTGAATAGGCTGGTTGCCATGCGCATATTGCCCCATGTTCATTACTTGCATTTCACGCATTTCGTGAATCATGCCGCGGCTTTCCATTCCCAGTTTACCCGGGATGACAAAAACAGAATCCATCATCGCGTTGAATTCTTTCTTGCCTCCCATCAGGTTGATAAGTCCTTGCGGGTCGTGGAATACGCAGAAGCTCCAGTGCCAGCTATTCCCTTCGCAAAATTCACCGCTCCAGTCCACTGCATCGAAATTCGGATTGAATACGCCTTTGTTATCTTTGCCAACCATCAGTTTGCGTTCCGGGTGATAGACATTTTTGTAGTTCAGCGCGTGTTTCTTATAAATGTCGATTTCGCTCTCCGGTTTACCGAGTTTCTTACCTAGTGTATAAATTGCCCAGTCGTTGTAAGCATACTCCAATGTACGTGCAACGTTTTGTCCTATGCCGATATTGTTGGCAACATATCCCAGTTGGTTGTAAGATTCGTAACCGAGACGACCTGAAGCAGTCCCGCGAAGATGTGCATTTGCTCCATGTTTCAATGCTTCCCAAAGAGTTTCGATATCATATCCGCGCAATCCTTTGATGTAAGCGTCGGCCACTACGGAAGCCGAGTTGTTGCCTACCATACAATCCCGATGTCCCGGGCTGGCCCATTCCGGCAGGAAACCGCTTTCCTTGTAAGTATTTACTAGTCCCTCCTGCATCTTTTGATTCATTGACGGATACATCAGGTTGAGGAAAGGGAACAGGCAGCGGAACGTGTCCCAGAATCCGGTGTCGGTAAACATATAACCGGGACGCACTTCGCCGTTGTAGGGGCTGTAATGCATGACTTGTCCCTTAGCATCTATCTCGTAGAAACTGCGTGGAAAAAGCATGGAACGGTATAAACAAGAATAGAAGGTGCGTAAATTATCGATATTATCGTCTTCTATCTCTATTTTACTCATTTCACGGTTCCAGATCTCTCTTCCGTTCGCTACTAGTTGGTCGAAACTGTTTTTGCCAAGCTCTTTGAGATTCAACTCCGCCTGTTCGGGGCTGATAAAGGAGGAAGCAACACGTGCGTGTACGATTTCTCCCTTTTTTGTGGCGAATCCGATCACGGCCCCTGTGTGGTTTCCTTTTGCTTCTGTTTCATTCGGAAGAATGTTGTTTTCGAAAACTGTGGAAACGAATGTGAATGGTTTGTCGAATTGAATCACGAAATAGTTTTTGAAGTTTTCCGGCACACCGCCGCTATTCTTGGTTGAATAGCCGATAATCTTGTTTTCTTCCGGAATCACTTTCACATAAGAACCTTTGTCGAAAGCGTCTACAATCACGTAGGCATTCTTTGTCTCCGGATACGTGAAACGGAACATGACGGCACGCTCCGTAGGAGCAAGCTCGGTTGTTACATCATGGTCGGCGAGGTATACCTTATAATAATAAGGTTTGGCAACTTCCGCTTTGTGAGAGAACCAACTGGCACGTCGGTCTTGATCGAATACCAGTCCGCCTGTGATAGGCATGATGGCAAACTGCCCGTAGTCGTTCATCCAGGGACTGGGCTGATGTGTTTGTTTGAATCCCCGGATTTTGTCGGCATCATACGTGTACGCCCAACCGTCTCCCATTTTACCGGTCTGCGGTGTCCAGAAATTCATTCCCCACGGCAATGCCGTAGCCGGATACGTGTTTCCGGTAGACAGTTCAAACTTGGATTGAGTGCCTACCAGTGTGCTGACATAATCTACCGGATTCTTAACGGCAGAAGATTGCAGGCTGTACAACACGGCACCTCCAAGAAATAGCAAGTGTTTAAATGAAAAATGTGTTTTCATGAACAAATGAATTTATAGATTTGAAAATAATTTCTACGACGAAAATAGGGAGAAAAGGAATGTGCTTCTAGTAATAGAGGGGCTAAATCGCCTCTTGTCGCTGAAATTAACTACTCTGGCACGGAGCTTTACTTATATTCCGGCCAAAAAAAAGCTCGGAATGTTTTTTTGTTTACCTTTGTCATATAGCAAATCTAAGAATAATACACTATGGGAAAACAGTCGGTTTTTATTCTATTCTTTTTTCTTAATCTGTTGATACATAACGCTTATGCTTATAATTTGAAGCAAGTTGCAGATAAAGAGTATATGTCTAATAGTTCGATTACATCTCTGTGCCAGGATGAGCGTGGATTGATGTGGATCGGGACCTGCGACGGACTGAATATTTATGATGGACAGGAGATTGAGGAATTTAAGACTCGTGACAAGGAGGATTACTTATCTGGTAATCTGATTGACAATATTGTGTATACGGGTGAAGATATTTACTGGATTCAAACCTACTATGGGTTGAACCGTTTGAACCGGAAAACCAATACAATCACTCACTATAATGAATTTCAGAAACTCTTCTTTATGAATAAGGATAGTCATGGCAATCTGTTCATTATCCAGGATAGTAACTGCATCTATTATTATCATAAAAAAGAAGGAGTCTTCAAGAAAATCAATATCACGGGAATCCCGATTTCCGATATCGTAAACTTCTTTATCGATGGTAACAACCGGATGTGGGTAGTCATGAAAGGATACAACCGCTGTTATGACATACAGCAGGAAGCCGCATCGGGAGATATCACCCTGTTACCCCAGAAAACAAACCTGATTTATCAGACTTCCTTGATTTATTGTTTCAATGACGAGCAATCTCTTTATTACATAGACAAGGAATTTAATTTTTATGCTTTCCATATTCCGACCCAGAAGAATGAATTTATTGCCAATCTGGGTAGGGAAATACAGGAACGTGGCAAAATTTCGTCCATCGTTCATTATCATAACAGCTATTTTGTGGGCTTTTTGATGGATGGTATTCTCCTGTTGGAGAAACAGAAGGAGACAGAGCATTATCAAATTCAGTCGTTACCTATCAACAGCGGTGTATTCTGTCTCAAGAAAGACCGTTTTCAGGATGTTGTCTGGATTGGTACTGACGGGCAGGGCGTTTATCTTTATTCGAACCCGCTTTATTCTATCAAATCAATGGTGCTTAGCAATTACACCGAGAAAATAGAACGCCCCGTGCGTGCCATCTATCTTGATGATGAACGTACTTTCTGGGTGGGAACCAAAGGAAACGGAATTCTTAAAATCTATGATTACGAATTCGATAAAAACATCTCCGACTGCCGGGCAGAGGTGTTGACTACCTCTAATAGTGCTTTGAGTAGTAATGCCGTTTATTGTTTTGCCAAGAGCCACCGGAATTTGCTTTGGATAGGAGATGAAGAAGGATTAACTTATTATTCATATCGGGAAAAACGTATCAAGAGTATACCGATACGGATCGGTAACGAAGATTTTAAATACATCCATGACATTTACGAAACAGCAGATTCCGAACTGTGGCTGGCGAGTGTTGGCATGGGAGTGGTGAAGGCTCGTATTGCCGGAACACCGGACAATCCGGTGATTGTGGATGCGCAACGTTACGTCATCAATGACGGCGAACTGGGATCGAACTATTTCTTTACTATTTATGCAGAGAATGAAGCCAACTTGTTGTTTGGTAATAAAGGATATGGGGTGTTCCGTTATAACGAAACGACGAACGGCCTGGAACCGGTGTCTACTCATAAATACGAAAACATGACCCTGAATAATATTCTCGCCATCAGTAAAGACAGCAGCAATAACTATCTTTTTGGAACGAGCTACGGATTGATAAAATACACTTCGGAAACTTCTTATCAGCTCTTCAATGCCAAGAATGGTTTCCTGAATAATACCATTCATGCAATTCTTAGAAACTCGTCCGACGACTTCTGGTTGAGCACCAATCTTGGATTAATCAATTTCGATACGAAAAGGAATGTCTTTCGTTCATACGGTTTTGGAGATGGTTTAAAGGTGGTAGAGTTTAGTGACGGAGCCGCTTTTCGGGATTCCCAGACTGGTACTCTGTTCTTTGGCGGAATCAATGGAGTCGTAGCTATCCGGGCGGATGGCCGTCCGGAGCAGCTTTATATGCCTCCTGTTTATTTTGATAAGCTGTCTATCTTCGGTGAACAATACAATCTGGGCGAATTTCTCACCCGGAAAAAAGAAACTGAAGTCTTGAATTTGCAGTATGACCAGAATTTCTTTTCTGTTTCATTTGCCTCTGTGGATTATCTGAATGGTAATAACTGTACCTATTTCTATAAACTAAAAGGATTGAGTGACCAATGGGTAAACAATGGTTCGGAAAGCGGAGTCTCTTTTACGAATATGGCTCCCGGCGAATATACCTTACTGGTGAAATATTACAATAGTGTTTTTGATAAAGAGAGTGATGTCTATTCTCTGGTGATTCGTATAGGTGATCCGTGGTATGCTTCCTGGTGGGCTTATTTGATTTATGCCCTGTGTCTGCTTTTACTGGCAGCCTTGCTGATACGTTCCTTTATCCTGCGCTCCAAACGTAAAAAGCAGGAATTGCTGAACGAGATAGAGAAACGCCATCAAAAGAATGTCTTTGAGTCCAAACTTCGTTTCTTTACTAATATCGCACATGAATTTTGTACTCCGCTGACTTTGATTTATGGTCCTTGCGGACGAATCCTTTCATCGAAGGGACTTAGTAAATTTGTCGTAGACTACGTACAGATGATTCAGACGAATGCGGAGCGTCTCAACAACCTGATTCATGAGTTGATCGAATTCCGTCGGATTGAAACGGGAAACAGGGAAGTGCGGGTTGAATCATTGAATGTGTCTTCCATTGTGAAAGGAATAGCCAAAACGTTTGTTGAAATGGCTAAATCCAGAAACATCACTTTCTTGAGCAAGATACCCGAGCAGGTGATGTGGAACTCGGACAAAGGATTCCTGAATACGATCATTATTAATCTGATTTCTAATGCCTTTAAATATACTCCCGACGGACAGAGTATCAAGATTGAAGTGGATACGAGCCGGGAAAATATGCTGGCTCTTCGTGTAGCAAATGAAGGAAGTACCATCAAGGAAAAGGATTTTCAGTATATTTTTAATCGGTATGCCATTTTGGATAATTTCGAGAATCAGGATGAAAAGAACTTTTCACGGAATGGCCTGGGGCTGGCTATTTCTTATAATATGGCTAAGTTGCTGAATGGTACATTGAAAGTGGAAAACACTTCTGACGGATGGGTGATGTTTACATTAACCTTGCCGGTCATGGAGCTGACTACCGGAGTGTCGGAAACCAAACGACTGATGGCGGAATATATCCCCAAGATAGATACTCAACCGATATTGAAACTTCCCCAGTATGAGTTTGATAAGATGCGTCCTACGCTTTTGGTTGTCGATGATGAAATCGAAATGCTATGGTTTATTGGAGAAATCTTCTCGGCTGACTTCAATGTGGTAACCTTGCAAGATCCCGAACGGCTGGATCAGGTGATGAATGAGGTTTATCCGAATGTGATTATCTGTGATGTCATGATGCCGGGAATGGGTGGCATTGAACTGACCAGGCGGATTAAATCGGTGAAAGAGACAGCGCATATTCCTATTATTGTGGTTTCCGGACGGCACGAGATGGAACAACAGATGGAAGCTCTTTCTGCCGGTGCGGAAATGTATATCACGAAACCGTTTAGTGCGGAGTACCTTCGTATTTCTGTCTGTCAGGTGATGGAACGGAAAGAGGTGTTGAAGAATTATTTCAGTTCACCGATCAGTTCTTTTGAAAAGTCGGACGGGAAGTTGACGCATAAAGAGTCGAAGAAGTTCCTTCAGTCGGTTTTGAAGATTATCAATGATAATATAACGAACAAAGATTTGACTCCACGTTATATCGCCGATCGGCTGGCAATCAGTCCCCGGAGTCTTTATCGGAAGATGGAAGAGATAGGAGAGGATAGCCCGACCGATCTGATTAAGGAATGTCGTTTGCACATAGCGAAAGATTTATTGCTGACCACTAAAAAGACGATTGATGAAATTGTATTCGATTCGGGATTCTCGAACAAAGTTACTTTCTTTAAGGTGTTCCGTGAAAAGTATGAGTGCACGCCAAAAGAGTTTCGGATGAAACATTTGGAAGAGGTTCAGCAGTAGCCTGTGGCGGGAATTTTTAAAGAAAAAGAAGAAGTAAATATCCGTGTTAATATAGTAAATATCCGTGCCAAAAGGTAAAAAAGGATAGTTAATTTTCTTTTGGTAGAGTTTAGTGATTTTATCTTTGTCTCATCGAAGTTTTAAGTAGATAAACTTGAAAAGTATTAATTTATTAATCTTTAATCTAATGAAAAGGAAACTTAGTTTTTTATTTCTTTCAGCATTGACCATTCCATTTTTTATGGTATCGTGCAGTGATGATAAAGAAGAACAGGAAGTGAAACCGGCAACAGATCTGGTTGTCGATAATAATTCGGTGACACTACTACAAGGAGACGAAATTACGGTGAGTATCACCTCCGGTAATGGCGATTATTATGTGAAGCCATTTGATGAAAACGTGGCGACGGCTACAATCAATGGTAATAAGGTGACTATTAAAGCTACCGAAAATAGCCAGTTGGAAGAAAATAACCGTACGGAAACCACTATATTAATAGTAGATGGACGTAAGAAAGTGGCTAGAGTGCTGGTTCGGGTAGCAAAACTCTGGGATTTGACGGTAGATGCACCGGAAGAAGGTTTTGACCTTTTTATCGGTGAAAAGAGACTGGTGAAGATTTTGACCGGTAACGGAGATTATCAGATTTCCATACCGGAAGGTGCTGATAAGTTTTTGGAAGTGGGTGAACTATCCGGACAAGTTATTCCGTTGACTGCCAAGTTCGAGACTGGAGCCGATCCGGTAAATATTACGATAACAGATAAGAAAGGTAAGACAATCACTATTCCTGTGGTAGTGAACATCGTGGATCTGACACTGAAAAGTAATGAAGCCACTTTTGCCGAACCGGATGCCGAATCTCAATATATCTCTATTGAGAGAGGTAATGGCGGATATAGTTTCACTTATCAGGTGGGAGACGGCGAGCCTACTACGGATGCAACGATTGTGGAAGCTACTGAAAAAGAGAACCTGATTACCTTGAAGCCCAAAGCTAGAGGTGATGTGAAAGTGATTGTGACAGATCAGAAAGGTTCTGTGGAGGAGATTTCGGTGAAAGTGAATCCATATAACCTTAAACTGGAAAATGAAGCAACTTCTTTAATCATCGGTGGTTATGAGGCATCTACAGAAATAGCTATTACCAGAGGAAATGGTGATTATAAGTTGGCACAACTCACAGATGATAATAAAACCTATTTGAAAACCGCAGAATTGATTACGGAAGACGGGGCTACCAAGTTAAAACTAACAGGAAAGAAGCTCGGGGCTACCACACTGGAACTGTCTGATGCGGCAGGTCAGAAATTGACGTTACCAGTTTATGTGAATCCGGTATGTTATCGTATGGAATATGACGTATGCTTTAAAATTGATATTAAAAAGTATGCCGAATCACATTCAGAGGTGAAAAGTATGAATCAGCTTACTTTTGAGGTTGTGTTCTACCCGACTTATACTCGTTCTATGCAATCGTTTATAGGTTTGGAAAGTGTATTCCTGCTTCGTGCAGAAGCTAAGGATGTGAATCCGCGTTTTGAAATAGCCACTAAAATTAATGGTAAGAGTGATCCCCGTTTCCGTAGTCAGCAAACTATTTATTGCGATGATTCGGAAGGTGGACGTAAGACTCCGGGTAAATGGTATCATATAGCCATTGTATATGATGGAACGAAATCAAGTACTAAAGAGGCTTATAAAATGTATATAAACGGGGTGAGAGAAACGTTGACTCCTGCAGATAACTCTTATGAGGATTGTGCCCCTAATTCATCTCTCAATCTGACAGATGTAGGTGGAAATGATAAAGCACTGTTGATTGGACGTTCCGGAGATTCATATCGGGTAGGATATTGCAAAGTTTATCAGGCACGGATGTGGAAGAGAGCGTTGGACGAAAGTGAAATTAAAGCGAATATGTGCAAAATCCTTAATGCAGAAGAACACTCTGACTTGATGGGATATTGGGTATTCTCGAAAGGTGTCGGAGGTACTACAGTTTTTGAAAATTGGGGAAATGGCGGCAGCGGATTGGATGCGCAAGTTTGTTTGCAGAATATAAGCGAAAATAAACCTGCCTGGGGAGCGGAACTTCCTGCAACTTATAATGGAGATAAGAGCCGCTTTGAACCAATTGAATGTCCTCATTCATACTAAAACTAGGAATATAATAATATGAGAAACAATATGATAACAAAAAAACTAATCAAATTTGCCCTGCTGTTTTTTCTTATCGGACTGACGGCTTGTGACAATAAACTGAATCCGGGATTTGATCCGGATGATTATGAACCGATTGTTCCGCCTGAACCTGTTAGAACAATGGATGCAATGGCTAGTGGCGAGCGAGTAGTACTTTCGGGTGCTTCGTTGACGGATATTGTTCTGAAATGGACGCCTACCGAGAAACACGGAAATACAGTATATCGTTATGAAGTATTGATTGATACGATCGGGGGAGACTTTACCAAACCGGTAGAAACGATCTTTTCTGACAATAACGGTTTGGAATCGCAGTTGACTTTAACCCATTATCAGGCAAACACAATAGGTAAACTGGCTAAATTCCGTTGCAATACTAACGGCACACTGCGTTGGAAGGTGCGTGCTTATTGCGGATTGGATCAGGCTCTTAGTAGTCTGGAAGGTTATTTCGTAATTTTTATGATGGACGGCATTGATGATATGCCTTCTGAAAACGAGCCGGTTTATATCACTGGCGTGGGTACGGAAGATGATGGTGATGAAGCGGAAGCACAACAAATGCTCCGTCAGAATGAAGGAATCTATCAGACTTTCACTCAATTGAAAGCCGACCAGCCATTTATATTTATGTCTACTGTAGAAGGTCGCAAATGCTATTATTATGTAGACGACAACGGAGTGTTACGTGAGCGTAATGATGGTGAAGACTATACAGTTACGGTTCCTCAATCAGGCATCTACCGGATTACCATCAATATGGGTGAACAAACGATCAGTTACGATGAAATAGGAGCTGTATATCTTTATAACCATTCGGGTGGGTATAGACAGGATTTCAACTATCTGGGATATGGCAAATGGGGTGTGAAGAATTATACTGCCCGGAAACAAACGGAAAGTTGGGCAGGAAGCGGTGAAACCCGTCATAGCTTTAAGATGGAAATCAACGGAACAACCTACCGTTGGGGACATAAGGAGAAAGATAAAGGGCAACCGAATCTGACTACCGACAACAGCTATTATAATTTATATCAACTGGCATTGGGCACAGATCCATGGGATTACAGTTTCCGTTTCTGCGACGAATTACTGCAATGGGGCGAAAAGCAGGGAAATGTCTATTATGCTACGGTGAAAACCGATGTAACCCTCTATTTCAATGCAGAGTTTGGAACGTACACCCACCGTTGGGTAGCTTCGGAAACGAATGAAGATTAAAACTGAATAATAATATGAAGAACTATATAGTATCATTATCAAAAAGAGCTTTGTTGTTAAGCGGTGCACTGGCAATATTTACAGCTTGTGACGACGGCGATCTGGGAGACATCTACAAAGGTAATTCATCCGGTGAATATGTGTCGGATGTGAACTGGACAGATGCAGCCGACAAAAGTACGGGAACTTATATCAAATATTTCTATGAGAATGCCAGCGGACGGGATACCTTTTGCGGAAGCATTTACTGGGAAAAACCGAATACACCGGAAACCGGAGAACCGGCAAGCACGGGCGGTAGCGGCGGATGGTCGCAGGGACATGCATTGGACATCGTGATCGATGCTTATATCCGTCACGCAAACAATCCCGAATATCAAGCTCATTTGTATGAAAACATCATGAAACCTTTCCTGCCGGCTTTTGATGACTGGAATGAACATTGCGGTTATGGTGGCAAAGACTTCTGGAATAACTTCTATGATGATATGGAATGGATGGCACTGTCTTGTCTGCGGGTTTATGAATTGACTGGCGATCAGGATTACTACAGTGCGTTGATGAAGATGTGGAACCATATCAAGGGAGCGAAGAATGACTATAAAGGGGTAGGAGGAATGGCATGGAAAACGGATGCGCCGGCTTCACGTATGTCTTGTTCCAATGGTCCCGGTTGCCTTCTGGCTATGAAATTGTATCAACTTACCGTTAAGGAGGCTAAAGATGGCTGGGAAGAGCAGGCTGCTTATTACCTGAACTTCGCCAAAGAGGTATACAACTGGATGACGGCTTATCTGTGTGATATTTCCACCGGACAGGTATATGATAATCTTAGTATTAAAGATGACGGAACACCGGGAGATCCTGATAAAGTAGCCTTGTCTTATAATCAGGGAACATTTATGGCGGCTGCCCTGGAGCTGTACAACGCTACCGGTGAGGATGAATATCTTCGTAATGCGGTTGCTTTCGGCTCTTACCAGGTGAATAAGAAGATGGATTCCAACTATCCGGTATTCAGTGGTGAAGGAAATTCGGGAGATAATCTTTTATTCCGTGGAATATTTGTCCGTTACTTCCTGGATATGGTGAAACAGCCGACTAACAGCCTTTATCCGGAAAAGACCAAGAATAAGTTTATCGCTGCATTGCGCAGCTGTTCTGATGTGCTTTGGACGTTGGCTCATCCCGAAGGCTATTATGTGTGGGAGTACGATTGGGCAAAAGCACCGACCTTCGGTAATCGTGACAACAGGGAAGATCGCCTGACAATTTCCTTGAATGCGGAAGTCCCGGGAGCAACAATGATTGAAATCCGTGCCCGTTATGAAGACTGGGTGCAAGGTAAAGCAACGGAAAAGGCCAACTGGGTCGGACCGGATTTCGGTAAGAAAGCAGAGGAATAAGATTGATTTATTACACATAGAAAATCGAAAAGAAAGATGATACATATAAAAAGAAATATTTGTCTGGTGGCTGTTTCTTGCACTCTTCTTGCAGGTATACCTTTGCAGGGTGTGGCGCAAACGGGAAGAACGGCAAAGGTGCAGACCACACAAAACCATAAAATAACAGTGTCGGGTACGGTATTGGACAAGACGACAAATGACCCGTTGATCGGTGTGTCTGTTGTCGTGAAAGGGGTGGCCAATGCAGGTACGATTACAGATATGGATGGTAAGTTTACATTGAAACTGCCTTATGCGGAAGCTCCGTTGGTGTTTTCTTACCTGGGTTACCAGCCACAGGAAATTGTTCCCGGTGCAAAGAAGGAACTGACTGTCTTACTACAGGAAGATACGAAAGCCTTGCAGGAAGTGGTTGTGGTAGGTTATACCAAACAACGTAAAGAAACGATGATCGGTTCTGTTGCTACCATCACGACAAAAGATCTGACGCAAAGTCCTACTGCCAATATCAACAATGCGCTTGCCGGACGTCTGCCGGGGTTGATTGTAAACCAGTATGCGGGTGGTGAACCGGGTGTGGATCAAAGTGAATTGTTTATCCGTGGTAAGGCAACTTACGGTAACCAGAGTGCCATTGTCATTGTCGATGGAATCGAACGTGACATGAGTTACCTCGCACCGGATGAAATTGAAACATTCACTATCCTGAAAGATGCTTCCGCCACTGCCGCTTATGGTATCCGTGGTGCAAATGGTGTAATCGTTATTACTACCAAACGTGGTAAGGCAGCGGAAAAGGCAACCGTGAACCTGAAAGCCTCTATCGGTATTAACCAGCCGATCGGTTTCCCCGAATATTTAGGCTCTGCCGATTATGCAACTTTATATAATGAAGCCAGATTGAACGATGCCAAGATGACGGGCGCAGACATCAGCAGTTTGAACCTTTTCTCTCAACAGGCGATTGACAATTTCCGCCGTGCGAAAGGAGACAACTCCGATGGTTTGGGATATGACTGGGATTATTATGATTTTGCCTTCAAACCCGGTTTGCAGGAAGATGTCAGCCTCTCCATTCGTGGAGGTACGGACAAGGTACGTTATTATGTATTGGCCAATTACTTTTCACAAGGCGGTAACTACAAATATTCGAATGCCGGTGAATATGACTCGCAAACCAAGTTCACCCGTTACAACTTCCGTTCGAACATCGATATCAACATTAATCGTTATTTGAGTACCCGTTTGGATTTGGGGGCCCGTATTACCGACCGTAATGCACCGGGTACAACAGCCGGTCGCCTGATGACCATCTGTGCTACCCAGCCTCCATATCTGCCCATCCTGGTGGAAGAAAATGCGCATCCGCAGAATGAGGAATACATTCAGCAAAATCCTCGTGGAATGCTTTATGGTGACAATATCTACCGTTACAATCTTCTGGGTGAATTGAGCCGTACCGGTTATCTGAATGAAAAGAACACGTATCTGAATGGTAGTTTTGCCATGAATCTGGATATGGAATTTCTGACGAAAGGATTAAAAGCGGAAGTGATGTTCTCTTATGATGCTTCTGAAGGACGCTGGATTAATCGTAAACTGGATACTTACAAAGACGGTTATCGTGAATATCCGAAATATGCGACGTTTATGCCGATCGAAGGTTCGGATGCTTATATGGCAGGCGGACACTATACGGGTGCTTACAAAACGGGTAACAAATATGATATTGACCAGACTATTGGCAACGGATTCAGTCATAACGCTTCTGACGGACGTACTTATATACAGGCACGTTTGGATTACAACCGTTTGTTTAGCAACCGCCACGAAGTGACCGCCATGTTATTGGCAAACCGTGGTAACCGTACTGTTAACAATGAACTGGCTTATCATAGCCAGGGTATCACCGGACGCTTTGCTTATTATTATAATCAGAAGTATCTGATGGAATTTAACTTCGGTTACAATGGTTCCGAAAACTTCGCTCCGGGCAAACGTTACGGGTTCTTCCCAGCTGGTTCAATCGGTTGGGTAGTCTCTGAAGAGGAATTTATGAAAAAGGCTTCCTGGATTGACTTCCTGAAAGTAAGAGCCTCCTATGGTTTGGTAGGTAGTGACAACGTTAGCAGCCGTTTCCCATATCTGGCTTTCTACGGTGGTGGCAGCGGTTATGATTTCGGTAATAACTTTGGTACGAATGTAGGCGGTACTTCCGAAGGTAATCTGGCTAATGCGAATCTGACTTGGGAGAAAGCCCGTAAACTGAATGTCGGTATCGACTTTACTACCCTGAACCAACGTTTGGCATTGACGATAGATGCATTTTATGAATATCGTTTTGACATTATTACAGATATGAATAGTGACGGTATCATGGGATATCCGGATATTGTAGGTAAAGATGCAGCTTTACAGAATCTGGGTGAAGTAAGCAACCGCGGTGTGGATATCGAATTGAGCTGGAATGATAAGATTGGAAAGGATTTCCGTTACTATATTCGTCCGAACCTGACTTTCTCCCGCAACCGTTTGGAATATAAAGCGGAAGTTGCCCGCAAGAACTCCTGGCGTAAAGAAACCGGTAAACGTTTATACGAAAACTTCGTCTATGTGTTCGATCATTTTGTAGCCGATCAGGAAGAGGCTGACCGCTTGAACAAGATCGGTTATCAGCCGTGGGGACAATTAATTCCGGGAGATGTTGTTTATAAGGATTTGGATCGTAACGGAGTGATTGATGATGAAGACCGTACAGCAATGGGAAATCCGCGTAGTCCGGAACTGATGTTCGGTATTCCTTTCGGTTTCCAGTATAAGAACTTTGATTTTAGTGTATTATTGCAAGGTGCGACAAAATCATCTATTCTGTTGAATGGGGCTGCTGTATTTGACTTCCCGCAATTTGAACAAGATAAGATCGGACGTGTGAAGAAAATGCATCTGGACCGTTGGACACCGGAAACGGCTGCTACTGCCAAATATCCGGCATTGCATTATGGAACACATGATAACAACAAGAATGGAAACAGTAGTTTGTTTTTGTATGATGCTTCCTACCTGCGTCTTAAGAATGTGGAAATTGGTTACAATGTATCACCCAAATTATTACGTAAATTCCATGTGCAACAGGCACGTATCTATGTGCAAGGTCTGAATCTGTTGACTTTTGATAAACTGGGTGATGTGGATATAGATCCGGAAACGAAATCCGGAGACGGAGCTTCCTGGTATCCTATTCAAAAGGTATTCAATTTTGGTATTGATATAACATTCTAAATAAGATAGAAATATGAAAAAGTTATATAGATTTTCAGCAATTGCTTTATTGGTCCTGCCGTTGGTCTTTACTTCATGTAGCGATTACCTGGATCGGGACGATGATGATAATATTACGGAAGCGGACGTTTTTGCCCGTTACGAAAAAGTGAACGGACTGGTTTCCGACGTATATGCGGCTGCAAAGAAAGCAGACCGTCCGCTGGTGTTCTTCGAGCACTTCAGCAACAGTGCCATTACGGACGAATGTGAAGGAACCAACGTAGAGGGAAACATTACGAATAACTTCAATAACGGTGCCTGGAACCCGAATTCTTTGCCCGGTAGTGTAGGGCAATATTGGGAAGCTCTTTATGAAGGAATCCGTAAAGCGAACCTGATTATAGAAAATGTACAGAAGTATAATACGCCCGACAACCCACAGCAGGATGGTGATCTTCGCAACCGTATCGGTGAGATGTATTTCATGCGTGGTTATTTCCACATGCTGTTATTGCGTATGTATGGCGAAGCTCCTTATATTGACCGTGTGATTAATGCCGGAGATAATATGGACTTCAAGAAAGAATCTGTTCATTCGATGGTTGAAAAGATTGTGACGGATGCGCAAACTGCTTATGGCATGGTTCCTAATAAATATGTGAAAACTTCCGAGAATTTTGGGCGTGTGGATAAGGGAGCCTGTCTGGGATTGATTTCTTTTGTTCGCTGGGTAGCGGCTACTCCGTTGTGGAACGGTGCTTCTCAATATGGATACAACTTGCGTCGTGTGTTTGAAAATGAGTATGCTTATGATGCTACTCGTTGGAGAAAAGCCAAAGAAGCGGCTAAAGCCGTTCTGGATTTCGAAGTCGGCGGAACCAAGCGTTATTCTCTCTATACGAAACATGATGCAAATGATTTCAAGGATCCGGCTGACGGTAATCTGAATGACAGCCGTGTATATGCTCGTTTGTGGGATATGTTTTATGATATGGATGCCTTTGCCAATGAGTATGTGTTCTTTATGACGAAGAGCAAGGATCAGGCATGGCAGGGTGATATTTATCCGCCCAGCCGTGAGGGAAGTTCGCGCCAGCAACCGGTACAGGAACAAGTGGATGAATACGAATATATCGTAGGTGATTATGGCTATCCGGTATATTCGGCAGAAGCCCGCAAAGGTGGCTATGATGATACTAATCCGTATGTGAAAGGTACTCGTGACCCGCGTTTCTATCGTGATGTAATTTATCACGGAGCTCCTTACCGTAATAATAAGAACGAGTCGAAAACGATCAATACGGCGAGTGGTTCCGATAAGATTGGTGCTACCAATGCAACTACTACCGGTTATTATTTACGTAAATTCCAACAGGAGTCATGGAACAAATCCGGTAACTTCAGTATCAATGCGCCCGCCATCTGGCGTCTTCCGGAGTTTATTTATATTTATGCAGAGGCTTGTAATGAATTGGGCGAGGATATCGATGAAGCTTATAAATTGGTGAATACGGTTCGTGAACGTTCTTTTATGAAACCGATGCCGCCGGAAGTAAAGACTAATCAACAGTTGATGCGTGAATACATTCAGCGCGAACGTCGCGTGGAACTTTTTTATGAAGGAAAACGTCCGTGGACTTGCCGCTTGTATCTGGAACCCACCAGTAAGGAAGAGCTAGCAAAGGAAAGCCTTTGGAAATCGAGCGGGAGTGACAATTCAAAACGTACACAGAAATACTGGGCTGCCAATAACGGTGCATTGCCCCGTTGCCAGCGAATGATTAACGGAATGCGTCCGGTGCAGGATGAGAATGGGGCCATTACGGTTGACGGTGTGAAATATAGAATGGAGCGTTTCTGCGTGGAAGAACGTACGTTCTCTATTCAGCATTATCTGTTCCCGATTCGCCAGAGTGAGTTGCAGAAGACACCGACCATTGAACAAAATCCCGGATGGTAAACCGGTAGGAATGTATAACTTTAAAAAGAAAATCAGATGAAACGAATCTATACATATATGTGTCTGTTGCTTTTGTCGGTATTATCGTTTGCCGTTACAGGTTGTGATGACGATGATGACGACGATGTGGCTAAAGACTTGATAGAGTTGATTGTGAACAAACCGGTAATACGTATCGGGCAGAATGAGGAAGCCAAAGTGAATGTAGTGGTTGGAAACGGAAACTATACCGTGAGAAGTTTCAACACTGCCATTGCAACGGCTACCGTTTCCGGCGAATTGATAACTGTAAAAAGTGGCTCACAGAATGGGGCCACTACCGTCGAAGTAATGGATGGAGAAGGAGTAGTTGCCAATATTTCTGTGAATGTAGGTGTATTTGAATTGGAAGTGAATGAACCGGAGGTGATCTTGGAAGTTGCCGGTGAAAAGCAACTGATTGTTAGCATGGGAAACTTTTCCAGCAATGATGAATTGTCTTATGAGGTGGAGGATGAAACGGTTGTCAGCATGGTTAATACAGATCAGTTCCGTCCTTTCTATACTTTGACAGGTTTGAAGAACGGACATACAACAGTGACTTTTACAGACCATAAAG
This sequence comes from Bacteroides celer, assembly GCF_002632415.2. Classification (NCBI taxonomy): domain Bacteria; kingdom Pseudomonadati; phylum Bacteroidota; class Bacteroidia; order Bacteroidales; family Bacteroidaceae; genus Bacteroides; species Bacteroides celer. Next base: position 5,095,523 of record NZ_CP178209.1, on the reverse strand, counting down.
GAAAACAGGCAGTGGTTCAGGTGACGGTAAATCCGATTTCTATCGATGTCTCCAACCTGACACCGAGAGTGGGAGTCAACAATAAGATCATGATTACGGTAGAAAAAGGGAACGGAGGTTATAGTCTGACAGCAGAGGATGAAGAGATTGTAGCTATTCAGCAGGTGGATGACACTCGTTTCAATTTAATAGGTAAAAAAGCGGGTATCACTACCGTGTTTGTCAGAGACGAAGCGGAACAGGAATTAAGTCTGACCGTTACGGTGGTACAGGCAGATAAAGTAGCGAACCTAGGTAGCGGTAATTACTTTAAAGTACCGTTTGAATATAATGGTACGGCAGATGAATCGCTAAAGAATTTGAGTACGATCACATTTGAGGCTCGTTTCAATATTGAGTCGTTGAATGGCAATGACAATGGAAATGCCCGGATTAATACGGTGATGGGTATAGAGAAGAAATTCCTGCTGCGTGTCGACGTGCATAAGGGAGGAAGCAATGATGAAGAACGTTTCCTTCAGCTTGCTGCAGATGATAAAGGTAGTATTCGCTATGAGGGCTCTACTAAGATAGAAACCAATAAGTGGTATGATGTGGCTGTGGTATTGGATAATAGTAAGAGCGGAAGCGAACGGATTGCATTGTATGTAAATGGTGTCAGAGAAACGCTTCAATTATCAAACGGTACGCCGGATGATTTGAAAGAGATCAATCTTACTTCTGATTTCTACATCGGCCAGTCTGATGGTAAACGCCGGTTGAACGGAGCTATCAGTTATGCCCGTATTTGGACAAAAGCCTTGTCGGATCAACAGATCTCCGAGCAGAGCGGCAAGTTGTTGAGTGAGGATAAGGATGGAATGGTAGCTAATTGGTTATTCAATAATGGAAATGGTAATACCAAGACATTTGTGTCCTTGGCAGGAAAGAGCTTCGAAGCAGAGGCGGCAAATATTGTTTCAAGTTGGAAAACAGATCCGATATTGGAAACAAGTACTCCTACAGAATAATTGTAAGAAGATAGGATAATAAAAAAGCCATCCCCGGAATAGACGAAAGTAGGGATGGCTTTTTTTGTAGTGTGCTTACTATTCTTCGGCAGACTATGTCCTGCATGTTGTTGGCAAGGTTATTCCTTGACAGGCTCAGCCGGTTTGTCTTTTGATGTAGTGTCTGTGACAACTGTATCATTGACATTGGCGGCGAGTGCAACCAGTGATGCCTTTGCAGGCGCGTCTTCTTTAGTTACAGTATCTTTTACTACTGTATCATTGACAACTGTTGCATTGATTTCTGTCGGGGCTGTCACAGCTTCTGCAGAACTCTGAGCCTTTACAAGGAATGAACCACCACAAACAAACATAAACATTGCTACTACTAATACTAATTTTTTCATAATCGTTTGCTTTAATGATTATTAGACATATGTTTTCAATTCTCTACCTTTGTGTTAAGGAATCGGTTATTGCTTTTCGCTAACGTTTAATTAAAGATCAAAGCGCGTGCCAAAATTAGATAATGTATGATAAGTGATTGATAAATAAGGGAATGAGGAAGATGATGCCAATTAGGATAGTGGGGAAGTATGTGTGGAGTGTGTGGAAACTGTGGCGGGGAGTGTGGAATTATTCCACACTCCCCGCCACAGTTCTTTTATTTAGGTAATCTATTTACTTAATTTCATCCGGCCAGGGACAAGGTTTACCTGTCGCTTTGAAAGTCGGTCGTTGTGCATCTACTTTTCTTAGAAAGTTGCCCAGCTCTTTAGAAAGTTTCTTCACGATGTCCGGATGCTGTGCACTAAGGTCGTTGCTTTCTCCTATATCATCAGGTATGTTGAATAACTCTTTCTTTCCTGTTCCATAGTAATAAATCAATTTCCAGTCACCGTTTCGAACGGCACAATTAAAGTTGATTCCGGGACCGTCATTTCCCCAGTTGTTAGGCATATTCCAGAAAAGACTCCGACCCTTAGCTGGGTTGCCTGTCTGTTTCAGCAGAGGGATGAAACTGATACCGTCTATCGGTTGAACTGTCTGGTAGTTCTTGACACCTGCTATTTCAAGAATAGTAGGGTAGAAGTCTTCTATCAACAAGTAGTTGTTGCATTTGCTTCCCGGAGCTACTACTCCCGGCCAACTGACAATCATCGGTTCGCGGATACCGCCTTCATAAGTAGAACCTTTACCACTGTTCAATGGATAATTCTGTGTATGCAGCTTGCCGTCACGCCATCCGGATTCGGATGCAAGTCCTCCGTTATCACTCATAAAAATGATAATAGTGTTGTTGGCTTCTCCATTCTTTTCCAGCCAGTTCATTAAATCACCTAAACTTTTATCCATTCCTTCAATCAGTGTGGCATAAGCAGCTTCATGGTCTGTCATTCCTTTTTTCTTGTACTTCTCATAGAAGCGCATATCTTTGTTCAAAGGAATGTGGATGGCATATTGCGACATATACAAATAGAAAGGCTGATTATACTTTTTCGCTTTATCCAGTGCTTTAATGGCTTCCAACGTCAATGCTTCAGTTACAAAGGTTTCCGTTCCCCAATATTTCTCTAATCCGGGAACAGACATCAGTGATACCGCTTTCCCATCTTTGGTATGTCCGTAGTTCTCTTCTCCCAGGTAACTGGCAAGTCCACCGGCCGCATGTCCGGCAATATTTACCTCGAATCCCCAATGATGCGGATCTTCCCCTGGAGTATCTATCGCTCCGAAATGGGCTTTTCCACAATGTATAGTATGATAACCGCTGTTCTTTAGCAGTTGCACGAAGGAGGTTCCTACGAAAGTATGATTAGTGCCGGACACTTGACTTACTCCATTGTAATTCCAGTCAGGGACTGCCAGAATGCTATCTTTACGGTCTGTCATTGTATTCTTTTGCAGCGTCCAGTTAGTTACTCGGTGACGTGCGGCGTTGGTTCCGGTGATGAGGCTGCACCGGGTAGGAGAACTGATACTGTTGGCATACGCTTGAGTAAACATCATTCCCTGTTTTGCTAACCGCTCCATATTGGGAGTCTCGTACAATTCGTTATAGTGTGTCTTCTGTGTCCAGAATGGGAGTGAAGTATCCTGCCATCCCATATCGTCTACCATAAAGAGAATGATATTCGGACGTTTGTCCGCGCGTTCTATTTGCATATTGCTTTGTGCTTGCAGATTGGTTACTGCGAGTGGCACAAATGCAAGGGGTAATAATGTTTTTTTATTCATGGGGGTCATTTTATTCTATGGAATATGCATTAAAATTAATAATATCTGGTAATGCGATAGATTCGGTTAAAGATAAGTTCGAGCACTACAAAAAGGAATCATTTCTCACCGTGATGAGAATAAATACTCATAGTAATGAGAACTTTTTCTCATCGCATTGAGAAAATTTTCTCATAGGCATGAGAACACTAGAGAAAATGCAAGAACGTAACTTGTTACAAATCAATATTGTATAATTTCAATTTATTATATAAAGTTTTCCGATCAATATTCAGTAATTGCGCTGCTTTACTCTTATTGTTTCCTGTTTGGCGTAGTGCCTCCAAAATATGCTCTTTTTCAGTCTCTTCATTGTGTAATGCAATGCTCGTATTGCTGGATGCAGGAGTTTCTAAAAGCTCGGTCCCCAATTCCAATAGAGTAATGAAACTGCCTTGTGCCAATAAAGTTGCTCTTTTGACGATGTTCTTCATTTGGCGCAAATTTCCCGGCCAATGATAATTCATTAAAGCTTGCGATGCTTTTGCATCGAAACCAATCAGGTGTTTATCCAGTTCCTTGTTTGCCTGATCGAGGAAGAAATTGGCAAAGAGCAGAATATCTTCTTTCCGTTCTTTCAGATCGGGCATACGAAGGGTAAATTCATTGATACGATGATAAAGGTCTTCACGGAAAGTACCTTTTTCAATGGCTTGTTCCAGATTCTCATTGGTGGCAGATACCAGACGAATATCTACCGATATCTCCTGTGTAGAACCTACCGGACGTATTTTTCTCTCTTGCAAGGCACGAAGCAGTTGTATCTGCACTTCATAACTAAGGTTTCCGATCTCATCCAGAAAGATAGTACCACCGTTGGCTGCAACGAAAGCCCCCGTTTTATCTGTCAGAGCACCTGTAAACGAACCTTTCACATGACCGAAAAATTCGGAAGCAGCCAGTTCTTTGGGGATAGATCCACAATCTACGGCAATAAACGGTTTATCGTTTCGTTTGCTAAGTTGATGAATACGGTGCGCCACATACTCTTTTCCTGTTCCGCTGGAACCGTTGATAAGTACGGACATATTGGTCGGAGCTACCAGACCTACATAATTGTAGAGTTGTTTGGCTGCATCACTTTCTCCTTCCAGATAAGCACGATGATTTTCTGTTGAATCTTTAGATGAAGTAGAAGCACCTTTTTTAGAAGAAGATTTAGTAACGTTATGAGTAGCAAGACTCTTTTCAGACTGCAGACATTCAGAAATTTTCTTCAGTAATTCTTCCGGATTTACCGGTTTGGCTATATAATCACGTGCTCCCAGTTTCATTGCCTGTACGGCGGATTGTATATCCGCATATCCAGTCATGATGATTAAAGGAATGTCCATGCCTTGTTCATTCATCCATTTCAGCAGATCGATACCTTCGTGGTCGGGTAGTCGCAGGTCTGATAAAATCAGATCGACGTTTTGGCTTTCGATATGTTTTCGGGCGCGGGCAATATTACTTACTGATGATACTTCAAAGCCCTTTTTGCCTAGCCAGGTTTTTAGCATCATTCCAAAAGTGATATCATCTTCAACGATCAATATGGAGCTCATCATGTCAGGTTTTGATTCTTTTAAGTCACAAAGGTAAGAGGATTTAGGCGAAAGTGGTATATTTGCAAACTTAAATTAAATAAAAGTGTTATGAAAAAGATTCTATTGATTATATTAACCATATCGTTTTGCGGACTTACTGCCTGCAAAACCGGAACAAAAAAAGGAGGAGACATGGATAAAGAAACGTTGGTAAAGATTGAGACAACTGTAGGAGATATCGAGGTGAAACTATATAATGAGACACCGAAACATCGTGATAATTTTATCAAACTGGTGAAGGACGGTGTTTATGAAGGCACACTGTTTCATCGTGTTATCAAAGATTTTATGATTCAGGCTGGTGACCCGGACTCAAAGAATGCACCGAAAGGAAAAATGCTGGGTACGGGAGATGTAGGTTATACTGTTCCCGCTGAATTTGTATATCCTAAATATTTCCATAAGAAAGGTGCCTTGTCCGCTGCCCGTCAGGGAGATAATGTGAACCCGAAGAAAGAATCTTCCGGTTGTCAGTTCTATATCGTGACAGGTAAGGTGTTCAATGACTCTACCTTGCTGGGTATGGAAAGCCAGATGAATGAGAATAAGATTAATGTTATTTTCAATACGCTGGCACAGAAACACATGAAGGAAATTTATAAGATGCGAAAAGCAAATGACGAAAACGGTCTTTATGATTTGCAGGAAAAGTTGTTTGCAGAGGCACAGGAAATGGCAGCTAAACAACCGGAATTTCATTTCACTCCGGAACAGATTGAAGCCTATACAACGGTGGGAGGAACTCCGCATCTGGATGGCGAATATACTGTGTTCGGTGAAGTAGTGAAAGGTCTGGATATTGTGGATAAAATCCAGCAGGTGAAAACCGACCGTAGCGATCGTCCCGAAGAAGATGTAAAAATAACAAAGGTGACAATACTTGACTGAAATATATGAAAATCAACAGGCATATTCTTGATAATGGGTTACGTCTGGTACATTCGCAGGACGAAAGTACGCAGATGGTTGCCCTTAATATATTATATAATGTGGGAGCTCGCGACGAAGATCCCGAACATACCGGTTTTGCCCATTTGTTCGAACACCTGATGTTCGGAGGGTCGGTGAATATTCCCGATTATGATATGCCGCTTCAATTGGCGGGTGGAGAGAATAATGCCTGGACGAATAATGATATAACCAATTACTACCTCACTGTACCTCGTCAGAATGTAGAAACCGGCTTTTGGTTGGAATCCGACCGGATGTTGAGTCTTGATTTTAGCGAACGGAGTCTGGAGGTACAGCGGGGAGTAGTAATGGAAGAATTCAAACAGCGATGTTTGAATCAGCCTTATGGGGATATCGGACATCTTTTGCGTCCTCTGGCTTATCAGACGCATCCTTATCAATGGCCTACTATCGGAAAAGAGTTGTCGCATATTGCCAATGCTACGCTGGAAGAAGTGAAGGCATTCTTTTTCCGTTTTTATGCTCCTAATAATGCCATATTAGCTGTGACCGGTAATATCTCTTTCGAAGAGGCGGTTGCTTTGACAGAAAAATGGTTCGGCTCTATTCCTCGTCGGGAAGTTCCTCAACGGAACCTGCCACAAGAACAGGAACAGACGGAAGAACGGCGGCTGACGGTAGAGAGAAATGTTCCTCTCGATTCTTTATTTATGGCATACCACATGCCTGCCCATTGCCATCCGGATTATTATGCATTTGATATTTTGTCGGATGTGTTGAGCAACGGACGTTCCAGCCGGTTGAACCAGCGTTTGGTACAACAGAAACAATTATTTTCGAGTATAGATGCTTATATTTCCGGCAGTGTAGATGCGGGGTTATTCCATATTAGTGGTAAACCTTCGGCAGGTGTCACCTTGGAACAGGCGGAAGCGGCAGTGCGGGAAGAACTGGATTTGTTGCAACAAGAATTGGTTGACGAACAGGAACTGGAAAAGGTGAAGAATAAATTTGAGTCTACCCAGATATTCGGCAACATCAATTATTTAAATGTGGCAACCAACCTGGCTTGGTACGAATTGCTTGGCCGGGCGGAGGACATGGAAAAAGAGGTCGATCGTTATCGGTCTGTCACAGCCGAACAATTGCGGGCGGTAGCTCAATCTGCTTTCCGTAAGGAGAACGGAGTAATACTTTATTATAAGAAACAACAAAATTAAATTCTCCCTTTTTTATAATCTATCAGTGAAAGGGAAAAGTCCCTTTGCCTGAAAATGGAGATACGTTTAGGTAACGGAAAAGTAAATGAGACATATTTATAGTACATATAAAGAGCATTATAAAGCACTAATTTTTCTCGGACTGCCGATTGTGATCGGTCAAATAGGAGTAATCGTTCTTGGATTTGCGGATACGTTAATGATCGGACATCATAGTACGATTGAGCTGGGAGCAGCTTCCTTCGTCAATAATGTGTTCAATCTGGCGATAATTTTCAGTACGGGTTTTTCGTATGGGCTGACTCCCATTGTGGGAGGTTTGTATGGAACCCGGCAGTATGCCCCTGCGGGACAGGCTTTACGCAACAGTTTGCTGGCAAACCTGATGGTTGCATTGCTGCTGACTATCTGTATGACTGTTCTTTATCTAAATATAGAACGTCTCGGACAGCCGGAAGAATTGATTCCCCTGATTAAGCCGTATTACCTTGTTTTGCTCGCTTCACTCGTGTTTGTCATGCTTTTCAATGGATTCAAGCAGTTTACAGACGGAATTACGGATACAAAAACCGCTATGTGGATATTGCTTGGTGGAAATGTCTTGAATATCATAGGAAACTATATCCTGATTTATGGAAAGCTCGGATTGCCCGAGTTAGGTCTGTTGGGAGCAGGTATCAGCACGCTGTTCTCGCGTATCGTGATGGTGATTATATTTATCATCATCTTTATGCGTAGTCCGCGTTTTGTCCGCTATAAGATTGGCTTTTTCCGTTTGGGATGGTCACGAGCTATATTTGGACGTTTGAACGGCCTCGGATGGCCGGTTGCTTTTCAAATGGGAATGGAGACAGCCTCCTTTAGTCTAAGTGCGATCATGATCGGTTGGCTGGGTACTATCGCTCTGGCTTCTCATCAGGTTATGCTGGCTATTTCACAGTTTACATTTATGATGTATTACGGTATGGGTGCCGCTGTGGCTGTTCGTGTCAGTAATTTCAAAGGTCAGAATGATATCATCAATGTACGTCGTTCTGCCTATGCAGGTTTTCATCTGATGATGACATTGGGCGTTGTGCTTTCTTTGATTGTCTTCCTTTGCCGGAATTACTTGGGAGGCTGGTTTACCGACAGTCAGGAAGTGGCTGCTATGGTGACCTCTCTAATCTTCCCTTTCCTCGTTTATCAGTTTGGCGACGGACTGCAGATTACTTTCGCCAACGCTTTGCGTGGAATTTCAGATGTAAAACTAATGATGGTGATTGCCTTTGTCGCCTATTTCATTATTTCCCTTCCTGTAGGTTATTTCTGTGGCTTTGTGATGGGATGGGGAGTAGTAGGTGTCTGGATGGCGTTCCCTTTTGGTTTGACAAGCGCAGGATTGATGCTTTGGTGGCGTTTTCACCACATGACGAAACTCCCCGAACCTCATCCCAAAACCTGATACTAAATACTTGATACTTAAAAATTAATACTTAACCCCAATGGCTTCCTTCCGTTTTACAAAGTTGAAAATAACCGCCGGTTACACTTTGTTGCTGGCGATCCTCCTTTTCTCGCTGGTGTTTGTACATCGTGAGATGGAAGCATTGTCGGCCGCCGACGATCAACAGAATTTAAGAACAGACAGTCTATTGACCCTTCTCCATGAGAAAGATCAAAACACGATTCAGATGTTGCGGGTGCTAAGTGAGGCAAACGACAGTCTTCTCTCTGCTTCGGAAATCGAAGAAATCATTTCCGAACAGGATTCAGTTATTACCCAGCAGCGGGTACAACATCGGGTCATTACCAAGCGTGACTCTTTAATCACTACTCCTAAAAAGAAGGGATTCTTCAAACGACTCGCCGAAGTGTTTTCCCCTTCTAAACAAGACAGTGCCGTATTAGTAAATACATCGTTGGAAGTAGCCACTGATACCATTCTCCAACCGACCACTTCTAAAGATTCTCTTCAGCAGAAAATCCGCATGGCTACCGAAGAAAAACGACTGCAACGGAGAAAAACAATCCGCCGTACCAGTACAAAGTACCAGCGGATGAATACGCAGTTGACGGCACGGATGGATAGCCTGATTAAACAATATGAGGAAGAAATGACCTTGCGTGCCCGTCAGGATGCTGAACTTCAGCAGGAAGTGAGGATGCGGTCGGCACGTATCATCGGCGGTATCGCGGTTGGTGCCGTACTATTATCTGCTTTTTTCCTGATATTGATTATGCGGGATATCTCCCGTAGCAACCGTTACCGCCAGCAATTGGAGGTGGCGAATAAACGGGCGGAAGATTTACTGATCGCCCGTGAAAAATTGATGCTTGCCATTACCCATGATTTTAAAGCTCCGTTAGGTTCAATTATGGGATATACCGAACTCCTGTCCCGGCTGACAGAAGATGAACGGCAACGATTCTACCTCGACAATATGAAAAGCTCTTCAGAACATTTATTGAAGTTAGTCAGTGACTTGCTTGATTTCCACCGGCTTGATCTCAATAAAGCGGAAGTGAATCGTGTAACCTTTAACCCCTCCCAGCTATTTGATGAAATTTATGTCAGTTTCGAACCTCTGACTGCTGCCAAAGGATTAGCCTTGCAATGTCACGTCGCTCCGGAACTGAACGGAGGATATATCAGCGATCCTTTGCGACTCCGGCAAATTGTGAATAACCTTTTGTCTAATGCCGTAAAATTTACTCAAAAAGGCGAGATCAGTCTGACAGCTAGTTATGATTCTTCAAAGTTAACCATTGCCATTGCCGATACAGGAAAAGGAATGGCGTCAGAAGATCGTGAACGCATTTTCCAGGAATTTACACGTCTTTCCGGCGCACAGGGAGAAGAAGGATTCGGGCTTGGATTGTCTATTGTGAAGAAGCTGGTTACCTTGCTTGAGGGAACAATTGACGTGCAGAGTACATTAGGTGAGGGGAGCTGTTTTACGGTCGTTCTGCCTCTGTATCCGGTAGGTAAATCCCTTGCGGAGAGCGAAGCTCCGGAATGTGAATCTTCGGAGAATGAAAGTCCATACGCTCCCAAACAGTCGGCTGCCATTCCTCCCATGAAAGTCATTCGTGTGCTTTTGATTGATGACGATAAGATTCAGCTGAATCTGACTGCTGCCATGTTGAAACAGCATGGTATTGATGCGGTATGTTGTGAACAGCTGGAACAGCTGATTGAACAACTTCGCTCTTCCGTCTTCGATGTATTGCTGACAGATATACAAATGCCTGCCATTAACGGGTTTGATCTGGTAAAACTATTACGGGCTTCTAATATACCACAAGCAAAAACAATCCCTGTTATTGCTGTGACTGCCCGTAGTGAGATGGATAAAGCCGCTTTACATGAACATGGTTTTGCCGGTTGTTTGCATAAACCGTTTACAGTAAAGGAATTGTTGCTAACAGTAAATGAAGGTCAACTTTCGGCCGATGAAGCGCATATAACAGAAGATATGGGAACTGTCGGGATCAACTTTTCTGCACTGACTGCTTATTCTGAAGATGATCCGGAAGCAGCATACTCCATCATTCACACTTTTATTGAAGAAACAGGCAAGAATGTTGAACGGATGCAACAAGCATTGAATGAAAAGGAAGTGGATGGGATAGCTGCCATGGCGCATAAACTTCTCCCTCTCTTCACAATGATCGGAGCGGAGGGAACCATCGCCCCGTTAAAGTGGTTGGAGGCTTGTCGTGGAGAAGAATTCTCGGAAAAAATAGAAGAAACAACATTCAATACATTAGAAGCTGTCCGTAAAATAATTAGTGAAGCGGAGCATTATTTGGAGGTAATGAAGAATACCCAATAAGCCGGTTTCTTCTACTCCTTGGCTACTATCTGTATCTTTCTTACTATTACCCAAACCTTTTTTCAAAATAATTTGTTTACTTTGTGTCACCTTATTTACACTGACACATTTTACATGAAACGAAAATGGATACGTTGGGTAAGCTGGATACTGCTTACTCCTATAATACTCTTTGTAATACTAATGGTATTGCTTTATGTACCTCCCGTTCAGAATCTTTTGCGTCGGGAGGTTACTGCATACGCCTCTAAAGCAACCGGCATGCAGATTCAGGTGGAGCGGATAGACCTTCGTTTCCCACTTAATCTGTTGGTACGTGGCGTGGAGGTCATTCAACAGCCGGACACCCTTTTATCTTTAGAAAGCCTCAATGTCAGTGTACAGGCATGGCCGTTGATAAAAGGAAAAGTTGAAGTGGATGAAGTGACTTTGAGCCGGGTAGCCGTTAATTCAGCCGATTTGATGGAGGGAATGAAGATTAAAGGCGTTTTGGGACGTTTCTTCCTGCAAAGTCATGGCGTCGATCTGTCTAATGAACTAGCGGTAATCAATCAGGTCGAACTATCCGACACTCACGTGCAGCTACTGATGAATGATACTACAACTACGCCCAAAGATACCACAGCTTCTGCTCCGATCAACTGGAAAGTAGCTCTTCATCAGTTGAAATTGAAAAATGTATCGTTCAGTATGCAACTTCCTGCTGATTCCATGCGTATGGCGGCCCATATTGGAGAAGCAGCCATCGATGATGCTCAAGCAGATTTGAAGAATCAATACTACGACTTGAAGAAGTTCTTATTATCGGGAACCTCCGCCAGCTATGATACCGGAACTGCTCAACCGGCAGAGGGCTTCGACGCTTCTCATATTGCCGTCCGGGATATTCGCATCGCTCTGGATTCCTTGCTGTATAAAGGGAGGGATATGAACGCAGTCATTCGTGAATTTACCATGAACGAACGTTCCGGATTGAGCGTCACTTCCCTGACGGGTAGAGCCTACTCCAATGATTCTGTTATCTGTGTTCCCGGTTTGAAACTGAACACTCCCCATTCTGAAATCGATTTATCTGCCCATACCTATTGGGAACTGGTCAATATCCCCACTACGGGACGCTTATCCGCCCGTCTCAATGCCTATATCGGCAAAGAAGACGTCATGCTATTTGCCGGCGGTCTGCCCGAAAGCTTCAAAGAAGCCTATCCATTCCGCCCGCTCGTCATCCGTGCCGGCACGGACGGCAATCTGAAAGAAATGCAGATTTCCCGTTTTACGGTAGACCTGCCTGGTGCTTTTGCATTGGAGGGCGGTGGCCTTTTGGAAAACCTCGCCGACAGTCTCACACGCACCGGAACCATCGGCCTGAAAATGACCACTCAAAACCTGAACTTCCTGACCGCTCTGTCGGGAGAAGCGCCTAATGGTACGCTTGTCATTCCTGACAGTATGAATCTGGTGGCGAAAGTGGATATCAAAGGTCCTGAATATAAAGCAAATCTCCGTTTGAAAGAAGGACAAGGAGCTATGGACGTGAATGCAGCCTTAAATACCACTACCGAAGTCTATAAGGCTGATCTGAAAATAGACAATCTGCAACTTCATAGTTTCCTCCCGAAAGATTCTATCTATGAACTTTCTCTTTCGGCTGCGGCTAATGGTCGTGGATTAGATGTCATGTCCTACCATTCATTTGCCAAATTGAATCTTTCATTAGATCAGCTTCATTATGCTAAATACCATCTTTCCAATCTTGATCTGACGGGAGAACTTAAAGGCGCATTGGTCACTGCACATCTGACAAGTGACAATGCTTTATTGAAAATGACAACGGATGCTGAATACAATCTGGCACACAGCTACCCCGACGGTAAAATAACGATTGATGTCACCCAACTGGATTTGCATGAACTGGGAATCATGCCGGAGCCAATGAAGCGTCCGCTGACTTTCAATTTTTCGGCAGAGGCTCGTCAGAACCGCGTATTTACCCATTTAATCTCTGGAGATATGAAACTCGATTTGAGTGCACGTTCCGGTGTTAATCCTTTGATTCGCCAGTCCACTCATTTTGTGGATGTACTGATGAAGCAGATTGATGAGAAAGCCTTGAATCACGCTGAATTACGCAAAGCATTGCCAACTGCTATTTTCTCTTTCTCCGCAGGACAAGAGAACCCTTTGGCATATTTCCTGGCTACCAAGAAGATTGCTTACCATGACGCTTCAGTGAAATTCGGAACGGCTCCCAACTGGGGAATCAATGGAAAAGCCGCTATCCACGCCTTGAAAGTAGATACCTTGCAATTGGATACCATCTTCTTTACCGTCAAACAAGATACCACACTCATGAAATTGCGTGCCGGAGTTATTAACGGCCCCAAGAATCCGCAATTCTCCTTCTCTACCACACTGACGGGAGAAATTCGTGACCGGGATGCCGAATTGCTGGTAGACTTTAAGAATGGAAAAGGAGAAACAGGAGTATTACTCGGTGTCAATGCACGTCCCTTGTTCGAGGGCAAAGGAAAAGGCGATGGACTGGCTCTCACCTTGATTCCGGAAGAACCGATAATCGCCTTCCAGAAGTTCCATTTCAATGAAAATCATAATTGGATTTATGTGCATAAGAATATGCGTGTATACGCCAATGTAGATATGTGGGATGACGAAGGAATGGGATTCCGTGTACATTCTGTACGGGGAGACACCGTTTCTCTACAGAATATTGATGTGGAAATCCGAAGAATCAGTTTGGCTGATTTGAGCAGTGTACTTCCTTACTTCCCGGAAATAACCGGTTTATTCTCTGCGGAAGCGCACTATGTACAGACCGAAAAGGATCTTCAACTTTCGGTTGAAGCAGCTATTGATGAATTGACTTATGAACGTCAACGAATTGGTGACGTGACAGTGGGAGCCACCTGGCTGCCAGGCGAACAGGGAAAACAATACCTGAACGCTTATCTGAATCATGACAAAGTGGAAGTGATGGTGGCGGATGGTAAGCTGGTTCCAACCCAGACAGGAAAAGACAGTCTGGAAGTAAACGCTACTCTGGAGCATTTCCCGCTACGTGTAGCTAACGTATTTATTCCTGATAAAATGGCTACACTGGCCGGTGATATGGATGGTAATCTGAATATTGCGGGTAGCATCGAGCAGCCTTTGATAAATGGCGAACTGATATTGGATAGCGTTTCTGTTCTTTCCCGCCAATATGGTGCTAATTTCAGGTTCGACGACCGTCCGGTACAGATAAAGAATAATCGGTTGGAATTTGATAAATTCGCTATCTATACAACAGGAAAAACTCCATTCACGATTGACGGTTATGTTGATTTCAGGGATATGTCCCGACCGATGGCGAATCTGAATCTGCTGGCGCAGAACTATACGCTTCTGGATGCCAAACGCACTCGTGAGAGTCTGGTCTACGGAAAAGTCTTTGCCGATTTCCGGGCAACAGTGAAAGGACCGTTGGATGGATTGAACATGCGTGGAAACATGAGCCTGCTGGGTAATACAGACGTTTCCTATATCTTGACCGACTCGCCGTTGACGGTACAGGATCGTTTGGGAAGTCTGGTAACCTTTACTTCGTTTAGCGACACCACTACGGTTGTTCAACAAGAAGTGCCGACTGTTTCTTTAGGCGGGTTGGACATGGTGATGATGGTACATATCGATCCATCCGTCCGTTTGAAAGTCGATTTGGATGCAAGCAATGACAATCGTGTCGAACTGGAAGGGGGAGGTGACCTCTCTATGAAATATACTCCGCAAGGTGATCTGACATTGACCGGACGCTATACGTTGAGCGGCGGTTTGATGAAATATGCTTTACCTGTCATTGCTGCCAAAGAATTTGCTATCGATAACGGTAGCTATGTGGAATGGACAGGAAACCCCATGGACCCGATGTTGAACTTCAAAGCAACCGATCGTATCCGTGCTTCTGTTTCCGAAGGAGAGAACGGCGGAACGCGTTCGGTTAATTTCGATGTGTCCATTGTTGTCAAGAACCGGTTGGATAATCTTTCCTTTGCATTTGATGTATCTGCTCCCGAAGATGCAACCATACAAAACGAGTTGACAGCCATGGGGGCGGAAGAGAGAGGTAAACAAGCCCTCTATATTATGGTTATGAAAACCTATCTTGGCACCGGACCGATTGGTGGCGGAGGTGGTGGATTGGGTAAACTGAATATGGGTTCCGCACTGAACTCCGTATTAAGCAGCCAAATTAACTCATTGATGGGAAATCTGAAAAATGCCAGTGTTTCTGTCGGTATCGAAGATCACGATTTGTCGGATACGGGTGGTAAGCGTACGGATTACAGTTTCCGTTATTCACAACGTCTCTTTAACAACCGTTTCCAGATTGTAATCGGAGGTAAGGTTTCTACAGGTGAGAATGCGACGAATGATGCGGAATCCTTTATCGATAACATCTCTCTGGAATATCGTTTGGATAGAACCGGAACCCGTTATGTCCGTCTGTTCTACGATAAAAACTACGAGAGTGTACTCGAAGGCGAGATTACGGAAACCGGAGTCGGTCTGGTACTTCGCAAGAAACTGGACAAACTCAGTGAACTGTTCATCTTTAAGAAAAAGAAGTAAGCATGAAAGGGATATATAGTAACATATTAGCAAGTTGTCTGATTGGTATCATTTTGTTTTCGGGCTGTTCGGTGACAAAACACCTGCCTGAAGGGGAGGTACTTTATACAGGAGGAAAAACGGTAGTAGAGAATAAGTCGGCAACACCGGTAGGAGAGACGGCTTTGACAGAGATTGATGCGGCTCTTGACAAAACTCCCAGTACAAAGATGTTAGGAGGCCTTCTGCCTATTCCTTTTAAAATGTGGATGTATAACGACTTTGTGAAATATAAAAAGGGATTTGGAAAGTGGATGTTCAATCGCCTGGCTGCCAACCCTCCGGTATTTATTTCCACTGTCAACCCGGAAGTGCGTATCAAGGTGGCTACTAACCTGCTCCGTGATTATGGTTATTTTAATGGGAAAGTGACTTATGAAACCTTGGTGGATAAGAAAGACAGCCTGAAAGCAAGCATTCTTTATACGGTTGACATGAAGAATCCTTATTTTATTGATACGGTCTATTATCAACGTTTCACTCCCCAAACTTTACGTATTATGGAACGGGGACGGCGGATGTCCTATATAAGTCCCGGTGAGCAGTTTAACGTGGTCGATCTGGATGAAGAACGTACCCGTATCAGTACGCTGTTGCGTAACCGGGGATATTTTTACTTCCGTCCCGACTATATGACTTATCAGGCAGATACAACCTTAGTTCCCGGAGGACACATCAGTCTTCGTCTGATTCCTGTGTCGGGGTTGCCTGCTGCTGCGCAGCGTCCTTACTATGTAGGAGATGCTTCCGTCTATTTATACGGGAAAAATGGAGAAATGCCGAATGATAGCATGTTGTACAAGAATCTGAATATTCATTTCTATAAGAAACTGCAGGTTCGCCCGAACATGCTTTATCGGTGGTTGAACTATCAGCAATTTGTGCGGAATACACAGATGCGTGCTTCCAATCGTACCCGACTTTACAGCCAGTATCGGCAGGAACAGATTCAGGAGAAGCTCAGTCAGCTGGGAATATTCAGTTACTTGGATCTGCAATATGCTCCAAAAGATACAACAGCCGTTTGCGATACCTTGCAAGTAACAATGCAAGCTACTTTTGCCAAGCCGTTGGATGCCGAACTGGAATTGAATGTCGTAACCAAGAGTAACGACCAGACCGGGCCGGGAGCCTCATTCGGCGTCACCCGGAACAATGTGTTCGGAGGTGGAGAAAGCTGGAATGTAAAGCTGAAAGGTTCTTATGAGTGGCAAACCGGAGGAGGAGAGAAGAGTTCTCTGATGAATAGCTGGGAGATGGGAGTTTCTACTTCTTTGACTTTCCCGCGGGTGGTCTTCCCGCATTTGGGAAAACGGGAGTTCGACTTTCCGGCAACGACGACTTTCCGCCTGTACGTCGACCAGTTGAACCGTGCCAGATATTACAAACTGTTATCCTTCGGTGGAAATGCTACCTATGATTTCCAGCCGACACGTACAAGCAGACATAGTATTACCCCTTTCAAACTGACATTCAATGTCCTGCAACATCAATCGGACGAATTTATTGCAATAGCGGAAGCCAACCCGGCCTTATATATCAGTTTGAAAGACCAGTTTATTCCTGCCATGGAATATACCTATACGTATGATAACGCTTCCGCACGCAGTATAAAAAATCCTATTTGGTGGCAATCCACCGTCACTTCTGCCGGAAACCTGACCTCCTTGATTTACCGTGCTTTCGGTCAGCCTTTCAACAAAGAAGATAAGCGTTTGCTCAACGTACCTTTCGCACAGTTTGTAAAGCTGAATACGGAGTTCTGCCATTTGTGGAATATGGACAAGAATAATAAGATTGCTTCCCGTGTGGCCTTGGGTGCTCTCTTCTCTTACGGTAATGCAACGATAGCCCCTTACAGCGAACAATTCTATGTAGGCGGTGCCAACAGTATTCGTGCCTTCACGGTGCGTAGCATCGGACCGGGTGGCTACCATCCGTCGGAAAGCCGCTATTCCTACCTCGATCAGACGGGGACTTTCCGTTTCGAGGCAAATGTAGAATATCGTTTCCGTATCTTTAAGAGTATCTGGGGAGCTACTTTCCTAGATGCCGGAAATGTCTGGTTGATGCGTAAAGATGAGGCTCGTCCGGACTCACAGCTCGAACTGAAAACTTTCCCGAAACAAATCGCCTTGGGTACTGGTGTCGGTATTCGGTATGATATGGATATTCTGGTGTTCCGTCTCGACTTCGGTATACCTTTGCATTTGCCTTACGATACCGAAAGAAGCGGATATTACAATGTCACAGGAAGCTTTATGAAGAATCTGGGAATACATTTTGCTATCGGTTATCCCTTCTAATGAATGATTTTTGTACGATTTTGGTAAATAATGATTGATATTTGTCCTGTTGGATTCAACTATTTTTGTAATTTTGCAACGAAATCTGATGCCGTTGACATCACTAACCTTTTAATATTACACAATTTATGAAACCAACTTTATTCTTATTGGCAGCCGGTATGGGTAGCCGTTATGGAGGCTTGAAGCAATTAGACGGACTGGGTCCTAATGGCGAAACTATTATGGATTACTCTATCTATGATGCTATCAATGCCGGATTTGGTAAGCTTGTATTTGTAATCCGCAAAGATTTTGAGCAAGATTTCCGTGATAAAATTATTTCCAAATACGAAGGTCACATCCCTTGCGAACTGGTATTTCAGTCTATCAACGATCTTCCGGAAGGCTTTACTTGTCCGGCAGACCGTACAAAACCATGGGGTACAAACCATGCAGTAATGATGGGTGCTGATGTGATTAAAGAACCGTTTGCAGTAATCAACTGCGATGACTTTTATGGTCGCGATTCTTTCCAGGTAATGGGTAAATTCCTTTCAGCTCTTCCTGAAAATTCAGAGAACGTTTATTCAATGGTAGGTTTCCGTGTAGGAAATACCTTGAGCGAAAGCGGTACGGTATCTCGTGGTATCTGTAGCACAGATGCTAAAGGATTGTTGACATCTGTAGTAGAACGTACGAAGATTCAACGTCTTGACGGTGAAGTGAAATATATCGGTGATGATGGCGAATGGACTGCTACTCCTGACACGACTCCGGTAAGTATGAACTTCTGGGGCTTCACTCCTGATTACTTCGCTTACAGCCAGGAATTTTTCAAGACTTTCCTTAGCGATCCGAAGAACATGGAAAACCTGAAGAGCGAATTCTTCATCCCATTGATGGTGGATAAATTGATTAATGACGGAACTGCTACTGTTGAAGTATTGGATACTACCAGCAAATGGTTTGGTGTTACTTATCCGGAAGATCGTCAGAGCGTAGTAGACAAGATTCAGGCATTGGTAGATGCCGGCGAATATCCTGCTAAGTTGTTCTAAAGAAGATACATAGGTAAAGATAGAGGGCAGTCATTCAATCAGAATGACTGCTTTTTTGTTTTTCATAACGTATAATACTAAGCTGTATCTAATAAATATTCAGTATCTTTGCAGTCCAAAATGTTATAAATCAGAAGCAGAAGTGATTTCAGTAGAAGGATTATCAGTAGAATTTAATGCGACGCCGCTTTTTGAGGACGTCAGCTATGTAATTAATAAGAAAGATCGCATTGCGTTGGTCGGCAAGAATGGTGCCGGCAAATCAACCATGCTGAAAATATTAGCCGGCTTGCAGTCGCCGACACATGGCATTGTAGCCACTCCGAAAGATGTAACCATCGGATATTTGCCGCAGGTCATGATTCTTTCCGACAACCGGACGGTGATGGGAGAGGCGGAACTGGCATTCGAACATATTTTTGAACTTCAGGCGAGGTTGGAACGGATGAATCAGAAACTAGCCGAACGGACAGACTACGATTCGGAAGAATACCATCAGTTGATAGACCGTTTCACACATGAAAATGACCGCTTCCTGATGATGGGTGGTACAAACTATCAGGCGGAAATCGAACGGACTCTGCTCGGACTGGGATTCAGCCGGGAGGACTTCGAACGTTCTACTTCGGAATTCTCCGGCGGATGGCGTATGCGTATCGAATTGGCGAAGTTGCTTTTGCGTCGCCCGGACGTACTCTTGCTCGATGAACCGACCAATCACCTCGATATTGAAAGTATCCAATGGTTGGAAAACTTTCTGGCTACACGTGCCAATGCAGTCGTATTGGTCAGCCACGACCGTGCTTTCCTCAATAATGTAACGACCCGTACCATCGAAATCACTTGTGGCCAGATTTATGACTACAAAGTGAAATATGATGAGTTTGTAGTTCTGCGTAAAGAACGTCGCGAACAACAGCTCCGTGCATACGAAAACCAACAGAAACAGATACAGGATACGGAAGACTTCATCGAACGCTTCCGCTATAAAGCTACCAAAGCCGTACAGGTGCAGAGCCGTATCAAACAGCTGGATAAAATAGACCGCATTGAAATAGATGAAGAAGATAACTCCTCGCTTCGTTTGAAGTTTCCTCCTGCCAGCCGTAGCGGAAACTATCCTGTGATTTGCGAAGATGTACGCAAAGCGTATGGCAGCCATGTTGTTTTCCATGATGTAAACCTCACTATCAACCGGGGAGAGAAAGTAGCTTTCGTCGGTAAGAATGGAGAGGGTAAATCTACATTGGTAAAGTGTATCATGGGAGAGATTGACTTTGATGGTAAACTCACCATCGGTCATAATGTACAAATCGGCTATTTTGCACAGAATCAGGCGCAAATGCTGGATGAGAACCTGACTGTATTCGATACGATCGACCGGGTAGCTACAGGCGATATCCGTCTGAAAATACGTGATATACTGGGAGCTTTCATGTTTGGAGGCGAAGCCTCGGACAAAAAAGTGAAAGTCCTCTCCGGTGGAGAACGTACCCGATTGGCAATGATTAAACTTCTTCTGGAACCCGTCAACTTCCTGATTCTGGACGAACCGACCAATCATTTGGATATGCGTTCGAAAGACGTATTGAAAGAAGCGATCCGCGAATTTGACGGAACCGTAGTTCTTGTCAGCCACGACCGTGATTTTTTGGATGGACTTGCGACTAAAGTATATGAGTTCGGTGGCGGACTGGTAAAAGAACACCTCGGCGGTATCTATGAATTTCTGCAAAAGAAAAAGATAGATAGCTTGAACGAACTTCAGAAAGGGGCAGGCTTATCCACTTCTCCTACGGCATCTGCCAAAGGAAATAATGAACAGGAAGCCGCACAACCTTCGGAAAACAAACTCTCTTATGAAGCTCAAAAAGAACTGAATAAGAAAGTGAAGAAACTCGAGCGCCAAGTTGCGGATTGCGAAACCTCGATCGAAGAAACCGAATCGGCCATAGCCATTATAGAAGTGAAAATGGCCACTCCCGAAGGAGCTTCGGATATGAAACTGTATGAGCAGCATCAGAAACTGAAACAGCAGTTGGATACTATTGTTGAAGAGTGGGAGCGAGTTTCGATGGAACTGGAAGAAGTGAAAGAAGTGAAAGGCTAGAACTTCCTTTCCAATAGCATGATAATTCTATAACATATTATATGAGTATGAAAGTAACCAAGTATTTACCAATTCTTGCCGTATGCCTTATGACAACAGGATGTAACAGTAAGAAAGAGGCCGTGCTGACGTCCGGTATCGACCTTGCTAATCTGGATACCACGGCTGTGCCGGGTACAAGTTTTTATCAATATGCCTGTGGAGGTTGGGTGAAAGATCATCCGCTGACAGACGAGTATTCACGTTTCGGTACATTCGATATGTTGCGCGAAAACAGCCGTGAGCAACTGAAAGCGTTGATTGCCGAATTGGCTGCAAAGAAAGATAACGCACCGGGCAGTGCTGCCCAGAAAGTAGGCGATCTTTATAATATCGCAATGGATAGCGTGAAACTGAATCAGGAAGGTGTAGCTCCGATCAAAGCGGAACTGGCAGCCATTGACGCTCTCAAGGATAAAGGAGAAATCTATGCATATATCGCCGAAAGCCAGAAGAAAGGCATCCGTCCTTACTTCACCATGTTCGTAAGTGCAGACGATATGAACAGTTCCATGAATATCGTACAAACCTATCAGGGAGGTATCGGAATGGGACAACGTGACTATTATCTGGAAGATGACGAGCAGACTAAAAATATCCGTAACAAATATCAGGAACACATCGCCAAGATGTTCCAGTTGGCAGGTTATGATGACGCTACTGCACAGAAAGCGGTAAAAGCAGTGATGGACATTGAAACCCGTCTGGCGAAAGCAGCTCGTTCACAAGTGGAATTGCGTGATCCTCATGCTAATTATAACAAGATGGACATGGCAACGTTGAAAAAGAACTTCCCGACTTTCGACTGGGATACTTATTTCACCGTTTCCGGTTTGAAAGAT
Organism: Bacteroides celer; assembly: GCF_002632415.2. Classification (NCBI taxonomy): domain Bacteria; kingdom Pseudomonadati; phylum Bacteroidota; class Bacteroidia; order Bacteroidales; family Bacteroidaceae; genus Bacteroides; species Bacteroides celer. The sequence goes on along the minus strand of NZ_CP178209.1, from coordinate 5,073,716 downwards.
CTGAAGGAAGTGAACATCGGTCAGCCTGCTGCCATGAAGGAAGTAGCCGATGTGATTAACACCGTATCGCTGGACGATCAAAAACTGTATCTCCAATGGGGATTGATAGATGCTGCCGCTTCTTATTTAAGCGATGATTTTGAAGCACAGAATTTCGATTTCTACAGCAGAACAATGTCCGGCAAGAAAGAAATGCAACCTCGTTGGAAACGTTCTGTGAGCACCGTAGACGGTGTGCTTGGCGAAGTGGTAGGACAAATGTACGTGGAAAAGTACTTCCCTGCTGCTGCTAAAGAACGCATGGTTACACTGGTGAAGAACCTGCAAACTTCTTTGGGTGAACGCATCAAAGGTTTGAAATGGATGAGCGAACCGACCAAAGAAAAAGCGTTGGAGAAACTGGCTACCTTCCATGTAAAAATCGGTTATCCTGATAAATGGAAAGATTACTCTGCACTGGAGATCAAAAATGATTCTTACTGGGCAAATATTGAACGTGCGAACCAATGGGATTACAACGAAATGATTGCTAAAGCCGGCAAACCGGTAGACAAGGATGAATGGTTGATGACTCCCCAGACTGTGAACGCTTATTATAACCCGACTACCAATGAAATCTGCTTCCCGGCAGCCATCCTGCAACCTCCGTTCTTCGATATGAATGCGGACGATGCTATGAACTACGGTGCAATTGGCGTGGTCATCGGCCATGAGATGACTCATGGATTTGACGATCAGGGACGTCAATATGACAAAGACGGAAACCTGAAAGACTGGTGGACGGAAGAAGATGCTAAAAAGTTCGAAGAACGTGCCCAAGTAATGGTGAACTTCTTTGACAGCATTGAAGTGGCTCCGGGCGTACACGGAAACGGTAGCCTGACATTGGGAGAGAACATCGCCGACCACGGAGGTTTGCAGGTTTCTTTCCAGGCTTTCAAGAAAGCAACAGAAGCTGCACCATTGGAAATTGTTGACGGATTTACTCCGGAACAACGTTTCTTTCTTGCTTATGCTAATGTGTGGGCAGGAAATATCCGTCCTGAAGAAATTCTCCGGTTAACTAAACTCGATCCTCACTCATTAGGAAAATGGCGTGTGGACGGTGCTCTTCCTCATATCGAAAATTGGTATGAAGCATTCAAAATTACCGAGCAGGATCCGATGTTTGTACCTAAGGATAAACGAGTGTCTATCTGGTAATAGATTTTGAATAGAGAACACATCTGCGAAGAGGCGTTGATTTTCCATTGAGGAGGGTCAACGCTTTTTTTTATTAATTCACACCTTATTTATTACGTACGATAAACAATATTTCGTAACTTTGCACACCAAATACTTAATAAGCAATTCAATGTCAGAGTCTAAAAAAATAAAAACTGCATTGGTATCTGTATACCATAAAGAAGGTTTGGACGAAATTATTACCAAACTTCATGAAGAGGGAGTAGAGTTTTTGTCGACAGGCGGAACTCGTCAGTTTATTGAATCATTGGGATATCCTTGCAAGGCAGTGGAAGATTTGACCACTTATCCTTCTATTCTCGGTGGTAGAGTAAAGACATTACATCCGAAAATATTCGGAGGTATCCTTTGCCGTCGCGGCTTGGAGCAGGATATGCAACAGATTGAGAAGTATGAAATCCCCGAGATAGATCTGGTGATTGTTGATTTGTATCCGTTTGAAGCTACGGTAGCTTCCGGTGCATCTGAAGCAGATATTATTGAAAAAATCGATATAGGCGGAATCTCTCTGATTCGTGCCGCAGCCAAGAACTACAACGATGTAATCATTGTGGCTTCTCAAGCTCAATACAAACCATTGCTGGATATGTTGATGGAGCACGGTGCTACTTCTTCACTCGAAGAACGCCGTTGGATGGCAAAAGAAGCATTTGCCGTTTCTTCTCATTACGATTCGGCTATTTTCAACTATTTCGATGCCGGCGAAGGCTCTGCTTTCCGTTGCTCGGTAAATAGCCAGAAGCAACTTCGTTACGGTGAGAACCCACATCAGAAAGGTTATTTCTACGGAAATCTGGAAGCGATGTTCGACCAGATTCACGGAAAAGAAATCTCTTATAACAATCTTCTCGATATCAATGCTGCCGTTGATCTGATTGACGAATTCGACGACCTCACTTTCGCTATCCTGAAACATAACAATGCTTGTGGACTGGCTTCCCGCACTACTGTTCTGGATGCTTGGAAAGACGCATTGGCCGGTGATCCGGTTTCTGCTTTCGGAGGTGTATTGATTACGAATGGCGTCATTGACAAAGAAGCAGCGGAAGAAATCAACAAGATTTTCTTCGAAGTGATTATCGCACCGGATTATGATGTGGATGCACTCGAAATCCTGGGACAGAAAAAGAACCGCATCATCCTCGTTCGTAAAGAAGCCAAATTGCCTAAAAAGCAATTCCGTGCTTTACTGAATGGCGTATTGGTGCAGGATAAAGATACTAATATTGAAACGGTAGCTGACCTGAAAACCGTGACAGACAAAGCTCCTACTCCGGAAGAAGTAGAAGATATGTTGTTTGCCAATAAAATTGTAAAGAACAGCAAGTCTAATGCCATCGTATTGGCAAAAGATAAGCAACTTCTTGCAAGCGGTGTAGGACAGACTTCGCGTGTAGACGCATTGAAGCAAGCAATTGAAAAGGCCAAATCATTCGGTTTTGATCTGAATGGTGCAGTGATGGCTTCCGATGCTTTCTTCCCGTTCCCCGACTGTGTGGAAATTGCAGATAAAGAAGGTATTACGGCTGTTATCCAACCGGGAGGTTCGGTAAAAGACGATTTATCCTTTGCTTATTGCAATGAGCATGGTATGGCGATGGTGACTACCGGTATCCGTCATTTTAAACACTAAAAAAATAAGTATTAAGTTTTTAGTGTTAACTTGCACTGCACAGTTATAATACTTAAACTTAATACTCCACTTTAATAAATTATTCAAGAATGGGATTATTTTCTTTTACACAAGAGATCGCAATGGACTTGGGCACAGCCAATACCATTATCATCACGAATGGGAAAATCGTGGTGGATGAGCCGTCAGTCGTTGCTTTGGATCGCCGTACAGAAAAGATGATTGCCGTGGGGGAAAAGGCGAAGTTGATGCATGAAAAAACCCACGAAAACATACGTACTATCCGTCCGTTGAGAGATGGAGTGATTGCCGACTTTTATGCTTGCGAGCAGATGATGCGCGGTTTGATAAAGCAGGTGAATACTCGCAACCATTTGTTTTCACCTTCTCTTCGCATGGTGATTGGCGTTCCTTCGGGAAGTACGGAAGTCGAACTCCGTGCTGTTCGCGACTCTGCGGAACATGCCGGTGGCCGTGATGTCTATTTGATTTTTGAACCGATGGCTGCGGCAATCGGTATCGGCATCGACGTAGAAGCTCCGGAAGGAAACATGATTGTCGATATAGGTGGTGGTTCTACGGAAATTGCCGTTATCTCTTTGGGAGGTATCGTTTCCAACAACTCCATTCGTACTGCCGGTGATGACCTGATAGAAGATATTCGCGAATACATGAGCCGTCAGCACAATGTGAAAGTCAGCGAGCGTATGGCAGAACGTATCAAGATCAATGTGGGTGCTGCTTTAACCGAACTGGGTGAAGATGCTCCGGAAGATTATATCGTTCATGGTCCGAACCGTATCACAGCTCTTCCAATGGAAGTGCCTGTATGCTATCAGGAAGTAGCTCACTGTCTGGAGAAATCTATTTCAAAGATTGAAACTGCTATCTTGAGTGCATTGGAAAATACGCCTCCTGAACTATATGCTGATATTGTGCACAATGGTATCTATCTCTCCGGAGGTGGTGCATTGCTTCGTGGACTGGATAAGCGTTTGACCGACAAGATCAACATTCCTTTCCATATTGCGGAAGATCCTTTGCACGCAGTCGCCAAAGGTACAGGTGTGGCATTAAAGAACGTAGACCGTTTCTCTTTCTTAATGAGATAAACCGGGAATGAGGAATTTATTAAACTTCCTTCTGAAATACAATTACTGGTTCCTCTTCATCTTATTGGAGGTAGCCAGTTTTGTTTTGTTATTTCGGTTCAACCGTTATCAGCAGAGTGCATTCTTCACTTCTGCCAATACGGTTGTGGGGGCGGTTTATGAAGTTTCGGGAGGGATTTCCTCTTATTTTCATCTGAAATCAGTCAACGAAGATCTATTGGATCGCAACATGGTGCTCGAACAACAGATCACTAATCTGGAAAAAGCATTGAGAGAGCAGCAGCTCGATTCTATGGCAATCAACAGCATCCGGCAGGTGCCGCAAGCGGATTATCAGTTGTTTAAAGCGCATGTGATAAAGAACAGTTTGAATCTGGTTGATAATTATATCACGCTCGATAAAGGTTCCTCTTCCGGTATTCGCTCCGAAATGGGAGTAGTGGACGGTAATGGGATTGTAGGGATTGTTTATGAAACATCTCCTTCCTACTCGGTGGTGATTTCGGTACTGAACAGCAAGTCGAATATCAGTTGCAAGATTATCGGCAGTGATTATTTCGGCTACCTGAAATGGGAACATGGAGATTCGCGCTATGCTTATCTGAAAGACCTGCCTCGTCATGCAGAGTTTAATTTGGGAGATACAGTAGTCACCAGTGGTTTCTCCACCGTCTTTCCCGAAGGTATAATGGTGGGGACGGTAGATGATATGTCCGACTCTAATGACGGACTTTCCTATCTGTTGAAAATCAGGCTGGCTACTGATTTCGGTAAGTTGAGTGACGTTCGGGTGGTAGCCCGGACAGGTCAGGAAGAACAGAAGAAACTTGAAAACAAGGTGATGAAAGAATGATTATTACTTATATACATAGAATCGGATGGTTTATCGGCTTGGTACTTCTTCAGGTGCTAATCCTTAATAGTGTACATATTGCCGGCTATGCTACTCCTTTTCTCTATATCTATTTTATTCTGAAATTCAGCTCCGGTACTTCCCGGAATGAACTGATGTTGTGGGCTTTTTTCTTCGGGCTGACCATTGATATATTCTCTGATACTCCGGGAATGAATGCGGCAGCTACCGTATTGCTTGCCTTTCTCCGTCCCTCTTTGCTTCGTCTGTTCATGCCCCGTGATAATCCGGACAGCCTTATTCCCTCTTTCAAGACGATGGGAATCAGTCCTTTCTTAAAATATACTACTGCAAGTGTTTTTGTGCACAGTCTGGCATTACTCTCCATTGAGTTCTTCTCATTTACCAGCATTTGGCTGTTACTGTTGCGAGTGCTTCTTTGCACTATTCTGACTGTAACCTGTATCATAGCTATAGAAGGGATTAAGAAGTAACGATGGCAAAAGATTATATCTTAGAGAAGCGCAAATTTGTAATCGGAGGCATTGCTATCTCCATTGTTTTGATTTATCTGATACGTCTTTTTGTATTGCAGATTACGACCGATGACTACAAGAAGAATGCTGATAGTAACGCTTTTCTGAATAAAATCCAGTACCCCTCGCGTGGCGCTATTTATGACCGGACCGGTAAACTATTGGTATTCAACCAGCCGGCATACGACATAACGATCGTGCCAAAGGAAATAGAGAATCTGGACACACTCGATTTATGCCAATCGCTGAATATCACCCGTGCGCAGTTTCTCAAAATTATGAGCGACATGAAAGACCGTCGCCGCAATCCGGGGTATTCCCGCTATACCAACCAGTTGTTTATGTCGCAACTTTCGGCGGAAGAATGTGGTGTCTTTCAGGAAAAGCTGTTTAAGTTTCGTGGCTTTTATATCCAACGGCGTACCATTCGTCAATATTCGTACAATGCTGCCGCCCATGCTTTGGGAGATATAGGAGAAGTCTCCGCAAAAGAAATGGAAGCGGATGAAGAAGGATACTACATCCGTGGGGATTATGTCGGCAAGTTAGGAGTCGAGAAATCGTATGAAAAGTACCTTCGTGGCGAGAAAGGAATTGAGATTCTGCTTCGTGATGCACACGGTCGTATCCAAGGGCATTATATGGATGGTGAATATGACCGTCCTTCCGTTCCCGGCAAGAACCTGACATTGAGTCTGGATATTGACTTACAGATGCTGGGTGAACGTTTATTAAAGAATAAGATTGGAAGTATTGTGGCTATCGAACCGGAAACCGGAGAAATCCTTTGTCTGGTATCCTCTCCCAATTATGACCCGCATTTGATGATTGGCCGCCAGCGTGGTAAGAATCATCTGGCTTTGCAACGTGATATGACTAAACCGCTTTTGAATCGTGCCCTGATGGGAGTGTATCCTCCGGGATCTACGTTCAAGACAGCGCAAGGACTGACGTTCCTGCAAGAAGGAATCATCACTGAACAAAGTCCGGCATTCCCTTGCTCACATGGGTTCCATTACGGAAGATTGACAGTAGGCTGCCATGCTCACGGATCTCCCTTGCCATTGATTCCGGCTATTGCTACATCGTGCAACTCCTATTTCTGTTGGGGACTGTTCCGTATGTTTGGCGATCGTAAATACGGTTCGCCGCAAAACGCCATTACGGTCTGGAAAGACCACATGGTTTCGCAGGGATTTGGCTACAAACTGGGCGTTGATTTACCGGGAGAGAAACGAGGATTGATTCCGAATGCACAATTCTACGATAAAGCCTATCGCGGACATTGGAACGGATTGACTGTAATCAGTATCTCTATCGGACAGGGAGAGGTTCTGTCCACTCCCCTTCAAATAGCCAACTTAGGAGCGACGATTGCCAACAGAGGATATTTCGTGACACCGCATATTGTAAAGGAAATCCAGGACAACCAGTTAGATAGCATCTATCGTGTACCGCGTTATACCACTATTGAGAAGAGACATTATGAATCAGTAGTAGAAGGGATGCGTGGCGCGGCCACCGGCGGTACCTGTCGTATGCTGTCCGTGATGGTTCCGGGGCTGGAGGCCTGTGGTAAAACAGGTACTGCACAGAATCGTGGGCACGACCACTCGGTATTTATGGGCTTTGCACCTATGAACAAACCCAAGATAGCTATTGCCGTCTATGTGGAGAATGGTGGTTGGGGAGCTACTTATGGTGTGCCGGTGGGTGCGTTGATGATGGAACAATATATAAACGGGAAGTTATCACCGGAAAATGAATTAAGAGCGGAAGAAATTAGTAACAGAGTGATATTGTATGGTAACGAGGAACGATAGTTTATGGAAATCACTGGACTGGGTAACGATTTTTATTTACCTGCTCCTGATTGTTGGCGGATGGTTCAGCGTTTGCGGAGCCAGTTACGACTATGGTGAACGTGACTTTCTGGATTTTTCAACCCGTGCCGGTAAACAGTTTGTGTGGATTATCTGCTCCTTCGGACTTGGATTTGTTTTGTTGATGCTGGAAGACCGTATGTATGATATGTTCGCGTACATTGTATATGTGGGGATGATTCTCTTGCTCATCGTCACTATCTTCATTGCACCGGACACAAAAGGCTCACGCTCCTGGCTGGTGATGGGGCCTGTTAGCTTGCAACCTGCCGAGTTTGCCAAGTTTGCTACGGCCTTGGCTTTGGCCAAGTATATGAACTCTTATTCATTCAGCATCAAAAAAGAAAAATGTGCCTTTATCCTGGGATTCATCATTCTTCTTCCGATGTTATTGATTATTGGTCAGCGAGAGACAGGTTCTGCATTGGTTTATCTCGCCTTTTTTCTGGTTCTTTACCGTGAAGGAATGCCGGGAGTAGTACTTTTTGCAGGCGTATGCGCCGTAATCTACTTTGTGGTCGGCATCCGTTTTGACGAAGTATTTATAGCCGATACCCCAACGCCGTTAGGCGAATTTATCGTATTACTATTAATCCTCTTATTTGCTGGTGGCATGGTGTGGGTATATCGCAAGAAATGGCCTGCTACCCGTAATATCATTGGTGGAAGTCTGGGCATATTGCTGATAGCCTATTTAATATCGGAATACTGGGTACACTTTAGCCTGGTTTGGGTGCAATGGGCGCTTTGTGCTGTTGTGATAGGCTATCTGATTTATCTGGCATTAAGTGAGCGGCAACGTACCTATTTCCTGATTGCTCTGTTTACAATCGGTTCTATCGGCTTCCTGTATTCCAGTAATTATGTATTTGATAATATATTGGAATCTCATCAACAAGTCCGTATAAAGGTAGTGCTTGGTTTGGAAGAAGATTTGACCGGTGCCGGATATAACGTGAACCAATCTAAGATTGCCATTGGTTCCGGCGGGCTAACAGGGAAAGGATTCCTGAATGGTACACAAACGAAGTTGAAGTACGTGCCCGAACAGGATACCGACTTTATTTTTTGTACAGTAGGTGAAGAACAAGGTTTTGTGGGTTCGGCTGCTGTCCTGCTGGCTTTCCTTATTTTGATTTTGCGATTAATTTTCCTGGCCGAACGGCAGACTTCTAATTTTGGCCGGGTTTATGGATATTCGGTCGTCAGTATTTTCCTTTTCCACTTATTTATCAATGTCGGTATGGTACTGGGGTTGACTCCGGTGATTGGTATTCCATTGCCTTTCTTTAGCTATGGAGGCTCTTCCTTATGGGGATTTACGATATTGTTGTTCATCTTCCTGCGGATTGATGCAGGTCGTGGCAGAAGGCTTTAACTTTCACTGTTTTTCAATACGGATACCTACATCGCTCAATCCTTGTAGCTTTTCATCTTTCATTCCGTTTATCACTTTGATCGTGTAGTTGCCGGAACGCAAGGGGAGGACGGACTTGATAAAAGTTTCCGATTGGTAAATGCTTCCCCATCCGTGTCCCGTCCATCTTCCTGTAGAATCAGCCAGACTGAAAACAATGGTATCAGTACGCCATACGGTAGAATCTTGTAGATTCTGACTGATAAATAAATGGAGGTCATGATAAGGATATTCTATTCTGTTGCGGACTTCCGCAAAAAGCCGGAGGGTAGTGGGAATACTGTCGGTGATAGGAATCTGAAAAGAGAGTGTATCACTCTTTTCCCATCCCTCGTCGGGAAGGGATTGATAAGAGTGATACACCGTATTTTCATTGCAGGCTGTCAGTAAGCAAGCGCTGAATAGAACAAATAAACTATTCTTGAGTAGGCTTTTCATTATTTGGCAGTTTCTCCTGATTCTGATTTCTTTCCGGTCTGGAAGGACGCTCCTGATTAGGACGGCGTTCCTGACGTTCCTGTCCTTGCTGTTCCCGTTGGCGGTCTTGTTGCTGCGGGCGTTCCTGTCCTTGTGGACGTTCCTGACCTTGCGGACGTTCTTGGTTCTGTCCCCTTTCCGGACGTCTGTTTTCGTTGTTCCGTCCCTGATTCTGTCCTCTGTTCCGGTTGTTATTGTTGTTTCTCGGACGGTTATCTCTTTCCCCTCTGTTGCCGTTTTCTGACGACTGCGGGCGGTTATCATTCTCCCGTTGAGGTTGTTGCGGACGATTTCCGCCTTCCGCTTGTTGTTGCGGGCGGTTGCCGTTATTATTACTATTATTGTTTCCCTTCTTCTTCTTTTTATTGTTCCGGTTAGCGTTGTTGCCGCCATCTTTATTATTCCGGCTGCGGTCGAAGCGGGTCACACTTTCCTGTTCCAGCAAGTCGATTGGTTTCTTCGGTTCCGGTTTCTTTTCCTCTTCGATCAAGCTGTCCGGTTTCATCCCTTTCTTATTCATGGAGATGACTTCAAAAGCACGTTTGCCGCTGATTGTAACCAAATTGGCAGGGAAATTCTTATCCGTAGAGTAAGAAACCTGATTGCTTAGAATATCCGCCTTGAAGAAATAGAAAGTACCATCCTTTGTTTCCAACTCTATCTCTCTCGAAGGAAGTCGTTTTTGAGCTTCTACATAACAGTCTACCTCATAGTTCAGGCAACATTTCAGTTTAGCACACTGTCCGGCAAGTTTTTGCGGATTTAGTGAAATGTCCTGAAAACGGGCAGCACTGGTAGACACAGAAACAAAACTCGTCATCCATGTGGCACAGCAGAGCTCGCGTCCGCACGGACCGATTCCGCCGATACGTCCGGCTTCCTGACGGGCACCGATTTGTTTCATTTCAATACGTACGCGGAAAGCTTCGGCCAATACTTTGATTAACTGGCGGAAGTCTACCCGTTCATCAGCGATGTAGTAGAAAATAGCCTTATTACCATCTCCCTGATACTCCACGTCACCGATTTTCATATCCAGATTAAGGTTCAATGCAATTTGGCGTGCACGGATCATGGTAGCATGTTCTTTGGCTTTCGCTTCGTTGAACTTCTCCATATCCACTGGCTTCGCTTTCCGGTAGACACGTTTGATTTCCGTGTCTGCCTTGAAGTTTGCTTTCTTCATTTGCAGCGGAACGAGCCGCCCCGTCAATGTAACTACTCCGATGTCATGACCCGGAGCTGCTTCTACGGCAACTACATCTCCTTTTTCCAGCTTGATCTTGTTGCTGTTCCGAAAATATCCCTTCCGGGTATTCTTGAACTGCACTTCTACCATGTCACTCTCCTCCGCATTGCCCGGTATATCTGCCAGCCAGTCGTAGGTATTCAGTTTTTTATCTTGTCGGGAACATCCTTTGCAGCAAAGGCCGCCGCTCCCATTATGAAGTTTATATTCCATAAGTTATATATTTATTATTGCTTCAACAGTACGATCATCTTCAGTGAGAAGTCGAAGAATACCATTTTAGCATTTACGTTCTGTTCTATATGTAGCTGCGCTTCGCTTAATTCGTCCATGATGCCCATCACATTACGTTCGTTGACAAAAGGTGCAAAGCGAGTTGCAAAATTCTGTTCGTTAATGGTCATATACGTCAGGTTGCGCTGGTGCAGGTTAAAGATAAAGTTTTCGCGGATCATGCGCTGGCAATATTCCAGAAAGTTTTTCTGGCGTTCGCGTCCCATGCTGGCCACCTGTTCGCTCCACATCTTCATCTCCTTTATTTTCCGTTGATAGGACAAGCGCATCAGGTTGACGAAGAGCTCGAAGAATAACTGATTCTCCTCATTCAGATGAATCGTTTCGAGTGCCTTGACGAAATTTCCGTTTGCCAGATGGGCAATCGAAATGCTATCCGCAGGCTGAACATGATATTTACTCTGCAATACCCGGTCGATGCTGGCTTCGTCAATTTTCCGCACATTCATACGTTGAGTACGGCTCAAGATGGTAGGCAGAATCATGTCCGGAGCTTCGGATACCAACAGAAAAATCGTCTTTTCGGGTGGCTCCTCAAGCAGTTTCAACAACTTATTGGCGCATACCGGGTGCATTTTCTCGGGCAACCATACAATCGTAATCTTAAATCCACCTTCACTGGATTTCAGACTGAGCTTCTTCAGGATCTCATCGCTCTCTTTGGCATAAATCAGCGCTTGCGAGTTCTCCGCGTCCATTTCACCCAACCAATGGTTGAGGTTGAAATAAGGATTGTTAATAACGAATGGCCGCCAATCGGCAATATAATCATCGCACACTTCTTTCTTTCCTTTCGCACTTTTCACGATGGGGAATACGAAATGCACATCCGGATGTACCAGCTTATTGAATTTCACACAAGACGGACAGACACCGCAAGCATCTTCCTCGCCCCGATTGGTGCAACTGATGTAGCGTGCGTATGCGATAGCCAATGGCATTTTACCAACTCCCTCGGGACCGCAAATGAGTTGGGCATGTGGAATACGCCCCTCGTTCACTTCCTGAATGAGTCGTTGCTTGATTTCTTCTTGTCCGATTACGTCTCTGAAAAACATATCAATAAATGATTTTGGCTATTTCCTTGATACTGTCTACTGCTCCGATGGAATAGAAATGGATGCTCGGAACTCCGTGTTCCATCAACTCCTTGCATTGAGCCACGCACCATTCAACACCCACCTGTTCGGCTTCCGCGTCATTTTTGCATTTCAATGCTTCTTTCACCAGATCTTCCGGCAAATCCACCTTGAATGTTTTGGGGATCATGCTTAGTTGGGAGATTTTCTTGAAAGGCTTGATTCCCGGAATGATAGGAATGTTGATACCTGCTGCCTTAGCCTGCTCCACAAAATCGAAATATTTCTTATTATCGTAGAATAATTGTGTCACAGCATACTCTGCACCAGTTTCTACCTTCTTTTTCAGCCAGTAAAGATCTGTCTCTATGTTAGGAGATTCTTCATGCTTTTCCGGATAACACGCCACGCCATACGAGAAAGGACTGGCGGTGACTTTCATCTCCGAACCGTCAACGAAGATTCCTTTATTGAAATTATTAATCTGCTCCTGCAATTCAATCGCATGATGATATCCGTCTCCTTCGGGAGTAAATACCGATTCATGTTTAGCCTTGTCTCCACGGAGTACCAGCAAATCTGTTATATTCAGAAATTGCAAATCCAGCAATACATATTCGGTTTCCTCACGCGTGAAACCACTGCACAGGATATGAGGAACCACAGTAATATTATATTTATTCTGAATGGCTGCTGCCACAGCGACTGTTCCCGGACGCCTTCTCAGGCGGTTTCTCTGAAAGAGCCCGTTGCCGAGATCTTTGTAGACATATTCGCTGCGATGCGTGGTGATATTGATATATTTCGGATCAAATTCTCGAAGAGTGTCGATTGTCTGATAGAGCTTTTCGATTCCGGTTCCCTTCAAAGGAGGGAGAATTTCGAAAGAAAAAGCTGTACCTTTACTGTTATTTATTAAATCAATTACTTTCATTCCTTTTCGTTGATGTTGTTATCTACTTGGATTAAACATGCATATTGGGACAAAAATACGAAAAAAGAAAGATTTCTTCTTGATTTGTTTGAAAATAGTTTGGTTTTTATCGTACTATTACATAAAAGAGGGTATATCCTGTATTTCGGATGCACCCTCTCTCACCTAATCATTATTAAATTAGAATTTACTTTTCGAGAAATGATTTCTTCATTCTGGCAATGTCAGTCAGATAATCTTGTAAATCTTGTTCATGTTCTTCCTCTTCGGCAAGAATATGTTTGGCGATATCACAAGTGGTGAAATCTTTCCCGTTAGTAAAGTCGGCAATTTCCTGATAACGGAGAATGGCACAGCGTTCGGAAGCAACATTATCCTTCAGCAAACTGACTGAATCGAAGCCTTGCGGAGCATCATATTTGCATCTTGCCAGTTCGAACCATTGTTTCGGATCAAGTACCGGAACCCCTTCCAGCTCGATGATACGGTCGGCAAGCAGCTGTGCATGTCTACGTTCTTCTTCGGCATGTTCCTCGAACTCACCTTGTACGTCGGCACGCATGGCGCCTTCCACTACTAATGCACCTACCCAATATTGGTAATATGCCAACCACTCTTCAGCCAATGCTGCGTTCAACTGTGAAATTAAACTTTCTACATCTAATTTACCTTGTAGGATTTTTACACTTTCTCTAGCCATAATTTTAAAGTTTAGGTTACTATGTTTAAATCGCTAATGTAACAGACGGAGGTTCTTTTTGTTTGAGTATCCCGGAGGTTTTAACAGAAAGAATGCATTGCACTGTGCAGCTCCTTCTTTTTTAATAGAACATGGATGCTTTTAATATTTCATTTCAACTAAATTTTTGTATCACTTTTACCCTCACACCCTCACACATTCGCTCAATCCCTTTATTCATCGTGGTTATAACGTGTGAGGGTAAGTGCGGTAGTAGGGTGAGGGTAAAAAGTTACCCTCACCCTGTGTGTCGTCCTGATTCTATCTTAAACAGTTTATAATAAGTGGCTTGTCTATTCGCTTTTATCCTATACTCTCTTATGCAATAGACGTCAATGCCTTATATAATAGATGTTTATCCCTCGTGATTCTTCTGATAAGCCCTAATGTCTTTTAACAGCTCACTGCAGTGAACGAATTTGTTTACTATCGTTAGCTTATTTGCTTACATCTGATAGCTTATTTGTTCACTGCAGTGAGCCCTTGCCAACTACTAAGCAAATGAATATTGAACATAAGAAGAAAGTCTATGAAGTGGCATATCTTATAAAGAAAGATACCTGTATGCTGAAATTAGGATAGTAATTTATTTATTGATTAGTAGGAGCGAATTATAAACTAAAGTAGAGTGATAACAGATAGCTATTCTCACTTTTTTATGTGTTCTTGTCCTGTAGAAATCTATTTTTTAGTTTGTTTCTTTAAGAGTACTTCTCTTTTTACCTTCTCTTTGCGAATATCTTTTTGTTATTTGCTCTACACGCGCGTATGTAATATAATAATGTGCCATTTCCGGCCTGTTTTCATATAGATGTAACATATATGAAGAAAAATATGTTCTACAACATCGTTATGATTCAGTAAGTTAGGGTGGGTATCTAAAAATAATTAGAAAAAATAGTCAGATATATTTGGATGTTATAGATAAGTTGTCTACTTTTGCACCCGCTTTGCTAGAGAGACAGAGCCTAATGATTGACATTCTGCTATAAGATGAAGGCCACAGAAAATAAAAACAAAAAAAACTTTGAAAAAAGTTTGGAGGTTATCTGAAAAAGTCCTTATCTTTGCATCCGCTTTCGCAAAGAAAGCAGAAGCGGCGGAAGCCACGTTAGTTCTTTGAAATATTGATAAACAATACAAGTAGTACAAGTAAAAAAAATAGAACCGTCAATACTTGTCTTATGCAGTAGTGATACACTTAAGACTGATAGGTATTTGAATAAGGTCAATAAATTTACGGCGTCCTGAACAGAGCAAAAAAGTCATCTTAACCGATGATAAAAAAATACTTTTACAATGAAGAGTTTGATCCTGGCTCAGGATGAACGCTAGCTACAGGCTTAACACATGCAAGTCGAGGGGCAGCATTTTTCTAGCAATAGAAGAGATGGCGACCGGCGCACGGGTGAGTAACACGTATCCAACCTGCCGATAACTCCGGGATAGCCTTTCGAAAGAAAGATTAATACCGGATAGTATACGAATATCGCATGATATTTTTATTAAAGAATTTCGGTTATCGATGGGGATGCGTTCCATTAGTTTGTTGGCGGGGTAACGGCCCACCAAGACTACGATGGATAGGGGTTCTGAGAGGAAGGTCCCCCACATTGGAACTGAGACACGGTCCAAACTCCTACGGGAGGCAGCAGTGAGGAATATTGGTCAATGGGCGAGAGCCTGAACCAGCCAAGTAGCGTGAAGGATGAAGGCTCTATGGGTCGTAAACTTCTTTTATATGGGAATAAAGTTTTCCACGTGTGGAATTTTGTATGTACCATATGAATAAGGATCGGCTAACTCCGTGCCAGCAGCCGCGGTAATACGGAGGATCCGAGCGTTATCCGGATTTATTGGGTTTAAAGGGAGCGTAGGTGGATTGTTAAGTCAGTTGTGAAAGTTTGCGGCTCAACCGTAAAATTGCAGTTGAAACTGGCAGTCTTGAGTACAGTAGAGGTGGGCGGAATTCGTGGTGTAGCGGTGAAATGCTTAGATATCACGAAGAACTCCGATTGCGAAGGCAGCTCACTAGACTGTCACTGACACTGATGCTCGAAAGTGTGGGTATCAAACAGGATTAGATACCCTGGTAGTCCACACAGTAAACGATGAATACTCGCTGTTTGCGATATACAGTAAGCGGCCAAGCGAAAGCATTAAGTATTCCACCTGGGGAGTACGCCGGCAACGGTGAAACTCAAAGGAATTGACGGGGGCCCGCACAAGCGGAGGAACATGTGGTTTAATTCGATGATACGCGAGGAACCTTACCCGGGCTTAAATTGCAAATGAATATTTTGGAAACAGAATAGCCGCAAGGCATTTGTGAAGGTGCTGCATGGTTGTCGTCAGCTCGTGCCGTGAGGTGTCGGCTTAAGTGCCATAACGAGCGCAACCCTTATCTTTAGTTACTAACAGGTGATGCTGAGGACTCTAGAGAGACTGCCGTCGTAAGATGTGAGGAAGGTGGGGATGACGTCAAATCAGCACGGCCCTTACGTCCGGGGCTACACACGTGTTACAATGGGGGGTACAGAAGGCAGCTACACGGCGACGTGATGCTAATCCCAAAAACCTCTCTCAGTTCGGATCGAAGTCTGCAACCCGACTTCGTGAAGCTGGATTCGCTAGTAATCGCGCATCAGCCATGGCGCGGTGAATACGTTCCCGGGCCTTGTACACACCGCCCGTCAAGCCATGAAAGCCGGGGGTACCTGAAGTACGTAACCGCAAGGAGCGTCCTAGGGTAAAACTGGTAATTGGGGCTAAGTCGTAACAAGGTAGCCGTACCGGAAGGTGCGGCTGGAACACCTCCTTTCTGGAGCGATGTCGTAACTGTCACAAACGTGACAGCCACTTATAGACTTTAAAGGTTCTGTTTTTTGTACTACTGGTACTTGTTTATTTATAACATATAGATCAACCATCTATAGAAGTATAGATAGAGATAAACAAGAGAAAAAAGAAGCCGAGTCTAACATACAGGTAGACAAGGTTGAACTAGTCCTATAGCTCAGTTGGTTAGAGCGCTACACTGATAATGTAGAGGTCGGCAGTTCAACTCTGCCTGGGACTACCAAGCTCAAGAACGAAGGAATGACGCGTCAGCGGAATGAAGCAATTCTTGATAACCTCTTGGGGGATTAGCTCAGCTGGCTAGAGCATCTGCCTTGCACGCAGAGGGTCAACGGTTCGAATCCGTTATTCTCCACCATCTCTGAAAAGAGAAACGATCTTTGACATGATGTACAAAAAGTAAAATTTTAGTAAGAGCTAAAAGTATATATCAAACCGTACGTGTTCGAGTATGCAATATTGATAAAAGGAAGCAATTCCCATACCAATACCAGTATAAGAATAAAACGTTTGAAAGAAAGTAAGCAAGGGCGCATGGCGGATGCCTTGGCTCTCGGAGGCGATGAAGGACGTGATAAGCTGCGATAAGCTTCGGGAAGGTGCAAATAACCTTTGATCCGAAGATTTCCGAATGGGACAACCCGTCATTCTGAAGGAATGACATCTTGCATAGCAAGAGGCTAACACAGGGAACTGAAACATCTTAGTACCTGTAGGAAAAGAAAATAATAATGATTCCCCTAGTAGTGGCGAGCGAACGGGGATTAGCCCAAACCAATGTTGTTACGGCAATATTGGGGTTGTAGGACCACGATATCGCAAGAACTTTAGTGAGAAGAACCCTTTGGAAAATGGGACCATAGACGGTGATAGTCCGGTATTCGAAGCTAAACGAAGCGTAGTGGTATCCTGAGTAGCGCGGGACACGAGGAATCTTGCGTGAATCTGCCGGGACCATCCGGTAAGGCTAAATACTCCCGAGAGACCGATAGCGAACCAGTACTGTGAAGGAAAGGTGAAAAGCACTTCGAATAGAAGAGTGAAATAGTCCCTGAAACCGTGCGCCTACAAGCGGTCGGAGCAACTTCGGTTGTGACGGCGTGCCTTTTGCATAATGAACCTACGAGTTACTTTTTCCGGCAAGGTTAAGTGTCTCAAGACATGAAGCCGAAGCGAAAGCGAGTCTGAACAGGGCGATTAGTCGGAAGGAGTAGACGCGAAACCAAGTGATCTACCCTTGGTCAGGTTGAAGGTTAGGTAACACTAACTGGAGGACCGAACCGATAAGCGTTGAAAAGCTTCCGGATGAACTGAGGGTGGGGGTGAAAGGCTAATCAAACTTGGAGATAGCTCGTACTCCCCGAAATGCATTTAGGTGCAGCCTTGGGAATTACTACTGTGAGGTAGAGCGACTGATAAGATGCGAGGGCTTCACCGCCTATCAAGTCTTGATAAACTCCGAATGCGCAGTAGTTCGATCCCAGGAGTGAGGGCATGGGTGCTAAGGTCCATGTCCTAAAGGAGAAGAATCCAGACCATCAGCTAAGGTCCCGAAATAATTGCTAAGTTGAACTAACGAAGTCAGATTGCTAAGACAGCTAGGATGTTGGCTTGGAAGCAGCCATTCATTTAAAGAGTGCGTAACAGCTCACTAGTCGAGGAGTTTGGCGTGGATAATAATCGGGCATCAAGCAATTTACCGAAGCTATGGGATCAGTAATGATCGGTAGGGGAGCATTCCACTCCGCGTCGAAGGTGAAGCGTGAGCTTTGCTGGAGCGTGTGGAAAAGCAAATGTAGGTATAAGTAACGATAAAGGGGGTGAGAAACCCCCTCGCCGAAAGACTAAGGTTTCCTGATCAACGCTAATCGGATCAGGGTTAGTCGGGTCCTAAGGCTCAGCCGAACGGTGAGGCCGATGGCAGAACAGGTTAATATTCCTGTACTACCTTAAAGAGTGACGTGGAGACGGAGGAGTGACAGCGCCGCGGACTGACGGAATAGTCCGTTGAAGGGTGTAGATGTTGATTATCCCAGGCAAATCCAGGATAAGAGTCGAACCTGATAGTATACCAAATTCTTCGGAATAAGGTAATAGTGCGTGTAAGCATACTCCCAAGAAAATCCGCTAAACTTAATCTTTAAGGTACCCGTACCGCAAACGGACACACGTAGTCGGGTTGAATATACTAAGGCGCTTGAGTGATTCACGGTTAAGGAACTAGGCAAATTGACCCTGTAACTTCGGGATAAAGGGTCCCAACGAGAGTTGGGCGCAGAGAATAGGTCCAGGCAACTGTTTAACAAAAACACAGGGCTGTGCCAAATTGAAAGATTACGTATACAGCCTGACACCTGCCCGGTGCTGGAAGGTTAAGAGGAGATGTCATCGCAAGAGAAGCATTGAATTGAAGCCCCAGTAAACGGCGGCCGTAACTATAACGGTCCTAAGGTAGCGAAATTCCTTGTCGGGTAAGTTCCGACCTGCACGAATGGTGTAATGATCTGGACACTGTCTCAACCGTGAGCTCAGTGAAATTGTAGTATCGGTGAAGATGCCGATTACCCGCGATGGGACGAAAAGACCCCGTGAACCTTTACTATAGCTTAACATTGAATTTGGGTAATTGATGTGTAGGATAGGCCGGAGACTTTGAAGCAGGTACGCCAGTATTTGTGGAGTCGCTGTTGAAATACGGCCCTTTGATTATTTGAGTTCTAACTCGTAGATACGAGGACACTGTTTGGTGGGTAGTTTGACTGGGGTGGTCGCCTCCAAAAGTGTAACGGAGGCTTCTAAAGGTGCCCTCAGGACGATTGGTAACCGTCCGTAGAGTGTAATGGCATAAGGGCGCTTGACTGGGAGACAGACAAGTCGATCAGGTAGGAAACTAGAGCATAGTGATCCGGTGTTTCCGTATGGAAGGGACATCGCTCAAAGGATAAAAGGTACTCCGGGGATAACAGGCTGATCCCTCCCAAGAGCTCATATCGACGGAGGGGTTTGGCACCTCGATGTCGGCTCGTCACATCCTGGGGCTGGAGAAGGTCCCAAGGGTTGGGCTGTTCGCCCATTAAAGTGGCACGCGAGCTGGGTTCAGAACGTCGTGAGACAGTTCGGTCTCTATCTATCGTGGGCGTATGAAATTTGCGTGGCTCTGACACTAGTACGAGAGGACCGTGTTGGACTGACCGCTGGTTTACCAGTTGTGCCGCCAGGTGCATTGCTGGGTATCTAAGTCGGGATTGGATAAGTGCTGAAAGCATCTAAGTACGAAGCCAGCCACAAGATTAGATTTCTTAGGGTCGTCAAAGACGATGACGTTGATAGGATGCAGGTGTAAAGGTGGTAACATCAAAGCCGAGCATTACTAATTGCCCGTTCACTTTCTTTCGAACATGTACCGGTTGGGTATATACGTTTAGCTTTCTAGACACTAGGATTTTACTTTTCATCATGTCATAACCTTATTCAGGTGGTTATAGCACGAGGGTTCCACCTCTTCCCATTCCGAACAGAGAAGTTAAGCCTCGTCACGCCGATGGTACTGCGTAACAGTGGGAGAGTAGGTAGCCGCCGTTTTTAAGAAGTCTCGCTTGTCTATTGGACGGGCGAGGCTTTCTGTTTTTTATTACTTTGGTATTTATATCGCCGTTTTTAACAGATACAAACCTCATAATACCTATTAAAAAAGTGAATATTTACTGATAATTTGTATGTTATGAGGATATTTATTTGTATCTTTGTCGCCCGAATTGTAAGCTAACGATTTAAAAAAGAGAGAAGCTTTGGGAAAGTTTGATAAATACAAAATTGACTTGAAAGGAATGCAAACAGACTCTGTTAAGTATGAGTTTGTATTGGATAACCTTTACTTCGCTCACATTGATGGTCCTGAAGTTCAGAAAGGAAAGGTGAATGTTACATTGACCGTGAAAAGAACCTCTCGTGCTTTCGAGCTGAGTTTTCAGACTGAGGGAATGGTATCAGTACCATGTGACCGTTGTCTGGATGATATGGAGCTACCTATCAGTTCTTCTGATAAACTGATGGTAAAGTTTGGACATGAATATGCAGAAGAAGGTGACAACCTGATTGTGATTCCCGAGGAAGAAGGGGAAATCAACGTTGCATGGTTCATGTATGAGTTTGTTGCGCTCTCTGTACCCATGAAGCATGTACATGCTCCCGGTAAGTGCAATAAAGCGATGACTGGTAAATTGAACAAGCATTTGAAAACAAATGCGAATGAGGATAGCGATGATACTTTCGACACAGGTGGAGATGACATCGTAATTGAGGAAGAAGTGGAGGAACAAATTGATCCCCGCTGGAATGAATTAAAAAAAATATTAGATAATAATTAAAGTTTTAAGAAAATGGCACATCCTAAGAGAAGACAATCAAGTACGAGACAAGCGAAGAGAAGAACTCATGATAAGGCAGTAGCTCCTACATTGGCTATTTGTCCGAATTGCGGTGAATGGCACGTTTACCACACTGTATGTGGTGCTTGTGGCTATTACAGAGGCAAGCTCGCTATTGAGAAAGAAGCAGCTGTATAATTAGTACAGTTATACTGAAAACAGCCTGGGGGTGAAACTCTCCGGCTGCTTTAAGTATTATAGTATTGCTAATTTAAAATAGGTTTGATGGAAAAAATAAATGCAGTAATCACAGGAGTCGGCGGGTACGTACCCGATTATATCTTGACTAACGACGAGATATCAAAAATGGTGGATACCAACGACGAATGGATTATGACTCGTATCGGAGTAAAGGAAAGACATATTCTGAATGAGGAAGGATTAGGTAGTTCATACATGGCACGCAAAGCTGCCAAACAGTTGATGAAGAAGACTGGTGCTAATCCTGATGATATCGATTTGGTTGTTGTTGCTACCACTACTCCTGACTATCACTTCCCTTCTACAGCTTCTATTCTTTGTGATAAACTCGGACTAAAGAATGCTTTTGCCTTCGACTTGCAGGCTGCTTGTAGCGGATTCCTGTATTTGATGGAGACAGCTGCTAATTTCATCCGTTCGGGAAGATATAAGAAAATTATCATTGTCGGTGCCGATAAGATGTCGTCAATGGTTAACTATACAGATCGTGCTACATGCCCTATTTTCGGTGACGGTGCTGCTGCCTTTATGGTGGAACCCACTACGGAAGATTACGGAATCATGGATTCGATACTGAGAACAGATGGCAAAGGTTTGCCTTTCCTCCACATGAAAGCTGGTGGTTCGGTTTGTCCTCCGTCTTATTTCACAGTAGACAATAAAATGCACTATTTGCACCAGGAAGGAAGAACAGTATTTAAATATGCTGTATCCAACATGTCGGATGTCTCTGCTGCAATCGCAGAAAAGAATGGTCTGACGAAAGATAGTATCAACTGGATTGTTCCGCATCAGGCGAATGTCCGTATTATCGAGGCTGTGGCTCACCGTATGGATGTGCCAATGGATAAAGTGTTGGTAAATATTGAGCATTACGGTAACACGAGTGCCGCTACACTTCCTCTGTGTATCTGGGATTATGAAGATAAACTCAAGAAAGGCGATAACATCATTTTCACTGCATTCGGTGCCGGATTTACTTGGGGCGCAGTATACGTGAAATGGGGTTATGATGGAAAGAAGGAATCGTAACGTAAGTTACTGAACTATAACACTCAAAAACGCATCCTATTTCGATTCGATGCGTTTTTTTGTCTCAACCAATAAAATAAAGAGAAATGCATAAAGCAGGTTTTGTAAACATCGTAGGAAATCCGAATGTCGGAAAGTCGACATTGATGAATGTCTTGGTGGGCGAACGTATTTCGATCGCTACCTTCAAAGCGCAGACTACTCGTCACCGGATTATGGGGATCTATAATACGGATGAGATGCAGATTGTTTTTTCTGATACTCCGGGTGTGTTGAAGCCCAATTATAAGCTACAGGAGTCTATGCTGAATTTTTCTACTTCGGCATTGACGGATGCGGATATCTTGCTTTATGTAACGGACGTGGTGGAGACGCCGGATAAGAATAATGAGTTTATGGAAAAGGTGCGTCAGATGACGGTGCCTGTTCTCTTGCTCATCAATAAGATAGATCTTACAGATCAGGAAAAACTGGTAAAGCTGGTGGAAGAATGGAAAGAGTTGCTTCCCCAAGCCGAAATTATTCCGATTTCTGCTACATCAAAGTTCAATGTAGACTATGTGATGAAGCGGATCAAAGAACTGCTGCCCGATTCTCCTCCTTATTTTGGAAAGGATCAGTGGACGGATAAGCCTGCCCGTTTCTTCGTGAATGAGATTATCCGGGAAAAGATTCTGCTCTACTACGATAAAGAGATCCCCTATTCGGTGGAGGTTGTCGTGGAAGAGTTTAAGGAAGAACCGAAGAAGATTCATATTCGGGCGGTGATTAACGTGGAACGTGATTCGCAGAAAGGAATCATTATCGGTAAACAGGGAAAGGCGTTGAAGAAGGTGGCTACCGAGGCTCGCTGTGAACTGGAACGTTTCTTTGGAAAGACTATTTTTCTCGAAACGTATGTGAAAGTGGATAAGGATTGGCGTAGTTCGGATAAGGAACTCCGCAATTTTGGTTATCAGTTAGATTAAGAGTATTCATGCGACTGTGATAGTCGTGAAAAAACAAGGTATTGAACTATGGGTAATTTAGTTGCAATTGTAGGACGCCCGAATGTGGGCAAGTCTACCTTATTTAACCGTCTGACGAAGACTCGTCAGGCTATTGTGAATGAAGAAGCGGGTACAACCCGCGACAGACAATATGGCAAGTCTGAGTGGCTGGGCCGTGAATTCTCTGTGGTTGACACCGGTGGATGGGTGGTCAACTCGGATGATGTCTTTGAAGAGGAAATCCGTAAGCAGGTATTATTGGCTGTGGAAGAAGCGGATGTCATTCTGTTTGTAGTGGATGTGATGAATGGAGTGACTGACTTGGATATGCAGGTAGCTGCTATTCTGCGTCGTGCTAATAGTCCGGTGATTATGGTTGCCAATAAAACGGATAACCACGATTTACAATATAATGCTCCCGAATTCTATAAACTGGGATTGGGCGATCCGTATTGCGTTTCTGCCATGACAGGAAGTGGTACGGGTGATTTGATGGACTTGATTGTCAGCAATTTCAAGAAAGAGTCGTCAGAAATCCTGGATGATGATATTCCCCGTTTTGCTGTGGTAGGACGTCCGAACGCCGGAAAGTCTTCCATTGTAAATGCATTTATTGGGGAAGAACGTAATATCGTAACAGAGATTGCCGGAACTACCCGCGACTCTATCTATACTCGTTACAATAAATTCGGATTTGATTTTTATCTGGTGGATACAGCGGGTATCCGTAAGAAAAACAAGGTAAATGAAGACTTGGAATATTATTCAGTCGTTCGTTCGATTCGTTCTATCGAAGGTTCGGATGTTTGTATTCTGATGTTGGATGCTACAAGAGGTGTTGAGGGGCAGGACTTGAATATCTTCTCTCTGATTCAGAAGAATCAGAAAGGTCTGGTAGTTGTTATAAATAAGTGGGATTTGGTGGAAGATAAATCTGTGAAAGTACAGAAAGCGTTTGAGGAAGCTGTTCGCTCGCGTTTTGCTCCGTTTGTCGATTTCCCGATCATCTTTGCTTCTGCACTGACTAAGCAACGTATTCTGAAAGTGCTTGAAGAAGCACGTAGTGTGTATGAGAACCGGACGACAAAAATCCCGACCGCACGTTTGAATGAAGAAATGCTTCCGTTGATCGAGGCTTATCCGCCTCCTTCAAATAAAGGTAAGTATATCAAAATTAAATATATCACACAGTTGCCGAATACACAGGTGCCTTCATTTGTATATTTCGCCAACTTACCTCAGTATGTGAAAGAGCCATACAAACGTTTCCTCGAAAATAAGATGCGTGAGAAATGGAATCTGACAGGTACTCCGGTTAATATTTATATTCGACAGAAATAAATAAAAAAGACACGGATTGTCTCAATTATATAGAATATATATAGAGACAATCCGTGTCTTTTATAAATATATCTCTGTGAGATCTTGTATTACTTTGTAGTAGACTTATTTTTCCAACTGGAAATCTTTTCGGCGTAACACGAAGCTGTTACTCAAGTATTTTTCACGTACAATCTGATTTTCCGATAATTCTTCCGGTGTTCCCTGGAAAAGGATCTTTCCTTCGAACAGCAGATAGGCGCGGTCTGTGATACTAAGCGTTTCCTGTACGTTGTGGTCGGTAATCAGGATTCCGATATTCTTGTCTTTCAGTTTCCATACAATTTGCTGGATATCTTCTACGGCAATCGGGTCGACACCGGCAAAAGGTTCGTCAAGCATGATGAATTTGGGGTCGATGGCAAGACAACGGGCAATCTCTGTACGGCGGCGCTCACCTCCCGACAACTGGTTACCTTTATTTTTGCGTACCTTTTGCAGACGGAACTCTGCAATCAGGCTTTCGAGTTTCTCTTTTTGATATTCTTTGGGCTTGTTGGTCATTTCCAGTACAGAGGCGATATTATCTTCCACGCTCATCTGGCGGAAAACGGATGCTTCCTGTGCAAGGTAGCCGATTCCCGTTTGTGCGCGTTTGTAAACCGGATATTTGGTAATTTCCAGATCATCGAGGAAAATACGTCCTTCATTAGGAGTAATCAACCCTACAGTCATATAGAATGAAGTCGTCTTACCGGCACCGTTTGGTCCCAGCAAACCTACAATCTCACCTTGCTTCACATTGATGGAAACGTGGCTTACAACGGTTCGTTTACCGTACTTCTTAACCAGGTCTTCCGTGCGGAGCACCATCTTGCTTTCTTCCATATTCTAGTTATTTTGTGGCAAATGTAGTAAAAATAAGCTGAAATAATGTACATTTGCAGACAAATAGTGTGAGTTATGATAAAAGCATTGAGAACCGTCGGGAGATATTTCATGCTGATGGGACGGACTTTTTCCCGCCCCGAACGTATGCGTATGTTCTTCCGGCAATACCTTAACGAGTTGGAGCAGCTAGGTGTGAACTCCATCGGTATTGTGCTGTTGATTTCGTTTTTCATCGGCGCAGTGATTACCATCCAGATTAAGTTGAATATCGAAAGTCCATGGATGCCCCGCTGGACAGTGGGATATGTGACACGTGAAATTATGTTGCTGGAATTTTCTTCCTCCATCATGTGTTTGATTCTTGCCGGAAAAGTCGGGTCGAATATCGCTTCGGAATTAGGAACGATGCGGGTGACGCAACAGATTGATGCGCTCGAAATTATGGGTATCAATTCGGCGAACTACCTGATTTTGCCTAAGATTACGGCGATGGTGACTGTTATCCCTATTCTAGTGACATTTAGTATCTTTGCCGGAATCATCGGTGCCTTTTGCACGTGTTGGTTTGCCGGGGTTATGAATGCTGTCGATCTCGAATATGGTTTGCAGTATATGTTTAACGAATGGTTTATCTGGGCGGGTATCATCAAATCCCTCTTTTTTGCGTTTATCATTGCAAGTGTGTCCGCTTTCTTCGGATACACGGTAGAGGGAGGTTCGATTGCTGTAGGAAAGGCTTCTACGGATGCCGTAGTATCCAGCAGTGTATTGATTCTGTTTTCAGACTTGATATTAACTAAACTTTTGATGGGATGATTGAGATTAAAGGACTTTATAAATCATTTGATGACAAGACAGTATTGAGTGATATCAATGCTGACTTTGCAAATGGAAAGACAAACTTGATTATCGGTCAGAGTGGTTCCGGTAAGACGGTGTTGATGAAATGTATTGTAGGATTGCTAACTCCGGAGAAAGGGGAAGTCTTGTATGACGGACGTAACCTTGTCCTGATGGGGAAGAAGGAGAAGAAGATGCTTCGCAAGGAAATGGGAATGATTTTCCAGAGTGCGGCTCTTTTTGACTCTATGACCGTATTTGATAATGTGATGTTTCCACTGAATATGTTTAGCAACGATATCTTGCGTGACCGGATCAAACGGGCGATGTTCTGTCTGGATCGTGTGAATCTGGGGGAAGCGAAAGATAAGTTTCCGGGAGAAATCAGTGGTGGTATGCAGAAGCGTGTGGCTATTGCGCGTGCGATTGCCTTGAATCCGCAATATCTGTTTTGCGATGAACCGAACTCGGGGCTGGACCCGAAAACGTCGTTGGTGATTGATGATCTGATCCATGATATTACGCAGGAATATAACATGACGACCATTATCAATACGCATGATATGAACTCAGTATTGGGAATCGGTGAGAAGGTGATTTATATTTATGAGGGACATAAAGAGTGGGAAGGTACGAAAGATGATATCTTTACTTCTACCAATGAACGACTGAATAACTTTATCTTTGCTTCCGACTTGCTCCGTAAGGTGAAGGACGTGGAAGTGCAGGGAATGGAAGGGTAATAAAAAAACTTCTGTCATCGGGTGACAGAAGTTTCTTTTTTTTCTTAGCTATGTTAGCGTCGGCAATTAAGCTCTAGGTCTAGCTTCTTTAACTACCATTGTACGGCCCATGTATTCAGCTCCGTTCAATTCAGCAATAGCTTTTGCAGCTGCAGCGTCGTCTTCCATTTCGATGAAAGCGAATCCTTTGGATTTACCGGTTTCACGGTCCATAACAACTTTAACTGATGATACTGCTCCGTAATCTTCCATCACTTGTTGCAGATCTCCTTCCTTAACACGGTAGTTAAGGTTTCCAACATAAATGTTCATAATGAAAATGATAAAAAATAAATAAATGAATAAAACTCTCTGGATAGATGGTTACTAATAAAAAGATTAAAACGACAGAGAGTTTACAAATGCGTTTTGGTAACGGAAGTAAAAACCTTGTAATCAAATCGAGAAACTAATGGTCCATCAATCCGCAACAAAGAAAAGAATAATTTTTGGATTAACCATCTTTTTGGAAAGTTAATTTGCGGATTATCAGAAAAAAAGTAGGCCGGGGGAACCTGGCGGGGTGGGTGTTGATGGTGATTTTATCTTGTTTATAGATGGAATATCAGTGAAATATCGATAAAAGATGTGTGAAAGATGGGTGGCGTTGCTGAAATAAATCTGCAATGTCTTTTGAAATTTGAAAGATTAGCACTAATTTTGCACCCTCTTTGAGTATAGAACAAAGTATAAATCAAATAAATAATTGTCAGAATGAACGTTTCATTACAAAACATTGACAAAGTAAGCGCAGAGCTTACTGTAAAGCTTGAGAAAGCCGATTATCAGGAGAAAGTAGACAAAGAGTTGAAGTCACTCCGTCAGAAGGCACAGATTCCGGGATTCCGTAAAGGTATGGTTCCGACAAGTCTTATTAAAAAGATGTATGGTAAGTCAGTAATTGCAGAGGTTGTGAATAAGGCACTGCAAGAAGCTGTTTACAATTATATTAAAGAAAATAAGGTGAATATGTTGGGCGAGCCGTTGCCTAACGAAGAAAAGCAACAGAATATTGATTTCGATACAATGGAAGAATTCGATTTCGTATTCGACATCGCTTTGGCACCTGAATTTAAAGCGGAAGTAAGTGCTAAAGATAAAGTAGATTATTATACTATCGAAGTTTCTGACGAAATGATCGACAACCAGGTGAAGATGTATACTCAACGCACTGGCAAGTATGATAAGGTAGACGCTTACGAAGATAATGATATGCTGAAAGGTCTGCTGGCACAGTTGGACGAAGAAGGCAACACAAAAGAAGGTGGTATTCAGGTAGAAGCTGCTGTGTTGATGCCTGCTTACATGAAGAACGACGATCAGAAAGCTATTTTTGCTAATGCAAAAGTAAATGATGTATTGGTGTTCAATCCGAATGTGGCTTATGACGGACATGCTGCCGAACTGGGTTCTTTGTTGAAGATTGACAAGGAAATTGCAAAAGACGTGAAGTCTGATTTCAGCTTCCAGGTAGAAGAAATCACTCGTTTTGTTCCGGGTGAATTGACTCAGGAAGTATTCGACCAGGCATTCGGCGAAGGTGTTGTGAAGACTGAAGAAGAATTCCGCGCTAAGATTAAAGAAGAAATCGCAGCTAGATTTGTGGCTGACAGCGATTATAAATTCCTGATCGACATTCGCAAGGTGATGATGGAAAAAGTAGGTAAACTGGAATTCTCTGATGCCCTGCTGAAACGTATCATGTTGCTGAACAACGAAGAAAAGGGAGAAGAATATGTTGCTGAAAACTATGATAAGAGCATTGAAGAACTGACTTGGCACCTGATTAAGGAACAGTTGGTTGAAGCAAACGATATCAAAGTAGAACAGGAAGATGTTCTGAAGATGGCTAGAGAAACAACAAAGGCACAGTTTGCTCAATACGGTATGTTGTCTATTCCTGACGATGTGCTTGACAACTATGCACAGGAAATGTTGAAGAAGAAAGAAACTATCAATAATTTGGTAAGTCGTGTGGTAGAAGTGAAGCTTGCTGCTGCTCTGAAAGCGCAGGTTACTTTGGAAAACAAGAACGTTTCGATCGAAGAATTCAATAAAATGTTTGAGTAATCATTCGGTTGAATAAAATATAAAGTCACAGAAACACAGAGTTTTTATAAAATTATAACTCTGTGTTTTTTTGTGTCTCTGTATTCTTTTTCGTTTCTTTGTACTTACGTTTATTTTTAATTTATAAGAAAGGAACAATTAACATGGATGATTTTAGAAAATACGCAACCAAGCATTTAGGAATGAATGGCATGGTATTGGATGATGTGATTAAGTCGCAGGCCGGGTATTTGAATCCCTATATTCTGGAAGAAAGACAGTTGAACGTAACTCAACTCGACGTTTTCTCCCGTTTGATGATGGACCGCATCATTTTCCTTGGTACACAAGTTGATGACTATACAGCTAATACGCTTCAGGCACAGTTGTTGTATCTGGATTCTGTGGATCCGGGTAAGGATATCTCTATCTATATCAACTCTCCGGGCGGAAGTGTATATGCCGGACTGGGCATTTATGATACGATGCAGTTTATTTCAAGCGATGTTGCTACCATCTGTACAGGTATGGCAGCTTCAATGGCAGCCGTATTGCTGGTTGCCGGTGCTGAAGGCAAACGTTCTGCATTGCCTCACTCACGTGTGATGATTCATCAACCGATGGGTGGTGCGCAAGGACAAGCATCGGACATTGAAATCACAGCTCGTGAGATTCAGAAATTGAAGAAAGAACTTTATACGATCATCGCCGATCATTCGCATACTGATTTCGATAAAGTATGGGCGGACTCTGACCGCGACTACTGGATGACAGCTCAGGAAGCGAAAGAGTACGGTATGATTGATGAGGTATTGATTAAGAAATAAAAATGGCTGATTCAAAAACAAAGAAAAGGTGTAGCTTCTGTGGACGGTCGGAGAATGAAGTCGGATTCCTGATTACGGGAATGAGCGGCTACATTTGCGACAGCTGTGCTACCCAGGCTTATGAGATTACTCAGGAAGCATTGGGAGAAAGCAAGAAAAGTGCAGGAGCTACCAAGCTCAACTTAAAAGAACTGCCCAAACCGGTAGAAATCAAGAAATTCCTCGACCAGTATGTGATCGGACAGGATGATGCGAAACGCTTCCTTTCCGTATCGGTCTATAACCATTATAAACGTTTGTTGCAAAAAGACAGCGGTGATGATGTGGAGATTGAAAAGTCGAACATTATTATGGTGGGTAGTACCGGAACCGGGAAAACGTTGCTCGCACGCACGATTGCTAAGTTACTGCACGTGCCGTTTACTATTGTAGACGCTACAGTGCTGACGGAGGCCGGTTATGTGGGCGAAGATATCGAAAGTATTTTAACCCGTTTGCTTCAGGTGGCAGATTATAATGTACCTGAAGCTGAACAGGGTATCGTGTTTATCGACGAGATCGACAAAATTGCCCGTAAAGGAGATAACCCTTCTATCACTCGCGACGTGAGTGGTGAGGGTGTACAGCAGGGATTACTGAAATTGCTCGAAGGCTCTGTGGTGAACGTACCTCCCCAGGGAGGCCGTAAGCATCCGGACCAGAAGATGATTCCGGTAAATACCAAGAATATTCTCTTTATCTGTGGCGGTGCGTTCGACGGTATCGAGAAGAAGATCGCCCAACGGTTGAACACCCATGTCGTAGGTTATACGGCATCGCAGAAAACAGCGACGGTGGACAAGAATAACATGATGCAGTACATCGCTCCACAGGATTTGAAGTCATTCGGACTGATTCCCGAAATTATCGGACGTCTTCCGGTGTTGACTTATTTGAATCCGCTGGACCGGGATGCGCTTCGTGCGATCCTTACCGAACCGAAAAACTCAATCATCAAACAGTACATCAAACTGTTTGAAATGGATGGTATCAAGCTGACATTTGAAGATGATGTCTTCGAATATATTGTCGACAAGGCGGTAGAATATAAGCTAGGTGCCCGCGGATTGCGCTCTATTGTGGAAACAATCATGATGGATGTCATGTTTGAAATCCCTTCAGAGAACAAAAAAGAGTATAAGGTGACGCTGGATTATGCAAAGATGCAACTGGAAAAAGCGAATATGGCACGACTACAAACCGCTTAAAATCAAAGAGTAAGGCTACAGAAAATGATCGTAACTGTATTTTCTTGAAAATATTAGTCGCATTTTGCTTGGTAATTACGAAGTTGTTTATAACTTTGTTTGGCTCTCTTGAAGAAGAGAACATACTTAAAGTTAAACCATGAACTGAATAAAACAACCTTAGTTAAGATGGCAGGGAAGATTAATTTAACAGATGAACTGAAAAAGTATTTCGGATTTAATAAGTTCAAGGGAAACCAGGAAGCGATCATTAATAACTTGCTCGATGGTAAAGATACCTTTGTACTGATGCCTACCGGTGGCGGGAAATCTTTATGCTATCAGCTACCTTCGGTCTTGATGGAAGGTACGGCAATCGTAATTTCTCCGCTCATTGCGTTGATGAAGAATCAAGTGGATGCAATGCGCAATTTCAGTGAAGAAGATGGCGTCGCCCATTTTATCAATTCTTCATTAAATAAAGGCGCGATAGACCAAGTGAGGTCGGACATCCTTGCCGGAAAGACAAAATTGCTATATGTAGCGCCGGAGTCGCTGACGAAAGAAGAAAACGTAGAGTTTTTGCGTTCGGTAAAGATTTCGTTCTATGCAGTGGATGAAGCTCACTGTATTTCTGAATGGGGCCATGACTTTCGACCGGAATACCGGCGGATTCGCCCTATTATCAATGAAATAGGTAAAGCTCCGTTGATTGCGCTTACCGCAACGGCGACACCGAAGGTGCAGCATGATATCCAGAAAAATCTGGGAATGGTAGATGCTCAAGTCTTCAAATCTTCGTTCAACCGTCCGAACCTTTATTATGAGGTACGTGCGAAGACCGCTAATATTGACAGGGATATTATCAAGTTTATCAAAAACAATCCGGAGAAATCGGGCATTATCTATTGCCTTAGCCGGAAAAAAGTGGAGGAACTTGCTGAAATCCTGCAGGCAAACGGTATTAATGCGCGTCCTTATCATGCTGGAATGGATTCGTTGACCAGGACCAAGAATCAGGATGATTTCCTGATGGAAAAAGTGGACGTTATTGTAGCGACTATCGCTTTCGGTATGGGAATTGACAAGCCGGATGTGAGGTTCGTGATTCACTACGATATTCCAAAGAGTCTGGAAGGGTATTACCAGGAGACCGGGCGCGCCGGTAGAGATGGCGGTGAAGGTCAGTGCATAACCTTTTATACAAATAAAGACTTGCAGAAACTGGAAAAGTTCATGCAAGGAAAACCTGTGGCAGAGCAGGAAATTGGCAAGCAGCTTCTGTTGGAAACCGCTGCTTATGCCGAATCTTCCGTATGCCGACGCAAGACGTTGCTGCATTATTTCGGTGAAGAATATACGGAAGAAAATTGTGGAAATTGTGACAACTGTTTAAACCCTAAAAAACAAGTGGAGGCTCAAGAGTTATTGTGTGCCGTGATTGAAGCGATTATCGCGGTGAAAGAAAATTTTAAGGCAGATTATATTATAGACATACTACAAGGTAAAGAAACTTCCGAAGTACAGGCGCATTTGCATGAAGACCTCGAAGTCTTCGGCTCCGGTATGGGTGAAGAGGATAAGACATGGAACGCAGTGATTCGTCAGGCGCTGATTGCAGGTTACTTGAGCAAAGATGTGGAGCATTACGGACTCCTGAAAGTGACGGAGGAAGGACATAAGTTCCTGAAGAGACCGAAGTCATTCAAGATTACCGAGGACAACGATTTCGAAGAGACGGAAGAAGAAGTTCCGGCACGCGGCGGTGGCTCCTGTGCAGTAGACCCGGCTCTTTATTCCATGTTGAAGGACTTGCGGAAGAAACTCTCGAAGAAACTGGAAGTGCCGCCTTATGTGATCTTCCAGGACCCGTCTTTGGAAGCAATGGCTACCATTTATCCGGTGACATTGGACGAGTTGCAGAATATACCTGGCGTAGGTGCCGGAAAAGCAAAACGTTATGGTGAAGAGTTCTGTAAATTAATCAAACGCCACTGTGAAGAGAATGAGATAGAACGTCCGGAAGACCTGCGGGTACGTACGGTTGCCAATAAATCTAAGATGAAGGTAGCTATTATTCAGGCTATCGACCGTAAAGTGGCGTTAGATGATATCGCTCTTTCCAAAGGGATTGAATTTGGTGAACTGCTGGACGAGGTAGAAGCGATCGTTTATTCGGGAACCAAACTGAATATAGATTACTTCCTGGAAGAAATCATGGATGAAGATCATATGCTTGATATCTACGATTATTTCAAGGAATCTACCACTGATAAGATTGATGATGCGCTTGACGAATTAGGCGATGACTTCACGGAAGAGGAAGTTCGTTTGGTACGTATTAAGTTCATCTCTGAAATGGCTAATTAAAAAAGCGAAAAAAATAGGCGTGCAGGTATGCGGTTTTGAATAAAAACCGTATATTTGCACGCAATAATTTTTAAACGCATAGCCCTATGTCATTTATTGCTGATAAGATTGTAATGGATGGGTTGACTTACGACGACGTATTGTTGATCCCCGCTTATTCTGAAGTTTTACCGCGCACTGTCGATCTCTCGACTAAGTTTTCAAAAAACATTGAGTTAAAAATTCCTTTTGTGACGGCTGCCATGGATACGGTTACCGAAGCGAAAATGGCTATTGCCATTGCTCGTGAAGGTGGTATCGGTGTGATTCACAAAAATATGTCTATCGAAGAACAGGCAAGACAAGTTGCTATCGTAAAGCGTGCCGAAAATGGTATGATTTATGACCCTGTAACGATCAAAAGAGGTTCTACTGTTCAGGATGCACTGGACATCATGGCGGAATATAAAATCGGTGGTATCCCTGTGGTAGATGATGAAGGTTATTTGGTGGGTATTGTTACCAACAGAGATTTGCGTTTCGAAAGAGACATGGCAAAACATATTGATCTTGTCATGACTCCGAAAGAAAGATTGGTGACTACTAACCAGTCTACTGACTTGGAATCTGCTGCACAGATTCTTCAGAAACATAAGATTGAGAAACTTCCGATTGTCGGAATGGACGGAAAGTTGATCGGTCTTGTCACTTATAAAGATATTACAAAAGCAAAAGATAAACCGATGGCTTGCAAAGATGTCAAAGGTCGTCTGCGTGTAGCTGCCGGTGTAGGTGTTACTGCCGATACGCTGGATCGTATGCAGGCATTGGTGGATGCCGGTGCAGATGCAATCGTGATTGATACAGCTCACGGACACTCTAAGTTTGTGATTGAAAAACTGAAAGAAGCAAAGAAACGCTTCCCGAATATTGATATTGTGGTAGGTAACATTGCTACCGGAGAAGCTGCCAAAGCTTTGGTGGAAGCTGGTGCGGATGCTGTGAAAGTAGGTATCGGTCCGGGTTCTATCTGTACAACTCGTGTGGTTGCCGGTGTAGGTGTTCCACAGTTGTCAGCCGTCTATGATGTAGCAAAAGCGTTGAAGGGTACAGGTATTCCTTTGATTGCCGATGGTGGTTTGCGTTATTCGGGCGACGTGGTGAAAGCATTGGCTGCCGGAGGATATTGCGTAATGATCGGATCATTGGTTGCCGGAACAGAAGAATCTCCGGGTGACACTATTATCTTTAATGGTCGTAAATTCAAATCCTATCGTGGTATGGGTTCATTGGAAGCAATGGAGAACGGTTCGAAAGACCGCTACTTCCAGAGTGGAACTGCTGATGTGAAGAAGCTTGTTCCCGAAGGAATCGCTGCCCGTGTTCCTTATAAAGGTACGCTTTTCGAAGTTGTGTATCAGCTGACTGGCGGTTTGCGTGCAGGTATGGGATACTGTGGCGCTGCTAACATTGAGAAACTTCATGACGCTAAGTTTACCCGCATTACCAATGCAGGTGTAATGGAAAGTCATCCGCACGACGTGACGATTACCAGTGAATCGCCTAACTATAGCCGTCCGGAATAATAGATAGATACGGTGAACTATTAACGGTGAACGGTGAACAGGCTGTATAATCAGCAGGGTGTTCACTGCTCACCGTTTGTTGTTTGAAAAATAAAAATTGATGATGAAAAGAAGCCTGTTGTTGGGATGTATTTCTCTCTTTGTGGTCGCGGTCTTTGCACAGGAAGATCCGGTATTGATGCGTGTTAACGGAAGAGAGATACTCCGTTCGGAATTTGAATATGCATACCGCCGTTATGCGGAACGTTCAAATGCCAGACTTTCGTCCAAAGAGTATGCGGCACTTTTCGCTCAATCGAAGTTGAAAGTGGAAGCAGCCAGGGCTGCCGGACTTGATACGACCTCTGTTTTTCGTAAACAACAGGAGAAATGCCGGACCGAGTTGGTAGAATCTTATCTGATAGACAGGCAAGTGATGGATAGTTGTGCCCGTGCTATCTATCAGAAGATGGGATTGAAAGCACGTAGCGGCAGGGTACAAGTGATGCAGATTTTCAAACGTTTGCCACAGACAATCACTTCCCGGCATTTAGAAGAAGAAAAAACGCGGATGGATTCTATATACCGGATGATACAGAATCAGCCGGATTTGAACTTTAACCGTTTGGTCGAAATATACTCGGATGATAAGCAAAGTAGATGGATCGAATGTCTGGAAACAACGAGCGAGTTTGAGAATGTTGCTTTCTCTCTGGCAAAAGGTATGGCATCGCAGCCCTTTTTCACTCCTGAAGGGATTCATATCTTGAAAGTGATGGATCGGGAGGAAACAGCTGCTTACGAAAATGTCAGTGCCAGGTTAATGGAACGGTTACGGCGCAAGGAGATTTTGGACAAAGGTACAGGTGCGGTGCTCGAACGCTTGAAAAAAGCATGGCAGTATGCTCCCAATCAGGCGGCAATGGAAGAACTGCTGGCGAAAGGCCGTACAGAACAAACCCTGTTTACGATTGACGGACAAGCATACACCGGAACTATGTTCACGCATTTTGCCTCTTCTCATCCTCAAGCTGTCAAACGGCAGTTGGAAGGATTTATAGCTAAGTCATTGCTGGATTATGAAAGCCGGAATATCGATAAAAAGCATCCGGAAATTCTTTATGCCTTGCGGGAATCTGATGAAAACTATTTGGTGGAAGAGATAACACGTCAGAAAATAGATTTGCCCGCAGCTAATGACCGGGCGGGATTGGCTACTTATTTTAAATTTCATTCGTCGGATTATCGGTGGGAGAGCCCCCGGTATAGAGGAGTCGTGCTTCATTGCGTTGATAAAAAGACGGCAAAGCAAGCCAAAAAAATGCTGAAGAAAGTGCCGGAAAAAGAGTGGGCGGACAAGCTTCGGCAAACTTTTAATACATCCGGGGAGGAAAAGATACAAGTTGAACAAGGAATTTTTGCCAACGGAGACAATAAATATATAGATAAACTGGTTTTTAAGAAGGGCTATTTTGATCCTTTGATGTCTTATCCTTTTACTATTGTAGTAGGCGAAAAAATGAAAGGTCCGGATGATTATCGGGAAGTAATTGATCGGGTTCGAAAGGATTATCGAAGCTATCTTGACACGTGCTGGATGCGGGAATTGAGTGAGTCCGGTAAGGTTGAAATAAACCAAGAGGTTTTAAAAACAGTTAATAATAACTGATGTAACCGATTATTCACTATCTTCGTACCTTAAATAAGTAGATTTTAGTTGCCAATGCGAATATTAGTCCTCTTACTGATTACCCTTCTTGGTTGTGGAGCGTGCAAGGAACAGCATGACCACAAAGGAAAGACTCCTTTGGTAGAGGTGGACGGTAACTTTTTATATAAAGAAGATTTGATGTCCGTGCTTCCGGTCGGATTGTCAAAAGATGATAGCATTCTCTTCACCGAGCACTATATTCGTAGTTGGGCGGAAGAGATTTTATTGTATGAGAAAGCTGCGAACAATATCCCCGATAATGTGGATGTAGACAAGCTGGTGGAGAATTATCGGAAAGCGTTGATAATGCATACTTATCAGCAGGAGTTGATTAACCAGAAGTTGACGAATGATATTTCCGAACACGAGATAGCAGAGTATTACGGCAAAAACAAGGAATTGTTTAAACTGGAAAGTCCGTTGATTAAGGGATTGTTTATTAAAGTGCCGTTGACAGCTCCCCAGTTGAACAATGTGCGCAGATGGTATAAGTCGGAAAAACAGGATGCTATCGAGAGCCTGGAAAAATATAGTTTGCAGAATGCGGTGAAATATGAATATTTCTATGATAAATGGGTGTCCGTGACCGATGTCCTGGACATGATTCCGTTGAAAGTAGAGGCACCGGAAGAGTACGTAAACAAACACCGTCAGGTAGAATTGAAAGATACGGCTTATTATTATTTCCTGAATGTGAGCGATTATCGCGGAGTTGGTGAGGAGAAACCGTATGAATTTGCCCGTTCGGAAGTGAAAGACTTACTGGTAAATCAGAAACGGGTGAGCTTTATGGAACAGGTAAAGAACGACTTGTATCAGCAGGCGGTAAGTAAGAAGAAGATTATATATAATTATTAAATACAAAGAATGAAGAAGTTTGTGAACTTTAGATTTGTTGTTACCCTTGTCCTGGCAATATTTGCTAATGTGGCAACCTATGCACAAGATAATGTGGTTGATGAAGTAGTTTGGGTAGTAGGTGACGAAGCTATTTTAAAATCAGATGTAGAAGAGGCCCGTATGGATGCCTTGTATAATGGACGCAGATTCGAAGGCGATCCTTATTGTGTAATTCCTGAAGAGATTGCTGTGCAGAAGTTATTCCTGCATCAGGCAAAGTTGGACAGTATCGAGGTTTCCGAAGCGGAAATCATCCAGCGTGTGGATATGATGACCAATATGTACATCCAGCAGATCGGTTCCAGAGAGAAAATGGAGGAGTATTTCAATAAAACATCCACCCAGATTCGTGAAACTTTGCGTGATAATGCACGTGACGGATTGACGGTTCAGAAGATGCAGCAGAAACTGGCAGGAGATATCAAAGTGACTCCGGCAGAAGTACGCCGTTACTTCAAAGATCTTCCACAGGATAGTATCCCTTACATTCCTACACAGGTGGAAGTGCAGATTATTACTTTGCAACCCAAAATACCCGTTTCGGAAATCGAGGATGTAAAGAGGACACTGCGTGATTATACGGATCGTGTGACAAAAGGAGAAATCGACTTCTCTACATTGGCCCGTTTGTATTCTGAAGATAAGGCTTCTGCCATTAAAGGTGGTGAATGTGGATTTATGGGACGTGGTATGATGGACCCCGCTTATGCGAATGTGGCATTCAGCTTGCAGGACCCGAAGAAAGTTTCCAAAATTGTAGAATCGGAATTTGGTTTCCATATTATCCAGTTGATTGAGAAGCGTGGTGACCGTGTTAATACCCGCCATATCCTGTTGCGTCCGAAAGTCTCGGAAAAAGAACTGACCGAGGCTTGTGCCCGTCTGGATTCTATTGCAGATGATATTCGTGCTAACAAATTCACATTTGATGATGCCGCTGCCGTTATCTCACAAGATAAGGATACCCGCAACAATCACGGTATCATGGTGAACATCAATGAACATTCAGGTATCACTACTTCTAAGTTCCAGATGCAGGATCTTCCTCAAGACGTTGCTAAGGTAGTGGATAAGATGAATGTTGGTGAGATTTCCAAAGCTTTTACAATGATTAATGAGAAAGATGGAAAAGAAGTATGCGCTATCGTGAAATTGAAAACTAAAATCAATGGTCATAAAGCAACCATCGCGGAAGACTATCAGGATCTGAAAGAAATCGTAATGGATAAGCGTCGCGAAGAGGTGTTGCAGAAATGGATTCTGAACAAGCAAAAACACACTTATGTACGCATCAACGAAAACTGGCAGAAGTGTGACTTCAAGTATCCGGGTTGGGTCAAGAATGACTGATATAACCTTGCTTTGACTTTATATGCTGAAAAAGAATAAGAAAAATAAACAACAAGACAGGCATAGATGGCTCCTTATAGGCTTTCTATGCCTGTTTGGTGTATGTCTTGTGGCACAAGTGAGGCCGACGGGACAGAAACCCACGGCAGGGGCTTCGACAAAATCGACTGCGGATACGTCTAAGACGGCTCCCAAAACCAAAACGCCGGCGGGTAATAAGAAACAATCGGACAACAAGAAGCAACCGGAGAATAAAAAGACCAAAGTTTACTTGCTTCATGCTGACGAAGGACAGGCGGATAAGCTGGCACGTCCGGATGTGCAGGTGTTGATTGGTAACGTGAAGTTGCGCCATGACAGTATGTATATGTACTGTGACAGTGCACTGATTTTTGAGAAAACCAACTCCGTAGAAGCCTTCAGCAATGTGCGTATGGAGCAGGGAGACACCTTGTTCATCTATGGTGATTATCTTTATTATGACGGAATGACGCAAATTGCGCAACTTCGTGAAAATGTGAAGATGATTAACCGGAACACGACCCTGCTGACGGACAGCTTGAACTACGACCGTCTCTACGATCTCGGATATTATTTCGAGGGGGGAACTTTGATGGATGAAGAGAATGTACTGACTTCTGACTGGGGCGAATATAGCCCTGCAACAAAACAGTCGGTATTCAACCATGATGTGAAGTTGGTGAACCCTAAGTTTGTGTTGACCTCCGATACATTGAGGTATAATACCGAAAACAAAATAGCAGTGATTCTCGGACCTTCCAATATTGTCAGTGATAATAATCATATCTATTCGGAACGGGGATTCTATAACACATTGACCGAACAAGCGGAATTGTTGGACCGTTCGGTCCTGACCAATCAGGGGAAGAAACTTGTAGGCGACAGTCTGTTCTATGACCGGATAATCGGTTACGGAGAAGCATTCGATAATGTGAAGATGACAGACTCCATCAATAAGAATATGCTGACGGGCGATTATTGTTTCTATAATGAATTGACGGACTCCGCGTTTGCAACAAAACGTGCTGTTGCTATCGATTATTCACAGGGAGACAGTCTTTATATGCATGGGGATACTTTGCAGATGGTGTCCTATAATCTGAATACCGATTCTTTGTACCGGTTGATGAAGGCTTACCATAAAGTACGTATGTATCGTACAGATGTTCAGGGAGTATGTGACTCACTGGTCTATAATTCGAAAGATTCTTGTATGACCATGTATACTGACCCTATTCTTTGGAATGACGGACAGCAACTGCTTGGTGAGCAGATCAAGATTTATATGAATGACAGCACGATTGACTGGGCGCACATTATCAACCAGGCGTTGACAGTGGAGATGAAAGACTCTATTCACTATAATCAAGTGTCCGGCAAGGAGATGAAAGCCTATTTCGTTAATGGAGATATGCGCCATATTGAAGTGATCGGTAATGTGCTGACAGCTTTTTATCCTGAAGAGAAAGACAGTACGATGACCGGATTTAATTGTCTGGAAGGTAGTATGCTGCATCTTTATATGAAGGATAAGAGAATGGAAAAAGGACTTTTTATCGGTAAATCCAACGGAACGATGTATCCGATGGACCAGATACCGCCTGATAAACTGCGTCTTCCCACTTTTGCCTGGTTCGACTATGTCCGTCCGCTAAATAAGGACGATATTTTCAACTGGCGCAGCAAGCGTGCGGGAGAAACATTGAAGCCGACTACCGACCGGCGACCAAAGACAGAAAAGCGAAACTTAATAAATATGAAGTAGTATGGGAATGTTTAACTCAATGAGAAAGCCCAGGGGCTTTAATCATCAATACATTTATGTAGACGAGCGGAAAGAAAAGCTCGCTAAGATGGAGGAGAACGCCAAACGTGACTTGGGGATGCTGCCGGAGAAAGAATTTAATCCGGAAGATATTCGCGGTAAATTCGTCGAAGGTACTACACATTTGAAAAGAAGAAAAGCAAGTGGCCGCAAACCGGTTTCTTTCGGAATTATACTGATAATCATTGCCTTCCTTCTCTATCTGTGGCATTATTTAGCAACAGGAAGCTGGAGTTTTTAATTGTTAATTTACGAAGTATGAGCGATATCATTCATTTGTTACCTGATTCGGTAGCTAACCAGATTGCTGCCGGTGAAGTGATACAACGTCCGGCATCTGTTATCAAGGAGCTAGTGGAGAATGCGATTGATGCAGATGCGCAAAATATACATGTGTTAGTGACTGATGCGGGTAAAACCTGTATTCAGGTGATTGATGATGGAAAAGGAATGTCCGAAACGGATGCCCGTCTCTCTTTTGAGCGGCATGCTACTTCCAAGATACGGGAAGCTGCGGACTTGTTTGCTTTGCGTACCATGGGATTTCGTGGGGAAGCATTGGCATCCATCGCAGCAGTGGCGCAGGTAGAACTGAAGACGCGTCCGGAATCGGAAGAACTGGGAACGAAACTGGTGATTGCGGGTTCTCAAGTGGAGAGCCAGGAGGCTATATCCTGTTCTAAAGGAAGTAACTTCTCTGTAAAGAACCTGTTCTTTAATGTGCCTGCCCGTCGTAAATTTTTAAAGGCTAATTCCACTGAATTGAGCAACATCCTTGCCGAATTTGAGCGTATCGCTTTGGTGCATCCGGAAGTTGCCTTTTCGCTTTATAGTAATGATTCGGAACTGTTCAATCTTCCGGTATCACAGTTACGCCAGCGTATTCTTGCTATTTTCGGTAAGAAGCTCAACCAGCAATTACTGAATATAGACGTGAACACTACCATGGTGAAAATCTCCGGATACGTAGCCAAACCGGAGACTGCCCGTAAGAAAGGAGCCCATCAGTATTTCTTTGTCAACGGACGTTATATGCGCCATCCTTATTTTCATAAGGCAGTCATGGAGGCTTATGAGCAGTTGATTCCCGCCGGTGAACAGATTTCCTATTTTATCTATTTTGATGTAGATCCGGCTAATATTGATGTGAATATTCACCCGACAAAGACCGAGATCAAGTTTGAGAATGAGCAGGCTATCTGGCAGATACTTTCAGCATCCGTTAAGGAATCGTTGGGTAAGTTCAGTGCTATCCCTTCCATTGATTTTGATACGGAGGATATGCCTGATATTCCGGCATTTGAGGAAAAGATATCTTCCGAACCTCCGAAGGTACATTATAATACAGATTATAATCCGTTTAAAGTCTCTGCCGGTGGCGGTGGTGGCGGATCGTATAGTCGTTCGAAAGTAGAATGGGAGGAATTGTACGGAGGGCTGACAAAAGCCAGTAAGATGAATAATCCGCAGCCGGAACCCGAAATGGATTGGGAGGATTCTTCTATTGGAGGCGAACCGGCCTTCGTGGAAGAAAAGATAGAGACGGTGACATCCGCCGCTTCTTCTACTTTGTATGCCAACGAACCGGTGATGGAAAAAGGAAATCAGCATTTGCAGTTTAAAGG
This sequence comes from Bacteroides celer, assembly GCF_002632415.2. Lineage (NCBI taxonomy): Bacteria > Pseudomonadati > Bacteroidota > Bacteroidia > Bacteroidales > Bacteroidaceae > Bacteroides > Bacteroides celer. The sequence continues at coordinate 5,031,476 of NZ_CP178209.1, read as the reverse complement.
GCGGTTTATTTTGACTTCAGTTAAATCGGGTCTGATGCTAATCGATCAACACCGGGCACATATACGGGTGCTTTTTGATCGCTATATGGTACAGATTCAACAGAAACAGGGAGTATCTCAAGGCGTTCTCTTCCCGGAAATATTACAATTACCGGCTTCAGAAGCTGCTGTTCTTCAAAGCATTATGGATGATTTGTCGGCAGTCGGCTTCGATTTGAGCAATCTGGGAGGCGGTAGCTATGCCATCAATGGCATCCCTTCGGGTATTGAAGGACTGAATCCGGTCGAACTGGTGCGTAATATGCTACATACAGCGATGGAAAAAGGGAATGACGTTAAGGAAGAAATCCAAAATATTCTGGCATTAACATTGGCGCGGGCAGCGGCTATTGTCTACGGACAGGTGTTGAGTAATGAAGAAATGGTAAGCCTTGTAGACAACCTTTTTGCCTGTCCCTCACCGAATTACACACCCGATGGGAAAACCGTTTTGACAACCATTAAGGAGGAGGACATCGAAAGATTATTCAAATAAAACAAATAAATTCATCTTTTCCTAAAACCTTTTAGTTCAGTTCGTGTTATTTAAATAGTTCAACAAAGAAAAAGATTTAAATAACCACTTAACTATTAGGTATATGAAAAAGATTCTGATGTTGCTGGCATTTGCCGGCGTTGCGTCTGTCGCTTCTGCGCAGCAGACAATGACTGTAACTGAATACGAAGTGATTCAGGTGCAAGATAAATATCAAGTAATAACTAATCCTTTCTGGAGTAACTGGTTCTTCTCTGTAGGAGGAGGTGCCCAGGTATTGTATGGAAACAATGACCATATCGGTAAGTTCAGAGATCGTGTTGCTCCCACATTTAACGTGTCTGTTGGTAAATGGGTAACTCCGGGATTCGGATTGCGTTTGCAGTACAGCGGATTACAAGCCAAAGGATTTACCACCAGCGAAAATGCTAATTATGTGGTTGGCGGTCCGAGAGAAGATGGTTCTTACAAACAAAGATGGGACTACATGAACTTGCATGGTGATTTGATGATTAACCTGAACGCACTTTTCGGTGGATACAATCCGAACCGTGTATATGAAATTATCCCTTATATTGGTGCCGGTTGGGCTCATGCTTATTCTCGTCCTCACACTAACTCCGCTACTTTCAATGCAGGTATTATCAACCGTTTCCGTTTGTCGAATGCTGTTGACTTAAATCTGGAGTTGAGTGCAACAGGTCTGGAAGGCAAGTTTGACGGAGAACATGGAGGTAAACCCGATTATGATGGTATTTTAGGTGCTACCATCGGGGTGACTTATTATTTCCCGACTCGCGGATTCCAACGTCCGGTTCCACAGATTATCTCTGAACTTGAATTAAACCAGATGCGTAACCAGATGAATGCAATGGCAGCAGCTAATATGCAATTACAACAGCAGTTGGCAAATGCACAACAACCGGTTGAAGTAGAAGATACTGAAGAAGTTGTTATAACAGATACTAATATTGCTCCACGTACTGTATTCTTCAAGATCGGTTCTGATAAATTGTCTCCGCAGGAAGAAATGAACTTGTCATATCTTGCCAGCAAGATAAAAGAATCTCCGAACGCTACATACACAATCAACGGATATGCAGACTCTGCAACAGGTACTCCGGCTTTCAACCAGAAGTTGAGTTTGGAACGTGCACAAGTTGTTAAAGACCTGCTCGTTAAGAAGTATGGCATCTCTGCCGATAGATTGAAAGTTGCAGCCGGTGGTGGTGTTGACAAATTCGGTCAACCGATTCTGAACCGTGTAGTATTGGTCGAATCAGCACAGTAATCATATAATTTCAGTATTCGGCGATTCTTTGTGATCGCCTGCTGAAAGAGAGAAGGCGGCTGAAAGCGAATCCTGAAATAAGGTATTTTCGCTTTCAGCTGCCTTTTCTTTTCTTATTTTAGGACCATTAATACTTGCCTGGGCTTTTGATTATGAGTTTGAGGTATATGGAAGCGCTTACACTGATTATAAATGTAGGTTGTTTTACCTTGAAGAAGCATAGCTTTAGGGAACGTAAAGCATTGCTTTTGCCTACCTAAAGCTACGCTTTAGAGGGGGAATAAGAGGTACTCCACACTTCCCCTGCAAATAGCTATTTTTTCAATCCCCCTTCACCTTTCTTCTGAACTCTCGATGAATAAACTGTTTGCGGGTGAAGGGAGGGCTTTTCATTACCGTATTCATCACATTACATATGTAAGCGTCTCCGCGATTCTATCTTGTCGGCCTTTTTTCATTCTTATATTTTTGCTATGTATAAAAATGAAGCATTATGGATTTAGCAGAAAATCGATTTGGAAAAACTTGGAAACATTTCCTTGAAGTATTGAAAGTAGACTACAATTGTTCTTTAGCCGATGTTTGCCGCGATCAGCATACCACTTTTGGTGGTATGAGTTCCTGGATGTCCAGACGGGGCTATAGCGTTAAACAAGCCAAGGCAGATGTGGTCCGTGATTATTATGGCGGCGTTGAACCCTCCCAACCGACAACTTCCTCTCCTTCATTCACTCAAATAGCACCCGCCATGTTGTCGGAAGAAGAGTTTAGTCTTGCCGGGATCACAATCACCTTTAACAGTGGAACCACCATTTCGGTCAAACGGGCCACACCCGGTGGTGTGATTAAAATGTTGCGCGATTACGAAAGAACGGAGGGAGATCTATGTATTCTCTAACATCAGCCAATCGCTACTATCTGTACCAGGGCTTTGTTCGTATGAACCTTGGTATTGACGGTTTATTCAAAATTATACGATTGGAAATGAAGGACTTGTCTCCCGTTTCTGGAGATATCTTTTTATTCTTTGGTAAAAACCGACAAAGTGTAAAAATACTGCGTTGGGATGGCGATGGCTTTCTTCTGTACTACAAGCGCCTCGAAGGTGGAAGTTTTGAGTTACCGACATTTAACCCCAATACAGGTAATTACGAGATTTCTTATCAGGTTTTGTCTTTTATCTTAAATGGAGTGTCATTAAAGTCTGTACGGTTGAGAAAACGTTTTAGGATCTAATACAAAATTCTGACTATTAGTTATTTGTGCTAAAGATATCATCCGGTTTATTTGGCTAATTTGTTGATTTTTTATATCTTTATGCCATGAAAAAGGATGAGATCATAGAGTTATTGAAGGAACAAATCAAGGGATTACGAAATGACAACAACAGACTCTTGGACCAAATAGATGCTTTGATAAAGGAGGTTTCTTCCCTTAAAGAGGCACTCCTTCAAAAAGGCGAATCTCTTAGCAAGCAACAGCGCCTTACTAAGGGACTCGCCAAACTTGTATCCAACACATCCGAACAGCAACAGGCTCCCCAATCTGCCATATCCGAAGAAGAGCGGCAGAAGATAGAAGCGGAAAAAGCAGATAAGCGTAAAGCAAGAAAGAACAATGGGGCCAAACGTGACATGCATTATGAGATGGAGGAAGAAGAACATGTCGTTTATCCCGATGATCCCGATTTTGACATCAATAAGGCCCGGTTGTTTACCACTGTTCCCAGAATATGCGTCCGCTATGAATGTGTACCCATGCGCTTCATCAAACATGTCTACAAGATACACACCTATACGCAAGAAGGTCGCCTGTTTGAGGGAAAAACACCGGCTTCGGCCTTCTTGAATTCCAGCTATGACGGTTCATTTATTGCCGGATTGATGGAATTACGTTATATACAATCGCTACCTGTTGAAAGAATCATCAACTACTTCGAGGGGCATGGCTTTACGCTGAAGAAACCTACGGCTCATAAGTTGATAGAAAAAGCCTCAAGCCTCTTCGAAAATCTTTATAAGTGCATCCGGCAGACAGCTTTGAGTGATCCTTATAAGGCAGCCGATGAAACCTATTACAAAATACTCGTCCCGGAAAAGAACAGCAAGGGAAAAAGAGTCAGGAAGGGATACCTTTGGGTGGTTGTCGGCATAAACACCAGGATGATATACCTGCTCTATGATGACGGCTCCCGGTCTGAAAGAGTTATTCTTAACGAATTAGGCGGTTGCAAAGGTATTATACAAAGCGATGGCTACTCACCTTACCGGAAGCTTGAAAGCGATGCTTATCCCAATATCACACGCATCCCGTGCTTGCAACATATAAAACGGAAATTTATAGATTGCGGTGAGAAGGACCCGGATGCAAAAAGAATCGTGGAGCTGATAAACGCACTTTATCAAAACGAGCATAAGCATAAAGTTGGGGTTGAGGGATAGACGGTAGAACAGAATCTTATGCATCGAAAAAAGTATGCGCCGGACATACTCGGAGAAATAAAAGATATGCTTGATGAAATAGAAGAACGGGGGGATTTATTACCTAAGAGCGAACTGCAGGAAGCCATTACCTATCTTCGCAATGAGTGGAATGCAGTGGTGGACATCTTTAATTATGGTGACACTTATCTGGACAACAATATGGTTGGTGTGTCACGAGGGCATTATAACATGATGCTATTGGCTGGTATCATGGAAATTTTGTCTGCAACTATCAAAGAGATGAGGGTAGGTCCCTCGCAATCGGTTTACAGGAACAGGTTGCAAACCATCACAAGCTGCGTTTTGAGCAATCAAAAAGTGGTGAACGTTGTGTGTAATAAGTCAGAAGATATGGTAAGGTATGTATAATGGAGTTGAATGTAAATGAACCGTTGATGAAGCATCGTTATTGTTATCAGATTACATCAGAAATAGGGCTTCGGCTACGCTCTATGATAAGAAGGGAGGTTACCTGTTTACTGTCCCTTTGGTGTACGGTGTGTAGGCGGCAAGACCATTATATAGGCTCTTTGATGGAACGTGAGAAGCAGATTGAGAATGTCAAGAGAAAATGCCAAAGACGCATGACACGTAAGGCAGAAAGTATCAAAGTCTCAATTTGTGGCGGATTTCTCCGTAGTAGTGTTGAAGTTCTTGTAATGAGAAGGGAGCGAAGGGGGAAACGTATTCAGCGGACTGTATTGTGCAACTTGATAAACTAAGGAGGACACAATGCAAGAAGCAAAACCATTTCAAATAGACAAAAGAATAATCTTTGAATCCTTTAAGAAAGTAAAGTTTAATAGAGGTAGTTCAGGCATTGATGGTATAGAGATGACCACTTATGAGCAAAACCTAGGTTCCAACCTTTATCGTCTATGGAATCGCATGAGCTCCGGCAGTTATATGCCTAAAGCAGTAAAACTTGTAGAAATACCGAAATCAAATGGTGGTAAAAGACCTTTAGGGATTCCCACTATTGAAGACCGTATTGCACAAATGGCTGTTGTTAATGTAATTGAGCCTCTCATCGAACCCTGTTTTCATGAAGATTCATTTGGTTATCGTCCGCATCGCTCTGCTCATGATGCCATAGCCAAGGCAGAAAGACGGTGTTGGAAGTATGCATGGGTTTTAGATATAGATATATCCAAATTCTTTGATACAATCGACCATGGCTTATTAATGAAAGCGGTGGAGAAGCATATCAATATAAAATGGATACTTCTCTATATAAAACGTTGGTTGACTGTCCCTTATCAGAGAAGTGATGGAGAAATTGTAAAGAGGGACATGGGAGTACCGCAGGGTTCAGTCATAGGTCCAATTTTAGCAAACCTGTTCCTACACTATACCTTTGATAAATGGATGTCTTATAAATATCCTCACATACCTTTTGAGAGATATGCTGATGATTGTGTTTGTCATTGCAGTACATTGGCTCAAGCTGAATACATAAAGGAAAGGCTTGGAGAACGCTTTACTGAATGTAAATTGAAATTTAATGAGGAAAAGACAAAAATAGTATTCTGTAAAATGAGCAGTCGTTCATCAAAGCACTATCATTGTACTTCTTTTGATTATTTAGGCTTTACTTTTAGATCAAGAGCAGCAAAAGATAAACGCAACAACGTCTTATTCACAAGTTATTTGCCTGCTATAAGCAAGAAATCGGTAAGCAGAATACATGAAACAATAAAATCATGGAATCTCAAACGTCTCCATAATCGAAGTCTACGATTTGTGGCAGCATATATTAATGATGTCGTAAGAGGATGGATAAACTATTATGAGAAATTTGGTAAAACAGAATTTTGGAAAGTTATGTGCCATCTGAATCGCTCTATTGCTTATTGGGCAAAGACGAAATATAAAAGACTTCGTCGTCGAGGTGTCATATCTGCTCATTATTGGTTAGCCTATATAGCTCAGAAAGAACCCAATCTGTTTTATCATTGGCAAGTAGGATATGTACCCTATGCACGTCAAAAGAAATGATTTGAATGCGAAGAGCCGTATGAAGGGAGACTTTCACGTACGGTTCCGAGAGAGGCTGAGGGTGAAATTCCCTTGGTCTACTCGACAACGGATGAACCGGTACATATCCTTATCAAGAAAAAACTCATTGTTCTTCGGCAGCCATAAGGGGGCCGAACGAGGCGCCATACTCTATACGATAGCACTCACTTGTAGGATGCATAAAGTGAATTTATTTGAGTATCTCACGGATGTGATAAACAGAACAGCCGAATGGCAACCGAACACACCAATTGAAAAATACAGGGAACTGCTTCCTGACAGATGGGAAAAGGCTAATGACTAAAAAGGGATCATTAGCCTTTTTATTTTAATACACTATATAGAATCGCGGAGACGCTTACTTACATATCGAAAAAATGTCATTACAGTGCTTTCTAAAATCATTGCATTAATTGTGGCAAACACTGCAATGTTTTTTTTAATCATCCCAATGAAAAAAATAATCTATTAGCATATTTGTTTTTGCTATTAGCATCTTCCTTTTAGCTATAATGATATTCTGATTAGCTATAATGAAATTACATACAAAGCAAAGTGAAAGGGCTTGAATCTCTGTTAATTCACTCTTGATTTGAATCATTCTTACTGGAATAATCGCTCTGTGTAGCAATATTTTATATATTTGTGATATGGAACTCAAATCTAAAATATTATGGACGATATAAATACCGTATACGCACTATTCGTTTTAATTATGTTTTTTGTTTTATTGAGTAGGCTGGATAATCGTTTTGGGAAGATAGAAAGAGAACTGAACGAGATAAAAAAACGGATGGATGATTATCTCAAAGTTCAGCAAAGAGGGGTTACTGAAAAGGTAAAGCCTGAAGGAGAAGCATTGAAAAAGGAAAACGAAGATATCTCTGCATCACCTCAAATAATAGAAAAAACTTCGACACTAGAGACTAAACAGCAAAAAGAAACTGTACCGGAAAAACAGAAGCCGGTTGTTGAAACAGTTATCCGTGAGGCACTGGAAGGAACACGTGAAAAGACGGTTGAAACAGAACTGGAAGATGTTTGTGTTGAGGCTGTTCCGAAACAAAAGAAACAAGTGAACTATGAGAAGTTCATCGGTGAGAATCTCTTCGGAAAGATCGGTATCCTAATATTCGTCATCGGTGTAGGCTTCTTTGTGAAGTATGCTATTGATAAGAATTGGATCAATGAGACTTTCCGTACCGTACTTGGTTTCCTGACGGGAGCTGTATTACTGGCCGTTGCCGAACGGTTGCAAAAGAAGTATCGTACATTTAGCTCGTTGCTTGCGGGTGGTGCTTTTGCTGTATTCTATCTTACGGTTGCCATTGCATTCCATTATTATCATATCTTCTCGCAGACTATGGCGTTTATCATTCTGATAGGCGTCACTGTATTTATGTCTGTTTTGTCTGTGGTATACAATCGGCGCGAACTGGCCATCATTTCACTTGTCGGAGGATTTCTTGCACCTTTCATCGTAAGCAGTGGAGAGGGAAGTTATCTGGTACTGTTCACTTATGTAAGTATCCTGAATCTCGGTATGTTCGGACTTTCCATTTATAAGAAGTGGGGTGAGCTTCCGATGATCTCATTTGTCTTTACCTGGCTGATAATGGGAATCTTTCTTTTATTTAGCTATACCTCCAGTTCTACAGTTATTTCGGAGCACTTGTTTTTGTTTACCACTCTGTTTTATTTTATCTTTCTACTTCCGGTGTTCTCTATTCTTCGTGGGGAAGATATGCGAACAATGAGTCGGGGGCTGGTATTCGTCATTATAACGAATAACTTTATTTATCTGCTTTCGGGAGCTTTGTTCTTGCGGAATATGGGATGGTCTTTCAAAGCAAGCGGTTTGTTGAGCCTGTTCATTGCTCTTGTTAATTTAGGACTGGTGCTTTGGTTATGGAAGAGCCGGAAAGACTATAAATTCCTGGTGTATACCACTCTGGGGCTTGTGTTGACATTTGTCTCTATTACCGTTCCGATTCAGTTGGATGGAAACTATATAACATTAGTTTGGGCGTCAGAAATGGTGTTATTATTATGGCTTTATATCAAGTCGAGAATCCGGGTATATGAATATGCGGCAAAGATACTGGTGGGACTCACCTTTATTTCTTACCTGATGGATATATATAATGTAGTAATGCATGAGCATCATGCTGTCAGCACTATTTTCCTGAACAGTTCATTTGCCACCTCTTTGTTTGTAGGGCTGGCTATGGGAGCATTTGCTCTGTTGATGGGGTATTATAGACCATTCTTCTCTACAGCCCGTCAACTGAAATATGGTTTCTGGAATCCTTTCATGCTTTTTGTCTCTGTAGCCATACTTTATTATACATTTATGATGGAGTTTCACCTGCATTTTGAGGGAGCTACGAGGAGCGGAGCAATGTTCTTGTTTACTGCCATTGCCATTTCGAGTGTTTGTTATGCTTTTAGAAAACGATTCCCGATCACCCAATGTCTGACTTTCTATATGTTAGCTATTGGGATAAATACGCTTGTATATATCATAAATATATGGGGAGATCAATGGGAGAACATGGCTTTTGTGCCTGTTGTACTACGATGGTTCACGGCAGCATTTGTAATAGCGAATATATGCTATGTGGCACGCCAATACTATCTATTAATCGGCATCAAGAGTCGTTTCACTATTTATCTCAATATTCTGGTCACTCTTCTTTGGGTGACAATGGTACGCTCTTTCCTCTGGCAGGTAGGAGTGGATGATTTCAGTGCCGGACTTTCGCTTTCATTAAGTATTGCCGGATTTGTTCAGATGGGACTAGGGATGCGTTTGCATCAGAAAGTCATGCGCATGATAAGCCTTTCGACTTTTGGAATCGTTCTGCTTAAACTTGTATTTGATGATTTGTGGGCAATGCCTACTATCGGTAAGATCATTGTATTCATCATTCTCGGACTGATATTACTGATACTTTCATTCCTTTATCAGAAATTAAAGGATGTATTATTCAAGAATGATGAAGATGAAGTTAGCTAAATCTTAAATTATATATTATAATAAAGGCTGCCATTCTTTCTTAGAGTAGGCAGCCTTTACTTTATATGATACGTTTTTATGCAAACTTCCTTATTCCTGTGAGAAACGTTTTACCTGTTCCTCGATTAACTCCTTGTCATCGAAATAATTAATCTTCATTGCTTTTTTCACATCTGCCAAAGTCTCGGCAGCAGCAGCTCTGGCTACTTCGCATCCTTGCTGAAGCATGTCATAGATAGCCGGAATATCTTTGCTGAACTCTTTACGACGATTACGAATCGGTTCGAGTATTTCTTGCATAATAGAATTCAGGAAACGTTTCACTTTTACGTCGCCCAGTCCACCGCGTTGATAATGTGCTTTCAATTCTGCCAGATTCGGATAATCCGGTAAGTAGCGTTCGAAATGTTCGGGGAGGCAGAAGGCGTCAAGGTAAGTGAATACGGTGTTACCTTCAATCTTTCCCGGGTCTTGTACACGGAGATGTCCCGGATCGGTATACATACTCATGATCTTCTTCTGGATTTCTTCCGGTTCTTCCGAAAGGTAGATACAGTTTCCGAGTGATTTACTCATTTTAGCTTTACCGTCAGTTCCCGGAAGACGCAGGCAGGCTGCATTGTCCGGCAACAGGATTTCCGGTTCTACCAATGTCTCACCATATATATAGTTGAAACGGCGAACGATTTCACGAGCCTGTTCAAGCATTGGTTCCTGGTCTTCACCCACAGGGACAGTTGTTGCACGGAATGCTGTGATGTCCGCTGCCTGGCTGATAGGATAAGTGAAGAAACCTACAGGAATACTTGCTTCAAAGTTGCGCATCTGGATTTCCGATTTCACAGTCGGGTTACGTTGCAGGCGAGATACGCTTACAAGGTCCATATAATAGAAACTAAGCTCGCATAATTCCGGAATTTGCGACTGTATGAAGATGGTAGCTTTAGACGGATCTATGCCACAAGCCAGATAGTCAAGGGCTACTTCAATTACATTCTGACGCACCTTCTCCGGATTGTCTATATTGTCTGTCAATGCCTGCGAATCGGCAATGAAGATAAACATCTTGCTATAATCACCTGCATTTTGCAGGTCAACTCTGCGTTTCAACGAGCCTACATAGTGACCGATATGAAGTCTTCCGGTAGGACGGTCGCCCGTCAATATGATTTTTTCTTTTCCCATATTTTATTACCTTATTATATAATGGCGACAAAGATAAGGATAAAAACTGAAAGATACATCAAAATGTAGTTACTTCATGATTTGTGCTTACTATGATAAAAAAGTATTCATTAAAAAGCTAACGGAAAAAACAACCGTTTCATTGACGCGGTAAACTATTTCAGTAAAAAATGAACGTTTCTTTTTGTCATTTGCAAAATATGTCGTTACTTTGCACAAATTTTGATATTAACAATGAATCAACAGGAAATCAGAAGTAAGTATTATCTACATTCGGATGTTTTGCACCCGGAAACGGCAGACTTCTTCTCTTTTCTCCAAAAACGATATTTTAGTTCTTTGGTAATGCGTTAATCCTTTTTTGAGGGTAACGCATTTTTTTTATGGACGAACTTAGAAATAACAACTTATTATAACAACAAAAGAAATGGAAAAGGAAATCAAGAAAGTTCTCGTTTTGGGTTCTGGAGCACTCAAAATCGGACAAGCCGGAGAGTTCGACTACTCTGGTTCACAAGCACTGAAAGCTTTGAAAGAAGAAGGTATCAGCTCAGTATTGGTAAACCCGAACATCGCAACCATTCAGACTTCTGAAGGTATTGCCGATAAAGTGTATTTCCTTCCCGTAAATACTTATTTTGTAGAAGAAATTATCAAGAAAGAACGTCCTGATGGTATCTTGCTGGCATTCGGCGGACAGACTGCGTTGAACTGCGGTGCGGAACTCTACACACAGGGTATTCTTGATAAATACGGAGTAAAGGTGCTTGGTACATCGGTAGAAGCTATCATGTATACAGAAGACCGTGATTTGTTCGTGAAGAAACTGAACGAAATCGAGATGAAGACTCCGGTTAGCCAGGCAGTAGAAAACATGGAAGATGCCATTGCTGCTGCACGCAGAATCGGTTATCCTGTCATGGTACGTTCTGCTTATGCATTGGGTGGTCTTGGTAGCGGTATCTGTGCCGACGAAGAAGAATTCCTGAAATTGGCTGAAAGCTCCTTTGCTTTCTCTAAACAGATTCTGGTAGAAGAATCGTTGAAAGGCTGGAAAGAAATCGAATTTGAAGTGATCCGTGACGCTAACGACCATTGCTTCACAGTAGCCAGCATGGAAAACTTTGACCCGCTGGGTATCCATACCGGTGAGTCAATCGTAGTGGCTCCTACCTGTTCACTGGATGATAAAGAATTGACTCTGTTGAAAGAACTTTCTACTAAATGTATCCGTCACCTCGGTATCGTGGGTGAGTGTAACATTCAGTATGCTTTCAACTCTGATACGGACGACTACCGTGTGATTGAAGTAAATGCCCGTTTGAGCCGTTCTTCTGCATTGGCGTCTAAAGCTACCGGTTATCCGTTGGCATTCGTTGCTGCTAAAGTAGCGCTTGGCTATACACTCGACCAGATTGGTGAGATGGGGACTCCGAATTCTGCATATTCAGCTCCTGAACTTGACTATTACATCTGTAAGATTCCTCGTTGGGACTTGACTAAGTTTGCCGGTGTATCTCGTGAAATCGGTTCAAGCATGAAGTCGGTAGGTGAAATCATGTCTATCGGCCGTTCTTTCGAAGAAATCATCCAGAAAGGTCTTCGTATGATTGGTCAGGGTATGCACGGTTTCGTAGGTAACGACGAACTGCACTTTGACGATTTGGATAAAGAACTTTCCCGTCCGACTGACTTGCGTATCTTCTCTATCGCACAGGCCATGGAAGAAGGTTATACTATCGAACGTATCCACGACCTGACTAAGATCGATCCCTGGTTCCTTGGCAAACTGAAAAATATCGTAGACTACAAAGCTAAATTGTCTGCTTATAATAAGGTAGAAGATATTCCGGCTGACGTGATGCGTGAAGCGAAAGTATTAGGTTTCTCTGACTTCCAGATTGCTCGTTTCGTACTGAATCCAACCGGAAACATGGAGAAAGAAAACCTGGCAGTGCGTGCTCATCGTAAGGCTCTGGGTATTCTTCCGGCTGTAAAACGTATCAATACCATCGCTTCCGAACATCCGGAACTGACTAACTACCTGTATATGACTTATGCAGTAGAAGGTTATGATGTAAACTATTATAAGAATGAAAAATCAGTAGTGGTACTGGGCTCGGGTGCTTACCGTATCGGTAGCTCGGTTGAATTTGACTGGTGTTCGGTAAATGCCGTTCAGACAGCCCGCAAATTGGGTTACAAATCTATCATGATTAACTACAACCCTGAAACAGTTTCTACTGACTATGATATGTGCGACCGTCTGTACTTCGACGAGCTTTCGTTCGAACGTGTACTCGACGTAATCGATCTGGAACAACCTCGCGGTGTGATTGTCTCTGTAGGTGGACAGATTCCGAACAACCTGGCTATGAAACTTTACCGCCAGTCGGTTCCTGTATTGGGTACTTCTCCGATCTCTATCGACCGTGCTGAAAACCGTAACAAGTTCTCTGCTATGCTCGACCAACTGGGTATCGACCAGCCGGCATGGATGGAACTTACCAGTCTCGAAGAGGTGAAAGGATTCGTAGAAAAAGTAGGCTATCCGGTATTGGTTCGTCCTTCTTACGTTCTTTCGGGAGCTGCTATGAATGTTTGCTACGATGACGAAGAATTGGAAAACTTCCTGAAGATGGCTGCCGAAGTTTCTAAAGAATACCCGGTAGTTGTTTCTCAATTCCTTGAAAATACAAAAGAAATTGAATTTGATGCTGTTGCCCAGAATGGTGAAGTGGTGGAATACGCAATTTCTGAACATGTGGAATTTGCCGGTGTTCACTCCGGTGACGCTACACTGGTATTCCCGGCACAGAAGATTTACTTTGCAACGGCACGCCGTATCAAGAAAATCAGCCGTCAGATTGCTAAAGAACTTAATATCTCCGGTCCGTTCAATATCCAGTTCCTGGCTCGTAACAACGAAGTGAAAGTAATCGAATGTAACTTGCGTGCTTCTCGTAGTTTCCCGTTTGTTTCTAAAGTACTGAAACGTAACTTCATCGAAACAGCTACCCGCATCATGTTGGATGCTCCGTACTCACGTCCGGATAAATCTGCATTTGATATCGACTGGATTGGTGTAAAAGCATCTCAGTTCTCTTTCTCTCGTCTGCACAAGGCTGACCCGGTATTGGGTGTGGATATGTCTTCTACAGGTGAAGTTGGATGTATCGGTGATGATTTCTCTGAAGCATTGCTGAATGCAATGATTGCTACCGGATTCAAGATTCCTGAAAGAGCAGTTATGTTCTCTTCCGGTGCTATGAAGTCGAAAGTGGATTTGCTGGATGCCAGCCGTATGCTGTTTGCTAAGGGATATCAGATTTATGCTACTGCCGGAACTGCTGCATTCCTGAATGCTCATGGAGTAGACGCGACTCCGGTTTACTGGCCGGATGAGAAACCAGGTGCAGAGAATAATGTAATGAAGATGATCGCTGACCATAAGTTTGACCTGATCGTAAACATTCCGAAGAATCATAGCAAACGTGAATTAACGAATGGCTATCGTATCCGTCGTGGTGCAATCGATCACAACATTCCATTGATTACAAATGCTCGTCTGGCAAGTGCCTTTATCGAAGCATTCTGTGAATTGAAATTGGGTGATATTCAGATCAAGAGCTGGCAGGAATATAAATAAACTGCTTTAGCTGTTTATCAAAATAAAAAGAACTCCCTCTTTGGAATGCCAAAGGGGGAGTTTTTTGTTTAAGTTGTCTTGTTGCGAATAGATGTTTTCTGTTATTTGCTTACACGATAATTGTGTACTTTCAGATTCTCTATCCGGCTATTGAAGTTTCCGGCTTTCTCGAGCGGGAAAACCAATGTGCGTATATAACTCATAGAATCTTTTCCTGCATTGAAATAACATTTCTGTATGTTCATTTCTTCAACAACCTTTCCGTTTACTCTGAGTGTGGTACTACGATGATCGCCTTCAATCTGAATGGTCGCTTTCTCTCCCGGATTCACTTTATATGGGAACGTATTCAAATAACCATCGCATGCAAAACCCATCATCCCTCGAATTGGATCTGCTAGATAGAATACGGCATTGGGTGAACGGAACAATTCTGTTCCGCTTTTCTCTGGTGCTCCGGTAATGTCGAAGCTGACTGTATAATTATAGCCGATTTCCGGGTAAGTGGAAGTGCTGCCGGGAGCAACGGTAGAACGCTCATATACCAATGCCGGACTCTTGCCGATTCTTCCCAATTGATTGACTCCGGGGGCTTCACTGATAGCACTACGCTTTTCATTATACACTTCGAATGGCAGACTGGTTTCTTTCCCTGTCCATGTCTTTACTGCTAGAGTTTGTAACGCAGGGAATACACGGTGATGAATGTCTTTCACGGAAATTCCATTACCTGCATGGTCGTTCCAGATGGCAAACATGCTACCGAGAATAGCAGGGTGCTTTTCTTCGAATACGGCTTTCCCGATATGTGCCGGTGTCCATTCTTTATATAAAAATACCTCGTTAAGATAATCCTGATAGTAACCAGCTAATGGAACAATGTAAACCATTGCATCCGGAATGCTGATTAGCTGGTAGCCGTCTTTTATCATGGTTGCTGGGTCGGCATATCCGTTATACCAGGCATTCATAATGATATTTTCTGATTTGACAGGGGTGTCTCCTTTAGCATGAGTGAGAGCGCCCCATATCACGGCTTGTTTGCCAAAGCCTTCTACCAGCCGGATATAATGGTCGGTGAAAGCCCGGAATTTTTCTACTACCTCTTTCTTGGCATTCGAGTATTCGTCGGTACCGATATGCACACGCTTGCCCACGAATACAGGGTCGTCACCTTTCAGGTATTCTTTGAACAGATCGTCTGCAAATTGATAGGTTTCCGGTTTGAATAAGTCAAGATGATCCATTCCGTACTCCTTGCTCCCAATTTCCGGTTTGTAATGAGTGAATGCTAATGAATGTGCCGGAATATCAATTTCCGGTATAATCTCTACAAAGTTGGTTGCAGCTTGTTTCTGAAAATCAATAAATTCTTTTTTAGAATAAGAACCGTCGCGGGCTGTGAGTCCCGGATAAGTTTCGGACTCCAGACGGAAAGCAGCATAAGTCTTGTCCCAGTTGTTATCAAAATATTGCTTGAATCCATTATCATTCAGATGGACTTGCAGGGTATTCATCTTGTAATAAGCCATTGTTTTTACCAGATCCTGAAGATAGCTCATCGGAATGAATTTACGACCGCAGTCTATCATGAATCCCCGGATGGAGTAGTCGGGGTAGTCGCGGATTATTCCTTTGGGAAATGAGTGCTCCTGGCTTTGTTCTGCTATTTGCAAGAGGGTACGTGTGCTCCAGTAAAGCCCTGTCGGGGTGGGAGCAGAAGTCGTGATCCGATCGGTAATCTTGATTTCATAACCCTCTTCTCCCAGCTTTTTGTCAGCTGACAGTGATAGGATGAAGTCTCCGGGTGTGGCTTTGCCTTGAGTTACGCTTAATGTTTTTCCGAACATTTGCTGATAATCGTCGGCAAACATTTGGGCTATTCTCAGCAATTCTGGATTTGCAGAGGTGCATACTATCTTCGCATTTGTTCCCGGAGTGAAATTACCATCTTTTCCTGTCCATTGTTTGAGTTCGGGGACAACAAAAGGTTTAGAGTTTACGCTGGCATAGGATAAACTGCCATACAAACAGAAGATTGTCAATAAGCATAACACTTTCAGGGGGATTAGTGTGTATGTCATAATGGGGGTGTTTTTGTTATTAATAAATGATTAAAGTTAATTATTGGCTGAATTTAGGGATAATCTGTCTATTAGCCAGCAAGAGAAGCGATTTATTTTTTATTTTTGTTTTTCGAAAAGATAAAATCAGATTTAACAATGTTAGTACTTCTATCTTGTGCCAAGACTATGAGTGAAACTTCAAAGGTGAAAGTTCCTTTGAAAACGGTTCCACGATTTCAAAAAGAAGCTTCCGGGATTGCTTTGCAGATGTCACAGTTTTCGGTGGACGAACTGGAACGCCTGTTGCGTGTGAATGCTAAAATAGCTGTGGAAAATTACAAGCGTTATCAGGCTTTTCATGCGGAGGGTACACCGGAACTGCCTGCTTTATTGGCTTATACCGGAATTGTGTTCAAACGGTTGAATGCAAAAGATTTCTCGAAAGTAGAATTTGAATATGCGCAGGAACACTTGCGGCTGACTTCTTTTTGTTATGGACTGTTGAGGCCTTTGGACGTTATTCGTTCCTATCGGTTGGAAGGAGATGTAGTGCTGCCTGAACTGGGTAATCAGACGATGTTTTCTTATTGGCAGTCCCGTTTGACGGATGTGTTCATTGAAGACATCAAGAAAGCCGGCGGCATACTTTGCAATTTGGCCAGTGACGAGATGAAAAGCTTGTTTGATTGGAAGCGGGTGGAAAAAGAGGTGCATGTCATCACTCCCGAATTTCAAGTATGGAAGAATGGAAAATTGGCTTCGATAGTAATATATATCAAAATGTCCCGTGGTGAAATGACACGGTTCATTCTGAAGAATCGAATTGAAAATCCGGAGGATCTGAAAAGCTTCTCTTGGGAAGGGTTTGAATTTAACGAATCTCTTTCGAACGAAAAGAAGTTTGTATTTACTAACGGCAAAGAAATATAAGGTATGACGGAAGTTGAGAAGATGCGTAGTAGCCAGTTGGCTGATATGTCTGCACCGGAGTTGCAGGTACGTTTTGAACATGCCAAAAAACTATTGGCACGTATGCGGGGAATGAGTACGTACGATGAGGGTTATAGAGAATTATTGGATAAGTTGGTACCGGGGATTCCTGAAACTTCCATTATATGCCCGCCTTTCCATTGCGATCACGGAGACGGAATCAAGTTGGGTGAACATGTGTTTGTTAATGCCAATTGCACTTTCCTGGATGGAGGATATATCACAATTGGTACTCATACACTGGTCGGTCCTTGTGTGCAGATTTATACGCCTCATCATCCGATGGATTATCAGGAAAGAAGAGGCTCTAAGGAATATGCTTATCCGGTGACGATTGGCGAAGACTGCTGGATTGGTGGCGGCGCTATTATCTGTCCCGGTGTGACGATTGGTAATCGTTGTGTGATAGGAGCGGGGAGTGTTGTGACGAAAGATATTCCCGACGACAGTGTTGCAGTCGGGAATCCGGCACGGGTGATTCGTAAATAAGTTGCTTTATCTGGTAGACAGACTGGACGAAGTGAAAGTTGTGAGAAAAAAAACTTTTTTGTATTATTTGTTGATAATCAGAGCTTTTCTTTATTGCGCAAAAACTTTCTTGAAAAATAATACATGAAATGTTTGCAGAATTCAAAAAATGCCGTACCTTTGCATCGCTTTTGAAACGGAAGTGTACGGGCGTTTAGCTCAGCTGGTTCAGAGCATCTGCCTTACAAGCAGAGGGTCGGCGGTTCGAATCCGTCAACGCCCACACAAAAAAACGAAACACTTCCGGCTCATTAACAAGGGCGTTTAGCTCAGCTGGTTCAGAGCATCTGCCTTACAAGCAGAGGGTCGGCGGTTCGAATCCGTCAACGCCCACTATAAAACAGAGTCTTACGAAGAAATTCGTGAGGCTTTTTTTATTTCTTACCGCTTTTATACAAACTTTCTCTATCCTTTTGCTCTATAACTCAGGAAAAAGAGTTAATTTTGCAGTCTGATAATTATCTAAGAAAACGTATGGAACTTGATGTATTAACGGCCATATCTCCGATTGATGGTCGATATAGAGGCAAAACTAAAGCTTTGGCAGCTTATTTCTCTGAATTTGCACTGATTAAATACCGTGTACAGGTAGAGGTGGAATACTTTATCACCTTGTGCGAACTCCCTTTGCCGCAATTAAAAGGAATCGATAGCAATGTGTACGAAACTTTACGGAATATCTACCGTAACTTCTCTGAAGTAGACGCACAGCGCATTAAAGATATCGAGAGTGTAACTAACCACGACGTGAAAGCTGTAGAATACTTCCTGAAAGAAGAATTTGACAAGATGGGCGGAATGGATGACTACAAAGAGTTTATCCACTTCGGATTGACTTCTCAGGATATTAACAATACGTCTGTTCCTCTTTCTATCAAAGAGGCATTGGAGCGGGTTTATTACCCGTTGATTGAAGAGCTGATTGCACAGTTGAAAACCTATGCGACAGAATGGGCTAACATTCCAATGCTTGCCAAAACTCACGGTCAACCGGCTTCTCCTACTCGTTTAGGCAAGGAAGTGATGGTATTCGTTTACCGTCTCGAACGTCAGCTGGCTATGCTGAAGGCATGTCCGATTACCGCTAAGTTTGGTGGTGCTACCGGAAATTACAATGCGCATCATGTAGCTTATCCTCAATATGACTGGAAACAATTCGGTAATCGGTTTGTTGCAGAGAAACTGGGATTGGAGCGTGAAGAATATACTACACAGATTTCGAACTATGATAACCTTTCTGCTGTTTTTGATAGTATGAAGCGTATCAATACGATTATGGTCGATATGAATCGTGACTTCTGGCAGTACATCTCTATGGAGTACTTCAAGCAGAAGATCAAAGCCGGAGAAGTGGGTTCGAGTGCCATGCCGCATAAAGTGAATCCGATTGACTTTGAAAATGCGGAAGGTAACCTGGGTATAGCAACGTCTATCCTGGAACATTTGGCTGTGAAACTTCCTGTTTCCCGTTTGCAGCGCGACTTGACAGACTCGACAGTGCTGCGTAATGTAGGTGTGCCTTTCGGTCATATCATGATTGCTATTCAGAGTTCTTTGAAGGGATTGCGTAAACTGTTGCTGAACGAACCAGCTATCTATCGTGACTTGGATAACTGTTGGAGCGTAGTGGCAGAAGCTATTCAAACCATTCTGCGCCGTGAGGCTTATCCGCATCCGTATGAAGCTTTGAAAGCGTTAACCCGCACCAACCAAGCTATTACAGAAAGTTCTATTAAAGAGTTTATCGAAGAATTGAATGTAAGCGAAGATATTAAAAAAGAGTTAAGAGCAATCACTCCCCATACATATACGGGGCTTTAATTGTTTACTTATATAATAAACGTGTTTTTTAAATAGGCCGTGAGGCCAAAGTCTAATTTTATTCGAATAAAAAAATGAGCACAGAAAACGAAGAATGGCGCGAAAATTCTTTCAATGAAGAGAATACAGGTGCCGGCCGTGATGGTAACAGGTCTTACAACAGAGAAGGTGGAGAACGTCCGTATCGCCCTTCTTACAACCGTGAAGGCGGGGATCGTCCGTATCGCCCGCGATTTAATGCCAACAATGAAGGAGGCGAACGCCCGCAGCGTTCGTACGGTGACCGCTCTTATGGCGACCGTCCCCAACGTCCTTCTTACAATCGTGAAGGTGGAGATCGTCCGTATCGTCCTCGCTTCAATAACAATAATGAAGGAGGTGAACGCCCGCAACGTCCTTACAACCGCGAAGGTGGTTCTTATGACCGTCCTCAACGTCCTTCTTACAACCGTGAAGGTGGTTCTTATGACCGTCCTCAACGTCCCCGTTTCAATAGCGGCGAAGGTGGCGAGCGTCCTCAACGTCCTTCTTACAACCGTGAAGGTGGCGACCGTCCTTACCGTCCCCGTTTTAATAACGGCGAAGGTGGCGACCGTCCTCAACGTCCTTCTTACAACCGTGAAGGTGGTGACCGTCCGTATCGTCCCCGTTTTAATAACGGCGAAGGTGGCGGCTATCGCAGCAATAACGGCGGTGGGGGAGGTTACCGTCCGAGATACAACAATGACCGTTCACAAGGAGGCTATCGTCCTCGTCCGCGTACCGGCGATTATGATCCGAATGCTAAGTATAGCGTAAAGAAACAGATCGAGTACAAGGAACAGTTTGTTGATCCGAATGAACCGATCCGTCTGAATAAGTTCCTGGCTAATGCCGGTGTTTGTTCACGTCGCGAGGCTGATGAGTTTATCACAGCAGGTGTGGTTTCTGTAAACGGTGAGGTAGTAACGGAATTGGGTACAAAGATCAAGCGTTCGGATGTGGTTAAGTTCCACGATGAACCGGTAAGCATCGAACGTAAGGTATATGTATTGTTGAATAAGCCGAAAGATACGGTTACTACATCGGATGATCCACAGGAACGCCGTACAGTAATGGATTTAGTGAAAGGTGCTTGCAACGAACGTATCTATCCCGTAGGACGTCTGGACCGTAACACGACTGGTGTACTGTTACTGACGAATGACGGTGATCTGGCTTCCAAGCTGACACACCCGAAATTCCTGAAGAAGAAAATTTATCATGTTCATCTGGACAAGAACCTGACTAAAGCAGATATGGAGCAGATTGCAGCTGGTATCCAGTTGGAAGATGGCGAAATCCATGCAGATGCGATCAGCTATACAGATGATTTCAAGAAAGACCAGGTAGGTATCGAAATTCACTCCGGTAAGAACCGTATCGTTCGTCGTATTTTCGAATCACTGGGTTATAAAGTAGTAAAACTCGACCGTGTGTTCTTCGCCGGACTGACCAAAAAAGGTCTGCGTCGCGGAGACTGGCGTTACCTGTCGGAAGCAGAAGTAAACTACCTCCGCATGGGTTCGTTTGAGTAATAAGTCAATAAATAACAACTTGACAGAGGACGGGGAAAGAAAGCAGGAAAGAATTCATCCTGCATTTGAAACCTCGTCTTCTTGTATCTAAAAAGAAAAAGTTAAATGGAAAAGATTGGTAGAACAAAAATTGTTGACCTGTTGAAGCGCACAGACATTGGCGCTATGGTCAATGTGAAAGGATGGGTTCGCACCCGTAGAGGTAGCAAACAAGTAAACTTTATCGCACTGAATGACGGTTCTACAATAAATAATTTGCAGATCGTAGTAGATTTGGCTAATTTCGATGAAGAGATGCTGAAACTGATTACTACCGGCGCTTGTATCAGCGTGAACGGAGAAATGGTAGAATCAGTGGGTTCCGGACAGAAAGTGGAAGTGCAGGCTCGTGAAATCGAAGTGCTGGGTACTTGCGATAATACATATCCATTACAGAAGAAAGGCCACTCTATGGAATTCTTGCGCGAGATTGCTCACTTGCGTCCGCGTACCAATACATTC
Source organism: Bacteroides celer (assembly GCF_002632415.2). Lineage (NCBI taxonomy): Bacteria > Pseudomonadati > Bacteroidota > Bacteroidia > Bacteroidales > Bacteroidaceae > Bacteroides > Bacteroides celer. The sequence continues at coordinate 5,009,833 of NZ_CP178209.1, read as the reverse complement.
GGTGCAGTGTTCCGCATCCGTCACAACATGGCGATTGCTATTCACAAGTTCTTCCATGAAAAGGGCTTCTTCTATTTCCATACGCCGATCATTACGGCTTCCGATTGTGAAGGTGCCGGACAGATGTTCCAGGTGACTACCATGAACCTGTATGACTTGAAGAAAGACGAGAGAGGTTCTATCTCTTATGAAGATGATTTCTTCGGTAAGCAGGCAAGTCTGACTGTTTCCGGTCAGCTGGAAGGTGAGTTGGCAGCTACTGCTTTGGGCGCTATCTACACATTCGGTCCTACGTTCCGTGCCGAAAACTCCAACACTCCCCGCCACTTGGCAGAGTTCTGGATGATTGAGCCGGAAGTTGCTTTCAACGACATTACAGACAACATGGACTTGGCAGAAGAGTTCATCAAATATTGTGTGAAATGGGCGTTGGATAACTGTGCGGATGATGTGAAGTTCCTGAACGATATGTTCGACAAAGGCTTGATTGAACGTCTACAAGGTGTATTGAAAGATGATTTCGTACGTTTGCCTTATACAGACGGTATCAAGATTCTTGAAGAAGCTGTTGCGAAAGGGCATAAGTTCGAATTCCCGGTTTACTGGGGCGTGGACCTGGCTTCCGAACACGAACGTTTCTTAGTGGAAGAACACTTCAAACGTCCGGTGATTCTGACTGACTATCCGAAGGAAATCAAGGCCTTCTATATGAAGCAGAACGAAGACGGTAAGACTGTACGTGCCATGGACGTTCTTTTCCCGAAAATTGGTGAAATTATCGGTGGTTCCGAACGTGAAGCCGACTATAACAAGCTGATGACCCGTATTGAAGAAATGCATATCCCGATGAAGGATATGTGGTGGTATCTGGATACCCGTAAGTTCGGTACTTGTCCTCACTCCGGTTTCGGATTAGGATTCGAACGTCTGTTATTGTTTGTAACAGGTATGGCGAATATCCGTGACGTGATACCGTTCCCACGTACACCAAGAAATGCTGATTTCTAATATTTCGGTATATTTATGTAAAACTCGCATAATCTTTAGGTTATGCGAGTTTTTTTATGCTCTGAATTGCTGTATTCTCAAAATAAATCTTTATATTTGGAAATACGCATTCGAGAGTGTTAACTAAAATAATACAACAATGAAAAAGCTCTATTTCTTTACCATGCTTTCAATAATGTTGTTAGCGGTAACAGGTGCGACGGCCCAGAAGAAAACCAAATTCAAAGCGGCCGATTTGAAAGGTATTTGGCAGCTCTGCCATTATGTATCCGAGTCTCCCGATGTTCCGGGAGCGTTGAAACCCAGTAATACATTTAAAGTATTGGGTGATGACGGACAAATTGTTAACTTTACCATTATTCCCGGTGCGGATGCGATTATTACTGGATACGGTACTTATAAACAACTCACGGACGATTCTTATAAGGAAAGTATCGAGAAGAACATTCATCTCCCGATGCTGGACAATCAGGACAATATTTTGGAATTTGAGATTAAGGACAATGATTATCTCCATCTGAAATATTTTATCAAGAATGATTTGAATGGAAATGAGTTGAACACCTGGTATTATGAAACCTGGAAGAGGGTGGAGATGCCGGCTAAATTCCCGGAAGATATTGTGAGATAGAAGAGCGCGTACTTTTTGGTGGAGGCACGGATTTTGCAAAAGGCTGCATAGTTGTTTGGTTATGTCTGACAACAGCTTATTGGGTAAAATCTGTGCCTGTTTTTCTATAAAAGATAAAAACAAAGCACTTTTGGACAAAATCAAAGTCCGTAGAAATAGAAACGAAAATGAAAAAATAGATTTGCAAAGGGTCTGTCCGCGACTTGCTCTAACTTTGTTGCCAGTAATAGAATACAGTAACAAAATAAAGTGGAACAATGAAAAACAAACTTTTACTGGCGGTAGGGAGTATGGCGCTCCTGACTGCTTGCGATGCTTCAAAAGGAAATGAGATGGCATGGTTCGACCATGCAGTGAAAACAGCGGGACATCAGTTGCTTTATATGGCAGAACAATTGAAGAATGAACCGGATACCGCCTGTTTTCCCCGTTCTATTAAAGAAGGAAAGTACAGACTGGAGCACCCCACAGATTGGACGAGTGGTTTCTATCCCGGTTCCATGTGGCTGGCATACGAGTTGACTGGTGATGAGGCTCTCGCAAAAGAGGCGCGTAAATATACGAACCGTCTGCAGGATATGCAATATTATACGGGTAATCACGATTTGGGTTTTATGATGTTTTGCAGTTATGGGCAGGGCATCCGTTTGAAACCGGAGCCAACGGACAGTTTGATTCTGATTCATTCTTCAGAAAGCTTGTGCTCCCGTTTTCGTCCGGAAGTCGGACTGATTCGTTCGTGGGATTTCGGTGATTGGAGTTATCCGGTGATTATTGATAATATGATGAACCTTGAAATGTTGTTCTGGGCTTCGGAACAAACCAATAATCCGAAATATCGTGAAATAGCCATCTCTCATGCTAACAAAACGTTGAAGAATCACTTCCGGGAGGACATGACTTCCTATCATGTGGTAAGTTATCTGGCGGATAGCGGTGAAGTAGAGTCGAAAGGAACCTTTCAGGGATATGCCGATTCTTCCGCTTGGGCGCGTGGACAGGCTTGGGGAGTGTATGGATATACCATGTGTTATCGCTTCACCAAGCAGCAGAACTATCTGGATGCCGCTCATAAAATAGCGCGGTTCATTATCGATCACCGCCCGTCCGAAAATGACTATGTACCTTATTGGGATTATGATGCTCCTAATATTCCGAATGAACCGCGGGATGCTTCTGCGGCTGCCGTAACAGCTTCTGCATTACTGGAGTTGAGTGGTTATGGCGACAAGAAACAAGGGGAAGAATATTTCCGTTATGCGGAGCATATCCTGAAACAGTTATCCTCTGATGATTATTTGGCCCAAGAAGGAGAAAATCATGGTTTCGTCCTGTTACATTCGGTTGGTAGTTTCCCGCACGACAGTGAAATTGATACTCCGCTCAATTATGCCGATTATTATTATCTGGAAGCCTTGAAACGTTATAAAGATCTGAAAGAAAAATCAGAAAATCCGTCTTACTAACTTGAAGAGAAACCGTAAAAAAAAATTAAAGTTCAGGGCAACCGCATCTAAAATATGAATTCATAACTGTCGGACTTTGGCGCGGTTACCCTGTTTTGAGCCGATACCGGTCCTTTATATGAGTTAAAAAACGGGATTCATTTATCAGATTGAATTGAAAATACTTATCTTTACGATAAATTCTTCAATATTAGCTCATGAAAGACCGACATTTGCTATTTAGATACCTATTCGGATTAACCGTTTGCATTTTATTTTTTCCTTTGGCTGTATCGGCCGCCGACAGCTTCATTCATTTTAAGCGATTATCCGTGGATGACGGGCTGTCGCAAAATACTGTGCTTGCTCTGACACAAGATCATAATAATAAGCTTTGGGTAGGCACCATAGACGGACTGAACTGGTATGAAGGTTCCCGTTTCGTTTCGTATTATAAAGCGCCGGATGATACGACCAGTCTGGCAAACAATCATGTCTATTCACTTCATACCGATTCGAAAGGTACGGTATGGGTAGGTACACAGGTCGGTTTATCCCGTTATAATATAGTAGGGAATAATTTCACCAATTATTCGTCACCGGACAATCAGCCGATGCAAGTATTGGCTATCGGAGAACCGGAGGAAGGCGACCGGCTTTTGCTTGTTACCAATATCGGCCTGGTGGTTTTTGATAAAAAGACCGGGCGGATGAAAGTGCAGCCGGAACTTGCCGGAAAAACGATCTATTCAGTTTGCCGGATGAATGACGGTTTCCTGTTGGGAACTTCGGAAGGTGTCTATTTCTATTATGTACGCAACGAAAACGTGACCCGGCTTCTTCTCCAATTGAAAGGAGAAACCATCTCCGATATGCTCTATGATGACAAAACCGGCAACTGTTGGCTGGCTTCATTGACAAACGGCGTGTATTGTGTAGATAACAACTTTCAAATAAAACATCATTATAACAAGCAAAATACTCCTGCTTATTTCCTTACGAACTCGGTCAGGACATTGTCCGGAGATGATAAAGGAAGGGTTTGGATAGGAACCATGGAAGGTTTGCTTATCCTTGAACCGGAGACGGGAACTTTCCGTATCTGCCGTTTTTCTCCTGAAGATCCGACTACCTTGGGGCATAATTCCATCCGCTCTATATTGAAAGACAATCAAGGGGGAATGTGGATCGGTACATTTTATGGCGGGCTTAATTATTATCATCCTCTCGCTCCGTCATTCGGGCGCTTGCAACATTCCGCCTGGAGGAATTCGTTAAGTGATAACACGGTGAGCTGTATTGCCGAAGACCCGGATAATGGCAATCTCTGGATCGGCACGAACGACGGCGGATTAAATTATTATAACCGGAAAACCGGAGTCTTTTCATATTACCGGACGGGTACTTCCGCCAATGCTTTAAAGTCGGACAATATAAAATGTATATGGACGGACAAGGATGGAAGTGTCTATATCGGCACTCATGGAGGGGGAATGAGCCGTCTGCGTCATCAGAGTGGCAGGATAGAAACATATTCCTTTCCCCATTCTACTTCCCTGACTAACAGTTGTTACTCCTTATTAGACGGAACGGATGGAACGCTTTGGGTAGGCGGCATGAGCGGGCTTTACCTTTTCGACAAACAGACCGGCGAGCTTTCACAGCATCCGTTGGCTAAAAAGCATAAAAAGTTGGAGAATGTATTGATATATACTTTGTTTCGCGATTCAAAAGGAAGAATCTGGATTGGTACGGAAGAGAGCCTGTTTTTGTATGCCGGCGGGAAACTGGAAGAACTGCATCTTTCCTCTTCGGCTTATCTGCATGGGTTGATACAGGCTTTCTGTGTACAGGAGGATAGCCGTCATGAAATCTGGATCGGTTCTTCCACAGGATTATATTGCTATAAGGAAGGAGCACCGACTGCCTGGAAACACTATACGATGAAAGATGGTTTGCCAAACGACTTTATTTATAATATACTGGAAGATGAACGGGGGCGCTTATGGTTGACAACTAACAAGGGACTGGCTTGCTTCAATACGGAGGAGGGTACTTTCCTCAACTATACGAAGCAGGACGGATTGCCTCACGATCAGTTTAACTATTTCGGAGCTTGCAAAGCGCACGATGGTACATTCTTCCTAGGGTCTCTTGGGGGCGTTGCCTATTTCAAGCCATACGAATTGGGTGATAATCCATATTCCCCGGATGCGGTGGTAACAGGAGCCGTTGTCTTAAATCAGGTGATTACGGATATGAAAAGTGAACGGGTACGTTATTATCAGGACGAGCAAGGGCGGATGCTGGGTATGTCGTTCCCTTCCGATCAGAAACTTTTTAATATCCGGTTTGCCGTTATCAACTATTTGGCTGGCAAGCGGAACCAGTTCGTTTACAAATTGGAAGGCTTTGAAACCGAGTGGAACTACTCCCGTCATGTTTCCTTTGCACGGGCAAGTTATTCCAATCTCCCGCCCGGTGAGTATGTGTTTAAGGTGAAGGCATGCAACAACGATGGAAAGTGGAGCGAGGCGACCACTGAATTTTTTGTGCATATCATTCCGATGTGGTATCAGACCTGGTGGGCAAAGACACTTTTCATCTTCTTTTCTGTAGGGCTTCTCGTCTTTGTGATCTATTTCTTTATTGCCCGTGCCAAAATGAAGATGCAAGTCCGGATCGAACAGATAGAACGAAACAAGATAGAAGAAATCAGTCAGGAGAAAGTACGTTTTTACATGAATATGTCTCATGAGTTGCGTACTCCGTTGAGTCTGATATTGGCTCCGTTGGAGGAACTTCTGGGGCAGAGCAATCTGAAAGGTACTCCGGTACAGCAGAAACTGGATTACGTTTATAAGAACGGTCGTAAGTTGTTGCACATTGTCAACCAGTTGCTGGATTTCCGTAAAGCCGAAGCAGGTGCAATGCCTATTCATGTTGCGCAGGTGAATGTAGAAGGACTGTTGCAAGATGCTTTTGCCCTGTTTAAAGAAAATGCGCAGAAGCGTGCTATCAGCTTTCATATAAAATCCGATCTGGAAGGACGATTGTTTCCGGCGGACCGGACGTATGTAGAGACTATCTTGATGAACCTGCTGTCTAACGCCTTTAAGTTTACACCGGACGGTGGAAGTATTTCGCTTTCCTTATGGACAGAGGGAGATACCTATGGCTTCACGGTAAGAGATAGCGGAATCGGTATGTCTCCGGAACAGCTAACCCGCATTTTCGAACGTTTCTATCAGGTAGACGGTCAGCGAAAGGGGACGGGTATCGGATTGTCATTGGTGAAGATGCTGGTAGAAAAGCATCATGGCACTATTACGGTAGCAAGCGAACCTGCTCAATATACCGAATTTAAAGTCACGCTACCTGCTGATATGGCTGCCTTCACGGAGAAAGAGCGTGAATTGCCGGCACATGAAGTCGAAACATCTGCTTCTCTCCGGGAGCTTCCGGTGGCTGATGAATATTTCTCTGGTGATGCGTCAGCTGTGGTTTCAGACGAGAAATCGGACGACGATCAGATAGAAGTCGGCAGCGAGGAAGAACGGCCTACTATCTTGTTGGTAGATGACAATAAAGAAATGGTGGATTACCTGAAAGATAATTTCCGGCAGAACTATGTGACGCTTACCGCCGGAAACGGCGAAGAAGCATTGGCTATTATGAAAGAGCACCGTGTGGATATTGTCCTTTCCGATGTAATGATGCCGGGTATTGACGGTATCAAACTTTGCCAGCTTATTAAACGAAATCTGCAAACCTGTCACATTCCCGTCCTGCTGTTGTCTGCCAAAGGAAGTGTCGATGCACAGACGGAAGGTATTCAGGCTGGGGCGGATGATTACATTACCAAACCGTTCTCGATTCATTTATTGAAAGGAAAAATCGCTAATCAACTGAAAGCACGCCAGCGGTTGAAACACTATTATTCGAATACGATTGATATAGATACTGCTAAAATGACTTCGAATAATCTGGATGAGGAATTCATGAGCAAAGCTATTCAGGTAGTAGAAGAAAATATCAGTAATGAAGACTTCACCTCTGATGAGTTGGCAAGCCAGCTTTGTATGAGCCGTTCATCACTGTATCTCAAGATGAATTCCATATCCGGTGAACCGCCTGCCAACTTTATCCGGCGCATCCGTTTTAATAAGGCGTGTAAATTGTTGCTTGAAGGGCGCTACTCCATTTCGGAGATTAGCGGAATGGTAGGGTTCGGATCTTCTTCTTACTTCTCTACCAGTTTCAAGAAGTATGTCGGTTGTCTGCCATCGGAGTATGTGAAGCAGCATACTAAGTAGTTGTTTTGCGGTTATGCATTTGTTCACCACAGAGGACGCGGAGGACACAGAGGTGAATCTTGTTCATGCCGGTACAGAAATGAATGAGAGTTTTTTGTCTACTATAAAGTTGAAAAACATAAAAACATCTGCCACCTGCAACCAAACGCGTGTAATGCACTAATTGACAAATAGTTGGAACGTGGCAGATACTGTGGCAGATAGGTTGCAGATAAAGTATCTGCAACGCGTTATATAATCAAAGAAAAAGCCTTGATTCCTTTGTGCAAAGCTATGGGATAATTGGGATGTCTATGGAGAATTTGTGGTGTCTCTACGGGGAAACGACAGTATCCTTACGTAGAAACTCTCGTGTCCCGCCTTAGAAACTCTCGTGTCCTACCGTGGAAACTGTAATTTCTAATGCCGGAAACGACAGTTCCCCGCCTGGAAACGGGAAGTTAATGCATACAATAAATTTTTGCCCTCCTGGAGAATTGGCTTATGCAAGGCTTATACTGTGTTGCAGATACTTTGATCTGCAACCTATCTGCAACAGTATCTGCCACGCTACAACTATTTGTCAATTAGTGTATTACACGCGTTTTGTTGCAGGTGGCAGATGTTTTTATGTTTTTCAACTTTATAGTAGGAGGATTACGCATCAGAATTAGGGTCACCACCGTAAGTCATAAACCAAATTCACCTCTGTGTCCTCCGCGTCCTCTGTGGTGAAAACCTAAACAAGAACTAATAACCTTCATCTTTCTATCAATTCCAGTCATTCCGTTTTGGGGGCTATTTTACCCTTTTACCCTCTTTGTAGCTTCCTGTAACGCTTGTTTTGGACGAATTTAAAGTTGAAATGAACGAAAACAAAGTCCTATTAGACAGTATCAGAGAAGGAAGAAATGAATTGAAAGTTCCGTTTCGGACAGTTTATCTACATTTGCCTACAGAAAAACCAATCATTTGATATCATGAAAAAAGTATTATTGATTTCATTCGTAATCTTGTCTGTGGCTGCACAGATGACACATGCGCAAAAACAAGCAGTCATCAAGTTGACGGAAACAACGTTGATGCATGAAATGCGTGCCACTCCTTATCCTCTTGATAAAGCGGTGGTAAATGACCGTGCGGTTTCTTTCCAATGGCCGCTCCGTTCGGATATGAACTCGCAGGACAGTCCGTTGGATGGATTCGAACACAAAGTAAAGAAGGTAGATAAAACAAAAGTTACCTATCGGTTACGTTATTCGCAGGATGCCGGATTGAAGTCCGGAGTTGTTCAGGTGGAAACTCGTTGGCCGTTCTATAATCCGGAACAACCGCTTGCGCCGGGGGTATGGTACTGGCAGTTCGGTTACGTAGAAAACGGACAAGTGACTTGGGGAAGCACACAGCAAGTCACCGTAGAAGATCGTCCGGGCAAATTCTGTCCGCCTTCATTGAAAACAGTGTTGGCAAAACTACCTGCCGACCATCCGCGTGTGTGGATCATGAAGAACGAATGGAAGGACTTTATAAATCACAGCAAACAAAAGGCAGAAAGGCAATGGTATCTTGAGCGTGCAGATCAGGTACTTCAGACTCCAATGAAATCAGTGAAAGATATTAATGTCTCGCAGGTGAAGAACCTGAAGAACGAGATGCAGATAAATTCATACCTCACTCGTGAGAGCCGGCGCATCATCGATGCGGAAGAGGGAAATACCGAAGCATTGATACGGGCTTGGTTGCTGACGCAGGATACTAAATATGCTGACGAAGCCATCAAACGGGTATTTATTATGGCCGACTGGGATAAAGATAAGAATGTGAAAGGAGATTTTAATGCTTCTAGCTTATTATCTCTCTGCTCTATGGCTTATGATTCTTTCTACGACCGGTTGAATACATCACAAAAGAAAGCATTGCTGGAAGCCATCAAAAATAAAGGTGGTGAAATGTATGAGAACTTTAATAACCGGATGGAGAACCACATCGCCGACAATCATGTGTGGCAGATGACACTTCGCATCCTTACAATGGCGGCATTCAGTGTATATGGCGATCTGCCGGAAGCCGATACATGGGTGGATTACTGTTATAACGTCTGGTTGGCACGTTTTCCCGGATTGAACAAAGACGGTGGCTGGCACAATGGCGATTCTTACTTTACGGTCAACACCCGTACATTAGTCGAAGTGCCTTACTATTATAGCAAACTGACCGGTTACGACTTCTTTTCCGATCCTTGGTATCAGGGAAATATCATGTATACCATCTTCCAGCAGCCTCCTTTTTCCAAATCTGGAGGAAACGGAAGTTCGCATCAGAATGTGGCACGTCCAAACAGTATCCGTATAGGTTATTTGGATGCGCTGGCACGCCTTACCGGAAACACTTATGCCGCTGATTTCGTACGCCGCACATTGAAGGTGGAACCGGATTATATGAAGAAAGCCTTATTGAGTAAGCCCGGTGATCTTGCCTGGTTCCGCCTGCAATGTGATAAACCTCTGCCGGAAGGTGAAGGATTGACAGCACTCCCTGCAGGATACGTCTTCCCCGCAACAGGACTTGCCTCTTTCCAGACGAACTGGGACAGAGTAGGTGGAAATGCGATGTGGAGTTTCCGGTCAAGCCCTTATGGTTCTACCTCTCATGCACTTGCCAATCAGAATGCTTTCAATACGTTCTATGGTGGAAAACCATTATTTTACAGTAGCGGACACCACATTGAGTTTACCGACGTACATAGTATGTTGTGTCATCGTGCCACGCGTGCTCACAATACAATTCTGGTGAACGGTATGGGACAACGTATCGGTACGGAAGGATATGGATGGATTCCCCGTTATTATGCCAGCGAGAAGATCGGGTATGTGCTGGGTGATGCTTCCAATGCTTACGGAAAAGTGATTTCACCGCTTTGGCTGACACGCGGCGAACAGTCGGAGGTGCATTATACGCCCGAAAATGGCTGGGATGAGAACCATGTGAAAACGTTCCGCCGTCATATTGTCAATTTGGGAAAGACAGGACTCATCTTTATCTATGACGAACTCGTGGCAGACGAACCTGTAAACTGGAGTTATTTGCTGCATACCACAGAAAATCCCATGACAGTGGATCAATCGAATCATCGCTTCGTGCATATTCAAGCCACGAACCGCGGAGGAGCATCAGACGCTTATCTTTTCTCCACCGGAACATTGCAGACAGATACAACGAGCCGTTTTTTCTATCCGGCAGTCAACTGGCTACGTGCTGATGACAAAGGGGTGTTCAAGAAGTATCCTAATCACTGGCATTTCACCGCTACATCGGAAAAAGCACAAGTATATCGTTTTGCCACTATCATCAATACACATGCACTGAAATATCCTGCCAAAGACCCTGAAATCTTGTCTGATGGACGTATCAAAGTGGGCGGATGGCTAATCAGTGTAAACCTGAAATCCGACGGTGCTCCTTCATTCTTTATCCGCAGCACTCAAGAGAAGGTGAATATCACTTATAAAGGTGAAGCTACTGTCATCAATGAGGATGGGTACGAAACGGTAATGAGGGATACAGTGCCCGAACTGGAAATCTGATCAATGAACATGAAAGATACGAATATATGAGACACTCTACTTTTAATATGAGAACTATATGTCTGTTGGCTGCATTATCGGGCATAACCGTCTTGTCGGCACAGACTCCCGGTAAACCCCGTGTACAGACTTCGGCAGCTCCGGAGGAAACTACGGTTTACAAGCCCGGCGGGAAAAAGCAGGAAACAGCAGTTGCGACTTCTTCAAAAAAGGAGGAGGATAAACGCCAATCCGGCAAAGAGAATGCAGGAAAGAAAGCGGCTGCCTTTGATGGTCAACGCTATCTGGCACTGAAAACGAATGTAATATATGATGCTTGTGCTTTGCTGAACCTTGCCGTGGAAATGCAGGTGCATAAAAAGATCACGGTAGAGTTGCCGTTGACTTGCAGTTTGTGGGACTTGGGGGATAAGCACGGCGTGCGTACGGTAGCATTGCAACCTGAAGCCCGCTGGTGGATAGGAAATGAAACAGGACGGGGACACTTTGTCGGACTGCACGCCCACGTGGCATGGTTTAACGTAAAGTGGAACGATGACCGTTATCAAGATACTGATCGTCCGCTGTTGGGAGCCGGAATAAGCTACGGTTACAAACTCCCTCTTTCCAAACACTGGGGAGCGGAATTTAATCTGGGAGTGGGATATGCCAACATGAAGTATAACACCTATTATAATGTAGACAACGGCGCACAGCTGGATACGCGTGTCCGTCATTACTGGGGGATAACCCGTGTGGGAGCATCGTTGGTCTACCGCTTCTAACCTTAGATAGGAACATACATATAAATAAAATAACAATATGAGAAGAAATTTATATATACTGGCACAGTGCACTTTCTTGTTGTTCATCACCCTGCTGGTGAATGGATGCAGCCTGCACGAAGAACCGGAAATGACTCCCGAAGGAGAACTGGGAGTGGACCCGACAGCTGTAACACTCAACCTTAATCTGGCAATGAATCTAAGTTTGGCAGAAAGAGCACCGGTGACCATCACCCGTGCGTCGGAAACTAACTATCTGCGTCGTTTCATCGTAGAAGCCTATCTGGATAGACAGGTGGCGGCACGGCAAACGGTATATGAAGAGGATTTTAACCGTGCCAGTCTGTCTGTTAGTATGAAGCTGCACGCCCGTAATTACCGCATCCTGGTGTGGGCCGATTATGTGAATGCGGAGACACCGGAACAGGGACTTGTTTACGATGCCAAGAATCTGGCTTTTATCCTTCCTGCCGGAAAGTATATAGGGAATAGCCGCTATAAAGATGTTTTTGCTGCTTCTGCTATGGCAGACCTGACTTCTTTCCGCAATCATTGGGGAGCTGAAACAAGTCTTGACGTTGAACTGTATCGCCCCGTAGCACGCTATGAACTGGTGGCTAAAGATGTGGCAACGTTTCTCAATAAACTGTCCACAGGCGGACTGAAAGGTGAAAGTTTTACCGCTCGTGTGAAGTACAGTGATTATTTACCTACCGGCTACAATTTGTGGGACGATGTACCCAAGAACTCGCTCATGTACATGGAATATAAAGTGGCCTTTGAACGCCCTGCCGATGGTACGAAAGAACTGAAACTGGGATTCGACTATGTGTTGACCGATGCCGGAGAAACCGTTTCTATTCCTGTAGAACTCGAAATCTTGAATGAGAAGAATGAAGTGCTGGCACGTACAGCTTTCCGTATTCCTTGCGAACGGGGCAAAAACACAACGGTACGCGGTAACTTCCTGACTTCCGATATCAATGGAGGAATAGGGATCGACCCCGATTATGAAGGTGATCTGGAGGTAGATCTTGGAGAATTATAAAATAGACAAATCAATTAAAAATAGCTTAACCATAAAACAATTAAGATCATGAAAAAGAACTTATTTTATTCGCTAATGGCTTTGTTCGTAGTGCTTTTTGCATCCTGTGGACAAGAAGAAATCGTTTCGGACAACGGAACAGAAATCAATGCTCCTGTTACTATCTCTGTACAGGCTCCTGTAAATAACGTCTTTAGCCGTGCGGTTACCATTCCTGACGGTTATACGATGCAATGTATCATGCAATTACTGAATGCTGATGGCAATAAGATAGGCGATCAGGTAACTAAACCGATTACAGACGGTAAGGTATCTTTCACTATTTCCGTAGATGAACAAAAAGAAGTGTCGAAAGCATTGTTTTGGGCTGAATATGTACCGGAAAGCGGTGCCGCTAATAAAGTATATAACACTGCTGATTTGAGAGCAGTAGGATATAATACTGCATCATTCGATCTGACTAATGATGCGTTGATGGCAGCCAGCGACGCTTTCTGCGGAAAATTGGAAACGATTGGTAATGCCAGTGTGACATTGAAGCGGCCGTTTGCCAATGTGAGCGTAAAACCGAAGAATCCGGAAGTAGCTGCGGCAGCTAATAAACTGGAAATAAAATATAACGCTTTGAGCGGATATGATATTTTAGAGGGTAAATGTTCTGCTACGACTCCTGTGACTTATACAAATGCAGGTTTTGCTTCTGCGGATGGCAATTGGTTCGCTAATTTCTTTTTTGCTCCTTCAAATGTAAGTAAATTTACAGAAGAAATAACCATGGCATTGAGTGGCGGATATAGTAAAGAGATTAAAATACCGGCAAATACATTACCTTTGGACGCTAATATGCAGATTATGGCTAAATTTGAAATCGGAGATGGAAACTTTGACATTGAAGTAGGAGTGGATCCGGATTATGAAGCATTGGAAATGAAGGTTGGTAGTTATATCAATGCTGAAGGTAAAGTGGTACGTGATGCAGCAGATGCTATCGGTATTGTTTTCAAAATGGAGGCTATTGGTAGTGATGTGTCGGCTAATTATCCTGTAGCACTTCAGGGCAAGACAATTGCCGGATATGCGGTAGCGATTGAAAATGTGGCGACTGGTCGTCAAACTCTTAATACTGAATTATTGACTACTTTGACCGAAACAGTTGCCAGTGTGACAAATGGAACACAGACTACGGACGTTTTATTAACAGGTCTTGGAGATGTTGCGTTTAAAACAACTTATGAGAAATGGGTGGGAGAACATGCTCCTGATAGTGAGAATTTGAGTGCATGGTATATTCCTACATTGCCGCAATTGAGTGCGTTTATGGGTACGTTGTTCACTATGAAAGAGGTGCCTGCTACTGGTAGTGAGGACTTCAGAAATATTCCGGAGTTTGGATTTATTAATGGTAAAATGTTTGATAGAGATCCGATTAATACAGTGAACTATGCTTCCAGTACCATCAATAACCAAGGTAATGTTTCGGGAGTACGTATTAATGTAGCTAATGGTGCAGTAACTAATGCGACAGAGGCAGGCATTAGTGTTAAGACAGCTCTTAATCAACAAGCTCTTTGCCGCCCCATGATTACAATCTTTAAATAGTCACAGAATATTCGACCTTACTCAATAGAAGTTCAAGGAAAGTGGGATCCCCCCATCCCGCTTTACCTTCTTCTTACATTGAAACTTTTGAAAATAGCCCTCTAATCTTATACCTAGAAAAAAAGATAATATGCACACCACATTTCGCCTATCGGTTTTTCTTTTGTTCATGGTACAGTTGTTCTGTAGCTGTACATCTGACTCGCTGCCCGAACCGGACAGTACACAGCCAGAGACGCCAGCCGGAATTCCCGATGCCTATCAGGATAAGATACGGACACAACCTTATCCTAAAGCAGATAATGAATTGTGTCTGAATCCTGCTCCCCTTATTGTCCCTCAAGCCATGAAGACGGGCGAAAGACTGCAATTTTCCCTTTCACGTACTGAAGATTTCAGCAGTTCCGAAACGCTACTTTCCGCACCGCAGGAATGGTGTATGTATAATCTTCATCGCCGCTTGGACGTTGGCACATGGTATTGGCGCTTTCGTTCCACTAATCTTAATGGGACAATGCCCGGTGAATGGAGTGCTATCTATCGTTTCGAAGTGAAGAATGATACACCGGAATTTGTAACACCTTCTTTTCAGACATTCTTAGCAAATGCTCCCCGTCTGCATCCTCGTATTTACTATTTTTTAGACGACCGTATTGAGGGGGCTCGTAACCGTGTCACTTCACACCCTGAATATAAAGAACTACAAAGTCGTGCTTCTCTGGCATTGAACGCCGAATACACCGGAATGACTGATTTATATAATCGTGCCGAAGAACTCCGGCAGCATGCCACTTATCTTTATCAGGCTTATCACCTGACCCAAAAAGAAATTTATGCCGAAAAGTTACGCCAGCTTCTCGAAGCGTTGATTGCCGCTCCCCCTGCTGACGGACAGCTTTTTGCATCCAACTTTACTGCCAGCAACATCGCATGGTGTCTTGTTGCAGCCTACGATCTGCTTTATAATAATTTGTCTGCTTCCGATCGTACTGCTGCCGAAGAACTGATGATGCGTGTGGCGCGTTACTATTACAAGGTAAATTGCGGTTTTCAGGAAAACCATCTCTTTGATAATCATTTTTGGCAGCAGAATATGCGTGTCCTCTTTCAAGTGGCTTTGTCGCTTTACGACAAACCGGCCTATTCTTCCGAAGTGTTGCCCATGATGGAGTACTATTATGAATTGTGGACAGCCCGTGCTCCTGCTTCCGGTTTCAATCGCGACGGTATATGGCACAATGGTACCGGTTATTTCAGTGCCAATATATTGACTTTGGCGTATATGCCGTCTCTTCTTTCATTTATCAGTCGGTACGATTTTCTATCACATCCGTGGTATCAGAATGCCGGACGTTCGTTGGTTTATACTTGCCCGCCGGGATCGAAAAGCAACGGCTTTGGTGACAGTAGTGAAAAGGGGAGTGAACCCAACCGTCTGATTGCCGCCTTTGCTGACTATCTGGCATGTGAAACGGGTAATTCCTATGCCGGATGGTATGCCGGAGAATGTCGGGACCTGTTGCGTCGAGATTATGAATTGCGTCTTTACCGGATGTGTACCGATCAGGATTACAATACAACTTTTCCTGCCGGGGCTGATAAAATGGTATGGTATAAAGACGCTGGTGAAGTAGCCATGCATAGTGCTCCGGAAGATACGGGAAAGGATCTTGCGCTCTCGTTCCGTTCCAGTACATTCGGGTCCGGCAGTCACACTACTGCCAGTCAGAATGCTTTTAACCTGTTGTATAAGGGTGTCGATGTGTATCGCAGTACGGGTTATTATCAGAATTTCAGCGATGCTCATAATCTGATGTCCTATCGCCATACGCGGGCGCATAATTCACTGTTGGTAAACGGTATCGGACAACCTTATTCTACCGAAGGTTATGGCAGTGTGATGCGTGCTATGGGCGGACAGCA
This sequence comes from Bacteroides celer, assembly GCF_002632415.2. Classification (NCBI taxonomy): domain Bacteria; kingdom Pseudomonadati; phylum Bacteroidota; class Bacteroidia; order Bacteroidales; family Bacteroidaceae; genus Bacteroides; species Bacteroides celer. The sequence goes on along the minus strand of NZ_CP178209.1, from coordinate 4,993,536 downwards.
TATCAGTTACTGTTTGGGAGATGCTTCACATGCTTACAGAGGTATCAGCAATGACCCGATGTGGGTTGGCTACTTCAAGCAGGCAGGTATTGAGCAGACGCCGGAAAATGGATTCGGTGCCACCCCGTTGACTAAATACCGCCGACATGTGTTGATGCTTCATCCTCATACGGTGATTGTGTATGATGAACTGGAAGCATCGGAGGCTGTCCGCTGGGAGTGGCTGTTGCATAGTCCTACGGAATTTAAGATGGATGCGACAAAGAAAACGTTGTCTACAAATAATAAAACCAAAGGATGGATGGCTATGACGCAGCTTTTTGGAGGACATGTTTTTACGCTGTCCCAAACGGACCGTTTTGTAGTGCCGCCCGCTATCACCGGAGCGGAGTATCCCAACCAGTGGCATTTGACTGCACGGGTTGACGGTTGTTCTGCCACCCGTTTCCTGGCTATTATTCAGGTAGAAGATGAGGCTGTTTCTATTATTAACCGTGACGGTGATACCTTTAACGTAGGCGACTGGACGATCAAAGCGGTTTTGGATGCTTCCAAGGCACCGGAACTGACAGTGAGTCATCGCACCGAACAAGCAGTATTTAGTTATGGAACAGACAATCCTGCGTTGAATGGCAATTTTTACTCTCGACAATATACGGGTTCCTCGTTGCTTTACGACGAGATAGACGGGGCTTATCAGGTGGTAGAAATGACCGACCGGAGTCCTATATCTACCCGGGTAGTAAATCAATGATAAACAATGAAACATAGTGAATATAAATAACAAACAGAATATGATGAAAAGTAGAATTATTTGCATTTTATTGCTTCTTGTCGGTGTATCCGGCATTTATGCCCAGAGTTTGACCGTTACCGGTAAGGTGGTGGACAACGAAGGCTTGGAAGTGATTGGAGGAAATGTAACCGTGAAAGGAAAACAAAACACGGGTACCATTACTGATATCAATGGTAAATACACCATTACCGTTAGTGATTCGCAGAAAGATGTCTTGGTTTTCTCTTTTATCGGATTGGAAAATATGGAAGTACCCGTGAAAGGAAGAAAACAGATTGATGTGACCATGAAAGCTGCGTCGGTATTGTTGGATGAGGTGGTAGCTATCGGTTATGCAACAGTAAAGCGTAAAGACCTGACCGGTTCCGTGGCTTCTGTGAGAAGCGACGATTTGCTCAAAGTTCCTTCGTCTGATGTAACCCAAGCTTTAGCGGGACGTATGGCAGGTGTGCAGATTATACAGACAGACGGTCAGCCCGGTGCTACTATGTCAGTGCGTGTTCGTGGCGGTATATCAATTACGCAAAGCAACGAACCGCTTTACATTATCGACGGATTTCCGACGGAAGATGGCATGTCCAGCCTTGATCCTGCCGATATTGAAAGTATCGACGTGTTGAAAGATGCTTCGGCAACAGCCATCTACGGCGCCCGGGGAGCGAATGGCGTAGTGGTAATCACCACCAAAAGCGGTGCGAAAAGTGAAGGGAAAGCGGCTCTTACTTTCGATTCTTATGTCGGTGTGCGTACGCTTGCCAAGCGGCTAGATGTATTAAGTGTGGAGGAATTTGTGTTGGCGGATTATGAAAGAACATTAGGAGATGCTACTGATCCCGAGGAAAGTATGCGGTCATGGCAGAATCGTTATGGTGGTTTTGTCGATCTTCATGAGAACTATGGCAATCGTAAAGGTATCGACTGGCTGGACCGTACGATGGGACGTACTACCGTTACGCAAAATTACCGGGTAGGCGTCAACGGTGGTAATGATAAGTTGAACTACAATATGTCTTATGGTTACTTCAAGGATGAAGGTGCGATGGTATATAGCGGCAGCGACAAACATAATATTGCGCTTAGCGTGAAAAGCGAAGTGAATAAGCGGCTCTCCGTTACAGGACGTATCAACTTCGATTATCTGAAAGTGTATGGAGCAGGTGTTGCCGGAAATGGTACGAATGAAGGCGGAAGTAATGTAGATGCAAAGTTTAATAAAATGGTTCAGATTTTGCAATACCGTCCTACCATTGGTATACGTGGCAATGACTCGGATTTGTTGGCAGGAGAAGACCCTGTATTAAGCGATGCAGACGGAAACGTGATGCAGAATCCGTTGATTGCCGCCGCTGAAGAAAAGGATAATAAGGAAACACGTACTTTGCAAGCCAATGGCGGACTGACTTTCAAAATCATCAAAGGATTGACTTTCCGCAACAATACAGGTATGCGTTATCAGCTTTACCGCCGGGAGCTTTTCTATGGCGACCAATCTATTATGGGAAGACGCAGCGGTATTTACGGCTCCATCAGGAATACGGAGACCGGAAGTTTTCAGACCTCTAACGTCTTGACTTATGATAAACGTTTTCAGAAGAAGCATAAAGTGGTAGTACAATTGGGACAGGAATTTGTAAAACGCTGGACTCGTGTGCTCGAATCCGGTGTCAGTGGGTTGCCTACCGATGAGTTCATTTTGGGAGATATGAGTCTGGGTACTCCATCCGTTGCTTCGTCCGATGAAAACTATGATGATAATCTGCTCTCTTTCTTCGCTCGTCTCAACTATGACTTTACCGATAAGTATTTGTTTTCCGCGACGTTCCGTGCGGATGGCTCTTCTAAATTCGGAAAGAATAATAAATGGGGATATTTCCCTGCCGTATCGGCAGCCTGGCGTGTGAGTGAAGAGGATTTTATAAAGAAACTGAATATTTTCTCTGACTTGAAATTCCGTATCGGATACGGTTTGGCGGGTAACAACAGGATCGGTAGCTATAACAGCCTTGCTTTGATGTCTTCCATCATCACAGCTATGGGAGATCAGCTTACTCCCGGTTATGCTTCCAAGCAGATACCGAATCCCGATCTGAAGTGGGAAGCGAACAAGACTTTTAATATGGGGGTCGATTTAGGTTTTCTGAATCAACGCATCACTGTTTCGCCCGAATTCTATATAAATAGGAGTAGTAATTTGCTGCTTAACGCCCAGCTGCCTTATTCTTCCGGTTATCAGACTATGTTGATTAATGCCGGAGAAACGAAGAATGTAGGTGTGGAACTGACTGTGAATACAGTGAATTTCTCTACAAAGAAGTTTAGTTGGAATACTACACTGACGCTGTCTCACAATAAAAATTCCGTGAAAGCATTGACCGGTGAGGCGGTACAACTCTATGAAGCCAAGTTCGGTTTTAACCAAAATACCCATCGTATTGCTGTCGGAGAACCATTAGGACAGTTTTATGGTTACATCACCGAGGACCTGTATCAGGTAGATGATTTCAATTATGATGCTTCTACGCAGACCTATACATTGAAAGATGGAGTACCTTATCATGGTGATAAAGGTCAGATTCGTCCGGGTATGTGGAAGTTTAAGAACTTGACCGGAGATGATAATGTGATTGATGAAAATGATAAAACGGTCATTGGTAACGCTCAACCGAAATTCTACGGAGGATTGAACAACTCTTTTACTTACAAAGGATTTGATTTAAGTATATTTCTGACTTTCAGCTATGGCAACGAAGTGTTGAATGCGACCAAACTGGTTACCAGTAAGGTGGGTAGCCTGAACTACAACGCATTGGACGTGATGAATAGCTCTAATCGCTGGATGACCATCAATTCGGATGGACAGAAAGTGACAGATCCCGAAGAACTGGCTGCTCTGAATGCAGGTAAAACCGTAGCCGCTTATCATGATGCTCAACAAGGAGACAATTATATTCATTCATGGGCAGTGGAGGATGCTTCCTATTTGAAACTAAGTAATGTGACTTTGGGATATACATTCCCTAAAAATCTGATTGCAAGGGTGGGATTGAAGAACTTGCGTTTGTATGCCACCGGTAATAATCTGTTGACTTGGACCAAGTATTCAGGCTTCGATCCGGAAGTCTCTACGATGAAAAGCGGTTTGACACCGGGTGTTGACTTTGGAGCGTATCCGCTTAGCCGTTCTTTTATTTTTGGTCTCAACGTAGCATTTTAATTCTTTAAATACATAGTAATCATGAAAAAGATACATCTATTATATGCCGTATTCGCCTTGTTATTTACAGGGCTTACCTCTTGCGAGGATTTGCTAACGGAAGAACCTAACTCAAAATATGACCGGGACCGCTATTTCGATTCGGAAGATAAAGCGGAAATGTCAGTGATGGGAATATATAGTTCATTGTCGGACTTTAATCATTACGGTTGGTACGAAATGGCTTCTCCCGCATCGGACGATACCTATTATACGGCTCGTACGCAGTCTGACAATCAGGTTCACGATATTGCACATTATCAGCTAAACTCCACGAACACATGGATTGAAAGTATCTGGAAACTGAAATATGAGGGAATCGACCGGGCTAACCTCACCATTGACGGAATCTGTGGCATGACAGGATACGCAGAAAATACCCGTCTGAAAGCATTGGAAGCAGAAGCTCGCTTTCTGCGTGCTTTCCTCGCATTTGATTTGGTGAGATATTGGGGAGATGTGCCTTTCAAAACATCTTATTCTTCATCTTACGAATCTGCTTTTGGTGAACGTGTGGACAGGGAAGTGATTTATGACGAGATTATATCTGACCTTACTTTCGCTAAGAACAATCTGGATTGGGCAACTGCTTCTTCCAGTCCCGAACGGGTGACACAGGGGGCTGCCCGTGCATTGCTGATGCGTGTATATTTGCAGCGTGCAGGATATAGCCTTCAATCGAATGGACAGTTGAAACGTCCGAAGGACAGTAAGCGAATGGAATATTTCGATGCAGTGATAGAAGAGTGGGAGGCTTTTGAAAAGAAAGGGTACCATGATTTTTATGACGGTGGTTATGAGGCACTCTTTAAAAGCTACTCGCAGGGGGTACTGAATAATAAGGAGAGTCTTTGGGAGATTGCTTTCTATCATTCGCAAGGACGTCGTAATGGTGGAGCATGGGGAATTTATAACGGCCCGCAGGTAGCGGAACCTACCGGAGTTTCCGCATCCGAGGCAAATCAGTATATGGGACGTGCCAACGGCTTTTTTATAGTGGTTCCCGAATGGCGTAACTTTTTCGAAGCGAGCGATAAACGCCGTGATGTTGCTATTTGCACCTATCGTTATACCTGGAATGGTACTAAAAAAGAGCATGTAAAAGAAGAAAGAAGCGCAGGAAGCTGGTATGTGGGAAAATGGCGCCGGGAATGGATGCCGAAAGAGTCATGGAACAAGAATATCAATTATGCGGATGTGAACTATTGCCCTTTGCGTTATGCTGATGTGGTATTGATGGCTGCCGAAGCGTATAATGAAACAGGAACAGATAGACAAAAAGCATGGGATTTGCTGAATAGCGTACGTACACGTGCTGAAGCAACTTCTATTACAGAAGCGAATTATGATGAAATGATGAGCGTACGGAAAAAGACACATAACCTGACTTTCATTGACGACTCTACACCGGAAGGAAAGTTCCGTACGGCTCTCTACTGGGAACGTGGCTTCGAACTGGCTTTTGAAGGACAACGCAAATATGATCTGATACGTTGGGGAGTACTGGGCAAGGCTCTGAAACTGTTTGGTGAGATCAGTTCCGTCAATCAGAAAGAGAACAAACCATATCCGGCTTACCGGAATTTTACGGAGGGTAAACATGAACTTTTCCCTATCCCTCTGAAAGAGATACAAAGTAATCCGAAACTCAATGGAATGAATAATAATGGGTATTAAGAAGACTCTCAATAGAATAGGCGACTGGAAAAATATACAAAAATAGTTTGCCAATTCAAAGAAAAGCCGTACTTTTGCAAGCCGATTATTATCACAAAATGATAAGAGATTAATTCATAGCAAGTTAGTATTCCTTTGTCCGGGGAAGACTAATGAGTGGTGAAGAAATTTTTAGTAGTAACATTTAAAAAAACAAAATTAGAGTGGATACTTTAAGTTACAAGACCATTTCTGCAAACAAAGCGACTGTAACCAAAGAATGGGTTATCGTTGACGCTACAGACCAAACATTAGGCCGTCTGGGAGCAAAAGTTGCAAAATTGCTGAGAGGAAAGTACAAACCAAACTTTACTCCTCACGTAGACTGCGGTGATAACGTTATCATCATCAATGCAGACAAAGTAAAACTGACTGGTAACAAATGGAATGACAGAGTTTATTTGTCATATACAGGTTATCCTGGTGGTCAGAGAGAAATGACTCCTGCCCGTTTGATTACAAAACCGAACGGTGAAGAGAGATTACTGAAAAAAGTAGTGAAGGGCATGCTTCCTAAGAATATCCTGGGAGCTAAATTGCTGAACAACTTGTATGTTTACGCTGGTAGCGAACACAAACAGGCTGCACAGAACCCGAAAATGATTGATATTAATTCATATAAATAAGATATAATGGAAGTAGTAAATGCATTAGGCAGACGTAAACGTGCTATTGCACGCATATTCGTAAGCGAAGGTACAGGAAAGATTACTATTAACAAGAGAGACCTTGCAGAGTACTTTCCATCAACTATTCTTCAGTATGTTGTAAAACAACCATTGAACAAGCTGGGTGCTGCTGAGAAGTATGACATCAAGGTTAACTTGTGTGGTGGTGGTTTCACTGGTCAGTCTCAGGCATTGCGTTTGGCAATCGCTCGTGCACTGGTTAAGATGAACGCTGAAGATAAAGCCGCTCTTCGTGCAGAAGGCTTCATGACTCGTGACCCTCGTTCTGTTGAACGTAAGAAACCGGGACAGCCGAAAGCTCGTAGAAGATTCCAGTTCAGCAAGCGTTAATGTGCTGCCTGATAGAGGAATATGTTTAGTATCTAAACTACTGGGACTCTGCTCATAGACTACCCAGCGGTTGGTTTAGAAAAAACAAAAAAGAAAGTAAACGATTTAAAGAAAAAACAAGATGTCAAGAACAAATTTTGATACATTATTGGAGGCTGGTTGCCACTTCGGACACCTTAAGAGAAAGTGGAACCCTGCAATGGCTCCTTATATTTTCATGGAACGCAATGGTATTCATATCATTGACCTCCACAAAACAGTTGCAAAAGTAGACGAAGCTGCTGAAGCTTTGAAACAGATTGCCAAATCTGGCAAGAAAGTTCTTTTTGTTGCTACTAAAAAACAAGCTAAACAAGTTGTAGCTGAGAAAGCTCAATCTGTTAATATGCCTTATGTAATCGAGCGTTGGCCGGGTGGTATGTTGACTAACTTCCCGACTATCCGTAAGGCTGTGAAGAAAATGGCTACTATCGATAAATTGACTAACGATGGTACATATTCTAACCTCTCTAAGAGAGAAGTTCTTCAGATTTCTCGTCAACGTGCAAAATTGGACAAGACTTTGGGATCTATCGCTGATCTGACTCGTCTGCCGTCTGCATTGTTCGTAATCGACGTAATGAAAGAAAATATCGCAGTTCGCGAAGCTAACCGTTTGGGTATCCCTGTATTTGGTATCGTTGATACTAACTCTGATCCTTCAAACGTGGATTTCGTAATTCCTGCTAATGATGACGCTACTAAATCAATAGAAGTTATCCTGGATGCTTGTTGCGCTGCAATGATCGAAGGTTTGGAAGAAAGAAAAGCTGAAAAGATCGACATGGAAGCAGCTGGTGAAGCTCCTGCTAACAAAGGCAAGAAGAAATCAGTAAAAGCTAGACTCGACAAGTCTGACGAAGAAGCTATCAACGCAGCTAAAGCTGCTGCTTTCATCAAGGAAGACGAAGAGGCTTAATATATAAAATGTGCCAATTTGCTAATGTGCAAGGGTATTGTTATACACTTGCATCTTGATTGGCAGATTGGCACATTTTTTGTTTCGAAAATTATTATTCATTTAAATAAAGGAAATTATTATGGCTGTAACTATGGCTGATATTACCAAGCTGCGCAAAATGACCGGAGCTGGTATGATGGATTGCAAGAATGCATTAACAGAGGCTGATGGCGATTACGACAAGGCAATGGAGATTATCCGTAAGAAAGGACAAGCTGTTGCTGCTAAGCGTTCTGAACGTGAGGCTTCTGAAGGTTGCGTTTTGGCTAAGACTACTGGTGACTATGCCGTTGTCATTGCTTTGAAGTGCGAAACTGACTTCGTAGCTCAGAATGCTGACTTTGTGAAACTGACTCAGGATATTCTTGATCTTGCTGTGGCTAACAAATGCAAGACATTGGACGAAGTAAAAGCATTGCCGATGGGTAACGGTACTGTACAGGATGCAGTGACTGACCGTAGCGGTATCACAGGTGAGAAAATGGAACTTGATGGTTACATGACTGTAGAAGGCGCAAGCACTGCTGTTTACAACCACATGAACAGAAATGGTCTTTGTACGATTGTTGCTTTTAACAAGAACGTTGACGAGCAGTTGGCTAAGCAAGTAGCTATGCAGATTGCTGCTATGAATCCGATCGCTATTGATGAGGATGGTGTTTCTGAAGAAGTGAAGCAAAAAGAAATCGAAGTAGCTATCGAAAAGACAAAGGCTGAACAGGTACAGAAGGCTGTAGAAGCTGCTCTGAAGAAGGCTAACATCAACCCGGCTCATGTAGACAGCGAAGATCACATGGAAAGCAATATGGCTAAAGGTTGGATTACAGCTGAAGATGTAGCGAAAGCAAAAGAAATCATTGCTACTGTTTCTGCTGAAAAGGCTGCACATTTGCCTGAACAAATGATTCAGAACATCGCTAAGGGTCGTCTGGCTAAGTTCTTGAAAGAAGTTTGCCTGCTGAACCAGGAAGATATCATGGACGCTAAGAAGACTGTAAGAGAAGTGTTGGCTGCTGCTGATCCTGAACTGAAGATTGTTGACTTCAAGCGTTTCACTTTGAAAGCTGAATAATCTGATTCAAATCTTGTTAAGTACTACTTACAAAGTCAGATTTATTATATGTAAAATTTGGAAAAAGGGTTCGGTATTGCACCGGACTCTTTTTTCTTTAAGGCATATCTTAGGATAGGGACTACTTCAATGCTTTATCTATTTGCTTCATCAGCGTATTTATGGCTCCATTTTCATAGCCGGTAGTAGCTGATATTACTTTTCCTTCTTTGTCTATTAAATAACTTCTGGGAATCATTTTGGTGGCAAATTTACCTGTAACTTCCCGTTTGGGATCCGGGTAGAGGGGAAATGTAAACCCTTTTCTTTTATTGTATTCCGCTAATTGGTCGTCTGTATGCTCGCGACCGATCACTAACATACAGAAATCCTTGTTGTTTTTATATTTAGGCCAGAGTATTTTCTGAACTTCAGACAGTTCGCTTTGGCAAGGGCCGCACCAGGTAGCGAAAATATTGATTAATACAACTTTCCCTTTTAGATCTGCAGAGTTTATGGTGCCGTTTGCTGTTGAATGAAGGGTGAAGGCAGGTATATTGTCACCTACCTTTACAATATCCGCATCACTTTCTTGTGCGAATGACAACAGTGAGAATAGTGTTGCCGCACAGAATAATATTACTTTTCTCATTTCTTGTATTATTTAATTTAACCTCCTATACCTTTGGTTTTAGTATATCCTTCTTTGATGAGTAGATCTATGATCTTGGTCTTGAAATCTCCTTGTACCATTATCTCTCCGTCTTTAGCTGAACCGCCTACTCCACATTTGCTTTTCAGTAACTTGCCTAGCTCTTTCAAATCATTATCCGTACCCACAAATCCGGTAATTAATGTTACCACTTTACCACCCCGGTTCTTTTTGTCAATGGAAACTCGCAGGTTTTGCTTGTCTTTGTCGAGGGTAACCTGTTCTTCATCGTTATCCATTTCATAACCGAAGTCAGGATTCGTGGAGTACACAACGTTCAATCTATCTTTCCAATCATTATTTTTCATACTTGTCATTTTTAATCCTTTTCAAAAGTATTAAACTTATCGAAAAGAGCAAAATTTGAGTCTCTTTTCATCGTTTTGTTTAATCTCTATTAAGGTTTTCTGTTATAGGGTTGTCAGTCTCAAAAAATAATGTACTTTTGCAAAGTACCAAATTTTGTAAGAAGTATGAGCACTTATATACGAAAAGAGGCGGATAAAGTGCCGGAGCCTACCTTGCGCAGACTTCCCTGGTATCTGTCCAATATAAAACTAATGAAAGAAAAAGGGGAGCAGTATGTCTCTTCTACACAAATCTCTAAGGAAATAAATATTGACGCTTCCCAAATCGCCAAGGATTTGTCATACGTCAATATCTCGGGGCGTACGAGAGTGGGATACAATATTGATGCGCTGATTGAGGTGTTAGAGAGTTTTCTTGGATTTACCAATATGCACAAAGCCTTCTTGTTTGGTGTAGGTAGCCTGGGGGCTGCTTTGCTTCGGGATTCTGGTTTGCATCATTTCGGACTGGAGATTGTGGCTGCTTTTGATGTGAATCCGGAACTGGTGGGAAAAGACCTGAATGGTATTCCTATTTTTCATTCCGATGACTTTGAAGCAAAGATGAAAGAATACGATGTAAATATCGGTGTATTGACCGTACCTATTAATATTGCTCAGGAAATTACAGATAAGATGGTAGACGGAGGCATAAAAGCCGTATGGAACTTTACTCCTTTCCGAATCCGTGTACCCGAGAATATAGTGGTGCAGAATACGTCTCTATATGCTCATTTGGCTGTTATGTTTAACCGATTGAATTTTAACGAGAAATAATGAAGATTATTGCAGTAGGAATGAACTACGCCCAGCATAACAAAGAACTGGGACATACACAAGTAAATACGGAGCCGGTGATTTTTATGAAGCCTGATTCTGCTATTCTGAAGGATGGCAAACCGTTTTTCATTCCCGACTTTTCTAAAGAGATACATTATGAAACGGAGCTGGTGGTTCGTATCAATCGATTGGGAAAAAATATAGCTCCCCGCTTTGCTAACCGTTATTATGATGCAGTGACTGTAGGGATCGACTTTACGGCTCGTGACCTTCAGCGAAAGTTCCGTGAGCAGGGTAATCCCTGGGAGCTTTGCAAAGGTTTTGATTCGTCGGCTGCTATTGGAACTTTTGTTCCGGTGGAGCACTATAAGGATATTCAGAATCTTGACTTTCATTTGTTGATCGACGGTAAGGAAGTGCAGCGCGGTTGTACGGCAGATATGCTTTTCAAGATAGATGATATAATCGCTTATGTAAGCCAGTTTGTAACTTTGAAAATTGGTGACTTGCTCTTTACTGGGACTCCTGTAGGGGTAGGTCCTGTTAGTATCGGACAGCGTTTGCAAGGTTATCTGGAGGGAGAAAAACTGCTGGATTTCTATATTCGTTGATCTTTTTTATTCATTAGTACTCATTTGTTATATAAAATATGAAGATAAGAGTAGGCTTTGGTTTCGACGTACATCAGTTGGTCGAAGGTCGTGAGTTATGGCTGGGTGGCATTCTTTTGGAACACACAAAAGGATTGCTGGGGCATTCGGATGCTGATGTATTATTGCATGCTGTTTGCGATGCTCTGTTGGGGGCGGCGAATATGCGTGATATTGGCTATCATTTCCCCGATACGGCAGGAGAATTTAAGAATATAGATAGCAAGATACTGCTGAAAAAAACAGTGGAGTTGATTGCTACCAAAGGATATAAAGTGGGCAATATCGATGCAACTATTTGTGCCGAACGCCCGAAGTTAAAAGCGCACATCCCTTTGATGCAGGAGACGATGGCAACTGTTATGGGGATTGATATGGATGATATTTCCATTAAGGCGACTACTACCGAGAAACTCGGTTTTACAGGTCGTGAAGAAGGTATATCGGCTTATGCTACTGTGCTGATAGAGAAGATTTCTTAACCCCCTAAAACAAATAATTATGATTCGTCTTTTTAAAATTTACTTAACACTTGCCTCCTTATTGGTAACGACTTTTTGTATGGCTCAAAAGAGTGAACTGAAATTTAGCAAAGATGGTAAATTCAAGATTGTACAATTTACCGATGTGCATTTTAAATATGGAAATCGGGCTTCAGATATAGCTCTGGAACGTATTAATCAGGTGCTTGATGACGAACGTCCGGATTTGGTGATATTTACCGGTGACGTTGTTTATTCTGCTCCGGCGGATTCAGGAATGTTGCAGGTACTGGAACCGGTAGTTAAACGTAAACTGCCTTTTGTGGTTACTTTTGGTAACCATGACAATGAACAGGGAATGACACGGGAACAGTTATATGATATCATCCGTCAAGTTCCCGGCAATTTATTGCCTGATCGCGGAACAGTTTTGTCGCCGGATTATGTGTTGACAGTGAAATCGTCTTCCAATCTAAAGAAGGATGCTGCTTTGCTATATTGCATGGATTCTCACTCTTATTCTCCTTTGAAAGATGTGAAGGGGTATGCATGGCTTACATTCGACCAGATAAATTGGTATCGTCAACAGAGTGCGGCTTATAAAGTGCAAAACGGCGGACAGCCTCTGCCGGCTCTTGCTTTTTTCCATATTCCTCTTCCTGAATACAATGAAGCTGCCCGTAGCGAAAATGCAATTCTTCGTGGAACTCGTATGGAGGAAGCCTGTGCGCCTAAATTGAATACAGGAATGTTTGCAGCGATGAAAGAAGCTGGTGATGTGATGGGTATGTTTGTAGGACACGACCATGATAATGATTATGCAGTGATGTGGAAAGATATCCTTCTGGCTTATGGACGCTTTACCGGTGGAAATACGGAATATAACCATTTGCCGAATGGTGCGCGTATCATCGTATTGGATGAGGGTGCCCGTACATTCACATCCTGGATTCGTCAGAAAGACGGTGTGGTGGATAAAATCTCTTATCCGGCAAGTTTTGTCAAAGACGATTGGACTAAACGTTGAGGCTTGCGAACTTCACATGGCTAAGGCGCGTGTATTTTGAACCATAGCTTTCGTATCGGCGCGATACTTTCGCCGATGCAACGTAGATAATATCTCCCAGTCGGTATTCATGTTCTATCCCGGATAGAGTGCATGAAACCGCACTGGGATTTTTTGATGGAATACTCATGGTGACTAAATTTCCACTGGCATCGGTCAAAGTCAGTACCTGCTTGACAAAAAACTGTGGGGTAGTGCCGTTCACTCTTGTTTTGTACGGATCGTCTTCCAATCTTACCCGGGTGACTTTTAATTTTAAGTCTGTCAGCTTTTCTCCTAATTCTCCCAGATAACGGCTGGATGAACGCTTCTCCCTCGATTTTCTTATCATTATATCCAGGTGTATGGAATGATAAGCTTGTGCTATTTTGACGAAACGTTCCTGTTTCGGTATTTTGGGAATGAATTTGTATGCTACCCAACTTAGGTAGGCGGGATCTATTTTGAGGATTTCATGTAGAAAATGTCCCCGGTATTTTCCGAAGAAGATAAGATCGTCACCATTACTCTGCATTCTTTTCTCATTGTAATCTACCAGGATGATGCAACGCTTCGAATAATAAAACATCGTGCTGGCCATCCGCAGGGATTCGTTGATGTCTGGTGACAGGTCATGTATATAAAGAATGGATTGCTTTTCGGGCAGGGGAGAGTACAGCCAAAGGGAATAATTTGGTTTCCCCGGTCGGGGCAACACCACCAGGTAGACTCCTACCTCTTTAAAAGAGGCTCTGCCTCGGTTGTACTCATTCAATTTGGCATACAATAAGGCTTGCTCGTTTTCGGAAATGCCCGGTAATCTGGGGTTAGCCATAATTGTTCTCGCTTTTGGTATATTTCAAATATAAGGATTTTCTTTCAGAAAAGCAACTTTTCTCTTTGAAATCTCGTACATTTGTATCCATGTAAATTTTCAAAATTCGAATGAAAGAACGAAATAAGAGAGTATTGGTAGGTATGAGTGGTGGCATAGACAGCACCGCTACTTGCTTGATGCTGCAGGAACAAGGATACGAGATTGTAGGGGTTACCATGCGCGTATGGGGAGATGAACCACAGGATGCCAGGGAGTTGGCTGAACGGATGGGGATCGAACATTATGTAGCAGATGAACGTATTCCTTTTAAAGAAACCATCGTAAAAAACTTCATAGACGAATATAAGCAGGGGCGTACACCGAATCCGTGCGTGATGTGTAATCCGTTGTTTAAGTTCCGTGTTTTGACGGAGTGGGCGGATAAATTGAATTGTGCATGGGTGGCTACCGGACATTATTCACGATTGGAAGAGAAAAACGGAAATATTTATATAGTAGCCGGAGACGATGATAAGAAAGACCAGTCGTATTTTCTCTGGAGATTGGGGCAGGATGTGCTGAAACGTTGTATTTTCCCATTGGGAGATTATACGAAGGTGAAGGTTCGTGAGTATCTTGCAGAGAAAGGATATGAAGCAAAGTCGAAAGAAGGAGAAAGTATGGAAGTCTGCTTTATCAAGGGGAATTACCGTGATTTTCTTCGTGAGCAGTGCCCCGAACTGGATAGTGAAATTGGACCGGGATGGTTTGTCAACTCTGAAGGAGTGAAGCTTGGGAAGCATAAAGGAGCACCTTATTATACGATTGGGCAACGAAAAGGATTGGAGATCGCTTTAGGAAAGCCTGCTTATGTGTTGAAAATCAATCCGCAGAAAAATACGGTGATGCTTGGAAATGCCGACCAACTGGAAACTGAATACATGTTGGCGGAGCAGGATAAAATGGTGGATGAACGGGAATTGTTCGGATGTGAGAATCTGACGGTACGGATTCGTTATCGGAGTCGTCCGATTCCCTGCCGGGTGAAAAGATTGGAAGACGGACGTTTGTTGATACGTTTCCTTGAAATAGCTTCGGCCATTGCTCCCGGACAATCAGCTGTGTTTTATGATGGAAAACGGGTGCTGGGAGGAGCTTTCATTGCTTCCCAAAGAGGAATCGGGCTGGTGATTATGGAAAATGAAGAATTATGATTGATTAAAATAGAAAGATAACTTATGAAGAAGTTTATAGTATTGATTCTCGCTTTAAATATGTATTTGGGTGTGTTTGCCCAGTTTACTCCGGGAGATACCTTAAAATATCGAATTAGTCTGAAAGACAAGGCGGCTACTGACTATTCCTTGCAGAAACCGGAAAAATATTTGTCTATAAAATCTATAGAACGGCGAAAGAAACAAGGATTACCCATTGATTCCACCGATTTGCCGGTCTGCAAGAAATATGTAGATGCTATACGGAAGACGGGGGTTCATGTACTTGTGACGGGGAAATGGGATAATTTTGTTACTGTTTCTTGTAATGATAGTACTCTGATTGACGAAATAGCAAAGTTACCTTTTGTACATTCCACGGAAAGAGTGTGGAAAGGTATCACACAAAGAGTCTTTCAAAGAGATTCGCTAATAAATAAACCGGTACGTACCGATAGCCTTTACGGTCCTGCAATAACACAGGCGGCAATGAGTCGTGTTGATCTTCTGCATGATGCGGGCTTTAAGGGACAGGGAATGACCATTGCCGTGATTGATGCCGGATTCCATAATGTAGATAAGATTGATGCCATGAAAAATATCCATATTCTCGGGGTGCGTGACTTTGTGAATCCGGAGGCAGATATTTATGCGGAAAGCAGTCATGGAATGTCTGTATTGTCCTGTATGGCCATGAATCAGCCGCATGTGATGATTGGTACAGCTCCTGAAGCTTCTTATTGGTTGTTGCGTAGCGAGGACGAATATTCGGAGAATCTGGTAGAACAGGATTACTGGGCGGCAGCCATTGAGTTTGCGGATAGTGTAGGAGTGGATTTGGTGAATACATCGCTTGGATATTACTCATTTGATGATCCTGCGAAGAATTATAGATATCGTGACTTGAATGGTCATTATGCGTTGATGTCTCGTGAAGCTGCGAAGGCAGCCGATAAAGGAATGGTCGTTGTTTGTAGCGCTGGAAATTCGGGTGCAGGTTCGTGGAAGAAGATTACTCCTCCGGGAGACGCAGAGAATATAATAACGGTAGGAGCTGTAAATAAAAGGGGAGAATTGGCGCCGTTTTCTTCTGTTGGAAATACGGCTGACGGACGTGTGAAACCGGATGTAGTGGCTGTCGGTCTGAATTCGGATGTGATGGGAACGGATGGTAATCTTCGCCGTGCCAACGGAACTTCTTTTTCTTCTCCGATTATGTGCGGTATGATAGCTTGTCTGTGGCAGGCTTGTCCGAAGCTGACAGCGAAGCAGATTATTGATTTGGTACGTCAATCGGGGGATAGAGCCGATTTCCCGGATAACATATATGGATATGGTATTCCCGATTTGTGGAAGGCTTATCTAAACTTTTCTTCCAAGGAGAAATAAGGTGACTGTTGTATGATAAACGCTATGAATAAGTCCAAGCAATCTGACTCACCCTCTTTGGGAGAGGGTGGGGAGAGGCTTTCTCTTTTAGAACTGAATGCACTCGTGCGCCGTAGTCTGGAGCAATGCCTGCCCGATGAATATTGGATACAGGCAGAGTTGAGCGATGTCCGTTCCAATACGACAGGGCATTGTTATCTGGAATTCGTGCAGAAAGATCCTCGCAGCAACAATCTCGTAGCCAAGGCACGCGGTATGATTTGGAATAATATCTACCGCTTGTTGAAACCTTATTTTGAGGAAACCACAGGGCAGCTATTTACTTCCGGCATTAAGGTGTTGGTGAAAGTAACAGTTCAGTTTCATGAGCTATACGGTTATAGTCTGACGGTACTTGATATTGATCCTGCTTATACATTGGGAGATATGGCTCGTCGCCGTCGGGAAATATTATTGCAGTTGGAAGAGGAGGGAGTGTTGACGCTGAATAAAGAGCTTGAGATACCGATTCTTCCCCAGCGTATTGCTGTCATTTCTTCGGCTACTGCGGCCGGATATGGAGATTTCTGTCATCAGTTGCAGCACAATTCGGGCGGGTTCTTTTTCTATACGGAGCTTTTTCCGGCTTTAATGCAGGGAAATCAGGTGGAGGAATCCGTGTTGGCTGCTTTGGATCGTATTAATGCCCGCATCAATGAATTTGACGTAGTAGTCATCATTCGTGGCGGTGGAGCTACTTCCGATTTGTCCGGCTTTGATACTTATCTATTGGCAGCTGCATGTGCGCAATTTCCATTACCTATTATTACCGGTATTGGGCATGAACGCGATGATACAGTGCTTGATTCCGTGGCTCATACCCGGGTGAAAACTCCTACGGCTGCTGCCGAACTCCTGATTCACCAGGTAGCGGAAGTCGCGGAGCATCTGGAAGAATTATCTATGCGGATTCAACAGGGAGCTTATATGCTTCTTGATCTGGAACGACGAAGGTTGGAAACTCTCCAAACCCGTATTCCCAATCTTGTTCATCGCAAACTTGCGGACGCCCGTTTTTCTTTGCTGGCAGCAAAGAAAGATTTGTCACAGGTGACGAAAGCATTGGTGGCCCGTCAATCTCACCGGTTGGAACTTTTGCAACAACGAATAGCGGACGCTTCTCCGGATAAACTCTTGAGTCGGGGATATAGTATTACGATAAAGGATGGGAAAGCGGTGACGGATGCTTCTTCACTGAAGCCGGGAGACCATTTGATAACCCGGCTATCGAAAGGAGAAGTTCGATCGGTGGTAGAAAAGTAACTATCCGCCAAACGTGTATTTGTAAAAACATTCATCATTAACCATTAAATATCAATCATCGTGGCAGCAAAAAAAGAAACATATTCCCAAGCGATGGAACGTCTTGAAAAGATCGTTCGCCAGATAGATAACAACGAACTGGATATCGACATTTTGAGTGAGAAAATAAAAGAAGCGAATGAAATTATTGCCTTTTGCAAGGATAAACTGACAAAAGCCGACCGGGAAGTCGAAAAATTATTGCAAGAAAAGAGGCAATCTGAAGAATAAAAGTTATTTTTGCGTTTCAATGCATAGAAAATAAACTAATACATAACAATATGAAAGAAATAGACTGGGCGAATCTGTCGTTCGGATATATGAAGACAGATTACAATGTGAGAATCAATTTCCGTAATGGTGCATGGGGAGAACTGGAGGTAAGCAGTGAAGAACACCTTAATTTGCACATGGCGGCAACCTGTTTACATTATGGTCAGGAAGCCTTTGAAGGGCTGAAAGCATTCCGTGGAAAAGATGGAAAAGTTCGTATTTTCCGTTTGGAAGAAAATGCTGCCCGTTTGCAATCTACTTGCCAGGGAATTCTGATGGCAGAACTTCCGACAGAACGGTTCAAAGAAGCAATCCTGAAAGTGGTGAAGCTGAATGAACGTTTTATTCCTCCTTATGAAACCGGTGCTTCTCTTTACATTCGTCCGTTGTTGATCGGAACAAGTGCCCAGGTAGGCGTGCATCCTGCAGAAGAGTATATGTTTGTGGTATTCGTAACTCCGGTAGGACCGTACTTCAAAGGTGGTTTCTCTACCAATCCGTACGTTATCATTCGTGAGTTTGACCGTGCTGCTCCTCATGGAACAGGTATTTATAAAGTGGGTGGTAACTATGCAGCCAGTCTCCGTGCTAACAAGAAAGCACACGATTTGGGCTATTCCTGTGAGTTCTATCTCGATGCGAAAGAAAAGAAATATATTGATGAATGTGGTGCTGCCAACTTCTTCGGTATTAAGGATAATACATATATCACTCCGAAATCATCTTCTATTTTGCCTTCTATTACCAATAAGAGCTTGATGCAGTTGGCAGAGGATATGGGTATCAAGGTAGAACGCCGTCCGATACCGGAAGAAGAACTGGAAACATTTGAGGAAGCAGGTGCTTGTGGTACTGCTGCAGTAATCAGCCCGATTCAACGTATTGATGATTTGGAAAATGGAAAATCTTATGTGATCTCTAAAGATGGTAAGCCGGGACCAATCTGTACAAAATTGTATAATAAGCTCCGTGGAATTCAGTATGGTGACGAACCGGATACGCATGGCTGGGTGACAATTGTGGAATAACTGTATATTATGAAATAACACATTTGTCAATTAATATTATTCACTATGTTAAAACAAAATTCAGAACTACGTGCCCAGGCGCGTGAGGCACTTCGAGGCAAGTGGCCTATGGCAGCCGTTGCTGCACTTATTTATTCAGCAATTGTCGGTGGATTATCTGCTATCCCTATGATTGGAAGTTTATGTTCCTTGTTTGTCGGACTTCCGGTTGCATACGGTTTTACTATTGTAATGCTTGGTGTATGTAGAGGCAAAGAGATTGACTTTGGTGTTTTGTTCGAAGGTTTCCAGGATTATGGACGTATTTTTGTAACTATGTTGCTTCAGGCTGTCTATACAGCTTTGTGGTCACTGTTGCTGGTTATACCGGGTATCATTAAGTCTTATTCTTATGCAATGACATCCTTTATTTTGAAAGATGAACCGGAAATGAAAAACAATGCAGCTATTGAGAAAAGTATGGCTATGATGGAAGGAAACAAGATGAAATTGTTCATGCTTGATCTAAGCTTCATTGGCTGGGCTATCCTTTGTATTTTCACTTTGGGTATTGGACTTCTTTTCCTGCAACCGTATGTTGCTATTTCCCGTGCTGCTTTCTATGAAGATTTGAAAGCACAACAAGGTGGAAATGTAGAGGTAAACGTTGAAGTGAATGTTGAGATTTGATAAGACGAATCATTCAGTACTATAGAAGAATGGAGCATGGAGAAATCTGTGCTCCATTTCTTTTTGTCGGTTGCATCAAAATCAGTACCTTTGCGACCTAATCAGGATTGATATGGGAAAGAATAAATTAGAAAAGTTTGCCGATATGGCGAGTTATCCACACGTGTTCGAATATCCTTATTCGGCGGTAGATAACGTGCCTTTTGACATGAAAGGGAAATGGCATAAGGAGTTTTTTAAAAACGATCATCCGATTGTGCTCGAGCTGGGTTGCGGACGTGGTGAGTATACCGTCGGCCTGGGTAAGATGTTCCCCGAAAAGAACTTTATAGCAGTGGATATAAAAGGTGCCCGTATGTGGACAGGAGCAACGGAGTCATTACAGGACGGAATGAAGAATGTCGCTTTCCTGCGTACCAATATTGAAATCATCGAGCGTTTTTTTGCCGAAGGAGAAGTGAGTGAAATATGGCTAACCTTCTCTGATCCGCAAATGAAGAAAGCAACCAAGCGACTGACCTCTACCTATTTTATGGAAAGGTATCGCAAATTCTTGCAACCGAATGGTATTATCCACCTGAAAACGGACAGCAACTTTATGTTTACCTATACAAAATACATGATTGAGGCAAACAAACTTCCGGTTGAGTTTATGACTGAAGATCTATATCATTCTGATCTGGTAGATAATATTCTCGGTATTAAAACCTATTATGAACAACAATGGCTGGATCGTGGTTTAGATATTAAGTATATCAAATTTCGGCTTCCGCAGGAAGGTAAACTGCAAGAGCCGGATGTAGAAATAGAGCTTGATCCCTATCGTAGCTACAATCGCAGCAAGCGTAGCGGTCTAAGCACAAGCAAATAGCTTGCCGGGACAATCATCCTAAAGTGAACCGGCAGCCACCTGAACAGTGACTTTAAATTGTAAATTGTAAATCGTCAAATAGTAAATAAAATGACTCTCTATCCTAAATTGATATTGGATGCATTGGCAACGGTGCGTTATCCCGGTACGGGAAAGAATTTGGTGGAAGCGGAGATGGTTGCCGATAATCTCCGTATTGATGGTATGACTGTCAGCTTTTCATTGATCTTTGAGAAACCGACTGATCCATTTATGAAATCAATGTTGAAAGCTGCGGAAACAGCTATTCATACGTATGTTTCTCCTGATGTGCAGGTAACAATCACAGCAGAGAGTAAGCAAGCCGCTCGTCCGGAAGTTGGCAAGCTCCTTCCACAAGTGAAGAATATAGTGGGTATATCTTCCGGTAAAGGTGGAGTAGGTAAGTCTACGGTGTCTGCGAACTTGGCAGTTGCTTTGGCTAAATTAGGCTATAAGGTTGGTTTGCTCGATGCTGATATTTTCGGTCCTTCCATGCCTAAGATGTTTCAGGTGGAGGATGCACGCCCCTATGCTGAACGTATAGATGGTCGTGACATGATTATTCCGGTAGAGAAGTATGGCGTGAAATTATTGTCTATCGGTTTCTTTGTCGATCCGGATCAGGCAACTTTGTGGCGTGGCGGAATGGCAAGTAATGCGTTGAAACAGTTGATAGCTGATGCAGCCTGGGGAGATTTGGATTATTTCCTGATAGACCTTCCTCCCGGAACCAGTGACATTCATTTGACGGTTGTTCAAACATTGGCCATGACAGGAGCGATTGTTGTCAGCACTCCGCAAGCGGTTGCTTTGGCAGATGCCCGTAAGGGAATCAATATGTTCACCAACGATAAGGTAAATGTACCTATTCTCGGTTTGGTTGAGAATATGGCTTGGTTTACTCCCGCTGAACTACCCGAGAATAAATACTATATCTTTGGTAAAGAAGGTGCCAAGAAACTGGCTGAAGAAATGAATGTTCCTTTGTTGGGGCAGATTCCTATCGTGCAAAGCATCTGTGAAGGAGGAGATAATGGTACTCCCGTTGCGTTGGATGAAGACTCCGTGACCGGACGCGCTTTCTTATCCCTGGCTGCCAGTGTTGTTCGTCAGGTAGATCGCCGGAATGTAGAGATGGCTCCGACTCAAATCGTGGAAATGCATAAATAAATGGAATCTGGAGTTGGATAGCTTTGCAGTAAGTTATCCATAGGATATAGAGCGAGCCTCTGTAGTCTTTTCAAAGACTATGGAGGCTCGTTTATTTATTAGGATCATATAGAATCCGTTGTTGGCGGATTCTCTTCTACAAAATAGTGACGCTATCCAATATAAATAGTGACGGTATATGACAACGATACCGTCACTATCCTAAGCATATACCGTCACTATTTTTTTCTATATCAATCAGGAGTCTTGCGTTTATTTATGGCGTATATCAACAACGATTTCTGCTTGATCTATTTTTTACGTTTGAATTATTTATTCAAAGCTTTCATAAGTTCTTTTTTCATGGTGTCTACTCCGGGAAATCCAGTTTGTTTGAAGGTGATATTACCCTCCGGATCAACAACAAAATAAGTGGGAACTCCTCGGATATTGAAGTTGGACATTAGAAAGCTCCATTGCTCATTTGTCACACGGAAATGCTCACCATGAATATCGGTAATCATGTTTTCCCAGGTACCTTTGGGGGAAGTTTCGCCTGTGATGTAGAGGTAGATAATATCCTTGTCTTTTAATTCCTCTTTCATTGGAGTGATGGCTTTATTAGCTGTGCGACAAGGGCCACACCATGTTGCCCAAAAATCAACTAACAGTGTGTGTCCCCGGAATTTAGAGATAATGGATGGGAATAAATCTTCATTGGAGACTTGTCCTGTCTCGTTAACAGTGAAGCCTGTCTTTCTTTTGTTTAATTCTATCTTCTTTATTATCTCTTTGTTAACTTGAGTAAGCATCTCTGCATATACCGGGGAAGAAAAAGTCTTTAATTCAACATTCTGTTCTGCTGTTAACGGGGTAAAATCCTTAATGGATTGATATAGCTTATTAAATTTAATGTTATCGAATAGAGGTCCCTGTCCCGTTCTTAGTGTCTCTTTAAGTACATCTAAAGAATTCGGCAGAAAGTTTATTAAATATATCGTTGACGCGTAATATTTGCCGTATAGAGCTTTAAGAGTGTTGATAGAACTGAATTCCTTCAGTATGTCGTAGTAGCCTTTGGGAGTATCGATGTGGGTATTATAAAAATAATCGTCTGTCTGTTCTCTATTCAGTTTGTTAACAGCAATATATGCAGATTTTAGTTCTCTCTCTGTCATGGCGATTTTGCCAGTCGCTTCCAGATCTACCAGGATATTTAATAGCTCTTTGCACGCATTGCTGTATGGGGATTGCGCAATTTCTTTTCGAACGGATGGAAGGCGCTCAAGTACATAAGCTTTATATTCATCTGCACTTTTCCCGACAATGTCATTGTACATATCCATGTAATAAACGCTTTTTAATACAATATCTATATCTACTGAAGCTAATTCTTGTTGTAGGCTAGCCAGATAACCATTGAAGTATACAGGCTCTCCATACGTTTTATCTTTTCTTTGTAGATGTGCCTGTCTGCGGCAAAGTTCCTTTGTATTTATAATGAGTGATGTCTCTTCATTGGGAGCTATCAGACATTCAATCCAACCAAAAGGAAATTCCAATGCTACGCTTGTGACAGATGCAACCTTTACTTCCGCCAGGAAAGTGCCGTCCTCCTTGATTTTTATGATATTCTGTTCGTTGTGGATATTCAGTGCAGGACTTTCTATGTGCATCTTCACTTGCTTTATCATCTCTTTTTGATAGTCCAGTATTTTTCCTTTAAGGGTGGCAGTTCCATAGACTAACTTAGGAGTCGGCAATATCGCTTTCTTATTTATTTTGTGCACGACTGCTTCTTTGGGAAGTTTCTGTTTATAGAATGCGTCCTTATCCAGTTGTATGCCCCATATCTTATATGCTCCGTCAAAATCCCCTTCCGAGAAGTCCAGACTGGTTACATTTTCGGGTATGGGAGGAAATTGTAATTGGAATTCCGCTTCTCCTGATTCCGGCATCCAGAACTCTTTATCTAATGTGATTCCAACTCCTCTTCGAATGGGATAAAGCATTCCATTGTTGTCTTTCAGGAAACTGCCCGTAGCTATTTTTATCCAATATTTAGGATGATAGAAAGCCTTTATATACACTGTTGTCACTGTATCACTCATGACAATTTTATCGACCTCAATACTATTGGAACTCCATGCAAGAAAAGGAGGACGCTCGATCACTCTGTCTTTGGCTTGTATGGTGCAGGTTATGCAGAATATCAAACCGATAATCCATACGAATCTTTTCATGTGAATAATGTTTTATTACACGAACAAATATAAGGATCTTTTTATAACTATCCTTGTAAAAAACTAAAAAAGAAATGATTTTTTTGTACTGGAGAAGGATATATCCGGCTCCGGGGAGAAAGGTGTTTCCCACCGATGAACGCCCCGTTCCTCACCGATGAGGAAAGGGAGCGGCACCGGAGAGAGAAATTACTGTAACCTGAATACGATAGGAATGGTATACTTGACAGAAACAGGTTGTCCTTTTTGCATTCCTGGTTCCCATTTAGGCATATTACCCACTACGCGTACGGCCTCTGCATCCAGTGACGGAGATACACTGCGTAAGACTTTGATATTTGACAAACTTCCGTCTTTACTAATAACCATCTGTATGATGACTCTGCCTTGCTCCTTACTTTTTTGAGCGATGACGGGATATTTGATACTTCTAGCCAGATATTGGAACAGACCGGCTTGTCCTCCCGGAAATTTAGGCATTACTTCTACCATGGTGAATACTTCGTCTTCATTTTCTCCTTTTACACTGCCTCCCTCTGGAGTTGGATCATCTTTTGCAGCATAGCCCACCACCACTACTTCATCCATGTCGGACTGCTTTACTTCTTCTGCTTTGGGAAGTTCAGGACCGGATAGCCGGAAAGCAACAGGAACTGTAAATTTCACGTTCACTGCTTCCCCCCTTTGTTTGCCGGGTTTCCATTTGGGCATGGCGGCAATTACACGCATGGCTTCCTTGTCGAGATACGGATTGACACTTCGCTCCACTTTCGTATCGGCTATGCTTCCGTCCTTTTTGACAGTAAAGCTTACAATCACACGTCCTTGTGCACCGATTGCATGTGCTTCAGCCGGATATCTGACGTTCTTCGATAAGTAGTCCATCAGTGCCTGTACTCCTCCCGGAAAATCCGGCATTTCTTCTACAACCTGGAAGACAACGGAATCTGGTACACTTTTGATTTGAGTTTCCGCCATTTCCTTTTCTTGCTTATCCCGTGGAAGTGTAGTTCCTTGAATATCTTCTGTAGGAAGTTCCGGAATATCCGTAGTTTCAGCTTGCATGGCAACTTCTTTTGTTGCTTGTCCCATCATTTCTTTGGCAAATTTTTCAGTGGTACGTGCTACCATTTCGATGTTACTGACAATCATTAAGATAGCAGCCAAGGGAAGAAACATCAGATATTTTGTCCTTCCTATTTCTTTCGTTCTTCGTTTATTCATCATTTTAATACGATTTTTGAGTGGTAAAACATTGAAACTATTTGATAAATTTGCTGCAGCCTTGTGATGTGCCAGTCCCAACAAATGGTACTGGTATGATTTACTATCATGCCCCGTCTCTAATACACGGTGATCTGCCATGTATTCGAGGTTTCTTCTGACTTCCCGTTTCATCAGCCAGATAAATGGATTGAACCAGCAAAAGATACACATTATCTCGCTGATAAGCACGTCTACCGAATGGTATTGACGGGCGTGGGTCTCTTCATGAGTAATAATTTCACTGATTTCAGATTCCGTATGTGATTGTGGGTGTATGAATATCCAGTGGAAGAAAGAAAAAGGGCCGGTTTTTTTCTTTAATAGATGTACGCGTACTCCTTGTATCTTGCTTTTTGAGCATTGGAAGTGTAACCGGATGATGCTGCCCAGTTGTACAAAGAAACGTGTGGCTAGTAATAACATTCCGCTCCAATAGATAACTTTCGCGAGCTGCATGATAAACTCTTGCCAGTTCATTGCAGGCTCTTGTAAAGGAGTAACTACTTGCTCCGGAAGGATGATGGTTGCATAAAGATCTGCCATTGCCACCATTGGTTCGTGAGCTTTTATCCATCCCTGAATATTCAGTAAAGGATAAAGCATGGAGATGGCAAAGAAACATAGCAAAGCCATCCTACGCCAATGGAAGAAGGTGTCTTTATGGAAAAACAACCGATAGAATGCATAGAACAGAGCTATCGCTACATTTATCTTTAGAAAATAAGCTAGTTCCGGAGTCATGGTGATGAATGTTTTCTATTAATTTTCTTTTCCTTTTTCAATGAGTTCGATAATATCTTTGAGATCATCGGTCGAAATTTTCTGGTCTTTGGCAAAGAAAGAAACCATTTCTTTGTAAGAGTTCTCAAAGTAGTTACGAACTACGCCACTCATAAAATGGCGTTTATATTCATTTTCGCGAATGGCAGGAGTATATTGGTAGGTATTACCCACACGTTTCGGTGTGACATATCCTTTCCGCTCGAGATTCTTTACGATAGATGCTACTGTGGTATAAGGAGGTGCCGGTTGCGTATACTTTGCAACAATGTCTTTTACGAAACAGCATTGTAACTCCCAAATGTAGATCATTACTTCTTCTTCTTGTATAGTTAACTTTTCCATGGAGATGTTGTTTAATTACGAATACTTCGCAAATCTACGAATATTTCGTAAACAAGCAATAGCTAGTCGGTTAATAATTGTAAATGTATAAATCTTGCAAGAATATTTTAATTGCATTGTTATTCGGAAATTATTTAAGCATAAAAAAAGACCGGATGAACATTATTTTTTTCTATATAGTCACTCTTTAATAACCTTTATGCAAAAAATAGACTATCAAGGATTTTTTTATATAAAATAAATGAAATATATTTGCGGCTACAAAACATACGTTAAATACGGAAGGGTGTGTTTCAATACTTTAATCGGTTGCGAATAATTCCCCACACTTCAAACAGAACTATTAACTAACAATGCCAACCAAAGGGAAGAGGAAGGCAAACTAAAAAATGAATGATATGAAAAAAGGTTTGATTTTTGTGCTATTTGCACTTGTTTCTATCGTTTCTTATTCTCAGATTTCTTGGAATGCCAAAGTTGGTATGAACATGAGTAACTTTACTGGGGATATGGATACTGACATGAGGATTGGATTCAATGTAGGCGTTGGCATGGAATATCAGTTCTCTGATATGTGGTCTATTCAACCTTCGTTGATGTTCACTCAAAAAGGTGCTAAACAGGATGAAGTGAAAATGAATCCAATGTATTTGGAGATTCCGGTATTGGCTGCTGCAAGATTTGCAATTGCTGATAACCAGAATATTGTAGTGAAAGCTGGTCCTTATTTTGCATTTGGTATTGCTGGTAAGTGTAAAATTGGTGATGAAAAAATTGATTTCTTTGGTGACGGTGATGATCAATTTGGAGCAAAAAGATTTGATGCAGGTCTCGGTGTAGGCGTTGCTTATGAAATTAATAAATTCTTTATTGACTTATCAGGAGAATTTGGTTTGGCTAAATTGGCTGATGGTGACGGTGCACCGAAGAACATGAACTTCTCTATTGGCGTAGGTTACAAGTTCTAAACTTATTATACTCTCTTTATAATATCTCTAAAATCCCTCGTTCTATACTCTCTTGGAACGGGGGATTTTTTTATATCCTTATTAATAAAAAGAAAAACGGCATATCCCATTGAAAGGATACACCGTTAATTCTCTCTCTTGTAATTCTTACTCATTAATCACTTATCTGCTTGGATAAGTTTGCTTTCTCTTTTAATTCTTTGTATCTCTCTATTGCATGTTTGCGACTCATCAGTATTTGCCAGCGGTATACCCAACAGGTGGTCAGGAAATAAATGCCGGCTTGCAACCACAAAGCCTTATATTCAAAAGCTACTTCACTAAGAGTGGCTCCCATATTGTTGATTTTTACAAAGCCGTTAATTCCAAACGTTGAGGGGAAGATGTAGGATACATACTTCCAAAACGGAGGAATAGCTGCTCCCGGCCAGGAAATTCCTGAAATAAATAACAGGGGGACTGATGTGAATACAAAAATCAGCATACACGTTTCCCGATTGCGAATGGCAATAGAAGCTGTCATCGCAAAGAAGATACAAGCCGCAAGATAGGGGACAACGAATAATATTAATGAACTGGGTTGCCCAATTTGGTTGAGGCTAAACAATCTTGGAACGACATAAAGTACGTAGAAAGCTACCAATATATAAACTAGGAAATAACTCAATCCTTTTCCTAATACAATTCGTAACGTCCCGTTATAGTGACGATTAATAGGTACAAGATCCTTAAATCTGTTGTTCTCACGAGCAGTTCCTGCAGCGAGACCGATGCCGAGCAATAATGTCTGTTGGATAATCAATACCAATACAGCAGGAATCAGGAAAGCGGCGAACCCGGCAGTGGGGTTGAAGATGGAGATTTCTTCATATTCTATCGGATAAGCAGTGATTTCATCCTGACGGTCGGTCGTGTTTCCGCTACGTGCAATTTTGATATCCCTGTTCATATCCAGAGAAACGGCAGTGTTGGCAAGAAGCATCGATTTATAGTATAACAATCCGCTCATGTCGCAATAGATACTGACTTGTGTCTGTTTTCCTTTGGCAATATTGTCGCTGAAATCCGAAGGGATATAAATGATACCATACGCACGCCGGTTCTTTAGCATTTGTTTGGCTTCTTCCATATCAGCACAGTAAGAGACGATTTGAATATCGGGTGTGGCATCTACCTTACGGAGATATTCACGACTAAGAGATGAATGTGAATCGTCTACAACAACGGCAGGAACTTCACGCACTACTTCGTTGTCATAAATGAAACTATACAACAACGGATAACCTAATGGGACGAGTATGAAAAATATCAGCACCCCCTGGTCGCGGAAAGTTGTCTGAAACTCCCGCTTCCAGATATAAAACAGGTCATTGATGCCTTGGGCTATCTTGTCTTTTAATTTTATATCTTTCATTTAGGGTATATATTTATAGTAAACCAATGCTTCCTTCAGGCGATGAACCACAAAGAAGGGGAGCATCATAAATATTAATAGTGTCATATAGTTGGTCCATGAGTAAGCCATACTATATCCGTTGAGTGCTTGATCGACGTAAATCAGGAAATAATGCCGCAACGGGAATAGATTACTCAAAGCCTGTAGAACAGGATGCATAGCCATGACCGGGAATGAAAAACCGGAAATGGAGAACGATATGACTCCCCACAGGGAAGCAAAACTTAATCCGAGTCGTAGAGTCGGCAGAGTTCCTATCATAACAATACCACAACATTGAGATGCTAGTACGAGACACAGTGTGGCGAATATCATCGGGAATATGCCGCTATTGCAAGGAAAATGCAGAAATCCATACAGGTATACATTATAAAATATACCCATAATGAAAAAGACTATTGTGTGGGGAAGCAGTTTTCCTGCCAATGCAATGTAAATGGAGTTGTTACTCATTCGTAGCCATTCGCGGGCAGTGCGATCCTTGATTTCCACACCGATTGAATAAACGGTAACCATAAATATTAATAGCATGAGTACTCCCGGTATCAGTGTATTACATAAGTATACCGAATAGTTCAGCCACGGATTATTTAGTGGGTGTGTATCAATTACGATCGGTTGCAGATAAGCCATAGCCTGATTCTCTGTCGCACCTTTGGCATACAGCATCGTCCGGGCTGCAGCTCCGGAGGTGAGTTCTCCCATCATTTTCATATCCCTGAACAATAGAGAGCCTGCAATCAGGTATGAGTAATTGGTATAGAAAGAGATCGTTGGCTGCCGTTGGCTTTGTGCCTCTGCCGATAAACCCTTGGGGAGATAGAAGAACCCGTAGATTTTTCCCTCCTGCATGGCAATACGCGCATCTGTTACATTGCTGTAATGAGCTACAACCCCTGTCTGCGAAAAAGCATCCAGATTGCGGACAATATTGCGGGAAGTAGACGAATCATCCATGTCCACCACTCCCGCAGGAAGATCCTTGGGAAGCCCCGAATCCATTAAAGTGGTGAAGAATATATAACAAAACAGCGGGGCAATGACCATACAGAAGAGATAGAGCGGGCGTGATACCAATCGCCGGCACTCTCTTTGCATAACCTGCCACAAAGCTATATATTTCTTTTCTCTCTCTTTCATGGTTACTTGTCAATGATAACAGACATACCCGGACGGAGATTTTCCACTTTCTCTACCGGGGAAGCTTTCACCTCGAATGTTTTCAGATCAAATTGTCCGGTCGTTTTGGTTGCTTTCCAGGCAGCATAAGTGCCTAAGTCTTTCAGATAATATACTTTGAGCTGGATCTTTTTATTATCCAGAGCAGGAATGATAGCTTCGAACTCCGACCCCATCGTCAGGTTCTTGAGCAAATCTTCGCGTACATTGAATGTTACCCACATATCGTTGAGTTCAGCGATATTCATGATAGGAGCACCGGTACCAACCAATTCGCCTACCTTCGGGAATATTTCAGAAACTTCCCCGGCAGCCGGAGCAATGAGATAAGTCTCCTTAATATACGATTCAACTTCGGCAACAGCTCCTTTCGCCCGGTTTACCAAAGCTTCCGCAGCCATCTTATCTTCACGTTCCGCTCCATTCTTCGCCATGGTATATTGTGCTTTGGCAGCTTTCTCTGTTGCAATACTTGCGTCCCGTTGCGCAGTCACTTCATCCAGCTTCTGTGCAGGCATCACTCCCTGTTCGTAGAGATTCTTGATGCGTTGATATGATTTCTCGGCAATGGTAACGCCTGCCTGGGCTTTTTGCCACATTTCATAAGCCGCCTGGATTTGTTCCTCACGCGCGCCTTTGATTGCTTTTGCGTTTTGTGCCTGTGCGGCAGCTTCAGCAGCCCGTGCCTGTTCCATTTTTGCTACCACGTCAGGAGCTTCCAAAATGGCCAGCGTATCCCCGGCATTGACACTTTGGCCTTCTTTCACGCGAAATTCCAGTATACGTCCCGGAACTTTACTTGAAACGCGATATTCGGTAACTTCAGCCTGTCCCTGTATAATTTCAGGACCTTTGCGGAGCATGAAGAAACCAACGACTGCAACGATTGCAATAACTCCCAACAGAGTAAGGAATGCAAGAAGCATATTGCTGTTTTGTGATTTTATAGGTGCCATATGATTTATGAATTATGATTTATGGATTGTGATTTATAGATTGTGAGTTGGTTAGAGATTGGGTTGTTTCTGATTGGGTTCTTAACTTTATTTTTCCGAATCTTATTTATTTCAGCGTTCCCAGAGACTTCTTCAGATAGATTTCCGTCAGCTTCACATCTATTTGCGCGTCAATCTTTTCTGAATGAGCAGACAACCATGCTGTTTGTGCTTCAAGAACATTGCTGGTGGCAATCACTCCTTCTTTAAAACCAAGTGTTGCATAGCGTAGATTTTCTTCCGCTTTTTCCATGTTTTTAGAAGACATTACCAGTTTCTTACCAGCTTCTTTTACCTTGAATGCAGCCTGATTGACCTGCAACTCTATTTTTTCACGAGCATCCTGAAGTTGGTACTGTGCAATACGAGCTTCGGCTTTTGCCGCTCTGGTTTTATAAATACCTTCTCCCCAGTGCCATATAGGTATCTGTACCATAACTCCCACATTCCACATACCTTTGAACTTGTTTTCAAAGCTGTTGAAAACAGAGGGATTGGTTACCATATAATTCCCCATCAATGCGATGGATGGAAGATGCTCCGCACGGGTTACATTTACTTTCTGTTTATAAATCTGCGTTGCCAATTCGAGGCTACGTATCTCCGGACGATTCTCATAAGCGGTGGATAGATCGAAATGAGGGTCCGTTGTCAGTAATGGAATGTCTTCCATATTTTCGTCTGCCAGTGTGATGGGAGAACTAAGATCAATACCACATAGTTGACACAGCAACATTCGCGCAAGACTCAATCCGTCTTCCACTTTAGTCAGTGTCATTTCGGCTTCATTTACCTTGACGCGTACAGACAAACCATCCGCTTTGGTGGCTACTCCTTCATTAATCATTTTCTCTACATCGCTGTCCAGCTGTTGCAGAAGCTTTAGATAACCTTCTGCCAACTTCTTCTTATTAACCAGTGAAATGACTTGCCAATAGGCTTGGTCCGTACTCATGATTACTTCCTGCATACCGCCGTGATGTTGTTCTTGAGCCAACTCTTCGGCATACTTTGTTATTTTGTTGTACGCCCGGATTTTCCCGCCCATGTATAAAGGCTGTGTCAATGTAATGGCACCTGCATAGACATTTCGGGTGTCTGTACGGAGTGCATCCACTAAAGAGTTTCCCGCTTGATCGAGGGCGGGCAGCACCGCTCCTAATTTTCCACTTAAGGAAGAAATAAGTGGTGCCAAGTCAGGATGTGCTGTTGCAATCTCGGTTGCAGCTTGTTGGATGGGGCCAGCCAGATTCGTTCCTAACCCTGAAAGCGCGGCTTTCTGGTCATTGTTTAATAATGAAAACTCTTTCTGGTTCCTCATGTAAGCTCCCGTTGCCGAGAAATTAGGCAAATAATTTGTAAATGCAGCTTTCCGTTGATAATGAGCCGCACTTATTTTTTCATTGCTTATCAACAAATCTTTGTTGTTGGCAAGAGCTAATGCGCGGCAACTATCCAGATTTAGAAAGCTCTGCGCTTTTACTGTAAAAGTGAAACTTAACAGAAATGTCAGAAGAAAAACTTTTTTCATCGCATCTTGCATATTAATAAGGTGGTACTTCTATTTTAAATAACCCTGTTCTTATGCAATTTGTTTATTAAAGTAGTCTGTTTTTTTGTACTTGTTTACTTAAACAATAATTGCATAAACAACGATGCAAATGTATGTGCTTTCTGTGAGAACTCAAAACGAATTAGCTTTTTTTAGAAATATAGTGGGGATGGATTCTGTTGAAAAGAAAGAAGGCTATTCCTCATGGCGAGGAACAGCCTTTCTTGATATATAAAGTAAGGGGATTTTAATTACAGAGCACCTACTTCTTTCAAAGCAGCGTTAGTTCCGTGAACAGCTTTTGCGCTAGCTGCGAACTTAGCTTTTTCGTCTTCGTTCAGGTTCAGTTCAACGATCTTTTCGATACCGTTCTTGCCAAGGATTACAGGAACACCGATGCAAAGATCTGATTCGCCGTATTCACCTTCCAATAATACAGAACAAGGAACCATCTTCTTTTGGTCGTGAAGGATAGATTCAACTACGAATGCTCCTGCTGCACCCGGTGCATACCATGCAGAAGTACCTAGCAATTTAGTCAGCGTAGCACCACCTACCATAGTAGCAGCAGCAACTTCTTCCAATTTCTCTGCAGAGATGAAATTAGCTACAGGCATACCTTTGTAAGTAGCGAAACGAGTCAAAGGAATCATCGTAGTATCACCGTGACCACCGATAACCATACCTTCTACTTCGTTAGCGTTGCAACCGATAGCTTGAGACAAGAAATATTTGAAACGAGAGCTATCCAGAGCACCACCCATACCGATAACACGGTTTTTCGGCAAGCCCAGAGCTTTCAATGCCAAATAAGTCATTGTATCCATTGGGTTGGAGATAACAACGATGATAGCGTTAGGAGAATATTTCAACAGGTTTTCTGCTACCGATTTAACGATACCAGCGTTCACACCGATCAGTTCTTCACGAGTCATACCCGGTTTACGAGGAATACCTGAAGTAATCACAACAACGTCAGAGTTAGCAGTTTGAGCATAGTCGTTCGTGCAGCCTACCAATGTAGTGTCGAAACCCAACAATTGAGCTGTCTGCATCATATCCATTGCTTTACCTTCTGAAACGCCTTCTTTAACGTCCAGCATTACTACTTCGTCTGCTACTTCATTAAAAGCAAGTACATTTGCACATGTAGCACCTACGTTACCTGCGCCTACTACGGTTACTTTTGACATAATACTATATATTTAAAAAGTTGATAATTTGTTTTATCTTTTAGCGCGACAAAATTACAACGATAATCCTGATTAAAGAAATTTTTCCGTAATAATTTTAGTTAAAGGTCGAAGTTCTCTGGAATGGATAGCTATCATGAAAAAAAAGTAGTCGAACAAGCCGTTGGCAAGCGTGGAAGAGAAGTGGAGAATAAACAACGAAAACGATACAAAAACGAGGGTGTTCGGAGAGGGCTGTACGAAGCGCTGAAACGCCCGCCAGTAAAGGGGAAAAACCCAATGAAAACCAGTAGAGTAGAGAAGAGAAGAGTAAGTAAAAGTATTATTTCTGTTATAAACAACAGCAATAATACTGGGCAGAGAAGATGGCTTTGGTTGCTGCCATTGTCGGTTCGGATCACTTCGTCGGTGCCGTTTCTGTTCCCGTGTCCCTCATGAACTGTTCGTTCGGCAGATGACCGACTTTTGTCTGGTAGGTTGTTGATGCTCGCCCGGTAGGTAACGGACATTCACACGGTAGATAACGTACGTTTGTACGTTAGGTAAATTCTATATTATTTCTCGGGCTACCGCTTCACTAAAAAATAATTTCAATACTGGTTTGCTAAAGTGTCATTTGCTTCAAAACCAGTACGCAAACGAGGTAAAAGTCGCAAATAAGGCTGCTCCGATCAGGTAATGCCAGTGGCCGCTTAGGATCATAAAGGAGAATCAGTCGGGGTACTTTGCGTCTGTCGGTTCGGCCTGGTTGACTGGTTAATAAATTAAAATTGCATAGATTAGTCGGGAGTTTTTCAAAAACTCTCACTTTTTATACTTGACTTCTGTTGCGAAATGATTACTTTTGCGCACGTTATCAATTCACAACTGAAACTATGAGTAAAAAAAGCCTTCTTATTGCGGCCGTGGCTATCTTGGTGATAGCTATTATTGGTATTACTTATTTATTGTTTACCGAAAAACAAGCTAACCGGGAGTTAGTGCAGGAGTTCCAATTAGATAAGGAAGATCTGGAAAACGAATATACCCGTTTTGCACAACAATATGATGAGTTAAAGATGACGATTTCTAATGACTCTTTATCTCAATTACTGGAACAGGAACAATTGAAAACTCAACGTCTCTTGGAAGAACTTCGTACAGTGAAGAGCACGAATGCTACAGAGATTCGTCGTTTAAAGAATGAGTTGGCTACTTTGCGTAAGGTAATGATTGGATATATTAATCAGATCGACTCTCTGAATAAACTGACTGCACAGCAGAAACAGGTCATAGCTGAAGTGACTCAAAAGTATAATCAGGCTTCACGACAGATCGATAACCTTTCTGAAGAAAAGAAGAATCTGAATAAGAAGGTGACGCTAGCCGCACAACTCGATGCAACTAATATTCGTATCGAACCACGCAATAAACGTGGTAAAGTGGCGAAGAAAGTGAAAGACGTGGTGAAGTTAGCCATCAGTTTCACGGTCGTGAAGAATATAACCGCCGAAAACGGTGAACGTACCATCTATGTACGTATTACCAAACCCGATAATGATGTACTGACCAAGAGTGCATCCAATACTTTCCCTTATGAAAACCGTACATTGGTTTATTCAATTAAGAAGTATATTGAATATAACGGAGAAGAACAGAATATCAATGTGTTTTGGGATGTAGAAGAATTCTTGTATGCCGGAAACTACCGTGTTGATATCTTCGAAGGTGGTAATCTGATTGGTTCGCAGACCTTTATGTTAGATTAATATCGGGGTATTCTTTTTCTCTACCGATATTCTATTTTCTTCTATATTAGCTAACCCGATGGTCTGTTTTTAATATTTCTTCGGGCAACAGTTGTTCTTTTATGGATGAACTGGGGAAAGAACTGCATAAATAATTGCAATAATATACAGAAAATAGGGCGAGCGCAGCATGAATTTGCAGACAATATGCAGCTTTTTAATCATGGAAGCCTTCGTTGGATTAAAACCAACGAGATGTCCCTCACCGAGGAACTTATCCTTCCTCGGTGAGGGACATCTCATTTCTCGGTGAGGAACTCATATAGGAATGATTAGAAGCTATTTTTTTCTCTAGTTTGTATGTAAATAAAGGTAAGGAGAAACTGATAAAATGAATGACTGTTGTCTATAAAAGAATGATTTGCAAGTGTAATCAGTATATTTTAATCTTATTGAGTAAATATAGGGGAAAATAATGTTAATCTGATTTCTGAAGATTGTAAATCCCAGCCCTTTTTGTCTTTAGTTGGAATCTATACCCAAAATTGTTGCATTCCCAACAGCTTGAATGTCCCTTTTTTTAGAAGTTCTATTTTTAAGTACCGTATAGTTGAATCGGGTGATGAGGAATAACGGTTGCATAATGTGGACTGCTTACCGTCTTCCGTCAGCTCCCCACATCATCTTGCTGCGGAGTGTATCGAAAAAAATGTGATTAAAACGTTTCACTACCTTTACGCTGTAATCTGCCCGGCGAATGGTTAGTTGAGTCGTTTCTTTGCAAGTTTCGCTCCTCCCGTCAATGGCGACGAGGAAGTTGTGACTTCTGCTTTCTACATCTAATGTAATCTCCCAGTCATCCCGAATAACGATAGGGCGGACGTTGAGACTATGTGGAGCCACCGGAGTGATGGCAATAGTGTTGGAATGAGGAACGATGATCGGGCCTCCTACACTCAAAGAGTAGGCTGTGGAACCTGTTGGAGTGGCAATTACTAACCCGTCAGCTTGATAAGTATTCAGATACGCGCCATTAATAGCTGTCCGGATACTAATCATAGAGGAGCTGTCCCGTTTGAGAATAGCTATTTCGTTGAGGGCATAAGGAGAATCTTGGAGATGTTTGTCGTTGCAGATTAACTGAAGTACGCTCCGTTCCTCCACACTATATCTGCCGTTTTGGATTTCATCAAATGTTTCCTCCATTTCTTCCGGTGAAATATCTGCCAGAAATCCTAAACGTCCTGTGTTAATTCCCAAAATAGGGATCCCTTTTCTTCCTACGCGGCGGGCAGCTTTCAGAAACGTTCCGTCGCCTCCGATGCTGATTACCATATCGGCAGTAAAATCATCACCATCAAATAATTGATCTGCTTCAATATCCATATTTTCAGAAACTAGGAATTGATAAAATTCCCTGCACATACCAATCTCTGCTCCTTGTTTCTTTAAAAGTTTAAACAAGGTGACAGCATGAGAAGACTTTTTAGCCTGATAAGTATTTCCAAAAATGGCAAATTTCATAAGCAACATCATTAGTTCAGGATGCAAATTTGGCATTTTTTCTTGGATTTCTACTTTAAATAACCAAAAAAGAGTAGAGAATGCGTTTCGTATTATTAGGCAACTAATAATAATATTTGTATTTTTGCGGCAAATATAACGTAGAACTATGACTAAATTAAGTGTAAACATAAACAAGATTGCTACACTAAGAAATGCTCGCGGGGGAAATGTGCCCGATGTAGTAAAGGTAGCGCTTGATTGTGAATCTTTTGGGGCTGATGGTATCACCGTTCATCCCCGTCCTGACGAGCGTCACATTCGTCGTTCTGATGTATATGACTTGCGTCCTCTGTTGCGGACTGAATTTAATATTGAAGGTTATCCGTCTCCGGAATTTATTGACTTGGTGTTGAAAGTAAAACCTCATCAGGTTACTCTAGTTCCCGATGATCCTTCACAGATCACCTCCAATTCCGGTTGGGATACGAAAGCAAATCAGGAATTCCTGACGGAAGTTCTCGATCAGTTTAACAGTGCCGGCATTCGTACTTCCGTTTTTGTGGCAGCCGATCCTGAAATGGTGGAATATGCAGCAAAAGCAGGGGCGGATCGCGTCGAACTGTATACTGAACCTTATGCGACGGACTATCCGAAGAATCCGGAAGCAGCTATTGCTCCTTTTATCGAAGCTGCAAAGACTGCCCGTAAACTGGGTATCGGATTGAACGCCGGTCATGATTTAAGTCTGGTGAATTTAAATTATTTCTATAAAAACATTCCTTGGGTGGATGAAGTGTCTATCGGACATGCGTTGATTAGCGATGCACTGTATCTGGGACTCGAACGTACCATTCAGGAATATAAAAACTGTTTACGCTCATGAATGCAATGATCTTGTTAGCCCAAGGGGCTATGAATATGGCCGACTCACTGGCTACTGCCAACCCCGTGCTGACGGAGGTAAACGCTCCGGAAATGAACATGCTTGATATGGCTGTCAAGGGTGGATGGATTATGATTGTATTGGGCGTACTGTCGGTTATCTGTTTCTATATCCTGTTTGAACGTAACTACATGATTCGCAAAGCAGGAAAAGAGGACCCCATGTTTATGGAACGGATTAAAGACTATATTCATAGTGGAGAGATCAAAGCGGCTATTAACTATTGCCGTACGATGAATACCCCTTCGGCACGTATGATAGAAAAAGGAATCAGCCGTCTGGGACGTCCTATTAACGATGTGCAGGTAGCTATTGAGAATGTGGGTAACATTGAAGTTGCAAAGTTGGAAAAAGGACTAACTGTGATGGCAACTATTTCCGGAGGTGCTCCAATGCTCGGATTTCTCGGTACGGTGACCGGTATGGTACGCGCATTCTACGAAATGGCGAATGCCGGAAGTGGAAACATTGATATCACTTTGCTTTCGGGAGGTATCTATGAAGCTATGATTACAACGGTCGGTGGTCTGATTGTCGGTATCATCGCTATGTTTGCCTATAATTATCTGGTGATGCTGGTAGACCGTGTGGTAAATAAAATGGAATCTCGTACAATGGAGTTCATGGACCTGTTGAACGAGCCTGCAAAATAATTGGCAGATGGGATTAAAAAGAAGAAATAGAGTATCGCCCAATTTCAGCATGGCCTCCATGACGGACGTCATCTTCCTGTTGCTGATATTCTTTATGATAACCTCTACGGTGGTGTCGCCCAATGCCATAAAGGTATTGTTGCCTCAAGGCAAGCAGCAGACTTCGGCCAAGCCGCTGACAAGAGTGGTTATCGATAAGGACTTGAATTTCTATGCCGCTTTCGGCAATGAAAAAGAGCAGCCGGTGGCGCTGAACGATCTGACTTCATTTTTGCAGAGTTGTGCAGAGAAGGAACCGGAAATGTATGTGGCATTGTATGCAGATGAATCGGTACCTTATCGTGAGATTGTAAGGGTATTGAACATTGCAAACGAGAATCATTTTAAGATGGTGCTGGCTACCCGCCCGCCTGAAAATAAATAAGAAACAATGGACAGAAGAAAAAAGGGTGAATACATAGGAGCGCTCGGTGCACTGTTGGTGCATGTGGCAGTGATTGCTCTTTTGATTCTGGTGAGCTTTACTGTCCCCCAACCGGATGAAGATGCAGGCGGAGTGCCTGTGATGCTGGGGAATGTGGATACAGCGAGCGGCTTTGATGATCCTTCTCTGGTAGATGTGGATATTATGGATGAAGATGCGGCAGCACCGCCTGCGGAAACAGAACCGCAACTCCCTTCTGAACAGGATTTACTGACACAGACTGAAGAGGAAACGGTCACTTTGAAGCCTAAGACGGAAGAACCGAAAAAAGAGACGGTGAAACCTAAAGAGGTGGTCAAGCCGAAAGAACCGGTGAAGAAGCCGGAAAAAACGGAAGCGGAAAAAGCTGCAGAAGCGAAACGACTGGCAGAAGAAAAAGCGGAACGTGAACGTAAGGCTGCCGAAGAAGCTGCCAGAAAGAGGGTGTCCGGTGCGTTTGGAAAAGGAGCGCAAATGACAGGAAATAAAGGAACAGCGGCTAGTGGCACGGGAACCGAAGGTAGCAAGGAGGGTAACTCTTCTACCGGAGCGAAGACCGGAACCGGAGGTTATGGAACATTTGACCTTGGCGGACGTTCTTTAGGTACGGGCAGTTTGCCGAAGCCTGTATATAATGTGCAGGAAGAAGGACGTGTAGTGGTGAATATCACCGTGAATCCTGCAGGGCAAGTGATATCGACCAGCATTAGCCCTCAAACGAACACTGTAAATTCCGCTTTGCGTAAGGCGGCGGAGGATGCAGCTAAGAAAGCCCGTTTTAATACGATCGATGGGGTGAATAACCAGACAGGGACAATCACCTATTATTTTAACTTGAGATAGTATCATTAACCAAATATATTAAGCATTATGGGAACTGTATACGCTTTTTTTGCAGATGGTTTTGAAGAAATTGAAGCCTTTACTGCTATTGACACGTTGAGACGTGCCGGACTGAATGTAGAAATCGTATCCGTTACACCGGATGAAATTGTAGTGGGAGCACATGACGTATCCGTCCTTTGCGATATCAACTTCGAGAATTGTGATTTCTTTGATGCTGAACTTCTGTTGTTGCCGGGAGGAATGCCGGGAGCTGCTACACTTGACAAGCACGAAGGATTGCGCAAATTGATCCTTGATTTTGCTGCAAAAGGTAAACCTATTGCTGCCATTTGTGCTGCTCCGATGGTGTTGGGTAAACTGGGACTGCTGAAAGGAAAGAAGGCTACCTGTTATCCGAGTTTCGAACAATATCTGGATGGTGCCGAATGTGTAAATGCACATGTCGTACGTGATGGAAACATCATTACGGGTATGGGACCGGGTGCTGCTATGGAATTTGCCTTGACAATCGTTGACCTGTTGGTAGGTAAAGAAAAAGTAGACGAACTGGTAGAAGCGATGTGCGTTAAACGCTAAACCGTCCATGAAGAAATATGTAATCATTGTCGCCGGTGGAAAGGGCTTGCGAATGGGAAGTGATCTTCCTAAACAATTCCTTCCCATGGGTGATAAACCTGTATTGATGCATACCCTGGAAGTCTTCAGGAGATATGACGAGGCACTTCAAATCATATTGGTGCTTCCGCAGGAGCAACAAAGTTTCTGGAAGCAACTTTGCGATGAACATCATTTTACGGTAAAACATGTCCTTGCAGAAGGAGGTGAAACACGTTTCCATTCCGTAAAGAACGGGCTGGCACTGGTGCAAGAGCCGGGATTGGTGGGAGTGCATGATGGAGTACGCCCGTTTGTATCAGTAGAAGTGATTCGCCGTTGTTATGAGTTGGCAGAGGTGCAAAAAGCAGTGATTCCTGTGGTGGATGTAGTAGAGACGCTTCGCCATTTGACAGATGCCGGAAGTGAAACAGTCAGCCGGATTGATTATAAACTGGTGCAAACGCCGCAAGTGTTTGATGTAGAGTTGCTGCAACAAGCCTATGCCCAGGAATTTACCCCCTTCTTTACAGATGATGCTTCCGTTGTGGAAGCGATGGGAATGCCCGTTTATCTGGCAGAAGGCAACCGTGAAAATATAAAAATAACAACTCCTTTCGATTTAAAAGTAGGGAGTGCTCTTTTATAAATGTTCGATTTAGCCACACGCGACATAAAATTTATCTCCGGTGTAGGCCCTCAAAAAGCCGCTGTATTAAATAAGGAGTTGGAAATCTATTCCTTGCACGATTTAATTTATTATTTCCCTTATAAATATATTGACCGGAGCCGCATCTATTACATTCATGAAATAGATGGCAATATGCCGTATATCCAGTTGAAAGGAGAAATCCTCGGTTTTGAGACCATTGGTGAAGGACGGCAGCGCCGTTTGACAGCGCATTTTTCGGATGGTACAGGAGTCGTGGATTTGGTGTGGTTTCAAGGTATAAAGTACATCTTGGGAAAGTATAAACTTCACGAGGAATATATTATTTTCGGCAAACCTACTGTTTTCAACGGACGTATCAATGTGGCGCATCCTGATGTAGACAAACCGGATGATTTGAAACTTTCCTCGGTGGGGCTGCAACCTTATTATAGTACGACGGAGAAGATGAAACGCAGTTTCCTCAACTCTCACGCGATTGAGAAGATGATGGCAACGGTGATTCAGCAGATACAGGAGCCTCTACCTGAAACACTTTCTCCCAAGTTGCTGACGGAGCATCATTTGATGCCTTTGACGGAAGCGCTCCGGAATATCCACTTCCCAACCAATCCTGACGTCCTCCGTCGGGCACAATACCGTCTTAAATTTGAAGAACTGTTTTATGTTCAGTTAAACATTCTCCGATATGCCAAAGACAGGCAGAAAAGGTATCGTGGATACATCTTTGAAAAAGTGGGAGATGTGTTCAATACATTTTATGCAAAGAATCTTCCTTTCCAACTGACGGGTGCGCAGAAACGGGTGTTGAAAGAGATACGGAACGATGTCGGCAGTGGCAGACAGATGAATCGCCTTTTGCAGGGAGATGTAGGAAGCGGAAAAACACTGGTTGCCTTGATGAGTATGTTGCTGGCATTGGATAATGGCTATCAGGCTTGTATGATGGCACCTACCGAAATCCTGGCAAACCAGCACTACGAAACCATCAAGGAATTGCTTTTTGGCATGGACATTCGTGTTGAGCTACTGACAGGTTCGATTAAAGGAAAAAGGAGAGAAGCGATTCTGACAGGATTGTTGACCGGAGATGTGAAGATATTAATAGGCACACATGCCGTTATTGAAGATACTGTCAATTTCTCTTCTTTAGGCTTCGTTGTGATTGACGAACAACATCGTTTTGGCGTGGCTCAACGTGCCCGTCTTTGGAGTAAGAATGTTCAACCTCCGCATGTACTTGTAATGACTGCCACTCCTATTCCCCGTACGTTGGCGATGACTTTGTACGGTGACTTGGACGTGTCTGTTATCGATGAACTTCCACCCGGAAGAAAACCGATTACTACCATCCATCAATTCGACAATCGCCGGGAAAGCATGTATCGTTCGGTACGTAAGCAGATCGACGAAGGACGCCAGGTTTATATTGTCTATCCGCTGATTAAAGAGAGCGAAAAGATTGATTTGAAGAATCTTGAAGAAGGGTATCAGCATATTCTGGAAGAGTTTCCGAAGTGTACGGTTTGTAAAGTGCATGGCAAAATGAAACCTGCCGAGAAAGATGAACAAATGCAGCTTTTTGTCTCGGGGAAAGCGCAGATCATGGTAGCTACCACTGTCATTGAAGTGGGAGTGAACGTTCCGAATGCTTCGGTTATGATTATTGAAAATGCAGAACGTTTCGGGTTATCACAGTTACATCAGTTGCGCGGTCGGGTAGGGCGTGGAGCAGAACAGTCTTATTGTATTCTGGTGACGAATTACAAGTTGACGGAGGATACCCGGAAACGATTGGAAATCATGGTGCGCACCAATGATGGCTTTGAAATAGCAGAAGCCGATTTGAAATTGCGTGGTCCCGGTGATCTTGAAGGTACACAGCAAAGCGGTATCGCTTTCGATTTGAAGATTGCGGATATTGTCCGCGACGGTCAACTGTTGCAATACGTTCGTGCTATAGCTGAAAGTATTGTAGAACAAGACCCTGCAGCACAAAGTCCGGAGAACGAAATCTTATGGCGACAGCTTAAAGCCTTACGGAAAACGAATGTTAACTGGGCTGCCATAAGCTGAAAAACGGTTAAACATGCAGTTTATTTGCGTAAATGTGTTGCAAAACATATTTCGGCTCTATTCTCCCTATTTATAGGAGTTTAACGACCTGATTCCTCTTCCTTTTCGTTCTAAGCATCTGAAAAATAGTTAATAACTTCCTTGCCATTTCGTAGGAAAACACTATCTTTGGAAGAATTTTTTTAGTAAATGTATTGTTTAACCATTTGCAAAGTCGAGTATTATGCTTGAAAAAACGCTGGTCATTTTAAAACCGTGTACCCTTCAACGGGGATTGGTTGGTGAGATT
This sequence comes from Bacteroides celer, assembly GCF_002632415.2. Lineage (NCBI taxonomy): Bacteria > Pseudomonadati > Bacteroidota > Bacteroidia > Bacteroidales > Bacteroidaceae > Bacteroides > Bacteroides celer. Next base: position 4,950,169 of record NZ_CP178209.1, on the reverse strand, counting down.
ACTCATCGCTTTGAGCGTAAAGGATTACGGTTGGCTGGCATGAAGATGATGCAACTGACTGATGAATTGTTGAGCGAACATTATGCCCACCTTAGCGGCAAATCCTTCTTTCAGCGTGTGAAAGATTCGATGATGACAGCTCCTGTCATTGTTTGTTGTTTCGAAGGTGTGGATGCTATTCAAACAGTCCGTACGTTGGCGGGACCAACTAATGGACGTCTGGCTGCCCCGGGTACCATTCGTGGGGATTACAGCATGAGCTTTCAGGAAAATATAGTTCATGCTTCTGATTCTCCGGAGACTGCGGCTATTGAATTAAAGAGATTTTTTAAACCGGAAGAAATATTCGATTACAAGCAGGCAACATTTAACTACCTGTATGCAAATGACGAATATTAAATAGAATTGATAAAAAAGGAATGAATTTCAATTGCATTATTAAAACAGGATTGGTCGCTGTTGCGGCTATGGTCAGCTTGAGCTCTTTCTCACAAGACCTGATTGCCCGCCAGGCACCGATAGACAAAAAATTAAAATCAGTAGATTCTTTGGCATTGCAGAAGCAAATCCGTGCCGAACAATCCGAATATCCCGCTTTAAGTCTTTATCCGAATTGGAATAATCAATATGCGCATTCTTATGGAAATGCGATTATTCCAGAAACATATACAATTGACCTGACGGGTTTTCGTATGCCGACTCCGAGTACAAAAATAACTTCGCCTTTTGGCCCGCGTTGGAGAAGAATGCATAATGGCCTTGATTTAAAAGTTAATATCGGTGATACGATTGTTTCTGCTTTTGATGGTAAGGTACGTATTGTGAAATATGAACGCAGAGGGTACGGTAAATATGTAGTCATTCGTCACGATAATGGATTGGAAACTATATATGGACACTTGTCTAAGCAGTTGGTTGAAGAAAATCAGTTGGTAAAAGCTGGTGAACCGATCGGGTTGGGTGGTAACACCGGACGTTCTACAGGTTCGCATCTTCATTTCGAAACCCGCTTCCTGGGAATTGCAATTAATCCGATTTATATGTTTGACTTTCCAAAACAGGATATCGTTGCCGATACTTATACGTTCCGCAAAACAAAAGGTGTGAAACGTGCAGGCTCTCATGATACCCAAGTGGCTGACGGTACTATCCGTTATCATAAGGTGAAGAGTGGCGATACATTGTCCCGCATTGCTAAATTGCGTGGCGTATCAGTCAGCACGCTTTGCAAACTGAACCGTATCAAACCGACCACTACTTTGCGTATCGGACAGGTTTTGCGTTGTTCATAAAAAATATAGCTTATAAAACAGTAATACAATATCTTTAGGAGAGGGCACTTTAATATAATTTAGAGTGCCCTCTTTCTGTTTTTACTTAATTATTGTTACCTTTGCGCACTATTTGGAAGAAGATGAAAGATACCAAGCAACAATTTGAACATGTCATCGCTTTGTGCCGTGACTTATTTTCCAAGAAGCTGCACGATTACGGGCCTGCATGGCGTATCCTGCGTCCGGCTTCGGTGACTGACCAGATTTTTATTAAAGCCAATCGGATTCGTAGTATTGAAACCAAAGGAGTGACCTTGATTGATGAGGGAATCCGTGCTGAGTTTATTGCGATTGTCAATTATGGCATTGTCGGGCTCATCCAGTTGGAATTGGGTTATGCCGAGTCTGCCGACATCAGCAATGAAGAAGCGATGGCTTTATACGATAAGTATGCAAAAGAGGCATTAGACCTGATGCTTGCCAAAAACCATGATTATGATGAAGCCTGGCGGAGCATGCGTGTCAGCTCTTACACAGACTTGATCTTGATGAAGATTTACCGTACCAAGCAGATTGAGAGCCTGGCCGGCAACACATTGGTGTCAGAGGGAATTGACGCCAATTATATGGATATGATTAATTACTCTGTTTTCGGACTGATTAAGATAGAATTTGAAGGATAAGAACTTACATATCATTCAGGAGGTAGTGGCGAATACGTGTCGCTTTCTTTTGGCGGCATCGTTCATCTTTTCCGGATTTGTAAAGGCAGTTGATCCACTGGGGTTCCAGTATAAGATCCAGGATTATCTGACCGCATTCGGAATGGCTTCCTGGTTCCCTTCATTCTTCCCTTTATTGGGAGGCATCATCTTGTCAGCCGTTGAGTTTTTTATCGGTATCTCCTTATTTTTTGCTACCAGAAGAACATTGGCTACTTCGTTGGCTTTGATGCTGATGATTTTCATGACACCACTGACCTTGTATCTTGCCATCTTTGATCCGGTTTCGGACTGTGGCTGTTTTGGAGATGCCTGGGTGTTGACGAACTGGGAGACATTCGGTAAGAATATAGTTCTGCTGTTTGCAGCAATGATGGCTTTCCGTCACAGAAGGATGCTGGTTCGTTTTATCAGTGTGAAAATGGAGTGGCTGGTTTCTCTCTATACGTTGTTCTTTGTATTTACTTTGTCGTTCTATTGTCTGGACCGTCTGCCTGTTTTAGACTTTCGTCCTTACAAGATCGGAAAGAATATTCTGGAAGGAATGACAATGCCCGAAGGAGCGAAACCGAGTGTATATGAAAGCATCTTTATCTTGGAAAAGAACGGAGAGAAGAAAGAATTTACGTTGGATAACTATCCGGATAGTACCTGGACATTTGTCGACACACGGACAATCCTGAAGGAAAAAGGATATGAACCGGCTATTCACGATTTCTCTATGATTGATCTGAATACGGGCGAGGATATAACAGACGATGTATTGACGGATATAGGATACACCTTCCTGTTGGTTGCCCATCGGATTGAAGAGGCGGATGATAGTAACATTGATTTGATTAATGAGATATATGACTATTCGGTGGAGCATGGCTATAAGTTTTATTGCCTCACTTCTTCACCGGAAGAACAGATCGAATTGTGGAAGGACAAGACGGGAGCCGAATATCCTTTCTGTCAGATGGATGATATTACATTAAAGACAATAGTTCGTTCCAATCCGGGATTGATACTGATTAAGAACGGAACAATTTTGAATAAATGGAGCGATGAGGATATACCGGATGAATATGTGCTGACGGACAAACTGGAAAATCTGCCGTTAGGAAAGCAGAAGGTGAGCAGTGACACTCATACGGTAGGATATGTATTCTTATGGTTTGTTATTCCATTGTTGTTAGTGCTTGGGGTGGATATTTTGGTCGTTCGCCGCAGAGAACGGAAAAACGCGAAGCGGAAGCAACAAGAGGAAGAGATGAAAAGCAAAGAATTAAAAACGGAGAATCCGAAAATAGAAGAACAAGAATAAAAAAAATAAATGATAACGAGCGGCCTCTGTAACGAACGCTAATTCCGATCGTTCAATTGTCAATCGTGAAATCGTAAATTTATTAACCCTTTAAAATAAAAAACAAAATGAGAAAGAACATTGTTGCAGGAAACTGGAAAATGAACAAAACCCTTCAAGAGGGTATCGCTTTGGCTAAAGAATTGAACGAAGCATTGGCTAACGAAAAGCCTAACTGTGATGTAATCATCTGTACTCCGTTTATCCACCTGGCTTCTGTTACTCCCTTGGTAGACGCTGCAAAGATCGGTGTAGGTGCTGAAAACTGTGCAGACAAAGCTTCAGGTGCATATACAGGTGAAGTTTCAGCTGAAATGGTTGCTTCTACAGGTGCAAAATATGTAATTCTGGGACACTCTGAACGTCGTGCATACTACGGTGAAACAGTTGCTATCCTGGAAGAAAAAGTAAAATTGGCTTTGGCTAACGGTCTGACTCCGATTTTCTGTATCGGTGAAGTGTTGGAAGAACGCGAAGCTAACAAGCAGAACGAAGTGGTAGCTGCACAGATGGAATCTGTATTCTCTCTGTCTGCTGAAGACTTCTCTAAGATTGTATTGGCTTACGAACCGGTTTGGGCTATCGGTACAGGTAAAACTGCTTCTCCTGAACAAGCACAGGAAATCCATGCGTTCATCCGTTCTATCGTAGCTAACAAGTATGGTAAAGAAATCGCAGACAATACTTCTATCCTTTACGGTGGTAGCTGCAAACCTTCTAACGCTAAAGAACTGTTCTCTAATCCGGACGTTGATGGTGGTTTGATTGGTGGTGCTGCTTTGAAAGTGTCTGATTTCAAAGGTATCATTGATGCCTTCAATTAAATGATAGTTGATAAATGATAGTTGATAGTTGCTATGTAGTATAGCCTGCTATCGACTATCGTTTATCTTTTCAACTATCATTTTCCGACTGTCATTCTCTAACTGTCATTTATCATTTATCAACAATCAACTGTTTAATAATGAAAGTTTTACTTACCCTATTGTTTGTTTTGACAGCTACTTTTGCGCAGGCGCAAAGTATTATCAAGAGTCTGGAACGTAACATTCCGGGGCAAGGAAAGGTGACTATCCATCAAGATCCCCGCATCGAGGCTCTGATAGGTATGGAACGTCCTGCAACAGGTGAACAGAAAGTAATAAAGACTTCCGGATTCAGAATCCAGGCGTATGCCGGTAACAATACTCGTCAGGCGAAGAATGATGCTTATCATGTAGCATCGCGTGTGAAAGAGTATTTTCCTGAATTGACGGTATATACTTCGTTCAATCCGCCTCGTTGGCTTTGTCGTGTAGGTGATTTCCGTAGCATTGAAGAAGCGGACGCAATGATGCGTCGGTTGAAAGCTACCGGTGTGTTTAAAGAGGTTTCTATTGTAAGAGACCAGATCAATATTCCTTTATAATTGTATCATGTTAGAAAAAGAAGAAATTGTTTCTCCGAATCTGGAGGAGTTAAAGAGTCATTATCGTAGTATTATAACTTTGTTGGGTGAAGATGCCGAAAGGGAAGGGTTATTGAAAACTCCGGAACGGGTGGCTAAGGCGATGTTAAGCTTGACGAAAGGGTATCACATGGACCCTCACGAAGTGCTTCGCTCCGCTAAATTCCAGGAAGAATATAGCCAGATGGTGATTGTGAAAGATATCGATTTCTTCTCTCTTTGCGAACATCACATGTTGCCGTTCTACGGAAAGGCGCACGTGGCTTATATTCCTAACGGCTATATCACAGGGTTGAGTAAGATTGCCCGTGTTGTCGATATATTCTCTCATCGTCTGCAAGTGCAGGAACGCATGACACTGCAAATCAAAGAGTGCATTCAGGAAACGCTGAATCCACTGGGAGTAATGGTGGTGGTGGAAGCCAAACACATGTGTATGCAGATGCGTGGTGTAGAAAAACAAAACTCTATTACTACTACTTCTGACTTTACCGGAGCTTTCAATCAGGCAAAGACTCGTGAAGAGTTTATGAATCTGATTCAACACGGAAGAGTATAATCTGTTTTCTGCTCACTAAACAAATAAGCTTATCGTAAAACAACGCGATCTCCCAACCGCTTTGCCATGATGCTTTGTACGGTTCTCAACTCATTATAGCGTTGCATAAGTGAGTCGCATTTCTCATTATCATGGGCAAGAGCAGGATCTTGCAGGGCATAAAGCATGTGCTTCAATTCCTCTGTTACGATTGCATACTTGAAGTTAATCATTAACATCGGAACCATTTCATAGAGCCGCTCTTCATCCGTCACAATCTTTTGGGACTTGGAGTGATACTTACTAAGCTGATAACGCACATTAATCAAGTCTACACTCAATTTACTGATTACCGGATCAGGATGTGCCAGGAAATAACGTTCGGCAATGAAGTTGGAATCGTGCATGTGTGCAGCAGCTTCCGATAACATTTGGCGGTGCAGCGGATTATGGAAGGCTAACTCGTCCTCTTTCAAATCATTAACCACATACTCTATGACGGTTACCGGAATTTCGTTTCCTTCTTCATCGGTCAGGTTACACATGATTTTCTCTCCATAACGAACTACCGCCTGTAATATCAGTCGCTCGAATTTGTAGAATTCCTGCCCTTCCTTTCCTTCCTGCGGAATAAAGGAAGCATAACTGTCTTCCTGCAGAGCAGGAGGAACATCTGTATATCCGCCATCCACTTCAGGAGGTAACGGAATATCTCCATTAGGTATTGGAACATCTTCAGGAGGTGTGCTGCCCTGTGACATCATAGCCGTTCTTTCAGCCATCCGGCGTTCCCGTTCCGTTTGTTCGGCTCGCTTCTCTGCTTGAGTTTCCCGTCTTTTGGCAACTTCTGATACTAGCAGCTTATCTTCTACATGAAGTAGTTGGGCACATTCTTTGATATAAACATCTCTAACAATCGCTTCCGGAATGACAGAGATACTTTGTACCAGGTTACCAATCAGTTCCGCACGCTTGATAGGGTCTTTTCCCGCATCTTCCAGCAATAAGTTCGTTTTGAAGCGGATAAAGTCCGTTTCATGTTCCGAGATAAAAGTCTGAAATTCCGTTGAGTTATGCTTGCGGGCAAAAGAGTCCGGGTCGTCCCCATCGGGAAGAAGACAGACTTTGATATTCATACCTTCCTCCAATAACATGTCAATTCCCCGGATAGAAGCCTTGATACCTGCTGCGTCGCCGTCGTAAAGCACAGTCATGTTGTTGGTGAACCGGTGAATCATACGGATTTGTCCCGGTGTAAGGGCTGTTCCCGAGGAAGCAACCACATTCTCTATGCCGGATTGATGCATGGAGATTACGTCCGTGTAGCCTTCAACCAAAAAGCAACGGTCTTGTTTTACAATAGCCTGTTTGGCAAAATATATACCGTATAACTCGTTACTTTTGTGGTAAATTTCCGATTCGGGCGAATTGACGTATTTAACTTTAACCCCTTTCGTTGCACTGGCAAGTACACGTCCGCCAAAAGCCACCACTTTGCCGGAAAGCGTATGTACAGGGAAAATAACACGTCCCCAAAAACGATCCCGTAACCGGTGGTCGTCCGTTTCGTAGCAAAGTCCTGTTTTTACCAAGTACTCTTTCTTATATCCTTTTTGGATTGCTTCTTTGGCGAATGCATCGTGGGCTTCAGTGCAGTAACCTAATTGGAATTTCTCAATGATGTCGTCGCGAAAGCCACGGTTGCGGAAATAGGCCATACCGATGCTACGCCCGTCTACATGATTTTTTAGTATATTCTGGAAATAGTCGCGTGCAAAGTTATTAACGATAAACAGACTTTCGCGTTCGCTTTGCACAAACTTCTCTTCATCGCTTAATTCCCGCTCCTTGATTTCAATATTATATTTCTTGGCAAGGTACTTCAATGCTTCCGGATAAGACATCTGTTCGTGCTCCATAATGAAATGCACGGCATTTCCACCTTTTCCACAAGCAAAACATTTGCATAATCCTTTAGCGGGAGAGACATAAAAAGATGGGGTTTTATCACTGTGGAACGGACATAAACCGACATAATTGACACCACGTTTGCGCAGGGTGACAAAATCCGAAACGACATCCATAATTTGTGCCGCGTCCAATATCCGGTCTATGGTAATTTGATCTATCATTCTTTCTCCTGTGAATCCGTTTTTGCGGATACAAAGGTACACATAAAAAAATCCCCTACAAAGAACTTTTTTGCAGGGGATCGTTAAATCTTGGCAGCGGTATTGATTATTTAATCTTTTCCCGGATCTTCGTCAGATACTTTTTCATACCTTCCGCATCCTTGTTTTCGATGATTTCGAGAAGTTTTTTCAATTCTGTCCGGATATTAGTCACTTGTCCCGGAGTGCGTGGGTTGAACAGTATTTCCTGAAGCAGGTAATCATCTTCGCTTAGCAGGCCTTTGGCGATTGCCATGTGCTTTTTGAACGTAGTTCCCGGGGCTTCCTGATGTTTCATTACGGCAGCAAATACGAACGTCGATACGAACGGAATAGAAAGCGAGTAGGCTACTGTTTCGTCGTGCTCATCAAATGTATATTCGAAGATGTTCAACCGTAATGTCTGGTAGAGGTCTTTGAAGAATATTTTTCCCAGGTGGTCGCCTTCACTGATGATGATGGCATTTTCGCTGCTTAGATTGCTAAGACTTGCGAAAGTCGGGCCAAACATAGGGTGACTGGAAACGTAGCGGAAACCACTTTCTTCATAGAACTTCTTCAATCCTGTTTTTACAGAGGCAATGTCACTAATGATACAGTCTTTCGGTAATACAGGCAGTATTTTGCGAAAGGCATCCAACGTGTACTTTACTGTGACGGCATTAATAACCAGTTCCGGTTCAAATTCCTTAATCTCCTCCAATGTGGTGAAACGATACGTGTTATAGACGAAACGCAACTGGTGCGGGTTGACGTCGAACACGGCCGTCTCGTGTTGAAAGCTCAAAATATCAGTAAAGAAGGAGCCCATTTTACCGGCTCCAAGGATTAATATTCTCATAATGTTTATTATTTAGTGAGAGTGTGTCAAAACACAAATTATCGCAGATTATTTCAACTATATTGATATATTAATCAACGACTTATAAAATTATTTCTGCGATAATTTGCGTTAATCTGCGTTTTATTATTCATTATGACACACCTTCACTCTAACTACTTATTAATAATTTCCATCTGTTGACGAACTGATTCTTCGTGGATGGCTTCGAAAATCTTCTTCATAAACTCGCTGTCCATACCGCATTGTTCGCCCTGCGCGCCACGTTTTTCCAGAATCTCATTGTAACGTCCGGCTTGAAGAACTGTGATTCCGTGCTCCTTTTTGTAAGTACCGATTTCACGGGCCACACGCATTCTTTTTGCTAATTCCTGAATGATATTGTCGTCACATTCATCAATCTGTTTACGGAGTTGTGCCAGACTTTCGGTAGACTGTGTTTCCGTACGGATTACCAACAGATTGAGGATATAGTCGAGTACGTCCGGAGTAACTTGTTGAGAAGCATCGCTCCATGCGCAATCCGGGTTGCAGTGGCTTTCTACAATCAGACCGTCGAAATTCAAGTCCATAGCCTGTTGGCAAAGCGGTGCTACCAACTCACGTTTTCCACCGATATGGCTCGGATCACAGAAAATCGGAAGATTAGGGATACGGCGGCGTAGTTCGATAGGAATATGCCATTGGGGAAGATTCCGGTAGATCTTTTTGTCATAACTGCTGAAACCGCGGTGGATAGCACCCAGACGCTTCAAACCAGCGTTGTTGATACGTTCCAGTGCTCCGATCCATAATTCGAGATCCGGGTTCACCGGGTTCTTAACCAATACAGGGATATCAACCCCTCTCAGTGCGTCAGCGATTTCCTGTACGGCGAAAGGATTGGCAGTGGTGCGTGCGCCTACCCAAAGAATATCGATTCCCGCTTTCAGACATTCGTAAACGTGTTTGGCTGTTGCTACCTCTGTAGAAACATACATTCCAGTTTCTTTCTTCACCTCTTTCAACCAGGCAAGACCTTCTACACCGATACCTTCGAAACCTCCCGGTTTGGTACGCGGCTTCCAGATTCCGGCACGATATATTTTTTGTCCTTTAGCAGCCAGTTGTTTGGCTGTATCCATTACTTGTTCTTCCGTTTCTGCGCTACACGGGCCGGCAATGACAATCGGTCTTTTAGCTTCAACGCCCGGTAATAAAATTGATTCGAGTTCCATATTCTTATTTGTTTTTATTCTTTTAATAACTTGTTTTCATTGAAATTGTTCTGTTGTCTCATTCTGCTGTCGTTCTCTCTTTGTAAGAGGTTAGATTCTTTTAATTCTTTCCAGAGCTTCCGCCAGCTTATTGTCCTTGCAACAAAGTGAGATACGAATATACCTTGCTCCGTTGCTGCCGAAGATAAATCCCGGAGTGATAAACACTCTTGCTTCATGCAGCACCTTTTCTGTCAGTTCCTCTACATCTTTGCAGGAAGCGGGAATCTTTCCCCAAAGGAACATTCCTACTTGTTTTTCGTCGTAGGTGCATCCCAATGTTTTCATAATCTCACCGGCGAGGTGACGACGGTTGCGATAGTTCTCGTTATTGCCTTCATACCAGTCCGCTTCGGCTTCAAGAGCAGTTGCTGCAGCCAGTTGCATAGCACGGAACATACCACTGTCGATATTGCTTTTCACTTTCAGTATCCATTGCACGAATTCCGCGTTTGACGCCAGCATTCCGATACGCCAGCCGGGCATATTGTGGCTCTTGCTCATAGAGTTAAACTCGATGCAACAGTCTTTGGCTCCCGGTACACTTAGAATACTGATAGGCTTATCGTTCAGGATAAAGCTGTACGGATTATCGTTCACAATCACGATATTCTTTCGGCGGGCAAAATCAACAAGGCGCTCATAGATTTCCGGAGTTGCATTGGCTCCCGTCGGCATGTTGGGATAATTGGTCCACATCAGTTTTACACGGCTAAGATCCATCTTTTCCAGTGTCTCGAAGTCAGGCATCCAGCCATCCTCTTCTTTCAGGTCGTAGTTGATAACTTCCGCTCCGAGTATTTTACTCAAAGAAGTATAGGTGGGGTATCCCGGATTCGGGACTAGCACCTGCTCACCCGGATTGACGAATGCCAGCGTAACATGGAGAATTCCTTCTTTAGAGCCGATTAAAGGCTGTATCTCCGTATTCGGATTCAGTTCCACTCCATACCAGCGTTGATACCAGGCAGCGAAGCCTTTGCGCAGTTCGGGGATACCTACATACGGTTGGTAACCGTGTCCGTTGGGATCATGAGCATTGTTGCACAATGTTTCGATGGTTTCCCTTGAGGGAGGCATATCGGGGCTTCCGATACCGAGGCTGATAACATCCTTTCCCTCTGCATTCATCTGTGCTACCTCTTTTAGCTTCTTTGAGAAGTAGTATTCGCTTACACTTGCCAATCTGTCGGCAGGAGCGATTTTATACGTTTGACTTTCCTTCTGCATATTCGCCTAATAATTTAAGTTCTTTGGTTAATGGAGTGATTGCGGCAATAGACTGCTTGTATCTTAGATAATCGTTGAAAGCTACATCTACGTAAAACTGGTATTCCCATTCCCGTCCGATGATAGGTAACGATTGAATTTTGGTCAGATTGATATTATAGAACGATAGAATGGATAAAACCTGTGACAGGCTGCCTTCCGTGTGTGGAAGAGTGAATACGATACTTGCCTTGTTGGTTGCATTGGCATGATGTTGGCGGAGTTCGTCTACTTGCCAGGGATCGGCAACAACCAGAAAACGGGTGAAGTTGTGCTTGTTCGTTTCAATACCTTCCTGAAGGACTTTCATGCCGTAACGTTCAGCTGCTGCTTTAGAGCAGATGGCAGCGTGTCCTTTCAGATTTTCATTCTTGATGATTTCTGCGCTGCGGGCCGTGTCTTCACCTTCCACCACTTTCAATTGCGGATGTTGATTCAGAAATTCGCGACACTGCATCAGGGCGATAGGGTGGGAGTTGACTTCTGTCAGATCTTCCCAGTTCTCATCGGGGAGACAGACAAAGCTGTGCGAGATGCGCAGTTTGTATTCACCGATAATCTGTGTGCCGCTTTGTCTCAACAATTCATTGTTGTGCAACAAACTTCCCGCAATCGTATTCTCGATGGCTAGCATTCCGATGACCTGGCTGTCTTTCCGTATCGAAGTAAACACGTCTTCGAAGTTGGCACAACAGATTAACTCTATTTCTTCTCCCTCGAAGTACTTGTGTGCGGCGATATCATGATATGAGCCGAGTGTTCCTTGAATTGCTATCTTTTTCATTGTTCTAAATGTATTATATAAAAAAAATCCCGCATCCATATTGGAGCGGGATTCATATGATTGATTTCTCTATTCAGTCCTTAAGCATCACTGTCACTTGATACATACAAACTCCCGCTCTACTTTGTTGCTAAAGTAAAAGTAAAAAAAGAAGTAATATGCATAAGTAAATGATTTCATTCGAATCTATCTTTTTTGCTTTGGTTTTTAATTCTGGGGCAAAAGTAATAATTTTCTGTTAGATGCAAACAAAAAACGATATTTTTTTTGTTTTTCCGGCTAAAAAGAATGAAAAGGGTATAAGATACAGGAGGGCTAGGCTGAATATTCCTGGGTTGTAGAATTGAGTTCTTTTTAGTTGGAGTTTTATATATACAAAGTAGTGGTTGTTTCCAAAATGGAAACAACCACTACTTTTATGATAATATATCTTACAAAGCAATTAAAAGATTCCCGGAAGTGCCTCCGGTTTCGGTCCCAAATTCTTGAATTCTCCGTTCAGACCAGCTTCCTCTTTCGGATTCAATTCCAGAGATTTCTTCATGTCCTCTACCGAACCGTCCTTATCACCATTCAGTAATTTAGCACGTCCGCGTTCTTTGTAGGCTTCCGCAAAGTTCGGATTCAGCTCGATGGCTTCATCAAACAGGCCGATGGCTTCCGTCAGTTTTTTCTGGTTGATATAAAGTTGCCCTAAATAAAGGTATGCTTGTTCGTTGAACGGGTTTATTTCCGTCACCAGTTTGTAATCTTCTTCTGCCTCTTCGTCCTTGCCGTCTGCTTCTTTCACTTTTCCGCGCAGGAGCATGGCTGTCTCTTCTTCCGGATTCTGGGCGAGCACAGCATCTATATCTTCCATCATATCTTTATACTGTTTCAGGTTCATCAAAGCTTCCGCACGTAATAGGCGAGCTTCAATGAAATCATCTTTCAAAGTGATTGCTTTGGTGAGATGGGCAATAGTCATCAGGTCGTCATCCTGTCCCTTACGGGCTTTCCCTAATAGATAATGAGCCACGGCATTTCCTTCTTCGATGGCAATCGCTTTATTGGCAGCTTCTTCCATAGCCTGATAATCTTCCTGGATGAAGCATACATTGGCCAGTGTCAGGAAAGTGCTTGTGACGTCAGGTTCCATAGCAGCCATCTTTTCCAATAGCTCGCGGGCCTTTGCCGTTTCCCCCATCTGGATATAGAGTTGGCTAAGATAGCCCATTGTTTCAAACTCTTCCTTGATGGCAAGAGCTTCGATAAAACATTTTACTGCATAATCCGGACGTCCCATGCGTTGCGCACGTAAACCGTCGTATTTGAAAATCTCGAAATTTTTCTGATCGTTTTTCTGTTTTTCACTTTCCGGAGTTTCCGACTTACCGGAGAAGAAAGATTTAAAAAAGTTCGGCATGGTGTGTTATTTTTGAGTTACTTTGCAAAGGTAGTAACTTATTTTGAAATATGTATCATTCCATTCTGCATCTTCCATTCACCTTCCTCCAATAAATATTGGATGACTTCGCTGATGCTCTCTTTTTCCGCTTCTATCTTATCGGCTATTTCTACTGGTGTCAGCGGTTTCTGGGTGAGTAATTCTGATATTTTCTTTTTCAGTTCCTCGAAATCGAAAGAATTCTCGGTCAGGGCATCGGTTGCACGGTGACTAAGACAAACATCGCATTGTCCGCAGTTGTGCTCGTTCTTCTCTCCGAAGTAACGGAGCAGCATCCGGCTCCGGCACACATTCTCCGAAGTGACATACTCTTCCATCGCTTTGATGCGGGCTTCATACCGGGCTTTGCGTTCTTCGTAGACGGAAGGAGGAATATGCACAAAACGAAGTTCCTGCCGTTCGCGGGTGTATATAATATAAGGTGTCTTTTTGTGCGGAATGTAATCCACGATACGACGTTTGGTAAGCGTGACCAGTATATTATAAATTTGTTCGCGGGTCAGTCCGGTACGTATGGACAGGGTTGCTTCGCTGATATAGGCATAGTCGGTGAATACTCCGGTGTAAGAGCGGAGAATCGTCTGTATCAGTGCTTCGGCTTCCGTTCCCATTTCTCGCAATTTGTATAGTTCGTCCCGGCGAATCGTGAAAAGAATACGAGAGGCATTATCCTGTTCGTCCGTATATTCCAGATAGCCGGCTTGAGTCAATATTTTCAGTGCACTGTCCACCGGAACCGGGAAGTATTTGAACTTCCGGCAAAACTCTTCCAGATTAAACTCGCGGACACATTGGAAACCGTCGCCCATTGCCATCTGATAGTAATACTGCAGATGTTCGTAGACATTGAGAATATACTCCTTGTCGGGGAAAGTATCCACAACGCGCCTGTGTAGCGTCGTTCTGTCCGTTTTGGTGTATAAGATCACAGCATACGCTTTTTCACCATCCCTTCCTGCACGACCGGCTTCTTGGAAGTAAGCTTCGAGAGAGTCGGGGAGATCGAGATGCAATACGATGCGCACGTCGGGTTTATCAATCCCCATTCCAAAGGCATTTGTCGCTACCATTACACGAACTGCTCCGCTTTGCCAGCGTTTTTGCCGGAGGTCTTTTACGGCATTATCCAGTCCGGCGTGATAGAAGTCGGCGGTAATATCTTCGTTTACCAGTAACTCGGTGATTTCCTTGGTGCGCCGTCTGTTGCGGGCATAGATAATGGCGCTGCCGGGTATCTTTCGTAAGATATGCAACAGCTCTTGAGTTTTGTTATCCGTTTGCCGGACGATATACGCCAGGTTTTTCCGTTCGAAGCTCATGCGGAAAACATTCTCTTCACGGAAATCCAGGCGAGCTTGAATATCCTTCACTACTTCCGGAGTGGCGGTCGCCGTAAGTGCCAGTACCGGAATTCCCGGTAGCAATGTCCGTATTTCGGCAATTTTTAGGTAAGCAGGACGGAAGTCATATCCCCATTGTGAGATACAGTGACTTTCGTCGACCGTAATCATGGAGACTTTCATAGATCGCAGTTTGGTACGGAATATGTCCGTGTCCAGACGTTCCGGAGAAATATAGAGGAATTTATAATTACCGAAGATGCAATTCTCAAGAGCAGTGAGAATCTCCTGCCGTGTCATGCCTGAATAGATGGCAAGCGCCTTGATGCCGCGTTTACGTAGGTTTTGCACCTGATCTTTCATCAGGGCGATGAGAGGAGTAATGACAATGCAAATCCCTTCCTGGGCGAGAGCAGGCACTTGAAAAGTGATGGACTTACCGCCTCCGGTCGGCATAAGTCCCAGTGTATCTTTGCCTTCGCCGATACTGGTGATGATCTCCTCCTGCAAGTCGCGGAAGGAGTCATATCCCCAATATTGCTTTAATATCTCCTGATACTTATTCAATCGGCTTTATATCCTCGATTTGAAGTTGTACTTCACCACGCTTGTGCGTGTTTTCTTCAATGGTGTAACAGATGTCGAACGAGCGTTTCGTTTTGATATAACGTACGTGTGAGCTCTGTCCGAACGCGATACCGTTCATTACATTATTCGATTTATTATCGACCAGTTCGAGTTTGATATGTTCCTGATCGCGTCCCACCACTTTACTTGTTCCGTAATCATAAACATGATGAGTGCAGAAAATAGGTTTCGTGTTATCAGGACCGAAAGGATTAAACTTTTTCAGGTCGCTGAAGAACTTGGATGAAATATCCCTGAAATCTATTTCAGCATCAATCTCGATAACGGCACTGGTTTGTTCCGGTAAGATATGCTGTGAAACGTATTCTTCGAATCGTTTGGTAAAGGCATTCACGTTTTCCACTTTCATCGACAGTCCGGCGGCGTATGTATGTCCCCCGAAGTTTTCCAGCAGGTCGCGGCAATGCTCGATTGCTTTATATACATCGAAGCCGGAAACAGAACGTGCGGAGCCTGTCGCCATGTCATCTGTCCGTGTCAGTACCACGGCAGGGCGGTAGTACACTTCCGTCAGGCGGGAAGCTACGATACCGATTACTCCTTTGTGCCATTCTTCGTTGTAGAGCACAATAGAGCGGCGGTCGGCTAATCCTTCCAGATTGGCAACGATGTTGTTTGCTTCCTCCGTCATACTCTTGTCGAGGTCTTTCCGGGTTTCGTTGTACTGGTTGATTTGTCCGGCTTTCTCAAGTGCCGCCGAGAAATCTTTTTCCGTTAGCAAGTCTACAGCTTCTTTCCCATTCTGAATACGTCCCGATGCATTGATGCGCGGTCCGATTTTAAACACAATATCGCTGACAGTAATTTCTTTTTCAGAAAGTCCGCATACATCGATAATGGCCTTCATGCCGATACTCGGGTTACTGTTCAGTTGTTTCAGACCGTGGTAGGCGAGAATACGGTTTTCACCCATAATCGGAACGATGTCCGATGCGATACTCACGGCTACGATGTCGAGCAACGGAATCAGGTGGTGGAACTCGATACCGTTATTGATAGCGAATGCCTGCATAAACTTGAAACCGACTCCACAACCGGAAAGGTGAGTGTACGGATACGTATTGTCCAAGCGTTTGGCGTTCAGAATAGCTACGGCAGGCGGAAGCACATCATCCGGTACATGATGATCGCAGATGATGAAATCAATCCCTTTCTCTTTGGCATAAGTGATTTCTTCTACTGCTTTAATTCCACAATCGAGTACAATAATCAGTCCTACACCGGTTTCTGCGGCGTAGTCCACTCCTTTTTTAGAAATGCCATACCCTTCATTGTATCGGTCGGGTATGTAATAATCAAGGTTCGAATAGAACTGTTGAATAAACTTGTAGACCAATGCTACGGCAGTAGTACCGTCTACGTCATAATCTCCATAAATTAGAATACGTTCTTTCTTTCCCATCGCCCTGTTCAGACGTTCTACTGCAATATCCATATCCTTCATCAGGAACGGATCATGCAGGTCGGGCAATTGCGGGCGGAAAAACTTCTTGGCATCTGCTGCCTTCGTAATTCCCCGCTGCACCAAAAGTTGTCCAAGTATCGGACTAATCCCTAGTTCCTGGGCCAATGTCTGGCTTGTCTCTGCCTGTTCGGGTGTAATGGGTCGATAATTCCATTTGTGATTCATTTTATATATTGTTTTTTCTTTTTCTGTTCTCAAGGGTTGAAAAGGCACTTCTTTCCAACAAGGGGTAAAAGTACGAAAAAAAGCGGAAGTGTATAGTAGATAAGACGAAAATATTTCAAGGCTGTAGAAAACAGAGGTTTGATAAAGGTAGCTTTTTTACTTGTGAAAGATATGGGATGCTGACAAGCAAGTGTGAAACTCTATTCTAACTAACTTGTCCTGTGGTCAGTTCTTTTTTTAGAAAGTCGTACACGTAACCGGCACTTTGGTAATAAAGTCCCGTAGTCGGATCACTCAAACGCTCAAAGGTGTCGGAATTGTAGTAGACTTCCATTGCTTGCGTCATATTATACTGCCATTCCTCCATGAGTATCCGTATGATTTCACTACTTAAATCTTCAATCATACATTCTATTTGTGTATTCGTCAGCTTCATAGTTTCTTTAGGTATGAAAGGGCATGTTCAGTGCCGAAGTAATATTGTATGGTCAACCCTTTGGCATATTTTAGTTCTTCAATCAATCTGCTCATTGAAATGTCTCCCATGCTGTAACGACGTAACTGATAGGTTACTCCGTCGTCGGCAATAGGACCAATGACTATATCGTAAGTGTGTGCAGGATGTGTATGGCTACGGTCGCGGTTGAGTAAAACGAACTGTGCCCATTCTTCACAGTAATCATCGAATATTTTTATTTGCAGATCTGAAGTCTTTATTATTTGATCTTCCAGTTCGAAGATGGTCACACATGGCTCTCCGGATTGTAATTGATCGGTTTTTTGTTTGGCTAAGGCATGTGCCTGTTCATAACCGGGAGAAAGATAAAATCCTTGGCCAAAGTCTTTGAAGGGCTTTGAACGAGATAGGTCCGGCTTGTCTATTTCCATATTTGAACCATGGTATAGCTTCATTACAGTTGTCCTCCATTTCTACGGCATACCATTGATAAAGCTTCAATAGAATCTTCGAAAGATTGTGTGTGCATTACTTCATAGTGTTTTTGTAAAAAAACAAGGCCTTTAAAACGATTCAAATAGTTGAATGCCTGTTTTTGCTTGATTTGATAAGTCGCTGCGAACTCTGCGATTAAAGCTACAGTAAAATTCAATTTGTTTTTCTCTATGCGAGACATCATGGTTCTCCTTTCTTCATTTGTATTACCTTCCGAAAACAAAGATAGGAAAAACTCTGCAATATCAAAAATAAGAAGCTATTAAAAGTTGACTTAAAGCTCTGTTGCTCACTCTGAATTAGATGCAGTCAGAAGATATGGATTATCTGGATAGTAAAAAAGGGAGGTAGAGAAAATGGAGCGAGCGGAAAGTTACAGGGATTTTTGGATGAATGGCGATTATTAACTAGCTTTAGCGGCCTAAATGATTCATTTCTCTATCTATGATAAAAAGAAACTTGTTAATTGCTATCTTGATTTTATGTTCTATCGGAACATTGAAAGGGCAAACCGCATCCGATTCTTTGGCAATCGTATCTGCCCAATGGAAGGTGGAAAGTCCTCAAAAAGGACTCATTTATAAGTATGCTTCTATCCCCCGATTGTATCAGGGACCCCAGTCTGTTAGTCTGATAGAAGTTGATCCCGGTGCGGGCTTGAAAGTTGATGTTGCCGTTTCGGATAAAATGAAAGAAACAAGTAAGATTGCTTCTGAATATAACGCCATTGCAGCCATTAATGGCTCCTATTTTGACATGAAACGGGGAAACTCGGTCTGTTTCCTGAAGACGGATCGCCAAGTTATTGATACAACGCTGCAGAGTGAGTTTAAACAGCGTGTCACAGGAGCCATTAGTGTGCGCAAAAGGGGAATGAAATTAATTCCTTGGAACAAACAGATAGAAAAGAATTATAAAGGCAAAGCAGGTACGATACTAGCTTCCGGTCCGTTAATGTTGAAAGACGGACAGGTTTGTGATTGGAACTCGTGTGAACCGAATTTTATCCGGACGAAGCACCCTCGTAGTGCTGTTGCTACTACTAAGGATGGAAAAGTCCTGTTGATAACGGTAGACGGGCGTTTTCCTGAACAAGCAGGAGGAGTGAATATTCCGGAATTGGCACATCTGATCCGGGTTTTAGGAGGTGAGGATGCATTAAATTTGGATGGAGGTGGATCTACTACTCTTTGGTTGTCCGGTGCATCGGATAATGGAGTCGTTAATTATCCTTGTGACAATGGGCGGTTTGACCATGCCGGAGAACGGAAAGTTCCTAATATTCTTTATATAACGCATCAATAACGTTTCCATTATTCTTCATTGTATTTAAGGTCTTTCAGTGCATAGATTAAGACTTTTCAGTGCAGAAACTAGTGACTTTTTATGCAGTCGGGTGGTTGTCCTGTTGTAACGGGACAATGGGCACTTTATAAAAAGACGAATGTCACCTTATAGGGTGACATTTATCATTCTATAAGGTGACTAGCTATCCTCAAAAGGATGAAAATTACTAAAGATACAAAATTAATTAGTGAAAAGCAATAGTAGGGTAAGAAATTTATCTGTATTGCAAACAGGCTTAGAATTCAAATCCGAATCTAGCTCCTACTCCATGTAACTCCCATGTATCATTCCAACTGTTATGATAATAATGCCCTCCATAGCTGTAACTATAATCTGTTGTGGCGTCATAATCTTGGAAGTTATACATCAAAGCTAAATTCAAGGCCTTTTTCCCTTTTAAAGAAAAACGTACTCCTACTCCTATTGAAGCATACGCTCCTTCTATGTCTCCTACAGCATATCCGGCTTTTACGTCGGCGAACGGAGTCACTTTTTTGTTGATGAAGTTAGCTCTGAAGTTAGCATAGATGGGGGCTGCATAAAGAACTGCATCGGTATAGTAGTTGAAAGCAACGCCACCACCTACAAAGAAATAATTGTTGAATTGATAACCATGTGTGGTTGATAATTCAATTTTAGAGGCATTGTAGTCGCTCACATCGCCAATATATGCAAAGTCTACGAAACCCTTATAGCCTTTTAATGTATTTCTTGCGGCTTTGCGGTCGTTGGTATCCTTACGATAATCTCTTGTGTACCGCTCTTCTTTTGTGATTTTAGTCACATCACTCATCTGACAGATGATGAGGCTGCCATCACCTGTTTTGATTTTTAAAGAGACATTGGGCACTTGTTCAATGATTACTCCTTTAATAATGCTGCCATTCTTTAAATACACTACTTCTGTGTAATTCTGTGCTGCGACATACGTACTGATACTTAATAATAAGGTCAGTACTAATAGTAGTTTTCTCATACTTGTATTTTTATTGTTTATAGTTTCTTGAGTGCGCTATAGATAGAGCCTGCCCAATAGTTGCGCAATCCGAAACCACGTGCCTTGCCGTCGGTAATCCATTCTTCAATGATTTCCTTTGTTTCGGTATTGAAGAATACGACTTCATACGTACCTCTATTGTTTGATTTGTCCAGGAACTGTGCGATAAACACCATACCTACTCCGGGTGTTTTCTGGATAGGCAATGCGTTGATGGCTGCTTTGATTTGCTCTTTACTAAGAGTATATTCTCTTTTAGCAGTCATTAGCTCGGTCAGGTCGATGTTTTCGTTCACCTGATTAACGGCATCCAGTGAAATCTCTGTCACTTCTTTTTTCAATTGTTTTCCTACGTTATACTTCTTAGCTTCTGTGATGAACAGTTCATTGATACGTCTGAAAGCATCTTTGAATTGTGCCGGTGATTCATCTGCACCGAAAATTTTTACTTGGGAGTAGTCTACCCCATAGAACTTAATAGACTGAATGTCTTTCAATGCACTCTTGCCTTGTCCGAAACAGAACAGGCTCGTGCTCAAGAATAAGAATAGAATAAGTTTTTTCATATACGTTAATGTTAAAGTGATATAGTTGGTTACTAACTTCCAAAAGTAGAAAATAATTATCGTAAATCAATGAATTTTATCGTTTTTCGACTCATTGGAGGCATTTGTATCTTGGCAATGTACTCTGCCGATTCAAAATTGATGCTTGGCGCCACTCTGACTTTCGAACGGAACAGATCTTTAATCTCTTTGGCAAAGGCTTCGCTACGGTTCTCGCTTCCGATACGAATCAGAATCTCATCCGTTCCCAATTCATTGGTATAAACTTCAATGATATAGTTTTTTACCGAAGGTATATTATCCAGAATGTCGAATAATGCAGGCGGATACAACGTCGTTCCTTTGTATTTAATCATTTGTCCTTTCCGGCCGAGGATGGAGCTTAGGCGGATGGTATTTCTCCCGCAACCACAGGGATCGGTGTGGTGGTAACAAATATCACCTGTTTTGAAACGGAGCAACGGCATACCTTTGACTCCGAGCGTCGTGATCGTCACTTCCCCTGCTTCTCCCTCTTCCACAGGACGATTGTTATCATCCAGAAACTCTACAATGATAAGTTCCGGTTGCAAATGCCCTCCGTGGAATTCATTACACTCGGTAAAGGACGACTGCATTTCGGTGGAGGCATAAGTGGAATACAACTGCAAGGCAGGCCATTTATCGTGTATTTTCTGTCCGAGCGTATTCAACTGGAATTCCTGATTGCGCAATGCTTCTCCGATACAGATGCACTTCTGCATGGAACAGGTATTATGGTTGATATGATTCTTTTCGGCAAACTCTATCAGTTTGATAAGGAAAGAGGGGACTACCATTCCACAAGTCGGATGTATCCGTCGAATTGTGTCCCATTGCAGTTCCGGGATGCCGTTGCCTACACGGATCACTCCCATACCCAGTTCGCGGGCTCCCATATAATATGCCAAGCCTGCCATGAAACGGCGGTCGATGGTAGTCATCAATTGAAGAATATCTTGCTTGGTGCATCCGGTGGTGGTGAAAGATAAGTATTCGTTGTAAGAAAGACGGTCCAGGTCTTCAGAGGTGAGTACGAAAGTGACCGGATCTCCCAATGTGCCCGAAGTCGTCACATAGTCGATAATTTCCTCTTTGTCTACGCAGATGAAATCATCGTTATGGAGTTGCAGGTCCGTCTTGGTAGTGACGGGGATCTGTTGCAAGTCTTCAATCGTCTTTATTTGATTGATATCAATGTGATGTTCGGCAAACATCTGTTGATAGAACTTGGAATGTGCTTGCAGGTAGGCTAACACTTTGGCTAACTGTTCTTCCTGATAGCTTTTGATATCTTCCGGTGAGCGGAACTGAATTTCAGGATTCTTTTCCATCTTTGGATTGTTTTTGAATTTTCTGTTGGATACGTTCTTTCTCTTGCAACTTGGGAATGGATTTCTTCAATGCCTGTTGCCAGTATGCAATGGCCTGTTTAGATTGCTGCATGGCCTCGTAGTAATCTCCTATTACTTCATATACATAGTATAGGGAAGGATTGGAGGCTTGGTATGTTTTTAAAACAGATTCCTCTATCTGTTCCTTTTTTCTGATTTTCTTCAATAAAAGCGGAGTCAGTTTCTTATACGTGAGAAGATGCTGGAACTCCGGTGTGTCGATGAATTTATCTTCCGGAATGGTCAGGTTGGAACTGTATATTTCGTGTTGCCAATTAATCGTGTCCTTGAATATCTTATTCAGGTCATAGGCTACGTATTTCCCACATTGCCAGGGAGAGGTCGATACCCACATCAGCCGTTTCTCCGGTTGGAAGATGACGGAATGATGGGCAATAAACTGATTGATGGCCATTTCGTTGGCCAGTCCCAGGTCTGTGTTTTGCAGGCCTTTGTGGTCACGCAGGATAGAGGCGGCTTTGGAGACATCGATCGGAAGATCCTCATTAATGAGTTCCGTTAATCGTGCAAAACGGTATGGGCTGTCGGAAGTGCGGATATTTTCCATGTTTCGTTCGTCCTTGCTGAATTCTTCCGATTGGTAATGGTTGGTGCAGATGAGCCGATTGGCTTCTTTTCCGGTGAAAAGCACAGTTTTCTCCGGAGATTTCTCGATAATCGCGGCTTTGCCATCTTTGGCAGAACCTATCAATATGGATTCGGAGACGAATGTTTCCCGTTTTTTGGCGATGGCAAAGGCTTCATCAATAGTGGCTGCATATTGCAGAATCTCTCTGGTCAGGATGGAAATAGGGGTGGCGGAACCTGTGGGGACAGCAGATTTGGCAGCATTAATTGTCACGGTAAGACCTGTCTCGTTCATGCCGGATAACACTCCTATCATACCGGGCCATCCGACGGAAGCAAACCTGTATCCTTGCTCCGGTACATAAAAAGCCACCTGCTTGTTCTCTGCGAAGGCATCTCCTACGTAGAAATCGAAGTTACGTCCGATCAGCAGGGATGAATCTGCACTTTGTGTTCCCCAAGTGGCGAACGAACTGCATCCCACTAACATATAATCTTGCATGGCATGTCCCAGGTCGTGTGCCGAATGGTAATTCAACTGGCGTTCGTAAGGAGTGCCGATGAAGTCGTATTCATGCGTACATGATAGTGAGATTCCGTAGATTTCGTCGCGGTATTCTTCGAGGATGTTCTCACCCAGATTACGGTTGAATAATACAATGAAGAACCGGAGGAATTTCAGATAACTGTCTGAAGGAACAATCTCACGAATCTGATCCACGAACACTTTCTCTTGATGGTGGAGCAGGTCGGAAGACAGTTGCCCGATAGCTTCTCCTCTCTGGAAAGCATCCCCTTTCACAAACAATTCCCATAAGCCGCTGTCGCTGTGCCGGAGAAAGTTATCTCCATAATGCCGGAGGTGGAGACTGTCTATATCAATCACTTTGTCTGTGGTCATGCTTTGCTCATGTTTGGGCGTTTGCATATCCGCAGAAAAGTAGAGATAGCTGATTCCGGCTATCAATAGAACGATGAGCGACAGGAAAAGGAAGCCCGTGTATTGGAGTGTCTTTTTGACTATTCTATGCATTTCCTACTTTTTTAGCCAGATATTCTTGTCCTACAAACTCCGCACAAGTCAGCATGGCAGTTAGTGTCACCCCTAATGCACCATGCACATTCAGGTTTTGCCCGGTGAAAAAGAGATTTCCCAAGCGGCTTCTTGTCGATACGAAACCAATTTGCGGACATTTATAATCTTTGATAATCCCATACGCGGAACCATCCACTGTTCCTGTATAGTCCCGATAGCTTAATGGAGTAGTGGCATACATCTCTTCTATGTTTTCTGAAAGATCAATGCCATGTCCCCGGATGAAGCGGAGAATCTGTTTTGCTTTCTCCTTTTTGAAGGATTGATAGTCTTCTCCCCGATGTTCGGGAGTCGTGTCCTTCCAGGCGGACAGTTCATCTATATACATCGGTGTCAGGATGGAAATGACACTGGCATATTGACTGTCCTCGGAAGACGCTTGCATGGAAATCATACAGTTGGTGGTCCGTCCCGGATAGAGCAGTTTGTCATACCACACTTTATTGTTCGCATGCAGATACAGGTTGCGGTTCTGATAGGGAGTGCTTTTTTTCTTCATTACCAGGTAGAGCGTAAAGATGCCGTAGGTATTTTCCAACGAACGGATGCGGGAAATATAGGCATTCTTGATGCTACGGTTTTTATCCAGTATCTCCAATGTCCGTTGGGGATGCATATTGGAGATGACGAAGTCGCTTTCCAGTCGCTCTTCTCCATTGATGATAACCCCTTGTACCTTTTCGTTTTCAACGATGATGCGGGTGGCTTCACTGTTATTGAGCACGGTCCCTCCGTTTGCCCGGATTACATTGATTAGCTCCAGACTGACTTGCATACTTCCGTCTACAAAACGGTAGGCGCCTTCAATATAGGAGTGATTAATCATGGCATGCTGGTAGAAAGTGGAGACATCTTTCAAACCTCCGTAGAGTAAAGCTGAACCTGCCAGTACATTTCGTAAGGCGGGGTCCGGAGTGATATCCGCAATCAGGTGGGCGGCAGAGGTACAAAAGTATTTCATACCCTCCAAAGCGAGTGTGCCTTGTTTCAGGTGGTCTACGCTAATCAGGTTTCCGACAGCTTGAAGCTGTTCGGCATAGCATTTCAAGTTTTCTTTCTCATGCGGGAAGGAACGGCAGATGGTTTCAATAAACTGCGGGTACCCCATTGCATAATCGTATGTTTTTCCTTTATAGTAGATCGTATCAAAAGCAGCATCGTCCAAGCGTTTTATTTTCAGCTTGTCCATGATACCGAAATAGCGGAAATACTGGTTCATCACTTGACCCTCATCCAGGCTTCCTACATAATGAATACCCGTATCCAACAGATGCCCTTTTCGTTGGTAAGTCTGGAAGCATCCGCCGAATTGCGCATTTTTTTCTACTACGCATACGTTGAATCCCTCTTTGCTAAGAATCGCTCCGCATTCCAGTCCGCCAAGGCCGCTGCCGATAATGATGATGTCATATTTGCTCATACTAGTTCGGTTTTCTAAATATGTAAATGGTGTTTGATGTATATTTGTCATTAGGAATGATTTCGACAGCCATTCCACAGGCGACTGCTATTTCCCGTAATTGGGTTTCAGTGGTGAAATACAGCTCTCCGGTCGTCCGGTTGAAGTTGAAAATACGGGTGGATAGTAATTCCGTGAACCGGGTTAACCGGTGCTTGGAAGCGTTGGCTGAATTTCCGTCGCGTATGATAATCATTCCTTGTGAACGTAAGCGACCGGCACATTTCAACAATAGGGTTTGTTGATGTTCGTAGCTCATATAGTGAAGCATGTCGTTCAGGATAAAGACATCACTTTCCGGCAGAGGATATTCCAATGCATTGCCATGCTTGAACTGGAGATGCTCGTTGCGTAACCATCCGTGCTGCGCCAGCGCTATCTTGTCTTCATCGTAATCAATACCCAGGATTTCCCGGTCCTCGGAAAGCAGAGACAGCATATAGCATAACGGGCCGAAGCCGCAACCGATGTCTGTGATTTGCCCTTGGACGGGAATCAACCGGTTGAATAGCCGATAATTCTTTTCCATCTTTACTTTAATACGGATATACCATTCTACGACGGGACCTTTATAGATATAGTTCTGGATAAGAGCTTCGTAGAACGCAGGATTGTCCGTCGTGTTCTGTTCACGGCAGATACGGGCATAAACCTCTTTCATGTAAGCGGATATGCGTTTGGTACGCTCCTGATAAGTACTTCCGAAAGACAGATCGTCTAGTGGTATACGGGGAAGTATTTCTGTATAGATGATTCCTTTCCGGATATTGAAAGGCTGTGCTTTGGCAATGATTTTGTTATTACCGTAAAGCAGGATCGGCAGAATATCCAGTTTCAATGCTTCTGCCAGATAGAATGCTCCTTTGTGGAAACGTTTCATCTTTCCGTTATAGGTACGTGTGCCTTCCGGGAAAATGGCGATGGAGTAGCCCTCCTTCACTTTTTTCCGCATCCGTTCCATGTATTGCTCGTATCCTTCGCCTATATAATAGAAGTCGACATAACGAATGATGGCTCCGAAGAAAGGAGAGTGCCATACCCAATGGTTGGTCACCATCAGGATTTTAGATGAAAGAGACAGCAATACCAGAATGTCGATGAACGACTGGTGGTTGGCAATGATAATTGCCGGATGCCGGAAGCGTTCGTTGGCTTTGTTGATATGTTCTTTTTTGACGGCGGTGGCCAGTAGCAAAATTCCTTTGCAGGTGATTTGTATCAGGCGGCACACCAAACGCTGCTTGCTGCTTTTGCGCACAGGCACCGGATAAAGCAGGATAATCAATATACGGAGGACGATGCAGCCGATAAAGAAAAGCAGGAAGAGCAACACGGTACGTATCAATCCGATAAGCGTATAAGGCGGTAATCCTTTGGAAGCGGGTCCTGCGATGAAGAACCGGAAAATGAGTGGCTGAATGGTATAGGCCACCAGTACTACTGCTATCATACCCAGAATGGAAATCAGGGAAATGGATTGCAAAGCCGGGTGTTTGGCAAACACAAGTGCTCCCATACCGACCACTGTGGTGAAGGCGGAGAAGAAGATAGCCGTTTTATGGGAATTCAACACCTTCTGACCTGTACGGTATTTGTTTTGTAGCCCGTCCATAATGAAGATACTGAAGTCATCTCCAATGCCAAAGATAAAGGTGGACAGGATGATGTTGATAATATTGAACTCAATCCCCAGAATTCCCATCAATCCCAAGATGATTACCCAGCTGATTAGCATCGGGAGAAAGCTCATCAGGGTAAGTTCGATACGTCCGTAGGAGAACCATAGTGCAAAGAATATGAGGAAAGAAGAGATGTACAGAATCAGGTAAAAGTCGTCATTGATGGCCGATACCCATTTGTTGGCAAAATAGGAACGGTCGAAGATGACTACATTCGGGTCTTTATTAAAGTTCTGGTACACAGCTTCCTTATTCGGTTCGCTGATCCGTATCTGGCTGATAAGCATGGTGATGGAATCGGCAGAGGTTTGCCATTCATTCAATAGCTTGCCGGATAAATCGTCTCCTTGCGCGGTGTAATGATATTCACTGAAAGGTTGGTTCATCCATTGATAAAAAGAATCAAAGCTTCCCGGACGGAAACGATATTCGGCGGCAGCTGTTTCCAGCTGTTCACGGACTTGTTGCAGTTTTTCATCCGTCCAGTAATCTTTCCATTTCTTCAGGCGTTTCTGCTGCTCTTGCGGAGAGATCAGAAACTGTGAGGCGGAGGCATACTCTTTGATGAGTCCCTGCTCTTTCAGTGCCGATAACTTCTGATTGGTCGTTGCATAAATTTCGGTAGCCTGATTCATGTCTTTGCCCACACTGACAAAAAGCACGGTCTTTTCGTCGTTGTCGAAGAGTTGCAGTAATTTTTCTTCCGATTGTTGGAGATGGCGGGGCTCATAGTTGAGACTCATCATATCGTTGCTGAAGCCTACCTTTTGCGAAGTAAACAAACAGATCACTGTAATGAGGAGGATGCCGCCTACCAGCCATTTATTTTTTTCGTAAGAATAAGCATTTATTTTCTCGATGATGCGTAGTATGCGTCCCTGTTTGACGTCTGCCTGTCCTTTCAGAAAATGAGGCAGGTAAATGAGACAGAAGAGGGTGGTGCCCACCAATGCCAGAGAGGCAAACAATCCGAAGTCGCGTAACAGATCGGAACTGGTGAATATCAATCCCAGAAATGCGCCGATAGTGGTGAAACTACCTACCGTAAGCGGATAGGCTATCTCTTTAATAAGTTGTTGAACGGTGGAAACATGGTTCTGGTGTGCCAGCATGTGAATGGAATAGCTTAGTGCAATACCCATCACTGCCGAACCAGCTCCCACTGCAATGGCGGAGATACTTCCTTTGATAAAGAAAATGAGAAACAGGGCAAATAATCCTCCGAACAGTACCGGAGTAATAATCAACGGTATCGATCTCTTTCGTTTAAAAACGAGTGAGATAAATACAATGATGATAAGCAGTGCCAGGGAGGAGGTCAGGATGGTATCTTTCTTAATCTGACGGGCGTTGTAGACTCCCACGGAGGGACCGCCGAAGTATTCAGCTCGAATGGTAGGAGATTTTTCCTGTACGTGCTTGAGCTCTTCTTCGAGTATCTTTATCAGTTCGTCGTTCTTTCCGGTGCTGCCTGTACTGAATACCGGGGTAATGAACATAAGCAAGGTGGAACCGTCTTTGGAGAAGATATGTTCGTCATAAATCTCGTAGTTGGCTTCCAACTGGAAATCTTGCAAATGTTTCAGGGTTTCGCTTCCCAGTCCGAGCGGGTCCCGGAGAATATAGCTTCTTAATGCAATTCCGGCAGGAGAGAGGAGATTGGTATAATTCTTTTGCATGACAGCCTGTATCCCTTTATCCGTCAGTAAGGAATCGAAACGTTGATAGTCTGTATCTGTCAGGAAAAGCGGGAGATGTTCATAAACGAAGTCCGTGGCTCCTTGGACGAGGCTTTGGTCTACCTGTGCGAAAATTCCTTTAATCAGTTTTCCTCCGGCTTTTTCAGTCAGGGTTTGTTGCAGTTGTCCGGCTGCTTCTATCAGGGAGTCGGGTTCTACGCGGTGGCAGGTATCTGCCGAGGATAACATAATGATAATCTTATCCTTAATCTTGAGATTGTCGAATACTTTGATTGTGTTCTGGGAATCTTTAGTGTCGGGGAAAAATTGTGTGATGTTCTCTTCGAACCTTACTTGCAGGGCAAAGAATCCCATTAACAGGACACAACTGATGAGTGACAAATAGAACAGAGTCTTGTGCCTCTCGAAATAATCATATAGTCCGATAAAAAACTGGGTCATATCTTTTTTTTCCTACACGCCGTGAGCAGAATGAACGCGATGGTTCCTGCCAGTATGCTGCAACCGACTGCAAAGATAACACTTCCTATTAAATATTGCTCTATGACTGATTTTACATTTTCAAAAGAAAGTTCGTTTAAATGCAGATTGACAGGATCTCCCAGCACTTTACAGCCGGTTACGTAACTGCCGTACAGCAAAAATGGAATCATCGGAGGGATACTGATATTGGCTGCTACAATAGCTATGACTTTATTCAGTCTAAACAAATGTGCCAGAAATAACGTGATTAGCATTTGATATCCCCATACCGGAACGATACCCATGAATACGCCGAGTGTGATGGCAGCCGTGATCCGCAGATTAGATTCGGGGGAGTGGGTGACATGATCCGAGAAAAACTGCTTGCAGTTCTTCCAAGTCAGTTTACGGAAGAAGTTTCGGGGGATGATCCAAAGGAAAGTGACGAGCACCAGTACTGTGTTCAGGATACTGATACGGGTGAAATCGCGAAACGGTCGGAAATGAGAAACCCGCTCTTCCTGTGGTGGATAATAAACATGTACCGGAATGTTTTTAACAGTAATGCCTCCCCAGGCTGCAAAGACAAGTGCTTCCAGCTCAAATTCGTATTTGGCGGTGTAATACCACTTGTCCACATTCATTCGTTGGATGGGGTACAGGCGGTAGCCGGATTGTGTATCTTGCAGTTTGATACCTGTTTCGAGGGTAAACCAGAAGTTGGAAAACTTATTGGCAAATGTATTCTTTCCCGGCATATTGTCCGAGGCGAGGTTACGGGCACCTACTAATAATGTGTCCGGTTCTTTTTCTATGGCTTCGATCAATGCGGGAATATCCGAAGCGAAATGCTGTCCGTCAGAATCAATGGTGATTGCATACCGAAATCCTTGCTTTTTGGCAAAGGATAGTCCATGTCTCAAGGCTACTCCTTTTCCTTGATTGGCAGGGTGGGTGATGGTATGTAAGTTAGATTTCCGGCTAAGTATTCCGGCAGTTTCATCTGTAGAACCGTCGTTGACAACAAGGATATCGGGGGCGTAGAAACGTACACTTTCTATGACGTCCGCCAGTGTCTTTCCATTGTTGTAACTTGGGATGATAACGATGATCCCTAATTGTTTCAACTTCTCGTGCCAATAGGCTGTACTTATTTGTTCCTTCATACTGTCGGGGTAAGTGCAGCTTTTAGTTTGATGAAACATTCGTTCTTTACGGTATTTTCTTCTACAGTGCTCTCTTTCACTGTACTCTTTTTTACAGCATCCTTCTTTACAGTCCCTTCCGCTTGCAGCTGAAGTGTACTTTCTTCTGTCTCTTTAAAAGTCAGTGCCACCGAAATGTGCGGTGTTTCTGTAGGATTGATAGCCGAAAGAAACTTGCAGGAAGACACTTGTGTTACTTGCAATTTTTGCTGGCGAATGTCTTCTACACATTCCTTGATAAGTTGTAACAGGCAAACTCCCGGAACTACCGGATGTCCGGGGAAATGTCCCTGATAAACAGGATGCCCGGGATTCAACTTTACTTGGATAGTCCAGATCGTTGAGTCCGATGATTCGGAGGAAAGGATGGTATAGAAGTTATCAAGTAGCATATATTAAATCTCTTTAGATAGTTTGTCCAGACGGATCGTTAACCGAATCCACGGATGTTTGATTTTTATTTGTGCGGGATCGCCCGGAGTATTGCCAGTGATGTAGACCACTGACTTTCCAAAGCCTTTTCCACTGGTTCTTTTTTCAGTAGCACTGTCTTTAGTCGTTTTCACACGAATATCTTTCCCACTTAAGAACAGACGTCTGAAATCCATCTCCAGAAGTTTCAGCACCTTTTCCTTTTTCATGGGTTCAATGCAACTGTTGACAGTAAACTGATCGTTGCGTAGAGAAAAATCGAAAAGGCTTAGTCCGAAGTAAGTAGACGCTACGATCCGGATTTCGTTATCAGGCATACGGCGTACTATTAGCATACCGCTCATGTGATGTTTCATGAAATCCAGTTGGATATTGTATTTTTGCGAGCTTTCTCCTTGTGTTAGTTCGATAGCGGGGAGCACAGTACTTCCTTCCCCGCTCATCCGTGGAGAGCAGGAAGTCTGGATCTGTATCCATAAGAACAGCAGAACCATCAGACTAACGAATCGCAAACTTCGTCTCATTCTTCAGGGAGTTGAACTTTTTATTATAGAATTCGTATTCTGTATAGTTTGTGGCTGTTTCGGACAGACGGAGTTTGTGTACCGACATATCTTTCTTGTCCAGATAGATTTCTATACCGGCAATATAGGCTTGTACCGCTTTGTTGGTCGGTTTTATTTTAACCAGATAGTATCGTGCGTCTTCAAAATACTCCAGCAGGTAGTTGGACGACATTTTAGACAGGTCGCCTATCATACACGCGGTCAGCATATCCTGCATCTGTGCCATCATTTTGTTCGAACTAAGATTCATGATACTTTTCTTGCCATCCGAAACGATTTTGAGCTTACTACCGTTTATCACGATGAGATAATCCATCGGGCGGAAATATTCCATGCAGATTTTATGGGTCTTCTGGTAGTAAAACTTCCCTTTGGAAGTAACTTTCTCATCGAATACATCGAGATATTTCACTTGGGTAAAATCGCTTTCGATGGACTCTACGGTTTGCGCCTCCTTTGCCAGGCGGCTTTCAAACTCTGTCTTTTGCGCCATCTTTTTCATGCTCTGGGCATGGATAGAGGCTATTGACAAGAAGAAAAGCGATAAATATATTAATAAAGTTCTCATACCTTTTTTTATTTTATGCCAATAGTTTGTCCGGACGGACAACGGTATATCCTTGTTCTTTCAGCAAATCCAAGATTTGTTTCACTAGCTGGTCGCTGTCTGGCATCCGGTCGTGCAACAGAATGATGGCTCCCGGTTCAAGACGTTTCCGAATCTTGGCAAGGACTTTATCCGGTGCTTGTTGTGTATCCAGTGTACGGATGCTCCATCCTATAGAGGTATATCCTAACTGTCGAACGGCTTTCGCAATCGTTGGATTAGTGACACCGAACGGCGGACGAAATAAACTAACCGGCTGCGAAGTTACTCGTTCTAGTTCACACTGACAAGTTTGCAAGTCTTTTTTCATCTTGGAGAGCCTGTATAGCGGGAATAAACCGGAATGGGTATGCGAATGATTTCCAATCAGATGACCTTCTGCCACCATTTTTTGCAAGATTGCTTCATTCCCTTTTACCTTATGACCGATACAGAAGAAACAGGCGGTTACCTGATATTCTTTTAGTACCTGCAGAACTTTGGGAGTCTGTAGGGAGTCGGGGCCGTCATCAAAAGTCAGGGCGACAATCTTTTCCGCAGTATGCTTTTTGCAAAATGACCGGAGGTAAATTCCCGATTGAATGCTATAAGAGGCATAAACGAGAAAAGACAGGAGCAAGAGCAAGCAAAGAAGGAGGCAAACGATTATCATACGCTTTTCCGGATTAGAATCAATGAATGATTGATGGAGTGGTGATGATTGTAAATCAATATATGGGTCGAGGTAGTGCAGTTGACCGATTCGTTCACTGCTTTCCATACCGCATACGATGTTGCGGTAGGATATTCACCACATTCATTCTTAAAACTAAGATGAACACTTTCCGGGAAAATGTTTGTTTCAAGCTCTTCATAAATAGAGTTGTCATTGTCGACAGTTTGCTCGTGAGAGTCATCTTGATTGTGTTGCTTCTTGTTTTTCCCGGTAACCAACCACTGAATATCCTGACATTCTAAACCATTTCGTTGCAAAAAACGGATGATTCGGGAGCTGATTTCTTCTGTTGTCTGTTTCCCGATGAAAGTTTCGACTCCCTGTATTTCAGCCAACGGATGCTCTCCGGCTTCCCGACTTAACAGAAAGAATTGAGCACCTTCTCCGGCTGCTATCCCTTTCAGCATTCCCAGCCGTTGCTGAATCGTGTAACTGGTTTCTGTCATTTCATCGATGGCTCCCACAAGTATATTCTCGCTTCCTTCTTCTATTTTCATCATAGCGTCCAATAAAGCACTTTCAAAACTAAGTCCACGGTGGACATAAGTCATGTTGTAGGCATGTATTTGATGAATCAGAGCTATTTGTGCACCGATTGTATTGAATGTCGACTGGATGAAAGGAGTAGGATTCAGCATCCGCTCTTCATTATCCAATAGGTTGTTCAGGAATTTTTCCGTATCTGTCAGGCAACCCAATCCTGTTGCTGTGATGATTCCTTGTATCTTTTCAGGAGATAGTTCACCCATACATTCCAATCCGCAGGCCACCCCCATTTTTACGATACGGCTCATGCGTCTGCGCAAGGTCGCATTGGTGATAATATCCTTATAATCGGGTTCGGAAGCCTGAAGATAAGGGCGATTATTTTCTGGTGAATGATCCTTTGGCGGATGAATGGAAGCGGTGCGTTGAATATAAACTGGCTGCATAGGCTTAAATACTTAAAGGTGCGTTCATGCTGGAAAATTCGTTGCGGAAAAGAGGAGCGATGAATCGTTTCCTCCGAAACCGAAAGAGTTGGATAACACATGTCGGATGGGGATTCCTTCTTGAAAAGAGGTTTCCGGTATCAGTCCTGTTTCCGGCATCGCATCCGTAAAGTTCAGGTTGGGATAAATCAGCCCTTTATCTATTGAAAGAACGGAGTAAACAGCTTCAATTCCTTCGGAAGCTCCTAAGGTATGTCCGATAAAAGCTTTTACCGAACTAAATGGCGGAACATGTTCTCCAAAGATTCTTCGGAGTGCCATACCTTCTGACGCATCATTGCCGGGAGTACCTGTTCCATGTACATTGATATAATCGATTTCTTTGGGAGAAATGCCACTGGAGGCGATAGCTTCACTCATTGACAGAAAGGCACCGTTCCCTTCAGGAGAACTTCCTGTTTGATGATAAGCCTCATTTGTATTGGCGTAACCGCTAAGTTCGCAATAAGGAGTTCTTTGAAGTGAACTTTCCGATTGAAGTACTAAGTAACCGGCACCTTCTCCCAGATTTAATCCGGTACGTGAGCGGTCAAAGGGACGGCAATGTGTTTTGTCCAAAATCATCAGGGAGTTGAATCCATTGAGCGTAAACCGGCAAAGTGCATCTGTGCCTCCCACGATAGCAGCATCCAGTAGCCCGTGTTTAATCATTCTTGCTCCCAGCATGATGGCATTGGCTGCTGACGAGCAGGCTGTACTGATGGTGGTTATAAAATCATTGATACCCAAATACGAAGCAATCAATTCTGTGCTGGCTCCGCAGTCGTGTGAAATTACTTCCCGTAACCGTCCCTGTCCCGGGTTCTTCTTGAAAGATTCATAGAAGTGCTCGCTCAAATCCATGCCGCCAACGGAAGTGGCGGAAATAAAACCGATACGTAATGATGGTGTGAGTCCCGCATCTTTCATTGCTTCTTTGGCTGCTATCATTCCCAACAAGGCTGTACGTGATACAGTGCGTTGCGGCGGTAAAGAGATCAGTTTCTTTAGTTCCTCATTGCTACGTTTCACTTCGGATACGGGCACATCGAGAGCAGTCGGAAAAAGAGTTACTTTTCCGATGCCATGCTTTCTTTGTCTCAACGCTTCTATATTTTCGGAAACTCCGATACCGATGCCCGAAACAACTCCCAATCCGGTGACGTATATCTTCATCGGTTAAGCTTTGCGATTAGCAATGATGTAGTCTGTCAGTGTACGTACCGAGTAGAAGATTTGTTTTCCTTCACTGGGATTCTCTATCTTTATACCGTATTCGCGTTCCAGAATCAGGATGATTTCGAGTGCGTCAATGGAGTCAAGGCCAAGACCTTCGTCGCCAAACAGAGGGGCTTCATTGTCAATATCTTCCGGAGTGATTTCTTCAAGGTTCAACTCTTCGATTAGTTTCCCTTTCACTTCGTCCATCAGTTCTCTTTTGGTTTGATCTAAATTATCCATAAATCGTTGATATATTATTAAGTTGTTTAAATTCTGCTTGATAATGTCCGTCCAGTAGTTCGCACCAGCCTATGATACAGGTGCGTAACTTACCTTTCGCCATCACAATCCTTGCATAATCTTCTAATGAGGCAGCATCGGATTGTCGACGGACAAAGAATGTATTCTCTCCCTGAATCTTGTGCCGGATACAGATTTCTCCCAATACTACATTGGGGAGAGTGTAGACAAACACGGCAGGACTGGCTGCTTTGTCTCCTTCTTTACTGATGATTGCCTGATGTTTGCAGTCCGTATCCAGAGAGGAAGAAGCATTGGCAAGAATGATTCCAATCTCTTCCGGACGGTAGTGTGTATCTTTCAGTAAATATTCGGCAGCTACATATCCCAGCTTACAGAGGTTGTCCATCTTATAGAACTTCATATTGTTTTCTCCCAGATGCTTGTATGCTTCCCGGATGAATGGTGCAAAGTCTGTTTCCGAAGAGCTGAATACAGTTGTTCCTTTACTTTCTACTGCTCCCGGTCTGATTGTGACCATGTTGCCCGATTCTACCACTGCTCTGCAAACTGACGGAGCACTCGCTTTGTCGGTTGCCTGCAAGTTTGCTTTCTGTTTCAGGTGAGCATCGGGGAGGGATAATACCAGTGCGGCATTACAGCCTCCGAAACCGGAAGCAGTTTTGATGCAGCATTTCATCGGCATCGGCTGATGAGTGGCATAGACAGTGATAGGCATGGGAACACCGAGTGTTTCATATCCTAAAGTTCCGTAGTATCTTCCTTCTTTTAGTTGCTCTATGCAAAGTATGGTTTCGATAATGCCCGAAGCTCCTAATGTATGCCCGAAATAGGGCTTAAGGCTATTCACCGGAACTGTAGCTAATTCGGCCAGATGTATGGCTTTGGATTCCATTTCGTCATTGTAAACTGTAGCTGTTCCGTGTGCATTGATAAAGCTAATGTCTTCGGGGAGTACTCCGGCTTCTTCCATTGCCTGATTAATAGCTAGAGCTAAACCATCCCCTGTTCGGGAAGGACCGGATATATGGTTGGCGTCATTACTGATTGCTCCTCCGGAGAGAATAATATGATTCGCATTTTCTTGAGTTTTTAAAAGAACAGCTCCACAGGCTTCGCCCAGACTTAATCCATCTCGTTGTATATCGTATGGTCGGCAGGGGTGTGCGCTGACAGATCGGAACGATAGAAAGCCGCTGGTAATGAAATGAGAAAGAATATCCCCACCTGCCACAATCACTCGTTTGTAACGTCCTGATTCTATCCATCTCTTAGCGACGATTAGTGCCGAGACTCCTGATATGCAGGCATTGGAGATGACCTCTACTTGATTTGTCGCTCCAAAGAAATCTCCGATTCGTTCCGCCATTTTCCAAAGAAAAACCGGACTGTCAGCAGGTAATTCACTCAATAAATCAACATTTCCTTTAGTGGTAGATAATAACAAGGCGCAATCCGGCTCTCGCAAGTCGGCTCCCGATTGAGAAATAACCTCTTGGATAGCCAGTATGAATAATTGCTCCATCCGGGTATAATCCGTAATCTGCATCAGCTTCGCCCGTTTTTCCAATTCCACAGAATCAATCATTCCCGCCAATAGGGGATGATCGGAAATTAGGCCGGCTTCTTGCATACGGATTCCGCTTCGGTAGTTATGGATGGCCTCCAGATTTTCCGGGATGCCGAAACCTAACGAACTAATCAGCGTATGGGCTGTGATGTATATATTTAAAGGATATTCCATTTCTTTTTCCATTCCAGATAAAACGGAGGGTTCATAAGCTCCAATTCTTTATTCAGGTTCAGGAACACTTGTATGGTGCTTCCGGTAGCTACTATACTCTGGTCGGTAGCCCGGTAGATAACGTATTCAAATTTTATCTTGGCTGCCTCACAGGCAATATAGCGCGTCTCGACAATCGCTTCTTCACCAAAAGATAGTGATTGTTTGAACTGACAGGTTAAATCCACGATGGGAACCATGTATCCCTCCCGGTAAATACTCATATAATCCAAACCATACTGTTTGCCAAAAGCTTCTCTTCCATCTTCAAAGTAGCGCACATACTCGCCATGCCATACAATCTGCATGGAGTCTATTTCGCTGAACCGCACTCTGAAGGTAGTCCGGTTAGTCAAAGCTGCAACCTGTTGATTCGTTTTCCGTTTCATTCTTTTTTTATAAATATTTTCATCCTGCATTCAGCTATCAGCTTGTCTTCCACTTTCACTTGTGCAGAAATCAATGTAATGTCGAATACCTCCTGTACAACGGTAATCTCCGTAAATAGTTTCATCCCGATCTTTGGCAAATCGTAGATTTTAAGTTTGTCTACCGAGCCGATAAACCCTAACGGTACTTTTTCACCCTGCCGGGTATAAAGAAATCCGATACGTGCTGCTGCCGATTGAGCGATGTGTTCAATAATTCCCGCCTCTTGCAGTTTTCCGGTTTCGCAGAAAATATTATCAGCAGTAACAGTCAGTCCGGAATAGGAATGATTCTCTTCGATACCAAAGAAACTCTCCACCATCACGATGGGCGGACGCTGTGGAATCAAATTGAGTATTCCTTCTCCTTGTATGATAACTTCCCTGTTGTTCATTTCAATCTGCATTGTACAATGCTGTGTCCCATTCCTAAATGGTCATCTATCTTTTCGACTTCCAATCCCGCTGCTTTGATGCACCGTTCCATATCATCCGAATGATACATTTTGCTGTTACCATTTGCCATGGCTGTGAAATAAAGACTGATTTGTGTCAGGCAATAAGCGGCTGTGTCAAACTTTTGCCGGTTCCAGAAAGTTTCCATGATATAGAGGCGGCTCTCCCGGCTCATAGAGCGGGCTGCACGGGTCAGTATGCTGGTTACTTCTTCTTCCGAGAAACAGTCAAGGAACTGGCTCATCCAGATAGCATCGAACCCTGTCGGGAAAGGAACTTCGGGATCGAGCAGATTGGCGCCATACCCGTGGATACGCATTGCTCCGGGCAGTTCTTTAGTTTGTTGACGCATCATCTCCAATTGTTGCGGAAGATCCATTATAGTTACTTCCACCGCGTCGTCATAGCTTACGCACTTGGTTGCCCATCGACCGGTATTACCTCCCACATCCAGTAAAGTCTTGGGATGACGGGCGAAAACAATCGCCAAAGCTTCGTCAAACGAGCAATCCGAGTAATAATGATCGAAACCGAACCAGCTCTTTTGTACCTGTGAGGGCAGACTTGACAGCCCTTCATAGATGGTACTCCATTCGCCGAATACTTTCAGCCCTTCGGGACGTCCGTTGGTGAGAGCCTCTTCAAGATGGAACATTCCCAGATAGTTGACATCGTGGTTGAAATCCATATTGACACGTACCATCTTGTCGTTGAGCAGGAACCATCCGGCTTTGGCAAGGCGGTAACGGTTTTCGTGCTGCAATACGGTACCGATGGTTAATGAGGCTTCCAACAAAACTTGTGTCGCATAAGAAGACAACCCACAAGCCTTGCTGATTTCTTCTTGTGTCATGCCAGCGCGTTCGTCGGCCAGTAACTGAAAAATACCGAATTTGAGCATAAGGCGTGATACCTGAAACACGACGGGCCCGAAAGCTATTTCTTGTGCCAGGCGTTGTGCCTCTACCGCGGTCAACGGTTCCTTATCATATTGATTCTGTTGCATCTTTATTTTGTTATATCTTTCTATTTCAATCCTTTGAGAGCGAACCGTCACTTGTGGTTTCCCAGAATGAGTAATAGTTAAACCATTGTTCCGGATAGCGTTTCAGTATCTGGTCCAAAGCGGCCGTATATTGTTCGAGCAGAGCTGTCTCTGCTTTTTTTTCTTTGGTTCGTATGACTGGTTCCGTCCTTATAAAATGAAAACGGTAGGTTCTGCCCGGCTCTCTCATGGCAAAGTAGAATACTACTGGAACTTTCATTCGCGAACCAAGCAGGAAAGGACCGGCAGGGAAAGGAGCTTTCTGTCCCAGGAGTGTTCCTGTCAGCAGTTTCTCTTTATTCAGATAACGGTCGCCCTGGAAGCATACATATTCTTTCTTGTTTAACGCCTCGGTAATACGGAAAACGTGTGTCAGGTTATCTTCGTTGACGGGGATAATCTTAAAATCCTTGTCCTGACCATTTTTCTCCAATATCTCTTTGATTCTACGATGTTCGGCATCATACATCACGATATTGATTTTCTTTCCGTAATCGTCGAAGAAAGGAACGCCTATTTCCCAGTTTCCCACATGGGCGCCAATCATAATCACTCCCTGTTCGCTGTTCAGCAATTGCAGGAACTCCGGATACCGTTCGAACTCGAACCGGTATTGATCGACTTTTCCGTTGCCAATGGCTACTTTGTCAATCAGGATTTGCCCTAACCGGTAATAGTTGCGTAGCAACATACCCAAAGAGCGTACTCGGTTGTATTTCAGAATGTGGCGGGCATAAAACCAGGTGCTTTTGGTGGCTTTCGGAGCAAACGGTATGAAGTACAATACTACCAGACTTAGAAATATATAAGCGGCAGTAATGCCTAGATACTTAATCAGGTAAATAAAGAATAAGTATCCGAATGTTCCTCCCCGGGTTTTGCCTTTCCACGTCGACATATTTACTTGGCTTCCTGCATACGGGTGATAACGAGATCGTAGAAGTCCTGGAAGGTTTTGATACCCGCAAAATCTTGTCCGGTTACGTTGAAACCGAAGTTCTTTTCTACCAGTACCACCATATCGACCAAGTCCAGGCTGTCCAGTTCAAGAGTTTCCATTAACGGCGCATCCGGCTGGATAACGTCGATGTCTACTTCAAACTCTTCTGCCAGAGTGGTTCTTATTTTCTCGATGATTTCTTCGTTTGTCATATATCTGTTTTCTTTAGTAAATTATGGATTGATTTTGCGTATGATTAGCGTGGAATTGGTTCCTCCGAATCCGAATGAGTTGGAAAGGAACGTTTTAAATTCCAGGTTTACCCGTTGGGTAGGTATATTTAATTGTGCAGAGGCCTCGTCCGGTTCCTCGAAATTGAGGTTGGGAGCGATGAAACCGTTGTTCATCATGAGGGTGGAATAAATCACTTCACTGGCACCGGCCATCCACATTTCATGTCCTGTCATAGACTTTGTGGAAGTCACATACGGGTGATGCCCTTCAAATATTTCTGCAATGGCTTTCGCCTCGTTCAAGTCACCTACCGGAGTTGAGGTGGCGTGTGCATTGATATAACTGATCTGTTCGAGTGCAATCCCTGCATCTTTGATAGCCATTTGAAGAGAACGTTTCGGGCCGTCCACATTAGGCACGGAGATGTGATCTCCATTGGATGAAAAACCGTAACCGATGACTTCGGCCAGAATGGGAGCTCCCCTTTTTACAGCCGATTCATAACTCTCTAATACCAGACTGGCGGCTCCTCCACTTGGAATCAGTCCGTCACGTCGTTTATCAAAAGGTTTCGAGGCTTTCTCGGGGACTGCTTCCTGGGTGGAAAATGCGCTTAGTCCGTCGAAACTTCCTACTGCATAAGGATTGACTTCTTGTGCGCCACCGCAAAGAATACAATCCTGCAATCCCGATTTTATAAGCAGGTAACCCATGCCAATAGCGTGAGAACCGCTTGCACAGGCTCCGGCAATGGTGAAGTTGACCCCTCTTAGTTTGAAAATAACCGACAGGTTCATTGTCACAGTGGAATTCATCGACTGGAAAATAGAACCGGAACCCACCAGTGCTGTGTTTTTCTTTTCACGAATGATGTCCACTGCATTAATAACAGGAGCGGCACTACTATCATTGCCATACAAGATACCCACTTCATTGGCTTCGAGAAAATCCTCATTAATACCGGCATTACGG
The DNA here is from genome assembly GCF_002632415.2 of Bacteroides celer. Taxonomy (NCBI): domain Bacteria; kingdom Pseudomonadati; phylum Bacteroidota; class Bacteroidia; order Bacteroidales; family Bacteroidaceae; genus Bacteroides; species Bacteroides celer. Next base: position 4,909,360 of record NZ_CP178209.1, on the reverse strand, counting down.
AAAGCTTCTAATGTAGCGAGATAAGCATATTCTCCCTGCTCCGGTAGACAGAGACGTTTACGGCGGTCCAACAACTTCTTCAAGTCGGGACGTTCCAATATCCCCGTTAATGCAGAAAAATAGCCCAATTCTTTCCGTACCGGGTCTATGCCAATTCCCGATTTCCCATGATATAGTGAGTCTTTTACTTCATCCAGATTCTTGCCGATGCAAGAGTAAATCCCCATTCCCGTGATAACAACTCTTTTCATTATTTTGTCTATTCTATGCTTTTATTTTAAGTATATAGTCCTCCGTTGATGGAAATCACTTCTCCTGTGATGTAGGATGAAGCTGGGGATGCCAGGAAACCGACCAGGTCGGCAACCTCTTCCGGAGTGCCGAAACGTCCCGCGGGAATATGTTTCTTCCATTCGTTCTCATCAATTCCTTCCGTCATATCCGTACGGATGAATCCCGGAGCTACTGCATTGACTGTTACTTTCTTCTTGGCAACTTCCTGTGCCAGTGCTTTGGTAGCGGCTATTACGCCACCTTTGGCTGCGGAGTAATTGGTTTGGCCGGGCATTCCCTGAATGCCCGACAATGACACGATATTTACGATACGTCCATAACGTTTGACCAGCATATTCTTCAATAAAGGCTGTGTCACGTTGAAGAATCCGTTCAGGCTGATATCGAGCACTTTGCTCCATTCTTCTCCTGTCATCCAGAGCATCAGGTTGTCTTTGCGGATACCTGCATTGTTTATCAGTACCTCGATATATTCGTCAGGGTGTTGGGAAGCCCAGTTGCCCAAAGCAAGGGTGATAGCGGCAGGGTCGGTCACATCGAACTTCATCAACTCGCCATTACTTCCTTTTTCCTGTACTAACTGCAACGTTTTCTCCGCTTCTGCGTCATTATTCTGATAATTTATCAGTATAAAGTAGCCCATTTCCGCCAGTTTACAACTGACAGCACGGCCGATACCTCGGCTTCCTCCGGTTACTAATGCATATTTCATTTTATTTATCTTCTTTTTTGAGATAGTCTATCATCATTTCTATCTCTTTATATTTAGGTGTGTCATTGGTAAATACAGGGAAGAAACTGCGTATTTCTTCATAAACCTGCCTGCTTTTGGAACTTAGGCGATCCTGTATTTTCAGGTAGTCGATAGCTTGTGCCATTCCCATGAACTGGATAGCCATCACCTGATAAGAATTCTCAATGACTGTTTTTGCTAATAGAGCCGAGTTGGTTCCCATGCTGACAATATCCTGATTATCATTGTTGTTGGGGATACTGTGTACATACATCGGATTTGATAATGTCTGACACTCCGCTGTGGTGGAGGTTGCAGTGAATTGCGAAGCCTGTAAACCATAGTTCAATCCAAGCACTCCCAAATTTACAAACGGAGGCAGGATGCCATTGATACGGTCGTGGAACAGATAGTTAATCTGTCTTTCGCAAAGCATAGTCAGCTTGGTCACGGCAATTTTCAACTTGTCCATTTCGAAAGAAATGTAATCTCCGTGGAAGTTGCCGCCATGATAAATATTTTGTGTATCCGGATCGACAATCGGATTGTCACAGGCGGAATTTATTTCGTTTATTAATACTTCTTCCGCATTCTCCAGTTCATCGTAAATAGGACCGAGTATTTGCGGAACACATCGCAAGGAATAATAGGGCTGTACTTTGTGTTCGAAGATTTTCTCTTTATGCACCTGGTTGTATAGCTCGTTCTCTCTTTGAAGTACGCATTTACTGCCTGCCACCCATTCTCTCATCATAGCAGCTATCTCTTGTTGACCTTTATGATGCTTGGCCTCGTTTAATGCCTGTGCCATAAAATCATCATAAGAGGCGGCAATCTCATTCATCATTACAGAGGCAGCCACCGACCAACGGAGTAGTTTTTTTGCATAAATCAGATTGACAATACCGATGCCTGTCATTACAGAAGTACCGTTTGTAACGGATAAACCTTCACGAATACGCATGGAAAAAGGTTTCAGGCCGTTTTCCTGAAGTACCGTAGCTGCGTTACACAATTTACCCTGATAAAAAACTTCCCCTTCCCCTATTAACGTCAGGGCGATATGGGCCAGTTGTACGAGATCGCCGCTGGCACCTACACTTCCGTGTTCGGGTATGAACGGATAAATTCCGCGGTTGATAAATTCACAGAGGAGAGAAACCAGTTCCAGATGTACTCCTGACTTCCCTTGTAGAAAAGTGTACAAACGGGCAATCATAGCTGCTTTTACATAAAGTTCGGGAAGCGGTTTGCCGGCACCGGTGGAATGGCTTCGGATGATATTATACTGAAGGTCGATCAATGACTGATCTTCTATTCTGTATTGTGCCATTGGGCCGAACCCCGTATTGATACCATAAATAATCTTATCGCTGGAAAAGGATTGCAGAAAATCGAAGCTTTCCTCTACTTTTCGAATACATTCTTCAGAGAGTTCCAGCTTCTCATTATCAAACAATACTTTATGAAGGGTATCTAAATTTATACTTTTGTCAGCTATCATTTTCTGTACTAGATATTTTATGCCTTAATAATAAGGTGCAAAAATAGGCAATTTCTGTTATATAGCGGACATGAATCAGGATAAAACTTTTTCTGGGGAATTGGTTTTGCTTGTTTTGTTTCTCATTCGTGGGAGATTTGTTCCCCGGTACCGCTCGATGCCTTCATTGGTGCCGGAGGGTGTCTTCATCGGTGGGGAGAAAAATCAATCTATGCTTTTTGCAAATCCCGTCCTTCATACTTGCAGATCGCTTCTATCCATTCCTTGGTCAGTGGCATGGACTCATGTCTTTCAAGATCGAAGGTAACCATGATGGACTTGCAAACACATTTCACCTCATTGGTTTTCGTGTCAATGACTTGTTGAACCAGATGAAAGCTTTTGGTACCTATCTTAGAGACGGCGGTTTGTACAGCGATGTGGTCCGATGCGAAAATTTGCTTAACGAAATTCGCTTCAATATGAACAACGACAATGCCAATCTTTTCCCAATCTACTCCCGGGCATACTGAACCGAAGTATTCAGTCTTTCCCAAGTCGTAAAAGGAGAAGTAAACCGTGTTGTTGACGTGACCAAATTTGTCTACATCATTGAATCGCAATTGGATAGGTAATGTGTGATGAAATACGATTTCTTCCATTGTTTTCTCTTAAACGTTTTAAATTCGACACAAAAATAGCACTTTTGCTTTCTTGCTTGAAATTGGGACAAAGATAGATATTTCTGCTGATTCTGTTCTCGGAGACGGGGGAGAAATTAGTTAATAATCGTTTAAACTGGAGTTTTGGAACGTTTATTCTGACTTCTGATATGTGGAAACAATCAGAAGGATGGAAAGAAACTTTTAAATACGGATTATTCTTAACTTATTATCTTGTGGAATATGTCCACCTTTCTGTGGAATTTTTGCACAGGATCGTGCTTGAAACTTAATCTGGCTATTAATGCTTTTTTCTTTATTTCAAATTGTTTATGTATTTGAAAATGAGTGATATAATCTTTTTTGTTAAACTTGGAAAGTCTCGTTGTATCAGTCTTTTGTTATGCTTTTGGCACATAAATTGCCTAATATTGATGGTAATCTATCCTAATAACTATTCTAATTTTAGAACAATAATGGAAGTAATAATGAAAAACAAATGGCTATTATGCATTCTTTTAATGCTGTTTCTGCCTTTCGGATTATTCGCGCAGGTTGCTCCTCCTCTTGAAAAACAGAAGACAGAAACACAGGAAGCCCCGGAAAATAACAATGAAGTTACGACAAACAGCGATACTACTACCGACGGGGATGCTGGAAAGACAATCAAAGGAGTGATTAACGACGAACAGGGAGAGACAATCATTGGTGCTTCCGTCATTATCAAAGGTGAAGATACCGGAACTACCAGTGATATGGATGGTAGGTTTACTCTCGAAGCTCCGGAAGGAGCGATTTTAGTGATCTCTTACATCGGTTATCATACGCAGGAAGTGAAAGTCAGAAAGAGATCTCTTCTTCGTGTTGTGTTGAAAGAAGACAATCAGTTATTAGATGAAGTGGTAGTGGTAGGATACGGAACCGTCAAAAAGAGTGACCTTACGGGTGCTGTGTCCGGTGTATCCAACAGACAATACAAAAATCAACCTGTACAACGGGTTGAAAATATACTCCAGGGTCGTACTCCCGGTGTAGAAGTCACTGCTACGAGTGGTATGCCCGGAGCAAGTATGAAGGTGCGCGTTCGTGGAACTACCTCTATTAATAAAAGCAGTGATCCTTTATATGTGATTGACGGTATCATCTCTTCCAGTGGCTTGGACGGTATTAACCCTTCTGATATCCAGTCGATGGAAATACTGAAAGACGCTTCCTCCACTGCCATTTACGGTTCCCGTGGTTCGAATGGCGTTATCCTGATAACCACCAAACAGGGTAGTGAGGGAAAAGCACAGGTAACGTTCGATGCATCGGTAGGGCTTTCGACTGTCAGAAAACAGTATGACCTGCTGAACGCTTACGAATATGCAACTGCACTGAATGACATTCGCGGATCGTCTACTATCTCTGCCGAAGATCTTGAGGCTTATAAAAATGGAACGAAAGGAATTAACTGGACTGATCTTCTGACTCGTACAGGTATCACCCAGGATTATCGGCTCGCCATATCCGGAGGAAATGAAAAAGTGAAATACCTTATTTCGGGAAATGTGCTCGATCAGGAAGCCATCACCATCATGTCCGATTATAAACGCTATGGAATTCGGGCAAACATCGACTCGGAAGTGAAACCCTGGTTGACAATCTCTGCAAAATTAAACGCATCCAGTCTTCACAAACACAATGAAGGTGGGGCGAACTGGTTGCATGTCACTAACTTTTCGCCTACCATGGAGCTGAAAGATCCCGAAACCGGCGTGTACAATACAGACCCGTATAATATGATCGGTTCCAGCCCTTACGGTGAAATGATAGTGAACAATAGCGATAGCTATAGCTATAATTTAAACGCTAATCTGACATTGCTGTTCAAGATCATGAAAGGACTGACGCTTTCCGTTCAGGGAGGTTATGACTACGATAATAGTCCTTCTTATTCTTTCCGGTCGAAACTGGATTCACCGGGTGCTATCAATAGCGCAAGCAATACCAACGCATTGCATAACTATTGGCAGAATACTAACAATCTGACCTGGCAAAAGCAATTCGGAGATCATAGCTTCACTGCCATGGGCGTATGGGAAATAAGTCGTTCGTGGGACTCACAACTAAAGGGAACCGGTTCCAATCTGAACAATGAAAGTGTTGGGTACTGGAATCTTGGTAATGCTGCTATCAGAGATGCGAGCAATTCATACACGGAATTTTCTTTGGCTTCCGGTATCGTGCGTGCTAATTACGATTATAAGAAACGATATTTTATTACCGCTGCATTAAGAGCTGACGGTTCTTCTAAATTTCAGGGAGACAACAAATGGGGATATTTCCCTTCCGCAGCTGTGGCTTGGGATATTGCACAAGAATCTTTCATGAGCAACCAGCACGTGCTCGATCAGTTGAAACTGCGTGCCAGCTTTGGTGTCACCGGAAATCAGGATATTGCTGCTTACAGTACATTGGGTATGTTGTCGGGGGCATCTTACGGCTGGGGAACTTCCACTTCCTCTACGGGATATTGGGGATATCAGTTTGCTACACCCGGCATTACCTGGGAAAAGACTTACCAATATGATTTGGGATTGGATATGAGTATCGGAGGCTTTAATATTACAGTGGACTGGTTCAAGAAACAAACGAAAGACCTGCTCTTTCAGAAACAGGTGCCTAAATATAACGGAGGTGGTACTTATTGGGTGAATCAAGGAAAACTGAACAATACCGGAGTCGAATTATCCCTTACCACTTTCCCTGTAAAGGGGGCTGTGACGTGGGAAACCAGCCTGAATGCTTCTTATGTGAAGAATGAAGTAGCAGACCTCGCAGGAGATGACTTTGTACTCACTGCTAACTATAGCGATTTGGGAGGTCCTATGCAGATTATGAAGCCCGGTTATCCTATGGGATCTTTCTATGTCTATCAATGGAAAGGATTCGATGATAAAGGCGCCAATCTTTATCAGAAAGCAGATGGTAGTCTGACAACGAATCCGACTTCCGATGATCTGGTTGTGAAAGGACAGGCAAGTCCCAAATGGACAGTAGGTTGGAACAACACTGTTACTTGGAAAAACTGGACGCTGAATGTGTTTTTCAATGCTGCCACCGGATATGACCGGTTGAATATCAGCCGTTTTATGGCGGCATCCATGACTGGTGTCTCTCGTTTCGTAACCTTGCGTGATGCCTACTTCAAAGGATGGGATCATGTTGCCAACAAAGCGGACGCTCTTTATCCGAGCCTTACCAATACCGACAACAAGAGTTATGCTAATTCGGATTTCTGGCTTGAAGATGCTTCTTTTATCAAGTTGAAGAATATCAGCCTTTCGTACCGCATTCCTCGCCGTGTACTGAAGTTTGCAAGTGTACAACTGTCCGTCAGCGCACAGGATCTCTTTACAATCACCCGCTACAAAGGAATGGATCCTGAAGTGTACACTAGTTACGACGGACTGGATTACGGTGCTTATCCGATTCCTCGGACAATCACCTTTGGAGCCAAATTCAGATTTTAAAACCGTGTATTAAGACAATAACCGTATGAAAACAGCATATACCTTTATAATGAAAGCCTTGCCTGTGCTTCTGGCAGCTTTGTGTTGGACTTCGTGTAGTGATTTTCTGGAAGAAGATCCGAAAGGACAGTTACCTTCGGATACCTATTTCAGTAATAAAGAAGACCTGGACGCTTCGCTGACGGCTCTCTATTCCGTGATCGCAAGTTCACAGGCTAGTAATAATCTTTGTGGAACGAACTTCCTGGTGGGAGATGATATCTCCACTCATCCTTCCAGTAATAAACAACCTCTTCGTGAACACGATCAGTTTGATGTGAAAGACAATAACTCGTGGTTGTCCAGTATGTGGGAGCAGCGTTTCAAAGTTATCAAGGCTGCCAATTTTATCATAAATAATGCGGAGCGTACGCCGGAGGTATCAAAAGACGATATAAAAGTGGCTATTGCACAAGCACATTATTGGAGGGCCTACTCTTATTTTTATCTGGTGACTACTTGGGGACGGGTTCCCATCATGCTGAAAGAAGAAATAGATTATAATGCTCCGTTGAAGACGGAAGAAGAAGTGTACGAATTGATTCTGTCTGACCTGAAAATAGCAGAAACCGATTGCCCCGCACTGTACACGAAGGAACCGTATGGCAGAAATGGAATGAACATTGCTGTAAGTGAGGGAGCCGTAAAAGCAACGATGGCTTATGTTTATATGTGTATGGCAGGATGGCCGCTTAATAAAGGAGTAGAATATTACAAGCTGGCTGCCGCCAAAGCCAAAGAAGTGATAGACGGTGCAGATGGTGGTAGCTACTATTATAAACTGCTGCCGGAATATAGCCAGGTATATTCATGGGAATACAATAATAAGAATACGGAACTTCTGTTGGGTATCTATTATAATAGGGATGCAGCAGGACAATCCGCTCCCTTGACTGATTTCCTGCAAGATATGAAACAGGCCGGTTGGGGAGATACGAATGGAGAAATTAATTTCTGGATGAACTTCCCCGAAGGCCCTCGTAAAGATGCTACGTATTTCCCGAAAATCATGTTTAGCGACGGGAAACTATATGATTGGTGGTATGATACCGATCCTGCTTCCCGCGAGGTAGTGGCACCTGTCTTTATGAAGACCGTGGAAGGTGCTGTACGCGGAACTGAATTTGATTATACAAATCCTGCCGTAGTCAATGCATCGGGGGAGAAAACATTCCAGTTATTACGTCTTTCGCAAGTATATTGCTGGTATGCCGAAGCAACAGGCCGTGCGGGAGAAATCAATGAACAGGCGGTTAAAGTGTTGAACGAAGTGCGCAATAGGGCAGACCGTGAAAAAACAAATAGATATACGACGGATATGTCTCCTGATGAACTGGCGGAAGCAGCCTACAATGAACATGGTTGGGAAATGGCCGGTTATTATTGGGGTGGTATTGCGAGCAGAGCCAGGGATATGTTCAGAATGTACCGGTATAAGGATCATTTTGAATTCCGTAAGAAAAATGAGCCTATTGAAGTGGCGCCCGGAGTTTTCAGGAAAGAAGCAGTAGCAGTCACCGGAACTTGGGATGACAGTAAGATGTATGTTCCTTATCCCTATGAAGATGTGATTTTGAACCCGAATCTGGACAATAGTTGGAAGAACAGATAGCGTTAGGGGTTGATTTTTTGAATGATCTGTTTTTTATAGAACGATGTAGGTTATCTCTTAATTTACATCGTTCTTTCTTTTTTGTATGGTTTGTTGTGTCAATCTATATTTTTGAGGGACTTAAAAACGTCGGGATAGATTTCACTAAATGGAATAAAAGTGTTATTTTTGCGTCTTGTTCTTAACGGAAATTAATCAAGAAATGATAGAAGATATTAAAAAAGCCTGTCAGGTGATGAATGAAGGAGGAGTGATCCTTTATCCCACCGATACCGTATGGGGTATAGGCTGTGATGCGACTAATGAAGAGGCTGTACGCCGCGTGTATGAGATTAAGAAACGCGCTGACAGCAAGGCTATGCTGGTCTTGGTAGACTCTCCGGTTAAAGTAGATTTTTATGTACAGGATGTGCCAGATGTTGCATGGGATTTGATTGAAGTTGCCGACAAGCCGTTGACGATTATTTATTCCGGAGCACGTAACTTAGCATCGAATTTGCTGGCCGAGGATGGCAGTGTAGGAATTCGGGTGACGAATGAAGATTTTTCCAGACGACTCTGTCAGCAGTTCCGTAAAGCAATCGTTTCTACTTCGGCTAATGTCAGCGGGCAGCCGGGTGCGGCTAATTTTAGTGAAATCAGTGATGAAATCAAATCGGCGGTAGATTATATCGTTGGCTTTCGCCAGGACGATATGGGCCGGCCGAGACCCTCAAGTATTATTAAGTTGGAAAAAGGTGGAGTGATAAAGATAATTCGCGAATAAATGAAGGGAGAAAAACTTAGTTTATTACAGCGTTGCATCAAATGGCGGGAAGCGAATATAAAGGAGAAGCAATTTATCCTGATATTAAGTTTCCTGGTCGGAATTTTCACAGCGTTTGCTGCATTAATATTGAAATTCTTTATCCATCAGATACAGAATTTCCTAACTGATAATTTTAATGCAACGGAAGCTAACTACCTGTATTTGGTATATCCGGTAGTCGGGATTTTTCTTGCAGGTTGGTTTGTTCGTAATATTGTAAAGGATGACATCAGCCATGGAGTCACCAAAATTCTATATGCTATTTCCCGTAGACAGGGACGTATCAAGCGACATAATATCTGGTCTTCTACCATTGCCAGTGCCATCACCATCGGTTTTGGTGGGTCGGTCGGAGCAGAGGCGCCGATTGTACTGACAGGTTCGGCAATCGGTTCCAATTTAGGGAGTGTATTCAAGATGGAGCACCGCACGCTGATGTTGCTCGTCGGCTGTGGCGCGGCAGGTGCGATTGCTGGCATTTTTAAAGCTCCGATTGCGGGATTGGTATTTACATTGGAAGTCTTGATGATCGACCTGACCATGTCCTCTTTACTTCCCCTGTTGATTTCTGCCGTGACAGCGGCAACCGTTTCATATATAATCACCGGTACGGAGGCTATGTTTAAGTTTCATCTGGATCAGGCATTCGAACTGGAACGTATTCCTTTTGTTATCTTACTGGGAATTTTTTGCGGACTGATTTCATTGTACTTTACGCGTGCCATGAATTCGGTGGAAGGTGTCTTTGGTAAACTCAACAACCCTTATAAGAAACTGGCTTTCGGTGGTGTGATGTTGAGTATATTGATCTTTCTTTTCCCGCCTCTTTATGGTGAAGGATATGATACCATTAATCTTTTGCTGAATGGAACCTCTGCGGCAGAGTGGGATACGGTCATGAACAATTCTATGTTTTATGGCTATGGCAATTTGCTGCTGGTTTATCTGATGCTGATTATTCTGCTGAAGGTCTTTGCTTCCAGTGCAACGAATGGTGGCGGTGGTTGTGGTGGTATCTTTGCACCTTCGCTTTATCTGGGATGTATCGCCGGATTTGTCTTTTCTCATTTTAGCAATGACTTTGCTTTCTCCGCTTATTTGCCGGAAAAGAATTTTGCATTGATGGGGATGGCGGGAGTGATGAGTGGCGTTATGCATGCTCCGTTGACAGGGGTGTTCCTGATCGCCGAATTGACAGGGGGATATGATTTATTCCTTCCGTTGATGATTGTATCCGTAAGTTCATATCTTACCATTATAGCTTTCGAACCTCATAGTATCTATTCGATGCGTTTAGCCAAGAAGGGACAGCTGCTTACACACCATAAGGATAAAGCCGTGTTGACGTTGATGAAAATGGAAAATGTAGTGGAGAAAGATTTCGTTGTCGTACATCCGGAAATGGATTTGGGCGAATTAGTGAAAGCAATAGCTGCTTCTCATCGAAATGTGTTCCCGGTGACAGATAAGAAAACGGGTGAATTGTTGGGAATTGTACTTCTCGACGACATTCGTAACATCATGTTCCGGCAAGAACTTTATCACCGTTTCACTGTTAATAAATTAATGACATCTGCCCCTGCCAAGATATTCGATACGGATGGAATGGAACAGGTGATGCAGACGTTTGATGATACGAAAGCCTGGAATCTTCCGGTAGTGGATGAAGAAGGGCGATATCAGGGATTTGTTTCTAAATCGAAGATATTTAATTCATACCGGCAAGTATTGGTACATTTCTCTGAAGACTAACTGACAATCGGCAAGATGCCGGAGCCGGGCTTATGCAGATAACAGGTTTCTATGCAGATTATAAGACGATTATGAAAAAAGAAGATTTAAGAATAGTATATATGGGGACTCCCGATTTTGCGGTAGAGGCCCTGCGTCAATTAGTAGAAGGCGGTTATAATGTAGTGGGTGTGATTACAATGCCCGATAAGCCTGCCGGACGCGGACATAAGATTCAGTATTCTCCTGTAAAGCAATATGCGCTTGAACAAAATTTGCCGTTACTTCAACCGGAAAGGTTGAAAGATGAGGCTTTTGTAGAAGCATTGCGTGAATGGAAGGCGGACTTGCAGATTGTAGTTGCTTTTCGTATGTTGCCGGAAGTGGTATGGAATATGCCACGACTGGGTACGTTCAATCTTCATGCTTCTTTGCTTCCTCAATACCGTGGAGCTGCCCCCATTAATTGGGCAGTAATCAATGGTGATACGGAAACCGGAATTACTACTTTCTTTTTGAAACACGAGATAGACACCGGAGAAGTCATTCAGCAAGTGCGTGTGCCTATTGCAGATACGGATAATGTGGAAGTGGTACATGATAAGTTGATGGTGCTGGGAGGAAAACTGGTTCTTGAAACGGTAGACGCTATATTGAATGGAACGGTAAAACCGATTCCTCAAGAAGAAATGGCAGTTGTCGGTGAACTTCGTCCTGCTCCGAAGATCTTTAAAGAAACCTGCCGGATTGACTGGAATCAGCCGGTGAAGAAGATATACGATTTTATCCGTGGATTATCACCTTATCCTGCTGCCTGGAGTGAACTGGTTACTTCTGAAGAAGGAGCAGCAGTGGTCGTGAAGATATTTGAAAGCGAGAAGATTTATGAATCACATCAATTAGCTACAGGAACAATCGTGACCGATGGAAAGAAATTCATGAAAGTAGCTGTACCGGATGGATTTGTATCTATCCTTTCTTTACAGCTTCCCGGTAAAAAACGTCTGAAAATAGATGAATTGCTTCGTGGATATCACCTGGAAGATGGTTGTCTGATGAAGTAATTAATCGGATGAGCAGATTAAAACGAGTAAGCCATTAGATTATAAATAGAATAAAACGTCCCGAATAAGAGACGGCTAGAACCTAAAATAAAAGAATTATGAAACCGATTATCGCTCCTTCCATTCTTTCTGCCGATTTTGGATATTTGGCAAAGGATATTGAAATGGTAAACCGCAGTGAAGCGGAGTGGGTACATATTGATATTATGGACGGAGTATTTGTTCCGAACATTTCATTTGGCTTTCCGGTACTGAAATATGTGGCGAAGTTAAGCCGGAAACCGCTGGATGTGCATTTGATGATTGTGAATCCGGAAAAGTTTATTCCGGAGGTAAAAGCGTTGGGCGCCCATACGATGAATGTGCATTATGAAGCTTGCCCGCATCTGCATCGGGTGATTCAACAAATCAGAGAAGCCGGGATGCAGCCTGCTGTAACTATCAATCCGGCCACTCCTGTAGCTCTTTTACAAGATATTATCCGGGATGTATATATGGTGCTTATCATGAGCGTGAATCCGGGATTTGGCGGACAGAAGTTTATCGAACATTCAGTAGAAAAAGTTCGTGAACTGCGTGCCCTGATTGAACGGACAGGTTCGAAAGCGCTGATTGAAGTAGACGGTGGGGTGAATCTGGAAACAGGTGCCCGTTTGGTTGAGGCGGGAGCCGATGTGTTAGTGGCTGGTAATGCTGTCTTTGCGGCACCGGATCCGGAAGCGATGATTCGTCAGTTGCACGAACTGTAACTCTTCTGTTGAGTACTTTTTACATCCATCGATATCCCTATATACGCCTGATTATCCCTTGGATAACAGGCGTTTTTTGTGGAGATCATTTTTTTGACCGTTCACGAGAACCTTTTTGGAGTATTCTAACCCTTGGCCTTTGTATTGCTTTATTGTTTGTTCTTTATTTCCTGAAACGCCATTCTTTGCGATGGTGTTTTGGATTAGCAGTCTCTATCCTTTGTTTTATAGGAGGATGGCTTGGAATAACTTGGCAATTACAACACGCTGTCTACTCTTTTCCGGAAGAAGAAACAGTGTATCGGGTTTTAATAACGGATGCACCTCAAGCGAAAGAACATACTTACCTCTGTCAGACATTATTAAAGGAACGGCGTGATACTACCGGCACATATCCGATAGAACGTGCTGCAATCCTTTATCTACAGCAAGATTCGGCCGTCACCCGGTTGAATAGTGGAGATGAACTGCTGATTTCTGCCCGTATTTCTCCCCCTTTCAACAATCGCAACTTTGATGAATTTGATTATGCCCGCTTCCTGATGCGGAAAGGAATCAGTGGAACAGGATATGTTGCATCCGGGAAATGGACAAAACAGGACGGAATGAATAACCTTGATCTCAAAAGTATAGCCAGCTCTTGCCGAAGAAAGATGATTTCACTTTATCAGAAACTAGGGTTTTCCGGCGATGAACTGGCTGTACTTTCAGCACTGACCATAGGAGACAAAACGGAATTAAGTGATTCGGTTCGTGAGAGTTATTCGGTGGCCGGTGCAAGTCATATTCTAGCTCTATCCGGTTTGCATATCGGGCTTTTATATACATTGCTCTTTTTCATACTGAAACCTATTGCCCGAAGAGGAAATATAGGTAGAGTTATACGTTCTGTTCTTCTTCTTATCCTATTATGGGCTTTTGCCTTTTTCACAGGACTTTCTCCTTCGGTAGTACGCTCGGTCAGTATGTTTTCGATTTTAGCAATGGCAGATATGGTTGGTCGCCAACCGCTATCTTTAAATACATTGGCGGCAGCTGCATGGTTGATGTTATTCTGCAATCCGGCATGGTTGTTTGATGTTGGTTTCCAGCTCTCTTTCCTTGCTGTTGCTTCCATCCTATTAATTCAAAAGCCAATCTATCAACTGATTACGGTGAAAGGTAGAATAGGAAAATATATTTGGGGACTGATAAGTGTGTCTGTTGCTGCACAAATAGGAACGGCTCCGCTTGTCATGTTTTATTTCTCCCGGTTCTCTGTACATTTTCTATTGACGAACTTGGTTGTTATCCCTTTTATTACGATTATCCTGTATGCTGCTGTCATTATGCTTCTTCTGACTCCTCTTTCGTGGCTTCAGATCGTAGTGGCCGAAGGTGTTAAGAAACTATTGGAAGGACTTAATTTCTTCGTCCGATGGGTGGAACAGCTTCCTTACGCTTCTATAGATGGAATCTGGCTTTATCAGTCAGAAATATTGGGTATCTATATCGTTGGCTCTTTGTTAACCTATTATTTCCTGAACCGTCGATACCGGAATTTATTGATTTGTCTTTTTTCTATCTTATTACTAGGGACTTATCATGCAACAATCTATTGGCTAGATCGTCCCCGGACAAGTCTGGTCTTTTATAACGTGCGCGGTTGCCCTGCAGTACATTGCATTGAGAGCGATGGACGTTCCTGGATAAACTATGTAGATACTATCCCCAATGAAAAACGTCTGAAACGCATGACTGCTAACTATTGGAAGCATCATCACCTTCTGCCTCCCAAAGAAATAACTGGCGATTGCCGGTATATGGAACTTAACCGTCAGCAGCAGATTATATCCTATCATGGCTGTCATATTTGTGTAATAAATGATAACCATTGGCGGAACAAAACCACTGTTTCTCCGTTATATATTCAGTATCTTTACTTATGCAAAGGGTATGACGGACATCTGGAAGAGCTCACCCAAATCTTTTCTATCTCTTACGTCATATTGGACGCATCTCTCTCGGAATACCGCAGACACCTCCTTGAAAGCGAATGCAAGCAATCCGGTCTGCGGTTTATCTCGCTATCCGACGAAGGTTCTGTCCGCTTTTTGCTCTAAGTACAAAGATTTATCGTACATTTGCACCTTGATAAAGTATAAGAGTATGTTGACGAAAGTAATTGAACAAGCCAAAATAGACCATTTTACCAAATGGTTTGAACGAGCTGACAAAATAGTAATTGTATCTCATGTTTCTCCTGACGGCGATGCTATCGGTTCTTCATTGGGATTATATCATTTTTTAGATTCACAAGAGAAAACAGTAAACGTAATTGTGCCGAATGCTTTTCCCGATTTTCTGCGGTGGATGCCGGGCAGTAAGGATATCCTGTTGTATGACCGTTACAAAGACTTTGCAGATAAATTGATCGCCGAAGCAGACGTCATCTGTTGCCTCGATTTCAATGCACTGAAGCGTATCGACGATATGGCAGATGCTGTGGCCGCTTCTCCGGCACGTAAAATAATGATCGATCATCATTTGTATCCCGAAGATTTCTGTAAGATAGTAATGTCCTATCCCAAAATATCTTCTACTTCCGAACTGATATTCCGTCTCATCTGCCGTATGGGATATTTCAGTGATATCTCTAAGGAAGGCGCAGAATGTATCTACACAGGGATGATGACAGATACCGGTGGGTTCACCTATAACTCGAACAACCGGGAGATTTATTTTATCATTAGCGAACTCCTTTCTAAAGGAATCGATAAAGATGATATTTATCGTAAGGTGTACAACACCTATTCGGAGAGCCGTTTACGTTTGATGGGATATGTATTATCGAACATGACTGTGTATTCGGAATCTAATTCGGCTCTAATCACCCTGACAAAAGCAGAGCAAAGCAAATTTAACTATATAAAAGGCGATAGCGAAGGCTTTGTTAATATTCCCCTTTCCATTAAAAATGTCTGTTTCTCTTGCTTCTTGAGGGAAGATACCGAGAAACCGATGATTAAAATATCCCTTCGTTCAGTAGGAACCTTCCCATGCAATCAGTTAGCTGCCGAATTCTTCCATGGAGGAGGCCACTTGAATGCTTCGGGCGGTGAATTTTTCGGAACGATGGAAGAGGCAAAAGCGGTCTTTGAGAAAGCGCTTGAGAAATATAAACCTTTACTAACAGCGAAAAGCTAAAGATGGAAGGTTAAAAGTGAATATGGAAAGGTTAAAAGATACGAACTTTCAACTTCCCCCTTTCAACTTTTAATGATTTTGAGATACATTTGTGCGGAATATAGCTAAATAACAGATAATGAAGAAACTTGTATTTTTATTTCTCTCTTTGTTAACCGCCGGAAGTCTGTTCCAGGCATGCGACAATTCGAAGACTTATGCAGAAATGCTGGAAGACGAGAAAAATGCGGTGAATAAGTTCATCAAAGATAATGATATCCGTGTCATTTCACTGGAAGAGTTTGAACGGGATACTATTACAGCTTCTAAAGAAGCGGGGAATGGATATGACGAATACGTTGCTTTCTCCAATGGCGTATATATGCAGATCGTAGATCGGGGAGGAAAAGAGGATAAGGATGGAGTTGAAGTTATTAATGAGGTAGATACTTTTGCTAACAATAATGTCATTTGCACCCGCTATGTAGAACAGGATATGATGACAGGAGATACTACATGTTTCAATGTTCCTTTGGAAAAATGGATGGATATCTCTGAATATTATAAGTCTCCATTAACATTCCGTTATGTGCAAAACACATCTACTGTTTATGGAATCGTTTTATCTGGTGATTTTGATTATGACTATTTGTGGACAGTTGCTAATGGTTATGGAACTGCAATTCCATCTGGATGGCTGATTGCCTTACCTTATTTGCGTAATAATGCACATGTACGCCTGATTGTACCTTCTAAGATGGGACATACAACTGCACAACAATATGTCAATCCTTATTTCTATGATATCCGGAAGTTTGAGAAAGCAAAAAGCTAGACCACTAACATTAAATAAATCAAATCTTTAAGTAAAGACCTATGACTCTAATCAAATCTATCTCTGGAATCCGCGGAACTATCGGCGGAGGAGCGGGAGAAGGACTAAACCCGCTTGACATTGTAAAATTTACCTCGGCTTATGCTACTTTGATTCGTAGAACCTGCAAGGCAAAGAGTAATAAGATTGTTGTGGGACGTGATGCCCGCATTTCCGGTGAAATGGTAAAAAACGTAGTAGTCGGCACATTGATGGGAATGGGCTGGGATGTAGTAGACATTGATCTTGCTTCTACCCCGACCACAGAACTTGCTGTAACAATGGAAGGTGCCTGTGGCGGTATTATCCTGACAGCTTCTCATAACCCGAAACAGTGGAACGCACTAAAATTGCTGAATGAACATGGTGAATTTCTGAATGCAGCCGAAGGCAACGAAGTACTTCGTATTGCTGAAGCTGAAGAATTTGACTATGCCGATGTCGACCATCTGGGATCTTACCGCAAAGACCTGACTTATAATCAGAAACATATCGACAGTGTATTGGCTCTCGACCTGGTAGATGTAGAAGCTATTAAGAAAGCCAATTTCCGTGTAGCGATTGACTGTGTGAATTCTGTAGGCGGTATCATTCTCCCTGAACTTCTTGAACGTTTGGGTGTGAAACATGTAGAAAAACTCTACTGTGAACCTACCGGAAATTTCCAACACAATCCCGAACCGCTTGAAAAGAACCTCGGTGACATCATGAACCTGATGAAAGGGGGCAAAGCAGATGTAGCATTCGTTGTAGACCCGGACGTTGACCGTTTGGCAATGATCTGCGAAAATGGTGTAATGTACGGTGAGGAATATACACTGGTTACTGTGGCTGACTATGTACTGAAACATACTCCGGGTAATACAGTTTCCAATTTGAGCTCTACCCGTGCCCTGCGTGACGTAACCCGTAAATATGGTATGGAATACAGTGCTTCTGCAGTAGGCGAAGTAAACGTTGTAACGAAGATGAAAGCAACCAATGCCGTTATCGGTGGTGAAGGAAATGGTGGAGTGATCTATCCTGCCAGCCACTATGGCCGTGATGCATTGGTAGGTATTGCTTTATTCCTTAGCCATCTGGCTCATGAAGGAAAGAAAGTTAGCGAGCTTCGTGCCACTTATCCTCCTTACTTCATAGCTAAGAACCGTGTCGACCTGACTCCGGAGATCGATGTAGATGCTATCCTTGCAAAAGTAAAGGAAATCTATAAGAATGAAGAAATCAACGATATCGATGGTGTGAAGATTGACTTTGCCGACAAATGGGTACATTTGCGTAAAAGTAATACAGAGCCAATCATCCGCGTATATAGCGAAGCGTCTACCATGGAAGCTGCCGAAGAAATCGGTCAGAAAATTATGGATGTAATTAACGAATTAGCAAAATAATATCCTGTAGAATAGGATCTTGTTTATAACATTGGAGTCTCGTATATCATAAAGATAGCTGAATGAGCTGTTTCACATGATATACGAGACTTTTTTTATTAGGATGATATCCAACTGAATAATAGTTATTCTCCTCCTTGAGTATTAACAATAAAGTTTCTTTTGATTAAGTCTAAACTTCCTTTCGTCTAATAGTAAACTTCTCTTTTATTATTTACAAACTTAAAATGCAAGCTTCATTTTTATAAATGCAAGCTTTGTTTTTAAAAACGGAACCTTTGTTTTTATAAATGAAGGTTGCATTTATAGATTGGAACGGATGAAAAGCAACTTTACTGTTAATAAAAAGAAAGTTTGGACTTAATCAAGAGCAACTTTTCTATTAATAGATTGTATGAGAAGTAAGCGGTATTGAGAAGAAGTAATCAATATAGCTTACTTCTCTGCTTCGTTAGAATAGATATGACACAAGAATATCGATTGATATACAAAGTTTTATAGGTCTTATATCAATGAAAAACAAACGGCTTGGATATGTAGATTTGATATATGAAAAGCACAATTAAAGAAAAATTGTAGTATATTTGTACTGTCCTTTAGGACGTCTTTATTATAAGGAAGCGTTTAGTGCTTTTTCTCAAGTGCGAATCTGGACAATTCGAGCTGTGTTGAGGAAATAAACAAAACGTTCTCCCTTTGGTTTGTATGCTGCACTTAGGTGCTGATATACAGTCAAGGGCGTGAGCTGTTTTTGCTTATATTCAACACAGAGGTAGTCCAGAACCTGCACTTGGATATAAGTTTAGCGGTCTCACGTATTCTATGCTAATATCCTAATCTCTTATTCCGTTTAACAATAAATTAACTTCTCGTTCTTTTTCCTTTCTATAACTTCTCGTTCTTCATAATATTTGTATGTATTTTGATCATATGGTACTTTCTTCCTGACTAATGCCACTATGATTCTTATGAGTTTGTTCTTGACATTATTTAAAGCCACTTGAGGCTTCTTTCCCTTACTAATCAGTCTTTGATAGTAATCTCTAATTTCGGGATTATATATTTTGGCTATATGAGCTGCTTGTCCTAATAATGATTTAATAAGTTTATTGGCGAAATGGCTTGTATGAGCAGGTGTATTTACACTCGTTCCGGATTGTTTACCAAAGGGGGCAACTCCATAATAGCATGCAATCTTTCTTGGGTCATATCCGAATTTTTTGAAGTTGTTTGTGTAGACCAACATACAGGTTGCGTTTTGCCTGGCTACGCCTTTTATTGAGGTTATAATAGCATAATTTTCTTTCAGTTCCTCATCCGCCTCTATTATGCTATCAATGGCCTTATCGCATTCGGCAATTGTTTTGTTTATCTCCGCAATAAGGTGTTTGCTCTTGCGGTTGATGAAGGATATTGCTTTTGACTTGTTTGATTGTGATTTGTCCTCTTTTCGTAATTCCATTGCCACTCTTTGCCCAACTAGCTTATGCCTATAGAGGAAAATCTCCCTTAGTTGCGCAAGGGATTCATTCAATGGTTCAAAGGGTACAACCTTGTCCTGTTGCCTCCATGCGTATTCAGCAATGATTGCTGAGTCCGCCTTATCGTTTTTCACACGCTGGATACCACTGCTATGTTTTATGGCGTAAGCGTTCTCAATCCATATGTCATAGCCTTTTCCGTAAAGCCATTTGCTCAGTCCTATACTACATGAACCTGTGTCTTCTCCACAGAATAGCCATTCCTCAGCAATTGTATTCCAAGCGTTTGTTTTAACCCAATTACATAACTTGCGGTAGCCCGTAGTGTTATTTGGGAAACACCCATACTCACGGGAGCCTATTTCGTTCATTCCACATGCGAGAATTATCGTCGCGTCAAGTTTCTCCTTTGAAAAATCAATTCCAATAAATAATTTTTTCATATTTTTGCTGTACTTTTCTAAGACTGGTAAAAGCTGTTTGAACTCTAAACTCTAAATAGGCTCGCAACCTTGATATTCTATCGGAGCTTTGCAGCTTGGCGGAGAGAGGCCGTTACGTGGGCTAGCCTCAAGTGCTTTCTCTTTTATGGTGTCCTCTTCCCGCCTATCAGTCTTTATCTTAATACAACAAAGATAATAAGACTGATATTTTCCTGATAAGATGCGGAGGTAATTATTCGTCTCGCTTGACTTTTTTAAAATAAATTTCCGACCTCTTATCTATTAACTGCAAACTTAGAGCTTCTTTTGTATATACACTTCTGTTGAGACTAGGAAGGAACTAACAAATCAAAGAGCATGCAAACAGTACAAGTATTACTAGTAATCTACTCATTTTTTCCGGTGTGGGGTGGTGAGACAGAGGCAAAGATTGGCTGTTTCGCGGATGGGAATTGGCAAGAATGAAAGAGGCGGAATCCTTGGATTGTGCGAATTAGTAGTGAAGTAGTTGCTGAAAAATAGAGGTACTTGATAAAATAGAGTTGCATTTTCCGTATAAAAACGTATCTTTGTGTAAAGAGAATTAAAGACATCGATTATTAATGGCTATTTTCTTTCGCACTACGAAACAGAACATATAAGCGATTGCCTGATATTTAATAGATGATATTAATGATTAACACAATGAAAATACGCTTGATTTTGTCTTTTGTTTTATTGATTTATTCATTGGTCTGTCAAGCAGATGGCGGTAAAGATTCATATATCTTCCGGAAAGTAGATTATCAGCAAGGATTATCCAATAGTGCTGTGCTTTGTCTTTTTCAAGACAATACAGGGTTGATGTGGTTTGGTACATACGATGGTGTCAATTGTTATGATGGCCGAAACATGGAAGTTTTTCGTTCTGATTTTTCAGCCCCCAAAGCTTTGAGTAATAATGTAATCCATTCTATTCAGCAGGCAGATAATAATTGTTTGTGGATTTCTACACATTTGGGTATCAATCGTCTTTCACAGGATTCGCGGCAAGTTGTCGGATATTATGACTTTACAGATGATTATTATCTACATTCCAATTCTAAAGGAAACACATGGGTGGTGAGTCATGGTGGAATTTTCTACTATAATACATCTTATAAACGATTTGTACAGATTAAGAATCTGAAAGTACCCGTAGAAGATATGGATAAACGGGCATTCGTAACGGATGATGGTGTTTTGTGGATTTTCACTCAACAAACAGGGGAGCTGTTACAGGTTTCGCAGGATGCTTTTGATTGTGACACATTATCAATTCATTCAACTGTTTCATCTACTGATTTTCATGCGAAACCTATTGAAGATGTCTTTTATCAGAATGGCGTTCTTTGTTTTATCGATAGTGAGCATGATCTTTATGTTTATGATATTTCCCGACAATCTAAAATTTATATTCGTAACCTTTCTTCATTAGTGCAGAAGAATGGAACTATTGCAGGAATAGCCCTTTTCTATGAAGATATTATTATTGGTTTTCGAACGAATGGGTTAGTCCGTCTCCGTACTTCACAAAAATATAAAGAAGAAGTGGTCGACCGGAATGTACGTATATATAGTATTTATCGAGATCCTCATCAGAATGTCTTATGGGTTGCTTCGGACGGACAAGGAACGATTATGTATGCTAAGAAATATTCTATTGCCACCAATTTGATGCTCAATCAACTGTCATCTAACTTAAGCAGGCAGGTACGTTCTGTTATGACAGACGATAGTGGTGGACTATGGTTCGGGACGAAAGGTGATGGACTGCTGCATATACCGGATTATCGTGAGAATGAGGAGGCTTCTGCCGTTACAGTTTACTCTCCTGAAGGAAAGCAAAATGTTGTGTCTTATATACGATGGAATAAAGAATTTCCCGTTTATAAATTGGTTCAAAGCCGTTATATGGATGGCTTTTGGATAGGATCTGGAGATCCGGGACTATTTTACTATTCTTTTGAAGACAAAGCTTTGCATTCTGTGGAGAATCTGCCGGCACAACCCACTGAGATACATGGCATTTATGAGGAAAATGATAGTGTACTTTATGTGGTGACAGCCGGTTCCGGTTTTCATAAATTAATACTTGAGAAGCAGGCAGGTACCATTCGTTTCAAGTCGCAGAAAAGTTATCATTTTTTTCACGGTCAGCGGGAAATTACGATGTTCTATCCAATGCTGCCCGAGGGGGATTCTATTTTGTGGCTTGGCAGTCGGGAGAAAGGACTCGTACGGTTCGATAAGCGGACTGAAGAATATAAAGTGATTTCTTTGAAAGAAATGCTTCATAAGTCGGTAGACGATGTGCTCAGCCTGTATCGGACCAAAGAAGGGTTGTTATATGTAGGGACAACATCAGGATTGGTATGTCTGAATTCTAATGGAAAACAGATGAAAGCTACCTATATCGGACGGGAGCAAGGTTTGCTCAATGATATGATTCATGGTGTACTTGAAGATGAGAACGGACTCTTATGGCTTGGTACGAATCGGGGGCTGATTAAATATAATCCGATAAATGGCTCATCACATGCCTACTTTTACAGTGCAGGTGTTCAAATCGGTGAGTTTAGCGATGATGCTTATTACATGTGTCCATATACACAGGAGCTTTTTTTCGGTGGGATTGACGGGTTGCTTTATCTGGATAAAGAGGTGCAGGCTGCTCCGGAATTTTATCCGGATATTTTGTTACGTAAGTTGACTGTTGAACATACGCAAGTGGTTCAGGGGGATGGAGATTACTATACAGACGATGGTAAGGCATTACAGTTGAAGGGGACGGAGGTTTCATTTGCACTTTCTTTTGTTGTTCCGGATTTTTTATCAGGAGAAGATATAGAATATTCTTACCAGTTGGAAGGATATGATAAGGATTGGACCTCTTTTAGTAGTATTAATGAAGCCTCATATACAGGAGTGCCGGCAGGTGATTATATCTTTAAGGTACGCTATAAGAGGGATGTATTTGATACAGAATATCGGCATTTTTCTATTCCGGTATATATCCTTTCTCCCTGGTATCGATCGGTGGCGGCTTATTTTGTTTATTTGATCATTTTTTTGTTGTTGTTAGGGTACGTGATATATTTGCTACGTAAAAACTACCTTCAGGAACGGATGATGAAAACACTGATGGGGACAGAAAGTTGCCGGAAATCCGAGACTGTATATACAAACCGTAGGATGCTTGAAGATTTTACTCTTATTTATAATTATTGTGACCAATTGCGTGCAGAGAATCTTTCTTATGAGCAATGTCTTGAGAAAGTGTCACTGATACGCGAAACTGTGATGAGCGCACTTCTTAATCCTGACGCTCTGTTTTTGGAAGAACTTAAACAATTCTTTCCGGATCGGTTTATTGTTTCTGCGCGTATGAGTATACAGGGAGTTTCTCAAGAGGTGTTGCGTACGTTGGAAGAACAAGGGATTGATCATTCTTCTATATCGTCAATGATTCCGGAACACTTAACATTTCCAGTTTACAAGAATGCGTTATACAGTATTCTTTATTGCTGCTATCTCCGGATTACTGAAATGAAGGGTACTCATGGCGTAATAGTAGAAATGTCAGAACAGGATGGTAAGATGCAGCTACATTTTTCTTCTAAAGATGCTACTGCGAAAGCGTTGTATGAATATCTTTCAGATAAAGCTTCTTCAGTGACGGAGAAAGATTCCGATCATGTGTTTGCTGTGCATTTACTTTTAGGTTTTGTACGGTCAGCTTTGGAACGTATTCATGCCGTTCTTCGTTATGATAATGATGGGAGTGGTAGTCGGTTGACGATTATCTTTGAACCGGCGGTCTTGACAGTGGCAGGTGAACAAGGGAAGAAAACTGTGCTTTTGTTGGAAGACAGAGATGAAATGACTTGGTTGATTAGTAATTTCCTGGCTGATGAATACGTGGTTCATCAAGTAAAGAGTGTGCAGCTTGCTTTTGACGAAATTCGCCGGTCGGCTCCGGCTCTATTATTAGTGGATATGACAATGTATGCCAATGCTGAAAGTACTTTTATGGAGTATGTTAGCCGGAATCGTACTCTGCTTTCAAAGACAGCTTTTATTCCATTGTTAACCTGGAAAGTTGGTTCGGCCATTCAGCGGGAATTGGTCTTGTGGTCTGATTCTTATATTGTACTTCCTTATGATATATTATTCTTGCGGGAAGTTGTCCATAATGCTATTTATGGAAAGCGGGAAGCGAAGCAGATATATATGGAGGAACTGGGAGATTTGGCGGGACAGATTATCTGTACAACTACCGAACAAGCTGATTTTATTCGCAAATTGTTAAAGGTGATTGAAGAAAACCTGGACAAGGAAGAACTAGGCTCAACGTTGATAGCTGATCGTATGGCAATGAGTTCCCGTCAGTTCTATCGTAAATTCAAGGAAATCTCCAATACTGCTCCCGGTGATTTAATAAAGAGTTACCGTATGGAAAAGGCAGCCCGCCTGTTACTTGATGAAGAACTTTCTATTCAAGATGTTATTATGGAGGTCGGAATTTCCAGCCGGTCTTATTTTTATAAAGAATTTACCCGTCGGTTCGGGATGACACCGAAAGATTATCGGGAACAGCGAAAGGTATGCTGATTGTCAGGCTAAATTCTTTCGTATAGGTGATTGATTGGGAAACATTATTATTTATTTGTCACAACCTTGTGCTCTAAATCCCTTTTGTTGATTTTATTGTGTTGATTATTAGTGTGTTAATCTGTGCTCTAATTTACCATTCTGTGCTTTAAATATATGCCTTTATTTTGCCGTTTTTTTGGCAAGGTAGAGCATTGGACTTTTATTCGAATAGCCTTTATTTGCAACAATCTTTTTAAAGGGAATTAACCTTATTACTAATCAAATTTAAAGGAATTATGAATGAAAAACTAAAGTATCTTACCTTATTTGTAATAGGTATGATGTTGAGTTTGGGCATGAATGCTCAATCTGTAAAATCAATCTCCGGTACGGTAACCGATGATCAAGGAGAGGCGGTTATCAGTG
This sequence comes from Bacteroides celer, assembly GCF_002632415.2. NCBI lineage: Bacteria > Pseudomonadati > Bacteroidota > Bacteroidia > Bacteroidales > Bacteroidaceae > Bacteroides > Bacteroides celer. Next base: position 4,884,276 of record NZ_CP178209.1, on the reverse strand, counting down.
GTACGGTGAAAGTCAAAAACGGCAGTACTGGAACAATCACTGACATTAACGGTAAATACACCCTCTCTGTTCCTTCCAATGCCACCTTGGTATTTTCGTATATTGGTTATATCACACAAGAATTTAAAGTCTCGGAATTAAAGAGCAATGTTCTGAACGTAGTTCTGCAATCGGATACGAAAGCACTGGACGAAGTAGTCGTTGTAGGTTATGGTACCATGCGCAAATCAGACTTGACGGGTTCCATTTCCACAGCCAAAGGTAAAGACATGCTGAAAGCACAATCATTCAATGCGCTTGACGGATTGAAGGGTAAAGTGGCCGGTGTGAATATCTTCTCTAATACCGGTCAGCCGGGTGGAGAATCACGTGTCATCATTCGTGGTATTTCTACTATCAACGCGTCGGCTTCACCGCTGTATGTAGTCGATGGAGTCGTGATGTCAAACTTCGAATTGCTTAATCCGAATGATATCGAATCTATCGAAGTATTGAAAGATGCTTCCTCTGCTGCTATCTATGGTGCCCGTGGTGCGAATGGTGTTATCATGGTGACTACCAAGCGCGGTAATGCAGGAAAAGGAGTTCATGTTTCCTATGATGGTTCATTGTCTATCGGTAAGATGGCTAGAAAAATAGACGTAATGGATGCTAACGAATGGATGTCTACCTTCAAGCAGGGATTGGAAAATGCCAACGAATTTCAAGGCAAGAACTTCACAACTGATCTGTCACAGATATTCACAGACGAACGTTTGTTCAATGCAGACGGTTCTCCGAAATATAATACCAACTGGCAGGATGAAGCATCCCGCACTGCCATCTCTCATAACCATCAGATCAGTATCCAACGTACAGGAGAAGGATCTTCTATCGGAGCATTTATCAATTATACCGATCAACAGGGTATTTTGTTGAATTCTTACTTCAAACGTATCAATGCAAAACTGGCGTATGATGACAAACCGACTGATTGGCTGTCTACTTCCGTTAATTTATTAGTAAATCATACTTGGGGTAATAGAACTTCTGATAACCCTTACGGACAAGGCGCATTGCGTACAATGATCGAACAGTTGCCTTTCTTACCGGTTAAGCTGGATGGTGAATATACGCAGACGAACATTATTAATACGAGCTCTATTCTCAATAATCAGACTGATCCTAATAGCGGAAAACAAGGATTCAGCCCGGAAGGTGTAGGTAATCCCGTTGAGTTGCTCGAACGGATGCAGGCTATGCAATATCGTACGCAGATTTTTGGTAATGCTGCTTTGACTTTCCATCTCATGAAAGGATTGGATTTGAAGACCCAGTTCGGTATCGACTACCACAATAATCGTGATGCTAACTATACACCGTTCACTCCGCGTCCGATGATTAATCAAAGTTCCGAGGGAGCAGCTTCTGCAAATAACTCCAACTCTTTGTATTGGCAGGAAGAAACCTATTTGACTTATGTGAAAGATATAAACAAACATCACATTAATGCAATGGCGGGTATGTCTTGGCAAGAGTATAATTATACCAAATTCGAAGCTTCCGACAGTAAGTATATTGATGACTTCTACGGATATTATAATTTAGGTTCCGGAACGAATCGTCCTTCTGTTGGCAGTGATTACGACAAGTGGGCAATGAATTCTTATTTCTTGCGTCTAGCGTATTCTTATGACAACAAGTATATGGCTACCGTAACCGGTCGTTATGATGGCTCTTCCAAATTCGGACAGAACAATAAATATGCATTTTTTCCGTCAGTAGGTTTGGGCTGGATGATTTCTAATGAAGACTTCTTGAAAGACAACTCATTGATTAGCAAACTAAAATTGCATACTTCTTACGGTGTGACAGGTAACTCGGAAATCGGTACTTATAAGTCATTAGCCACGGTGAGCCAGTCAAATACGATTATTGGTGATGCTTTGCACGTTGTGTCTTATCTGGATAATATGCCTAATCCTGACTTGAAATGGGAAAAGACTGGACAGTGGGACTTAGGATTCGAGTTGGGTTTATTCAATAACAGACTGAATTTCGATATTTCCTATTATTATAAATATACTTCAGATTTGTTGCTCGACCGTCCGGTTCCTGAATCCACAGGTTACTCTTCCATTATGGATAATATTGGAGCCGTTTCCAATCGTGGTGTAGATATTCTGGTTACAGCATATCCTATTCAGACACATGATTTCCAGTGGACTTCCACTCTTAATTTAGGTTTCAACAAAAACCGTGTAGAGAAACTGGATGAAAGTGCATCTGTTGATCCTGTCACCGGTAAGCGTCAGATTACAACCGATGGTTTTGTGGGTTACGATATGTTGATCCGTGAAGGTGAAGAGCTTTCTTCTTTCTATGGTTATAAGCGTGCCGGTATTTACGATGGTATTCCGTCTAACTGGGATCCGGAGACAATGAACATACCTTCCACTATCGGTGAAAAGGTAACTTATAAGAAACGCGAAATTATCGGTAACGGATTACCAGACTGGATGGGCTCATTTATCAATACCTTCAATTATAAAGGTTTCGATTTGACTTTAGACTTCCAGTTTACATGGGGGGTAGACGTGATGCAAGAATATTATCACTCAACTGTAGCCCGTTTCCTGACTAACGGTATAGACCGTCTTTATAAGGAAGCATGGCATCCAACTCTCAATCCGTCGGGTAAAGAACAGGCAATTCGTCTGAATAACTTTGGTCAGGGAGCTAATAACCAGGCAGATGATGACTGGGTTTGCAATGGTTCTTATTTGCGTTGTAACATGATTCAGCTCGGGTATACCTTCAATCCGACACTGATTAAGAAGATCGGTCTGTCTTCATTGCGTTTGTATGCGAATGTGAATAACGCATTCCTGATTACTTCTAAGGACTATAACGGATACGATCCGGATAACTCATCTCGTTTAGGTGACAACAAATGGGGGGCTAACCGCCAATTCTTCACCTATCCGCGTCCGAGAACGTTTACGTTCGGTCTTAATGTAGCATTTTAATTCACCGTTATAAAAACTATAAGAATTATGAAACTATTAAAAGTATATATATCTGCATTTTGTATGTGTTCACTTTCTGTGTTGCTGAATTCATGCGACGATTTCCTGAAAGAAGAACCATTGGATATGAAGTCATCTGACCAATTCTGGAAGACGAAAGCTGATGCGGAGTCGGGTGTGAATGCATTGTATTTTGGTGGTGTGCCTTATTTACATAACACTGACGTAGGCGGTGGCTGGACTCCTAAAGCGACGATGTGGGGTGGTATTGTGTCCGGATTGTACGTTGATAAGCGTAAAGACAGAACATTTACTACGGCATCCGAAGGGTGTAACTTCAATATTGAATCTTTTGATGATATTGCAATGAAATACTGGCATGAGTTTTATAAAGGTATTTCACGTGCCAACTTTGTTATTGCCAATATTCCGACAATGACTGGGGTGCTGGATGAAGCTACTATTAATAATTATGTGGCTCAAGGTAAATTCTTCCGTGCATACGGATATTTCTGGCTGGTTAAAGAATTTGGTGGTGTTCCTTATATTTCAGAACCTTACACATCTACAGAAGGTATGTACAAAGAACGTCTTTCTGCTGAAGAGGTTTATAAGAAAATTGAAGCCGACTTGCTGGATATTGTCAACGGGGATGCATTACCCAATAAAACGTTTTATGAAAATGGCTGTTATGTCACTAGGGCAATGGCGCAGACTTTGCTGGCACAAGTTTATTTACAATGGGCTGGTGCACCGTTAAACGGGGGGGCAGACTATTATGGAAAAGCTGCACAGATGGCATTAAAAGTGATTAATGATAGTCCTCACGGACTTATTCATCCGAATGGAACGACTGATGATTTGAACTCTGCGTATAATGTGATTAAGACAACGAAAGAATCTGCTGAAATCATTTATGCTAAAGAATATAATTATAGTGATTATAGTGTAGGTAACTCTTATGCTTGTCGTTCTATTGGTACAGATGCTTTTCAGTGGGGAGTGTTCCATCCGGGAGGAGACGTGCTGTATAATGCATACCTTCCCTGTGATATGTTGCTTAACAGCTATGCCTCTAATGATATTCGAGGACATGAGAAACAGTTCTTCTTTAAGCAATATACCGATGCTGAAGGAAATACTCATACTTTGAATAATGCAGGCAACTGGGCATGGTTTGATGAAAATGCTTTGATTAGCGGCCACGACGGTGATTATAATATGCCGGTATTCCGTTTTGCGGAAGTCTTGCTGATTGCGGCCGAAGGTCTGGCACGTACAAATCATGAAGATAATGCTGTCGGTGGAGCTAAATATTATCTCAATCAAGTGCGTAAACGTGCTGGATTGGCAGATGAGACGGCTACAGGAAACGATTTAATACAATCGATTTTGACTGAACGTTTGCATGAGTTACCGTTGGAATTTAAGATTTGGGATGACATTCGTCGTACTCGTTTGTATCCGGAAGCATCTACCGAATCAGGAAAATTGAAATGGACTGCTCTTGCATCGGCTCAAATCCAAAACAAGCCCGATGGAAGCACAAGAGCCGGCGCCATTCCTGAATATGCTTTGTTATGGCCTATCCCGTTAGATGAAATTCAGGCTAATCCTGCGTTGGAAGGACATCAGAACCCGGGATGGAATTAATTAGGTAATAATAAATATTTGTTTCTGATAGAATTGGAGAGAGGGTAAAGGCAAATTATCCTCTCTCTATTGCTTAAACAGTTAGTCCTCCAGTTGTACTCTCGTGGTATGCGTATAAATATTACATCCTGATTCTCACTTATTTAACTTGTACTCTCGTTGACGCTCGTATCCTTTGGTTGACCATATGCTATTTTTTTCTTATTTTGGCGTATCAGAGGACTGATAATTACAGAAAGATGCTTTAATTTGTAACGTAAATAAAAAAGACTTGATAATCTAATTAATAGCTTAATTCGTAGACCATGAATAAAAAGAAACTACTATCTTTCGCAATAGCCCTGCTATTGGGAGCTTCTTCTACCTTTGCGCAAAAGCAACCGGTAGACTATGTGAATCCTTTAATGGGAACTGATTCGAAAATATCACTATCTAATGGGAATACATATCCTGCCATCGCGTTGCCTTGGGGAATGAACTTCTGGATGCCACAAACCGGAAAGATGGGTGACGGTTGGGCTTACACTTATGCATCCGACAAAATCAGAGGTTTCAAGCAAACCCATCAGCCTAGTCCGTGGATCAATGACTACGGTCAGTTCTCAATCATGCCGATGACTAAACAGTTGAAGATCGATCAGGACAGTCGTGCTTCCTGGTTCTCTCATAAGGCAGAGAAAGCCACTCCTTATTATTATAGTGTTTATTTGTCAGAGTATGACATGACAACTGAAATAGCTCCGACAGAACGTTGCGCATATTTCCGTTTCACTTTCCCTGAAACCTCCGATGCCTATGTGGTAATAGATGCTTTCGATCGCGGTTCGTATGTGAAGGTGATTCCCGAAGAAAATAAAATAATCGGTTATACGACACGCAATAGTGGCGGTGTTCCTCAAAATTTTAAGAATTACTTTGTGATAGAGTTCGACAAGCCTTTTACTTTCAATAAAGTATGGGCAGACTATCATTTGGTTGAAACACATCTCGAACTACAATCCAATCACGTGGGTGCTGCTATCGGATTTTCAACGAAGAAAGGAGAACAGGTACATGCAAAGGTGGCATCCTCATTCATCAGTCCTGAACAGGCTGAACTGAATTTGAAAGAAATTGGAAATAAGACTTTCGAACAAACAAAAGAGGCTGGTCGTAAGGCATGGAACAATGTCTTGGGGCGTATCAAGGTTGAAGACAGTGATGAGAACCGTATGCGTACGTTCTACTCTTGTTTGTATCGTTCGGTGTTGTTTCCCCGTATGTTTTACGAAGTAAACGGTAAGGGGGAAACTGTGCATTACAGCCCCTATAATGGTGAAATCCGTCCGGGATATATGTTTACCGACACTGGATTCTGGGATACTTTCCGTTGCTTGTTTCCATTTGTTAATTTGATATATCCTTCAATGGGTGAGAAGATGCAGGAAGGCCTGTTGAATACCTATCTTGAAAGTGGATTCTTTCCTGAATGGGCAAGCCCGGGCCATCGTGGTTGCATGGTTGGGAACAATTCAGCTTCTGTAGTGGCGGATGCCTTCATGAAGAATGTAACCAAAGCGGATGCAGAAAAAATGTACGAAGGCCTACTGAAAGGGGCCAATAGCGTACATCCGAAAGTTTCTACTACCGGACGCCGTGGATATGAATATTATAACAAACTGGGCTATGTGCCATACGATGTGAAAATTAATGAGAATGCGGCACGCACATTGGAATATGCATACGATGACTGGTGCATTTACCGTATGGGTGAAAAATTAGGCCGTCCGGCAGAAGAACTGGATGTTTATAAGAAAAGGAGTCAGAACTACCGTAATCTGTTCGATCCGGAAACTAAGTTGATGCGGGGAAAGAATTCCGACGGAACTTTCCAGACTCCTTTCAATCCTTTTAAATGGGGAGATGCCTTTACGGAAGGAAATAGTTGGCATTATACATGGTCGGTATTCCACGATGTACAAGGACTGGTTGATCTGATGGGCGGCAAGAAGATGTTTGTCAGTATGCTTGATTCTGTATTCAATCTTCCTCCTGTATTTGATGATAGCTATTATGGAGGAGTGATTCACGAGATTCGTGAAATGGAAATTGCTAACATGGGTAACTATGCACATGGCAACCAACCTATCCAGCACATGATCTACTTGTATAACTATGCCGGCGAACCGTGGAAAGCCCAATACTGGCTGCGTGAGGTAATGACGCGGTTGTACTTTGCCACTCCGGATGGATATTGTGGTGACGAGGATAACGGGCAGACTTCCGCCTGGTATGTATTTACGGCCTTGGGTTTCTATCCGGTATGTCCGGGTAGCAATGAATATGTGATGGGAGCTCCTTATTTCAAGAAAGCAACCATTACCCTGGAGAATGGCAGGAAGCTTGAAATTTCTGCTCCTAAGAATAGTGATGAGAACCGTTATATCCGTTCATTGAACTATAATGGAAAGAACTATACGAAGAATTATCTGAATCATTTTGATTTATTGAAAGGCGGGCGCCTGTTGTTCGAAATGGATAATAAACCCAATACGGGAAGAGGTGTGAATGAATCTGATTATCCATACTCTTTCTCTCTCGACAAAAAGTAAATAGATATGTACGGTATAAAGAAGAAAATAGGGATAATAGCTGTGGCGGCGATTGCAATGTCGTCCGCCATGGCTCAACAGCCGGTAGATTATGTGAATCCGATCATCGGCACGAATGGTATGGGACATACTTTTCCTGGTGCCTGCACACCTTTCGGGTGGGTGCAACTAAGTCCGGACACAGACACAATTCCACATAACATAAATGGGGCTTATCAGAAGAACGCTTATGAATATTGCGCCGGTTATCAGTATCGGGACAAGACGATTGTCGGCTTCAGCCATACGCATCTTAGCGGAACGGGTCATTCGGATTTAGGCGATATCCTGTTGATGCCTGCCGTAGGAGACTTGAAGCTCAATTGTGGCAGGGCGGATCATCCGGATGAAGGCTACCGTTCCCGTTTCAGCCATGCTACGGAAAAGTCTACTCCCGGATATTATGAAGTGATGCTCGATGATTATGGCATAAAGGCACAGTTGACTGCAACGCAACGGGTAGGAGTCCATAAATACACTTTCCCTAAAGGCAAAGACGGTCATCTTATCCTTGACCTGGTTCATGGTATATACAACTATGACGGCAAAGTGCTCTGGGCCAACTTGCGGGTAGAGAATGATACGTTATTGACAGGCTATCGCATCACAAACGGATGGGCGAGAACCAACTATACTTATTTCGCTATTTCTTTGTCGCAACCTATCAGGGACTATGGCTATAAGGATAAAGAAAAGGTGCTTTACAATGGCTTCTGGCGTCGCTTCAATATGGACAAGAACTTCCCGGAGATTACGGGCCGTAAGATTGTAGCCTATTTCAATTTCAATACAGCCCAAGAACCGGAACTGGTGGTGAAAGTAGCACTCTCTGCTGTCAGCACCGAGGGAGCTGTTAAGAATCTGCGCGCCGAAGCTTCCGGAAAGAGCTTTGAACAGCTGGCTGAAGCAGCCCGTACAGACTGGAATAATGAACTGGATCATTTTGAAGTAGAAGGAACTGCCGATCAGAAAGCAATGCTTTACACTTCACTTTATCATACGATGATTAATCCGTCTGTCTATATGGATGTGGATGGAGCTTATCGCGGTCTGGATCATAATATTCATCAGGCGAAAGGCTTCACCAATTATACCATATTCTCGCTCTGGGATACATACCGTGCAGAACATCCGTTTCTGAATCTGGTAAAACCAGAACGAAATTCGGACATGGTGGAGTCAATGATAAAGCATGAGCAGCAGAGTGTGCACGGAATGCTGCCTGTCTGGAGTATGATGGGGAATGAGAACTGGTGTATGAGCGGATATCATGCCGTATCCGTATTGGCGGATGCCATTACTAAAGGAGTCTTTTCCAATGTTGATGAGGCTTTGGCTGCCATGGTAAGCACTTCTACCGTACCTTATTATGAAGGAGTAGCAGATTACATGAAGCTGGGTTATATCCCATTGGATAAGAGCGGTACAGCCGCTTCCTCCACGTTGGAATATGCCTACGATGACTGGACCATCTATCAGACTGCCTTGAAATCCGGTAAAAAGGATATTGCGGAAACCTATCGGAAGCGTGCCTTGAATTACCGTAATATTTATGATACTACGATTGGCTTTGCCCGTCCCCGTTATAGCGACGGTTCATTCAAGAAAGATTTCGATGTATTGCAGACCTATGGCGAGGGCTTTATTGAGGGAAATTCCTGGAACTTCTCTTTCCACGTGCCGCATGATGTGTTTGGAATGATGGACTTGATGGGAGGAGAAAGGGTCTTTGTCGATAAACTGGATAAACTGTTCTCCATGCATTTGCCGGAGAAATATTACGAGCATAATGAGGATATCACGGCAGAATGTCTGGTTGGCGGGTATGTACATGGCAATGAACCGAGTCATCATGTCCCTTATCTCTATGCCTGGACCTCCGAACCGTGGAAGACCCAGTACTGGCTGCGTGAAATCCTGAATAAAATGTATAAGAACGATATCAACGGCTTGGGTGGTAATGACGATTGCGGACAGATGTCTGCGTGGTATCTTTTCTCGGTGATGGGTTTCTATCCGGTTTGCCCCGGAACGGATCAATATGTATTGGGAGCACCGTATCTGCCTTATCTGAAGTTGAAGCTTCCCAATGGGAATACGTTGGAGATTAAGGCTCCCGGTGTCAGTGATAAGAGACGTTATGTACAGTCGCTGAAACTGAATGGAAAAATCTATGATAAGATGTACCTCACGCATGAAGATATACTGAAAGGCGGGGTACTTGAGTTTAAGATGTCTGCATCACCGAATAAACGCCGTGGTTTATCGGCAGAAGATAAACCATATTCACTAACTAATGGAATTAATAAATAATAGAGTGAAGATATGAAAAAGAGACATTTGATCTATGTAGCCTGCCTGTTGGTAGCTATGGGGGCTTGTTCAGCAACCTCAAAAGAACGCGTTAAAATAACGCCTGATGCATGGGGTAAATATAATGTAGGAACCATTTTATTTGAGGATAAAGCACCGGAAACGAAGGGTTCGGATATTTATCACCGGATTATCCCTGATGCGGAATCGTATATCAAAGCCCAGGCGCGTGAAGTATTGGCTACGCTTTACCATTCTCCGGAAGATAGTATTCCTACGGTAAATAAAATACATTATACGTTGGAAGATATTGAAGGTGTTTCTGCCAAAGGTGGTGGTAATGGAGATGTTACAATTTTCTATAGCACACGGCATATTGAGAAGTCATTTGCTGCCAATGATACGGCAAAATTGTTTTTTGAGACTCGCGGAGTACTCTTGCATGAACTGACACATGTTTATCAGTTGGAACCGCAAGGGGTTGGCTCATACGGTACTAATCGGGTGTTCTGGGCGTTTATTGAGGGTATGGCAGATGCGGTGCGTGTGGCAAATGGTGGTTTCGATGGTCCTAACGCACGTCCGAAAGGCGGGAACTATATGGACGGGTATCGTACAGCGGGTTATTTTTTCGTTTGGTTGCGTGATAATAAAGACCCGGAGTTCTTGCGTAAATTCAATCGTAGTACGTTAGAGGTGATTCCCTGGTCGTTTGACGGAGCTATCAAGCATATTTTAGGGAATGAATATAACATTGATGAACTGTGGCACGAGTATCAGGTAGCTGTGGGAGATATACAAGCACAATAAAGAATAAATATGATCTGTAGATTTGGTAAAAAGAGATTGTTTTTGGTTTGGTCGTGTCTGGTGAGTGTCTTGCCGGGCATGGCTCAAACCGAGAAACTGATTGATTATGTGAATCCGTTTGTTGGGACAGATGGTTATGGGAATGTTTATCCGGGTGCACAAATTCCTTTCGGAGGAATTCAGATGAGCCCGGACACAGATAGTAAATACTATGACGCAGCCTCCGGTTACAAATATAATCATTCTACTCTGCTGGGATTCAGTCTGACTCACTTAAGTGGGACGGGCATACCTGATTTAGGAGACTTTCTGTTCATTCCTGGAATTGGAGAAATGAAACTGGACCCGGGTACTCGTGAGGAGCCGGAGAAAGGATATCGTTCTCGCTATTCACATGAGAAGGAATGGGCTTCTCCCAATTATTATGCTGTGGAATTGACGGATTGTGGAGTGAAAGCTGAAATGACGTCAGGAGTGCGCAGTGGGATGTTTCGTTTTACTTATCCACAGTCGGAGAAAGCATTTATCATGATTGATATGAACCATACTTTGTGGCAATCTTGTGAATGGGCGAATCTACGGATGGAAAATGATTCCACTATTACCGGTTATAAATTGGTGAAAGGTTGGGGACCTGAACGACATGTCTATTTTACGGCTACTTTCTCAAAGAAGTTAACCGGACTGCGTTTTATGCAGGATAAGAAACCGGTGATTTACAACACTTCCCGGTTCCGTAGTAGTTATGAGACTTGGGGAAAGAATCTAATGGCTTGTATTTCTTTCGAAACGAAAGCCGGAGAGGAAGTGATTGTGAAAACGGCTATTTCGTCAGTCAGTACCAATGGAGCAAAGAATAATATGAATGAGCTCGCCGGACTGACTTTTAATGACTTGAAAGCGAGAGGGGAAGCTCTTTGGGAAAAGGAATTGGGAAAATATACGCTTACCGCTGATCGTAAAACGAAAAGAACTTTTTATACGTCAGCTTATCATGCTGCTTTGCACCCGTTTATCTTTCAGGATGCGGACGGTCAGTTTCGTGGCTTGGATAAGAATATAGAGAAAGCAGAGGGCTTTACCAATTATACGGTTTTCTCTCTTTGGGATACGTATCGTGCTTTGCATCCCTGGTTCAATTTGGTTCAGCAGGATGTTAATGCGAATATTGCCAATTCAATGCTGGCACATTATGACAAGAGTGTGGAGAAAATGCTTCCTATCTGGTCTTTCTATGGAAATGAAACCTGGTGTATGATTGGTTATCATGCTGTTTCCGTACTGGCAGACATGATTGTGAAAGGAGTGAAAGGCTTCGATTACGAACGTGCGTATGAAGCCATGAAGACCACAGCGATGAATCCGAATTATGACTGTCTGCCGGAGTATCGCACCATGGGATATGTCCCTTTTGATAAAGAGGCGGAATCGGTGTCGAAAACATTGGAATATGCTTATGATGATTATTGCATAGCACAGGCTGCTAAGGCTCTAGGTAAAGAAGATGATTATCGTTATTTCCTGAATCGTGCACTCTCTTATCAGACTCTGATTGACCCGGAAACGAAGTACATGCGTGGTAAGGACAGTAAGGGAAACTGGCGTACACCATTCACTCCGGTGGCTTATCAAGGACCTGGTTCTGTGAATGGATGGGGAGATATAACAGAAGGTTTTACTGTTCAGTATACGTGGTACGTTCCTCAAGATGTACAAGGTTATATTAATGAAGCTGGTGAAGCTTGGTTCCGTAATCGACTGGATGAATTGTTCACTGTAGAATTGCCGGATGATATTCCGGGTGCACATGATATACAGGGACGCATCGGTGCTTATTGGCATGGCAATGAACCTTGCCACCATGTAGCGTATCTTTATAATTATCTGAAAGAACCTTGGAAGTGTCAGAAATGGGTTCGTACTATTGTTGACCGTTTCTATGGAGATACGCCGGATGCGTTAAGCGGAAATGATGATTGCGGACAGATGTCGGCTTGGTATATGTTCAACTGTATCGGTTTTTATCCGGTTACTCCATCGAGTAATGTGTATAATGTCGGTTCTCCTTGTGTGGAAGCGATAACGGTTCGGATGAGTAATGGAAAATCTATTGAAATGGTAGCGGATAATTGGTCACCGAAGAATGTGTATGTGAAGGAATTGTATGTCAATGGTAAGAAGTATGATAAATCTTATTTGAGATATGAAGATATACGTGATGGCGTGAAGTTACGTTTTGTGATGAGCGGTAAACCGAATTATAAACGTGCGGTATCGGATGAGGCGGTGGCTCCATCGTTATCTTTTCCAGGAAAAACAATGAGGTTTCAATACGGACTTTAAACATAATCTTTATCTTTGTATAAAGGCTTTCAGATAATATGGTATAACATAAAATAAAAAAATGAGAAAGTATTTATTGCTATCAATGTTCCTGTGTTTGGTATCGCTACTTCATGCCCAGAACAAGTTTGAGTTAGTTTCTCCTAATGGAGAAATAAAAGTGTCATTCAATCTCTCGGATAAAATCTATTATAATATAGATTATAATGGAGAAGTATTGTTGAAAGACAACTTTCTTCAGTTGATTCTGAAGAATCAAGTGTTGGGGCAGAATCCTAAGTTGCGTCGTCAGAAGCGTACGAGTATCGACGAACAATTGACTCCTGTGGTACCTTTGAAATATTCGAAAGTCAATAATCGTTATAATCAATTGCTACTGACTTTCAAAGACTATTCAGTAGAGTTCCGTGCCTTTGATGATGGAATTGCTTATCGGTTCATAACTTCGCAAAAAGGGGACGTTGAAGTGATGGGTGAGGAATTTGCAATCAACTTCCCATCGGATTATCTGCTTCATTTGCAACAACCGGGAGGTTTCAAAACTTCTTGTGAAGAACCTTATACACATATTCAGAGTAATACGTGGAAGCCGGAAGATAAAATGGCTATTTTACCGGCTTTGATCGATACAAAAAAAAGACTACAAGATATTAATCAGTGAATCGGACCTAACCGATTATCCATGTATGTTTCTCAAAGGAACAGGTGCGAATGGAATAGTTTCTACTTTCCCTAAAACTCCGCTTGCTTTTGCGGAAGATGGAGACCGCAGTCTGAAAATCACTGAAGAAGCAGATTATATTGCCAAGACAAAAGGAACGAGAAATTATCCTTGGCGCTACTTTGTGATAAGTAAGAATGATAAGCAGTTGATTGAAAACACAATGACTTATCGGCTTGCTGAAAAGAATCAACTTCAGGACGTTTCATGGATAAAACCGGGGCAGGTAAGCTGGGAATGGTGGAACGATGCCTCTCCTTACGGACCCGATGTGAATTTTGTTTCCGGCTATAATCTGGAAACTTACAAGTATTATATCGACTTTGCTTCCAAATTCGGCATTCCTTATATTATTATGGACGAAGGTTGGACCAAAAGTACTCGTGACCCTTACACACCGAACCCCAAAGTTAATTTGCATGAACTAATTCGTTATGGCAAAGAAAAGAATGTAGGGATTGTGCTCTGGCTGACATGGTTGACTGTGGAAAACAATTTTGACCTGTTCAAGACTTTCAATGAATGGGGAGTGAAAGGACTTAAAATTGATTTTATGGATAGAAGTGACCAGTGGATGGTCAACTATTACGAACGGGTAGCCCGAGAAGCGGCTAAACATAATTTATTTGTCGATTTTCATGGTTCTTTCAAACCGACCGGATTAGAATATAAATATCCGAATGTGCTCTCTTACGAAGGAGTGCGAGGTATGGAAAATATGGGAGGTTGCTATCCGGATAACAGTCTGTATTTACCGTTTATGCGTAATGCTGTTGGACCGATGGATTATACTCCCGGAGCAATGATTAGTATGCAACCTAATGTGTATAGATCAGAACGTCCGAATTCTGCCAGTATCGGAACACGGGCTTATCAGCTGGCATTATTTGTGGTTTTCGAAAGCGGTCTACAGATGTTGGCGGATAATCCGACTCTTTATTATCGTAATGAAGATTGTACCCGCTTCATCACACAAGTTCCTGTAACTTGGGATGAGACAGTGGCATTGGAAGCTAAAGCGGGTGAATATGTAATTGTGGCGAAACGCAAAGGTGATAAGTGGTTCATAGGAGGAATGACCAACAATGGTGAAAAGGAACGTGAATTTACTATCAATTTGGATTTTCTGAATAAAGATCGTTCTTATCAGATGACATCTTTTGAAGATGGTATCAATGCAGGACGTCAGGCGATGGATTATCGTTGTAAGTCGTCGCAGGTGAAAGCCGGAGAACAGTTGACCGTGAAGATGGTCAGAAACGGAGGTTTTGCAGCTATCATAGAATAACAGAACATTTCTTCACATTGGTTCGTTTATTATAGAAACAAACTAAATGTATATTCACCATGAAAACATTCGTCTTGATGATGGTAAGTCTGTTGTTTGCTGTTTCTTTGGAAGCGCAGAACAAGTCTTTTTATGATTTTACAGTGAAAACGATTGATGGCAAAGACTTTCCTCTTTCTTCATTGAAAGGTAAGAAAGTGCTTGTGGTCAACGTGGCTTCTAAGTGCGGACTGACGCCACAGTATGCTCAACTGGAGAAACTGTATGAGAAATATAAAGATAAAGACTTTGTAATAATTGGTTTCCCGGCAAATAACTTTATGGGGCAGGAGCCTGGAAGTAATGAGGAAATAGCTCAATTCTGTTCTTTGAATTACGATGTGACTTTCCCGATGATGGCTAAGATTTCCGTCAAAGGAAAAGAAATTGCTCCCCTTTATCAATGGCTGACAGAGAAGAAACTGAATGGTAAAGAAGATGCGTCGGTTCAGTGGAATTTCCAGAAATTCATGATTGATGAGAACGGAAACTGGGTGGGCTTTGCCTCTCCCAAAGAAAGTCCGTTCTCTGAAAAGATCGTTACTTGGATAGAGAAGGAATAAGAGAGACTTTCTGCAATTCGCTTTCGAAATTGGGAGCGAAGATCCCCTTTCCTAAGTTTTCTTTTATTTCTTCAATGGTCCAGAATCGTCCTCCATCCAGTTCTTCACTGGGATGGATTTCTCCATCGTAAACAGTCTTGTGAACAAAGACAAGTTCTTTTTCACGTTCGGACTCGAAAACATAATTAGTAAGTAGTTCAGGAATAAAGTCCGTGATGCCTAATTCTTCACGGACTTCTCTCTTTAGAGCGATTTCTACGCTTTCGCCCAAGTCGATATGTCCGCCTACGGCTGTATCCCATTTCCCCGGTTGGATGTCTTTCCATTCTGGACGTTTTTGCAGATACAACTCTCCACGGGTATTGAAAATATGAAGATGGACTACCGGGTGAAGTAGTTTGCTGCCACTATGACATTCTCCACGAGTGGCCGCTCCGGTGATATTCCCCTGCTCATCTACGACGGGGAACATTTCTTGGTTATTATCGCTTAGCATGGTACTTTTTTATTTGGTGAACTGAATTCCTTTGGATGCAGAATATTTATGGCATTAATAAGGAAGAATCTCCATAACTTAAGAATCGGAAATCATGTGCTAAAGCATAATCATAAATCGCACGCCAGTTTCCTTTAACAAAAGCTGAAACTAATAATAATAGGGTACTTTGTGGCTGATGAAAGTTAGTAACCATCGCTTTTACTATCTTGTACTGATATCCAGGAGCTATGATAATTTGTGTGCTGGTATGGAGAGCTTCGAGCCCATTTCTATCGAGATAACCCAATATCTTTTGGAGAGCAACTACCGGAGGAATTTGATCGTATTTCTCATAGGGCTGCCACTGTTTGACGTGCAGTTCTTCTTCCGTAGCATCCGGATGATCTGCTAAAATAACTCCAATGTGATACAAGCTTTCGAGAGTGCGTACAGAGGTGGTTCCTACAGCAATGGCACAGCCATCATGATCGATTAGTTTCTTAATCGTGCTCCGGTTGACCGATATATATTCTGTGTGCATCTCATGACCTTCGATCTCTTCACTTTTTACAGGTTTGAATGTTCCGGCTCCTACATGTAATGTTAACTCTTCAAGATCGATACCTTTTTCTTGCAGTGCATCTAATACTCGCGGAGTGAAATGTAAACCGGCCGTAGGTGCAGCTACCGAACCTTTAATCTTAGAGTAAACGGTCTGATAAGTTTCCTTATCACTTTCTTCCGTATCCCGGTTTAAGTAAGGAGGAATAGGAAGTTCTCCGAATACTTCAAGAATATCGGCAAATGTCACTTCCGGATTATTCCATGAGAAATCTACCCAATGACTGGTTCCTTTACATTCTCCTCTGACGGCAGTCAATGTGATCGGAAATCCTTTGACGGTCATTTCGCGCTTTAACTCTCCGTCTTTCCATTTTTTCAGGTTGCCGATCATACAAAGCCAAGCGGCATGTTCTGTCTGTTGGAAGTTCAATGCATAATCATTTGGCTGAATCGGTTCAAGGCAGAATACTTCAATCAGTGCCCCTGTTTCTTTCCGGAAATGAAGACGTGCCTGAATGACTTTCGTATTATTGAATATCATTAGACTACCTTGTGGAAGATACTCCGGTAAGGAGGTGAATATGTCTTCACTGACTTCTCCACGGCGATATATTAGGAGTTTGGACTGGTCGCGGGTAGGCAACGGGAATTTAGCAATACGTTCATCCGGAAGAGGATAATTGTACTCACTGATACGAATATGTCTAGGATCTTCTTTCATTGTTTTATAAAATAAAGAGAGGTTAGAACCCATTCGGCTTCTAACCTCTTTTACCAGTCGGGGCAACAAGATTCGAACTTGCGACCACACGCCCCCCAGACGCGTACTCTACCGGGCTGAGCTATACCCCGAATTGCGGATGCAAAAGTACATATTAATTTTTAAATAGCAAATAATCCGCTGAATTTTCTAGTATGATTTATGCTGATTTATGGCTATGATTCTGATTATTAGCCTTTCTTTACGCTATACAAATCATTTTCTCAATAGGTTTGTGGATTATTGGGGCATCTTTTGATTGCTTCTTTTGTGATATTAGGGGGAGATATTTAAAATTTTGCTTGAATTAGAAAACAATCTGCTTATTTTTCATTTGACGACATTAACCCTTTTTTTTGTATTAAAAGACAATAAAAAGCAGCTAAGTCCATAATAAAACTAAATAGGAAAATGACAAATGAACTAACAATCAGTGAGTTTGTTTATAAATTAATGCAAATAAAAGGTGTTTGATTTCCCTAGTATGATACTATATTTCCAATTTTGGTGTGTGGTAAATTAGGAAGTTATACATTTGTAAAAAGACTTAGTTTAGAAAGGTGTTAAATGTTAGACATTAAAAATAGAGAGACATTAGAGATATACGTCCTGGGTGACGATTTTAAGTTTTATCAAAATCTGAAGTATCTTCCTCTGACTTCTTATCCTTCTAATAATCAGTCAGGTTTGATTATATATTGTTTAAGTGGAAGGGCTAAAATTACAGTTCATGAAGATGTGCACTGGATACAGCCGGAGGAATTGATTATATTATTACCCGGACAATTTGTCTCATTTTGTGAGCCAAGTGAAGATTTCTCGACCATTACGATGGTGATATCTACTTCACTGTTTAGTGATGCGTTAAGTGGTGTACCCAGATTTTCTCCGCATTTCTTTTTCTATATGCGGAGTCATTATTGGTATCCACAGTCGGAACGCGATATTCCCCGGATGTATAATTATCTGGGTATGATAAAAGATAAAGTTACGTCTCAAGATATATATAGGCGTGAGCTGATTATTCATTTGTTGAGGTATCTTTATCTGGAACTGTTCAATGCTTATCAGAAGGAAGCGACCTTGATGACTGCTCGTAGGGATACCCGTAAAGAAGAATTGGCTAATAAATTCTTTGGACTTATCATGAAGCATTTTAAGGAGAATAAGGATGTAGCTTTTTATGCAGATAAATTGTGTATTACTTCCAAATACCTGACTATGGTAATCAAGGAAACAAGTGGGAAATCTGCTAAAGACTGGATTGTTGAATACATCATATTAGAGATCAAGGCTTTATTGAA
The DNA here is from genome assembly GCF_002632415.2 of Bacteroides celer. Taxonomy (NCBI): domain Bacteria; kingdom Pseudomonadati; phylum Bacteroidota; class Bacteroidia; order Bacteroidales; family Bacteroidaceae; genus Bacteroides; species Bacteroides celer. The sequence continues at coordinate 4,865,802 of NZ_CP178209.1, read as the reverse complement.
GAATACAAGCCTGAATATTCAGGAGATAGCCATAAAAACCAACTTTGCGAATCAATCGTCGCTTGGACGTTTTTTTAGAAAGCATACAGGTATGTCGCTTTCACAGTATCGAATGAGTAACTTAGAACAATAGCGCGGGCAATTGTCGCACAATTGCCAATTATTTATAGGGATTGGGAAGAGAAAGGGAATGAAGTTTACTTCATTCCCTTTTATTATGTAATCTCTCCGGTGTCGGATTAAATTCCCATACATTCGCGATAGAAATCGAGCATCTCGAAAATAGTGTCCTTATCGGCAGTTTGATTGATGCAAATATCTCCGATATCCTTCAGTAGAGTGAAATTAATTGTACCTGAAGTATTCTTTTTGTCATGCGTCATGAATGCATATAGTTGGTCGTATTTTTTGCAATCGAAAGTAAATACACCATAATTGTCCTTGATAAATTGGATCGTTTGTCTCATTTTCTCTTTCGGGAAATCTACTTTGAGATGAGAAAGATACAGTTCGCATACGATTCCCCAAGCTACTGCATATCCATGCAATACAGGGCGGTCCTCTGCCAGTGCCATGCTTTCGAATGCATGTCCCACAGTGTGTCCCAGGTTTAATGCCTTGCGGATTCCATGCTCAAAGGGATCCTGTTCTACGATATCTTCTTTCACTTGTACCGATTGGCCTACTAATTGTTTGAGAGCTGTATAGTCAATATTAGAAGTATTGAAATTGAGTAATTCCACCCAATGTGCCGTATTGCTAATCAAACCATGCTTCAGCATTTCAGCATATCCGGAGAAAAAATTGTATGCATCCAGTGTACGCAGGAATTCTGTTTCAATCAGTACACTGTTTGCCGGAGCAAAGGCACCGATTTCATTTTTCAGTCCGTTGAAGTTGATTCCTGTTTTACCACCTACTGATGCATCTACCATAGCCAGTAGAGTAGTGGGGATATTGATATAGGAAATACCACGTTTAAATGTGGCTGCGGCAAAACCTCCGAGATCCGTCACCATCCCTCCTCCAAGATTGATAAGCAAAGAGTGGCGGGTAGCTCCTTGAGTACTTAATGCCATCCAGACGGAGGCAAGCGTTTCCATCGTTTTATGTACGTCTTCGGCTCCGATACAGATTTCTACAGCATCTTTCAGTAGACCTGATGCCTTTAAGGAAGGAAGGCAAAGACGCTGGGTATGCTCGTCTGTGAGGACGAATAGTTTGTCATGCGGGCATAACTCAATGGCACGACCGAGGCTCGTTTCCAAGCTTTCGCAGAGAATAACTTCTTGTTTACTCATGATTCTTTTGCTTTTTTACTCTGCAAATGTATATAAAATATTTTTTTTACTTACTTTTGTCTCATTAAAACGTTCAATCATGAAAGCATTATTACCTGTATATTGTCGTCCTTTAGGATATGTTGTCTTGTTGGTAGCTCTGTTCATCCCTTTTATTCTAGTGATGCGGGGAGTGGTGACCGATAATAACTTGCTGTTTTATAAAGAATGCACAAAGTTATTGATGATGGCAGGATGCTTGTTGATAATCTTTGCATTCAGTAAAAATGAGAGCCGGGAAACGGAGCAGATTCGTAATTCAGCTGTTCGTAATGCTATCTTTTTAACATTCTTGTTCGTCTTTGGTGGTATGTTGTGGCGTGTAATGCAAGGAGATGTGATTAATGTTGATACTTCCTCTTTCTTGACCTTTTTGGTTTTTAATGTGCTTTGTTTGGAATTTGGTCTTAAAAAAGCGCTTGTTGATCGATTCTTTAAAAGATAATTTTCTTTTCAATTAAACCTTTTGCGATTCGATTTGTCAAAAAGACATTGTTATTGCTACTAATATAATCGTAAATAAGGTAAATGAAAAGATTTTCAGCAGGGTTGGTGCTGATGTTGCTATGCACCTTCTCAATTTTTGCACAGAATAAGGTAATTACCGTTTCGGGACGTGTGGTGGAAGCCGACACAAAAGAGCCTGCAGCGCAGGCTACAGTTCAATTGTTATCATTGCCTGATAGCGCTTATGCCGCTGGTATAGCCAGTAGTAATCAGGGATGGTTCACTCTCCCCAAAGTAAAAGCCGGGAAATATGTGTTGAAAGTTTCCTATATCGGGTTTCGTACCAAACTCGTACCAGTACAATTATCTGCTAATGCCACCGATAAAAAGATGGGGACCATTGCATTAGACCCGGATGCTGTTATGCTGAAAGAAGCAGTGATTACTGCCGAAGCTCCGCAGGTGACCGTAAAAGAAGATACTCTGGAATATAATTCGGCTGCTTATCGTACTCCAGAAGGAGCGATGCTCGAAGAATTGGTAAAGAAACTTCCGGGAGCAGAGATTGATGATGACGGTAATGTCAAAATCAATGGTAAAGAAGTAAAGAAGATTATGGTAGATGGTAAAGAGTTCTTTGGGGGTGATGTGAAAACCGGATTGAAGAACTTGCCGGTCAACATGATTGATAAACTGAAAACATACGATAAAAAATCGGACTTGGCACGTGTCACCGGAATAGATGATGGGGAAGAAGAAACCGTTCTCGACCTGAAAGTGAAGAAAGGAATGAATCAAGGTTGGTTTGGTAACGCAAGTGTTGCTGGTGGTACAGAAGACCGTTATGGAAGTAACTTGATGTTGAACCGTTTTGTCGATAATAGCCAATTCTCTTTAATTGGTTCGGCCAATAATGTGAACGATCAAGGATTCTCAGGTGGAGGTGGTGGCCCTCGTTTCCGGAATAGCAATGGTTTGACTGCTACCAAGATGCTTGGAGCTAACTTTGCTACTCAGACTGATAAGCTGGAACTGGGAGGTAGTGCCCGTTATAATTTCAGTGACCGGGATGCAACATCTACAAACTACTCGGAACGTTTCCTGCAAAATGGAAATTCGTACTCCAACTCAAACAGTAAAGGCCGTAATAAAAATACAAACTTCAATGCCGACTTCCGTTTGGAATGGAAACCGGATACATTGACAAACATCATTTTCCGTCCGAACGTTTCTTATGGAAAGTCTAACAGTTATTCTATTTCCGAATCGGGTACTTTTAATGGAGATCCATTTAATTTGGTGTCTAATCCTAATGAGTTTTTGAATAAGATTTTCTGGGGAAGTACAGATGATCCTTTAGAAGCTATTCGTGTCAACGCCAGCAACAGTGAATCAGAATCAGAAGGTCAGAGTCTCTCTGCAAATGCTTCTTTACAGCTGAATCGTAGATTGAATAATCAGGGACGAAACATCACTTTCCGTGGTACATTTAGTTATGGAGATAATGATAGCGAACAGTTTAGTGAATCATTGACGCGTTATTTTGATGATAATGCAAAAAAAGAAGATGATGAACGTAAACAGTATACTACTTCTCCAACCAAAAGTTATGATTATACTGCCGAACTGACTTATAGTGAGCCGATTGCGAGAGCTACTTTTTTACAGTTCCGCTATAAATTTCAATATAAGTATAGTGAAAGCGATAGAAGTACGTACAGTTTGATTCCTGATGCAGATAAAGGACAGGATTGGTTTTGGAATTTTGGTGATGGTCTACCTGAAGGATATGAAGAGAATAAGGATAGAGATTTGAGTAAATATGCTCAATATAAATACTATAACCATGATATTAATGCAGGGTTGAATATTATCCGCGAGAAATATCGATTGAACTTTGGAGTGTCTCTGCAACCGCAGAATACCAGATTAGATTATAAGAAAGCTGAAGTAGATACTGTAGTAAAAAGAAATGTGTTCAATTTTGCTCCTAATGTTGATTTTCGTTACAGATTCTCTAAAGTCAGCCAGTTACGCTTTACTTATCGGGGACGTGCAAGCCAGCCGAGTATGGAAAATTTGCTGGATGTAACCGATGATTCTAATCCGTTGAACATTCGTAAGGGTAATCCGGGATTGAAGCCTTCCTTCTCTCATTCTATGCGTTTGTTCTACAATACTTATAATGCAGATAAACAGCGTGGCATAATGGCTCATGCAAACTTGAATATGACTCAAAACAATATTACCAATGCCACTACTTACAATCAGAGTACTGGTGGAGTAACAGTTAAACCGGAGAATATCAACGGAAACTGGAATGCGATGGGTATGTTTGGGTTCAATACAGCATTGAAAGATAAGCGTTTCACTATAAATTCTTTCTCTCGTGCCAACTATACCAATGCGGTTTCTTACCTTTTCAATGACGATACCAAGATAAATGACAAGAACACCAGTACAACATTGACTTTAGGAGAGAATCTGAATGGAACTTTTCGTAACGACTGGTTTGAATTTACCTTGAATGGTTCGATCAACTATAACTTTGAACGAAACAAACTGCGTCCGGAAAATAACCAGGAACCTTATACATTTGGTTATGGTGCAAGCACTAATATCTCTTTACCTTGGAGTATGACGTTGTCAACCAATATAACTAATAACGCACGCCGTGGTTATCGTGATGCTAGTATGAATAAGAATGAACTTATCTGGAATGCGCAGATTGCCCAGAACTTCCTGAAAGGCAATGCTGCAACCATCAGTTTTGAAGTATATGATATTTTGCGGCAGCAATCCAATATCAGCCGTTCGTTGACAGCCGATATGCGTTCTGTTTCCGAATATAATGGAATTAATAGTTATTGTATGCTTCGCTTCTCTTATCGCCTGAATATTTTTGGAAATAAAGAAGCCCGTGGCAATATGCGTCATGGTGGTTTTGATGGCGGTGGTCCGCGTGGCCCACGTGGTGGAGGCTATGGAGGTGGCAGACCATTCTGAAGTAGCGTAATAGATTCAAATAAAACGAAGAAAGTCCCGGCACAACATTCAATGTTGTCACCGGGACTTCTTTGTTAATCCGATAATTTACTCTATATTTGTTGTTCAGTATCTGTATGAAAGGAGATTCCTATGATTGATTGGAACTATATGCTTAGCCAGATAGCAACAGTAGCTTTTGATATTCTTTATTTTGGAGCCATTATCGGTACGATTGTCATTATCATTCTTGACAACCGGAATCCGGTTAAAACGATGGCATGGATACTCATATTACTTTTCTTACCTATTGTCGGGCTTGTCTTTTATTTTTTCTTTGGCCGGAGCCAGCGTCGTGAGCGTATCATCGGGCAAAAAAGCTATGACCGCCTATTAAAGAAACCAATGGCCGAATATCTGGCACAGGATTGTTCGGATGTTCCCTATGAATACTCCCGTCTTATTCAACTTTTCCAGCAAACGAATCAGGCATTTCCATTTGAGGGAAATCGTGTGGCAATCTATACCGAAGGATATACCAAACTCCAATCATTATTGCGCGAACTACAAAAAGCGAAGCAGCATATCCATATGGAATATTATATCTTTGAGGATGATGCTATTGGACGTCTGGTCAGAGACGTACTGATAGAAAAGGCTTCTCAAGGAGTTGAAGTGCGGGTGATCTATGATGATGTAGGTTGCTGGCATGTGCCTAACCGCTTTTTCGAAGAAATGCGTAATGCCGGCATAGAGGTCAGGAGCTTTTTAAAGGTACGTTTTCCCTTATTTACCAGTAGAGTGAATTACCGGAACCATAGAAAGATTGTTGTCATTGACGGGCGTGTGGGTTTTGTTGGGGGAATGAATCTGGCAGAACGCTATATGCGTGGCTTTTCTTGGGGAGTTTGGCGTGATACGCACATCATGCTGGAAGGGAAGGCTGTGCACGGTCTGCAAACGGCTTTTCTGCTCGATTGGTATTTTGTAGACCGTACGCTGATAACTGCTTCCCGTTATTTTCCAAAGATTGATTCTTGTGGAAATTCTTTAGCGCAAATTGTCACGAGTGAGCCTATCGGACCCTGGAAAGAAATCATGCAGGGCTTGACGGTTGCCATTACCAGTGCAAAAAAATATTTCTATATGCAAACCCCTTATTTCTTGCCTACAGAGCAAATATTAGCTGCTATGCAAACAGCTGCATTGTCCGGGGTAGATGTGCGCTTAATGCTACCGGAACGTGCCGATAATTGGATTACTCATCTTGGATCGCGTTCTTATTTGGCAGATGTGATGCAGGCAGGTGTTAAAGTCTATTTTTATAAGAGGGGCTTTCTGCATTCTAAGCTCATGGTTTCAGATGACATGCTTTCCACAGTGGGGTCTACTAATGTTGACTTTCGTAGCTTTGAGCACAATTTTGAAGTGAATGCCTTTATGTATGACGTAGAAACAGCCCTTGAAATGAAAGAGATATTTCTTCAGGATCAGCGAGAAAGTACACAAATCTTTTTTAAGAATTGGGTCAGACGTTCGTGGAGACAAAAAGCTGCGGAGTCTATCGTGCGTTTATTGGCTCCGCTACTTTAATAGTGATGAGATTGATTGGAAAACTTATCTGAACAGTGAGAAGTTTACACTTCCATACACTCTTCTCTCTATGAAATGTGGATTATCTTCGAAGTTATTATCTTTTCCGTGTTCCAGTACCAATAATCCTCCCTCTTTGAGAAGATCGTTTTGGAAGATTAATTCAGGTATTGTTTCCAACTCTTTTAATGCATAAGGAGGATCGGCAAAGATGAAGTCGAACTGTTCGCGACCATTCTTGATAAATTTGAATACATCTCCGCGTATTGGCAGACACTTGTCTGTTTGCACCTCTTTCATGATTTTGCAGATGAACGAGTGATGCGCAGGATCTTTCTCAACGCTAATAACCCGATCACATCCGCGGGATACCAGTTCGATACTAATACTTCCGGTTCCGGCAAACAAGTCGAGAGCTGTGACTCCTTCTTCAAAATCGATGTAGTTGTTGAGTACATTGAACAGATTTTCTTTGGCGAAATCTGTTGTAGGACGTGCTTTAAATGTTCGGGGCACGTCAAATCTTCTTCGTTTGTAAATACCGCTGATTACTCGCATGTTAATAAGGCTTGCATGTCAATATTAGTTGCAGGATTCATAATAAATACCTGTAGGATAAACTTTTTCAGTTCGCTCATTAAAACTTCTTTCTCGGAAAGTGTTCCAGTTAGATGTAGCTCATCCCGCTCCTGATTAAATTCCAGTTGCTTCCAAGCGTACAATAAATAGTAAATACGGTCTTCTGTATGCGTGCATTCAAAAGAATTAGACAGAAGTAGATGACCCCGTTCAAAGCAATAGATGTCAATACCGTCTTTGCGTACAGAAGCATACATCTTCTTACTGTTTCCTAATCTGCTTTTTACAGAAAAATAATCGATAAACGGAGTAGATTGAGAATAAAAGCGAGCTTCGGGATATTGTTCATTCAAAAAGATCTGTGCGCTTTTGTCTATACCGAAAATGACAGCTACATTATTCTTTCTTAGAATATTGTAGAGTACCGTTTCGTTTTCTTTTTTCTGATGATTGTGATAAAATAGAAGTTCCGCCTGTTCCTCTTCAAAAAGGTCTAATGGCACGATTGTAAAACGTTTACTTGCCATCATAATGTTTACCCGTTTGTAAGGATGATTGAGGAAGTCCGATTCGTGGAAGATTGCCTTTAGATTTGCTGTTAGGGATAGAGAAGCGTCTATCTCTTTCTCTATGATTGAAAGCGAATCGTCATGAATCGGGTTATAGATAGAAAAAGAAAATCCATCCGTACTAAGACGGATGGATAAAGTATATTGTTTTGATTTAGTAAAATCAATCATTATTCCCAATTACCAGCACCATTGTTCGGAGTATCGATAGAACCTACCATCAAACCGCAGTATCTACCCAATTTGCTCTGAACATCTTTTAAATTAATAATCTCTTGCTTGTCAAGTCCGTTCAAATAAGTTTCATACGGAGCTTTTACTTCAAATAAGTATACAGGAGCACCGGATTTAGCAGTATCGTTTTTTACATTCATTTCGAATTGAGCACCACCTCCGTAAGGGATGTATCTCATAGAATCCGGGTTGAATCCTTTCGGGAAAATAGTATCCATAACAGCTACCCACATAGTGTCACGTTTGAAGTTTTCAAGTCCCCATTTCTTAACTTCATCATATTTGCCTGTCTTCTTTGCTTTTTCGATGATAGCCATAGCTTTCTTTTCAGTCAGTCCGTCTTCCAATTGTTTGTCGGTCAACATTCCCATCTTCATAACGAACGGTAATTTTTGATTTTTAACGAAGTCAATCAATGTGTCAAATTTGTCTGTATACATTCCGCGGTGCAGCGAACGGTATTCCTGCTGTGCCTTACGGATGTCGATCAAACGGGCAATGACTGCTTTTTCTCTTTCTTTTTTTGCGTTTTCAAAATTGATAGGACCCATAATGCTGGTGTAACAGATGTAAATCAGTGCAGCAGCACAAAGCACCAATACAATATTAAATACTGTTTTCATGATAAATTATGTTTTTAGTTGTTATATTCGCATCGCAAAAATAGAATAAATAAATTTAAATACGATAGTTCCTCGAACTTTTTTCTCGTACAAAAATGATAAATAACTATTTAGAAAGGCAAATTAAGGAAAATTTTCCTTATCAGCCAACTTTAGAGCAGGAAATTGCTGTAAAATCTCTTTCAGAGTTTCTGCTGTCCACACTGGCAGATGAAGTCTTTATCTTAAGAGGCTATGCTGGTACTGGTAAAACATCGTTGGTAGGGGCATTGGTGAAAACGATGGATCAGCTGCAGCAGAAATCTGTATTGTTGGCTCCTACAGGACGTGCGGCAAAAGTTTTTTCAGCGTATGCAGGACATCCGGCTTTTACTATTCATAAAAAAATATATAGACAACAATCTTTTTCTAATGAGCTTAGTAACTTTTCGATCAATGACAATTTAGCTACCAATACATTGTTTATTGTCGACGAGGCTTCCATGATTTCAAATGAAGGACTGTCGGGCAGTATGTTTGGAACAGGACGTTTATTGGATGATTTGGTGCAATTTGTGTATTCGGGACAAGGTTGCCGGCTCTTGTTGATGGGAGATACAGCACAGCTTCCCCCGGTAGGTGAGGAGTTGAGTCCTGCGCTTTTTGCTGATGCATTGAAAGGTTATGGACTTGAAGTACGTGAGATTGATCTTACCCAAGTGGTTCGCCAGGTGCAAGAATCCGGAATATTGTGGAATGCCACGCAGTTGAGGCAACTGATAGCGGAGGATGATTGTTATTCCTTACCTAAGATAAAAATAACAGGTTTTCCTGATATTAAACTGGTACCCGGAACTGAACTGATAGAAGAACTGACTAATTGTTACGATCATGATGGTATGGATGAAACGATTGTTGTCTGTCGATCTAATAAACGTGCGAACTTATATAATAATGGAATACGTGCACAAATTCTTTGGCGTGAAGATGAATTGAACACTGGAGATATGTTGATGATAGCCAAAAATAATTATTATTGGACAGAGAAATATAAGGAGATGGATTTTATCGCTAATGGAGAAATTGCAGTTGTCCGACGTGTTCGTCGAACTCGTGAAATATACGGTTTTCGTTTTGCCGAAGTCACTCTCCGCTTTCCCGACCAGAATGATTTTGAATTGGATGCGAATCTATTATTAGACACTTTACATTCGGACTCACCCGCATTGCCGAAAGAAGACAATGACCGATTGTTCTATACGGTACTTGAGGATTATATAGATATTCCAAACAAAAGAGACCGGATGAAAAAGATGAAAGCTGATCCGCATTACAATGCTTTGCAGGTGAAATATGCCTATGCAATAACCTGTCATAAAGCGCAAGGCGGACAGTGGCAGAATGTATTTTTAGATCAGGGGTATATGACGGATGAGTACTTGACTCCGGATTATTTCCGGTGGTTGTATACAGCTTTTACTCGGGCGACGAAGACATTGTATTTGGTGAATTATCCGAAAGAGCAGGTGGAATAGATGGTTGGAATCACTAGTGTCCCGTTAAAATCGGGACGAGTTATTAATTAATCAAATAATCCCGGAATAAGGGGATTAAATTGTTCTTTGACATCATTGAAATTAGTCTTATTAAACAGCTCTTGTAAATGCGTTTTATCTGTTAATGAGATGCTAAGAATCTGCAAGACCTCATAAGTTGAACGATTCAGTTGCATATCATATTGTACAATAGCTACTAAACAATAGGTGATGATAGCAACACTAATCTGTATTCGAACCGCATTCTCGGTAGTACCCCAGAACCTTTTTATCTTAAGGTGTTGTTTCAGCCATTTGAAGAAAAGTTCCACGAACCATCTTTTCTTATAAAGATTGGCAATATCAAGTGCAGATATGTGTTTGGCATTCGTCAGGAATGTGAATTCACGATCATCCTCTTTATCATAGAAACGGATGACTCTGAATGATTCAGGATACTTCTTTTCAGAAGTGTACCCTATCAGTTTCACTTCCGCATCTGAAAGGATATTCTTCGGCATTCTACGCTTCCATTTACAGAACTTGCATTTCAGATTAGACTTCGCTCTGACTACAAAGAAAGAACCTGTAAGATGAATCCGATAAAGTTCTTTAAACGAGTCATACGCTCTGTCAAATATATAATAAGCATTTGGCTCATAATTAATTGCGGACATTTCTGTTGAATCATGCCTGGATGCTGTAGTTACTGTATAAAAGGCTGGAAGTTGTGCTTCTATGTCATAAAGGACATGAGCCTTAACTCCACCTTTTTTCTTACGGAACTTCGCCCAAGGGAATGTAGCCAAACATAAAGGAATCGTAGTGGAATCAAACGCATACTTCCTTCCTGGAATATCCAAGATGTGAGTCGATCGTTTTTCACATGCTTCCTTCATCATATAGAAAGCAAAATCTTCGAAGATTCTGTAATCCCGATTCTGATTGGCAGATGCAAGCGTAGTTTTGGCAATGGGCTCACGACCCAATCCCAAATGATAACGCTTTCCTTGATGTGCTTCCAAAGCTACAATCAAGTCACGAAGACTTTCACGATTACTGAGTTGACCGAACATCATTGCAAGTAACTGACTCCAGCAAGTGAAATGTTTCACATAACGATTGCCATCATACTTGTCTACAAGTCTTCTGAACTTATCATTGTTCAAGAATTCTACTAACTGAGCGAAAACATATTTATCTTGGTTCATTTGAGGTCACCTTAATTGACCTCAAAGGTATGATTTCAAATCGTCGCGCCTAAAAAGTAGTATCTAATAGACTATATTTCAATTATTTCAAAGAACTATTTATCCACTTTTACGGGACAGTAATGGGTTGGAATATAAAGTATGAAATCAGTAAGTTTGAAATCAATTGATTTCATATTTGTTGATTTCATACTTTATTCCTATTTTTGCATCAAAACAGATGAATATGGAAACTCCTTTCTTATATGGGCGAATAGCTGAAAACGAGAATTTTACGAATCGTAGGAATGAAACAGAGTTCTTAAAGAAAAACTTTAAAGGGCTGATAAATACTGTTATTATATCTCCTCGCCGTTGGGGAAAGACGTCTTTGGTGCATAAAGTCGCTAAATTGATATCTGAGGAAGAAAAGAATGTCATCATTTGTCAGGTTGATATTTTTAATTGTCGTACAGAAGAAGAGTTTTATACTGTTTTTGCAAATTCTTTATTAAAATCTACCACTACTGTTTGGGAAGAATTTGTTGGTGGGGTAAAGAAATACTTGGGACGACTGGCTCCTATAGTTTCTATATCTGATGCAACTCAAACTTATGAACTTTCGTTTGGTATTGATTTTAAGGACAGTCGTTTGTCTTATGATGAAATTTTGGATTTGCCTCAGGTGATTGCTAATGATACGAAAAAAAGGATTGTTGTTTGTATTGACGAGTTTCAAAATATCAATGAGTATGAAGAGCCATTGGCTTTTCAACGTAAACTGCGTTCCCATTGGCAAAAGCATACTTCAGTTTGTTATTGTTTGTATGGTAGTAAGCGGCATATGTTGCTGAATATATTTAATAACTATGGTATGCCATTTTATAAATTTGGTGATATTCTTTTTCTTTCAAAGATAGAACATGCGGAGTGGGTTACTTTTATTTCTGAACGTTTCGCTGATACGGGAAAACAGATCTCAACAGAATTGGCAGGACTTATTGCCGATAAGATGAAAAATCATCCTTACTATACTCAACAATTAAGTCAACAAGTTTGGTTTCGTACGCCGGATAGTGGTTGTACGAAAGAAATTGTTGAAGAGGCTTTTAATAGCTTGATTGCTCAATTGAGTCTGTTATTTGCTAATGTTGTTGATTCATTGACACCCAAACAAATTAATTTTTTGCTTGCAGTAGCCGACAGCGTTTCTAATTTTTCATCAAAAGGAGTATTGACTAAGTATAAATTGGGTACATCTGCCAATATTAAAAATTTGCGTAAGGCAACATTGGAAAAGGATTTAATTGATGTATTGCCTGGAAATATCGTTGAAATTCAAGATCCTGCATTTGAATACTGGTTGAAATATGTGTATAGATAGTAAGAGGTATTATTACGTCAATTAAAAAATGAAAACCGCAATATTAATGTCTGCTTACTTTAATATTGCGGTTTTTCCTTATCTTCATAAGGATTGGCATGATGCCTTTATTGGCAGCCTTTATGATTTATACCTATTGAACACTGTTCGTTAAATCATTTACGTTCAATTTTGTATTCGGTAGCAAGTTCCAAGTTTGGGATAGTTTGGTCAGGTTTCAGGTAAAGAGTCTCTACATATTTTCCATTAAATTTGAAAGTATGCAATGCCGGACATTGAGTCAGGTCAATACGTTCGACATAATCGCTACTTGGACGTTGTACTTTCATGTTGATTGCTTGAAGGTTATCACTGATAAACACTAAATCCTTACAACCGGAACCGAAATATCTGGCGGATAATAAATCAAATGAAGTGATTGGATTATTTCCAAAATTGAATTCTTTTATATAAATAGTGGCAGTATTTGTAATTGTCAGTGACGTTACTTTATGCAACTTGGATATGTCTACTTTTTTTAAATAACTGCTACCTTTTATCTGTATGGTAGTCAGGTTGGGGAAGTATTCCAATCCGTTGAGGTCATCTATCGTTTCTGTACAAGCAAATTCGGTTGCTTTCATTCCGTCTTCTGTAATGATACATTCATTGGCGGCTAATCTCACTAACCATCCGTTTGTTTCGGCATATTCTGCGATAACACTGTTTGAAATAGATGCAACTGGTGTATTCGGATCTACTTGGACGATACTGATTTCTGCATTTTTCAAACTGTTTTCCACACGGACAGAACCGACTCTGGCATTTGATGCAGCCAAAAGTTTGTAGGATAATGTGCTGGTTGTTATACCTCTGTCATCTGTTTGCTCCTTGGAAATCGTTTGATTAGTAATCCATTCTGCGCCGCTTACAACTGAAGGCGTATACTCGAGATTACTTTCTACCGTGAAGGAAATAGTTTGTTCCGATAAATCATATTTCTGCGATGTCTCTGACGGGGTGATTGTAAAGTAGGGTACACAGGCTTGTGTGATATTTACTACTATCGGTTCGTCAAGAAGCGGACTTTCCAAAGTAACGTCGGCTGAACGGATTTTGTATGTCTCGTTTTCGGCAACAGAGAACAATAGTGTTGTTTTACCGATAAATTCGCTTTGTTTTTCTAATGTCAGCCACTCCTTGCTGTCATCGCTGTAAGTAATGGTAAGATCGGAAACATTACTTTCAAACTTGATAGACACATCACTTTTCTTTCGGGGCAAATCGATTTTTTGGTCGGTTAGTAAGTCTACAGCATATACAGGGGAACATTCCACTTGTAAGGGGGCTACTGTAGAACCAACGAAGAATTTGAAAGTTGCAGTGCGGATTTCATCCAACGAGTTGGGATCAATGGTGAATGTAACTTCGTCTCCACTTTTTCCTGATGTAGCTGATGGGTGTGCCCAGTCGTATGTGCCTGCTAATCTCCAGTCGTTCGAACTTGTGACGGTTACGGCGACTTCGCCTCCTAAACCGTTTATTTTTATTTCATTCGTTGATAATGAAAGCGAGTCATTCATTTCATTTACCGGTTCGTCGCTATCAGAACAACCCCACAGAAAGAGGGTTGCTGACAATACTATCGATATTCTTTTTAATAGATTCATTTTATGTATTTTATTTAAGCGTTAAAAGAGTAATATATTAGCGTGCTGTACGAACAGTACTGTTTTTGGGATAATAATAGCTTGGACGTATAAGGTTCTCGTCATACAATCCTAAGCAAACATTCTCGCAATATTTTAGCTGGTCTTTTTTTTCTGCGTCCGAAATGTATTTAGGAGGATTCGGAGAGAAAAACATATAATAACCGTATCCTGCATTTTTTTTGGAACGTGCGGTACTGGTACTTGTATCTCCTCTATCTCGAAAAAGTTCAATAGACATACCTGCACATTGTTTTAATGTCATGCCTATGCCGGGTTGTTCGGTTCTATTGTAATCCGCTACGGAATAGTCGCAATATTGTCCTGGTTCTACACCGTCAATGATTTTTAGATTTCGGGCATACAAACTTCCCAAACTATACAATGATACAACTTTTTCCGGCATAGCTTTCTTACATTCATACATTAAGCGAGAACCAGCTTCTACAGAGCGCTCCGCCAGCCAAGGATTGGAAAGCACCGGATTATTCGAATATTCATCGTCAAAAGCTACACCATCCAAGTTATATCCACGACAATAAGCGGCTATTTCACGGGCAAACTCTTTGGCTCCCATTTCCGAAAGTTGGGCTACGCCTGCTTGGTCATGATTTCCCAAGATACTGATGATAACCTTCATGCCAGCTTTGCGAAGTGGTTGGAGATACTCATCATTGTGGTCGAGTAGGAATTGTACATTATCGTTGTTAGATATATATACTCGTTGTTTTTTGGCATCCCAGTTTATATTGGCTGCAAAAAGAACTACGTCATCAAAGAAATATTTGCCACTGGCTGTTTTGAATTCTAATGCATTAAGAGGATTTGCATCATTCACTTCAAAGTAAATTACGGTTTTTACAGCATCTTCTCCTTTGTCATGATTGGCTTTATGACGACAATCCTGTACTAACAATACCATATGTTTGGACATTTCGGAAAATGAGATACTTTCGGTCGGTGAAGTTGCAGACAATGGGACGATGTACGTTTTATCTTCTTCCATGCCTTCAAAAGCAGTAAGTGTTACTTTCAGACCGGGAGTTGTCGTGTCATCCGGTGCGAGCAGACAAGCACCGTTGTTGGTGATTGTTACATTTTCTGCAGGAAACATTTCGAAATCCGTATTGTGGATGGCATTGTAGGTGGTTACATAGGATTCGTCTACAGTAATTGTTACATCTATTCCCGTTTTCGGTTGTTTAGAAAGACGGAATACAATATCAGTTGATTGTTCGTCATTGCGCAGTTCCACTATTGAGTTATTTTTGTTAGTGGTTGCATCAAGTAACATGCCGTTGATTTGTGTGGCAGAAAGATAAGCGCTTTCATCTGCTGTAAATTCAAGTTCTTCATCACAGGATGTAAAAAGTCCTGTGGTAAATACTACCAATGGTAAAAAAGCATATTTAATGTGGTTTATCATATTCATATTCTGTTAAAAGATTATTTGTAAAGAGGTAACAGGTTATTTTTCGGGTAAGGTAACGAATTCCCATTTTGGAAGATTCTCGATGGTCAAGTTATACCCGCTTGCGCTGTGGTCTTTCACTGTTTGTCCTTCACCTTCATCAAATTTCCAGTATGCTATCAAGCCTTCTGAGGCAGGATCTGCAGTATAGAAATGATTGACAGCTTGAATTTCTTCGGCTGTAAGAGCACGGTTCCAAATACGCACTTCGGCTACAGAACCGTTGAAGAAACGTTGTTCATTGTAAGAATATCCAATCCAGAAACAGCGTGCTTGTCCACCGCTTTCGTCCGAATGTTTGGTTCCTAAGCTGACTGTGTTCAATCTTGAGAATTTATTTGAGGCTTTTTCTATTCCGTCAATATATATCTTTGCCTCTCCTTCCTTGAAGGTGACAGCCACGTGATACCATTTGTTGCTGTCAAACTGTAAGTCGGAATTGGTAAGATTGCCGTTAGAGGTAGCGAGTTGAAGCTGGTTGGAAGGTACGCCTGCGTCACCGATACGAAGTAGATACTTGCCTTCGATACCCATCAGTGTGCTTACCTCATTTTTGAGTTGAGAGGCTTTAAAGAGTAGCTCCAGTGTATTTTCTTTCATGTTATTGAATCTTTCATCATTGTTGAAGTCCGGGTAGGCACGATTTTCGTTTAGGTTGCACACTACGTTGATAAGTGAGGCTCCATGAAACACATAGTAATAATTCTTAGCGCTTTGCAGTACTTTGATTCCTTCGACAGATTGGATGGTGACGGGCAATACATAAGTAAGGTCTGCGTCCAGTTCTCCCGTATTGATAAATTGGATAGGTAGTATGTTGCTGGAAACAGCACCGGCTTTAATGGTCACTTTGTTCTCTTCCATTACATAATGTGTTTCGGGAAGTAGTATGGCTGTGTCATCGTAATATGCACTCCGGTAGGTATCCAATAATTCCGGTGCCGGTGTCATTGTTACTTTGATATCATGTGCTTCCGGTTTGGCTATTTCCACTGAAAGTCCTTTTACTATATTGGTGTCTCCTGCCTTAAACAAGATTTCCTGAGTGAAGGCTGTTGTGGAAAGGAAAAGTTTATTGTCGTAATGCTGTTCGTCTTCATTACTCTGACATCCAGTCAAGGTGATGGAGAAAGCGATGAACATCATCATTATTAATTTATTCAGTTTCATAACTTGTTTTTTATTTAGCGGTTGGACTAAGGATATTAATTGCTTCTCTGACGTTGGGGTATATTTTTGCGGGATTGAAATAATCCTGCTCTACTCCATCCACAGAGATTCCGGCTTTTATATAATTGGGTACTTCTTGCAGCGTCCATTCGGCAGCGGCAACGATGGCAGATCTCCCATCCACCACACCATATTGGTCACCCATGTTGCTGAGATATGGAGTGGTTACTCCCATAATAAAGCGGTCGGTCGGTACGCCTTTGGCGGATGCCATCAGTACGAGATAAGACATTTCGTAGAGATTTTTGGCACTGTGGGCGTTGACAATGACATACTTGCTTTCTACCAATATCTCTTTACCGATGACGTTTTGCGGACTTCCTTTGAAGATGAGTTCTTTGTCCGCATGGTCAACTTTCCATTCTGTCAATAAGTTGAAGAATGCGCCTTGGCGTGCTGTTTCGGCAGCTGTCTTTTCTTCATCCTGCAACAGGGAGTTGAGGTCGAAGCCGGTGAAGTTCATCACTATACCATCTGTTCCCAGTGCATTGATGGCATCCAATTGCCTGGCTGTTTCTTTTTTACAGTATTCGATGAAACGCCGTGCGTTGACAATAGCCGGATCTTCATCTGTTGTTTCGTCTTCACTCTCCGATTCGTCATTACTTTCCGGTTCGATCCCTTCCTCGGGAGTTTCCGCATTGGCAGCATCTTCCGCTTCTTTTTGAAGAATGGCTTGCCATGCACTTTCGATGGCGTCAAAGTCTACCAATCCTACTACTTTCGTGCCTTTTTTGCGAACTTCATCCATTTCAGTGATATGCATCTCGTTCACGTCGAAGATGTTATTCAGGCAGATATAATCTACGCTATCGGGCAGTGCCGTGAGGTGTTGGCTTTGATTGGCAGGGGCAGTGCTAAGGTTGTTCACGGAAACCATGACAATGGAATGTTTACTGGCTTTGAAATCATTGAGTGATTCCAGGTATTGGGCGTATAGTTTCGGATTCTGCTCTTCGATGGAAGGGTAACGGAGAGTAATGCTTTCCGGTTCTGTCCATTCCGAGCATGCCGCCAGCATCATCGGGCAGGCGATGAGTGCAGGAAGTGTATATTTGAATATTTTTTTCATATTATTATAGTATAAAATAGTTTTTTGCTTATAAAGTTTGACTTACTACTAAGTTCCCTAAAGACTTGGTGTATAATTCAGGATTTTGCATCTCTGATATTACATTGATAAATATATTATTCATACAATATTGAATGATTAAAGGTCAGTCACTAAGGTTTACATGCCCACCATAAATCAGTAGCCATATTATCTGCTCTCTTCAGATAATTGTTAACAGCATATTGTACATTGACTGTATTGTCTATATATTCTGCAGACGGATAAGGCATACGACGTGCTCCTTTTTTATTATCCACAGTTCCACCACTCATGTTGCCTTCGTCAGTAGTCGGAATCAATTTAGGATAACCTGTACGGCGATAATCCGCCCATGCTTCATTTCCTAACATCCAATTGGCTATCCATTTCTGAGTAATGATCCGTTCCTGTTTCACTTCATCAGTAGAAGACTCATCCCATTTTATCGTTATTGTTGAAAGCTGAGAATTGTATGGGTTGAGTCCGGAAGGATCTGTATAGGTGGTTGGTATCTTGCTTTCATCATTCAAATATTCTTCAGGGTTACCAGCGCTCCATTGTTCAAATGAAAGACGTATTCCTTGATTATAGAAATCACGTGCTTCTCCTCCCATATCAAACTTGAATATAGCTTTTCCTTCAGCTCTTAGAAAAGCAACTTCTGCTGCATTCATCCAAAGGATGGGATCGGAAGCTGAGATTTTTATCTTGGAATAGTTTATAAAATAATCTTTCGCTTTTTCAAGGTTAATGCCTCGACGCAATCCGACATATTCTTGGTCTTCCCAACCGGATTTCTCAAAATAAGCAGCACGACGTGCATCTGCATAACCATTCATATAGCAGACAATATCTGCTGCTACATGACTGTCACCACCACTTGTTTCTTCGTTATATCGAACTGCCGTATACAGTGGATTAGGTATTGTACCGAAATAATTCCATTTAGCATTATCCTCATTGGATTCTATTACACCAAATTCATGTTTTACTGCACTTTCGGCCATCTCTTGAGCTAATTTTTTATTAGCATAGGAAATCCGGATAGCTAAACGTAGTTTTAGTGAATTGGCAAACTTAATCCATTTTGGTACATTTCCGCCATATACGTAGTCTGCAGTAGCCACAAGAGCCGAACCGCTATTTTTTGTCAGGATTTCTATTGCATGATTCAACTCCTCAAAGAACTTATTATAAACTTCCTCTTGAGAATCGTAAGGAATGGTTATTTTTCCGTCTGCTCCAATTTTAGAATAAGGTATAGGACCATAAGTATCGGTCACACGACTCATTGCCGCTACTTTTATAATTTCAGCAATGGCATAAGGAACCGGATTGTTAGTAGCTTCAGATACACTTTTTACTGTTGGCAAGTTACTATATAGAACCGGGATAACTTTATCACTTTTCAAGAACACCCTTGTCCAGTCATCTGTCGGATTGAAATTGGAAATTGTAAATGCCCATGCACTCTTGGAGTCGGCAAAATACCCTCCACATGGTCCTCCCAGCAAACAATCTGTAAACTGTGCTGTATTAACATCACTAGATACAACACAACCAGCTAAATTGCTCATTGCAGAACCCAAAGCGTAATCATCAGCTGCTAAACTTCCCGGTTGATATGGATTGGAGTTTATATCCATATATTGACTAGTACAAGATATGAAAGATATGGTCAATGCCCCCAAAAACAGTTTATTTATTATATTATTTCTCATATTAATGCATTGTTTAGAATTTGAAACTTAGACTAAATCCTATATTGCGTAAAGACGGCATCATAAAGTAGTCTATTCCTTGATAGAAGTTATCTGTAGAAGCAATACTTTCCGGATCGAACGGCGCTTTATTGTAAATCATCCAAAGATTACGCCCAATCATAGATATTTTAATGTCGCAAATATTATGTAACATCTTCCGAGGGAAAGTATATCCTAATGATACTTCTTGCAAACGGACATTAGTTGCAGAATAGGTGTAATATTGTGGAACTGAAGTTCCGCCACCGATAATTCCATACCATGTTTCCGGATTAACGCAATCATTGCCGTTGACGAGCACATATCCATGATCTCTAGCTTCAGCAGTTGCCTCAGAAACACCGTAATAATCAAGCATGGCTTGTGTTCGTGAGAATACAACTCCTCCCAAACGTGCAGAAACAAGGAAACCAGCATTAAAATTATTCCAGCTAAAATTATTACGCCAAGCCAAATTACCTTTGGGTAATACACTTCCTAGCTTTATATACTTTTTAGGGTCCTTGATTGTCTCGGTTGTCATTTTACCAGCTTGATCAATGTATATTTTATTATTAGTATCCCGTTTTAAATCAATAAAAGAATACAAGTCGCCCATACTGCCACCTTCCTTTAATAAGAAACGAGCTTCACCTAAACCTCCCATGTTGAGTGTGCCAATAGAGAAGTTTTCTCCTGTGATAGGATTAATAGCGTCGCTGGCCAAAGTTAAGATTTTATTTCTATTCATAGAAAATGTGAAGCCGGTGTCCCAACTGAATTTATTCCATGTATTTTTATATCCTAATGAAAGCTCGATACCTTGATTACGTACCGCTCCTGTTTGAATATACATAGCTGACCATCCACTGACTGGCAACTGCGGATTAAATGTCTGATTCATTGTTTTAGCATTATAATATGTAATGTCTAAATCAAAATTCTTCAAGAAGCGCATGGTTAATCCGACCTCAAATGATTGAGTTCGTTCTGGTTTCAAATTATATAAAGGATATTGGGTCATGATACTCCATTGAGCTGAGTTAGCAGTCCATTCATAACGAGGATTGGCCAAATATCTTCCGAAAGCACTACCTACAGATGCCCAGGAACCACGTAGTTTCATATAAGACAGATAATCTTTATTCAACTTTGGCATTAGTTCAGAAAGAACCACAGAAGCACCGACTGACGGGTAGAAAAAAGATTTGCTTTTCGAATTTGGTCCAGCTAACTGTGAGGGCCAGTCATTACGTCCTGTTAAAGTTATATAGTAGGTACTTTTATATCCTAATTCGGCAGAAGCAAATATAGATTGAGTCTGCTCTCTCCACCCCTCTTGCATACGTTCTGTTTTGCTAGGACTTAAATTTTGTATAGCAAAGAAGTTGGTTAAGCCTACAGTTTCACCTTTAAATGAATCGGTACCATCAGCAATCGGACCACGTACTTTCATTGCATCAGAACGTATATCGGAGAAAGAACCACCAACGTTTGCCTGCAATGAAATGGTTTCACCAAACATTTTATTAACATTCACAAGGAAGTCTGCATACAACTGCTTATCATTTGTTCGGGTAATTCCGTATAAGCCGCGAGACGACTTTTCCGTCAATTGAGTATTGGTGGAAGCATAGAACTTCTCTGTATAATCATTATTAGAATTATCCAAACGAACGCGACCGGAAACGCTCAACCAATCTAATATCTGATAACTTAAATTAGCATTCAGCATATAACGGTCTTTTTTGTTCTCACGCAGATTGCGATAATTCACCCAATATGGATTCTGCATAGTCATGGCCTCATCACCAACGGGCCAATATTGAGTATAAATCTTGCGAGCAGGGTCGTAACGTTCGTACATACTAATATCTTCCCAGTCATTGCCACGCGGAAATAAATAAGCTCCTACTAACGGGTTATTATACGTACCTTGGTTCGTCATATTTCTATCATTTTGTAGAATATAACTTGCTCCGAAATCCAATGTCATTTTATCATCCAAAAAAGATGTTGTATTTCGGACTGTAAAGTTATAACGATTGTACTTGTTATTAGGAACAATACCTTTTGAATTTACGGCTGCTGCTGAAGCATATGTCTGATTTTTCTCTGTTCCGGTAGAAAATGAGACACTTTCTGTAGCAATAACGCCTGTTTGGAAATAGTCATCTTGAGGACTATAGCCAAAATAGTTGGTTTCTGTTAGTTTACGGCCCCAGCTACGTGCCCCGGAAACATTCTGCACACCTTCCATACCTGTTCCATAACGGGTCTGAAAACGTGGCATAATAAAAGGAGATGTAAATTCAGTGTTTGAATTGACTGTAATACTAACCCTTCCTTCTTTTCCTTTTTTAGTCGTGATTACAATTGCGCCATTAGCAGCTTCCGAACCGTACAAAGCTGCTGCGGCAGCACCCGTCAATACAGACATTGATTCAATATCTTCCGGATTGATATCGGCAATCGGCTCACTGGAACCTCGTGAGTCAAATTCCGTACCTCCACTTTTTGTTGAACGTCCGGAAAAAATGGGTACACCATCGATTACGTATAGTGCATTGGAAGATTGCATAATTGATTTTGTACCACGCATCACTACTTTTGAAACACCACCAACACCTGATGAAGAGGCATTGATATTGACACCTGCTACTTTTCCATTTAAAGAATTGACAAAATTTGCATCTTTGTTTGATGTAATCTCATTGGTGTTCACTTGTTGTACATTATAACTTAATGCCTTTTCCGAACGTTTGATACCCAATGCAGTGACAACAACTTCGTCTATTACTTGTGTATCATCCAACATCGTAATATTGATGGCTGTCTGTCCTTTTAATGGAATTTCTTGTGTCTTATAACCTATATAAGAATAAACAAGAATAGGGTTAGCGTTCTTAGTAACCACTTTATAGTTACCATCCAAGTCAGTTATAGCCCCATCAGTTGTACCCTTTATCAGGATGCTGACACCAATCAGAGGTTCTCCCTTAGCATCCAAAACTCGGCCTGTTATAGTACGTTCTTTTCCAGTTGGTTGTTGGGTTGGAGCAGGAACTCCTTTTTCTGATAAATAAACAATATTCTCTTCTATTTTATAAGAGATATCTTTATTTTTCAGAAGTGTGTCTAAAACTTCCTCTAAAGAGACATTTTTTACTTTTAACGGCTCAACGGTAATTGTTGACAGCTTGTCATTGTAAAAAAACTGATACTTTGATTGTGATTGAATTTGTTTAATAACACTACCCAAAGTTGTACGGGGAGTCGATAAGGTCAACTGTGCCGCAGCCCATTGTACAGGAACTGCTATCAACAAGAGAATCAGTAAAGCTCGAAATAGCTTCGACTTTTGAAGCGAATGTTTGCTTTCCATACATTTTATTTAATGGTTATACATTTTATTGAACTCCAAAGGAAGGTGTCGACTTTCCTTCCCTTTGCTAATAAAACAACGCTAAATTAATAAACACTTAGCTGAATTTATAATTTTTTTCGGAAAAGCTCAAAAATCTTTAGTTCTTGGTAGTGAAATGCATTGAATCAAACGGTAGCTTCTGTGTCTTTTATATAGTCCCTCCTTGTTACTTGAAGAATAGGATTGATTACATTTTACCAAGTTCTTAGTGAACTTATGCAAAATAATGTGATTAAAATCTTTAAACGATAACAAATATGAGAAGAATAGTAAAAAATAGTTGGTTTGCAGTAATATTGATGACATGGGGGATGGTGTATTCCTCGTGTGAGGACTGGACAGACCCGGAAAGCATTGATATCCATTATCCTACGTTTGAAGAGCAGAATCCGCAATTATATGCTGATTATATCAGAGATCAGAAGAACTACAAAGCTGGAGAACATAAGTTAGTCTTTGTTTCTTTTGACAATCCGGTCGGTAATCCAAGTAACCAGGTCGAACGTCTCATCGCTATACCGGATAGTGTCGATTTCGTCTGTTTGAACAACTCAGAAAACCTTTCGAATGAAACACAAGTCGAAATGGTGAAAATACGCGAGAAAAGTATTCGTACGCTTTCCATTATCAATTATGAGAGTCTGGAACAAGAATGGAATAAGAAGGCGAAAGAAAATTCAGAATTGACGGAAGAAGATGCGCAAAAGTTTCTGAACGAACGTACGGACGCTATGTTGGCTCTGTGTGACAGCTATGGATATGATGGCATCCTTATCGATTATACAGGACTTTCAATGGTAGGCATGCAAGAAGCTGTATTGCAACAATACAAGACGCGCCAACAAAACTTTTTCAGTAGAGTATTAGATTGGCGAAATAAACATGCCAACAAAACATTGGTATTATACAGTTATGTGCAATATCTGACTCCCGAAAACATGGATATGCTGGATGAATATAATCATTTGATATTGAAAACCGCTTCTTCCAAAAATATAGATGATTTGACATTGAATGTTCTCATGGCTATTCAAGCAGGGATAGATGCAGCAGGAATGGATGCGAACCCTGTTCCCAAAGATCGTTTTGTAGCTTGTGCACAGCTTCCTCAACAAGAAGATAAGGATATGATAATCGGTTATTGGAATACACAGGATGCAAATGGAAACAAGACATTGGCTGCACAAGGTACTGCTCAATGGATTGTACAATCATCTCCAACTTATACCCGTGCTGGTATTTTTATAACCAATATCCAAAAGGACTATTACAACAATACCTACGCGGCAGTACGTGAAACTATTCATATAATGAATCCTAATAAATAGAAATACAATATGAAATTACATATTTATCAATTGGCTATTATGGCACTTACCGTATTTACGATGAGCAGCTGTAAGGATACGGATATTAATGATGAACATCATTATGACAATAAGCTTTATATAAGCTCGGTACCTGTAACAGACGATTTACTAATTAAAGAAGACATATTGTCTGATAGTCGAAAAATCACTTATCGGCTTGCAGCTCCCGCTGATGATGAAGTCCAAATCAGCTTTGATGCGAAACCGGCTTTGACAGCTGCTTACAATCTGAGTTTTGCAGATAATGCTACAGCACTTCCCGAGGCATATTATGATATCCCTGTGAAAGACGCTACGATTAAAACCGGAGAAATTTCCGGGGATGACATCATCGTGAATTTCGTCAATTTGAATCAATTGGACGACTCACGTCGCTACGTGCTGCCTGTCACAATAACAGATGTATCCGGTATCGGAGTTCTTGAGAGTGCCCGTACTACTTATTTTATCATCAAAGGAGCTGCTCTTATTAATGTTGTAGCCAATATCAAAGAAAACTATTTCCCGATAAATTGGAGTAGTGATGTAAGCAAGATGACTACTATTACAGTGGAAGCATTGGTACGAAGTGATGACTGGGTAGCCAAGCGCGACAATGCATTAAGTTCTGTTTTTGGAATTGAAGGTAATTTCCTGATACGTATCGGTGATGGTGACCGTCCGCGTGATCAACTTCAGGCATTTGTGCCAGGCGGAAGTTTTCCACCGGCAAATCACGCACCGGGTATTGGACTTCCGGTAAATGAATGGGTACACATAGCTGTTGTGTATAATACTGTCAATAAAAACCGGATTTATTATAAGAATGGTGTGGAAGTTTATAAAGACCAGTCGGCAAATAGTACAGTAAATTTAACTAGGAATTGTTATATAGGTCGTTCTTTCGATGGCACCCGTTGGCTTCCGGGCGAGATTTCGGAAGTTCGTATCTGGAACGTAGAGAGAACTGCAGAGCAGATTGCAGATAATCCTTACAAGGTAGATCCTGCAAGTGAAGGGCTCGTAGCTTATTGGAAATTTAATGAGGGTTCCGGAAAAGTTGTCATAGACCGTACCGGAAATGGAAATGATATTACCGGGAATAAAGAACCGGTATGGATTCCTGTAGAACTTCCTCAAATGTATTAATCCTTTTTATTAAAAAGAATATTATTATGAAACAAAAATATCTGATAACAGGTTTGGTGGTTGCTACATTTACAAGCTGCTTAACTTATCTAACCTCTTGTGCTGATGATCTTGTAATAGATACAACGGTTGATGAATCAGCATATACCGGTATTTATGAGAACAACGGATATCTACGTGACGGAAAGTCAAATTTGGCTTCTAGCGTAATAGAACTGTACAAGGATACTTATACTACTTCTGTAAAGATGGGGCTTAGTAAAGCACCGGGTAGTACTACTTCCGCTCAAGTGATCATTGATGCCAATTATTTGGATACTTATAATAAAGAGCATGAAACTGATTTTGAATTATATCCTGAGCACCTCGTGTCTTTCAAGAATGACGGGATGCTTACGGTAGATGTTCAAACAAAATCTGCCCGGACTGATATCACCATTCAGGCGGATGGCACCTTAAAAGAAGATAAAACATATGCTTTGCCTATAGCTCTTACCCACACAAGCAGTGACATTACCATAAAGGATGAGAAAGCCGGTCATTGTATCTATTTGATAAAAGATATGAGAAAGTTGGGAGATACCTATAAAGGGGAAGATGTGGTAAAATCATTTGTTTTCTTTGATGGTACAAATCCACTGAATGCCTTGTCTTTTCAATTGGAGAACGGAAAACTGTTATGGGATGTTGTGTCTCCATTTGCCGCTAATATAAACTGGGATGCACAGGCTCAACGTCCTTATTTGAAATGCAATAGCTATATACAATACTTGTTGGATAATAATGAGGTGTTTTTACAACCGCTCCGTAAGCGCGGTGCTAAAATAGTATTGGGAGTGCTTAGCAACGGGGATATCACAGGGGTAGCGCAATTATCCGAACAAGGTGCCAAGGACTTTGCACGAGAATTGGCTCAGTATTGCAAAGCATATAATTTGGACGGAGTGTGTTTTGACGATGAGTATGAAGGTGCTTATGACCCGAATAATCCGGCACTGACAAAGCCTACTGAAGAGGCTGCCGCACGTTTATGTTACGAGACTAAACAAGCAATGCCTGACAAAATCGTAGCGGTATATGCATTACGAAGAATGTATAGTTCGAAGGTGACTGTTGTTGATGGAGTAACTATGAAAAATTGGATAGATATTGTTATTGGTGACTATGGTAGAGATCCTTCGTCCAATCCTTACGGAGACTTGACATCTAAAGAATGCTCCGGTCAATCCATGGAGTTCGTCAGAGGTACTGGCGGTGATTTGCAAGGGCAAAGACTGATAAACCAAGGTTCCGGTTGGTTTGTGGGATTCTCGCCGAAACCGGAGAATTACAGCAATGTGTTCCGCCGTCTGTCTGATGTAAAAACTCTGTATGGTTCTCCATTAATGGCACCTACTGTATTTTATAAGGACAATGACGCCACACCTTACCAATATCCCGATGATTTACAATAAAATTAAAAATAATTGTAGAAATGAGAATACTTTATAGATTTTTCTTTTTGTTGGCGATTAGTTCGCTGACAGTTCTTTCCGGATGCCGGGAAGATGAAGATTTGAATTTGCTTACTTATCCCGATAACAATTTTACGCTTGCGGCGGATGATGAGGACGGTTCGGAAATAACGGTGAATGCTACCTATAATAATGATGGCATATTAGAGTTTGATAAGCTTGTAACATTCACTTTTCGTTTTAATGCATCTCCCGAGGAAACAATAGTCACCTTTGAACCGATGGGAGAGAATGTGGAGTTAAGCGATACTAAATTGATAATTCCGGCAGGCTATACAGATGCCAACGTTACTTTGAATGTAAAAGATATGGAAGCTTTTCAATCCAATTATGATGAGGCCACCTGTAATTTAGGAGTAAAAGCTACCGTACAAGGATATAAGATGCCGTCTACCACTTTAGAAGCAAAAGCCCTGATAAAAAAAGCGGCTTATGTAGCCACAGGTTTCCTGGAAGGAAAAGCCGATAGTAAAACTACGTTTGAGCATATTTATTTTAACGGAGAATTTAAGAAAACGGAGCGGAATCTATATACATTTAGTGTACAGTTGGATCGCCCTGCTCGGAAAGATGTAAAGGTAAAACTTACAACGGAAGGATTGGATGATGAATATCTGAAAGACATAACTATCACTCCTTCTGAAATCGTAATACCGGCAGGGGAGAAAACGACTGGGGATATTACTTGGGAAATTACTAATGACTTTTTGCTTCGTACGTCGGATGATTCGTCAAACACATTAAATATAATGGCTACTTTCGAGTGTGAAGACCCGGTCTTTGTGCAGGACGAGAAGAGAAGTTCTTTCACTTTGAATATAAATAAATATATAAAAGGATTTGAATTTGTTTCTTACAAACGACCTTCCGGTTGGGTAGAGTGGTCTAAACAAGGTTGGTCTGTAGAAGTAGAAGACAACGGAGATATCTGGCAAAATGATGGTGGTAGTGCGCTTATTGACGGAACTACAAACAACTATGAGGGAATAGCATCCGATGGAAACATTTCGTTTACGCTTGACATGGGAGAAGAGAGAACGATTAATGGAGTAGGCTTTGATTACATATATTATTCTGCTCCTCAAAATATACAATTATCAGTATCTTCAGATGGTAATACATGGAATTATTTGGGCAAGGTAGCCAGTGCTGATGAGGATGCGGATTATTATAAATTCATTGAACCTATAACTGCAAGATATGTGAAATGTGAACTTTTGGCTTCTTGGGGATGTGAACTATATGAAGTTTATGTCTTTAAGTAATGTCTGAGTCTATAAGAACATAGGTTAAAGTTTGTATTTGAGTCGGAGTCTTGATAAAGAGATTCCGACTTTTTTATGCTCTATTTGGATATCAATATATTTATAATATTTCTTAGTGAGATGATTTCTATATTTCAATAGTTGATTAAATGTATAATTTATTCAACTGCTACCTTCATTATATCTACTTAGAAAACAAACCTCATCCCCCCCCCTTTTCTCCGCCTGCTTGTATTTCTTAATCTCCATTGAAAGATACTTCATTTGTTGAGCAGACATGAAATCACGGATAGGGCATAAGTCCGGTTCTTCATCATCTTGAGGACATGATGCTTCCAATGCCTGATAATATTCCAGTTTATCCTCTTTAAATATAGTGGCTAGAGGGAGTTGATGATAAGAGAGAATATAATTCATCAATAAGCGTGAAATTCTTCCGTTTCCATCGGCAAACGGATGGATGCTGACTAAATAAAAATGGGCGTCGAAAGCTAACTGATAGATAGAGTCGAGTGTCTGAACTTGTTTGATACGCTGATTTAGTATTTCGCATAGACGGGTTACTTCACGTTCTATTTTCTGATAGTTTACGAAATAACGGTCACCTACATGCACGGAAGATTTGCGCCAATCTCCTTTGGAAGAATCATAATCTCCTGCACTGGAATAGATTATACCTCCCGTAGTACGCATTACGTGAACTGAAATTTCCTGTATAAAAACAGGAGTAATTTCACGTTTCTTTTTAGCCTCTTCCACTATAAAACGCAAAGCTTCGAAATGATCCTTTACCATATTATGATCATACAGCGGTTTTCCCTTGGCGGTGATACCGTCTACAATCAACAGGCGGCATTCTTCTTCGGTGAGTGAAGAGCCTTTTATTGCTGTGGAGTGATGGGAAATGAATGAGAATTTGTTTTCAATTACTGATTCTCATAAGTATAACATGAACTTTAAACTCATAAATTCCACCAGTTTCACCTTATATCTGAAACATCGATGAATAAGGAGATAGCGGGTGAAAGCGTAGAAGAAATCAAGGTGAAATCTCCCGTTATTGCTTTCACCTTTCAAATTTATTTATACCGGTTGCTGGGCATATAGAGCCACCGTACTGAATATATAGATTCAATATGGTAAGTATATAGATACAATGTGTTGAATATATAGATACACCAACTCAAACATTAGTGGCTGAAAATTAAGGTGTTAATCCCTTGTGTTCAGGCTGTTAATACCTGATGGATTATCTATTAATACCTGACAACAGATTTGCTATAAGCATATTCTTATTAGCTATAAGCATATCCGGATTAGCTATAATGATATTGTTTTTAGCTCAAGGGATATTTTTGAAAAAACAAGGTGAAACCGATAATGTCCAGTTTTACCTGAATTTGCCACTTGCTTTCACCCGCTATCTCTTTATTCATCGGCATTTCGAGAATCAGGTGAAATCGATGAATAGTAATGGTCTTATAGTGGCATTTATGATACTTTATCTCAAAAAGTAGTGAAAAGTAATCAAAAACAATAGCCTGAAAGCAGACTTCTTTGCTTTCAGGCTATCGCTTTCAGCCGGAATCCCGATAATTAGCTACTTTCAGAAAGAAACTGAAGGCTGAAACCGGGATGGCGACAATTTTATAGAGAAAGGATTATTGCTCTTTAGAGAAAGAATAAGGCATATCCTCTTCTTTCGTTCCTCTGTTCTTATTCGGTTGGTTACCCATATGCACTTTGATAGTGCCACCTTTGAATAAGTCTTCGTGACGGAGATAATTCTTGGTATAATCAGTACCATTAACATTCAGCGAGTTGACATAGAAATTCTTTTTGCTGTTGTTCGGAGCATCAATCACTAAACTGTTTCCATTCTCGAAGTGGAGCGTAGCTTTCTTGAATAACGGGGCACCTATGATATACTCGTCCGTTCCCGGGCAAACAGGGTAGAATCCCAGTGCCGAAAATACATACCAGGCGGAAGTCTGCCCGTTGTCTTCATCGCCGCAATAACCGTCCGGGCCTGGAGTGTACATTCTGTCCATAACCTGACGCAACCAGTATTGGGCTTTCCAAGGTTGTCCTGCATAGTCATATAAATAAATCATGTGCTGAATCGGTTGATTGCCATGTGCATAGTTACCCATATTCATCACAGTCATTTCACGGATTTCATGAATCACTTGGCCGTAGTAGCTATCATCAAAAATAGGAGGTACGGCAAAAACAGAATCCATCATGGTGATAAACATCTCTTTTCCGCCCATCAAGTCAATCAATCCTTGAGGATCGTGGAATACAGACCAAGTATAGTGCCAGCTATTTCCTTCCGTAAAAGCATCCCCCCATTTCAGCGGAGAGAAAGGAGATTGGAATGTACCATCTTCGTTGCGTCCACGCATTAACTTAGATTCCTTATCGAAAAGATTCTTGTAGTTCATGGCACGTTTTGCGAAAAGATTAATCTCTTTTTTCGGACGTTTAAGTTCCTTTGCCAGTTGGTAGATACACCAGTCATTGTATGCATATTCCAACGTGCGTGCGGCGTTCTCATTGATTTTTACATCGTATGGCACGTAGCCCAGTTTATTGTAATATTCATATCCCAAACGTCCTGTTGATGATACTTGTGGATGTACATTCTCCGTTCCGTGAATCAGCCCTTCATACAATGTTTTTATATCGTCCACTTTCACTCCTTTCATGTAAGCATCCACTAAGACAGAAGCAGAGTTGTTACCAACCATACAGCCTCTGTGCCCCGGACTTGCCCATTCCGGGAAGAAACCGCTCTCTTTATATGTATTGATCAGACCTTCCTGCATTTCCTTGTTGACTGACGGGTACATTAGGTTCAATAACGGGAATAGGCAACGGAAAGTATCCCAAAAGCCTGTGTCAGTATACATATACCCCGGTAATACTTGCCCGTTATAAGGACTGTAATGAACAGGTTGTCCGGCAGCATCCAGTTCGTAGAATTTGCGTGGGAAGAGCAATGAACGATATAAACAAGAATAGAATGTGCGATATTGGTCGAGATTGCCACCCTCTACTTCTATTTTGCCTAATTCCTGATTCCAGGCCTCTTTTCCTTTTTTGGCTAGCTGTTCGATATTATCTTTGCCCAACTCTTTCATATTCAAAGCTGCCTGTTCAAAACTGATGAAAGAAGAAGCAATTCTTGCATGTACTTGTTCGCCTTTATGTGTTTGGAAACCGATAATGGCTCCGGCATGATCTGTTGTCTGTTCGGTAACATTTTCCTGCAGATTACCATTGGCTACCGTAGCTTTATAAGTGAAAGGCTTGTCGAATTCAATAATAAAGTAATTTTTAAAGTTTTCGGGAACTCCACCGCTGTTGCGAGTCGTGTAACCGATAATCTTGTTTTCTTCCGGAATAACCTTAATATACGATCCCTTATCAAAGGCATCCACTACAACATACGAATGATCGTTTTCCGGAAAAGTGAAACGGAAAAGAACGGCACGCTCGGTTGGAGCCATTTCTGTCACTACATCATGCTCTGCAAGATATACTTTATAATAATAAGGAGTGGCAGTTTCTCCTTTGTGGGCAAACCAACTGGCGCGCTTCTCTTCATTGAATTCCGGTTTGCCTACTACAGGCATAATAGAGAATTGTCCGTAATCATTAATCCACGGACTGGGTTGATGTGTTTGTTTAAATCCACGAATCTTATTATCCGTATAAGTGTATTGCCATCCGTCTCCCATCTTTCCTGTCTGTGGAGTCCAGAAATTCATCCCCCATGGACGGGCAATGGCCGGATAAGTATTACCTGTTGATAACTCGAAACTAGATTGAGAACCCATAAGCGGATTGACATACTGCGTCCAGTCTTTGGCTTTTGCAAAGACGATACAACTTAATGCACATACTAATAGGAGATACTTTTTCATGGTCTTATTTATTATTTATGGCTCAATCGAATCAGAAATCGATTGAGCCAATTTATTTTTCAAGGTTTTGTTTTTTTATTCAATTTGAACAGCTAATACCAACTCATTCCTCTTCTTTGGAGGAGAGAGCCGGAGAGAGGACTCCCCATTTCGTAGGATGATCGGTCATCTTGATTTCCATCATTCCTCCATTCGCAATATCCTGATGATTAAAGAATGGAATGTTTAGAGCCTTACCGTTCAGCGATATACTTTCAATGTATTTATTCTTTTTCCCATTATTCTTTACTACAATACTGAAAGTCTTTCCTTCAGGCAGATTGATAACTGCTTTGTCGAAGGCAGGACGTCCGATGGAATATACCGGCTTGCCGGGACATACCTGATAGAATCCCATAGAGTTGAGTATATACCAGGCAGACATCTGACCGCAGTCCTCATTGCCCGAAAGACCGTCTATACTGTTGGCATACTGGCTCCGGTAAACACTATCTACCAACTCTTGAGTTCTCCAAGGGTGGTTAACGTAGTTATATAGGTGGATCACATGATGACTTGGTTCGTTTCCATGTGCATATTGCCCGATCAGTCCGCTGATATCTGATGAGGTTGTCTCACCTTCAAGTGATGAATCGACCGAGAATAAAGAATCGAGTTTCTGGACAAAAGCATCTTCTCCACCCATCAGATTGACTAATCCTTCTACATCATGCGGCACAAACCAAGTCCATTGCCAAGCTGTTCCTTCACAATAATCATCGCTGCGGTGAGTAGATGCGCGCGGATTGAATGGAGTACGCCATTCACCTTTAGAGTCCAGTCCACGCATGAAGCGGATTGATTTGTCGAAATAAAATTCGTACGCCTTGGCGAAGCGTTCATACTTTGCTTTGGATTCAAAATCACTCATTGCTTCTGCAAAGATAGAGATACACCAGTCATCATACGCATATTCCAGAGCTTTGGCCACTGATTCGTTTTCGCGGTCACAAGGGATATATCCGATGGCATTCTTATAATATTTTGCTTTAGGCATGAGATGAGGCAATACCAAATCCGGACATTTGATGCCGGTAGTGTCATATTTGGCGGTACGCAGGCAGGCTTTATAAGCCTCTTTGGCATCAAAATTGCGATACCCTTTCATGTAGGCATCCACGATGACCGGAACAGCATGATAACCAATCATAGTGCCGGTGTAATTGGAAGCCAAGTCCCACATGGGGTATATCCCACCTTCCTGATGCTTCTTAATTAACGAATTGATAAAGTGATTATTCAGATCAGGATCAATGATAGTCATTAGCGGATGTAGCGCACGGAAAGTATCCCATAAAGAAAATACAGTGTATATCGGATTAAGGGTGTCTCCTTGATGCACTTCAAGATCCATTCCTAAATAACGTCCGTCTGCATCAGTGAACAGATTTGGACTGATTCCCGTATGATAGAGGGCCGTGTAGAAGATGGCTTTATCTTCTTTATCGGAAGTTGTAATATCAATTTTGGAAAGATATTCATTCCATGCCGTACGTGCGTCTTTACGTACTTTCTCGAAATCCCATCCGGGAATTTCTGATTCAACGTTCTTCCGTGCACCGGCAATATCGACAGCGGACACACCTACTTTAACAAGAACCTGCTCGTCTTTACTGGTGTTGAAATGCAATAATGCTTTGCAGACAGGAAGCCGTTTGCCATTGTCCATGGTGATAGAATCCGTAACGAGCGTATAAGAGAATGGCTTGGAAAATTTAGCGTAGAAGTTGATATATTGGTCGAAAGCCCAATAAGTTGTTTTCTTATGTCCACAGATTTCCGTATCGCTTATTACTTCTATTTCCATCTCGGAGTTAGTCTGTCGTTGCAGGCTGTAATCCAGGTCGATGATAAACCCGGATTCAGCGTTTTCGGGAAAAGTATAGCGATGGATTGCTCCTCGTTTGGTGGATGAAATTTCAGCTTTCACCTGGTAAGTATCAAGAAAGACAGAATAATATCCTGGTTCTGCGATTTCATTCTTATGTGAGAAAGAGGAAGCGTATGCTAGGCGTTGGCTTTGGGGATCGGTTGTACGATATTGTTGTTTACCCACAGTTGGCATGAGCAAGACATCTCCATAGTCGCAACAACCTGTACCGCTGACGTGTGTGTGTGAGAAGCCATTGATGGTAGAGTCGGCATAATAATAACCGGAACAAGCATCCCAACCATCGATCCGAGTGTCCGGACTGGGCTGAATCATCCCGTGGGGAACTACCGCTCCAGGGAAGGTATGACCATGTCCACCGGTACCGATGAAAGGGTTGACGTAAGCACTATAGTCTTTTACATTAGTGGGGGCTGTACAGGAGCTAAGTGTGAATAAACCTCCTAAACATCCTACTATTAGGAATGTTTTTAATTTCATGGTATTAATAGCTTTTAAGTTTTAGCCGGTTCATCTTTTACTTCTTATTTGGGAGAAATGAAGATATTGTTTCCGACAATTTTATAATCAATAGGTATAGAGTTTTGCAATGATTTTAACACTGACTCAATATTCGATTTCCTTTTCAGTACACCGGAGTAAGTTTTACCCGTCTGAATGTCAGGAGACAGAATGATTTTCACATCATAGAAACGCTCCAGCGCTTTGGTGATGGTGAAGATATCTGCTTTTTGGAATGGAATCAGATTATCGTGCCAAACAGCATCTAACTTAGCATCCACTTGTTTCACGGTCAATCGTCCATTATTTTTGTTCAGTTCCGCACGTTGCCCCGGAGTGAGGATAATCTGCCCCTCTTCCTTATTGCCTTTTACTTCAATCTCACCTTCAATAAGTGTCGCCTCCGCTATCCGGCAACGCTTATCGGATTTTAAATTGAACGTAGTTCCCAGTACGCGTACGCGTATTGCATCACTTTGAACGGTGAATGGCTTATGGCGGTTTTTGGTGACCTCAAAATAAGCTTCTCCTTCCAGATAGACATTGCGTTCCTTTTCGGAGAACTCACGTGGATATTTCAAGGTTGCTGCATTGTTCAGCCAAACCTTGCTGCCATCCGGTAAGACTACCTCCTTAACAATGCCTTCGCTGGCTACTGCAACCATCATTTGTTGATTGTTTCCGTTTTGATAGAACCAATATCCGACTCCACCACCCATGACCAACATTACAGCAATCACTGCGGCATATTTCATCCAGCGATGCATGCTTAGTATTTTGCTCTGTTTACCTTTCTCTTCGTCCAGCTTTTTATAGAGTTGTTTTTCCGCACGAAGTATCCGTTGTTCATCAGTGTACTGGTCGAATTTACCCAAATGATAAATTTCTTCCATACGAAAGAGCTGGCGGGCATTTTCTTCCGATTCCTTCATCCAGGCATTGACCTCGATAAGCTCTTCTTCAGAACACTGTCCTGTCAGATATCTGTTTATTATTTCTTCACTCAGATTACTCATTTTCTTTTCCTTCATATTAGTAATACAATTCAAAACGCAAAAACACTTATTATAATCGCCATAAAAATAAGAAAAGAATCGTCCAAAGAGGATCAAGTCGGCCACGCAAGTATTTTAAAGCCTTATACATATGGGCTTCCACCGTGCGGAGTGAAACTCCGAGAATATCGGCTATTTCCTTGTTTTTCATATCATGCAGATAGCTAAGTTTGAAAACCTCTTTGCATTTGTCAGGGAGTTCATTAATTGCATCATGAATTTCCTTGCGGAGTTCCTTATCTTCGATCCTCCGAATTACTTCGTTGTTGTCCGGTTGATAGAATTCTGCGTGTCTTTGGTTGATTTCTTCCATGGCAACACAATAACCGTCTTCCACACTGCGGTGTTTCAAGACGTTAAGGGCACGGGTGTAAACGGCACGATAGAGAAAGGCCTGGATTTGGTCGCCTATCTCTATGTGGTCTTTCCGCTTCCATAATTCTACAAATACGTCCTGCACTACATCCTCTGCTTCTTCTTCTCCCACCAGACGGGTTGCATAGAAAATCAGGCTGGGGTAGTACCGGCGAAATAGTGCTTTATAGGTTATATCGAAGTTTTCGTTCATTCTCTCAATTGGTTGTTCAGGTTTGGCTTATGGGTTATTTTCTTCGAATATGACTCCAATTGCTTTAGGGGTGTTACTCATTTCGAATTCGACAGTTGCTCCACTCATGATTTGCTCGTGAGTAAGATACGTTTTGTCATACGGTTTTCCATCTATTTTGATGGATTGGATATAGATATTTTCTTTGTTCACTTTGGGGGCCAGTACGGTGAAAGTCTTTCCATTCGCCAGATGTAATTGCATTTCCGGGAATAGGGGAGTACCTATCTCGTATTTTCCACTGACGGGATTGACGGGGTAGAATCCCATCGCACTGAATACATACCATGCTGACATCTGTCCGCAATCTTCGTTGCCACAAAGACCGGCTGGTTCGTTCTTGTAGAGCTCGTTCATCACTTTGGCTACATATTCTTGTGTGCGATTTTCGTGTCCTATAGCATTGAACAGATAAATAACATGATGGCTCGGTTCATTGCCATGCGCATATTGTCCTATCATGCCCGTGCTGAAGATAGGTAGTTCGTCATCTGCTGCCGGATGATAGGTGAACATACTGTCCAGTTTTTCGGCAAATCGGTTTTTACCTCCTACAAGGTCGATCAGTCCGTTAATGTCATGCTGTACAGACCAAAAGTATTGCCATCCGTTGCTTTCGCAGATGTGTGGCGTATAGTCATCGGCTTTGAAGTCCTTGATAAAGATGCCTTTGTCGTCACGTGGCTGCATGAAAGAAGTAGCGGGGTTATATACATTCTTATAGTTTTGAGAACGTTTGTAAAATTCGTCCGCAATGTCTTGTTTGCCCATCTTCTTCGCCATTTCGGCAATGCAATAGTCATCGAAAGCGTATTCCAGTGTTTTGGATAACGACCAGTTTTCTGCGTTGTAGTGGTCTGTTACGTTGTAAGGTATGTATCCTAATTCTTTGTAGAGTCCGATGCCGCGGTAATTATCCAGATTAGCCGTTGCTATGCAAGCATCTAAGGCTTTCTTTGCGTCGAAGTCGCCGATTCCTTTCAGATAGGCGTCTACAATAACAGGAACAGCATGATAACCGATCATCATGTCTGTTTCACTTCCGTAGAAGTTCCACACCGGTAGGCGGCCATTCTGTTCGTAGAAGGCGATGAAGGATTTCACCATGTCGTTTACACGCTCGGGTTCGGTATAAGTAAAGAGCGGGTGGGCGGCACGGTATGTATCCCATAGGGAGAAAGTGCTATAATTAACCCAGCCGTCGGCTTGGTGCACTTTCTTATCGGGGCCGTAGTAAGCTCCGTCTACATCACTGTAAATAGTTGGAGCAATCATTGAGTGATAGAGAGCGGTGTAGAAGTTTACTTTATCGTTCTCATTATCGCTTTTTATTTCAATCTTTCCGAGCTGGCGGTTCCAGTTTGCTTTTGTTTCCGCCAAGTATTTGTCGAAGTCATTTTCGGGGACTTCAGCTTGCAGGTTTTTGGCTGCTCCTTCCATACTGACACCGGAAATGGCAGTGTTTACTAATATCTGTTCATCCTTTTGGGTATTGAAATCGAAGCGGGCGATAACAGTGGTGCCGATACGTTTATTGTCTTTGATGATGGCAGTTGTGTCCAGTTCCATTTTCTCAAAAGGCTTGGAGAATCGGGTGCGGAAATAGATGTGTTGATCGCGTGCCCAGCCGTCGGAGAAACGGTAACCTTGAATGGTGACGGAGTCTACGACTTCGATATGAGAATCGTTGGTAAAATCCCAGTTCATGGCTTTCTTCAGATTTAAGAAGATAGCAGATTGGGCTTCCGGAAACGTATAACGTTGGATACCACAACGCTCGGTGGCAGTCAGTTCGACGTTGATGTTATAATCAGTCAGGCGTACTTGATAATAACCGGCATGAGCACTTTCATCTTTGTGGGAGAATTTAGAATGGATGCCAAGCGGTGCTTCCGCTTCTTTGTAGGGAAGAGTGACAGGCATGAAAGAGATGTCATACAAATCTCCCGCTCCAGTGCCGGAAAGATGCGTGTGGCTGAAACCGGCAATCGTACTATCCGGATAGAAATAACCAGAGATACGGTCCCATCCGGGGAGTCCATTATCCGGGCTAAGTTGCACCATGCCGAAAGGAGCTTGGGCACCAGGATAAGTGTTTCCAGTGAAGTCTGTTCCGATAAATGGATTTACATAAGATGTGTAATCTATTTCGTGTTTCTCTTGCTTAGGGGTACAAGAAATGAGCATGCAGGTTAACAGCAGGCATAGATAAGCAGGTGTTCTCATCATTCTTTAGGTATTAGTGATTACTTATTTTATTTATTTGAAGGATAAGAAAAATAATTAATCTGGTCACAAAGGTAGAAAAAAACTGTGACAAGCCTAAATTATAAGCTAATATTTTTAGAAAGAGACAAATAGACTTCTGTTTTTTACCGGGTTTGTTGGTTTTTGGGGGAGGGTAGGAAATATTCTTCCCCGATGCTTTTATAGGGGATTCAAAAGGGGATTCAAGCCGAAATTGTTGTTGGTGAATTCCCTTCTGTAAAATAGTGACGCTATCCGATGCAAATAGTGACGCTATATGCCAGCGATACCGTCACTATCCTGTGCATATACCGTCACTATTTTTTTCTACATTAATAGGGAGTTTCTTATGTATTTATTCAGACGCGTCTAATTTTAAGTCTTTACGTAAAAGAGGTTGTCTATAAGTCTCTTTTTAACGATTTCACCCCTATCAGAACAAACTCTGACAGGGGTGATTTCTTTTTTTCGGGGCCTGTTAGACAGCCTCTTTTATTTATTCTTAGATTCCTGCCAGCTCCAGTACTTTTTCAACTGCTGCCGGTAGTCCATCAGCATTTTTACCTCCTGCAGTAGCGAAGTGAGGTTGGCCACCGCCGCCACCTTGAATCAGTTTAGCAGCTTCTTTTACCAGATTACCAGCTTTCAAACCACCAGCAACCAAATTATCGCTAAGCATTACTGTCAGCATCGGTTTGCCATTGTCTGTACTTCCGGCTACGAAGAACAAGTTTTCTGTGATTTCACCCCGAAGTTGGAAAGCGATATTCTTCACTACTTCTGCCGGTAGTGGGGCACAGAACTTGATTACTTTGATACCGTGGATCTCTTGTACATTTTTCAGTAGTCTTTCCTTCAAAGCTGCTTCTTTCTCTTTCATGAAGTCTTCTACCTGCTTTTTCAATCCTGCATTTTCATCCAGATATTTACGGATTGCAATTCTCAAGTCAGGAGCATTGTTAAAGAGAGCCTTCAAGTCGCTAAGTGTATCTTGTATCGTATCCAGCATTTCTTCCACGCGTGCTCCGGTATAAGCTTCAATACGGCGAACGCCGGCAGCAACAGAACTTTCGGAGATGATTTTTACCATACCGATATTTCCGGTTGCAGCTACATGTGTACCACCACAGAACTCGATAGAAGTACCGAATTGGATCACACGAACTCTGTCGCCATACTTTTCACCAAAGAGGGCGATAGCTCCCAATTCCTTAGCTTCCTCGATAGGAATATTGCGATATTCTTTCAATGGGATATTAGCGCGGATTCTTGCATTGACGATATGTTCTACTTTACGGATTTCTTCATCGGTCACTTTCTGGAAGTGAGAGAAGTCGAAACGCAATGAATCCGGTGTAACCAATGAACCTTTCTGTTCGATGTGTTCACCCAATACTTCACGTAAAGCAGCATCCAGCAAGTGGGTCGCCGAGTGATTAGCTGCGCAGGCAGCACGTTTGTCGGTATCTACACAAGCCATCATCGGAGCTTCCGGATGATCGGGTAACTTTTTGGTAATATGTATCGGAAGATTATTCTCTTTCTTTGTATCGACCACTTCAATCGTTTCGAACTCGCTTACCAATACACCGGTATCACCGACCTGACCACCACTTTCTGCATAGAATGGAGTATAGTCGAGTACAATCTGATACAATGTCTGGTTCTTTTGTTTGATCTGACGGTAACGAAGGATAGAAGCCTCGTATTCAGTGTAATCGTAACCAACGAATTCAGTAGTCCCTTCTTTCAGTACAATCCAGTCACCTGTTTCGATGGCGGCGGCATTACGTGCACGCTGTTTCTGTTGCTGCATTTCTTCATTGAACTCTTCAATGTTGACAGTCATTCCGTTTTCACGGAGAATCAGCTCTGTCAAGTCGAGCGGGAAACCGAATGTATCATATAAAGTAAAGGCATCTTTACCGCTGATTTCAGTTTTTCCATTGGCTTTGGTATCTTCCATTGTCTTATCCAATAGACGGATACCAGTTTCCAAAGTGCGGAGGAATGATTCTTCTTCTTCCTTGATTACTTTTTCAATCAGTGTCTTTTGTGCAACCAGCTCAGGATAAGCTTCTCCCATGTTATCAATCAATACAGGAAGCAACTTATACATAAATGCCTGTTTCTGTCCGAGGAAAGTATATCCGTAACGAACAGCACGGCGAAGGATACGGCGGATCACATAACCAGCTTTCGCGTTAGAAGGCAACTGACCGTCTGTGATAGAGAATGCAATAGTACGGATATGGTCGGCAATTACACGCATGGCGATGTCCTGCTGCTTATCTTTTCCGTATTCTGTACCCGACATAGCTGCAATAGCTTTCAGCATTGGCTGGAATACGTCTGTATCGTAGTTGGATGTTTTTCCTTGTAAAGCCATACAAAGGCGTTCGAATCCCATACCGGTGTCAATAACCTTTGCAGGAAGCGGCTCAAGGCTGCCATCTGC
The DNA here is from genome assembly GCF_002632415.2 of Bacteroides celer. NCBI lineage: Bacteria > Pseudomonadati > Bacteroidota > Bacteroidia > Bacteroidales > Bacteroidaceae > Bacteroides > Bacteroides celer. The sequence continues at coordinate 4,824,686 of NZ_CP178209.1, read as the reverse complement.
TTTGCGGTTGTATTGCATGAATACGAGATTCCAGATTTCAATTACCTGCGGATGATCGTGGTTCACGAGGTCGCGACCGGAGATCTTGGCGCGTTCTTCAGCAGGACGGAGGTCGATATGGATTTCGGAACAAGGTCCGCAAGGTCCTGTATCACCCATTTCCCAGAAGTTGTCGTGTTTGTTACCGTTGATGATGTGATCCTTTGGCAAGAACTGTTCCCAATAAGAAGCAGCTTCGTCGTCACGGCTCAATCCTTCTTCGGGACTTCCTTCAAATACGGTTGCATAGAGATGTTCCGGATTCAGTTTCAAGACTTCTACCAGATATTCCCACGCCCAGCTGATCGCTTCTTTCTTGAAGTAATCGCCGAACGACCAGTTACCAAGCATTTCAAACATGGTGTGGTGGTACGTATCGTGTCCTACTTCTTCCAGGTCATTATGCTTTCCGCTTACACGCAAACATTTTTGCGAGTCCGCGACTCTTTGGTATTTCGCCGGATGGTTACCCAAAATAATATCTTTAAACTGGTTCATACCCGCGTTCGTAAACATCAGGGTAGGGTCATCTTTAATCACCATCGGAGCCGAGGGAACGATGTGGTGTCCTTTCGACTCAAAGAAATTCTTGAATGAATCTCTGATCTCTTTTGCAGTCAACATATAATGAAGAATTATGATTTATGAATTATGAATTATGGGCTGTGGGATATGAGAGAGGGGAAGAATCCCCAATAAATCATAAATCACAACTCATAAATTCGTAAAAACTGTGCAAAGATAGCTTGTTTTTATTACTTTTGCCGTATTAACAAGCGAAATATTTCCAAAAAGATGCGCAAAGTATACTACATCTATAATCCACAGACCCAGACTTATGATCGAATTTACCCTACCGTACGGCAGCGTGCGCTTAGTATCCTGCGTCGGCTTTTCTATGGAATGGGGTTGGGAGCAGGTTGCTTTATTGTATTGCTTTTGATTTTTGGTTCTCCGTCGGAGAAGGAATTAAGAATTGAAAACAGCCGTCTTTTGGCGCAGTACAATGTGCTTTCCCGGCGTTTGGACGACGCTATGGGGGTGCTTCAGGATATTCAGCAACGTGACGATAATCTGTATCGGGTGATTTTACAGGCAGATCCTGTTTCTCCGGCTATTCGCCAGGCAGGTTATGGTGGGACGAACCGTTACGAAGAACTGATGGATTTGGCGAATGCCAAGTTGGTGGTGAACACGACTCAAAAGTTGGACGTGCTTTCCAAAAGGCTTTATATCCAGTCGAAATCTTTCGATGATGTGATTGATATGTGTAAGAACCATGATGAGATGCTGAAATGTATTCCGGCCATACAGCCTATTTCGAATAAGGATCTTCGTCAGACAGCATCCGGTTATGGTACACGTATCGATCCTATTTATGGTACGACAAAGTTCCATGCAGGCATGGACTTCTCTGCTCATCCGGGAACGGATGTATATGCTACCGGAAACGGAACAGTGGTGAAAGTGGGATGGGAAACCGGATATGGTAATACCATTGAGATAGATCATGGCTTCGGGTATCTCACTCGGTATGCTCACTTGCAGGGATTTAATACGAAAGTCGGAAAGAAAGTGGTACGTGGTGAGATTATCGGAAAAGTGGGTAGTACAGGAAAAAGTACCGGTCCGCATCTGCATTATGAAGTGCACGTGAAAGGGCAGGTAGTGAATCCGGTCAATTATTATTTCATGGATTTGAGTGCCGAAGATTATGAAAAGATGATTCAGTTGGCAGCCAATCATGGTAAAGTATTCGATTAAAATCTTAAAACAGGAGTGTTATGCTTAATACAGACAAAGAATTGAAGCTATATTATTCAATAGGGGAGGTTGCCGACATGTTCGGAGTCAATCCGTCATTGCTCCGTTTTTGGGAAAAGGAATTTCCGCAAATCTCTCCTAAGACAGCGGGAAGAGGAATACGTCAGTATCGTAAGGAAGACGTAGAAACGATCGGACTTATCTATCATTTGGTCAAAGAGAAAGGGATGACACTTCCCGGTGCCCGGCAACGTTTGAAGGATAATAAAGAAGCTACAGTTCGTAATTATGAGATCGTTAATAAGCTGAAAGCGATCAAAGAAGAGCTTTTGGCCATTAAACGCGAACTGGATGGGCGGGAATAAATGAAAGCTATTCCTCTACACGGCTCACCTGTTTGATATTCTGTATTTTCTTCAGATTGTTGCAGATCGTTTTTACATCATCCACATCATGTACCCACAATTGGATTTTTCCTTCAAAGATGCCATCTTCGGTTTCGATGGTTAGCTTACGGATATTTACATTGAGCTGTCTGGAGATGACCTGGGTGACTTCATTCAAAAGTCCCATGTTGTCTATACCTTTTATATATATATATACCAGGAAAGACAGTTCTTTATGTGTATCCCATTCGGTCGCTAATATGCGGTTGCCATAGCTGCTCTTCAATTTGGCGGCAACAGGGCATTGGCGCTTGTGAATAATGATCCGGTCGTTTTCATCCACATATCCCAATACATCGTCACCGGGAATAGGATGGCAACATTCGGCCATGATATATTTCTTCTGCAAACTTTCTTCCGTCAGTTTGAGCACCTCTTTCGGGTTGATTTTTTCTTTTTCCTGCGGTTCTTTCTCTTCCTGCTTCTCTTTGCTATTGCCGAAAGAGAAAGTCAGATATTTCTTCCAGTTACTGGTTTGCTTTTCTTTCAGTTCATTCTTGTCTGCTTCTCCCAGAACGATTGCTTTACTACCAATGGCAGCCAGCAGTTCTTCCTCATTCTTGGCATTATGCAGTTTGCGTAGCTTTTCGATAACAGCTTCTTCCGGACGGACTTCCTCCTTTTTCAGAAACTCACTAAGGATTTCTTCCCCTATCTTTTGATTTGCTTTACGCTCTTTACGGAGAATGGCTGCTATCTTGGCACGGGCACGGGCAGTGGTTGCAAAAACTTCCCATTGCGGTTGTACGCGTTGCGATTTTGAAGTCAGGATTTCAACTTGGTCACCACTTTGCAATTTGTGGCTCAACGGCACTAATTTATGATTGACTTTAGCGCCAATACAATGGCTACCAATATCCGTGTGCAGGGAAAATGCGAAGTCGAGAGCCGTAGAGTTCTGCGGCATAGTCTTCAGTTCGCCTTTAGGAGTGAACACGAATATTTCAGATGCAAATAAATTTAGCTTAATGGTATCCAGGAAGTCAATGGCATCCGGTTGCGGATCATCTAATATCTCCTTAATCGTTCTCAACCATTTTTCTAATTCGCCTTCATCCTCGCTACCTCCTCCTTCTTTGTATTTCCAGTGGGCTGCGAAACCTTGTTCGGCAACGTCGTTCATCCGTTCACTACGAATCTGGACTTCAATCCATTGTCCGTTGTTACCCATCAGAGTGACGTGTAATGCCTGATAACCATTAGCTTTAGGATGGCTGACCCAGTCGCGCAAACGGTCCGGATGGGGTTTGTATATCTTGGAAATAGAAACGTAGATATCGAAACAGTCGTTGAGTTCTTCTTCTTCATTGCGTGGTTCGAAGATGATTCGAACAGCCAGTAAATCGTATATTTCTTCGAAAGGAACATGCTTGGTCTGCATCTTGTTCCAGATGGAATAGATTGATTTTACACGGGCAAGTATCCGGTATTTCAATCCCATCTTATCCAGTTGGGTACGGATCGGGGCTGTGAAGTCGTTGAAGACCTTGTCACGTTCAGCGGCAGTAGCATTCAACTTCTCTTCTATTTCCGCATATTCTTCGGGATGTTCATATTTGAAGCTTAGATTCTCAAGCTCCGTTTTTATCTTATAGAGCCCCAAACGGTTGGCAAGTGGAGCATAGATGTAAAGCGTTTCGCCTGCAATCTTATATTGCTTGTTGGGTAACATGGAGCCAAGAGTACGCATGTTATGCAAACGGTCCGCTATCTTGATAAGAATGACCCGGATATCATTCGACATGGTGAGCAGTAACTTCTTGAAGTTCTCTGCCTGTGCCGAAGCACGGTCACCGAAGATTCCACCGGATATTTTAGTCAGTCCGTCCACAATCTGGGCAATCTTCGGACCAAAGATATTCTCGATGTCTTCCACTGTGTAATCAGTGTCCTCTACCACATCATGCAGCAAGGCTGCACAAATAGAAGTGGAACCGAGACCTATTTCATTGCATACAATGCTGGCAACGGCAATCGGGTGCATAATATAAGGTTCACCCGAACGGCGTTTGATTCCTTTATGCGCCTGATTGGCAAAGTTGAAAGCTTTCGTAATGATTTCAACTTTTTTGCGATGTTTAGTATTGAGATAGTCATTCAGTAGTTCGTGGAACGCCTGATTAATCATCTCTTCGTCAGCTATTTCTTTGGGGGCCAGATTATCCATAATTGTTATCCTTTCACTTGCTTAGTTCTGCAAAAATAAGCAAATTTCCGAACGATGCAAGCAGGAAGTTATTTATTTGTATATTTTCAATCGTTTTCCTGCTGCAATTTTAGTGTTAGACATTCCATTCCACCTTTGTATATCCTTGATTGTGACGCCATACTTTCCGGCGATAGTGGATAAAGTGTCTCCACTTTTTATTGTGTAATAGGTTAGTTTCCCCTTACCGGCAACTGCTGTTGTCGTTTTACGGGTTGCAGGTGTAATATCCTTTACAGCAACGGTTTTGCGGTTGCGGAACAACTCATCGGCACGATGTGCATAAATCGTATCTTGCTTATCGATAAAAGTACTGATCGCGTCGATAGGGAGTCTTAGCGTATAAGGTTTGCTGTCACCCGGAATCATTTGCTTCTTATATTGCGGATTCAAACTCTTGATCTGATCCAGAGGTACATTACAAAGGTCAGCGATTTGTTCGAAGTGCAGATTTTGGTTTACTTGCACTGTGTCAGTACTTGCCGGAATATTGGTTTCCATCGGGCAGATATTGTGGTCGCAGTAGTAAGTCATCACGTAGTTGGCAGCGATAAAGGCAGGCACATAGCCACGCGTTTCTTTAGGCAGGTAATTGTAGATTTTCCAATAATCAGTTTCGCCATTGGCACGGCGGATTGCCTTATTGATTGTACCGGGCCCACAGTTATAAGCAGCAATTACCAGATTCCAGTCTCCATAGATATCATACATTTCTTTGAGATAACGAGCGGCAGCCCAAGTTGCTTTAATCGGGTCACGACGTTCATCTACCAGGCTGTTTGATTCCAAACCATAAATCTTACCTGTACCAATCATAAATTGCCACAGACCGGAAGCACCTGCACGTGATACGGCTGATGGGTTCAACGCAGATTCGATAATCGGCAGATATCTTAGTTCCAGTGGAAGTCCGTATGCATCCAATGCTTCTTCAAAAATAGGCATATAGAAGTTGCAGGCACTTAGCATGAAAGAAACCTGATTGCGCAAGCGTCCTGCATACATATCGATGAATTTGCGGATAATATCATTATAAGGCATTTCCATGATGGCCGGGATGCGTGACAAGCGGTCGATATAGACAGAGTCACTGAATAAAGGATTGATTTCAGCCGTACTGCAATCCTTGCCTAAATCAATATAATTTTTAGCTTTCCAGTCATTCAACAGACTGTCAAGTGGATAAGTCATACTTTTAGGCAGGTCGATGCTTTCTTTGCGTTCAGTTCCATTTTCACGAATCACTACATCTACACTTTGCGCTTTTACCTGCGACGTGGCCACTAGTAAAAGAAAAATAATCGAACAATAGCTAACTAATTTCTTCATGCTTCAATAATAAGATCAATCTAAATTGTGTTTTTAAAATCGTAATACGCATTGCAGGCCAACCGACTTGTTTTTAAAGCTGTTGGAGCGGAACTGGTTGTTATTATCAATAACGGCCGGCTCTACTTTCATACTCAAGTCGGGGGTTATATCGAAGTTGGATAACTCTGCATCTACATAAGCGTCGATGATAGAGATCAGGTAAACTCCGATAAATGCAAATATACTAAGGTCCCGATAACGACGGAACATATCTTTTCTTCTTTTTAGTGTGTTTTTTAGCTGCTCCTCATTATAAGTGGAGTTCGGGGGCAACAAATCTTCGTAACTTTTCGTATTCGGATTGCTGTCCATAATGTCCAGATAGGCTTGCGAATAGTCTTTGTACATCTTACCGTTCCAACTTAAGGCGTAAGCACAACCAGCAAATCCTCCATATATAATAGGTAATTTCCAGTATTTACGGTTGTAAATCTGTCCTCCACCGGGGAATACGACTGCCAGCCAGGTAGCTTTGGTCGGATTCGGGATAAATATCTTCTTGTTAATATCTTGAGTCGTTGGCGGTACACTGTCGGTCTTTACAACAATCGATGCCGGCTGCTCTATCTTTTTCAGCTCTTTTTTGTAGGCTGCGTCCAGGCTGTCTGCTATCTGTATCTTGGCAGCCGACAAACTGTCGATGGCCGGAAGTTCTTTGGAGGGTATAATCCGGATAGAATCCTGTCTTGTAGAATCCTGTGCAATCGGCTCACGATGTCTTCGTGCACGGGCTTTCGGCGCTTCACGCTGTATGATTGTTGTATCTTTCCGTACCGGAGTAACAGTGGACTGTGCATACACATCAATCCCTGCCACCTGTAAAAAACAGAGAAGCAGGGCGCTGACTAGTAACTGATATTTCTTACTTTTTCTTGTCATTTACTTCTTTAGCGTATCGAAGATTTCCATGATACGTTCCAGTTCCTCCTCGTTACCGAAAGGAATACTGATCTTTCCCTTTCCCTTTTCAGAGCAAGTGAGTTGTACCTTGGTGTTGAAAAAGCCAGAGAGTTGTTGCTTCAATAAGTTGAACTCTTCGGGAAGTTTGGCACGTTTCGGTGTTATTTTCCGTGTGCCGCTTTTCACCGCTTCTCCTTCGCTTAATGATTTAACAATTTCTTCTACTTTGCGGACTGAATATCCGTGTTCTTGTATTTCTTCGAATATTTTAACTTGTAGTTTAGGGTCGCCTAATGAAATCAGCGCACGGGCATGTCCCATGTCCAGCTGCTTGTTTTGCAGGGCCATCTGTATTGGAGCCGGCAATTTTAGTAAGCGCAGGTAGTTGGCGATCGTCGTTCTTTTTTTTCCGATACGTTCGCTAAGACGTTCCTGTGTCAATTCATACTGATCGAGCAGATGCTGGTAGGCAAGTGCGATTTCTACGGCATTCAGGTCTTCACGCTGGATATTTTCAATCAGCGCCATTTCCATCATGTTTTCGTCGTCGGCAGTGCGTATATAAGCAGGGATTGTTTTCAAGCCTGCTCTTTGTGAAGCGCGATAACGACGTTCTCCCGCGATGATCTGATATTCATCGTCCGAGAGTTTGCGTAAAGTAATAGGTTGGATGATACCGATTTCCGCAATGGAATCAGCCAGTTCCTGCAATGCTGTTTCGTCAAACTCACGGCGGGGCTGGTTAGGATTGACAGTAATCTTTGCCAGCTCTATTTCATTAATGGAAGAAGACCCTTCGGTTTTCACATCATCCATTGAGAGCAAGGCGTCTAAACCGCGTCCTAATGCATTTCTTTTTTGTGTTGCCATATCTTCTTCTTTTATTTATTTCGGTTGATAATCTCTTTAGCAAGAGCCAAGTGGTTCTTGGCACCGGTAGATTCCGCATCGTAAAGGATGGTCGGAACACCGTAGCTGGGAGCCTCGCTCAATTTCACATTTCGTTGAACAACGGTATTGAACACCAGTTCCTGGAAATGCCGTTTCACTTCGTCATAGATCTGATTAGCCTGACGCAGACGAGAATCATACATCGTCAGCAGGAAACCTTCGATCTCTAAAGCCGGATTCAGTTTCGACTTGATGATTTTGATGGTATTCAACAGTTTGCTGATACCTTCAAGAGCGAAATATTCGGCTTGAACGGGAATAATCACCGAATCCGCTGCCGTTAGGGCGTTGATCGTGATTAGTCCTAATGAAGGAGAACAGTCTATCAGAATATAGTCATATTCTTTCTTCAAAGGAGTGAGCACTTCTTTTAGTATCTTTTCTCGGTTTGGGAGGTTCAGCATTTCAATCTCTGCCCCTACAAGATTGATGTGCGAAGAGATCACTTTCAAAGAATCAATCTCCGTGTCAAGGATAGCGTCCTGTACGTTGGCTCTGTCAATAATACACTCATAGATAGTGCATTCCGACTGCTTGATGTCTACTCCCAGACCGGAAGAGGCATTAGCTTGCGGGTCGGCATCTACCACGAGAACCTTTTTTTCCAGTGTAGCAAGTGAAGCTGCGAGGTTAATCGTAGTCGTTGTTTTTCCTACACCACCCTTTTGATTGGCCAAAGCAATAATTTTTCCCATATTCTCTAAATTTATTGGCAGCGAAATAAGTGATAAATCCTTAGAGCGCCTACGAAAAAAGAGAAACTTTGCAATTTCTGTTGATAAGTCGCCTGTTTTGTTAATAACTGTCGGACGAAACGGTTATAAAACTTCAACAGGTTCATCATCTTCTTTTCTCTTTAACGAGCTTGCAAATATACATATTTATATTGGATATCTATTTCTTTTTTTGCTCGCTTGCAGAAGATTAAGATTTGTAAACGGGTAGGAGTGGGGTGGAAAGAGACTTTTCGATCTGATGTAGGGAGGTGTTTGGCGGTACGGCTTCTTTTTGTTACTTTTGTGCGAATATAAAAAAGGAAAGGATTGAAGATATGGAAAATGAAAAGCCGTTGATACTTGTTTCTAATGACGATGGCGTGATGGCTAAAGGGATTAATGAACTGGTGAAGTTTCTTCGCCCTTTGGGAGATATTGTGGTAATGGCACCTGATGCTCCGCGCTCGGGCAGTGGTTGTGCGCTGACGGTGACGCAACCTGTTCATTATCAGTTAGTAAAGAAAGAAGTAGGTTTAACTGTTTATAAATGTTCGGGAACACCGACCGATTGCATCAAATTGGCACGGAACACAGTGCTCGACCGGACACCGGACTTGGTAGTCGGTGGTATCAATCATGGAGATAACTCCGCCACTAACGTACACTATTCTGGCACAATGGGAGTGGTATTCGAAGGTTGTTTGAATGGAATCCCTTCTATTGGCTTCTCTTTGTGCAATCATGCACCCGATGCCGATTTTGAAGCTGCCAGACCTTATATTCGCAGTATTGCCACCATGGTACTGGAAAAAGGACTTCCTCCTTTAACCTGCCTGAACGTAAATTTCCCGGATACAACCGATATCAAAGGAATCAAAATCTGTGAACAGGCAAAAGGCCGTTGGACGAACGAATGGGCTGCCTGTCCCCGTCTGAACGATCCGAATTATTTCTGGTTGACCGGTGAATTTACCGATCACGAACATGAAAATGAGAAGAACGATCATTGGGCTTTGGCAAATGGCTATGTTGCTATCACTCCGACCACGGTTGATGTGACAGCTTATCACTTTATGGATGAACTTAACAACTGGTTTAATTAGTTGATATTACCTATCATTTATCAACTATCAACTATCAACTATTATGAAGTATTATCTGATTGTCGGCGAAGCTTCCGGCGACTTGCACGCTTCTCATCTGATGGCTGCCTTAAAGGCAAAAGATCCGCAGGCTGATTTCCGGTTTTTCGGAGGTGATTTGATGGCTGCCGTCGGAGGAACGATGGTGAAACATTATAAAGAACTGGCATACATGGGTTTTATTCCCGTGTTGCTCCATCTGCGCACTATCTTTGCAAATATGAAGCGTTGTAAAGAAGACATTGTTTCCTGGCAACCGGATGTTGTTATTCTCGTGGACTATCCGGGATTCAATCTGGATATAGCCAAGTTTGTTCATGCAAAGACACAGATTCCGGTTTATTATTATATTTCTCCGAAGATATGGGCGTGGAAGGAGTATCGTATCAAGAATATAAAACGAGATGTAGACGAACTTTTCTCCATTCTTCCTTTTGAAGTAGAGTTCTTCGAAGGAAAGCATCAATACCCCATCCACTATGTTGGTAATCCTACCGTGGATGAGGTGGTGGCTTATCAGAAAGCTCATCCGAAAAATAAGGATCAGTTTATTGCGGAGAATCAACTGGAAGATAAACCGGTAATAGCTCTTCTTGCAGGTAGTCGGAAACAGGAAATCAAAGATAATCTGCCGGATATGTTGAAGGCTGCTTCTGCTTTTCCCGATTATCAGCTTGTTCTGGCGGGTGCTCCTGCCATTGCTCCCGACTATTATAAAAAATATGTAGGAGAAGCGAAAGTGAAAATCATTTTCGATCAAACCTATCGTTTGTTGCAGCACGCAGATGTGGCTTTGGTCACTTCAGGCACGGCTACTCTTGAGACGGCATTGTTTCGTGTTCCCCAAGTCGTTTGTTATTACACTCCGATAGGGAAAGTGGTTTCCTTCTTGCGGCGTCATATCTTGACCGTGAAATTTATTTCGTTAGTTAATCTGATTGCCGACCGTGAAGTGGTAAAAGAGTTGGTGGCGGATACGATGACCGTGAAGAATATGCAAAGTGAATTGAAAAATATCATTGAAAATGAAGCATATAGAAATGAAATGCTTTTGGGATATGAATATGTGGCCGAACGGTTGGGGCCTGCCGGTGCTCCCCGTCATGCAGCTCGTGAAATGCTGCGCTTGTTGAAAAAATAACTTTCTTTTTCTGAATAAACGTAAAGCCGATGCAGTAATTGCACGGCTTTTTTATTTATTAAGCAGAAGACTAAAAAAAGAAAGGAAAAAGATATGAAAAAATTTAAGTGGCTTTTAGGAATGTTGTTATTGGCATTAGTGCCAATGTTGCAATCATGTGATGATGATGGTTATTCTATCGGAGATTTCAGTTGGGATTGGGCGACCGTTCGGGCAACCGGTGGAGGAGGTTATTATTTGGAAGGTGATCGTTGGGGATTGATTGATCCGGTTGCTACTTCCATACCTTGGTTTAAACCGGTAGACGGTGAACGTGTAGTGGCCTTTTTCAATCCTTTGTATGACATGGAAGGAGGAAAAGGAGTTCAGGTGAAAATGGAAGGTGTACAGGAATTGTTGACAAAGGAAGTGGAAGATATGACCACAGAGGAAGAAGCGGTGGAATTCGGCAATGATCCTATCCTGATTTATCAGGGTGACATGTGGTTGGGAGGAAAATTCCTGAATGTTATTTTCCGTCAGGAGCTGCCTCGCTCGGAGAAACATCGTATCAGCCTTGTGCAAAATAAGATAGAAACGGGAGAACCATCAGAACCGAGAACATTGAATGTAGCTGAAGATGGTTACGTACATTTGGAACTGCGTTATAATACGTATGAGGATGTGACTGACTATTGGGGATGGGGACGAGTTTCTTATAATCTGGAAAAGTTCTTCCCAACGGAAAAAGATGCCGAATCAACAATGAAAGGTTTTAAAGTGACTATAAATTCAAGAGAACATGGAGAAGGAAGAGTGATCGTTCTTGATCTGGAACATCCGGTAGGTGTGCCGGAAGCTGCGAAGGATGTACACTCCACTTCTTCGATCCGATAACCTAACTATGATTTACTGTGTGTGAAAAAGGTCGGGATACTTCTATCGAAGTTCCCGACCTTTTGTATTGTGTGCAATTCTAATCGATGAGAAAAACTCCTGTTAGGACCACGTTAATGCATATAGGTAAACGACTGCTGCCGGTATGGCCATCAAAGAACTATCAAACCGATCGAGCATCCCTCCATGTCCCGGAAGAATATTTCCCGAATCCTTTACGTGCAATTGGCGTTTTAGCAATGACTCCGTCAGGTCGCCCCATGTACCGAATATAACCACTACCAATGCCAGTCCTGCCCATTCCATCATTGACATAAATGGGAAGTAGTGAGCAAGTATAAAAGATACTCCGATTGCTACAACTCCGCCGCCGATAGAGCCTTCCCATGATTTCTTGGGAGAGATGCGTTCAAAGAGTCGGTGTTTGCCTATCAGTGACCCGATGCAATAAGCACCCGTATCATTCAGCCAAAGGAAAATAAAGATGGATAACGGTAGAATCGGATTATAGCTTATGCTACTGAATTCCGATGCCGGATCATTATGGAAAGCCAATACATTCAGCAAAGCAAAAGGCAGACCGATATAAAATTGGCTAAGCATCGAATAAGCCCAGTTAAGTACCGGGTTCTCCTTTTTCAGATACAACTCGCTAATCATCATGTAAAGCAATAAAAGCACATACGGGATGAATATTTTCGAATCGGCTGCATCAATGCAGAATCCCATGATTGCGAGGAATAAATAAGCCCCGCCGAGCATATTAATGGTCTTGTTTATCTTGACTCCTTCTGCGCGCATATTTACCAACTGTGCAAACTCATAAATAGTCAGTGCACTGATAACGGTGAACAGAATGCCAAAACTGAATGCGTCATAAAGGATGCACCCTACCAAGATGGCAACGAAGAGTACACCCGTAATAGCTCGTTTTATGAAATTGTTAATCAAAATCTATTCGTTTTAATTAGTTGGACCCGTTAGCTTGTTCTTCTCCATTGGACTTACCCTCTACGGTAACTTTGCCTTCCACTGTAACCTTGTTACCTGCTGCGGCAACTTTGGTGTCAATGGGGGCTTGCTCCTCTGCAGTATTTTCAGCTTCTTCTTCTTTGATTTCTTTTTCTTCTTCTTTTAACTTTTGGGCAAGTTCCCTTTCAGCTCTTGCGGCATCCTGGCTTTCTTTAGCAGCCATGATTTCTTCCGAACGCGAAGCCCAGGGGCGTTTGCCGAAGATACGTTCAACGTCTTCCGCAAAGATTACCTCTTTGTCAATCAGTAATTGCGTCAGTTCGTTGTGACCTTCTTTGTGCTCTGACAGAATTCTCTTGGCGCGGTCATACTGCTCGTTCACCATTCTCTTGACTTCTTCGTCAATTAGTTCGGCTGTCTTTTCGCTGTATGGACGGTTGAAAGAATATTCATCGTTGTTGTAATAACATAAATTCGGCAGCTTGTCGCTCATACCTAAATAAGCAATCATACCGTATGCCTGTTTAGTCACTCTTTCCAAGTCGTTCATGGCACCAGTTGAAATGCGGCCGAGGAATAAATCTTCAGCGGCGCGTCCTCCTAAAGTAGCACACATTTCATCCAACATTTGCTCCTTAGTAGTAATCTGACGTTCTTCCGGCAGATACCAGGCAGCTCCTAATGCACGTCCGCGGGGAACGATAGTTACCTTAATCAACGGATTGGCATATTCCAATAACCAGGAGATAGAGGCGTGTCCTGCTTCATGCAAAGCGATGGAACGTCTTTCAGCTTCCGTAGTAATCTTGGTTTTCTTTTCCAGACCACCGATGATGCGGTCTACCGCATCCAGAAAGTCTTGCTTGCCTACAAATTTCTTTCCGTGGCGGGCAGCGATCAATGCAGCTTCATTGCAGACATTGGCGATATCCGCACCCGAGAATCCCGGAGTTTGGCGAGCCAGCAAGTCTACATCAACACTATCGTCTATTTTGATCGGGCGCAAATGCACACCAAATACTTCTTTACGTTCATTCAAGTCGGGCAGATCCACATGTATCTGACGGTCAAAACGTCCTGCACGGAGCAATGCTTTATCAAGTACGTCTACACGGTTAGTAGCAGCAAGGATAATTACACCGCTGTTGGAACCGAAACCGTCCATCTCTGTCAATAACTGGTTCAAGGTGTTTTCGCGTTCGTCATTTCCTCCCATTGCAGGATTTTTGCCACGAGCACGTCCTACGGCATCAATCTCATCAATAAAGACGATACAAGGAGCTTTCTCTTTGGCCTGTTTAAACAAGTCGCGAACACGGGATGCACCTACACCCACAAACATTTCCACGAAGTCAGAACCTGCCAGTGAGAAGAAAGGAACATTAGCTTCACCCGCCACAGCTTTGGCAAGCAAAGTTTTACCGGTTCCCGGAGGGCCTACCAGCAATGCTCCTTTGGGTATCTTACCTCCCAAATCCGTATATTTCTGCGGTTCCTTCAAGAACTCTACAATTTCCTCTACCTCTTGTTTCGCTTCTGCCAAACCCGCTACATCCTTAAATGTAATCTTGATGGCTCCACCTTTTTCAAAAAGCTGGGCTTTTGATTTTCCTACGTTAAATACACCGCCGGGGCCACCACTGCCACCTCCGCTCATACGGCGCATGAAGAAGATCCATAACGCTACAAGCAAGACAAGCGGGAGTATCTGGATCAGGATTGCGGGAAAAATATCCGATTTGGGCGGATAGTCGGAAGAACCGTCAAAATGACCGGCTTCCTTTTCTGCCTGCAAAAACTCTTCCAGTTTATCGGTAGATGGCGTTCTACTTGTAATGATAGGGTTACGTCCCACTTTGGTAGAGTCCGCTCCAAAAACAGCCCCTACAGCAGTCGGTTTAAGAAAAGCTTCTATTGACTTATCTTCATAACCCAATACTTTGCTTACATAGCCCTTTTTTACGTAGTCCTGAAACTCACTGTAAGTTACAGCTTTGCTTCCAGCTCCCTTTGAATCACTGCCCCACCAGAGGCCGAGAAGCATAAGGGCAATAATCATATACATCCAGTTCAGGTTGAACTTAGGCATATTAACCTTATTGTTAGGTTTATTGCTATTGTTATTATTGCTATTATTATTGTCCATAATCATTAATTAGTCTAGATCGGGGATTTGAGTAAGTTTGGCATCTGCCCAAAGGTGTTCAAGATTATAAAAATCTCTTGTCTCCGGTAAAAAGACGTGTACCAGTACATCGGCATAGTCCATTGCCACCCATTCAGCATTCCGGAGTCCATCGATTGCATAAGGTTTGCTATCCGCACCTTTGCGTGTAAATTCCTTGATTGAATCTACAATGGCACTCACTTGACTGGGAGAATTTCCCTGACAGATAACGAAATATTTACAGATGGTATCTTCTATGCTGGTTAAATCGGCAACGATTATCTTTTTACCTTTTTTCTCTTGAATTCCTTCTTTTATTTTTTCAATTAATACTTTAGTATCGTTCATTCCTGTAATTGAGATTAATAATTTATGTTCTCTATTTGTTTATAACAAAAAAAGGCAACCCTTTGTTTCTGATTATAAACGTGATATTTTTGACAAATATACGCTGATTTATTGGATACAAGAAAGTTATCCCTCAATTTTTGTGTTTTTTAGTGGAGATACTTTTGTTTAGAAAGCTTATTTGGACATTTTTGCAAAAAAAATATCAGAATTGTTTTGAATTCCCAAAATATTTGTATCTTTGCACCCGCAAACGGGAATTATTGGGCTATGGTGTAATGGTAACACTACAGATTCTGGTCCTGTCATTCCTGGTTCGAATCCAGGTAGCCCAACAAAATCAACGTCAATTTAGATAGAACCCTGCTAAGAATTAGTTTTTGCAGGGTTTTATTGTTTCCGGACATTCATAGTCAAGAGAAACGCAAATTTGCTGTGAAAAGAAGCTGTGAAGTTGATGTTTAAGAAATAAATCTTTAAACAAGCTGTATAAGCTGGGATATTCCGTAAATGTTCCTCTTTCTTATAAATCAAGAGAAAAGTTTTACTTTACGTGAGCTTTTCTCTTATTTTTTTCGGCCAAATTGCCATTCCTCTATCTTTTTTATAGAATATTATTTACATATTCTTATTTTTTTCTTCCCAACCATGCATTATGTACATGTCTTTTTCAGGGGAAGTTAAAACCTCTCCTTTTTTTCCTCTTATTTTGGTCCGATTATGCTGCCGTTCTTTTTTTCTTTTCGACCTTTTTTATCATACATACCGCATTAGCCGTATGTATTCCAAAGAAAATCCAAAGGATTTCCGTTTTCCTGTTTCGGGCTTTTATCCTAGCCAGTGAGTAATGTTGTTTCTGCGTTCCAAAGCTTCCTTCCAGGCGGGTAGCTCTTTCACGGCTGAGTTCCGAGCGTAAGATCTTACGAAGCGGCTCATCTTTGGCAGCTCTGCCCTTACGCTTAAAGGAAGTACTTATATGATATTTTGTACAAAATTTCCGGTTGGCATTATTGGCATAGATTGAATCCGCCGCAAGCGCCTTAACCCTAACCCCGGTCAGTTGTTGTTGCAGATGAATACAGTCTTTCAAACGTACTCCTTCGTTAAAAGCCTTAAAGGAGATATGTTCTATAAAGGAGATTCCGTCTATCTGTATATTGTTGACTTTGGCTCCGAATTCAACGGATTTGGTTTCCTTGCCTCTGATAATGGGACGAAGGTAATGCCGGTCGATACTCACGATACGGTTGGATACTTTTTTGCCTGTAAATAAATTCTTCCCTTGCTCAAGGACTGTCTGTATGACCGAGAAACGTCTTTGGTAATCAGAGGATAGTGTAAGCCTGTTCCTGTAGGATGAATGAAGCTGCTCCAGCTGGTCAAGTAACTTTTCCAATAACTGAAGTAACCTGCGCGTAATCATACGAGTCTGTGATTTCCTGCGTTTACGCAGTTTACTGTAAACAAGATAGGCACGGCTTACATCAAGATATTTATTACGGGGACGTTGTATGTACAATGTCCGGCAATGTTTGCACAGATGACGATGAAGCCATACAATACCTTCCCATAAGAGTTTGACATCAGTAGGGAAACGCAGATGGCTTTCATAACAGGTGGCATCGGTCATACAGACATGAAGGTTCTCAAGATAAGGTTTCCAATGGTCAGCCAGAATAGGCTGGAGGGACTCAATATCAAGGCGATCCGCTAGTTCCTGACGAATTGCACTGACGATTTTAGGATTGGTCAGTGGATGAAGCGGGTCAATCTGAACGCCACAAAATAACTGGTAATGAATATTACCGTTTAAATGTTCAATCAGTTGTGAATCTGAAAAGTTGGTATAGGACTTCAGGACCATCAAAGCTATTTTACCCTCAGGAGAAAAATAACTTTTACGACCCAAAGCAGAGGACTTCAAATGCATTTGTCGGGCCAGTTCCGAGAAAGGAAATAGAGCATGGAGGCGACCTAATTCACTCGTTGCAAAACTTTGACGATATTTTTTTAGCATATCGAACTCAGTAAAACCTAAACGAGGTTCGATTTCAGAGATTTTTTGTATCTTTACCATGTGTTTTTATTTTAGATTACCCCCGTTTTGGCCGTCAAACCGTTTTTTGGGGGGAATGCTTAAAGATACAAAAAAAGGCAACTAACTCGCAATGAATTAGTTGCCTTAAATTTTCCTATTTTAGGAATATCCCTAAGCTTGTTTAGCAGAAAAGAGAAACAGGTTTTATTGCTCAAGCGAGCATAAAACCTGTTTCTTTTATTTCTCTAAATCGGGCAGAGGATTATTCTTCTGCTTTAATTGATTCGTCGATTACTTTAATTTTTTGTAATACCAGTTCCAAGTCTGCTTTCAACTTGTCTACCTTGCGGTTCAGTTCCGTCAACAGGCTGCTGCCTTTCTTGGAAGTAGAAGTTAGGAAGCCCAGATTGTTCTCATAAGTCTGAAGTTCATTCTTCATATTCTCATAAGTACGTACCAGTTTCTCGCGTTCTCTATATAAAGATTGAGTGCCGCCCCCCTGGATATTGCTAATGTTCGAACGGAAGTTGCTTAACTTCTTGTTGGAAGCATTGATGTTGAAACGGTCGAATAACTGATCGATCAATCCGTGATATTGCTTGTATAGCTTATCTTTTTCTTTGAACGGCACATGACCGATAGAGTTCCATTCCTTCATCAAATCCCGAACCAGATTGCTTGCTTCTTCGGTATCCATGTTCTCATCGATAGCGGATAACTTTTCGATCAATGCTTTCTTCTTTTCCATATTCTCTGTTTCGACAGAGCGTTGTGAAGAAGTGGCCTTGTTCTTTTGCTCAAAGAAGTAGTCGCAAGCAGTGATGAAACGTTTCCAAATAGCATCCGAATGCTTCTTGGCTACCGGTCCGATGGTCTTCCATTCTTTTTGAAGTTTGGTCAGCGCATCGGCAGTAACTTTCCAGTCCGTGCTATCTTTCAAAGCTTCCGCTTTTTCGCAGAGTGCTTTCTTCTTTTCCAGATTTTCATTCATACCTTCTTTCAGGCTCTTGAAAAATTCTCCTTTCTTCTTGAAGAAATCATCGCAGGCATGACGGAAACGTTCGAAGATTTTCACATTCATCTTTTGAGGTGCAAAACCGATGGTTTTCCATTTGTTTTGCAGGGCAATCACTTCCTGAGTCTTATTTTCCCAAGCAGAGAATGTCTTCAATTCATCATACTCAATCGCTTCAACGATTTCGCAGATTACGGTCTTTTGGTCCAAATTGTGCTGCTCGGCCTCTTTCAGCGACTCGAAGTGCTGCTGATGACGGCGGTTGACAGCGGTAGAAGCGGCTTTGAACCGATTCCAGATCTCATCACGCAGTTCTTTGGCTACCGGACCTGTATCGCGGAATTCCTGATGCAACTTCTGCAGTTGGTGGAAAGCGGAAACCACGTCCTCCTCGTCAGCCAGCTTTTCAGCAGCTTCGCAGAGGCGCGTCTTGATTTCCAGATTCTTTTTGAAGTCGTATTCACGGAATTCATTGTTCAGTTTCAATAAATCGTAGAACTTCTCTACATATAATTGATAGTTTTTCCAAAGTTCATTCACTTTGCCTTGCGGTACCAATTTCGTGTCATTCCATTGCTGTTGCAGCTTCTTGAATTCTGTATAAGATTTGTTGGCATCATCTCCGGATTCCACCAATTCTTTCAGTTCTTCGATAATGGAAAGTTTCACTTGCAGGTTTTCTTCCTTCTGGCGTTCCAGCTCAGCAACCTGTCTGCTGCGTTTTTCCTTGATAACCCCCATCAGACGTTTGAATTCTTCCTCTGTCGGGTCCTCTTGGGCAACAAAATCTTCAATGTTTCCACCGTTGTCTGTAAACTGTACCTTAGCAGCTTCCAACTCGGCATTATGTAACTTGTAGAATGATTGTTTCAGATTGTCAATTTCCTGCTTGTTCGCATTTTCGGCATCTTGCGCAAGCTCTTTCAGCTGGTTTAGTACATCTTCCTTAGTGGCAGGTTTAGGGGCTGCTTCAGGTTGAACTTCGGCAGTAACTTCTTCACTCGGAGTCTCTGTAATAGCTTCAGAAACCTCGACTGTTTTCTTTTCTTCTTCTAATTCCCCTTGGTTCAAGGGGTGATTAGTGTCATGAGCGTCCATCATTGTATATTAGTTTTGGGTCACAAATTAATGAAATAAAACGATTACTTCATACTATTTTGCTTATTTTTTTTTGTTTATCGTGTTTTTATGACAATAAAACGGTTATTCCCATGTACAACATCATTCCAATGATGTCATTTGTAATGGCTATAAACGGTCCTGTTGCAATTGCAGGATCAATCTTTAGCTTCTCCAGAGTCATTGGTACCAGTGTTCCGAAAATGGAAGCGAACATAACCACGGCAAACAGGCTGATGGATACGGAATAAGTCACCGTAGCTGTTGCACCGAACCGGATAAAGTTGTAGGTGTATACTAATAAGGAGATAATCGTGGCATTGATTAATGCTACTACTGCTTCCTTGGTGACTTGCTTGAATGTGTTTTTGGCATCCAGCGAACTGTTTGCCAAGCCTTGTACGATGATTGCCGAAGATTGTGTTCCGACATTTCCTCCTGTACCACCGATCAGCGGGATATAAAGTGCCATTTCGGGATGAGCAGCAAAAGTAGCATCGAAATTTCCCAATATCATAGAGTTTCCGATTCCGCCGATCATACCGATTAATAACCAGGGGAGGCGGGCAGTGGTCTGTTTCAATACATTATCGTCTGTTTCTACGTCCTGCGAAAGACCGGATGCCAACTGATAGTCACGTTCCGATTGTTCACGAACTTCATCCATGACGTCGTCGACGGTGATTTGTCCCACAAGTCGACCGATACTGTCGATAACGGGGATGGCCACCAAGTCATACTTTTCAATCGCCTGTACCACCTCGTCGATAGGAGTATCTACATGCACGGAAATCGGATCTTTCTGCATCACGTGTTTCACTTTGGATACAGAAGGAGACGTAATCATCTTTTTGAGCGGGAAGATACCTCGCAGACGTTCGTCGTCGTCAATGACATATACATAATAGATTTCGTCCAGCTCTTCCGCCTGTTGACGCATCTCTTTCAGACATTCGGGCATACTCCAGTTCTCGTTGACGAGTACCATTTCCGTACCCATTAAACCACCGGCGGTATTTTCGTCGTATTTCAACAAGTCGACAATGTCACCTGCCTGTTCAATGTCCTCAATGTGCGAAAGAACCTCTTCTTGCTTATCTTCATCGAGTTCACGCATCAGGTCTACGGCATCGTCCGTATCCATGTAGTCAACGAAGCGTTTGGCGATTGTCTCCGAAGGGAGCATTTCGAGTAGCTCTTTACGAGCGTCTTCGTCCATTTCGACAAGCACGTCGGCGGCAATTTCGTTGTCGAGCAGGCGATAGATGAACTTGGCCGCTTCCGGATTCAGGTCATTGCACAATTCGGCGATGTCGGCCGGATGGAGGTCGATGAGAAGCCCTTTTACCGTATCGGCGTCTTTTTGCTCAATAAGGTGTTTAACGTTGTCAATGTATTCCTCGTTCATCGTTGTCAATTACAAATTACGAATTACAAAATCCAGTTCTCTGCTCACTGCTGCCCATCAGTCGGTTGTTGGTTGTTGCCTGCCGTCTTTAATGCTTCTTCCATTTTATTGGTCAGGTCTATAAATTCTGCTACCGATAGTTGTTCCGGGCGTTTATTAAATAATATGTCCTCCGTGAGTGGACAATCTTTGCCTAAAATAGGTTTGATAGAGTTGCGCAATGTTTTGCGTCGTTGGTTGAAAGTCGTTTTCACTACCTGTTTGAACAGTTTCTCATCACATCCCAACTCTTTAGTCTCGTTGCGCGTCATGCGGATGACAGCGCTTTTCACTTTTGGGGGCGGGTTGAACACATGTTCGCTCACTGTGAATAAGTATTCCACTTTGTACCAAGCCTGAATCAATACGCTAAGGATGCCGTAAGTCTTGCTGCCCGGTCCGGCTGCAATACGTTCGGCTACCTCTTTTTGAATCATTCCCGTACAGCAGGGGACGATATCTTTGTTGTCCAGCATCTTGAAAAAGATCTGGCTGGAGATGTTATACGGATAATTACCGGTCAGTACGAAAGGTTTGCCGTCGAATAGCCGGTGAAGGTTCATTTTCAGAAAGTCATCTTCGATGATGTGGTCCTCCAATGACGGATAAGCTTCGCGAAGATAGGCAACCGACTCATAGTCAACTTCTACGACCTTTATCAACCGGTCTTTTTTCACCAGAAACTGGGTCAATACTCCCATACCCGGTCCCACCTCCAAAATAGGCAGTTCGGGGAAAGTGTCGACAGTATCGGCAATATCTTGCGCAACTTTCAGATCTTTCAGAAAGTGCTGTCCGAGAAACTTTTTAGGCTTTACTAATTTCATTTACCAACTAAATAATTACTTTTGCAGCCGACAAAGGTAATTCTTTTAAATGAAGAATGAAGAATTAAGGATGAAGAAACTATTAAAAAAGACACTGAAACTGATATTACCGGTTGTTTTAGGCGGCTTTATCTTATTCTGGGTGTATCGCGACTTTGATTTTACAAAAGCGGGCGATGTGTTATTACACGGTACAAATTGGTGGTGGATGCTCTTCTCATTAGTGTTCGGGGTGTTCGCACAAGTCTTTCGTGGATGGCGGTGGAGACAGACACTGGAACCGTTGGACGCTTTCCCGAAAAAGAGCGATTGTGTGAATGCTATCTTCATTTCTTATGCTGCCAGTCTGGTAGTTCCCCGGATCGGGGAAGTGAGCCGTTGCGGGGTTTTGGCGAAATATGATAACGTCTCGTTTGCCAAGTCGTTGGGAACAGTCGTTACGGAGCGATTGGTCGATACATTGACGATTCTTCTCATCACAGGCATCACAGTCTTGCTTCAATTACCTATCTTCGTCACCTTTCTTCAACAGACCGGAACAAAAATACCCTCTCTTGTTCATCTTTTGACTTCAGTATGGTTTTATATCATCCTGTTCTGTTTTATCGGTGTGGCGATCCTTCTTTATTATTTAAGAAAAACGCTGTTCTTTTACGAACGGGTGAAAGGCTTTGTACTTAATATATGGGAGGGGATTATGTCTTTAAGGGGAGTGCGTAACATTCCTCTCTTTATTTTTTATACACTGGCTATTTGGACGTGCTACTTTCTCCATTTCTATTTCACATTCTATTGTTTTGCCTTTACAGCGCATTTAGGTATTCTGGCGGCATTGGTCATGTTTGTGGGCGGTACGTTTGCCGTGATTGTGCCTACTCCCAACGGGGCGGGGCCGTGGCATTTCGCTATCATTTCTATGATGATGCTTTATGGAGTAAATGTGACGGATGCCGGAATCTTTGCCCTGATTGTACACGGTATTCAAACCTTTCTGGTTGTTCTGTTGGGCATCTATGGATTTGCCGCTCTGCCATTCACCAATAGACATCGAGGGTGAAATTTTAGCTAAAACTGTGTATTCTTAAATGTTTTTGTTGACGTCCTTTGCCATCTGAAAACTTTTCCATAACTTGGCACTGTTTAATTATTAGATTTAAAATCGTTTTAAAATATTTATTATGAGTACCATTCTTTCTTTAGCTCCACAAAATGTGTGGAAGCATTTTTATTCGTTGACACAGATTCCTCGTCCGTCAGGACACATGGAAAAAATAACTGAATTTCTTCTTGGTTTCGGAAAAGGCTTGGGCTTGGAGTCTTTTGTAGACGAAGCAGGTAATGTGATTATCCGTAAACCGGCAACTCCGGGTATGGAAAACCGGAAAGGTGTAATTCTTCAGGCGCACATGGATATGGTTCCGCAGAAGAACAACGATACTGTACACGATTTTGAAAAAGACCCGATTGAAACTTATATAGATGGTGACTGGGTGAAAGCAAAAGGTACTACTTTGGGTGCGGACAACGGACTGGGAGTAGCTGCCATCATGGCCGTGCTGGAAGCAAAAGACCTGAAACACGGTCCTCTGGAAGCTCTTATCACTAAAGATGAAGAAACCGGTATGTACGGTGCATTTGGTTTGAAGCCGGGCACCCTGAACGGTGAAATTCTGTTGAATCTGGACTCGGAAGATGAAGGTGAATTGTATATCGGTTGTGCCGGAGGTATGGACGTAACTGCTACCTTGGAATATAAGGAAGTAGTTCCCGAAGCAGGAGATATCGCAGTGAAAGTTACTTTGAAAGGATTGCGCGGCGGACATTCGGGATTGGAAATCAATGAGGGGCGTGCCAATGCCAATAAGTTATTGGTTCGTTTCGTTCGTGAAGCGGTTGCCAGCTATGAAGCCCGTTTGGCTAGCTGGGAAGGTGGTAATATGCGTAATGCTATCCCGCGTGAGGCGCATGCGGTTATTACCATTCCGGCTGAAAATGAAGAAGAACTGCTGGGCTTGGTGAAATACTGCGAAAACCTGTTCAATGAAGAATATTCGGCTATTGAAACTCCGATCAGTTTTACAGCTGAACGCGTAGAACTTCCTGCCGGTGAAGTACCTGAAGAAATTCAAGACAATCTGATTGATGCAATCTTTGCTTGTCAGAACGGTGTGACACGTATGATCCCTACTGTTCCGGATACGGTAGAAACGTCTTCCAACCTTGCTATTATTACGATTGGTGAAGGGAAGGCAGCCATTAAGATTTTGGCTCGTAGTTCAAGCGATAGCATGAAGGAATATCTGACTACCAGCTTAGAGTCTTGTTTCTCTATGGCAGGGATGAAGGTAGAGATGACAGGCGGATATTCCGGTTGGCAACCTAATGTAAATTCTCCGATTTTGCATGCGATGAAGTCATCCTATAAACAGCAGTTTGGCGTAGAACCTGCAGTGAAAGTGATTCACGCTGGTTTGGAATGTGGTATTATCGGTGCTATTATTCCGGGATTGGACATGATTTCTTTTGGTCCGACTTTGCGTTCACCGCATTCGCCGGACGAAAGAGCGTTGATTCCTACCGTACAGAAGTTCTATGACTTTCTGGTGGCAACTTTGGAGCAAACTCCAATGAAATAACGTATTTCTCTTTATATAAACCCGTTGGCGGAATTAAATCAGCGCATATTTAATTCTTCCAATGGGTCTTCCATTTAGTTTGTTAATATATTGTAGGATTGTCAATGCGCTAATTTTCCCGATAATGCGGGTGAACAATCCTTCTATATCCTTTGCATAGTTCCGAACAATCATAAATTGATCACAAAGCTGTGAAAAAAGTGTCTCAATTCTCTTTCTGAACTTCGCAAATGGAGCGAATGTGGGTTTCCAGTCCTTCTGATTTGACCGATATGGCACTTCAAGACTAATATTTACTGTTTCAAACAAATCCAATTGTATCTCTGTGCTGATATATCCCTTATCACCGATGAGAGTGCAATTGTTATATTCTGTCCTTATATCCTTCAAATAATGAATGTCGTGTACATTGGCCTTTGTCAGGTCAAATGAATGTACAACCCCGTTCAATCCGCAGAGAGCATGTAATTTATAACCATAGTAATATACACCTTGGGAGGCGCAATAGCCGATTGCAGGAGATTTTTCATAATTATTCTTCCCCATCTTGCATCGTCTTGCACGA